>CAWKLX010000003.1:0-572500 GCA_963850605.1 uncultured Alphaproteobacteria bacterium | reverse complement strand
CTCTGCATCGATCGCAGCGCGCAAATCCTGGTAGGCCGAAACGTCCGTGCGCGAGGCGGCCGCGATTTGCAGGAAGGTCACGCCGCGGCGCCAGTCCGGCCGTGTTTCCAGCATTCGACGGAAGCCGTGCAATCGCTGGACAAGCCCTTTGGTCGGATCGAGGCGATCGATTCCCAGGATCAGCTGCTGGCCTTGCAAGCTGCGCCGCAGCCGCTCCGTCGGCGCCGACCGCCAGGCGATTTCCGCCATGCCGGCGAACTCGGTAGCGTCGATCTCGGCCGGAAACACGCCAAGGCGGACCCGCCGCGCGTCATGTTGCAGGCCGCCGGACGACAAGCGTATGGCGCCAGCCATTCGGCTCGCGGCGCTCGCGAAATTCTCCAGGTCGTTATCAGTCTGGAAGCCGATCAGATCGCAGGCGAGCAGGTCACCGATAAGTTGGCAGCCTCTGGCATGCTGGCCAGCATGTCCGCGGTCGGGAACGGCACGTGAAGGAAAAACCCGATTGGGGTCCCCACGCCACGGGCGCGGAGCAGGGCCGGCATTGCCATCAGGTGGTAGTCGTGCACCCAGATCAGGTCGTGTGAACGCAGCAACGGCACGAGCGCCTCGGTCATGCGCTCGTTAGTCTGGCGATAAACCTGGGCCGCGCGCCGGTCGAACACCATCTGCTCCGGCATCGAATGCAGCAGCGGCCAGAGCGTGGCGTTGGAGAATTCGTTGTAGTAGAGGTCGTGTTCCTCGCGAGCGAGATCGATGGTCGCGTATTGGATGCCGCCGACGGTGGTGTGCTTGACTCGCCGCACAGCCTCGCTGACATCCCCGGACCACCCGAACCACAATCCGCCGCGCTGGGACATCAACCCTTCCAGCGCGACAGCCAGACCGCCGGCCTTCGCCGTGCCCTGGGGTATCTGCACCCGGTTGGACACGACGACAATTCGGTTCATCAAACCTCCAAAAGTGCCACCGGCAGATCCGCCAGGATAACGTCCAGGCGTACATGCCCTTCTATCGCAACATTACCAATTTCGGCGCCGGACAGGACCGAGGTGATTGGGCGTCCCTGCAAAGAACGTGGCAGGACAACGTGCGTTCCCGACCACGCGGACTTGGCAATCAACGCTGACTGATCACAGCCGAGCGTAGCAGGTAGGCGCGTGACAAGAGTGATCACGTGCGTGTCATCGAGCTCCCGCAGGTAGGCAAGGCAGTGACATTCGGCCGGACCTTCCACCTTGAGCGGCGTATAGCCGCCTTGGGCAAAGGTTTGAGGCAGCCGCGCCCGCAACGCCAACGCGCGGGCGAGCACGGATAGCTTGACGCGGCCATCTCGCCATTGGCCGGCCAGCGTGCCGGGACTTTCCCCCGCGGCCAGCGCATCGGCGCGGGCGGCAAAATCGACCGGGCGCCGGTTATCTGGATCCACCATGGAAAAGTCCCATAGTTCGGTGCCCTGGTAGAGGTCGGGCACGCCTGGGCTGGTGACCCGCAACAGGAGTTGGGACAGGCTATTGACCGCGCCGGGGGCGGCGATGCGCGCGACGAACTCGGCCAACTCGTGTACCACATGGGCTGGCCGATCCGGGTCCAGCACGGCACCTAGAAAGTCCTGCGCGGCCTGCTCGTAGGGTTCGTTCGGCACTGCCCAGCTCGAGTGGCGCTTGGCCTCGCGCAGGGCCTTCTGCTGCCAGGCGGCCACACGTTCGCGGAACGCGGCCAGACCATCTCGATCGTCGGGCGAAAGGTCCAGCGGCCAGGCGCCAATCAACGTTTGGTAAAGCATCACCTCATCGGCGGCGTCCGGCGCCGGACCATCCAGATCGCGCTTCAACGGTGCGTTCAGCCGTGTCCAGCGTTGCAGGGCTGCTCCCCACTCCGCCGGTATCTCGCTCAGCACGGCCAGCCGGGCGCGCGCATCCTCACCACGCTTGTGATCATGCGTGGCGGTGGCCAGCAGCGCGCGCGGATAACGCTGACGACGGGCGCGGCTCGCAGCGTGCCAGGCCGAGGGCGCCACGGCGAATTGCGTTGGTTCGGTGCCGACCTCGTTGCGGCTGAGCAGGCGCCCGTAGCGATAAAAACTTGTGTCCTCCACCGATTTGGCGGCCGTGGGTGAGGAAAGCTGCTGGAAGCGCACCATCGCGCGCAGCCGCTCCTGACGCCGGGTGCCGGCCGGCAGGCTTCGCAGGTCGTCGCCGGAGAGCCACCGGCCGAGCACTTCCAGCAACTGGCGGTCCGTAGCGCGCACGGTGCGGCGGGCGCCGGCCAGCGCCCAGTCCATTGCCTGGCGATCCGCCTCGCTCATGCCAGCTGGGCCGGCATAGATGCGGTATACGTGGAAATGGGCCAGCAGCTCGGTCAGCGTGCGCTGGATGGCGGTGAGCGTGTAGTCGCGCGTGACCAGATCGCGGCGGGCGATGCGGTGCAGGGCGACAGACGTGGCGTACAATTCGCTGGACAGGCTCTCTCGCAGGATCTGGCGCCGGGCCGGACCGCTCTCCGCCTCGAAGACGCCGGTGCGACCAGTGACCTCGGTCCAGATGCGGGTAATCTCGGCCTCACCTGCGGGATCGTGCAGCACGCCGGCGGCATCGTTCATGAAATCGTAGCCGGTGGTGCCGTCGGTCAGCCAGTCGGAAGCAAGTCTTTCGTGAGAAGCCAGGATCTTTTCGATCCAAATGACGGGTGGCTCGCCATTCAGACCGGGAGGTCGTCTCGGCGCCAGCGCCTCCAACCGACGACGCAATTTGCGGCAGTAGGCGCGCGGCTCTGCCAACCCGTCTACATGGTCGATCCGCAGCCCGTCGATCAGACCTTCCTCATAAAGGCGAAAGATGGTGGCGTGGGTCGCCTCGAACACGGCTGGGTTCTCGACGCGTATGCCGGCCAGCGCGTTCACATCGAAAAAGCGGCGCCAGTTGATCTCGTCTGATGCTGCGCGCCACCACGCCAGCCGAAAGTTCTGGCGATCGAGCAGGCGGTGCAGCCTGTCACGGCCCAGCTCGGTACTGGCATCGTAGCCGCGCAAGGCTTCGGCGATGGCGCGGGCGTATTCCGGGCGCCGTAATTCCTGTCGCGCTTCGGCCACGACGGCGCGCATTGCGTCGCGGTCGGGTGGCAGGTCAGCGAAAACCCGTGCCGGCGTCTCCAAAGGGCCGGCCTCCCCCAGCAACACTGCGGAATAGTCGCGCGGGGAGATAGGGAAACGGTTACCGTAGTAATCGATGAACAAGCGCCCGTCGAACTCGTCGAATTTCAGGTGCAGCTCGCCGCGCTGCAACACCAGGCCGTACGCGTCTCCCAGGAACGGCGCCAGCATGCGGCCGCGCAATGTGCTGTCGGGTGGATCCCAATCAATATCGAAGAACTCCGCATACGGGCTGGCACGGCCCCATTCCAGCACGTCGAGCCACCAGGCGTTGTCGGCGCCGCCTACCCCCATGTGGTTGGGCACGATGTCCAGGATCAAGCCCATCTCGTGCTCGCGCAGGCGCGCCACCAGCCGGCGCAGCGCGTCTTCGCCGCCCAGCTCCGGGTTGATCTGCGCGTGATCCACGATGTCGTAGCCGTGCGTGGAACCAGGGCGCGCGCGGAAGATGGGCGACGCGTACAGATGGCTGATGCCGAGTTTGGACAAATACGGAACCAGGTCGGCGCCGCGATCCAGCGGAAAATCCTTGTGGAATTGCAGGCGAGCCGTCGCGGTCAGCGGTTTCACTCAGGCGTTCCTTCGGGCTTGGTCCAGCATCTTCAGCCGGGCCAGAGTCGCTTCGTCGAACAGGGTTTTCGGGAGGCGGCGGCGCCAATTGGGATGTTCGTCGAGGGTGCCGGGCAGATTTGGCTGCTCGGCCAGGCCCAGCGCGTCCTCGACCGGCAATACTACAAGCTCGCAGGCACTGGCGCCCACATGGCGGCACGCGGCATCGGCGACCGGCGCGGTGTCTTCGGCCTTCGGCGGCTCGCCGTGTGCCGCGCCGGATTGTGTGAAGGTTTGCCAAAGGCGGCACCGCTCGGCCTGGCGCTCCGCGCGTGCGGCTTCTGGGCCGGTGGAGCGGTCGAGCTGCTCCGCCCACTCGAGGTCACGGCCGGACCACCAGCCGGCCACCGTAGGCAAGTCGTGCGTGCTGGTCATGGCCGCGGCCAAATGCGTCCACCGATGCGGCGGCACGAAATCCTGCACCTGGTCACGCTCGAACCACAGCACGCGCATGCCGCAAATGCCGGCATCACGCAGGCGGTCCTGAAATCCATCAGGAACGGTGCCGAGATCCTCGGCCAGCACGATCGCCTGGTGGCGCTGCGATTCCAGCGTGATCAGCCGCAGCAAATCCTGCTCGGGAAAAGACAGATAGGCGCCTTCCGCTCCGCTGGCGCCGTCCGGGATGACCCATAACCGGTTCAGGCCCATGGCGTGGTCGATGCGCATGCCGCCCGCATGCGCCAGCGCAGTGGCCAGCATGTCGCGATAGGTGGAGAACCCGTGGGTGACCAGGCCGGGGGGCGAGAACGCGGTCAGGCCCCAATTCTGGCCGTTTCGTTGCAACAGGTCAGGAGGCGCGCCCACAGTCACGCCCAGCAATGTTTCGGATTGCCGGCTCCAGCACTGGCTGCCGCCGGAATCGGTGCCAACGGCCAGATCGCTGATCAGGCCGATGCCCATGCCGGCGTCGCGGCATGCTGCCTGCGCCGCGGCCAGGCCCTGGTCGGCGCGGAATTGCAGCCAGGCGTGGAAGTCCACCTCCTCGGCATGCGCGCGGGCGAAGGCGGCGACCTCCGCGCTGACGGGATCGCGGAACGCGGCGGGCCAGTGATGCCAGTGCCAGAGTGCTGGGTCGGCGCCGAAAAAGTGAGCGTGCAGCGCCTCGAACAGCGCATGATCACGCAGACGGCCACCCTGGGCGGTGCGAAAATCCGCGAGCTTCCTTTGCTCCGTCGGGTCCGTCCGCTCAGCCAGAAACTGCGCGCGGAAATGGTCCAGGCGCCATCGCGTCGCCTCGGGCCAATCGACGAACGGCAGCGCCTCGAGCGCCGGCGCGGGCACGGGACATGCGGCGTGCAATACGTTCAGCGCCGTTCGGGACGACGGGGCATAGGGGCTGAATCTATTCGGGTCTGCACTGAACTGGGCGTGCACGGGCGAGATGGCGATGGCCTGTGCCCCTTGCCCTGCGATCTCCGGCGCGAGCGCCGCCAGAGCGGCAAAATCTCCAAGTCCGGCATCGCCGTCGCGGCGAAGTCCATAGAGCTGCACGGCCAAACCCCAGCCGCGCCCCGTGCCCGTCCGTTCGTGCGGAACGACGCAGCGTTGCGGGGCGACCGCGACCACGCACGCCACTCCGCCCATCTCCAGCTGATGGTAGCCCGGTTCAAGAATGGCGGGAATGACCGACCCCGCTTCATGCGGTTCGGCGATGCCGTCGAACGTTCTGCCGTCATCCAGCGTGAGGCAGTAGCGGGATGGGGCGGTCGGCAACTCGACCGGGAAGCCCCTGCGGGCGGTCACCAATGGCGGCAGGTCGCCCCGGCTGGGCACGGCGCGGCGATAGCTGTCTGCCAGTTCGGCCGGCGTGGTCGCGGGTAATCCCAAGGACGCGAGCACGATACGCAGTGTGGGCGGCGCGACCTGGTGGGTGACGCCGAACACGTCCTTCCAGCTTGGCGCCACGCCGGCGGCAAGCGCCAACTCCTGCAAAGCGGAGTCGGTCATGCCACGGGCGCCAGAAAGGCCAAGGTTGTGCGGGGGGGCAGCGTATCGGCCGTGGAAGCTATGCCGCTGCTGAACACCATTTCGCCGGCAGGTGCCTCCCACGGGATCGCCTGTGGCCCGAAATTAGCCGCCAGAGTGAGCAGCGTGCCGTCGCCCAAGCGCCACGCGCCACACACCGCAGCCGGGCCCAGAGCGCGCGCGCCGGTGCTGCGGCAGCCTGGGATGCCGGGCACAATACGGTTGTGCCGGAGAGCCAGCAGGCGGCGGTGCAGGTCAAGCACGGAGTCACTATCGGAGCCCGGCATGGGTGACGAGGCCTCGAACGTGGTGGGCGCGTTGGGATCTGGGATCTGAGCGCGGCGCTCGGGGTCCTGGAAAGCGGCAAAATGCGCGAATTCACGGCGCCGTCCTTCGCGTACCAGTTTTGCCAGCTCCTCGTTGTGGTCAGTAAAGAACAGGAACGGGGTTTTCGCGCCAAACTCCTCCCCCATGAATAGCAGCGGGATGTTGGGCGACAGAAGCAGAAGCGCCGTGGCCGCACGCAGGGCCTGCGGGTCGGCCAGTTGCGTTAGCCTCTCGCCCATCGCCCGGTTGCCGATCTGGTCGTGATTCTGCAAGCAAATGACGAAGGCGGTGCTGGGCAGATCGGCGGAGGGTTCGCCACGCGGCGCCTTGTGATGCGGTGAGACCTCGCCCTGGAATACGAAGCCCTCCGACATGGCGCGCGCGAGCTGTTCAGCCGGATCTTGAAAGCTTTCGTAATAGCCTTCGCTCTCGCCTGTGAGCAGCACGTGCAGGCAGTGGTGCCAGTCATCGGCCCACTGCGCATCGAACAGGTTTTGCGCAGGACCGTGCAGCAGGGAGGATCTATTGCCCTCGTGTTCCAGCACAAGGTGAACGGGATGGTCCGCGCCGGCGCGAATGGCGGCCGCCATGTCCGCCAGAAAGCTGCCAGGTGAGATAGCGTGTACTGCGTCGAAGCGCAGGCCATCAATGCGATACTCATTGACCCACATCAGCGCATTCTGGATGAAAAAAGCACGCACCTCGGGCCGTTTGAAATCGATCGCCGCGCCCCAAGGCGTGTGTACGCCCTCGTCGAAGAACTCCTTGGCATAGGCGTGAAGATACGCGCCGTCTGGCCCGAAATGGTTGTAGACCACGTCAAGAAACACCATCAGCCCGCACGCGTGCGCGGCGTCCACCAGAGCGCGCAGCTGATCGGGTGTGCCGTAGGCGCGATCCGGTGCGAATGGCAGCACACCGTCGTAACCCCAATTATGAGTGCCGGGGAAATCGGCAATCGGCATCAGCTCGATTGCGGTCACCCCAAGCTCGGCCAGTTCCCCCAGCTTGGCGCGGATGCCGTCGAAGCCGCCCATTGTGCCTGGATGCAGTTCGTAGATGACCGCTTCGTGCCATGGCCGGCCTGCCCATTTGGTCGCATGCCAAGCGTAGGCCGCCGGATCGACGACGACGCTCGGGCCGTGTACATCATCGGCTTGGGCACGGGACGCCGGGTCCGGCACCACAAGGCCGTCTGGCAGAACGAAGCTGTATTCCGTTCCAGCTGATGCCTGCGCGTCGAGCTCGAACCAGCCATGCCCGGCCTTGCGCATCGGTGTGTCCGCGCCGCTCAAGCGAAGGGCCACACTCGCGACCGAGGGAGCCCACAGACGAAAGAGCGCGCGGCCGCCGCCCAGCAGCCACGGCCCGTGTCTCAGATCCTGCACCTGTTTCGCTGACACATCATCCATCGTGTTCAACCCGCCCGCAAAACGATCGTGGCCAACGGTGGCAGGGTCAGCACCACGGAAGCCGGTAAATCGTGAGATGTTGACGACCCGGCATGAACCCCTCCGTTATTGCCGACATTGGATCCGCCGTAGATTGCCGCATCGGTGTTCACGATTTCCCGCCAGGCACCGCCGATTGGCACGCCGATCCGATAGTCGTAGCGTGGGAGTGGCGTAAAGTTGCAGACAACCAGGACTGGCGCATCACCCTGGCCGCCGAGCCGGAGATAAGCGTATACGCTCTGGCCCGCGTCATCCATCACCATCCAGCGAAACCCCCCAGGGTCGCTGTCACGCACGTGGAGCGCCGGGTTCGCGCGATAGGCGATGTTCAAATCGCCGATTAAGGTTTGCATGCCGCGATGTGACGGGCTATCGAGCAAGAACCAGTCCAGCCCTGCATCATGGTTCCACTCGCGCCACTGGGCGATTTCCCCGCCCATGAACAGCAGTTTGCGTCCTGGATGTGTCCACATGAAACCGAAATAGGCGCGCAGGTTCGCGAACTTCTGCCAATCGTCGCCAGGCATCTTGCGAATCAGCGACCCTTTCCCGTACACTACCTCGTCATGCGATAGCGGCAAGACGAAGTTTTCCGAAAATGCATAGACCAAGCCGAAGGTGATTTCGCCGTGGTGCCAACGGCGGTAGATCGGCTGCTCCTCCATGTAATGCAGCGTATCGTGCATCCAGCCCATGTTCCATTTATAGTCGAACCCGAGGCCGCCCTCGGACACCGGCCACGATACTTTGGGAAAGGCTGTGGACTCCTCCGCGATCATCACCGCGCCGGGGACGCGATCGGCGAGTGCACGCGCGAGCTCGTGGAAGAACTCGATGACTTCCAGGTTCTCTCGCCCGCCGTATTTGTTGGGCACCCATTCGCCGGCGGGCCTGCTGTAGTCGCGGTAGAGCATGGACGCCACGGCATCGACGCGGATGGCATCAACGTGAAAATGCTCGATCCAATACAACGCGCTGCCGATCAGAAAGGCGCGAACCTCGTTCCGACCATGATTATAGATGTATGTGTTCCAGTCCAGATGGAACCCCTCGCGCGGATCGGCGTGCTCGTAGAGTGGCGTGCCATCGAAGCGCGCCAAGCCGTGCGCATCGCTGGGAAAATGCGCCGGCACCCAATCTAGGATGACGCCCACGCCGGCCGCGTGGCAGCGATCGACGAAGCGCGCGAAGCCCGACGGATCCCCAAGCCGCGCAGTGGGTGCGAATTGCGCCAGCGGCTGATAGCCCCAGGACCCGCCGAATGGATGCTCCATGATGGGCATCAGCTCGACATGAGTGAAACCGAGCTGCTGCACGTAAGGGACCAACCTGTCGGCCAAATCATCCCATGAAAAATCCTCCTGGCCGGATTGAGGCATCCAGGACATCGCGTGCATCTCGTAGATCGACATCGGCGCGTCCCGCGCCTGGCGCGCCGCACGGCCAGCAATCCATTCGGCATCCGTCCAGACCGGCTGGAGCGGGCTTGGGACGACGGAGCCGGTCGCGGGAGGACGTTCGGTTGCCTGCGCCACCGGATCGGCCTTGAGCGGCAGCACGCTCCCATCCGGCCCCATAATCTCGTATTTGTAGATTTCGCCGTCCCCAACACGTGGTATGAAAATCTCCCACACGCCCGCACCTTGGCGCAGGCGCATCGGGTGACGTCGGCCGTCCCAACTGTTAAAGGTGCCCACGACGGAGACACGGCGTGCATTGGGCGCCCAAACCGCGAAACGCGTACCGCGCACACCATCCATTTCGACGACGTGGGCGCCGAGCGCCTGGCTGAGATCGCGATGCCGGCCCTCCCCCAACAAATAGATATCGATGTCGCCGAGCAGCGGCGGGAAGCTATAAGGATCCTCGGTCTCACGCACGCCGGCCTTGCTCGTAATGCGAAAACGGTAAGGCACTAAGTGCGACAATAGGCCACTCCAAAATCCCGCATCGTGCGCGCGGGATAAAGGCGCGAGCACCATACCCGTGTCGCGTGCAACGACGTCTACTGCTTCGGCATCTGGAATGAAGGCACGAATTGCGGTGCCCGTGGCTGCGCGATGCGGCCCCAGCAGGGCGAACGGATCGCCATGGCGCGCATGCACCACGGCTTCGATAGCGCCTTGATCAGGCAGATGGTCAGACATTACCCGATCCCCGCGTATTCGGGCCCTGCGCTCTCAACGCGGCCGCAATTCGCGCGATACCGGCCAGCGGTATACCGATCCAGGCCGGCCGATTCGTCGCCTCGTAACGCACCTGGTACGCCGCCTTTTCGAGCAGGAAGAGATAAAGCAGCTTCTCCTCCATGTCAGGCCGCACCCAAGGGTCGGGCGTCGCGTGCAGCACCGCGCGATACGCCTGTGCAAAGGCACGGCCCGCCGACTGCCGGAATTGCTCCACCAGCATCGCTTGCCGCTCTCCCCATTGCTCCGATCCCGGTGCGCGGGCCGCCAACGCGCTGGCGGCCGCATAGTCGAACGAGCGCAACAGTCCCGCGACATCGCGCAGCGGGGAGGATTTCGCGCGTCGCTGTGCCATTGTCTTTGCCGGCTCACCCTCGAAGTCGATGAGCGTCGCATCGCCAGGTGTCACCAATACCTGACCCAGATGGAAGTCGCCGTGCACCCGCATCTGGGTTGCGAAACCCGCGGCCGAACGTGCCGATTGCCGTGCAGCCGCGCGCAGTTCATCCGCCATGACCAGGAACGCGTCGGCGGATATACGCGTGGCGTCGTCCGGCCAATCGCTCACGCGTTGTACGGCCTGCACGGCCAAGTCAATCTGCTCAACCACACCATCCGCCCAAATCTCCGCTTCAGGCTCACCGACTGGCTCGGGCGCGAAGTCTGGCCGGTCGGTCGGCAACGCCAGCACCGCGTGCATTTCCGCCAGCCTACGGCCAATGGCAGCGGCCAGAGTAAGAAATCCGCCAAGCGCATCCTCGAACGCCGCTGCATCATCTTCAGCCGCAATCTCGGCGGCTACGCGCTTGACGTAATCGAGCGTCCAGCTCCAAGCGTCACCCTGGTTGTGTACATAGCCTTGCGCCAGCATGATCGTGTGCGGGGTGCCACCATCATCGTATCGAACGACTTCCCCAAGCAGAGGCGCGATGTTCGCAAATCCGCGTTCGGTCAGATAGCCGGTCATCTCCGCCTCGGGATGACGGCCCGCGAGCACCTTACGCACGATCTTCAAGACCACGCTCTCCCCCACGATGAGCGAGCTGTTGGACTGCTCGGCCGATAGCCGGTGTATCGGCGCATCGTCCGGCAGATGAACCTCATCCAGTGACGACAATTTGCTGAACTGCACACGACCTCCCGCGATCGGCAACGCACGTTCCGCGCGCATTGCCTCCAGCGTGCTGCGGGTGAATGCGTCCAGAGCGAAGGCGTCGGTCAGATATCCGACCTCTGCACCGCGGCGAATGCGCGTCAACGCCAGTGCCTGCGCAATCGGCCCGCTGGTGTGATCGTCTCGACAAATGCCGAGCGGCAAGACATAGTGTTCCGTTCGATCCCCGACAGCGACCTCGATCTCGCTTAGCAATGAGGCACGCAGCCCTTCACCAAGTTGCACCGCATAGGCCAGACGCACGCTGGCAACCTTCTCACCCTTCGAACCGAACCACCGACGCTTCTGTATGTAAGCCGGAAGCGCCTCGCGCTCCAGGATCGCCCGGCCGGTCGGTTGCAGCACCTCCGCCAAGTCACGCCGGACCACGATTGTCGCGTATTCCGGCAGCGGTTCGGGCGCTTGGGCGGTCACCGCGCGCTCCGTTGTCAGCGCAAACCAGTAGAAGGCGTAGGGCGGCAATGTCAGCAGATAGGTAAGCTGGCCAATGGAGGGAAATGCCTCACCACCAATTAGATCAACCGGCGTACGTCCAGTGTATTGCGACAGGTCAAGCTCAACCGCCTGTGCGGTGCGGGACAAATTACTAACGCACAACAGAACCTCTTCCCCGCCCTCATCCGTCAGTTCGCGCACATAGGCAAGGATTTTTCTGTTGCCCGGATATAGGAAACGTTGTGTGCCGCGGCCGAACGCACGGTGTTGCCGCCGCACGGCGAGCATCGTGCGCATCCAGTTCAACAGCGAATGCCGGTCTCGCGACTGGCTTTCAACATTGACGGCGGGAAAACCGTAAATCGGGTCCATGATTGGCGGCAAAACCAGTGCGGCCGGATCAGCGCGCGAGAACCCGCCATTGCGATCTACTGACCATTGCATGGGAGTACGCACACCGTCGCGATCGCCGAGGTGGATATTGTCACCCATGCCGATCTCGTCGCCATAATAGATCACCGGCGTACCCGGCATGGACAGCAGCAGACCATTCATCAGCTCAATTCGACGCCGGTCGCGCTCCAGCAGCGGTGCCAGGCGGCGACGTATTCCGAGATTGATACGGGCGCGGCGATCGCTGGCGTATGTCTCCCATAGATAATCACGTTCGGCGCTCGTCACCATCTCCAAGGTCAACTCGTCATGGTTGCGCAGGAAGATCGCCCATTGGCAGTTGGGGGGAATTGCCGGTGTCTGGCGCATGATGTCGGTGATCGGAAAACGGTCTTCACGCGCAATGGCCATGTACATCCGCGGCATCAAGGGAAAGTGAAATGACATGTGGCATTCGTCGCCGTCACCGAAATACTGCTGGGCGTCTTCTGGCCACTGGTTGGCTTCCGCCAGCAGCATGCGTCCAGGTGCGTGCACGTCCAGTTCGGCACGGATGCGCTTCAGGATGTCGTGCGTTTCGGGCAGATTCTCGTTGTTGGTGCCTTCACGCTCCACGAGGTATGGTACCGCATCCAGCCGCAGGCCGTCTATGCCCATGTCCAGCCAAAAGCGCATGACGGACAGCACTTCCTCGAGGACGGCGGGGTTATCGAAATTCAGGTCCGGCTGATGCGAGTAGAAGCGGTGCCAGAAATACGCCTGCGCTTCGTCGTCCCACGTCCAGTTGGACTTCTCGGTATCGAGAAAGATAACTCTGGTCCCCGGATATTTGTCGTCGTCATCGGACCACACGTAAAAATCGCGCTCCGGTGAGCCCGCGGGCGCGCGGCGCGCGCGCTGGAACCATGGGTGCTGGTCGCTGGTGTGATTGATGACCAACTCGGCGATAACACGGATGCCACGCGCATGCGCCGCTTCTATGAACCGGCGAACGTCGGCTAGCGTGCCATAATCGGCGTGCACACCGCGATAGTCAGCGATGTCGTATCCGTCATCCCTGCGAGGTGACGGGTAGAACGGCAACATCCAAATGGCGGTTACGCCAAGCTCGGCTATATAATCCAGCTTGTCCATCAAACCGTTGAAATCGCCGATGCCGTCATTGTCGAAATCGAAAAACGACTTCAAGTGCAGCTGGTAGATCACCGCGTCCTTATACCAGAGCGGGTCTTCGGCGGGCAGCATGGGTATTTGCGCGTTCATCGAATATCCGATTGCAATCGTGTGTATTAAAGCGTGCGCACACGCCAGATGGCATAAGGGCTTTCCGGAGTGAGACGCAGGCGCTGGTATTTGCCATGCCATGCGAACACGCTGCCGCCCAGCAAATCCTGCATCGGCAAGCTCGCATCGTCGGGCAACTTGGCACGCCATAACGGAATCTCGATATCGGCCTCCTGCGCAGCGAACGGATCTAGGCTGACCGCAACTATAACAACATTGGAGCGGTCCGGTGTGCTCTTTTCGTAGAACAGGATCGCATCGTTACGTGCCACCAGGAACGTCACTCCGCGGTGCGTCTGCAGTGCCGGATTCTGCCGCCGCAGGCGGTTCAGCGCGGTTATCTCGGCGACGATATTGCCCGGCCGGTCCCAGTCCCATGCCCGCAACTGGTATTTCTCCGAATCAAGATACTCTTCTTTGCCGGCAACGGCAGCCGCCTCGCAGAGCTCGAAGCCATTATAGACGCCCCACAAACCGGACAGAGTGGCCGCCAGCGCCGCGCGGATCAGGAAGCCGGGCCGGCCGGAGGTCTGCAGGAATACCGGGTTGATATCGGGCGTATTGACGAAGAAATGCGGGCGGAAGAAGTCGCGCGGCGCCTCCGTATCCAGCTCGGTCAGATACTCTTCCAGCTCACGCTTTGAATTGCGCCAGGTGAAGTAGGTGTAGGATTGCGAGAAGCCGATTTTCGCCAGCCGGTACATCACCTTTGGCCGGGTAAACGCCTCGGCCAAGAACACCGCATCGGGATACTGCGCGCGCACGGTGCCGATCAGCCATTGCCAGAATGGAAACGGCTTGGTGTGCGGGTTATCAACGCGGAACAGGCGCACGCCCTGCCTGGCCCAGAAGAGCACCACGTCGCACAGCGCCGTCCACAACTCCGGCACCGCATCTTTAGCGTAGAAATCGACGTTGACGATATCCTCGTATTTTTTGGGGGGATTTTCAGCATACCGAATGGTGCCATCCGGCCGCCAATCGAACCAGCCAGGATGCTGCTTGAGCCAGGGGTGATCGGGTGAGCACTGCACCGCGAAATCGATTGCCAGTTCCAGCCCGTGTTCGGCCGCCGCTTGCCGCAGACGCGCGAAATCCTCGAGCGTGCCGAGTTCGGAGTGCAATGCGTCGTGCCCGCCCTCGTGTGAACCGATCGCGTAGGGGCTGCCCGGGTCTTCGGGCGCCGGCGTCAGCGAGTTGTTCCGCCCCTTTCGGTTCTTTCTGCCGATCGGGTGAATTGGCGGAAAATACAGCACATCGAAACCCATTCCGGCGATGCGCGGCAGATGCCGTTCAACGTCGGCGAACGTGCCGTGGCGGGCGGGATCGTCGCTCAACGACCGCGGGAACACCTCATACCAGCTGGCGAATCGCGCCTCAATCCGTTCGGCATCGACAGGAATCTCACCGGTTTGCACCTGAAATGGCCGGTCGTCTGCCTGCGACATTAACCGCGCGATTTCTGGCGCAAGAAAGGTTGCGACCTGCGCTGGCTCGTCCTCGGATCGCAAACTGGCCAAAACTTCGTGCAAGCTGGCGCGGAGCGATCCAGTTCCACGCGCAGCCGCTGCCTCCAGCAGGGATCGCCCCTCAATGAGTTCCAGCGAAATATTCACGCCGGCTGCGGATTTCTTAGCAAGCTCGTCCCGGAACGTCTCGAACCGGTCGCGCCATGCCAACACTACATAGGCGTGGCGGCCAATGTCCTCCAACGGGAGCACGGCTTGCCACCGGTCGTTGCCGAGCGGCCGCATCGGCGCCTCCCGCCATGAACCGGCTTCCGGCCCGCGCCAACGCAGGGCGGCGGCGATCTTGTCGTGCCCATCGAACACGATGTCGGCTTCCACGCTGACCAACTCACCGGCGGTTGCCTTCACCGGAAAGGCGCCACCATCGACACAGGGCGTAGGGCGCTCGATGGCCAGCCGCGGTGCCAGGGCGGCGGCGGCGGCCGCCCCCGCATCGGCCCGCGCCGGTGCGGGGGCGGCCCGTCGCGCGGTCGCTGCATAGAGTGCGAGGCCCCCGGGCGGCAACGTCACTTCAGAGGTCGGCGACAGCTGGGGCGTATCTGTCGCGAGCAAGGCGGCAAACGACTCGAACACGCCTCCTGTAGCTACTAAAAGCGCCTCGCCGCGCAGATTGATGCTGCGGTTGTCCCCGTTGACCACGGCCAAGGTGGCTAGACCGGCGCTGCGGTGGTCGGCGGCGTCGGTGCGCAGCAGGGCCAGCGCTCTGCCGGCATCGCCAAGTGGCAAACTCGGCGGGAACCGCGCCCACATCGCGGGTGCCGCGGCAAGTGCCGCGTTCAGCGCGAACACCCCAGGCGCCTCCACCAACGTGGCCGGCACATGCATCCAGCCCTGCCCGACAACCGCGGCCAGCGACGTAGCGCGCGCGGCCGCGGCATAGCGAGGCAAGCGATCATCCATCGGCCGGCCATCCAGCCCGAGCACCGGCGCCACCCGCATGAGCGCCTGCAGTTCATCCCACAGCCAATCGGACTGCCAATCCCACCAGGGCAGAGAGCTGAAAACGCCGTCCAGACCTCGGCCTTCCAGCGCCCGCAGTGCCTCGCGCGACAGGCCAGGCGTCCATGCAAGCAGCTTGGCCGCCTGCACATCACGGCGAAGAGCGCCGGCGAACCCCGCCAACAGCGGAGGCGTCAGCGCAGCCAACCCCACCAGCCGAAACCCCGCGACCCCGGCCGCGTGCCAGGCGCCCAGCCGCGCGGCCCACCATGAGGCCAGGGTCAGCGCGTCACCCAGCGTATCCAGGACGGCATGTGCCGCCTCTGCACCGTCGCTATGGCGCGGGTCGAGCAGCGAGTCGCGTGTTGGCGCGCGGAACGGGCTGTCCGCTTTGGCCAGTTCGCCATCAGCGGCCACCCTGTCGAGCACGACATCGAGGATCAGCCCCACGCCGGCCGCCTTTGCCCTAGTCGCCAGTCCGCTGAGCTTGTCCGGCGAGCCTTCGGAACCGGCCGGTAAGCTGCGGCTGAGATAGGGCGTGCGGCCGGCCGGCCAGGGTGGCGCGACGCACACATGGTCGAACCCGTGCGCCGCTGCCCAGCCGAACGGATCGGCGGGCACGTCCTCGCCTCCCGCGTGGACGATGCGCAGCGGCTTCGTATCGGTCCTGCCCCTTGCTGCCGGGGCGGCCTGTGGCGTGGCGTCCATGCTGTGCTCCTCCCCACTTCGGGAGGAACTAGAGCGCGAGGCCAGCTTGGGTTGCCACATCCGTGAAAACGAGGGCCAGGTGCGGCCGGGATACCTGGTCAGACCTGGTCCAATTGCACGCCGCCGGTCACCGCCTGGTAGGTCGCGATGGCCAGTGTTAGCGGCTCGAACGGCTTGGTGATGACGAAAGCAGGCTCGATCGCATCGCCCGTCAGCAGTCGCTCCGGGTAGGCAGTGACAAAGATGACAGGCGCGTAGTGGCTTCGTAGGATCGCCGCCACCGCGCTCGCCCCGTCCCCGCCTGCCCCCAGATTGATATCGGCTAGGATCAGGCCGGGCCGGGTGCGCCGAGCAATGGCCAGGGCCTCGCTCTCACTCGAGGCGACGCCCACCACATTGTGGCCGCAGCCCTGCACCAACTCCTCTAGATCCATGGCGATGATCGGCTCGTCCTCGATGATCAGGACGTCGGTGGCGGCCGAAGCGCGCAAGCGCTCCCGCGCTTCGGCGAGTTGTTCGGCCGCACTGGCGGGGGAAAGGCCCAGCAGTGGCGCGGCCTCCTCAGCCGACACATCCTCTAGCGACGTCAGCAACAGTAGTTGCCGCTGCTTGGCAGACAGGCCATCCGCCGCCTCTCCGCCGCGCACCCCTTCATCGAAGCGGGTTGTCACGCCGCGATAGAGCAGTTGACGCGCATCGGATGGGCCTTCTTCCGGTGGATTGGCCAGGGTTTCACGTAGGCAGTCAGCCACCAGCGCGTCACCGGCAGGTTGGCTTCCGGTCAGCGCGCGCGCATAGCGTCTGGCATAGGGCAGCGCGCGGATCAGATCCTCGCGTCGAAAACTGGTCATTGAAAACCCTTGTGCGGAGGGGTAGCGCAGAACGTACCGGCCGGGCAGACACGCTCCATCGAGAACCTTCCTACAGCGATGGCTGCCAGTGTGGATAGACTGACGGACGAGACAACGATGGATGCGCTTGCCGCATCCCGGCGAGAACTGGCAGGATTATTGCCGGAGTTGCGTGCCTATGCGCGATTCCTGGTGCGTGACCCGTCGCGCTCCGACGATCTCGTGCAGGACACGGTGGTGCGAGCGCTGGCATCGCTCAGCCAGTTTCAGCCCGGCACCAGCTTGAAGGCGTGGTTGTTCACGATATTGCGAAATGCCTTTTTTGAGCAGCAGCGCCGCGCCAGACGCGAGGTCGCTGCGATGGCCATGCACGCCTCGGTCGCCGGCGGACAAACACAACCTCATCATAGCGAGATCACCGACATGTCGCGCATGTTGTGGACATTGCCGCCGCTGTTACGTGAAGCTTTGGTTCTGGTCGGTGCACAGGAACTGACTCACGAGGAGGCTGCCTCGATCTGCGACGTGCCGGTAGGCACCATGCGCGCGCGGGTCTCGCGTGCTCGGGGCAAGCTCGCCGAAGCGTTTGGCGGGGGGGCAAGACCGTGGGAGGCTTGAGCAGGTCAACTTCGCCGCTCGTGGCAGTTTAGTGAGCGGCAATCGTCTCGCTTTTTCGTGATCATACAGCATGCAGCGCTTTTCCTGCCTGCGTCATTGGTTGGGTAGGAAGACGGAGAGACCGATGACCGCTGACACAGCACTGGCCACGCCGACGTTTCATGATCAGATCATCGCTATTCTGCCGAAGCTGCGCATCCAGGCGCTGGCACTGACCCGCAATCGCGCTTCTGCCGAGGATCTGGTACAGGATGCAGTGTGCAACGCGTTATCCGCCCAGCAAAGTTTTATTCCCGGCACGAATTTCCCGGCCTGGATGCACCGCATCCTGCGCAACCGCTTCATCAGCAATCTGCGCAAGCGCCGTGACACCACCGACATCGACGATGTGCCGAGCTCGGTCTTCGCCACCGAGGCGCCTCACGAAGATCGCTTGGCGCTGAAGGAACTCGCGGCTGCGATGGGCCGGCTGCCTTCCGACCAGCGCGAGGCGCTGGTCATGGTCGTGGTGCACGGGATGAGCTACGAGGCTCTGGCCGAGTCCACTGGCTGCGCCGTGGGTACCGCGAAAAGCCGCGTGTTCCGCGCCCGCCGCCAGCTTGAGTCGTGGTTGCTTGGCGAAACCAAGGAGAGCGTGAAGGCTGCTCGGGGAGCAGCCGCCCTGCTCGCCCGCCGCTTGGCAGAAACCGATGAGGCGGTGCACGCCTGACGCGTCTATGCCGTAGTGCTGAACCTCCGCCATGTGGCGGCCGTCCGCGCAGACGGCCGTCACGCGGCGTGACGGAACATGGTTGTCAACAAGCGACAATGCCGAAGGCCAAGGACCCGACCGCTCCACCCGCCAAGAAGCCGGCGAAGGCAGATGCCGCCTTTGACCTGTGGCTGCAGCGCGGACTCCACGAGATTTACGACAAGGTCGCCAGCGAACCGTTGCCCGACGAGTTGCTTCGATTGATCGAGGAGGATCGCAAGCGGTGACCCCGCTGGCCGGCTCGGGTGGGACGCCGTCGTGGCGCCACCGCCTGCTCGGCCCGATCCGCGTTCGCCTGGTCTTGCTAGTGCTGATAGCGGCCGTGCCATTGCTGTTGCTCTCGGGAACGATCGCCTGGCAAAACTACCGGCTGGCTTTGGCCGCCACGAGCGAGAAAGCCGCTCGCCAACGCGAATCAGCGATCGCGCGCCATGTCTCGGCCATAACGGGGGCCGAGCAGATGCTGCAAGCTCTGGCCCAGGTTTCCCAGCTGGTGGATGACGATGCAGCGAGCTGTGCATCCCGACTGGCTGGCATCTTGGCCCTTCAGTCGGCGCGCTATTCCAACATCGTGGTCGCCGGACCGACGGGGCAGCCGCGTTGCTCGGCGCTCCCGTTGTCTTCAGCGATCCTGCACTCCAATCCGACGATCAATAACACGCTCTTTGAACGGGCGGCGAGCCGGCGAGGCTTGGCGCTGGGGCCGATCCGTAAGAGCCTTGTTTCGGACTACCAGATTATTCCCGCCGCTGTGCCGATGCTGAAGAATGGGAAGCTTACCGGTTTCGTCTTCGCTGGCCTCCGCATCGACTGGTTTGCCCGTGCGCAAGTGAAAGCGCCCGATTTACAGGCGTTATGGATTGCCGACAGCACCGGGCACGCGGTGCAGGTGGCCAGTACCGGCGCGCTCGGGCTGCCATCCCAGCCACTGCTGGGCCGTCTGGAGCGTTCGGCAACGATAGAAGATGCCCGCTCGGCAGCCGGGATCCCCTACGCCTATGCCTCGGCTCTGGTCGGTGATGGCTACAGTCTGATCGTCGCCGACCCCGCTTCGATCGATCGGGTCGCAGCATCGAGCCTGCTAATCCGGCGAATCGGGCAGTTGGGGCTGCTGCTGTTGGCGGGGCTCGCCGCGGTTGCCATCGGCACGCATCTGGCGTTGGCCGAACCACTGACACAGCTGAGCCAGGCGGTGGCGCGATGGCGGGTTCATGGGCGGTTCGACGCAGCTTCCGTACGCCACCCGCCCACCGAAGTGCGCGAGATGGCGGCGACCTTCGCCGAAGCGACGCAGGCGATCGCCGAGCACGCCGCCCGACTGGAAGCGAGCGTGACGCAACAGGAATTGCTGATGCGCGAGATTCACCATCGGGTGAAGAATAACCTGCAAATCGTGGCCTCGCTCCTAAACCTGCAAGCCTCGCGCATACGCGTGCCGGAGGCGCGCGCCGAATTCGCCAGCGCACGCGACAGGGTGCGCGCGCTGGCCACCTTGCACCGGCACCTCTATCTTCAGGGCGAGGTGCACACGATCGACATGCCGGCGTTCCTGGCCGAGCTGTGCAACCAGCTGTTTCAAGCCATGGGCGAGGTGCCCGGGCGCCGTATCGCGCTCTCCATAGAGGCCAGCCCGCTGCAGATGTCGAGCGATCAGGCTGTTCCGCTCTCGCTGATCGTGACGGAGACGGTCAGCAATGCAGTCAAGTATGCCTTCCCGGGCGGACGGCATGGCCATGTGAGCGTGCGCCTGACCTCGGACGCCAACGCCGCCGACCTTGTGGTGGAGGATGACGGCGTTGGCATACCCGCCGGCCGGACGGAAACCGAGTCGGGCCCACGCGACGGCATTGGCATTACGCTGATTTGTGGTTTCGCCCGACAACTCGGCGCCACGCTGTCGGTGCATGAGGACCAGGGTACGCGCTATACGCTGCACGTGCCGCTGAACCGCACGGAAGAGGCTGAACCGGCGGCTTGATCCGGCGCATTCCCACCTGGGCGCGCAGCCTGTAGATCGGCGACATGCAGGATCGGCATAAGACGGCAGCCTGGACAAGGCAGGAGACCCGGCGCGGATGGCGTGCGAGCCGCGCGGTTGTCGCGCTTGGGCTGGCCGGTATGGCGGCCTCCATCGCCCAGGTCGGTTGTGTAGCGCTGATGCTGGGTGCCGCGATCGCTCAGCCCGGTGCCACGGTGTGGCGGCAACACTGGGCGGCGATCTTTGCCTTTGCGGCCCTTGGATTGACTCGCGCGGCAATTCTGATGCTGGCCGAGCGCAGGGCAACAGCGGCCGGCGCCGCTGGCCGGGCGCGCCTGCGGACCGATGCGCTGCGGCGAATGCTGCAGGCCGGCCCTGCCCTGCTTCGACGCCATCATTCGGGCGAGCTGACCGCGACGCTGGTCGATCGCATAGAGGCGATGGACGGTTTGTTCAGGAACTGGATACCCGCCGCTGCGCTTGCGGTGCTCGGGCCGGCGTTGGTGCTGATCTGCGCGCTGACCGTGGACCCGTATTCTGCTGTGGTGCTGCTGATCGCGGGCCTTTTTGTTCCCGTCGGCCAAGCCATGGCCGGCATCGGCGCGGCGGCGGCGTCTCGCGGCCAGTTCCTGGCCATGGCGCGGCTGCAGGCGCGCTTCCTGGACCGGGTGCGGGGCATCGCCACCATTGTCTTGGCCGGCCGGGCCCGTGATGAAGCCGATGCCCTGGCCAGCGCCGCCGATGAGCTTCGCCGGCGTACCATGCGTGTGCTGCGTGTGGCGTTTTTGTCCTCCGCAGCGCTTGACTGCGCCATGGCCGGCGCACTGGCCGTATTAGTGCTGCACGATCGGGCCGCGCTGCTGCTCCATGGGGAACCGGCCCATGCCGATATCGCCCGTCCTCTCTTTACCCTTTTCCTCGTACCCGAGTTCTTTGCGCCGCTGCGTGGGTTTGCTGCCGCCTACCAGGACCGGCTGCACGCGTCGGGCGCCGCCGACGCGCTGCTGGAACTGCCGCCAGCCGCCGACCTAGCGCCGGCCTCGCTGCGCACGATCGAGGCGCGCGGGGTGGCCATCGCGTTTGAAGGCGTGCGTCTGGTCTGGGACGCCTCCCGCGGTCCCGCCCTGGATGAGCTTAGCTTCTTCGTTGCGCCCGGCGAGACGCTCGTGCTGGCCGGTCCGTCGGGCGCAGGCAAGTCCAGCGTGATCGAGCTGCTGCTCGGCTTCGTTCGCCCTGATTCCGGTCGTATCCTAATAAGCGGCCACGACATCGCCGACATCGCCCCTGTCGCGCTCAGCCGAATGACCGCCTGGATCGGCCAGCGCCCCATGCTGTTCGCCGGCACCATCCGGGAGAACATCGCCTTTGCCCGGCCGGAGGCGACGACCGCGCAAGTGGAGGACGCCGTGCGCGCGGCTCACCTGCAGCCCGTAATCGATACGCTGCCGCTCGGGCTGGAGACGGTGGTCGGCGAAGGCGGTCATGGTCTTTCGGGTGGCCAGGCGCAGCGTGTGGCCATCGCCCGCGCCTATCTCAAGGACGCAAAATTGTTGTTGCTCGACGAGCCTACGGCCCATCTCGACCCGACCACAGAGGGGGACGTGCTCGCCAGCCTGCGCCGCTTGGCCGTGGGCCGGACCGTCATCGTGGCCAGCCACTCCGCATCCGCCCACGCGCTGGGCGGGCGGCGGCTGGACCTGCGTGCCGGGCGCCTGGCGGCCGCACGAGGTGCCGCATGATGGCGCTGCTTGAGATCGTCGCGCTCTGGCGCGGCCGGGCCGGGCTACTGGCAGCTGGCATCGTCCTGTCGCTGGCGGCCCTTCTGTGCGGCGTGGCGCTGCTGACCGTGTCCGGCGCGGGGGTCGCAGCGCTCGCGGGTGGCATGTTCGTCGCAGTCGGTGCGTGGCTGGCGCTGCTGGGCCCCGCGCGGGTGGCGCTGCGTTATGGCGAGCGCCTGCTGACCCATGACGCGACCTTTCGTGCGCTGGCCGATCTGCGCGTGTGGTTCTTCCGCGGCCTAGCAGGGCGCGCCTCGCTCGGCCTCGGATTCCGGCGCACCGGCGATCTGCTGGCCCGGCTGGTCGGCGACGTGGAGGCGCTGGACGGGCTGTATCTGCGCATTCTTCTGCCGTTCCTGGGCGCGCTGGTGCTGATACCGGTCGTGACCCTGGCTGCCTGGCGGCTGGCGCCTGGTGCCGGGCTGGCCAGCCTTGCCGCATTCCTCGCCGCCGCTTGCCTGCTGCCGGTGCTGGCCTTCCGTTGGGCGCGCCGGTCCGGGGGAGACCTGAGCGCCGCTGCCTCCGGTCTACGTGTGGCGGCACTGGATACGTTGAGCGGCCTTCGTGAGGTGCGCGCTTTCGGCGCCGAGGAACGCATGGCCGCCCTGGTGGACAGACGGGGCGCGGCGCTGGCCGGCGCACAGGCCGTGCTGGCACGTCGCACCGCCTGGGCCAATGCATCGGCATTGCTGTGTGGGCAGGCGGCGCTGCTGGCGGTCTTGCTCAGCGCCGGTCGCGCGCCGCTCATTGCGGTGGCGACCTGTTTCCTGTTGGTGGCGGCGTTCGACGCGGTGGCAGGGCTGCCCCGTGCCGGCGTGGCCTCGGGCAGCGCCGCGTCGTCTGCCGCCCGGGTGCTGGAGGTAGGGCGGCCGAGGACGGAGCCGTTGTATCGACCGCACCCACCATTGCCGGACCGGGCAGGCCTGCGCTTCGCCGGAGTCCATTTTGGATGGGGGCCGGATCAGCCGCCCGTCTTCGAAGGTTTGACCTTGGAGGTTCCGGCTGGTGCAAGGGTCGCCGCTACTTGGGCCTTCCGGGGTTGGGAAATCCACCCTGGCGGCGCTGGCCCTGAAAATGGTCGTGCCGGATAGCGGGCGCGTGCTGCTTGGCGGCATCGACATGGCAGATCTGGCGGACACGGAGGTCCATCGCAGCATCGCGTGGCTCAGCCAGCGCACCCATCTGTTCGACGATACGATCCGGAACAATCTGCTGCTTGGCCGCCCTGCCGCCACGAGCGCAGAACTGTGGGACGCGCTGGATCGCGCGGCGCTCGGGGACGTGGTGCGGGCGCTGCCGGACCAGCTCGACAGTTTCGTGGGCGAAGGTGGTGCACGTCTGTCTGGCGGACAGGCCCGACGCGTGGCCCTGGCGCGCACCTTGTTACAGCGCGCGCCCATCTTGATCCTCGATGAGCCCTGCGCCGGTCTGGATGCGGATGCCGAGCGCGCATTTTTGGGCACCCTGTTCAGCGAGACGGCTGGGCAGACGGTGATGCTCATTGCCCACCGCCTGACCGGCGCCGAGCGGCTGGACCGGATTTGGCGTCTTTCCGCGGGGCATGCCGTTGCCGCCGCTGCCTGAGGTTATGGAGCAGCCGGAGGAGGTGCTGCACCGCGTCTTCGGGTTCCCGAACTTTCGTGGGCTGCAGAAACCGGCGGTCGATGCGGTGATTGCCGGGCAGGATGCGCTGGTGCTGATGCCGACGGGGGGCGGCAAGAGCGTGTGCTACCAGGTGCCGGCGCTGGTGCGGCGCGGGTACGGCGCTGGTGATTTCTCCGCTGATCGCGCTGATGGACGATCAGATCGCGTCCTTGCGGCAACTGGGCATTTCGGCGGGCGCGCTGCATTCCGAACTGGAGCCGGGCGAGGTTTCGCGCGTTTCCAATCTGCTGGAGCGCGGCGAGCTCGATCTGCTGTATGTGTCGCCGGAGCGCATGCTGTCGCCGGGGACGCTGGAGCGGCTTGGGCGGCGGGCGCTATCGCTGATCGCGATCGACGAGGCGCATTGCGTGAGCGCCTGGGGGCATGAGTTCCGGCCCGAATATCGCGCGTTGCGTCGGCTGGCGCAGATTTTCCCCGGCGTGCCGCGGGTGGCGCTGACGGCGACGGCCGATCCGCGCACCCGCGACGACATTTTGAGCGCGCTGGATATGCCGCGGGCGCAGGTGTTTGCCGCGAGTTTCCATCGCGAAAACCTGCATATCGCGGCGGCGCCCAAGGATAGCGAAATGATGCAGCTTGCGGCGTTTCTGCGCAAGCATGCCGGGCAGACCGGCATCGTGTATTGCGGCAGCCGGGCGAAGACGGAGCGGGTGGCGGAAAAATTGCGGGCGCAGAAGCTGACGGCTTTGGCGTTCCATGCCGGGATCAGTCCGCTGGAAAAACGGGCGGCGCTGGCGCGGTTTCGCAGTGGCGAGGCGGTTATCATGGTGGCGACCATCGCGTTCGGCATGGGGATCGATCGGCCGGATGTGCGGTTCGTGGTGCATCTGGATATGCCGGACAGCCCGGAGGCGTATTATCAGCAGATAGGCCGGGCGGGGCGTGACGGGGAGCGGGCGGATCTGCTGCTTCTGTACGGCGGCGAGGATTTCGCGCGGGCGCGGTATTGGCTGGCGCAAAGCACGGCGCCGGAGGCGCAGCAGGCGGTGATGCGGGCGCGGCTGGAATCGATGATCGGGCTGGCGGAGTGCACGTCGTGCCGGACGCGGACGTTGCTGGCGTGTTTTGGCGAGGCGCTGGCGTCCGATTGCGGGCATTGCGACACGTGCCGGTCGCCGGCGGCGGTGTTCGATGGCACGAAAGTGGCGCAGCAGGCGTTGTCGGCGGTGTATCGGACCGGGCAGGTGTTTGGGGCGCAGTATCTGGTGGATGTGCTGCGTGGGGAAAAGAACGAGCGCATCGAGCGGAATGGGCACACGAAGCTGGCGCTGTTCGGCATCGGCCGTGATCGGGGGCGCGATTTTTGGCGCGGTGTCATTCGCCAGCTGGTGGCGCGGGGAGCGTTGCGGACTGGGGAGGGCGAGCATCCCGGCCTGGCTTTGACGGAGGGGGCGCGGCCGATTCTACGGGGTGAGGCTTCGGTGATGTTGCGGGAGGACGCTCCTGTCGTGCCGCGCGGCCGTGGCGCGCCGGTGGCGGTGGCGTTGGATAATGCGGCTTCGGGGACGTTCGAGGCGTTGCGGGCCTGGCGGGCGGAGGCGGCGCGGACGCAGGCGGTGCCGCCTTATGTCATTTTCCACGACACGGTGCTGCGGGACATTGCAAACGCCAAGCCGGTTACGCTGGACGTGCTGGGCGAGATACGCGGGGTGGGTGCTTCGAAACTGGAGCGATACGGCGCGCAAATCCTGAAGGTGCTGCGCGCCGCGCCGTGAGTTTCTATCCGCCCATGACGAAGACGTTGAGTTTGTTGCCGTCCAGGTCTCGGAAGTAGGCGGCGTAGAAGCCGCCGCCGCGGTCGCCAGGCGCGCCTTCGTCGGTGCCGCCGAGGCTGAGGGCGAGGTGGTGGATGCGGTCCACCTGCGCGCGGTCCTTGGCGTCGAGCGCGACCATGACGCCGTTGCCCACGGTGGCCGGCTGGCCGTCGAACGGGAGGGTGAGGCCGATGCCGGGGGCGCCGCCCGGCGTGCCCCAGGCGACGAATTTTTCGTTCTCCATCATGCGGCCGACGCCCATATCGGCGGCGATGGCGTCGTAGAAGGCGGCGCCGCGCGCCAGGTCCCTGGTGCCCAGTGTGACATATCCGATCATGGTCCCCTCCCCTTGCGGTGCATGGACCGTAGCGGGTCCGAAAGAACAAAACAAGTCCATAGTTGGGAGCGGCTTGTTTGTGTCTCGGGATAGGTGCACCGGTTTGTGTATGAGACCCGTGCCCGATTTCGCGAAACCCGGCCAGGAGAGCGTGTGGTCCTATCCGCGGCCGGCGGTGGCGGTTGCCTGCGCGGCGCGGGTGCGGATCGAGCATGGCGGGGTGGTGGTGGCCGATACGGTGGCCAGCATACGGACGCTGGAGACCAGTCATCCGCCGAGCTACTACATTCCGCCGGGCGATATTCTGCCGGGTGTGCTGCGGCGTGTGGCGGGCAGAACATCGTTTTGCGAGTGGAAGGGGGTTGCCACGTATTGGGACGTGGTGATCGACGGGCGGGTGCTGGCTGGGGTGGGTTGGAGTTACGCCGCCCCCTCGCCCGCGTTCGCGGCGTTGCGCGATCACGTGGCGTTTTATGCGGCGCCGTTCGACCGCTGCACCGTGGATGGTGAGACGGTGACGCCGCAGCCTGGCGGGTTCTATGGAGGGTGGATCACGTCCAAGATTTCGGGTCCGTTCAAGGGGGGACCGGGCAGTTTTGGATGGTGAAACCTGAGCGTTTATCGGGCGGGGCGGGTTCCTCGCCGTAATAGGCGGCGAGGAAGGCTGGCCAGTCGGTGATGTCGGCGTGGCCGGCGGGTTCGGTGTCCATGCCCAGGATATCGTCGGGCAGGTTGGCGAGGTCTGGGGTGATGCCGAGATCGTTGCAGATGCTGGCGAAGATGGTTGGGATATCGGCGCCCTCGGCGCCGAGTGCGTGGTCGAGGCTTTCGTTGATGTCGCGCTGCAGCTCTCGCCGGTCCGGGTGATGTTGTATGGTGTCGTGCAGGGCGCGCTGGACGGTGGCGCGTCGGGGGTCGAGCGGACCGCGCGCGGGACGGGCGGGGGCGAAGCCGGCGATCAGGCGGGCTTCGAGTGCGATGGCCTGGCGGACGGCGCGCGAGGCGCGGGCGAAGGCCAGGACGGCATCGCCGCGGCGTGGTTGGGCGGCGGCGGGCGCGGCCGGGGTTTCGGCGGTGGCGGGCTCGGGCACGGAGGTTTCGAGCGCCTGCGGTTCCGGCGTTTCGCACGATAGGACCGGTGGTTCGGGTGACGCGGGCGGTTCGGGCGTGGCGTAGTCGGCCACGGCGCGGGCGGCGGTGACGCGGGCGACGTGCATGCCGAGTTCGGCGAGTTCGCGGCACGACTCCAGCACGCGGTCGGTGCGGTCTTCCTCGGTTTCGCGCGGGCGGCGGGGTGAGATGGCGTTCAGGGTTGTCTCGCTGCGTCGTCCGTGTGGCGGTGGGATAGATCACGAACGGGTGATGCTGGGCAAAGGTTTTTTGTCCTACACGCGAGTGTGCGTACGTGGCCGCGGCTTGGGGCAAGATGTTTCTTTGTTCGATCGAAAGCGCCTGTTTCTTCGCCCCGACCCGAGAATTTGCGGCCGTCGCGCGGAGCGGCGGTCAGGGATGGCCGCAGGCCACCGCGAAGCGGCGCGCAGCGTCCTTGACGGGCGCGAGCACGGCGGCAGGATTGCGCGGCAGAGGTGGTGCCGCATTGCCGGACCATGTGGGAGGGTGATGTGGACAAGGATGCGGCGGCGAAATACGCGGACGACCATGCGGAAGCCACGCCGCAAGGGCAGTGCGCGAAGTATGTACGCAAGGCGCTTGAGGCGGGTGGCGCGGACCTTTCCAAACATCCCTATTCGGCCAAGGATTATGGGCCGTTTCTGACCGGCCAGGGCATGCAGCCCGTGCCGCAGGCTGGGTATTTGCCGCGGAAGGGTGATGTTGTGGTGATCCAGAATTATCGGGGCGGCGACGTGAACGGGCACATTGCGCTGTATGATGGCGCGCAATGGGTTTCGGATTTCAAGCAGCGCGATATTTGGGCGGGGCCGGGCTATCGCGCGAACCAGCCGCCGATGCAGGTGTATCGGCCATGAGGGGCGCCGCGGTTTGGTTTTGTGTGAGTTTGGTGGCGCCAGCGGCGATGGCGGAACCGGCGCCGGCGGTGGTTGGGGCGAAGGCGTTCGTTGAAAGTGTCTATGCGGCTTATGAGCAGCCGGATGCGTCTAGTTCGTTGGGAAAGCGGGCTGACGTGATTTATGCGCCTGCGTTGTTGAGCGAGCTACGGGCCGATCAGACGGCGCATGCCGGGGAAGTTGGCAGGCTTGACCATGATCCGCTGTGCGATTGCCAGGATTCGGATGGGCTGAAATTAGGGGAGGTTGAGGTGACGCAGGCTGAGGGCGGGCGTGTGGATGCGGCGGTTCGGTTCAAGCTTGGGGATGTGGGGAAGTCGGTGCGGCTTCGGTTGGTGAGCACGCCGGGCGGATGGCGGGTGGGGGATGTTTCGACGGCAGCGATGGGGAGTTTGGTGGGGGTGCTTGAAGGGAAGTGATGGGTTAGGCTTCGCTAACCCATCCTACGGCTCGCTGCACACGCTCAAGGCCGTGCAGATGGCCGGGCTGACGGCCGGAGATACTGCGCGCGGGCGAACGCCATGACGCCCGGCAGCGGCGGCGCGAGGGAGCTGCAGAGAGAGGGACGCGGGCTAGGCCTTGATCGGTAGCAAGGCCATTGAGCTAAGTTGCGATTCTCATGCATTTCATGCATTATACAGCTTCCATGAAGGGATCGTTCGGTCCGATGCTCAAAGTTCCTGCCGGTGAGTTTCAGCGCAACATCGGTCGCTATCAGGACATGGCCCTGACGCAGCCCGTCGCGGTCACACGCAATGGCCGTGAGCGCACCGTGCTGATTTCCGCCGATGAGTATCAGCGGCTCAAGCGGCGTGACCGCCAGGTTCTCACTCTTTCCGACTTCACCGAGGCGGATATCGCCGCCTTGGAAGCGACGCGCGCGCCGGAGTCGTCGAAGGTGTTCGACCCCGAGCTGCATCAGTAGCGATGTGGCGTTCCCCGTCCCTGTCCCCGGCCTGGTCATCCGCTACAGCTATCTTTGGGCGTCAGAGTACGCTCGGGGACAGCAAGAAGGCGTAAAGGACAGGCCGTGCGCCATCGTTCTCGCCACGGCCGACGATGCAGGTGGCCAGGTGGTGACGGTGCTGCCGGTTTCGCACACACCGCCATCCAATCCGCTGCTTGCGGTTGAGATTCCCGCTGCCGTCAAACGTCGCCTCAAGCTGGATGACGAGCGGTCATGGGTGGTGCTGGCCGAGGCGAACCGCTTTACCTGGCCGGGACCAGATCTGCGCCCATTGCGACCGGGCGACGCACAGAGCACGGCGTACGGCCCACTGCCCTACGGCTTGTTTGAGGAAATCCGCCTGAAGTTCATCGCTGCGCTGAAAGGTCAGGCGGTGCGCGCTGTGACGAGGTCGGAATGATCCGGGGTAGCCTGTTCGCGTGACCCCACCTGCCTTCATCGCCAAATGGCGAGCCAATACCCGCAACGAGCGGGCCGCCGCGCAGGAGCATTTCCTGGACCTGTGCGCGTTGCTGGACGAACCGACGCCCAACTCGGACCCGACCGGGGCCGCCTACGCCTTCGAGAAAGGTGCCACCAAAGCCAGTGGCGGCGAGGGCTGGGCCGACGTGTGGCGGCGCGGACGGTTCGCCTGGGAATACAAGGGGAAGCACAAGGATTTGGACGCCGCGCACCGGCAGCTCCTGCAATACGCGGGCGCGCTTGAAAACCCGCCCTTGCTGGTCACGTCCGACATCGAACGCATCACCATTCGCACCAACTGGACCAATGCCGTGTCCGAGCGGCACGAGGTGCGGTTGGAGGAGCTGGCCGACCCGATTCGGCTAAGCGTGCTCAAATCGGTTTTTGCTGACCCCGACCGCCTGCGACCAGGCACGACACGGGCGGCGCTGACCGCCAAGGCTGCGGCGGAGTTTGCCGAACTGGCGGGGCAGCTGCGCACTCGCGGGAACGCCCCGCAGGCGGTTGCCCACTTCGTCAATCGGTTGGTGTTCTGCCTGTTCGCCGATGACGTGGGCTTGCTGCCCGCCGGGCTGTTCGAGCGGATGCTGGACGCCTCGCGCAAGCGGCCGGCGCAGTTCGAGGGCTACGCGCGCCGGCTGTTCGCGGCGATGGCCGAGCGAGGCGGCGAGGTGGATTTTACCCCCGTCGCCTGGTTCAACGGCGGCCTGTTCGATGACGCCGCGGCGCTGCCGCTGGAAGCGGACGACATCGCCCTGTTGCAGCGGGTGTCGGCGCTGGATTGGGCGGAGGTGGACCCCTCCATTCTCGGAACCCTGTTCGAGCGTGGCCTGGACCCCGACAAGCGCAGCCAGCTCGGGGCACACTACACCTCCCGCGAGATGATCGAGCGGTTGATCGAGCCGGTTGTGCGCCGTCCGTTGCTGGCCGAGTGGAGCGAGGTGCAGGCGCAGATCGCGGCGGCGCTGGCGGCAGGCACTGCGGCCAAGGCAGGCAGCAAGGCTAAGCGCGACGCGCCACGCCGGGCGGAGACGCTGTTTCGCGGCTTCTTGGACCGGCTGCGGGCGTTCCGCGTGCTGGACCCGGCCTGCGGCTCCGGCAACTTCCTGTATCTCGCCTTGCTCGCTCTAAAGGACCTTGAGCACCAGGCCATGGTGGAGGCCGAGGCGATCGGCTTGCAGCGTGAGTTCCCGCAGGTGGGGCCGGAGGCCGTGCTGGGATTGAAGGTGAACCCTTACGCGGCAGAGCTGGCGCGCGTGTCGGTCTGGATTGGACACATCCAGTGGGCACGCCGGCACGGCTTCCCGGCGCCGTCCGATCCGGTGTTGCGGACCCTGGATACCATCGCGTGCCGAGACGCGCGTGCTGGCCGATGATGGCAGCCAGGCAGCATGGCCGACGGCGGACGTGATCGTGGGCAATCCGCCATTCCTTGGCGGCAAGCGGATGCGGACCGTGCTGGGTGACGCTTACTGCGCCCGGTTGTTCGCCGCCTACGCCGGCCAGGTCCCGGCCGAAGCGGACTTGGTTTGCTATTGGGTGGCGAAAGCGCAGCGAGCGGTTGCGGCCGGCGAACTGTCGGCGTGCCGGGCCTGGTGACGACGAACAGCATCCGGGGCGGCGCCAACCGGCGGGTGCTGGAGCCGATAGCGCAGGCGGGCGCAATCTCGACCGCGTGGGCGGACGAGCCCTGGACCCTGGACGGGGCGGCCGTACGGGTGTCGCTCGTCTGCTGGGGACGTGGCCCGAGCACCTGCGACCGATGCTGGATGGCGTTGCAGTGCCGGCCATCCATGCGGACCTGACGGCCGGGGCAGCCAACCTGACGACGGCGCGTAGGCTGCCGGAGAATGCTGGTGTCGCCTTCATGGGCGATACCAAGGGGGGCGCCTTCGACGTGCCGGGCGAGTTGGCGCGGCAATGGCTGCTTCTGCCCAGCAACGCCAATGGCAGGCCAAACGCCGACGTGCTGCGGCCATGGGCGAACGGCATGGATGTCACTCGGCCGTCCGTCCGATACCTGGATCATAGACTTCGGCTGGACGATGACGGAAGCGGAGGCAGCGTATTACGCAGCTCCCTATGGCCATGTGGCTGAGCATGTGCGGCCGGTGCGGGTCACGAACAAACGTGAAGCATATGCGCGGGAATGGTGGCGGCATGTTGAGCCGCGGCCGGGGATGCATCGGGCGCTGACCGGGCTTTCCCGATTCATTGTCACGCCGGAAGTTGCCAAGCATCGAGTGTTTGCATGGATGTTTCCTCCGACGCTGCCGGATCACAAGCTACAGGTTTTCGCACGCGACGACGATACGACGTTCGGCATTCTTCAAAGTCGTTTTCACCAGGTTTGGGCTTTGGCGGTCGGATCGTGGCATGGCGTGGGCAACGACCCCCGCTATACCGTGGGCACCTGTTACGGCACCTTTGCCTTCCCGCCCGGCCTCACCCCCGATCGCCCTGCGTTATCGTATGCTGGAGATCAACGCGCGCAGGCCATTGCGCAGGCGGCACAAGCATTGGTCACAGCACGCGATCGTTGGCTGAACCCGGGCGAGTTGGTGCTGACAGTTCCCGAGGTGGTGACCGGTTTTCCAAATCGCCTTGTGCCAAAGGATGACGCCGCAGCGACAACGCTACGCGGGCGCACGCTGACGGCCCTCTACAATCAGCGAGGCAAACCGGAAGGTGCTTGGCTCGACGCCCTCCATCGCACTTTGGACGAGGCCGTAGCCGCTGCCTATGGCTGGCCATCAAATCTTTCTGACGACGATATCCTGGCCCGATTGTTGGCGCTAAATTATGCCCGAGCTGGAGCCTGACGTGATCCCAGGCAGCGCGAGACCTATTGTTGAAGTTCGAGCGGGCGCGCATCTCTATGGTACCGCAACACCGGCTTCCGACTTTGACGCGAAATCCGTGTTCTTGCCGGCCGCACGCGACGTTTTACTGCAACAGGTTCAGGCGATTGGGCCGTCCTTGATCACCCGCCGTGCCGGGACATTCGCTCGTTATTGTCGCAAACAGGCCGAGCCTGGTGCCGCGTGATGGGTTGAACGCATGGGCGAAGCCGGCCTGGGCGCCGACGCTGATGCCGTAGAGCAGGCCGTGATCGAGCGGGAGCTCGCCGGTGGATTGCGTGACGTCGATGGTGCCCTGAAAACTGTGCAGGGTGATCTCGGTGGAGGTGGCGAGGTCGATCCGGCAGATGGTGCCTTACCCGTTGGCACCGCCAGACGACGCGGTGCCGTAGAGAACGTCGTTCGCCTCAACGACGCCGTCGCTGGGCTGCGTGCCATCGCCCGATAGCATGTTGAAGGTGCTGCACGCGGATATTGTCGGCAGCGCGCCGGTTGCCGTGTCGATGCGGGACACGGTGCCGCCCAGTCCGTTGCCGCCATGGACGATGCGGCAACGCTTCATGTCGTGTGTCCAGCTTTAGGTTCTCCGTGTGAAGCCAGCATGCGCGACGACTTGTCAGAAGCTGCGTCCGTTTGACGTTGCGTTAACGATAGGTCGTGTAAGCTCGTGCGGTGACGAATGAATGCCGGTTGGTTACTCGCCGATGTGGAAGGCGCAGAGTTTGTTGCCGTCCGGATCCCGGAAATACGACATGAAGTAGGTGGGGGCGCGTTCGCCTGGGGGGCCTTCGTCGGTGGCGCCGAGGGCGAGGGCTGTGGCGTGGAAGGCGCGGACCTCCTCCCGCGTGGTGAAGCTGAAGCCGTGCATGGCGCCGTTGCCGGGGGTGGCGGGCTGGCCGTCGATGGGGGCGAGGACGACGAAGAAGATGGCGCCGTTCCGGCCGTAGACGCGGCCGCCGGATGGGTGCTCGAAGAGGGGGGTGATGCCGGCCGAGCCCAGCAGCGCGTCGTAGAAGGTTTTGGCGCGTTGTAGATTGTTGGAGCCGACGGTGCCGTGGCCTAGGGCGATCATGTTCCCTGTCCTCGATCGGGCGCGGCTTGGGCGGGGAGCGGGCGGCTTGCTGCGTGCAACTCGTCCGGTGGCGTTCAGTTCGGGTTCGGGTAGGCGAGCACTTTGGATAGATCCTTGCCGCGGATGATGTTGGCGGAGTGGTAGAAGAGTCCGTAGCTGTCGATGGAGGAGAGGTCGGGGAAGATGCAGGCGTCGAGCACGTCTGTCTGGTTGGATGCCAGCACCCAGCCGCCGCCGGCGGCGTTGATGCCGCCGAACAGGTCCGTGCCGCCGAGTTGCGAGCAGTAGCAGGAGCCGGGGCTGCCGTGGCAGGCGCTGCCGTTGAAGGGCACCTCGGCGTAGTAGGCCAGTGCGGCCAGGATGGGCTGCTTGGAGGTGAGCGTGTCCAGAAACAGGCTGATGGTGGAGCCGTCTTTTTTCGAGGTGAATCGGCAGAAGGCGCGCGTGCTGGCGAGTTTGAGTGGCGTGCCGCCGTTTGTGCCGTATTCGGGGCGCCTGATTTCGACCACGCCGCCTTTGCTTGTGCAGTAAGTGCCTTGGAAGGGCGTGGTGTCCGACTGGGCGCTGGCGCTGCAGGTTGTGGCCGATACCAGCAGGGTGATGAGCGAGCCGATGGCCTGATACGCGTTCATTTGGCAGCCCCTGCATGTCGTCGGGAGGAGTGTGGCCAGTTTTGCGGTCGTGGTAAACGATACGCTTGACGCTGCGCGATGCGGCAGTGCGGACCGCGATGCTGGCGACAGGCATGGAGGCGAGTTGCGCGCGGCTGGAGGGATTGCTGTAGCGGCCGGGGTGTGCGGCATGTCCCCGGCGGGATTCGAACCCACGGCCCCAGGATTAGGAATCCTGTGCTCTATCCTGCTGAGCTACGGAGACATACGGGCGGGAGCTTAGCGGGGTGCGGCCACCCTGTCAGCACCTGGCGAAACCCCATATGGTCGGGACCATGGATACAGACCCGCACGCCCACGCCGCCGCCGTTCATGCCTCGGTGCTGACGCTCGACAGCCATATCGACATACCCTGGCCCAGCTCGCCGGACCCGTTTGGGCCGACGAGCCGGCATGTGGATCTGCCGAAGATGGTGGCCGGGGGGTTGGATGCGGGGTGTTTTGTGGCGTTCGTGCCGCAGGGGCCGCGGACGCAGGCCAATATGGCGGATGCGCGGGCGCGGGCGATGGCCATGCTGGAGACGATACGGGGCATGGGGGCCTCGCGGCGCGGGATCACCGCGGAGGTGTGCAGCACGGCGGACGCGATCGAGGCGGCCCATGCGGCGGGGCATTTGGCCGTGGTGCCGGCGATCGAGAACGGGCATGCGGTGGGCGAGGATTTGCGGAACCTGGCGGCATTCCGGGCGGCTGGGGCCGTCTACATCACGCTGACGCATAACGGGCATAACGCGCTGGCCGACAGTGCCAACCCGCGGCGCGACCTGGGGGATGCGGCGACGTTGCATGGCGGGCTGTCGCCGCTGGGGCGGGAGGCGGTGGCGGAGATGAACCGGCTGGGGTTGATGGTGGATGTGAGCCATTTGTCACGCCAGTCGATGCTGCAGGCGGTGGGGTTGTCGCGGGCGCCGGTTGTGGCGACGCATTCCTGCGCAGCGGCGCTGTGCGACCACCCGCGCAACCTTGACGACATGCAGTTGGACGCGTTGCGCGATACCGAGGGGCTGGTGCAGATCACCGCCATGCCGCCATTCCTGAAACCGAAGGGGCGGGCGGAGGATGTGACGGTCGGCGATTTCTGCGACCACATCGATTATGTTGTGCGGCGGATCGGGCTGGCGCATTGCGGGATCAGCTCGGATTTCGATGGCGGGGGGGCGATCAGCGGGTGGCGGGATGCGTCCGAAAGCCCGAACATCACGGCTGAGCTGGTTCGCCGTGGCTATGGGCACAGCGAGATCGCGGCGTTGTGGGGCGGCAACTTTCTACGTGTGATGCGTGCGGCGGCGCATGTAGCGCAAACCAGTTCGTGAAAGTTCTTTGCTTCTTTCTTTCAAGAAAGAAGAGTCTTCGTTTGAAGCGGGTTGTTAGTGCCGGCTGAGCGCTCGCTGGCCGAAGAGGCGGTCCTGGCCACTGCCGGTTGCGGCTGCGATGTCGGCCAGGCTGACAGGGTGGGATAGCAGGAAGCCCTGGGCGAAGTCGCAATTGGCCTGACGCACGAGCTGGAGCTGTTCGTAGGTTTCGACGCCTTCGGCGGTGACCGTCATCGCCATATCAGCCGCCATGCAGGTCAGCCCTTTTACGATGGCGCGCGCGGCAGGGTTGACGGGCAGGTCTTGCACGAAGCTGCGGTCGATCTTGAGGTTGCTGAACGGAAAGCGCCGTAGCTGGCTGAGCGAGGTATGGCCCACACCGAAATCGTCCAGGCTGATGCAGATGCCGCGCGCATGCAGCTCGTGCAGCACGGCGAGCGTTGCTTCGCTCATTTCGAAGAATGCCGTTTCGGTCAGCTCCAATTGCAGCCTGTGCGAATCGAGGTTGTTGAGCAGCAAGGCGCGGGCGACATAGTCGAGCAGCTGGGTGCCGCGGAATTGCAGGGCCGATACGTTGACGGCCAGCTTCGTGTCGGCGGGCAGCTTGGCGGCTTCGCGGCACGCTCGCATCAGCACCCATTTGCCCAGATCGTCGATGCTTCGGCTGCTCTCGGCCATCGGCACGAACTCGGCCGGGGAGAGCGCCTCTCCGCTTTTGCGGTTCCAGCGCACCAGGGCTTCGACGCCGTGCAAGGTGCCGGCCGCGAGGTCGAAGATGGGCTGGTAGCTGAGATGCAGCTCGTCGTTCCGGATTGCCTGGGCGAGCTCCGTCTCGAGCGTGCGCCGCCGCTGGGCGGATTGGCGCAGGTCCTGGCTGTAGAATCGCAGCGTGCCGCGCCCGTCCGCCTTCGCCTGATAGAGCGCCGCGTCGGCGTCGCGCAGCAGCAGCTCCTCGGAGCGGTCGACGTCGGTCGCGACGGCGATGCCGATGCTGACCCCGATCCGCAGCTCCAGCCCGTCCACCCCGTAAGGGCGGGAGAGCTCGGCGACGAGGCGGTTCGCCAGGCCCTCGATCATTTCGGGGCTGCCGTCGCCCACCACCACCGCGAACTCGTCGCCGCCCAGTCGCGCGGTGAGGTCGCCGTCGCGGACCTGGCGCTGGAGCCGGCGCGCGACGGCGGCCAGCAGGGCGTCCCCGACCGGGTGGCCGTTGGCGTCGTTGACGGCCTTGAAGCCGTCGAGATCGAGGCAGAGCAGAGCCACCTGGCCGCCATTGGGGTCGGCGAGCCGGCGCGACAGCTGCTCCTTGAACAGGCGGCGGTTTGCCAGCCCGGTCAGCTCGTCGAAATGGGCGAGGAAGTCGGCGCGTCCGTGGGCGAGCTTGGCCTTGGTCACGTCCGAGCCGACGCCGCGATATCCTTCGAACAACTGATGCGGCGAAAACCGGGGTTTTCCCGCCAGCGCCCACCAGATCAGCCGGCCGTCGATGTCGAGCGCCACTTCCACATCCCTGAACGGCATGTGACAGGCCATGAAGGAGGCCAGTTCCGGCCCGGCGGCAAGGCGGCCGCTGAACTGCCCACGATTGCGGTGACGGCGCGCGTCGATGAAAGCCACGAGCTCCTGGCCCATCAGCTCGGCGGCGGGCACGCCGGCGGCCTCGGCGAAGCGGTTGGACACGTGTGTCAGGTGGCCATGCAGGTCCGTCTCCCACAACCAGTCGCCCGCGGAATCCTCGAAATCCCGCAGCAGCATGTCGATCGTTTCACGCCCTTCCGAGTGCCTTACCTCGGCCAGGATGCGCTTGATCATCGCCCGGTTCAGGTAGAGGAGGCAGAACAGCGACAGGCATGTATAGCCGGCCAGCAGGGCGGCGGTCGAGAAATCGCGCGCGCTGGGCACCAGGGTGACGGAGGCGAACCCGCCCAGCGTGACCGGGATCCAGAAGGCGAAGGCGGCCGATGGGGGCGTGATCACCAAGGCCGCCGACATCAGCCCGATGACGAGACCGTCCAGCAGGCTGCGGTCGCCAGGGCCGGTGGACTGCATCAGCAGGAAGAACAGCGCGCCCCACGTCGTGCCGAGGAGGCCGCTGAACAGGACATAGCGGCGGAGCAGCCGGTTCATGGTGCCGATGACGATGCGCGAGCCGAAGCCGCAGCGGCGGCTGGCATCGAGCAGCAGGAGATAGCACGCCAGCAGCCCGCCGCAGAACCAGACCAGCACCGCGCTGTCCATCGCGCGCCAGTATTCGTAGCCGATCAGCAGGACGGTGGACGTGCCGATCACCGCCATGACGGCCATCAATATGCTCAGCAGCTTGAGCTGTTGCAGCCTGACCTTGGCGGCGACGCCGGATTCGAGGCCGCGGAGCGAACAGCCCACCAGGTCGATACTTGGCGCGAGCCGGCCCAGCAGCGGCCAGACAAGCTGGTGCGCACTAGTCCCTGGCTGGAGAGCGTGGGGCCGACGAGATATGGGCACGCGACCTTCCGAACTAACGCGGTGACCTCGCTGTTTTCCAACGTGGAAAACACGCGGCCTATTGCTACCATAGCAACATTAAGCTGCCCTGAATACGCCCTTGCTCAGATATTAGTTAGCTTCGGTTGAGGTATAGGCTCATCTGAACAACTTAGGCGCGAACATGCCGGTGCGCGATCGGTATTCCGTATACTCGCGTGCCAGCGGCGACCGCTCGAATTTCCGTTCTTCCTGGCGCGCCGCAATCCAGTAGGCGCTGCCGATCGTGGCCGTGGCGATCCATCCCACCCAGCCGCTTGTGCCGAGCGCCGTTGCCACCCAGCAGGTCATGTAGGCGGCGTAGAACGGGTGCCTGACCCAGCGATAAGGCCCGTCCGTGTAGAGGCGTTGCGGCGCGTCCAGGGCGAAGGCGAGGCTCGGCGGTGCTCGCCGCGTCTTTCGCAAGGTCCAGGTCCAAATCGCGACGGAGATCGCCAGGAGGACGGCGGCCAGCGGCCATGCCGGCGATATCAAGCCGCGGCCCAACCTGAACAGGAACAGGACGAAATTCTCCACGCTGAGCAGCGAGAGAATCCACGCCCCTGGCGGCCCCGATCCGTCACGCGCGAAATGGTAGAGCGTGCCCCAGGAGAAGCATGAGAATGCAAGGCCACCGAAGGCCACGAGCAGCCAGGACGCGCGGAGGGACTCATTCGATGACTCGAACACTGCGACGGAATCGCCCGCCCAGAGACGATCGTATTCCGAAACGACCTCGGCCGAAAGATTGAGAACTGGCACGGTGCGGCGAACGATATCGTAACGCTCCTGCCGCGCCACCATGAAGTTGGTCATGAATTTAAGTCCAGTATAGAGTTGTGGTCCGGCGACCTGATCGAATTGCAACCGCTTGTAAAACGGAACGTGGTTGGCGCGGACGCATGACGTGACAAAGTTCGGGTTGTATTTGCCGATGACGTAGCCGGACAACCGCATGAGCACGAATACCAGCCCAAGGCTTTGAGCATGGTCCGGATGGGTTACCAGCCGGTTGATCTCGACGGCCTGGGTGCCCGGTGTCAGCAGGGCCGCTACATCGGTTGGGAAAACGTGGGCCACCGGCAGGGCGCGCACCCGGCCCGGTCTGGCCGGCGTGGTCATCGTGCATACGCGGACCGAGCCGATCGGCTGTTCCCGATCGTAGACGACCATGGTCGTGTTGTCGGGTTCGGCATCGTATTCGTCGGAGAACAGGCCGTTATCGCGGATATCGATGTAGCCTTTCGACGCATAGCACAGATGCCTCAGCCGGAAGGCGTCCGCCCGAGTACCGACTGTCCAGTGCCATGCGGGCATGCACGCCGTCCCACTGATCGGGCCTGCGATGCCGGCTGGTCCGGGTGTCGATGGAAGTGCGGGTATGGCCCTCAAGCACGTTGGCCGATGCGAGCTCGCCGCGGGGCGTGTGAGCGCCGAGGGAGGCCTGCCATGACGCGGCCTGATCGAAATGGGAAGCAATGGGGGCATGAACGGACATGGAATTTTCGGCGTAGGCCATCGGGACCACCTTTCATTTCAAGAGCAGGGTACGCTCACGGAACGTTAACTGCTGTAGATCGGTATGGTCTCGCACGCGTAGGTAATCAGGCGTCATCGCACGAAAACCGTAAGTATATTTACTCATGGCACGCCTGAGTTGAAAAACGACGCTGTTGTTCAACCCTGAATATTGGTACGCCCAGTGTAGCGCGGCATAGTGCGCCGAATGGGACCGGACTCGAATCGGATATTGTGGCGGGGGGAGGCGCGGCGGTGGTGGAGCTGAGGGGAATCGAACCCCTGACCTCCTCATTGCGAACGAGGCGCTCTCCCAACTGAGCTACAGCCCCGCCGTGCGGCGGGGGACAATGCTCAGGCCCGGCTTGCCGCGTCAAGCGGGTCCGGCGCCCGGGCGGGATGGTTCGGGCACGGCTTGCTTGCGCCAGGGGCGCCGACTAGCTTCCGGCCGCGTCCGCGGAGGCCGGTTTGATCACGTCCATCATCTTCTCAGTGCTGTTTACTCTGCTGAACCTGTTCAAATGGGCGCTGATCCTGTCGGCCGTGGTCAGCACGTTGATTTCCTTTGGTGTGCTGGACAATCGCAATCGCGTGGTCTGGACGGTGGCCGATTTCCTGTACCGGATCACCGAGCCGGCGTTGCGGCCGATCCGCGCCGTGCTGCCCAGTTTCGGCGGTGTCGATCTCAGTCCGCTGGTGGCGCTGCTGCTGATCCAGCTTGTGGTGATCCCGGTCTGTGCCGAGCTGGAGGCGGGATTGCGCTACGGCGTGTGGCAGCCGCTGTTCTGAGCGGCCGCTGCGCATGACGGCGCGACTGCTGGACGGGCGCGCGCTGGCGGCGGGGCTGCGGGCCGAGGTGGCCGCCCGCTGCGCTGCCCTGCCCTATCGACCCGGCCTGGCCGTGGTGCTGGTGGGCGACAATGCGGCCAGCGCCGTCTATGTGCGGTCGAAGGACCGGGCGGCGCGGGAGGCCGGGCTTGACGCGCGCACCATTCGCCTGCCGCAAGCCACACCACACGGCGAGCTTCTTGGCGTGATTGCCGGGTTGAACGCCGATCGGGAAGTGGACGGCATACTGGTCCAGCTTCCGCTGCCGCCGCAGATCGAGGCGCGCGCGGTGCTGGAGGCGATCGATCCGGAGAAGGACGTGGACGGGTTTCACCCGGCCAACGTGGCACGGCTGGTGGGGGAGCAGCCCGGCCTGGCGCCCTGCACACCGCTGGCGGTGATGCGCCTGCTCAACTTGGCGGGGGTTGATCTGCGGGGCGCGCGGGCGGCTGTGCTGGGGCGCTCGGCCATTGTCGGCCGGCCGGTGGCGTCGCTGCTGCTGGCGGCCAACGCAACGGTGACGATCATACATTCGCGCTCGCGGGACGTGAGAAGCCTGTGCCGCGAGGCGGAGGTTCTGGTGGCGGCCGTGGGCCGGGCGGAGATGGTGCGCGGGGATTGGGTGGCTGATGGGGCGACAGTGATCGATGTGGGGATCAATCGACTAGCCGATGGCAGGCTGGTCGGCGACGTGGCCACCGCCGAGTGCCTGGACCATGCCGGCGCCATTACCCCCGTGCCGGGTGGGGTTGGGCCCATGACAATCGCCTGCCTCCTCGACAACACTCTCAAGGCGAGCATCGCACGCCGAGGGGCCTGATAGCCCTATTTGGACGGTTCGTGGCGCCAGAACACCAGGCGCGGCGCGTGGAAGCGCATGCGTTCCCGGAGTGCCTTGCTGCTCATCAGCATCTCCAGCCCGAAAGCCGCGACCGAGACCAGCGTGCAGACGATTGCCACGCCGAAGAAGCTGATCAGCACGCCTGCGATTGCCTTGTTGCTGAGCGCGAACAGGAACAGGGTGAGGATGGCCATGCAGGTGGCCGCGGCACCTGCGGTGCCGAGCACCACGGCGACGTCGAGCACCACAGAGCGCCGGTGCAGCCGGGCGATGTCATCGCGCTGTTCGGGCGTGCAGCTATTGCTGCCGAGCGCGACGGACAGTTCGTCGAGCCGGTCGGCGACCCGGGCCAGCCGTCCCGCGAACACGTTGAGCAGGGCGGCGATGCCGGAGAGCAGGAAGACCGGGGTGAGCGCTACCTGGATGAGGTGGCTGGCCGAGTCGAGCGTGAAATTCTGGAACATGGCGCGCGTCTATCGCCCGAAAACGAAACCCGCCAGCAACAGATAGGCGAGTCCGCCGGCGGTCGCATGGAGCATGATCAGCAGGCCTGGCGTGGAGCGCTTCGCGCGGGTCAGGAGGTAGATGAGGGTGCCGCCGGTGGCGGCCAGGGCGGCGAGCACCAGCGCGTCCCAGGCGAAGGGGCCGCGTGGGGCGCCGCGCCAGAGCGAGGCGGCCAGGAGTGCCAGGCCGGTCAGGCCGGCGGCCCCGTGCACCAGGGCCGCGCGGCGGAAGCGGCCGGCGAGCAGCGCCAGGCCCAGCGCCACCGCGGCCGAGAACACCAGGAATGCGGAAAACAGCACTTTTCTTCCCCATCTGAGCGACGCAGACCCTATATCTGCGGTGACCCCCCTTCCATACCCTGTGCTGCCCTGGCCGCCGACGTGTTCGGCGCGGACGGCCTTTCGGATTTTTTCGTCCCATGACCTTCGCGACCAACCCCGCCCTCGCGCGCGCGCTGACCGAGCGCGGCTATACCGAGCTCACCCCTGTGCAGGAAGCCGTGCTGGCGCCGGGTGCGGAGGACCGCGACCTGCTGGTTTCGGCCCAGACGGGTTCTGGCAAGACGGTGGCGTATGGGCTGGCCTTCGCCTCGACCCTGCTCGGTGACGAAGAAAAGTTTGGGCGGGCCGGCACACCGAAGGCGCTGATCGTGGCGCCGACGCGGGAGCTGGCGATGCAGGTGCATCGGGAGCTGACCTGGCTGTATGCGCAGACCGGGGCGCGCATCCTGTCCTGCATCGGCGGCATGGACGGGGCGCGGGAGGCCCGCGCGCTGGAGGCGGGGTGCCATATCGTGGTGGGGACGCCGGGGCGGCTGTGCGACCATCTGGCGCGCGGGCGGCTGAGATTTTCCGACCTGTCCGTCGTTGTGCTCGACGAGGCGGACGAGATGCTCGATCTCGGGTTTCGCGAGGAGCTGGACATGCTGCTGGATGCGACGCCCGATCCGCGTCGCACGTTGCTGTTTTCGGCGACGATTGCGAAAGAGATTACGGCGCTGGCGCGCAAGTATCAGACGAATGCGTTGCGGATCGATACGCTGGTGCGCAACCAGCCGCATGCCGACATCGAATATCGCGCGGTGCGGATTCCGCCGCGGGAGACGGAGCATGCGGTGGTGAACGTGCTGCGCTATTTCGAGGCGCCGACCGCGCTGGTGTTCTGTGCGACGCGCGACAATGTGCGGCATCTGCATGCTTCGTTGCAGGAGCGGGGTTTTACCAGTGTGGCGCTGTCCGGCGAGCTGACGCAGAACGAGCGGACGCGCGCGTTGCAGGCGATGCGCGATGGGCAGGCGCGGGTGTGCGTGGCGACCGATGTGGCGGCGCGCGGGCTGGATCTGCCGGAATTGGGGCTGGTGATCCATGCGGATTTGCCGACCAACAAGGAGATTTTGCTGCATCGCTCCGGCCGCACCGGGCGGGCGGGGCGGAAAGGCACCTGCGTGCTGCTGGTGCCGGCCAACCGGGCGCGGGCGGCGGAGAATTTGATTTCGTCGGCGGGCGTGAGCGCGCAGTGGAGCGGGGCGCCTCTGCCCGAGGAGATTTTTTCGCGGGATGGGGCGCGGTTGCTGGCCGATCCTGTGCTGACCGAGGAAGTCGGCGAGGACGATCTTGTGCTGGCGCGCACCTTGCTGGAGGGACGGTCGGCGGAGGATGTGGCGGCGGCGCTGGTGCGCATGTATCGCGCGCGGCTGCCGGCGCCCGAGGAGATGACGGAGCTTTCTCCACTACCGGGCACGCGTGCGGCGCCGCGCGAGACGCGCGAAGGTCGGCCGGGGAACGAGCGTGCCTCGGGCCCGATGGTGTGGTTCAGCCTGAATGTGGGGCGCGCGCAGAAGGCTGATCCGAAATGGCTGGTGCCGTTGATTTGCCGGATGGGTGGGGTGGAAAAGCGCGATATCGGCGCGATCCGGATACAGGATGCCGAGACGCGGTTCGAGATTGTGGAGGCGGCGGCGGAGGCGTTTGCCGCGAATTTGCCGGACGATGCGGAGGATAATGTGCGGGTGGTGCGGTCCGACGCACCTGGGCCGGTGGCGCGGCGGGATCATGGGGCGCCGAAGCGGTTTGTGAAGACGGCTGGGTTCAAGAAGGCGAATGCGTCCAATGCGCGGCAGCGTCGGTAGCGGGCGTTCGTCTGTCGCGCGGGCCGCTGTCAGCCAACTCGCGTCGGGCCTTCGGTGCGATTGTTCAATGTGAAACCATCGTCGGACAACATGGAGACCATGTTGCCCGTGCTTGGATCTCGTACCTGTCGTGGAAAAGCCGCCTTGATCTGCAGCATCGCGCCCACCCATGGGTCGGGTGGCTGGCCGCTGACATTGTATGGCGCCGTTTGCCTGATGTGATGCTGCGTCGTGGTGAGGTGATGCATCTCGTGCCAGATGACTTGCACCAGCCGGTTGTAAGGAAAACCCCTGCCGTCGGGACTGTAGGCACCGCCGCTGGGATTGAGGAACACACGCATCTGCTGGCGCCGAAGCACTGGCGCATCCAACTTGTTCCACGCCTCTTGATAGAACCAGAAACTCTCTCCGCCTTCGGCTTCGTCTCCGCTCGCGCCGTTGGCGATGCCGGCGGTCGCCTCCGCATGCACAGAGAAATATCGGACGCCACGGCTTTCGGCGCGCTCCAGAATGTCCACCGTCGTCGCCATGAGAGCCGAACCGTTCCTGTGTTCGATGCCCAGATCGAGCGCCTGGATGGCTTGCAGCTTCAGCGTCTCGTCTCGGATACCGGTGAAGTCGAAGCGCGCCGAATTGGAGACATAGATGTCGCCGCCGCCTGACGATATCGCATGCAACTCCAGACCTCGCGCCATGGTCTTCCCCCTAAAAAACTAGTTCTGGCCTAAGGCGCTCCAAACGGCATCGCACGAGGCATCATGGCCTGGGGAGAGGTTGGAACAGTGTCGATGCAGCCAGAGCGCGCGGGCCCGCGCCAGATGACGGGCGCAGGATTCACCCTCGCTCGGCAGAGTGATGAGAATGATCCTGTTTTGGGCATCCGGCTCTGCATGTGCGTTGGCGACGATCGGATCGGTGCTGCCATCGTCGCGCGTCCAGACCGCCCGCGCCGGGATACCGCGGCGCGCGAGTTCGGCCGCCACCACCTCGATGCGTTTGCGTGCCAAGTCGCGGTCCGCGGTCTCCGGCCAGTCGATTCGCCCAGAGATCAAGATTGGGCCAGGATCGGCTGCGAAGACGTGGGCGAAATCGTCCAGGCGATGTTGCGCAAACTCGTTCAGCTGCCAGCGGTTCTGTTCGAAGCCAATGATCCAGGGATGGCTTTGGCATTCCTCAGTGGTGAACAGCGGCGCCGGGTCGGATGCCGGCTCAGCTCCGGCTGATCGCGCACATGGAGCAACCGATATCCCGCACGCGATGGTGAGAATGATCGTTCGCATGCGGTAGCTCGACATCACCCGGTAGCTGCAACTCGATCGTAGAGCATGATCCGGGGGGACGGAACCTCGCGGTGTCGGGCGCCGAACAGGTCGCGGGCCAGAAAATGGCCGGTGAGGCGGAGTGCGTCGGCGAGGTCGGCGGCGCGGGGGGCGCTGTCGTCGCGCAGGAAGGGGGGGAGTTTGAGGAGGCGGTCGCGCCAAACTCCCGCTGCTTGCTCGGTGATTGCGCGGCCGGTTTTGGGGGAGACGTAGGCCAGGTTTTCCGTGGTGCCGGTGACGGCGCAGGTGGACAGGTCGAGACCGTAGCCTAGGTCGGCGAGCAGGCCCAGTTCCCAGCGGACCAGGGCGTCGACGCTGCCGTGGCCGAGATGGGCGATCAGGTGGAGCAGGCCGCGGAACACGCGGGGGTGGGGTTCGCGTTCCGGCAGCGCGCCTTCGGCGACGGCGCAGGCGGCAGCAAGGACACCCAGGGTAAGGGGGTCGGCCATGGCGAGCGCGGCGCTGGGGTGGACCAGCTCGGCGGTGAGGCTGCCGAGCTGGTCGGAGAGACGGGCGACCCAGCGCGCTTCGATGAGGTTGCCGGTCTGCCAAATGGCGGCGCGGGTGCGGGACTGGCCGCCGCGGGCCAGGCCGCGATAGGTGCCGTGGTCCTCGGTGAACACGGTGGCGAGCGCGTCGCCCTCGCCGTAGGGGGTAGCGGCCAGGAGCACGCACGGGGCGGACCATTCCATGGCCAGCGGCTAGAATTGCTCCACGGGCATGTCGGCGGCGGTGTCGGCGAGCTGGTCCACCTGGGCGAGCCAGGCGGGTACGCGCAAAAGTTCGGTTTCGAAGAAGAAGCGGCAGGCGCGGATTTTGCCGAGACGGTAGTCGTCCGGGAGGGCATCGGCGCAAAGTCGGGCCTGGTCCAGCCAGAGCCAGGCGACAACGGCGTGGCCGAAGGCGGAGAGGAAAGCGGTGGCGTGGGCGAGCGCGCGCGCATCCTCGTTGAGGCCGAGGAGGCGATCTACCGTGGTGGCGATGTGGTCCCAGGTGGATTGAAGCTGGTCGGCTAGACTGGCCAGTTCGGCGTGGCTGCGGGTGTGGGCGACGGTTTGGCCCACCTTTGCCTGTAGCAGGCGCAGGCTGGCGGCGCGTTCGCGCAGGATTTTTCGGCCCAGCAGATCCAGGCCCTGGATGCCGGTGGTGCCCTCGTGGATGGGGTTGAGCCGGTTGTCGCGGTAGAGCTGTTCGACATCGAAATCGCGTGTGTAGCCGTAGCCGCCGTGGACCTGGATGGCGAGGTCGTTGGCGGCCAGGCCCCATTCGGAGGGCCAGGTTTTGGCGACCGGGGTGAGCAGGGAGAGCAGCGCGCCGGCTTCGTGGCGGGCGGTCTCGTCCGGGGCTGACCTCTCTTCGTCGATGAGGCGGCCGGCATAGAGGACGAGGGACAGCGCGCCTTCGGCATAGGCTTTTTGCGCGAGCAGCATGCGTTTGACGTCCGGGTGGGTGATCAGCGGGACGGGTGCTGTGTCCACGCGGCCGCGGGCGGAGAGCGGGCGGCCCTGGGTGCGGTCGGTGGCGTAGTCGAGCGCCAGCTGGTAGCCGCGGATCGCGAGCATGGCCGCACCCAGGCCGACGCCGACGCGGGCGTCGTTCATCATCTGGAACATCTGGGGCAGGCCCTGGCCCACTTCGCCGACCAGGTAGCCGATGGCGCCGGCGCGGCCGCCTGGGGTGTGGCGGCCTTCGCCGAGGTTGAGCAGGCAGTTGGGGGTGCCGCTGATAACCCATTTTGTGGTTGAGGCCGGCGACGACGACGTCGTTGCGCTCGCCTGGCGTGCCGTCTTCGGCGGGCAGGTATTTCGGCATGATGAAGAGCGAGATGCCGCGTGTGCCGGGGATGGGGCGGCCGTCCGGGCCGGGGACCTTGGCCAGCACCAGGTGGACGATGTTCTCCGAGGCGTCGTGGTCGCCGGCCGAGATCCACATCTTGTTGCCGCGCAGGCGGTAGCGGTGGCCGAGCGCGTCTTCGCCGTCCGGCTCGGCGCGGGTTGTGATGTCGGCCAGCGAGGAGCCGGCTTGCGGTTCTGACAGGCACATGGTGCCGAACCAGCGGCCGGCGATTTGCGGGGCGGCGAAGGTTTCGATCTGGGCTTGCGTGCCGAACGCGGCAATCAGGCGGGCGTTGGCCACCGTCAGCATCATGAAGCCGGCGGCGGAGACATTGGCGGCTTTCAGCAGGCCCATGCCGGCCCAGAATACCGTGCTGGGCACGGCCAGGCCGTCGAGTTCGGCGGGGAAGCCGCTGGCGAACAGGCCGGCTTCGGCGGTGGCGGTCAGCGCCTCGCGTATGGCGGGGAGGATACGGACCTGGCCGTCCGCGTCCTGGTGGGGTTCTTGGCGGTCGCCCTCCTTCAGCGTGGGCAGGTATTTTTCCAGGGCCAGCCGCTCGGAGAGGTCGAGGAAGGCGTCGAAGGTGGCGCGGGAGTGGTCGGCGAAGGCGGGCCGGTGGGTCAGTTCCTCGACACCGAGCCAGTCGTAGATGGTGAAATCGAGGTTGCGGCGGCTGGCTAAGGCTGCGGTCAAGGTGGCGTTTCCCGTGTTCTGGTGCGTGGTGCTGTCGCATCATGTGGCGCGCGAAAGCCGCTTTGCCACGCGCGCTGGCTTGCCAGGGGTGTCGCACCCGGTTGTTATGATAACGTGATGAACCCGCGCCGCACGTGAGCCTGGCCACCATACGCAGTTTTGCGTTCGCCGGCATCGAGGCGGTGCCGGTGGAAGTGCAGGTGCAGATTTCGTCCGGGCTGCCGGCCTTCCTGGTGGTGGGCCTGCCGGACAAGGCGGTGGGGGAGGCGCGGGAGCGGGTGCGGGCGGCGCTGACGGCGATGGGGTTGTCGCTGCCGCCGAAGCGCGGTGCTGATCAACCTGGCGCCGGCGGACCTGCTGAAGGAGGGGTCGCATTTCGACCTGCCGATGGCGCTGGCGGTGCTGGCGGCGATGGAAGTGCTGCCGCGCGAAGACATCTCTCATTATGCGGCCATTGGAGAATTGTCGCTGGATGGCAGTCTCAATCCGGTGGCGGGCGTGTTGCCGGCGGCGATTGGGGCGGGGTTGCAGGAGCTGGGGCTGATCTGCCCCGGGTGTCAGGGCGGCGAGGCGGCGTGGGCGGGCAATGTGGAGGTGCTGGCGCCGCCGGATCTTTTGTCCCTGATCAATCATTTTCGCGGGTCCCAGGTGCTGACCCCGCCCGACACGGCCGGGTTGGCGTCGGACGAGGGCGCGCCCGATCTGGCCGAAGTGAAAGGGATGGAGACGGCGCGGCGGGCGCTGGAGATCGCGGCGGCGGGTGGGCACAACCTGCTGCTGGTGGGGCCGCCTGGTGCGGGGAAATCGATGCTGGCGGCGCGTCTGCCTGGGCTTCTGCCGGATTTGCTGCCGGCCGAGGCGCTGGAAGTGAGCATGATCCATAGCGTGGCGGGCCTGCTGGACGGGGGGCGGCTGTTGAAGCGGCCGCCTTTCCGGGAGCCGCATCATGGGGCGAGCCAGGCGGCACTGGCCGGCGGGGGGACGCGCGCCAAGCCAGGAGAGGTGTCGCTGGCGCATCGTGGCGTGCTGTTTCTGGATGAATTACCAGAATTTCCACGGCAGGTGCTGGAGGTTTTGCGTCAGCCGTTGGAGAGCGGGCGAACGACGGTGGCGCGGGCGGCGGCGCATGTCACCTACCCTGCCCGCTTCCAGTTGATCGCGGCGATGAACCCGTGCCGGTGCGGGCATCTGGGCAATGGCGACCGGGAATGCGGGCGGGCGCCACGCTGCGGCGAAGACTATCTGTCGCGAATTAGCGGCCCACTGCTGGACCGGATCGATCTGACGGTGAACGTGCAGCCGGCGACGGCGGCGGATCTGTCGCGCGCGCCACCTGGGGAGCCGAGTGCCGCGGTGGCGGCACGGGTGGCGATGGCCCGTGCGGCGCAGCGGGCGCGTGGCGGCGAGCACGGGCCGTTCACCAACGCCGAGGCGGATGGCAGCCGCATCGCGCTGGCCGAGGATGCGCGGGCGCTGGCCGAGCAGGCGATGGCGCGGCTGCATCTTTCGCCGCGCGGTTATACGCGCGTGCTGCGTGTGGCGCGCACGATCGCCGATCTGGCGCGCGCGGATGTGGTCCGGCGGCAGGATGTGGCCGAGGCGCTGGCGTTTCGGCATCGGATCCCGGGGCGGGATGTGGTGCTGCCGGCGCGGCAGGTGGCGCGGAGCTAAGCTTGGGTTTCGCCTATTTTTGCTGTAGCGTAAACCCACGTGGTGATCGTTTTCGATTTACAAAAAACTGCGCGCAACGAGGCGGAACGCGGCCTGAATTTTGATCTCGCCCGACGCATGGACTGGGCCATAGCCAGGATCAGAGAGGACCCGAGACGAGATTACGGCGAGATAAAATTATTGGCCACAGTATTACTGGACAATGAACTTTTCGTTGTCGTCATCACGCCGCGCGGCGGTGATTTGCGGGTTATCAGTCTCCGCAAGGCAAACAGAAAAGAGAGGCGCCTGTATGACGAAGCGCAAAGGGCCGGACGATGAAAACCCCGAGTGGACAGCAGTGGATTTTGCCGCTTCAAGTCCTGCAGCGGAATTTTTGCCGCGGTTTCTCGGCCAAGCGGCAACGGACGCCCTCCTGGCCCGGGGACCGGGCCGCCCCGCAAAGATCGATCGAAAGGTCAACCAGACGCTGAGGCTCGATCCCGATGTGCTGGAAGCCTATCGCCGCGAGGGCGCCGGGTGGCAGACACGCATCAATCAGATATTGCGCGAGCATATGCCGCATTCCGCAAAATAGGGGCTGCGGCCATGCTCGCCTCACACCCCGTCCGCCCCGCCAGCAAACAATCCTCGGTCGCCGAGCACGCGCGCAGCACGTCCACAAGGTAAAGCCCGGCCACCACCAGCAGCAGGGTGAGGGCCAGAGCGGCGAGGCTGCCGGTCTGGCGGGACGCGGCGATATCCGGGTGCTCGGACGCGCGGGTCAGGGTCATGGGCGGAAACATGCGTGGCGCGGTCCCGCCAGACAAGCCTTAGTTGTCCGTCAACACCGAAAGCAGGCGGGGAATGGTGGCTCGGAGCGGCGGCTGAGCCATGTCGTAACACAGGTTTTTATAGGTGCACGTGGCACCAGGGAGAGGAACGAACGGCTGGGCTGCCTCTAGGGCCATGGGGCCGGTCAGTTCGGCATTCGGCTTCAGCAGCGCGAAATCCCGCTTCTGCCGTTCGCCTATGACGATGATCTCCTCCGCCAGCGTGCCGAACGGGCTTGCCGCACTGCTTTCGGAGTCCTTGCTCAACATCTCGAGGCCATGTCCGGCGCCGACCGTCTCCGCCGGCTGGTAGGAAAACCAGGCATCCACTGGTTTGAAGACGCGACCAGATGTTGGCGGGATTGCGCTACCCGGACTCCCTAAAACCAGCCGAAACCAGCCAAGCTGTTTTGTGACGGCATGAGGCTGAGCAGAACTCTGGTTCGGAACAAGGATGAGGCACAGCGCGACGCACGCTAATGGAGACATGGCGCCTGACTGCATCCGACCATACCCTCATCCAGAGATGCGTGCGGCAAGTGTGTCGCCGCCGCCGGGCTTTGGTCAACAAAATGGCCGTGTGTGGCAGGGGCGCCCAGGCGCGCCGCGAGCCGAAGGGCCAGGGCCACGATGGTCAGCGTCGGGTTGGCCTGGCCGCTGGTGGGGAAGACGGCGCCGCCGGCGATCCAGAGATTGGGGGCGCCGTGCACGCGGCAGTGGCTGTCCACCACGCCGTGCCTGGGGTCATCGGCCATGCGCGCGGTGCCGAGATGGTGGCCGCCATAGGCGCCATCCCTGAGAAGGTCGGCTTCGAGCGAGATCTCGTCCCAGTCGAGGCGCGCGGTGCCGGATCGGGTAAAATCGGCGGCCAGCGCGCGCAGGCCGGTGCGCACCGTCTCGATGTCGGCCTCCAGGTGGCGCCAGTCCACCTGGAGGCGCGGCGTGCCGAGCGCGTCCGTGTCCTGGGCCAGGGTGACGCGGCTGGCGGCGTGCGGGAGTTGTTCGGCGTGTACGTCCAGGGTGTACACGCCGGCAGGCGGGCGCACGATGATCGAGGGAAATTTGCGGGTTGCCAGCGTGCGGTGGCGCAGCCAGTGCAGCAGGAATTCGGCTGTGTGACGTGGTGTAGCCGCGATATTGCCAGCGTGGCGCAGCAGGTTTGCCGGGCCGCCACCGCCATCCTGCAGGCGCGTCGCGTATTCGCGGGCGATCAGCGGGGCGGCGAACACCAGCGACGAGAGCGCGCCGCTGCGGTGGGAGGGGTCGCCGATACGGGGGTGGTGCAGGCGCGCGACCATGTTGCCGGTTCGCAGGCGCCGTTGCGCGGCCGCGGTCAGCGCGAAGCGGCGGCGGCAGTAGATGCCTTCCTCGGACAGAGCGTAGCCGTGTTCGACGGGAACGCTTGGATGCACCGTGCCCAGCGTGCCGGCCAGGTGGCACATGTAGAACCGGCCGACGAGGTCGTGCGCGTTACCAATGCCATTGGGGTGGTGCGGTCCTCGCGAGGCGAGCAGCAGCCGTGGCACCTCAAGACCACCGGCCGCGAGCACGTAGTTATGCGCGCGCACGCTGATCTTGCGGCCGGCCAGCGTGCTGGCCTCGATGGCGGACACGCGACCGTCCTCGCCGGTGGCGATGCGGGTGATGTTGGCGTGCAGGACGACGCGGATGTTGGGCGCGGCGTGCAGCCTGGCCCTGTAGCGCGCGGCGAAATCGGTGGGGCAACTGAACCGCTCCAGCCGGTCGTCGGTGAAATGCGCGCCCGCGAAACCGCGCAGAATCGGGCGGCATGTCCGGCGATGCGGCGTATGCGCAATCGCCCGCCTCGCAGAGACGGTTCGCAGCCGGATAGAAGTTTTCCAGGTCGTGGTAGCCGATCGGCCAGCCGGAGTGTGGCACCCAGGGGCGCGCGGCAAAGTCGATGGGGTCGAGCGGCATGCAGCGGCCGCCCCACAGGGTCGTGGCCGCCGCCGAAACGGCGCGGCCGTAGAATGTCGGGCGGGGGATGGCGGCAAGCTGGCGCCAGTTCGCCCTTCGGCCAGCCCTGGGTAGCGGGCTCGAACCGCTCGCCGCCGGCTTCCAGCACCTACGACGTTCGTGCGCGTATGCTCGAATTGCAGGGCCAGGGCGATCCCGGCGGCACCGGCGCCCACGATGCAGAGATCGGCCGGTCCGACGTGGCCGGGCTGGAACGACGCGGCGTCCAGGATCACGCGCGCATCCGCCCGGCCTGGGCGGCGATCGCGGGCTCGTCCGGGCTGCGCGGCAGGGCGAGGACATGGTGGGCGAGCGTGTCGTCCAGACGCAACCGCAGCGAGAACAGGCGGGCGAGCGAGGGGGGTATCTCGTCCGGCAGCATGCGTGCCGCCTGACCGGTGCGGCGGGCGGCGATGCGGGCCAGCGCAGGGCGGGCGCCAGGGCGCGGTCTCGAAGGCGAGGCGCCGTGCGCCGATGCGGCCGACAGGTACGGCACGCAGCGCGCGCGCGAACACTTCGAAGAAGAGGTTCCAGGTTGGCGGATCCAGGGTGGACAGGTTGAACGCGGGCGGCGGCTGTTCGGCGAGCAACACCTCGCCGACCGCGGCGGCCAGATCGGCCTCGTGCGTCAGGTTGCAAAAGCCGTCGCCGGCCGGGCCGAGATCGCCCAGGCGGCCGGCGCGAAGAAGGCGGGCGATGCGAGCCGACCATTGCGTGCTGTGCGGCCCGAACACGATGCCGGCGCGCAGGCTGACGGCGCTGCCGCCTGCCGCGGTGTAGGCGCGGACGGCCGCCTCCGACGCGATCTTGGCGGCGGCGTAGGGTGCGGGCGCGGGCTCCATCGGCCAGTCTTCGCAGGCCAGCCCGGGGCGGGCAGCGTAGACCGACATGCTGCTGATATGCACCAGGCGACGCAGCCCGGCCCGGCTCGCCATACGGCACAGCGCCTCCGTGGCGGCCAGCAGGGTTTGTGGCGGGCCGCCCACGGCGTTGACCGCGACATCGCATCCGTCCAGCGCGGCGGCGATCGCCTGCTCGTCGGTGGCATCGGCCAGCCGCCATGGGGTGTCGAGCTGCGGGGTTGGCGGCCGGCGCAGGCAGGCCACCACGGAAAAGCGGGGATCCTGGCTCAGCCCGTCCATGATGGCGCGGCCGACCGCTCCGGCCGCGCCGAAGACCGCTACGCGCTGCAACTGCTGATTGCCGGGCCTACGCCGACGCGACGCGGGCCTGGGGGGCGGGTGCGCGCGGTGCGGCGGCGGCGCGGTAGATCGCCTGCAGCTCGGCGGCGGCGATGCGGACATCCAGGCGGGCGGTGAAGTCGCGCCTGGCCTGCTCGCCCAGGCGGGTGCGCAGGCCGGGATCGTCGATCAGGCTGGCCAGCGGCCAGGGCCAGCGCCAGATGGTCGCCGGGCGGGACCAGGCGCGCGTTTTCGCCGTCGCGCAGGATTTCGGGGATGCTGCCGACCGGGGTGGCGACGATGGCCAGGCCGTGCGCCATCGCCTCCAGTATGGCCATCGGCATGACCTCGTGATGCGAGGGCAGCACGAGGATGTCGGCGCCGGCCAGGGCACGGGCGGTTCGCGTGGCGTCGAGCCAGCCTGGCGTGTCCACCCGGCCGGCGAGGCCGGCGCGGGCGAGGCTTGTGGCGAGCGGCGTGCCGTCACCGTCGCCGGCGATCTTGGCTCGCCAGGTGCGCGCGGCCATCAGCGGCGCGGACAGGGCGCGCACCAGCTCCGGCACGCCCTTGCGGGCACCGATGCGGCCCAGGAACAGCAGCCGCACAGGGTCGTCACGCAGCCGGGGACGCGCGACCTCGGCTGCAGGGACCGCAGGCACGCCGTTCATCACGACACGCACGCGGTCGGCCGGCAGGCGGAGCTCCTCGATCAGGCACTGCCGGGTGCGCTGGCCGATGACCACGACATAGGTGGCGCTGGCGGCCGCGGCGCGCAGCATGAATCGGCCTGGTGACGGCAGGCCGGCATGGAACTCGAAGAAATCGGCGCCGTGCAAGTGCAGCACCGACGGCATGCCGAGGGCACGTGCCAGGACGAGCAGGATGGCTTTTCGGAGCGCGCTGCCTCGGGTGGTCATGTTGATGTGGGCACAGGCGGCCTGTCCGGATAGCCCGCCCCAGGTGAGCGCGGCCAGCGCGTGGCCGAAATGCAGGACCCCGGTGGCCCAGCCGCCGCCGCCTCGCGTGTCGATGACGCGGATTTTCAGGCAACTCGGGTCGCGCGCCCATTCGGCGATCAGATAGCGCAGCAGAGTGCCGACCCCGCCCGACACCGGGCCCAGGCCGCCCCCGGCGAAGACCAGGACTTCGTTTTTCAGACGCTTTCGGCATGGCCGGTTCCATCCGCGACGGGACCTGCATCCTATGGTTGTTAATTTGCCCTGACCAGTGCGAAAACACAACAAATGCGTGACACGCCCGGTTTTCTCCATTCGTGGGTGATGTGGCTGACGACCCTGGCGATTGTTGCGTGGCCGTTCGCCGCCGCGCAGGGCCATGCGGTGTCCGGTCGCGACCCGTTTCTGTGGCCGTTCGATGCACGGTCGCCGTGGAACACGCCGGTGGGACGGGAGGCGGTGTTCTCCGGCCCTGGCGATGCGGGAACGCTGGACCTGCTCGCCGGCGGCGCGCTGATCCATGCCGGACGATGGGGGATGGCGATCTTTGCCGCAGGGCCGCACGATCCGCTGGTGACGGTGCGCGACGAGGAGAATGCGCGCGATTTCGTGGTGCGCGTGCCGGATGCGGCCGCACCCGATCCGATGGCGGACGGCCACCTGTTCGTGGTGGCGTCCGACCACCTGACCGTTTTGGAGATGTATCGGGCGAGGCGCCTGGGGCCGGGCCGGATTGTGGCGCGGCGCGTGTTCCGGATCGATCTGCGCGGCGCCGGGTTTTTTCTCCGGGATGGCCGGTTTCCGGGCGTGCGTGCGATGGATGCCAGCGGCATGGGCGGTGTGCTGCGCGCCTGGGAGGTGCGCTCGGGGCGGATTGGGCATGCGCTGACGTTCTTGCTGCCCTATGGCAGGCTGCGTCATGGGCCGGTTTGGCCCTCCGGCCGCGAGGATTTCTTCGGGGGAGGCACCTATGCCGGGCATGTGCCGATCGGGGCGCTGGCGGCGATCCCCGGCGGGGTGAGACTGGACCGGATGGGTCTATCCGCGCCCGGCATGGCGCTGGCGCGCGCGCTGCAAGATTTTGGGGCGTATTGCGACGACAGCGTGGGCACGGATGCCATGGTGCTGACGGCGGAGAATGCGGCGGAGAGCCTGCCCGAACTGGCGGCCATGCGGCGGGATTGGCCGGTAATTCGCGGCGCGATGCGGTTGGTGCTGGACAACGCGCCCGAACACCCTGGGGGGCACGGACCGCGCCGGGCCGGGTGGGCGCCGCCGTTCTAAAGCGCGCCGTGTGCTTGCCGCCATGTGGGGCGGTCAGCATAGTCCGACCCGGTTTACGGGGAGATTTGACGTGCAGTTGAATGGTATGGCGGCGGTGGTGACGGGTGGCGCCAGCGGCCTGGGTCTGGCGACCGTCCGTGCCCTGGCGGCGGCGGGGGCACGCGTGGCCGTGTTCGATTTGAACGCAGAGGCGGGCGAGCGGGTGGCGGGCGAGGTGGCGGGCGTGTTCTGCCGCGTGAACGTCACCTCCGACGACGATGTGGCGCGCGGTTTTGAGCAGGCGCGCGAGGCGCATGGTCAGGAGCGCGTGCTGGTCAATTGCGCCGGCACCGGCAATGCGATCAAGACCGCCGGCCGCGACAAGAAGACCGGCGAGATCAGGCATTTTCCGATGGCCGATTTCAGCCGGATCATCGACATCAACCTGCTGGGCACGTTCCGCTGCATTGCGATGTCCGCAGCCGGCATGTTGACGCTGGACGCGCTGGAGCATGGGGAGCGCGGTGTGATCATCAATACGGCGTCGGTGGCCGCGCAGGATGGGCAGGTGGGCCAGGCGGCCTATTCGGCGTCCAAGGCGGCGGTGGTGGGGATGACGTTGCCGATCGCGCGCGATTTGTCGGGGGACGGCATACGCGTCAACACGATCCTGCCGGGGATTTTCGAGACGCCGTTGCTGCAGGGCTTGCCGGACAACGTGAAGGCGACGCTGGGCGCGTCCGTGCCGTTTCCGAAGCGGCTAGGGATGCCCGAGGAGTTCGCGTCGCTGGCGGTGGAAATGGTGCGCAACGGCTACTTCAACGGCGAAAGCGTCAGGCTGGATGGTGCGATCCGGATGGCGCCAAGATAAACGCCAATTGAGAAAAGTTTTTTGGTCCCTTTTTTAAAAAAAGGACCGCTGCCCTTTATACCATCTTTATACGCCGCGACCTCACTCCGTATCGCGCCCTTAGCCATCCCGCCCCCACATACGCACAGTGTGATGGAGGCGCGTGCGTGCTGGATATTATCGTGGTTGTGCTCGGCACCGGCGGCATCGTGCTGATGGCCGCCTACGCTGCGTTGTGCGACCGGATCTGAGTGATGCTCGATCTGGTTTTGGGTGGCGCCGTCTCGCTCGGCCTGCTGGTCTATCTCGTATGGGCCCTTGTGCGCCCTGAAGATTTCTAGGGTTACATTCCATGACATTGAATGGATGGCTGCAGATCAGCTTCTTGCTGACGCTGGTCTTCGTGGCCGCGGTGCCGCTGGGCAGGTATATGGCCGCGGTGGCGCAGGGGCGGGTTACCTGGCTGCGGCCCGTTGAACGCGGGTTTTATGCGCTGGCGGGGGTGGACCCGGCGCGTGGCATGGGGTGGAAGAGTTATGCGTTCGCGCTCGTGGCGCTGCAGGCGGCGCATTTCCTGCTGCTGTATGCCATGTTGCGATTGCAATACTATTTGCCGCTGAACCCGCAGGGCATTGCCGGCATGTCGCCGCAACTGGCGTTCAACACGGCGATCAGTTTCGTGACCAACACGAATTGGCAGGCCTATGCGGGTGAGCAGGCGCTGTCCTATGGCAGCCAGATGTGGGGACTGACGGTCCATAATTTTCTGAGTGCGGCGACCGGTATTGCGGCGGCCGTGGCTGTGGCGCGCGCGTTCGTGGCGGGCGGCGCCGATGAACTGGGCAATTTCTGGGCGGATATCACGCGCATCACGCTATATGTGCTGCTGCCGCTGGCCATTTTGATTGCGATCGCCCTGATCGCGTGCGGCGTGCCGCAGACCATGGGCGCCAGCGTGGAGGCCACGACCTTGGAAGGGGCCAAGCAGCTGATCGCGCGCGGGCCTATCGCTTTTCAGGAGGCGATCAAACTGGTGGGCACGAATGGCGGCGGGTTTTTCAATGCCAACTCGTCGCATCCGTTCGAGAACCCCACGGCGCTGTCCAACGTGCTGGAGACGTGGTGCGAGATCGTGATCCCGTTCGGGCTGGCGGTGACGTTCGGCAGCATCGTTCGGGACCGCAAGCAGGGTTTTGCGCTGTTCTGGGTGATGGCGCTGGTGATGGTGACGTGCGTGGTGCTGACGTACTGGGCTGAGTCCGGCGGCAACCCTTTGCTGACGGCGCTGGGCGTCGATCCTTCGCAGGGCAATATGGAAGGCAAGGAGGTCAGGTTCGGCACCGCGCTGTCGTCGTTGTTCGCGGTGACGACGACGAGCACGTCGGATGGCGCGGTGATCGCGATGCATGACAGCTTCACACCGCTGGGCGGCATGATCCCGATGTTCCTGATACAACTGGGCGAAGTCGTGCCGGGCGGCGTGGGATCGGGCTTATACGGCATCCTGGTGTTCGCGTTGCTGGCGGTGTTCGTGGCCGGGTTGATGGTGGGCCGCACACCCGAATATCTCGGCAAGAAAGTGCAGGCGCGGGAGGTAAAGCTGGCGATGCTGGCCGTGCTGATCCTTCCGTTTTGCATATTGGGCGGGACCGCCGTGGCGCTGAACACGGCGAGCGGCAATGGCTCGCTCGCCAATGCCGGGCCGCATGGATTGTCGGAAATGCTGTATGCCTGGACGTCGGCCACCGGCAATAACGGCAGCGCCTTTGGCGGGCTGACGGCTGATACGCCGCTGCTGGATTATGGGCTTGGCGCGGCCATGCTGCTGGGACGGTTCGCGTTCATGATCCCTGTGCTGGCGATTGCCGGGTCGCTGGCGAAAAAGCCGAAATTGCCGGCCAGCTCTGGCACGTTCCCGACGCATGGGCCGTTGTTCATCGGCTTGCTGATCGGTGTCGTGCTGATCCTGGGCGGGTTGCAATACCTGCCTGCACTCGCCTTGGGGCCGATCGCCGAGCATGTGTCCATGCTCGCCGGCCACACTTTCTAGGACATTTCGATATGGCAAGCGCCGACGCTATCTCGCTGTTCGACGCGCGCATCCTGGCGCGTGCGGCTGGCGACTTCATTCAAGAAACTCAATCCGCTGTCGCTGATCCGCAACCCTGTCATTTTCGTCACCGAAGTAGTGGCCTTGCTGGTGACAGTGCTGGGCATACGCAATCTGTCCCAGGGCACGCCGTGGCATTTTCCGATCGCCATTGCCGCGTGGCTGTGGTTGACGGTGCTGTTCGCGACATTCGCCGAGGCGGTGGCCGAGGGGCGCGGCCGTGCGCGGGCCGAAAGTTTGCGTCGCGCGCGCAGCGATGCGGTGGCGAGGCGGCTGGTGGCCGGCCTGAAAGGTGGTGACCGCCGGACGGAACCGGTGCCGGCGGCCGAGCTGCGGCTGGGCGATTTGGTGCTGGTCGAGGCGGGCGATCTGATGCCGTCCGATGGCGAGGTTGTGGAAGGTGTAGCCAGCGTCAACGAGAGCGCGGTCACGGGCGAGAGCGCGCCGGTGATACGCGAGGCGGGCGGCGACCGGTCGGCGGTGACCGGCGGCACGCAGGTGGTGAGCGACTGGCTTGTGGTGCGCATCACGGCCGCCCCCGGCAGCACGTTCCTGGACCGCATGATCGCGCTGGTGGAGGGGGCGTCGCGCCGCAAGACGCCGAACGAGATCGCGCTCGATATCCTGCTCGCCGGCCTGACGATCATCTTTCTGATCGCCGTGGTCACGCTAGTCGGTTTGGCGAAATACAGCGGCACCACGCTCGGCGTGCCGGTGCTGGCGGCGTTGCTGGTCACGCTCATTCCCACGACGATCGGCGGGTTGCTCTCGGCGATCGGCATCGCCGGCATGGACCGGCTCGTGCGCTTCAACGTGGTGGCGACGTCCGGCCGTGCGGTGGAGGCGGCGGGCGACGTCGACATTCTGCTGCTCGACAAGACAGGCACCATCACCTTCGGCAATCGCGCGGCCGCGTCGCTGACGCCGGTGCCGGGGGTGACGGATCGCGAATTGGCGGAGGCCGCGGCCCTGTCCTCCCTGGGCGACGAGACGCCCGAGGGCCGGTCCATCCTGGCCTTCGTGCGCGATCGTTTTGGCTTGTCGCCGGCGCTGCCGGAGGGCGCAGAGATTGTGCCGTTCAGCGCCAATACGCGGCTGTCAGGCGTCGATGCGGCGGGTGGCTCCTGGCGCAAGGGGGCGGTGGACAGCGTGGTCCGCGGCAGCGGCGGCCAGGCGCCCGCGGCGTTGACGGCCGCTGTGGACCGGATCGCGCGTGCCGGTGGCACGCCGCTCGCGGTCAGCCAGGACGGGCGGCTGATGGGGGCGATCGAGCTGAAGGACATCGTCAAGCCAGGCATACGCGAGCGGTTCGAGGCGTTGCGGCGGATGGGCATACGCACGGTGATGGTGACCGGCGACAACAAGGTGACGGCGGCCGCCATTGCCGGCGAGAGCGGGGTGGACGATTTCCTCGCCGAAGCCAAGCCGCAGGACAAGCTCGACTATATCAGGAAGGTGCAGGCGGAGGGCCGTCTGGTGGCCATGTGCGGCGACGGCACCAACGATGCGCCGGCGCTGGCGCAGGCCGATGTGGGCGTGGCCATGCAGACCGGCACGCAGGCGGCGCGCGAGGCCGGCAACATGGTCGATCTGGACAGCGATCCCACGAAGCTGATCGAGGTGGTGGAAATCGGCAAGCAGTTGCTGATCACTCGCGGCTCGCTGACCACGTTCTCCATCGCGAATGACGTGTCGAAATACTTTGCGATCCTGCCCGCGATTTTCGTGACCGCCTATCCCGGGCTGGGCGCGCTGAACGTGATGCGCTTGGCGACGCCGCAGAGCGCCATTTTGTCGGCGGTGATTTTCAATGCGCTGATCATCGTGGCGCTGGTGCCGCTGGCGTTGCGCGGCGTGAAATTTCGGCCGGTGGGGGCGGCGGCGCTGCTGCGGCGTAATCTGCTGATCTATGGACTGGGTGGGCTGGTGGCGCCGTTCGCGGGCATCAAGGCCATCGATGTCATTCTCAACACGTTGGGGCTTGCTTAGAACCATGTCGTATCTTCGTCCCGCTCTTGTCCTGATCGCGCTGTTCACGGTGCTGACTGGGATTGTGCTGCCACTCGGTTTTTCGGGCGCGGCCACGGCCGTGGTTCCGAACCTTGCCGGTGGATCCCTCATCGTGCGCGATGGCCAAGTTGTGGGGTCCGCGCTCATCGGCCAGAATTTTGCTGGCGAGAAGTATTTCCATGGGCGGCTGAGTGTGACGACGGACACCGACCCGAAGGATTTCGAGCAAGACGATTCCGGCGCCCTACAACGCGAACAATTCTTCGGGTTCGAATCTGGCGCCGACGTCCAAGGCGCTGGTCGACAGGGTGCGCGGCGATGTGGCCCATGCCGGTCCGGCGCCGGTGCCGGGCGACATGGTGACGAGTTCGGCGAGCGGGCTCGATCCGGATATCTCGCCGGAGAATGCGATGCGGCAGGTGGCGCGGGTGGCGGCGGCGCGGCACGTGGCAGAGGACCAAGTGCGCGGGCTGGTCGTGTCGCATACTGAGGGGCGCTTGTTCGGGTTGATCGGCGAGCCGCATGTCAATGTGCTGGCGCTCAATCTCGCGCTGGATGCCGCGCCGGCCAGGTGAGCCCCGGGGCGCGACAACACGGAGCAAGGCATCCACAGATTACATGGAAGAACACAGACTGCGCTCGTCACGGTGCCGAACGGGACCGGACGCGCTATCTGTGTATATCTGTGACTCATCTGTGGATTGACCTTTCGCCCAAATGAAGTCGCACGACGAAGACCGGCCGGACCCCGACGCGCTACTGGCGGCCATCGATCCGCCGAGCGCGCGTGGATTTCTAAAAGTGTTCTTGGGGGCCGCGCCGGGCGTCGGCAAAACCTGCGAGATGCTGGTGCAGGCGGGGCGGCGGCTGGCTGAGGGCACGGACGTGCTGGCCGGCATCATCGAAACGCATGGACGGGCCGAGACGGAGGAAAAGATCGGGCAAATGCCCATCTTGCCGCGGCGCGCGGTGCCGTACCGTGGACAGGTTTTGGAAGAATTCGACGTGGATGCGGCGCTGGCGCGGCGGCCGGCGCTGCTGCTGGTCGATGAGCTGGCGCACACCAATGCGCCGGGCAGCCGGCACGCCAAGAGGTGGGAGGATGTGATCGAGCTGGTCGATGCCGGGATACCGGTATGGGCCACGCTGAACGTGCAGCATCTGGAGAGTTTGAACGATGACGTGGCGCGCATTACCGGGGTGCGGCCGTCCGAGACGCTGCCGGACCGTGTGCTGGAGCGGGCCGACGAGATCGAGCTGATCGATGTGCCGCCGGCCGATCTTCGCCGCCGTCTGGAAGCGGGCAAGATCTATCGCGGAGATACGGCGCGGCGCGCGTTGGACGGGTTTTTCCGCGAGGGCAATTTGGCCGCTTTGCGCGAGATCGCATTGCGCAGCGCCGCAGCCCACGTGGACCACGATGTGCAGGACTGGCGGCGGCGCAGCGGTACGGACGCGCCTTGGCCCGCGTCGGAGCGCGTGCTGGCGCTGGTGGGGCCGGATGCCTCGGCCGAGGCGGTGGTGCGACAGGCCAAGCGGCTGGCCGACGCGCTGCACGCCCCCTGGGTGGCGCTGCATGTGGAGCGGCCCGGGGCGGGTGCCGGCACGGCGCGGGCGGCGCGGGCGCCGCTGGCGCTCGCCGGCCAACTGGGCGCCGATATCGACGTGCGGCCGCCCGGCGCGGATCTGGTGGCAGTGCTGCTGGAGGCGGCGCGGGCGAGCAACGCCACGCATCTGGTGGTCGGCCGCGCCAATGCGCCGCGCTGGCGGCGGGTGTTGGGCCGTACGCTTGGCGCGCAGCTTTTGCGCCGCGCCCAGGATTTTACCGTGCATGTGGTGCCGGTGCCGGGTGCCGCGCCGGCGGTCCGCCGTGCCGCCACGACGGCCAGGACGGACTGGCTGTCCTGGATCGGGACGATGCTGCTGGTGGCGGCGATCACCGGGGCGGGGGCGCTGCTCCACCGGTTCGTGCCGGGTGAGGCGCTGGGCATGGTCTATCTGGGCGGGGTCGTCGTGGCGGCCGCGGCCTGGGGGTTGCGGCAGGCGCTTCTGGCGGCGGCCCTGGGATTTCTGGCCTGGGATTTTTTCTTCATTCCGCCGCTCTACGCCATCACCATCAACAGCCCGCGCGATGCCGTGGCGTTGACGGTGTTCGCCGGGGTGGCGCTGCTGAGCGGCGGGCTGGCGGGCCGGGTGCGGGCCGAAGGGCGGGCGGCTGCCTCCCGCATCGAGGGGCTGCGGCGGATCGGCGCGTTCAGCCGCAAGCTGGGGGAGCCGACGACGGAGGCGGAGATGCTGGCCGAAATCGCGCGGCAGGGGGCGGACCTGGCCGGGCGTGCGCTGGTGCTGACGGAGCAGGCGGGCGATCTGGTGATTCGCGCCGCGCAACCGCCGGCCGACACGATGGATGAGGGCGCCTGGGCCGCCGCCCGGCGCGCCTGGCAGAAGCAGGAGGCGACGGGGCGGGGCACGACCACCCTGCCCTCCTCGCCCTGGGCGTTCCTGCCGCTGCGGACGGTGCGCGGCATGTTGGGCGTGCTGGGCGTGCGGGCGCCGGCCGAGCTGGACGATCCGAGGCGGCAGGCGCTGGAGGCGCTGGCCGATCAGGCGGCGGTGGCGCTGGAACGGGTGCGCCTGGCGACCGAGGCGGCGCAGACGGCCGCCATGGAGGATACGCAGCGGCTGCGGACCGCGCTGCTGGCCTCGCTGGGCCACGACCTGCGCACGCCGCTGGCCGGCATACAGGGGGCGGCCGGGACATTGCGGGCCTCGTGGGACGGGCTGTCGGCCGAGATACGGCGGGACCTGCTGGCGAGCATCGAGGAGGATGTCGGCCGGATGGCGCGTTTCCTGGGCAACATCACCGATCTGACGCGGCTGGAGAGCGGGCAGGTTCTGCCGAGGATTGCCGCCGCGCCGGTGCGGGAACTGGTGGAGGCGGCGGCGGCACGCCTGCCCGGTGTGCCGCATGTGGCGGTGCAGATCAGCCCGCCGGACTTGCACGCGCTGGCCGACCCGGTGCTGCTGGAACAGGTGTTCTTCAACGTGTTGGACAATGCGGTGAAGTATGCGCCGGACGGCTCTGTGGTGCGGGTACAGGCGGCGCTCGCGCATGGCGGGGTTCGGGTGACGGTGGCCGATCGGGGGGTGGGTATTCCCGCCGGCCGACCTGCCGCACGTATTCGACAGTTTCTTTCGGGTGCAGCGTCGTGACCGGGCGGCGCCCGGCACGGGGCTGGGCCTGGCGATCGCGCGCGGCCTGCTGGCGTCCATGGGCGGGACGATCGAGGCGGCCAGCCCCAGCCCGGATGCGCCGCGCGATGGGTTGCCGGGCACGGTCGTCACCATTCGTCTGCCGCTGGCCGCCGCGCCGGCTGCGGTGGCGGGGGAGGCGGCATGACCACGCCGCTGGCCCGTGTGCTGGTGATCGACGACGAGCCGCAGATGCACCGTTTTCTGCGGCCGGCGCTGGAGGCGGCGTCCTATGCGGTGGAGCGTGCCGATACCGCGGCCGAGGGGTTGCGCCTGGCCGCTTCACGGGCGCCGGACGTTGTTCTGCTCGATCTGGGGCTGCCGGATCTTGACGGGCACGAGGTGCTGGCGCGGCTGCGCGGCTTTTCCACTGTGCCGCTGATTGTTCTCTCGGCCAGGGACCGGGAAGCGGAGAAGATCGCGGCGCTGGATGGCGGGGCGGACGACTACGTCGAAAAGCCTTTTGCCGTGGGCGAATTGCTGGCCAGGATACGTACGGCGCTGCGGCACCGGCGCATCCAGGACGCGGTGCCGGAAACCCTGCGTCTGCCTGGGTTGGAGATCGATCTGGTCCGGCGCCGTGCCAGCACCGTGGCCGGGTTGCTGGCGCTAAGCCCGCGCGAGTGGGCGCTGCTGGAGATGCTGGCCCGCAGCACGGGCCGGGTATTGACGCACCGGCAGCTGCTGGTGGGCGTTTGGGGGCCCGCCCATGCGGAGGATGTGCAGTATCTGCGCGTCTATATCGGCCAGTTGCGGCAGAAGCTGGGGGGTGCGGCCAGCCTGATCGCCACCGAACCTGGCGTGGGATATCGGATGGCCGAGCCGCTGGAGGCGGTGGCCACGCCCTGAACGACCGGGTGGCGGGCGAGCATGGCTGTGGACCTACGCAGGATTGCGCGGCTCCACCCTGGTTCAACTCAATTTAGTGATTTCTTTTCCGAAAAGTCTCATTTATGGTGAAAGTCGATCCGTCCGGTAGATGGCGGTTTGACGGCCTACACTTAGGGTTGAGGCGCGTGTGAAACTGCACCGTTCGGACTTGGGCACCCCCTACGACCCTCCGTCACCTCTCGGTTCGGCAGTGGATCGTCTGTGCACATTGCTCCAGGAGGAGAATACCGCGCTGAAGGAGATGGATTTCGGCCGCGCGGGCGCGTTGCTTCAGGCGAAATACGCGGCGGCCGGAGTGCTGGAGGCGGCGTTGCGGGCGGATCGTCCGGGCGTGCTGACGGGGGACACGAAGCAGCGGCTTGCGGGTTTGGCGGCGGAAAACCGGGCGTTGCTGCAGCGGGCGGCACGGATACAGAAGCGGGTGGCGACGTTGGTGACGAGAGTATTGGAGATGAAGGAGGCGTAGGGACCGTGCAAGAATGCCACCACGCTGTCGTCCGGCGCCTTTCGGCGCCTCTCACTCAGTGTCGCGCATTCCGGAAGGACTCGGGTCGACGTACAGGGAAAGTCTTTTGCGTCTTTTCTTCAGAAAAGAATTGCTTCCCTTAAAAGTGTATAGCGCGCCCATACGCATCCAGCACCGCCTCGTGCATCGTCTCGCTCACGGTCGGGTGCGGGAACACGGTGTGCATCAGCTCCACTTCCGTCGTTTCCAGCGTGCGGGCGATGGCGTAGCCCTGGATCATCTCGGTGACCTCGGCGCCCACCAGGTGCGCGCCCAGCAGCGCGCCGGTGCGGGCGTCGAACACCACTTTCGCCATGCCTTCCGGTTCGCCCATGGCGATCGCCTTGCCATTGCCGATGAAGGGAAAGCGGCCGACGCGTATGTCGTGGCTTTCGGCGCGGGCGCGCGCTTCGGTCAGGCCGACGGAAGCGATTTGCGGGCGGCAGTAGGTGCAGCCGGGGATGTTGGTCCAGTCGATCGGTTTGACGTCGGCGACACCGGCGATCTTTTCGACGCAGATGACGCCTTCGTGGCTGGCCTTGTGGGCAAGCCATGGGGCTCCGGCCAGGTCGCCGATGGCGTAGACGCCCGGCTCGCCGGTACGGCAATACTCGTCGATCACCACATGGCTGCGTTCAACGGCGACGCCGGTGCCTTCGATACCGATGTTTTCGACGTTGCCGACGATGCCGATGGCGGAGATGACGCGATCTGCTTGCAGCGTGTGCGTGGCGCCGCCGTGTTCGATGGTGACGGTGATGCTGTCGGTGGCTTTGGCGGCGCCGCTGATCTTTGCGCCTAGCAGGAAGCGCATGCCCTGTTTTTCGAAGGCTTTTTGCGCGAAGGCGCCGATTTCCGCGTCCTCGGCTTGCAGGATGCGGTCGAGCACTTCGACGACCGTCACCTCCGCGCCCATGTTGCGATAAAAGCTGGCGAATTCGATGCCGATGGCGCCTGAGCCGACGACCAGCAGGCGTTTGGGCATGGCGGTGGGCACCATCGCTTCCTTGTAGGACCAGATGAGCTGTCCGTCGGTTTCCAGACCAGGGAGCTGGCGGGCGCGGGCGCCGGTGGCCAGGATGACGTGGGGGGCGCCGAGGGTTGCGACGGGTTGGCCGTCGTTGGTGATCTCGACAAGGTGCGGGCCGGCGAGCGCGCCCTGGCCGGTGAACACGGTCACCTTGTTTTTCTTCAGCAGATGGCCGACGCCGGACGCCAGTTGCTTGGCGATGGCGCGCGAGCGTTTGACGACACGGGCAAGATCGAAGCGGATGTTGTCCGCGGCGAAACCGTATTCGTCCAGATGGTGCAGCAGGTGGTTGATTTCGGAGCTGCGCAGCAGCGCCTTAGTGGGAATGCAGCCCCAGTTGAGGCAGATGCCGCCGAGATGTTCGCGTTCGACGACCGCCGCCTTCATGCCGAGCTGGGCCGCGCGTATGGCGGCGACGTAGCCGCCGGGACCGCCGCCCACCACCACCAGATCGAATGTTTCGTCAGCCAATCAGGCCTCCTGCGCCAACGCAGTCAGTTTTTCCAGCGACAGTCGCTGTACCGTCCAGTCATCCATGCCGACCGCGCCCATGGATCGGTAGAACGCGATGGCGGGCGCGTTCCAGTCCAGCACGGACCATTCCATGCGGCGGCATCCGGTTCGCATCGCGTGTCGCGCCATTTCGCGGAAGAAGGCGCGGCCGATACCCAGGCCACGGTGTTCCGGTTCGACGAACACGTCTTCGACATACAGGCCGGGGCGGCAGGTGAACGTGCTGAAGGTGGTATACCAGATGGCGAGTCCGACGACGCGGCCCGCAACCTCGGCCACCATGGCGGAGGCGGATGGGTGTTCGCCGAACAGCTGCTGGCGAAAATCCTCGTCCGTCGCGACCGCCTCGTGCGCGAGTTTCTCGTAGACGGCCAGCGCATACACCAGGCGCGTGATGTCGGCCGCGTCCTCGGGCGCGGCGGGGCGCAGCGTGAACTTCTCCGTCACAGCAGGAGCCCGAGCGGGTCCTGAACGATGTTTTTCAAGGTCGAGACGAATTCGGCGGCGAGCGCGCCGTCGATCACGCGATGGTCGACGGAGAGCGTGCACGTCATGATCGTGGCGATTGCCAGCGTGCCATCACGCACGACGGGGCGAGGCTCGCCGGCGGCGACGGCCAGGATGGCGGCTTGCGGCGGGTTGATGATGGCGGCGAAATCGCGCACGCCGTACATGCCCATGTTGGAGATGGAGAAACCGCCGCCCTGGAATTCGTCGGGCTTCAACCTGCCAAGTTTTGCCCGCTCGAACAGGGATTTGGCTTCGTTGCTGATGCTGGCGAGGCCCTTCTGGTCGGCGTGGCGGATGATGGGTGTGATCAGCCCGTCGGGGATGGAGACGGCGACCGAGATGTCCACGTCGTCGTAGAGAAAGACGCCGTCCTCGGTGAAACTGGCGTTCACGCGGGGCACGCGGCGCAGGGCGGCGGCGCAGGCCTTGATCAGCATGTCGTTGACCGAGAGTTTGAAGGCGCCTGGCCCGTCTTTCGGGGATCGTGCGTTCAGCTCGCCCCGTAGTTTGAGGAGCGCGTCGATCTCGATGTCGATGCTGACATAGAAATGCGGGATGGTCTGCTTGGCCTGGGTCAGGCGGGTCGCGGTGACGCGCTTGACGTTGCTGAATTTTTCGAGGCGGCCGGGTGCGGTGATCGGTGCTGCGGGCGGGCGGGCGGCTGGTGCGGGCTGCGGTGCCCGTGTTGCTTCTGCTGCCGAGGATGTGGCTGCGGCTGCGGCCTGCGGTTTGGCCTGGCTTTCTATGTCGGCGCGCACGATGCGGCCGTTCGGGCCGGTGCCTTTCAATGACGCGAGATCGATGCCGGCTTGCAGCGCCATGCGTCGCGCCAGCGGCGAGGCGAATATGCGCTCGCCTTTTTCGCTTGCGGTGTCATGACCGTTGGCGACGACGGCGCGCGGCGGCGCGGCTGGCGTGCCCTGCACCGGAGCGGCGACTTCGCCACCATCCTGCTTCGGTGGTGCGGGCGCGGGTGCGGGTGCCGCGCCCTCCCCGTTCAGCACGGCGATGGGATCGTTCACGCGCACGCCCTGCGTGCCGTCCGGGACCAGAATCTTTCCGAGCACGCCTTCATCGACGGCTTCGACCTCCATGGTCGCCTTGTCGGTTTCGATTTCGGCGATCACGTCGCCGGCGCGGATGGTGTCGCCTTCCTTCTTCAGCCAGCGGGCGAGCGTGCCTTCGGTCATGGTGGGCGAGAGCGCCGGCATCAGGATGTTGGTTGGCATTGTGTCGAAAAACCTCAGACGATCTTGCGCACGGCGTCGACGACCCATTGCGGCTGCGGCAGCGCCAGTTTTTCCAAGTTCGCCGCGTAGGGCAGCGGCACATCGGCGCCGCATACGCGCACCGGTGGCGCGTCCAGCCAGTCGAAGGCGTGCTCGATCACCTGCATCGCCACTTCCGAGCCGATGCCGGCATAGGGCCAGCCTTCCTCGACCGTCACCAGCCGGCTGGTGCGTTTGACGCTGTCCACGACGGTGGCGATGTCGAGCGGACGCAGCGTGCGCAGATTGATCACCTCCGCCTCCACGCCCTGTTCGGCCAGGGTGTCGGCCGCTTTCAGCGCGACGCCGACCATGATGGCGTAGGACACGATGGTGACGTGCCGCCCTGCCCGCTCGATTTTCGCCTGGCCGATCGGCAGGATGAAATCTTCGGCGGTCGGCAGATCGAACGTTTGGCCATAGAGAATTTCGTTTTCGAGGAAGATGACCGGGTTCGGGTCGCGTATGGAGGCGCGCAGCAACCCTTTCGCATCGGCCGCCGAATACGGGGCCACCACTTTCAATCCCGGGCAGTGCGCGTACCAGCTCGCGTAATCCTGGCTGTGCTGGGCGGCCACGCGCGAGGCGGCACCGTTCGGGCCGCGAAACACGATGGGACACCCCATCTGCCCGCCCGACATATACAACGTTTTTGCGGCCGAATTGATGATCTGGTCGATCGCCTGCATGGCGAAATTGAACGTCATGAATTCGACGATGGGCCGCAACCCGTTCATGGCCGCACCCACCGCCATGCCGGTAAAACCGTGTTCGGTGATGGGCATATCGACGACGCGCTTCGGCCCGAATTTGTCCAGCAGGCCCTGGCTGATCTTGTAGGCGCCCTGGTATTGCGCGACTTCCTCGCCCATCAGGAACACGTCCGGATCGGCTTCCATTTCGGCGGCCATCGCGTCGCGCAACGCCTCGCGCACCGTGGCGGGCTTGGTCGGACCCCAGTCGCGCTCCGGCGCTGCTTCCACCCGCATGTCGGGCGCGCGCGACTGGGCGGCGCGGTCGGCGATCTCGCGTTCGCCCTCGCCCTCGGCCGCGACTTTGGGCAGGGCGGGTGCGGCACGCCCGGCCTGCGTGCCCGCGCCGTTCAGCTCGGCGATCGGCGTGTTGACCGCCACGCCGTCCGTGCCTTCGCCGACCAGAATGTTGGTGAGCCGGCCTTCATCGACGGCTTCGACCTCCATCGTCGCCTTGTCGGTCTCGATCTCGGCGATCACGTCGCCGGCGCGCACGTCGTCACCGATCTTCTTCAGCCAGCGCGCCAGCTTTCCTTCGGTCATGGTGGGCGAGAGCGCGGGCATCAGCACCTGGGTCATGCGGCTCAGGCCTCCACCAGCACGTCGGTCCACAGTTCGGACGCGTCCGGCTCCGGGCTGCTCTGCGCGAATTCGGCGGCGTCCTGCACGGTGGCCTTCGTCTCCTCCTCGACGCGCTTCAACTCGTCCTCGGCCACGCCCATGTCCAGCAGGCGCGCGCGGGCGGCGGCGATCGGGTCGTGGTGCTCGCGCATTTCCTGCACCTCCTCGCGCGTGCGGTATTTCGCCGGGTCGGACATGGAGTGGCCGCGATAGCGATAGGTTTTCATTTCCAACAGGTATGGCCCGGCACCCGAACGGCAATGCGCGACGGCCTCGCGCGCGGCCGCGTTGACGGCCACCACATCCATGCCGTCCACCTGCACGCCCGGGATGCGCCAGGGCGCGCCGTTCTGCGACAGGTCGCGCGAAGCGGAGGCGCGCTCCACGCTGGTGCCCATGCCGTAGCGATTGTTTTCGATGACGTAGACGCAGGGGAGTTTTTGCAGGGCCGCCAAGTTGAAACTTTCGAACACCTGGCCCTGGTTGGAGGCGCCCTCGCCCATGTAGGCGACGGCAACGTGGGTGTTGCCGCGGTAGGCGTTGCTGAAGGCGAGACCGGTGCCGATGCTGACCTGGGCGCCGACGATGCCGTGGCCGCCGAAAAAATTCTTCTCGCGGCTGAACATGTGCATGGAGCCGCCTTTGCCGCGGCTGTAGCCGGTGGCGCGGCCGGTGAGCTCCGCCATGACGCCGCGCGGTTCCATGCCGGTCGCCAGCATGTGGCCGTGATCGCGATAGGACGTGACGACCTGGTCGCCCGGTTCGAGCGCCATCTGCACGCCGACGACGACGGCTTCCTGGCCGATATAGAGGTGGCAGAAGCCGCCGATCAGCCCCATGCCGTAGAGCTGGCCGGCGCGTTCCTCGAAGCGGCGGATGCGCAGCATCAGCGCCCAGGCGCGGCGCAGATCGTCCACGCCCATGGTGGCGTCGTGTGCCACGTGGTCGGCCATTGGGAGGACTCCGGGTAGGACTTAGGTGGGGACCTTAGCGCAGCCCGGGCGGGCGGCAAGCGGGCGCGCGCCTTGGCCGCCATGCAAGCGCCACCTTGAACGAGCCTATCCGGCAGTGCGCTGCCGTATAGGGAATCCCATCTAGAACAGCTTGTTGGCCTGGCCGTATGGGACGACGACGTCGTTCGGGTCGGCCAGGTTCAGCATGGCCCGCGCGCGTTCATCCAGCGTGTCGGGGTCGATATGACTGTTGCTGAGGCCTTGGACGCGGATTTCCCAGGCATCGCGCTCAGCCTCGGCGCTGGCCAGTTCGGCGCGGGCGGTGACCAGCTGTTTCTGGCGCATGGCGTAGGCGTGCAGGCCGTGCTCGCCCTGGGTCGCGTTCCAGCCGAAATAGCCGGCCAGCGACAGGAATACCAGCGGCGGCAGGGCGGCCTGGGCGGCGCGCTGGGCGAAGCGGGCGATGGTCATGCGTGCGTGGCCCCTGGCTTGGACGGCGGCCAGAGTAACGGAACCTTGAGCGTTTGTGGAAGCAAAATGTTGCCGGTTACGGCCCCACGCCAAGGCGGTCGTTGACGCGCCGGTTCGGGTAGTCCGTGCCGCCGCGCCGCATGGATTGCATCTCGTACGGCACGAACGCCGCACGTGGCAATTGCTCGCGGAGGTCGTCCGTCAGTGAACGCGCGCCGCGTGAATCATGCACCACGTGCGGCGTCATCAGCAGCAGCAGCTCGGTTCGCTGGCGCATGTTCTGTTGCGTGCCGGCCAGGAAGCCGAGCACGGGAATATCCTTCAATATCGGAATGCCGTTATTTGTGCGCGTGGTGGTGTCGGTGATCAGTCCGGCGAGCCCGACTGTTTGCCCATCTTCGGCCACTACCCGCGTCTGCACGGCGCGGTCGGTGAAGGTCGGCGAATTGATGGTCGATCCGGAGGTCTGGACACCGCTGCTGCCGTTGGCCACCCCGCTGACATCCTGGCTGATATCCAGTGTCACGAGCCCGCCACTGTTCACGCGTGGGGTCACGAGCGTGATCACGCCTGTGTGCTGATAGCTGATCGAGGTAGTGACGCCGTTGGTCAGTCCGCTGGTGATGCTGCCGTTCTGATACGGCACGAGATTGCCGACCGACAGCGATGCCGTCTCGTTATCCAGCACGAGGAGTTCAGGCGAGGATAGCACCTTGACCGTGGTGATACCCTGCAGCGCCTGCAGCACGACGTCGCCGCCGCCGAAATTGACGCCGAACGAGAAACCATAGCCGGCGTTGTTGGCGACACCCGTGTTGCGGCCGGTGATGATGGCGGCGGCCTGGTTCAACGCGCCCGATATCGCGTGGTGGGTGAAATAGTATTCGGTGCCGTATTGCAGGTTGTCGTTCAGATCGACCTCGGCGATGATGACGTCGATACGAACCTGCAACGGCAGGATGTCGATCTTGTGCAGCATCGCCTCCACCGTCGCCTCCTCCTCGCCGGTGGCGTAGACCAGGATCGCGTTGTTTTCCGGTTGCGGGATGATGCGCATTTCGTTGGCGCTGGCCTGGCCGCCGCCGCTGGCCGAGAGCCCGCCCAGCAGCGGGTTGGCGCCGGCCGACCCGGCACTGTGGGTGGGGGTGCCCTGACCGCCGGACGCGGTGGTGGTCGTGCCGCCGCCGAGCCCCGATCCCAGGCCGCCCGCCGATGTGCCGGTGGCGCCGCCCAGCGATCCGCCACCGCTTGTGCCGCCGGCGCCGCCAGCGCTGCCCGCCTGGCTGCTGGCGCCGAGATTGGAGGCGGTGATGCCGCCCCCTTGCTGTGTCTGCTGCCCCTGCCCGTGCGCCGTCGGCTGCGCCGTTACGTTGTCCGGCGTGAACGCCTGCTGGAGGATGTAGGCCGTGTCGTTCGCGGTGCTGTTCTGGATATAATACACGTGCCAGGTGCGGGTGGTCTGGCGCATGCCGCGCTCGACGACGGCAAACACGCGGCGGGCGTCGTTCAGGTAACGCGGCGAATTGGTGACCACGAGGACGGAGTTCCACGCGGGCCAGCGGCACGACCTTGACCTGGCTGGCGAGCTGGCCGCCTTGCTGGCTTCTGAAAGCCTGGTTGAGGGCGGTGGCGAAGTCCTCCGCCGCACCGTTCGGGACCGGCAGCAGCGCGTAGGACTGGCCGGCCAATACGTCGATATCGAAGGCGCGCACCAGGTCCACCAGCGCGTCGCGCTGCGCGGGCTCGCCGCCGATGACCAGCGCGTTGCTGCTGGGGATGGCGACCAGCCGGGCGCCGCCCTGGACGTAGGGTTGCAGCATTTTGGCCAAATCCTCGGCGGCGGCGTAGCGCAGCGGGACCATGGTGCCGCCCGCGGTGCCCGGGCCGCCGGTGACACCGCCGGCGGCCGCGATCGGCAGCACGCGGTAGACGCCGGCGTTGACGACCAGGGTGGCGCCGTTCTGCGCCAGCAGCGATTGCAGCACCGGGATCAGCTGGCGTTCCGATAATGGCGTGACGGTGCGCAGGGTCGCCGTGCCGTGCACGGACGGGTCGATGGCGTAGTTCACGTGCAGCGTGTTGCCGAGGATCTGGGCAACCACCTCGCGAATGTCGGTGTCGGCGAAATCGAGTGTGGTGCTGCCCCCCTCCCCGGCCGCTGCGCCGGAGCGCGAGGAAACGGTGACGCCGGGCCCGGCGCTGACGGCGACCTGGGGCAGAGGCGGGTTGCCGGTAACGTCGCCGTTGACCCGTGGCGTGGCCTGGCCGCCATTGCTGGCCAGCGGCGGCAACGGCGGCAGTGGCCGGGGCTGCTGGGGGAGGGCGCAGCCAGCCAGCGCGGTGCAGGCCGCCAGCCATGCCGAACGGCGGCAGGCAGCGACGGAGCCGTCGTAGAAGAACATCACTCTCTCCGTTGGGGGATCGGCGCGCCGCGGAACACGGGAGGCGGCGGGGTCGGCACCCCGTCCTCATTGGCCTGCGGGGGCGACAGTATCTGAAGGTTCGGGTTGGCGGTACCCGGCGGGAAGGCGGGATTGTTGGGGAAGTTGGGGTTGACGAAGCCTGGCTGGAACGCGGACTGCACCGGCTGAAAGGGAACGGGCGGAGACGGCACGCGATTGCGGTCGTAGGTGGGGCGCAACGCCGCACCGCTGGCCAGCAGCACGCGATCGGCCTGTATGCTGCGAATGGTGCTCTGGTTCACGCTGGCGCCCTCGCCCAGGACCAGCGGCTTGCCGCCGCCTTCCGGGGCGAAGATGGCGCGGCGGCCGGCGCGGGTGATCATGATGCCGGCCAGACGCGCCTCGCCAGCCACCTGCTCGTGGCTGCCGGCCACCACCTTGGGCGGACGGCGGCTGATGCTGAACACCGGGCGCGCCAGCACGGCGGCGACCCAGGTGCCGGTCTGGCGCGCGGCCAGCACCGGGGACGTGGCGGCCGCCCGCACCCGCGCCGGCGAGACGGCGGGCGGGGGCGCATCCGGAACAAGCCATTCGAGCGCCAGTATCAGCGCCAGCACGGCGAGCACGCCCGCCATCAGCCTCGGGGTGGGCCAGGTCATGGCTGCCCGCTCACTGCTGCCCGCTCACTGCTGCCCGCTCACTGCTGATCGTCCTTGGCGGTGCCGACGCGGAAGGCATACACGGTGAAGGCGGCGTCCAGCGGCAATTGAGTATTCTGTGGGCCGACCGGGGTTGCCGTGAGGCGAATGTCATCGACCAGCATGGCCGGCTGCGCCTCCTCCACCTGGCGCAGCAGGGCGACGGCCACGCCCAATTGCGCGCTGAGTTCGACGTGCACGCCGATGCGGCGGTAGGCGCCGGCCTGCTCGGCGGGCAGGGTTTCGATGCTGGTGAGCTGGGCGTTGGCCGAGCTGGCCATGGCCTGCACCTGCTCCTGCAAGGTGGCGCCGGCTATCGCATCCGTGCTGCCGGGCAGCACGGCATGGGCCGGAGTGCGCGCGGCCGTCGCGGCCTGCGCCTTCAGCGAGGGCAAGGTTTCGATCAGCGCCGCCTCCCGCCCTGCCCGGGCCTGCAGGCTGGCCAGCTGGTCGGCGCGCGCGCCATAGAAATCCAGCACGGGGGAGACGATCCCCAGCCACGCCGCGAAGACGGCGAGAACCAGCAGGGCGGCGGCGAGCGCCCGGCCCCGCTGTCCGGTCGGCAAGGCGGCCATCAGAGGTGTCCCCCGGCGACGGGCGACCGACGGCCGACATCCGTCACTGGGCCAGCTCCGCGCGGATCGAGAACACGTCCAGGTGGTTGGTTTCGCTGCGGGTGACCGGGGCGGTGAAGGCGGGGCCGCGAATGCGTGGGTCACCCGAGAGCAGGCTGATCAGTTTGGGCGCCGACGCACCCAGGCCGGACAGGGTCATCTTGCGTTCGCGCATGGTGAATTCGGTCAAGTAGCTGTCATCGGGCAAGATTTCGGTAACCGCCGCCAGCGCCAGCAGGGTATCGCCCAGGCGGCGCGTCTCGGCCGCCACGGCGTCCCCGCCGGCGCCGGCGCCGGAGATGCGGCGCCGCAGCACGTCCACCTGGGCGATGCGGGGGGACATCTGGTCCAGCCTGTCCTGCACTTCGGCCAAGGCCAGCGATTGCCGCAAGAAGGGCGAGACCAGGACCAGCAGCACGAGCAGCCCGGCCGCCGCCGCCAACCCGCGTTGCGCCAGGCGTGCGCGGGCGGACGGGCCGGCATGGGCCAGGCGCATCACGCGCGGCCCATCGGGGGCGGCGGCTTCCAGCTGCACGGGGCGGGCGCCGCTGGCGGCCAGCAGGTCGAGCATGCCGGCCACGGAAGCGCGGGGCACCATGGTGAGCCGCAGCAGCAGGCGGGCCCGTGTGCGATCCCGCTCGCGCAGCGAAAACCCCCAGAATACCTCGTCGGCGGTGAACGGGGTCAGCCGCTCCATCTCATAGCCCAGCACACGGTCCAGGTCGCGCTCGGCGGCCAGCGGCAGGGTGACGGCGCGTTCCAGAACCTGGGCGGGCGCCAGGCGCAGCACCATCGGCTCGCCGCGCGGGCGGCCGTTGAGGGCGGCCCGCAAGGAGACATGCCCGGGCTCGTCGAGGCGCAACTGGGTCAGGCGTTGCTCGGCGCCGCGGCGGCGGCGGCGCAGGGTCAGCAGGCCGGGCTCGCTGGCATCGGCCACCAGCGCGTCCGTGCCGCCGCTGCGCCCGCGCCACCGCGCCGGCACCAGTTCGGTCAGTTGTCCGCCCCACCACTCGAAAAATTCGCCGAGCACGTGCCCTTTGCCCCGCCTGGCTATAGTCGCGAAGGCGTTACCTTGGGCGGTCGGCCTTGGGAAGCGGTAGTGCGGCCGGGTTGCCGCTTCTTAACCCGTGGTTGCGGATGCGCCCGGCCCGCGTGTCCGCCGTGTCACGCCGCATCGCAGCATCGTGCATGGGCAACCGCGCGGCCGGCCCCCACGTTGGCCGCCGGAAGACCGCGAAGCAGGGCCATGGGTATCGTCAAATTTGCACTCAGGTATCCGCACACCTTCTACGTGGTGGCGATACTGATGCTGTTCCTGGGTGGCAGCGCCATATTGGTGACGCCCAAGGACATCTTTCCGGGCATCAACATACCCGTCGTTTCGGTCATCTGGCAGTACACCGGCCTGACACCGGAAGAGATGGAGCAGCGCGTCACCACCTATAGCGAGTATTCGATCAGCTCGTCGGTCAACGACATCAAGACGATCGACAGCCAGACGCTGTCCGGCATTTCGGTCGAGCGGATTTATTTTCAGCCGAACGTGAACGTCGATCTGGCGATCGCGCAGATCGTGTCGGCCACCAACTCCATCCGCGCGCTGATGCCGACCGGGATTCAGCCGCCGGTGGTGGTGCAGTATAACGCGTCGTCCGTGCCGGTGCTGCAGATCAGCCTGAGTTCGGAGACGCTGAACGAACAACAGCTCTATGATTACGGCATCTATCAGCTGCGCCAGCAGCTGGCCCCGATCCAGGGTATCACCTTGCCCACGCCTTATGGCGGCAAGTACCGCCAGATCATGGTGGACTTGGACCCGGACGCTTTGCGGGCGCAGGGGCTGACGCCGGCCGACGTGGTGACCGCGGTCAACGCGCAAAGCCTGACCTTGCCCTCGGGTGACGCCAAGATGGGCGACCGGCAGTTCATCGTGCGGGTCAACGCAAGCGCGCAGTCGATCGAGGCGCTGAACAACGTCCCGATCCGGCAGTCGGGCGCGACCACCGTTTATCTGCGGGATGTGGCGCATGTGCGCGACGGGTGGGCGGTGCAGCAGAATATCGTGCGCACCGAGGGCAAGCGCGCGGTGCTGATGACCATCATCAAGAATGGCGACGCCTCCACGCTGGACGTGGTGCGCCGGGTGAAGGCGGCGCTGCCCACCATTCAGAAAGCGGCCCCACCGGGCATGCACATCGCGCTGCTGTTCGACCAGTCGGTGTTCGTGTCCAACGCCATCGATTTGGTGTTGCGCGAGGGCGCGATCGCGGCCGGGCTGACGGCGCTGATGATCCTGGTGTTCCTGGGCTCCTGGCGATCGACGATCGTGGTGATGGTGTCGATCCCGTTGTCGATCCTGACCTCGGTGGCCGTGCTGTCGGCGTTGGGTCAGACGATCAATACGATGACCCTGGGCGGGCTGGCGCTGGCTGTCGGCATACTCGTCGATGATTCGACCGTGACGATCGAGAACACGCACCGGCTGCTGGACGAGGGTGGCGATTTCGAGGAGGCCGTGACCGAGGGTGCGGCGGGCATTGCGATTCCGACGCTGATTTCCACGCTGGCCATCTGCGTGGTCTTCGTCAGCGTGTTCTTTCTGCAGGGCGCGGCGAAATACCTGTTCACGCCGCTGGCAATGGCGGTGGTGTTCGCCATGATTGCGTCCTACGGGATTTCGCGCACGCTGACGCCGATCGTGATCCGGCTGATGCTTCGCCGCGAGTATGAAGGGGATCACAAGGATCAGGGCGCGAGAGGTTGGTTCGGGCGGTTCCACGAGGGTTTCAATCGCCGGTTCGACGCATTCCGCGAGTTCTACGGCTGGTTGCTGGGGGCGATACTGGCGCGGCGGCTGATCACACCCTTGGTGGGCGTGGCGATGGTGGCCGGCGCCGTCGTGCTGAGCCTGTTCGTCGGCCGCGATTTCTTTCCGCAGGTCGATGCGGGGCTGATCCAGCTGCATGTACGCGCACCGGCGCGGACGCGGGTGGAGACGACGGAGAAAATCTTTCAGGCGGTGGAGGATAATATCCGCGCGCACGTGCCTGGCCAGGATATCAAGTTGCTGCTGGACAATATCGGGTTGCCGCAGCGCACCTATAATCTGGCCTACACGGATGGCACGACGATCGGCGTCAATGACGGCACCATCCAGATCGAACTTGCAGATGGGCGCAGCATGAGCACGGCGGCCATCACGCGCGTGTTGCGTGATGAGTTGCCGGCGGCGTTTCCGGACGAAAAATTCTACTTTCAGCCGGCCGATCTGGTGACGCAAATTCTCAACTTCGGTGTTCCGTCGCAGATCGACGTGCAGGTGCAGGGCAAGGACCGGGCCGGCAACCAGAAGATCGCGCAGGATATCGCGCACCGGATTGCGGGCGTTCCGGGAATTGTGGACGCGCATGTGCAGCAGGAGCTGGATGCGCCGGAGATGTTTTACACGATCGATCGCACCCGGGCGCAACAGCTTGGGCTGACGGTCAACCAGATCGCCCAGGATCTGAATATCAGCCTGTCATCGTCCGAGCAGGTTCAGCCGAATTTCTGGACCGATCCTGCGAACGGCATTCCCTACTACATGGCGGTGCAGACACCGGAGTACAGGCTGCACAACAAGCAGGATATCGACAACACGCCGATTGCCGGCAGCGTGGCGGCGAACGGCACGCGCATTCCCGATTTGCTGGGCAATGTGGCCAGCGGGCGCCGCATGCAGGTGCAGTCCGTGTACAACCAGTCCAACATCCAGGAGGTGTACGACGTCTATGCGAGCGTGCAGAGCCTGGACCTGGGAAGTGCCGCGACAGCCATCAACCGTGTGGTGGCCGATGAGCAGAAGCACCTGAAAACTGGCAACCTGATCAACGTGCGCGGCCAGATCAGCAGCATGAACGACGCGTTCACCAATCTGACCATCGGCCTGCTGTTCGCCGCCGTGTTCGTCTACCTGCTGATGGTGGTGAATTATCAGAGTTTCCTCGATCCGCTGGCGGTGATCCTGGCTTTGCCGGGCGCTGGTTCGGGCATTTTGCTGATGCTGTTCGTCACGGGTACGACGTTGTCCGTGCCTTCGCTGATGGGGGCGATCATGTCGGTGGGCGTGGCCTCGGCCAATTCCATCCTGCTCGTCACCTTCGCGCGTGAGCAGCGTGAGGCCGGGATGAGTGCGGTGGAGGCGGCCATCTCCGCGGGTACCACCCGCCTGCGTCCTGTGCTGATGACGGCGGCGGCCATGCTGGTGGGCATGGTGCCGATGGCGATCGGCGGGCCCGGCGAGGAGCAGAATGCGGTGCTGGCGCGCGCTGTGATTGGCGGCGTGCTGGTGGGCACGTGCACCACGTTGCTGTTCGTGCCCTATCTCTACTCGGTGTTCGGCGCGTTCGATCGTGTGCGCGCGGAGCGGCGCGATGACCGAAACGATGAACCGGAGCGCGGACAGCAAGCGTCACGCCAATACTCGCACCAGGGAGCCTGAGCGATGAACCAGATTTCTAGGCCCTCCCCGGAGGATCAGGCGTCCAAGTCCAGCCGGCAAGATGCGCCGCCGGCGCGCGAGCCAGGCCAGGACCGGCGACGCGGCCGGATCGCCCGTGTGGCCGCCGCTGTCGCGGCGCTGCTCGTGCTGGCCGCGGTTGGGTGGGGTGTGTGGACGCATCTGGCCCGCGAGGCTGCCGCGCGGACCGCCATGCAGACCAGGAAGGACGCCGTGCCGACAGTCCGGACCATGGTGGTGCATGCCGATACGCGGCCCAGCGTGGTCGATCTGCCCGGCAATTTGCAGGCGTTCGACAGCGCCACGCTGTATGCGCGCGCCACCGGCTACATCGCTTCGCGCCGCGTCGATATCGGCAGCCGCGTGCACGCGGGCGACGTGCTGGCGATCATTGCGGCACCCGATCTGGACCAGCAATTGGCGCAGGCCCGCGCGCAGGTGCTGCAACTGCAGGCGTCGCTGGCGCAGGCTGTGGCCGGACGCGGGCTGGCGCAGGTGACCAACGCGCGCACGTCGCGACTGGTGGCCGAGGGCTGGGACAGCCGGCAGCAAGGCGACCAGGACCGCACGACGGCGCAGACCCAGTCGGCCGGCGTGGGCGTGGCGCAGGCGAACCTGGCGGCCGGGATCTCCAACGTGAACCGGCTGGTGCAATTGACGCAGTTCGAGCGTGTGACGGCGCCGTTCGATGGTGTGATCACCGCGCGCCAGATCGACGTGGGCAATCTGGTGACCGCCGACGCGAGTAGCGGCACGTCGCTGTTTTCCATCGCCCGCACCGATACGTTGCGGGTGCAGGTCTATGTGCCGCAATCCTATGCGTTCGGATTGCATGATGGGCAGGATGCCACGATTACGATTCCGCAGTTGCCGGGCCGGTCGTTTCATGGCCGCGTGGCGCGCAACGCGTCCGCGCTGGCGTCGGACACGCGCACGCTGCTGGCGGAGGTGGATGTCGATAACCGCGACGGCGCGCTGTCCGCCGGGCTCTATGGGATCGTGCATATCCAGGAGCCACGTCCCGCGCCGGTGATTTCGCTGCCGAGCCAGGCGGTGATCTTCGACAAGGACGGGTTGTCGGCGGCGGTGGTGGAGGATGGCAAGATCGCCATTCGTCACCTGGATGTGGCGCAGGATGATGGGGCGCAGGTTCAGGTGCGCGGCGGGTTGAAGGATGGCGACCGGGTGATCTTGAGCCTGCCGGTCGATTTGTCGGCAGGGATGAAGGTGGCGGCGAGCTGATTGCGCCACGGTGATGGCTTGGGTTGACAGTGTTCACCCGCTCGGGTCACGATCCGGCGCTATCGCGGGAAGCGAGCCACATGCTCATACTTCGACCCAATTGCGAGTGCTGCGATTGCGACTTGCCGAACGGCGATCCGAACGCGCGCATTTGCAGCTTCGAGTGTACGTTCTGCGCAGAGTGCGTCGGGCGGCTTGGCGGATGCTGTCCGAATTGCGGTGGCGACCTGGTGCTGCGGCCGACACGTCCGCCTCAGCACCTGGCCAGGATGCCCGCTACGTCCGCGCGTGTGGTTGTAGCACACGTGGCTTGTAGCTCGATCTCTGCCTGACGTTCAGAACATGGATCACACGAAGACCATTCCCGCCGGTCTGTCCGGGCTAGAACAGCTGCGCCTGTTGATGACCAAGGGCAATGTCGCCATCGGGCAGACAATGGGCTTTCACATCACCGAGGTGGCGGATGGCGTGGTGGCCTTCGAGGCCGTTCCCAGCCTGTCCGTCTACAATCCGATCGGCACCGTGCATGGCGGGTTCGCCGCGGCCGTGCTGGACAGTTGCTGCGGGTGCGCGGTGCATACGAAACTGTCGCCGACGCAGGCTTATACGACGCTGGAGCTGAAGGTCGCCTATCACAAGGCAATCACCGTCGAGACCGGGCCCATGCGCGGCGAGGGCCGTGTGGTTCAGTTCGGGCGTCGCGCCGCATTTACCGAGGCCACGCTGAAGGATGCCGCCGGCAAACTTCATGCGAGCGCCACCTCGACGCTGCTGGTGATGGAACGTGGCTAGAGCACGATCCGTTCGCATTGGCTCACGGGCCACGCTCTAGCTCATTGTCTTGGCAAGCATCCTCATCCGACCGAGCGATTCCGTTCGATCGGATGATGCTCTAAACGAGCGCGGCCAGGATTTTTTGCATCAACGCCGCGTGCGGCGCCTTCAACGCGATGCCGTCGACATGCGAGAGGGCGCGCACCCCAAGACTGTTCGTCGTGAACGCCGACTGCGCACCGCGCATATCGGCGATCGTCAGCGCGTGCTCGCGGGCCAGGTCAGCTTCCAGCAGCAAAGCGCGCGCGATGCCGGGCAGCGCGCCCTCGGCGGTCGGCGGGGTCAGCACGCATCCATCCTTGGCGATGAAGATGTTTGCGGCAGACGCTTCGGCGATCCGGCCTTGGGTGTTCAGCAAGATCGCGTCGTCGGCCCTATTCGCGCGGGCCTCCTGCCTGGCAAGGATGCTGTCGAGGTAGCTGAGGGATTTGATGCGCGAGAGCGGCGAGTGCTCGTTGCGGCGCGTCACCGATGCGATGATCGCGCGTGCGGGCGTGGCGGGCGCGGGCAGCGGCGCGGCGGTGATCAGCAGCGTCGGCGGCGTGCCGGGCGGCGCCAGCAGCCCGCGCGCGGCGGGGCCGCGTGTGAGGGTGATGCGCAGCGCCGCGTCGGGGTGGGGGGCGGCGCCCAATACCGATTGAAGCGCCGCGGTGAGGACGGAATCGGTCCAGGGAAAGGGGATAGCCAGCACGGCCGCGCCGTGCCGCAGCCGGGCCAAATGGCGCGCCAGATGCGCCGGCTGGCCGCCGGTGGCGCGCACCGTCTCGAACACGCCGTCGCCCAGCAAAAGGCCGCGATCGGCCGGGTCGATGCGGGCGGCCGATGGCGCGACCAGCGCGCCGTTGAGCCAGATCATGCGCCGAACGGCCCCAGCGCGCGCAGCAGCGGCCGGATTTTCACCAGCATCTCTTCATACTCGTCCTCGGGCTGGCTCTCGGCCACGATGCCGCCACCTGCCGCCGCCGTGACCTGGCCGCGCGATATGGTCAGCGTGCGTATGGCGATGCTGCTGTCCGCCGCCCCGTCCCAGCCGAGCCAGGCGACGGTGCCGCAATAGGCGTTGCGGGGTGCGGGTTCCAGCTCGCGGATGATCTGCATGGCACGCCGTTTGGGCGCGCCGGTGATCGAGCCGCCGGGGAAGGCGGCCCGCAGCAGGTCGGCGGCCGACAGGCCTGGCCGCAGCGTGCCGCGTACGGCGGAAACCAGATGGTGCAGATTGGGAAAGGTTTCGAGGGCAGCGAGCTCGGGCACGTGCACGCTGCCGATCCTTGCCACGCGGCCGATATCGTGGCGCAGCAGGTCGGCGATCATCAGGTTTTCCGAATGGTCCTTGGCACTGCGGAGCAACTCGGACACCAGAGCCGCATCCTGGGCCGCATCGGCGCCGCGGGGGCGGGTGCCCTTGATCGGGCGGGCCTCGATGCGGCCCTCGGCAGTCAGGCCCAGAAAACGCTCAGGCGAGACGCTGGCGATCGCGAGATCGGGGGCGCAGGCGAGGTAGGCGCCGTACGGCGCGGGGTTGTGTGCGCGCAACGCGCGATACAGCCCTGCGGCCGGGATGTGCTCCGGCGCGTCCGCCAGGAAGCGCGCGGTGATGTTGGCCTGATAGATATCGCCCGCCTCGATGTAGGCGATCGTTCGCGCGACGCGGGCGATATGCGTATCGCGCGACGTTTCGGCACGCCATGCGAGAGGCGGCGGACTGGGCGACGGGGTGGGCTTCGCCGCGAGGCGGGCGAGCACATGCGCCGCCCTGGCCCCCGCCCTGGCCTCGCGCGCCGTGCCGTGCTCCGGAAAGCCCGAGGATAGCAGCCAGCATCGCTTTGCCGCCCGATCGAAGGCCAGCACGACATCGTAAAACCCGAAGAACGCCCGGGGTCCGGCCTCCCCGCCATGCGGGGCCACACCCTCCAGCCGGCTACCGGCCTCATAGGCCAGGAACCCCACCGCACCGCCCCAGAACGGCACCGGCGAACCCGTCCAGCCGCACGGATATCGGGCCATGCGCGCGGCCAGGGTGTCGAACGGGCATGGATCGCCGGCGTCGGCCGACAACACATCGAATGGCTCGACGGCCAGGTAGCTGTATCGTGCGCGTGGCCCCTCGCCCTGGCTGTCCAGCCAGGCGACGGTGGAATCGCCCGCAAACGCCGCGAACGCCGAGGCGGGGTCCACCCAGTCCAAGGCAAGGGCAAGGCAAGGCTGGGAGAGGAGAGCCTTCCCCCCCAGACCCCCCTTCATCAGTTTAGGCACCGAACTCGGACAGGTGTTTGGCGAGGTCGGTGGGGGACATGCTGTCGTCCAGCAGGCCGGCGAAATGGCCGTCGGGGCGCATGACGTAAATGATGGAGCTGTGGTCCATGGCGTAGTCGCCGCCAGCCAGATCCCGGCGCCTGGCGTAGACGTGGTAGCTGGCCTCCACGGCGCTCAACTGGGCTTGTGTGCCGGTCAGGCCCACGAATTCCGGGCCGAAAGCGTGCGCGTAGGCGCCCATGGCAGCAGGCGTGTCGCGCGCCGGATCGACGGTGACGAACAGCACCCGCACCCGGGCGCGGGTTGGGGGCGGCAGTTTGTCCAGTGCGGCGCCCAAATCCCCCAGCGTGGTCGGGCAGGCGTCCGGACAATGCGTGTAGCCGAAATAGACGAGGCGCCAGTGTCCGGCAAAACTTTGGTCCGTCACCGTGTGGCCGCTGCCGTCGATCAGCGTGAACGGGCCGCCGATATCGTCCGGCGCACCCGGCCCCTGGCCACGCGTCAGCACCACCCCGGCGCCGATCGCCAAGGCCAGGCCCGCGCCGAGGAACGCGACCAGGCTCGTGCGGTTCACGGTCCCGCCGAGCCGATCGGCAGGACCGGCACGTCGGCCGCAACGCGCCCCGCATGCTCGAAGACCAGCACCAGGGAGACGTGGCCGCCAGCGACCAGGGGGTGTTTCAGCCCGGTCAGCATCACGTGCAGGCCGCGCGGCGCCAGTCTGATCGTTTGGCCGGGTGGCAGGGCCAGGCCGTCCATGTCGGCCATGCCCGTCATGTCGCCTTGCCGGACCGTCCGATGAAGCATGGCGGCGGCGGCATCCGGGCTGGAAAGCCCGACGAGCCGGTCACCGTCTGCGCTGGCGAGCGTCGCATACACCGCGCCTTGCGCCTGGAAGGGCGCGGTTGCCCGTGCCCATGCGCCGGTGATCGAGACCGGCTGCGCGCGGACTGGACGACCGAAGCAGACGACCGCGATGCAAACACAAGCGAAGGCGGCGCACCGGGACATGGCTGCAAGATAGTCAGCGCCTGTGCCATGTCGAGCGGACCTGGCCGGGACGCGCTCACTCCCGCCGGAACGTCACCACCAGCACATCCCGGTAGGCGGGAGAAGCGGGGTCGATCGGCGCGATGGCTGTCACGCCATGATAGACCCGCCCGTCATCGACCAGCGCCGCCTCCATTGGCCGCTCTAGCGTAAAACTGCCGACCAGCCGGCGTTGCAGGTCGTGGATGGAGGTCTCGCCGCTGGCCACGTTTTCCCGGCGCACCAGCAGCACCAGCACCCAGTCCACGCCATCGCGGTGCAGCCCCTCGGGCGTGGGTTGGCCGTTCTCGCCCGGCTTCGCCTCGATACGGAATTGGTGCAGTTCGATATGCCAGGCGGCCGGCCTGGTGGCGGGGTCGGTGCAGTCGTCGAAGACGGTCTTGCACACGCGCAATATGGCGCGCAGCGCGGGGTGCACCGCGGTAGCCTCGGTGATCGGGTCAAACCAGCGGGCCAGACCGCCATTCAGCGCATTGTAGTCGCGGCTTTGATAATGCGGCTGGTGCGGCTTTCTGTCGAAGCCCGACGCGGTGGCGCGGAACGCGGCATGGCGACGCCTGCGGTAGCGCCCGCCATCGGCCATGTAGGTGTCCAGGCCCAGATCGTTCCAGCTATCGGCGAACCCCTCCCAATCGGACAAACCGGCAGCCGCCAGCAGCGCACCCATGATGTCGGCCGGGACGTGGCTGAATCCGTGTTGCGACAGCTCGGCTTCGATCTTTTGTTTGGGCGGCGTCACGACGTATTTCCTAGGGCGGCCGGTGGTGGCGAGTTGACGAGCGATCCCTCCGCCGGCGCGGCAACGCCATGGGCCGTGGCGGGTGGCGGGTCGTTCGCGATGTGGTTGTAGACGGTGGTCACGGGGGTGGCGATGCGCAGCCCCTGCTCCTTGAAGCGTATGGCCATACGGCGGTTGAACTCGCGCTGCACGGCCCAGCGCCCCGCATCGGTGCACACGATCTGGCCCACGACGGTGGCCACGCCAGCGTCCACGCGATCGACGCCCCAGAGCTGCAAATCGCTGCGCATCATGTCCGCGAACTTCGGTTCACCGCGCATTTCGCGCGCGATGGTGCCCAAAACTTCGCTGACACGGTCCGTATCCTCCTCGATCGGCACGTTCACGCTGACGGCGGCGTTGCCGATGCCGCGGTTGACGTTGGTGACGGTGGAGACGGCGCTGAACGGAATGATGTGCACGGACCCGTCGCCGGCGCGCAGCCGCATGGTGCGGATGGACAGGTTTTCGACCGAGCCGGACAGGCCGGCCACCGTCACCCAGTCGCCGACCTGCATGGCGTTTTCGATCAGGAGGAAAATGCCGGTGATGAAGTCCTGCACGAGTTTTTGGGAGCCGAAGCCGATGGCGACGCCCAGTATGCCGGCGCCGGCGAGGAGCGGGGCGATGTTCACCCCGATCTCGGACAACGCGGCCAGCCCGAAGATGGCGACCAGCACGGCCAGCAGAAGCGTGCGCAGGATCGGCAGCAACGTGCGCAGGCGTGCGGCGCTGACGAGCTGCGCCTGGGTGGTCATGCGGGCCAGGCTGCGGTCGAAAGAGGCGTTCACGCCTTCCCACACCGCGAGCGCCAGCAGGGCGGCGACCAGGATGGTGGCGGTGGCCGAGAGCAGCCGGCTGCCCAGCGCGTTGGTGCGGAACCAGACGAGCGTGTTGATGCCCCACACCTGCAGCAGAGCCAGGCCGGTCAGCAGACACACAAGTGCCGTGACCGCTTTGCGCAACAGCGGCAGGTAGCGCTGCACCCGCCGTTCCAGCCCAGGGGTGCGCTGGGCGGCGTCCGGGCTGAGGCGCACCGCGCGGTCCAGGCTGCCCAGCAGCACGATCGCCGCCAGTCTGGCCACCACGAGCACGCCGACGGTGACGAGGAACAGGTGCCAGATGCGGATGTAGCCGTTGCGGACCTCGGCCGCCCAGACCAGCCACAGGGCGACGATGTAGAAGATGGCGATGAAGTGCCAGACGGAGGCGAGACGGTTGCGCACGCGGCCACCCAGGCCGGGCGTGGCACTGGGGCTGCGTATGCGGGCGGCCACCGAACGGCGGCATTGCAGGACGACGACCACCAGCATCAGATGAACGATGAGAAAGACCGCCTTGAGGAAGGCGTCGTCGGCTGGCACCGGCAGGCCGAACAGCAGGCCGATCTGCGAGGCGGCGAACCCGGCGGCGGCCACCGCGAACAGCCGCCTGACCCAGCGCACGGCGTAGGCGGCACCTTCGTCGCCCACGTGCACGAGGCGGAGCGTCGGCAGGTCGGGGGCGGCGAACATGCGGGTCAGCGAGGTGGCGATACGGCAGGTGCCGTAGGCCAGGACGGCGGCTTGCAGCACGGCCTGCACGCGGGTGTCGGCATACAGCATGCCGGCGTAGCCGATGGCCACGAAGACGCCCAGCGGCAGCAGGTCCAGCACGAAGCAGAGCAGGACGAAAGGCAGCCGCCTGAACGTGCGGACGGTGCGGGCGAAGCGGCGCCGGCGCAGCGCGTGTTCCACGGCGTGCTCTTCGGCCGCAGCCAGCGGCGCCGGGGGGGTGTCTTCTCCATCGGCTGCCTCAGCCGCGGCTTCCCTCGTGTCAGCGACCGCCTCCGTGTGCGGGTCGGCCATCGGGGCGGCGATTGTGCCGGGTGCGCGGGCTGCGATGGCGCGAATGGGCCGGCGCAGCAGCCGCCAGCAGCCCCATTCGGCCAGGCCGGCTGCCGCCAGCACCAGCGCCAGGCGCCATGCCGCGTCCAGCGCCCGCGCGCGCAGGGCGGGGTTTTCGAACGTACGCCGGGTGAACGCCCACACCGATGGCAGGTGGCCCAAAACGCTGCCGAAACTGGACATCTCGGTGTCCAGGTTGCCCAGCCACGCGGTGCCCTCTGCGATCAGGGCGGCGCCTACGCTGTCCGGGGCCAATTTGACCGGCGCCGGGGTGGCGGGCTTGGCCGCACCGGTGAGTGTGGCCGCCTTGGACAGGGTTTCCAGCGTGGCGGTGAAGGCGGCGCGCTTTTGCGGGTCGTTCAGCAGGTCCAGCGTCTGCTTCAACTCCGCAGGCGACAGGCTGGGGGGGGCCGCCTGGGCGGGTGACGCAGCCGGTTTGGTAGCTGGGTGCGGTAGCAGGGTGGCGGGTAGCTGCGCCCAGGCGGGCCAGGCCAACAGGCTGAGAAGAAGGATTGGCAGGCGTTTCTTCATGCGGCGCGAAACTGCATGTCCGGCCGTCGCGCGCAACCCGCGTGCCGGCGTGGCGGGGTGCACTTTGGCGGGGCTGCGCCTATTTGTGCATCATGATCTCCTTTCTCGCAGTGCTGCTGGGTATGACCATGCTGGGCGTGGTGGTCGTGCTGGGGCTAGGGATGGCCGGCGTGGCGCGCGGCGGCGACCCGCGTCGGTCCAACGCCCTGATGCGGGCGCGCGTGATGCTGCAGGGGTTGGCGATCGCTCTGATGGCGCTGATCCTTTTGATGCGCCACTGAGGGCCGGGGAGACTGACGATGCCGCTCGACATCACAGGTGGCCTGCCCCTGCCCGCCCGCAACGTGCTGGGCGGTCCCTTGGTGAGCTGCTCGACCGATCCGATGACCGGGTTCACCCGCACCGGATGCTGCGACACCGGCCCGGCGGATGTTGGCAGCCACACCGTCTGTGCGGTGTTGACGGCCGAGTTCCTGGCGTTCAGCCGCGCGCGGGGCAACGATCTGTCCACGCCGAGGCCGGAGTATGCGTTTCCCGGCCTGCGCCCCGGCGACCGCTGGTGCCTGTGCGCGCCGCGCTGGCAGGAGGCGTTCCTGGCGGGCCAAGCGCCCCAGGTGGTGCTTGAGGCGACCCATATGGCCGCGCTGATGCATTGCGAGCTGGCCGATCTGCGCCGTCACGCGGCTTAAGGACGTGAGTTAGCCACAAAGAACACGAAGAACACGAAGAACACGAAGAACACGAAGAGTATCACAAGGAAGACTGTCGGCGCCCGCCGAATGGTCGAGTCTTCATTGCGAGCGAAGTGACGCAATTCACGACGCTACGGCAGGTGCCTTGTGTTAAACCGCAGAATGCTTTGCGGCCTGCAATGAAAATATCAAAGATGGCAGACTTCGCGGGCTTCGCGCCTTCGTGGTTGATCTTCCTGCTACTGCGTCAGCCAAAGCCCGCTCAATGCAGGACATCGCTTCCTCTGACCCAGCCGCTGCCGGTAACGCTGCGGATGAGGAGCCAGGTTTCCATGCCTGAGCGAACCTGACGCTCCAGCACCACACGTGTGCCGCGATTGAGGAAGGCGCGGACCTCGCCATCCGCCGTGGGGGTGAGGCGGACGGGCAGGTCTTGGACCAGGACGGTGCCGACCCGCAGCGTGGCGCCGGTCGGGTCTGGGTCCTTGGGATGCAGCAGGACGACGCCCTGCTGGGCGGCGGTCTGGTCGGCGCGTTGCGTGCGGTCGCGCCAGCCGGGCACCAGCAGGCCGGCTGCGGCGACCAGGGCCAGGACCCAGCCGGCGCCGGCCAGCAGGCGGGCGCGGGCCAGGTTACGTTGGGCGCGGACCACGTCGAACCCCGCCTCCTGCACGGCACGGCTGAGCTCGGCGACCCGCTGGCGGGCGCGCTTGGTTTCGAACTCGGCTTCCTGGCGGGCGACGCGGGCGATCTGGATCTGGCGTTCCAGGCTCAGCTCGAAACCGGCCGCCGGTGGGCGCGGCGCCTCACGCAGGCGTTGCGCCAGGTCCGTCAGCGACAGGCGCTGGGTTGCCAGGTGCTCGACCAGCTTGCGGCGGGCTGCGTCCGCCTCCGCCGGCTGCTCGGAGCCGAGCATGGGCAGCAGTTTTTGCAGCCGGTTGGCGAAACTGGGGTCGTCAAAGGGGGACTCGGTCGTCAGGTGTCGGCCTTCGGTCATCGCTCGGGACGTCCTATGTAGCCGATATGCTGCCCGGCCGCACCCGCTTCCCCGGCCAGATGATGGCTGATAGCTGACGGCCGACGATCGACCGGGGGTTTCGTGACCAAGACCGACATACGCAAGGTGGTGCTGGCCTATTCGGGGGGGCTGGATACCAGCGTGATCCTGCGCTGGCTGCGGGAGACCTACGGGTGCGAGGTCGTGACATTCACGGCCGACCTCGGGCAGTCGGTGGAGGATGGGGGGGCGGAGCTGGCTGCCGCGCGGCGCAAAGCGGAACAGGCCGGCGTGAGGGAGATTTTCGTGGAAGACCTGCGCGAGGTCTTCGTGCGCGACTTCGTGTGCCCGATGTTCCGGGCCAACACGCTGTACGAGGGGCAGTATCTGCTGGGCACCGCGATCGCGCGGCCCTTGATTGCGCAGCGGCAGATCGAGATCGCCCGTGCCGTGGGGGCGGACGCCGTGGCGCATGGGGCGACGGGCAAGGGCAACGACCAGGTGCGGTTCGAGCTCGCCTACTATGCGTTGCAGCCGGATATACGCGTGGTGGCGCCCTGGCGGGAGTGGGCGCTGACCTCCCGCACCAAGCTGCTCGAGTTCGCCGACGCGCACCAGATTGCAGTCACGCGCGACAAGCGGGGCGAGGCGCCGTTTTCGGTGGATGCGAACCTGCTGCACTCCTCGTCGGAGGGCAAAATCCTGGAGGATCCGGCGTTGCCGCCGGACGAGATGGTGTTCCAGCGCACCATCAGCCCGGAAGCCGCGCCCGATGCGGCGCAGGTGGTGGAGATCGGTTTCGAACGCGGCGACCCGGTATCGGTCGATGGCGAGGCGCTGTCCCCGGCGGCCCTGCTGACGCGGCTGAACGCGCTGGGGCGGGCGCATGGGATCGGGCGGCTGGACATGGTGGAGAACCGGTTCGTGGGCATGAAAAGCCGCGGTGTATACGAGACGCCGGGCGGCACGATCTGGCTGGCGGCGCACCGGGCGATGGAGAGCATCACGCTGGACCGCGAGGCGGGGCATTTGAAGGACGGGTTCATGCCGGCCTACGCCAAGATGATTTACAACGGGTTCTGGTTCTCGCCGGAGCGGCGGATGCTGCAGGCGGCGATCGATGCGAGCCAGGCGTCCGTGACCGGCACGGTGCGGGTGAAGCTGTACAAGGGGTCGGTGACGGTCGTGGGGCGGGAGAGCCCGCAGTAGTCTGTACGATACGCGCGTGGTGACGTTCGAGGACGACCAGGGGGCGTACGACCAGGTGGATGCGGCGGGGTTCATCCGGCTGAACGCGCTGCGCTTGCGGCTTGGCGCGGCGGCGGGGCGGCCCGGGGGGGCGCTGTAGGACCGGTGATTTCCATGGCCGTTGCGAGGCCGCTTGGCCTGAGGGGCCCCGCGATGACGGGCGGTCTAGTTTTTCATCAGCCCGCACCCCGTGTCGCGGCCGTCATGGGTTTGGCGAGGGTAGTAGATCCATAGCAGGTCCGGTGTGTCCGGGCTGTCGCATTGCAGGCGGTAATCCAGGTGGCGGTCCATGCGGCTGTCGGTGGCGCTGTGCTGGGGCACGCCCCAGCGCAGCCGGTGGCGGTCGAGCGTGTCGAGGAAGAAGGGTTCTATGCCCGCCCAGGCGAAATTGACCGTACTGCCGGGGGGCAGGCTGGCCAGCGCGGCGCGCGCCGCATCCAGGTCCACGGGGGTTATCAGCGCATGGGCCAGCATGGCGGGGCGGGGTAGCAGGGGGTTGAGGAACGGGGTTGGGCGGTAGCCGCAGGCCAGCAGGCCCGCGACGCAGGGCGCCAGGCAGGCGAGCGTCGCCGCGCGCCAGCGCCCGGCGAGCGGGGCGGCCGAGGCCACCAGGGCGATGGCGATGAGCAGGAAGCCGATGGGGGGCGCGCAATCGTACCAGATCTCGCGGCCCTCGGTGGCCATGAGGACGAAGCTTGTGCCGTAGAGGGCGCAGAAAGCTGGGCCGTCCACGCGGCGGCGGGCGGCGAGCACGGCCAGGCACAGGGTGGCGGCCAGGAGCAGGGGCCAGAGCGGGTGCCAGGGGTCGTGCTGGCCGTAAAACCGTTTGAGGCGGAACTGGTAGCCGATGTCGTCCAGAAAACCGTCGAAATTGGCGCGGACGAGCAGGCCGTAGGCGCCCAGGATGGCGGCGGCGGCGGCGGCGGCGGCCAGTTCGGCCCAGCGGACGGCAAGGCCCTGGCGGGTGAGGAGCAGCCAGGCGAACCAGGCGGCGGCCGGCAGGGTGAAGAAGACGGCGTTGAAGTGGATGGTGGCGGCACCTGCCACCAGGGCGGCGCCCAGCACCGGCAGGCCGCGGACGCACGAGGCAAGCGAGGCGAGCATGACGAGGCAGAGCAGCGCCTCCATGCGGGCGATATTGGCGCTCATCAGCACGTAGGGGGAGAGGAAGGCGGCGGCGGCCAGGGCGTGCAGCCACGCGGCCTGGCGGCCGGCGGCGAGGTGTTTGATCAGCCGGCCGGCGAGCCAGAGGCTTGCCAACACGCAGGCGGCCGAGGCCCAGCGGGCGAGCGCAAAACTGTAGCCGAAGATTTTGAACAGGGCGGCCAGCGCCACGAAATAGGCGGGCGGCATCCACATGACCAGGCGGTCCGGGTTCATGCCCCAGACGTAGAGGGTGCCGTGGCGGGCGAGTTCGAAGGCGGGGGCCAGGAAGCTGGTCTCGTCCGGCCAGGGGATGGGGAAGCGGAACGGCAGGGCAAGGTGGAGCGCGGCGATAACGAGGGCGACCAGGGCCAGTGCCGCGATGTACGCCAGGCGCTCGGCGGATGCGAGGTTTGATGGGCGGAACGGCACGGGGGCCGATACCAGTTTTCCCGAACCGGGCAAATCGGCCGGCCCTGGGCGTATGGTCCGGCGTGGCGTGCTGGGTTAACCGTCCTGCACCATGCTGACCGAACCGCAGCGCGACCATCTGGCCGCCGCTCCTCCCCGTCACCGCGAAACGAAGATCGCCGGTATCGAGATGCTGCGCGCTGTGGCGGTGCTTATGGTGTTGGTGCAGCATCTGCCCGGCCTGTTGCCCGAACTTTCGGCGTTATGGCTTCCAGGCGGTCCGCTCGCGCATTTCAACGGTGGCGCCGGAGTTGACATTTTCTTCTGTATTTCCGGCTTTGTCGTGACGCGGAGTCTCCTTCGCGACGTCGAGGGGCTGAACCGCCGGCAGATGTTCGTAGTTGCCACGGGGTTCTGGATACGCCGCGCTTTTCGACTGTGGCCGTCCGCGTGGCTGTGGCTGTTCATGGCTTATGCCGTATCGCTCGGTTTCAATCGTTTCGGCGAAATGGACCCTTCCGCTAATCTCCAAATGATCTTAGCCGGTATAGGCATGTATTCTAATTACCTGCTGCTGCAAGTATGTCGCGCGCAGCAGCATTTGGGCATAATGTCGCAATACTGGAGCCTTTCACTCGAGGAGCAGTTCTACCTTGCCTTGCCGTTGTTGCTGATTCTGAGCCGGCGCGCCACGCTTCCGGTGCTGATGCTGTATGCCGGCTTTCGTTTCTGGAATTACCAAGACTTCTGGGCTGACATTTTGCTGCGCCCGGGCTGTCTCGTCGCCGGCGTTGGACTCGCCTATTTGGAAAGCGGCTCGATTTGGCGGCTCCTGCAACGAACATGGCCTCGAGGTTATGCAAGCCTGGTCCTATGTGTCATCTTGATGCTGCTAGCAGCCGTATTTGATTCGATCGGGCCCTTCGACCGATGGTTTGGCATAGCCATGTTCAGGTTAGCGGCGCCGCTTGAGACGGCAGCATGTAGCCTGATAGTGCTCGTGGCCGTCCAGTGCAGCCCTATAGCACCGGGCGCGCTGGGACGAGCCCTGGTTTTTCTTGGCAGCCGCTCTTACGCAATCTACATCGTTCATATGCTCGCTTTTGCTGTGGCCCGCGAGATTGACGGCCGGCTATTTTCAAATACAGGCAACTTCGCGATTTGCTGTGCGACGGCGTTTGTGATTGCAAGCACGCTGATGATAGCGGCAAGCGAATTGACTATCAGGTTCGTCGAGCAACCACTGCGGGCACGCGGCCGTGCAATCACGGACCGCCTCTCCGCGCGTCCATCGTACATCGGGGTGCGAGCTCCAGACACGACGGTTGGATCGGGCGGCCGCCGCATCCTTGACATCGAGGCACTACGCACCGTGGCAATCGCGTTTGTCATGGTCGAGCACGCAACGAACAATCTTGTGTTTCAGCCCACGTTTTGGCTGGATTTCCTGAACTACGGTCAGCTTTGGCCAGGCGTTGACTTATTCTTCGTCATCTCAGGTTACTTAGTGACGGGAGATCTGCTCCGACGTCTAGATGCTGAGCAAGGATACAAGCGATCATGGCGTGTCGCTCGCGCTTTTTGGTTTCGTCGGGCTTGGCGGCTTTGGCCTACTGCATGGCTGTGGCTGCTGCTGATCTCCGCTGGGAGCGCAGTTGTCGATCCACCTTTCCTGGGACCGGCAGTAGCAAACCTCCGCAGCATGTTGGCCGGGGTATTCTTCTACGCAAATTATCGTTTTGCCAACAAAGTCGTCCATTTTCAGGCATACGGGGCAAGCTATCCATATTGGAGCTTGTCGTTGGAGGAGCAGTTCTACATTCTGCTCCCACTCGCGATGAGGGTGCTTGGCCAATATCTACCCATCGCGATTTGTTTGGCCATTTTGGTCCAACTTCCTCTGGCTCACGGCACATACTACTTTTTCTTTAGGTCTGATGCGCTGTTGTGGGGTGTGGCGTTAGCTATCTGGGTTCGGACACCCGGTTACATATTGTGTGAACCCGTATTTTTGCGACCCAGATGGGTGAGTGCTGCGTTCGTTGTTCTCTCGCTCGGTTGTTTGTTTCGTTGGGCCGGCCCCGGAAACATTTCGGTTCCGTTTGAGACGGGCGGTATTGCCGCTCTGGCAGCCCTCCTTGTGTGGGTTGCAAGCTATGATCGCAACTATATATGTCCGGAACGTGCCCGCAAGTTTGTTATGTGGTCGGGTAGCAGGTCTTACGCGTTGTACGTCGCGCACATTCCGGTGTTTCAGTGTTCCGCGGCACTCGCTCATGCCCTGTTTGCGCCAGAGACATCCATTTTCAGCGGCGCAAGCAACGTCTATGCGGTAGTCATCGCACTGGTCTTTCTGGTTCTTTGCGCGGAAGCTACGCACCGCTACGTGGAACAACCATTGCGAAGATACGGCGCATACTTATGGCAACACAACACGCGTTCAACCTAATCACAAGCGTGGGAAATCGGTTTATGTGCTACGATGATCTGCTTGTTCGGCGCGGCTGCGTCGAGCGCAGCTTTGACCCTGCGACCGTCCTTCGTTGCTAGCAACGTTGACCAGCATTCCGCCCAGGTATCCAGGGTATGGTGCGGCTTCCCGTCAGCATCACAACTCCACATCATGGCGGCGTGTAGCGCCCAAAAGAAGCCGTCAGCGTGCCAGCGATCAACGACAAGACCGCTCGAGCCGACGAGCGTCTCAAAGTCCTCTCTGGTGAAGACGCGGACGTGATAAGGTGGGGCGAAATACTCGGCTGGCGCAAGAGCCTTCTGCAAACTCTCGGCGAATGGATGAGGCACGCTCAACAGATAGAGCGCCCCAGGCGCACCTATGCGCACGATTTCTGCCATTAGTGCCTGCGCGTCAGGGACATGCTCCAGGACTTCCGTGCAGATCACCCTGGTCGCTATTCCATCCGCCAACGGGATCGGATTGCAGTCGCTCAAAATCGGTATTGCTACTTTCGCCGGGGTTTCTCTCAGAAGCTGGGTTGCTGCCTGTAGACGCAAAGCATCTACGTCGATAAACGTGACGCTCGCACCTTGCTGGCCAGCGAAACCTGCGAACGCGCCGTCGCCGCACCCGATATCGACCACAGTATCAGCCGGCGAAATGCAGAAGCCTTCAAATAGCTCTCCTGTCTCGCCTTTTCCCCAGCCACCCAGGTAACCGTCCTGGAGACCGACTACATCACGCACGTGAGGTGGACTGAGTGACGTCGGGTGGTTGGCGCGATTATCACGCAAGACGATGCCACCGTTGTCACCGGATTTCGGCTCACCTTGAAACAGGCAAAAGTTCTTGACAATGAATGTGCCGAATTCAACGCACTTCCACTGCTGAACGACAATGTTAGGATAGTTGAATGGCGGCAACTCGAGGCGCAGAGCGCGGTAGCCGCCGTGTGGCGTGGTGCCATTTAAGTTATCATCCGGATAGCAGTCATTGCCGATCAGCATGAATCGGAAATTCGTTTTAAACAGGGATAGGTAATACTGAACGTCCTCGGTTGGTAGGTGCTGCAGCACGTCCTTGCTAATCAGCAGATCGGCCTTGGGCATTCGCGTGCCGTCCCGGACCACGTGGAACCGGACGTTGGGTTTGGCGTGATACTGACGATTGGATTCGATGACCTCCTCGACAATGTCGTATCCATCGGTACTCGACGCCGGACCAGTCAACCTGCGATGCATAACCGAAATAGCCGCATCCGAACTCGACGACGGACTTGATGTCGTTTAAGCGCAAGAAATCCTGGATGAGCACGGTAAGGCGCGTGTTTCTCGCATGTTCGGATTCCATACCGGGTTTTTCCGCGCTGTACCTCACCGCTGCGTAAAGCCCATAAATCTTGCCGGTATATATTGTCGAAAGCTTCTTGCGTCGCCTGTAAGCGTGCAGGAGCTGTGATGACGGCCTGTTGGGCTTGAGGAGCCGTTTTTCGTGTTCCCTGTAGCCACGCTCTGAACCGATCCACGAACTTAAGCTGCATCCACACCTCTTCACCAACCTCCCGATCCTTGTCGTCAATCTTCTGAGTCATCCTTTGTAACCATTTCCTGGATCATCGCCGCGAGACAAATGCAACCTGAGGTTAATTTACAATATTTATTGCTATTTTGGCGCGCATACAGTCACATTGCCGCGCCCCTCGGCAAAGGAAGACAAAACATGAAGACGCCACGTCCATTTTGTTCCGCCCTGGCACTCACGTTGGGCCTTGGCTGGGTCGTGACCGCACACGCAGTAAATGTCGGTAATGTAACGGTGGTCGGAACCGGGACATGTCACTATACCGCAGAATGTATCTCCAATTCTTGTGACTTCTGTACCAGCAGACGATTAATGGGGTCGTCAACAACGTCTATAGCCTTTCCATCCTTAATAACATACGAGGCTTTTCACAGCCACAGTATGTCGTTGACAGGATTTACCAACCACCCAACGCGACAAGCGGGACGGCGTTGGTGTTCAACAATGGCTTTCTGGGTGGTGTCACCGGCGCAACGTGGAGCGGGACATTCAACATTGATGGATTTGCAGATTTCGTGATTACAAAGCTTGTTATTACGTCAGGCACTGCGCCCAACGTCTGCACGCTGACGTTCACGAGTGGCGTCGCTATCCTGGCCGGTTCGTGAGAAATGCCGAAGCGTAGGCTCCGGGCTGTTCGGCGCCAGAAGTGTCGTTTGAGAGGAAAGCACGGACCGCATCCCGTTCGACCGGGTCTAGAACGGGATGCGGCAGTGTCCATGAAACCCGCTCTCTCAGCCTGCGGGCCGGAGACCCCGCCCATAGCTCGGCCCGGCCAACATGACCTACAACGAGTGAGCGCGCCCCAATGATCGCCCCGTCCTCGATCGTGACGCCTTTCGCGATTGCACAATCCTGGCCCACCCATACGTGCCGGCCGATTGTGACGCCGCGCCGGCTTGTTGATCTGATCACCCGTGTCCAGGTCGAAGATCGAATGATGGTCGGTGCAGCGTATTGTGATGTTCTCGGAAAACAGGCATCCCTCGCCTATCGTGCACGTGACACCGCCCTGTACCCACACGCGCAAACCCCAGCTCGAAGCGCCGTGGCCCCAAACCAGCGTATCGCCGCCGTAAAAGGTGGCGCCGATGGCGAGGTAGCTCTGGCCTCCCTCAAACACGGCGAGATTGAAATCGCCTGTCATGTCGATGCTGCCGTGCATCGTACAATCCGCATCGATCAGAACGGCGTTGCAGAACCCGCCAATTCGAATCGGCGTTTTGGACAATGCCTTCTTCGCCGCCCTGTGCACGAAGATGGCATTGCCCGAGGCGGATTGCACCTCGAACCCGTAATTGACTGACAGCAGCTCGACATCGTTTGGCTCTGCGGGATCGAACATATGGTAGTCGGCAAGGTTGGGCGGTCTGACTGTCTGGTAGTGGCCAAGCTTCGAAATCCGCTCCGCGAGCTGGGCCTCGAAACCGCGTGGAAGACGAACGTCCGAAGCGATCCCCCTGTCATCTTCGGGCGCGTCTTGGTCCTGTTCGTTGGCTGCGACATCCGCTCCGAGCAGGCTCTTGAAAACCGCTCGCAGCCTTTCCTCCGTCACCTGGAGCGAGCAATGCCTGCGCAATCTTTCAATGGCCGCGGCGCCCATCGCGGCATAGCGATCTGGACGTTCTTGTCGCGACGTCGTAGCTTTCTCGAAACGCCGTCTCCAGCGATTCAGAGGTCGATCCGGCGGCGATGCGTGCGCACCGCGAAGTCGTGTGTCCTGTGGCCAACTTCCCGGCTCGGCCGAACTGCGCACAAGAAAGCGCAATCCGCGTCCAGATAATCCGCCATACCCGTATGCGGCGGTGCCACGGCAGGCTTGCCGGCGGACATCGCCTCCATCAGCGGCAGGCACTGGCCCTCGCCATGCGAGGTGTTCACCGCGAACGTCGTTACCGACGTGAACCGCGCATAGTCGGCGTCCGGCAGAAAGCCGTGCATCAGCACGACGCGGCAACTGAACGGCATCAACCGGCGCATATGTCTGAGCATCAGCGCCATGCCCCAGGTGCCGTCGTGATGCGTCAGTTTCAGCACCAGGGTTGCGTTCGGCTGGTCCTGGAACACGCGGCAGAAAGCGGCCAGCATGTCGATCCAGTTCTTCCGGCCGTCCTCCGGGTTGAACACCGAGCTGTAGACCACCCCGTCCAGCTTGACCTCGCAGATCGGGCCGCGCTGCGCGCGTTCGGCGTGCACGCGCTCGAACCAGTTTTCGTCGTGGCGCAGGCTGGCCATGTCCATCGACGAGGTATCGAGCACGGTGCCGCGAATGGATATCCTGGCTTCGCGCAGGGCGCGCATGCGGGGTTGCGGGCGCAAAGCAATCCCACACCGGCGCCGGGATCGACCAAACCGGAAACTCTTCCCCCAGCACGCCGCGCACCGTCTGCACCGTGGCCTGGCTGTGCACGATGGCGCAGCCCAGGGTGCGCAGCACGCGGGCCCAGTCGTGGCGGCGCTCGCCGCCCCAGTGCTCCTGCGGGATGGTGTCGAACTCCCACGCGAAGACCGGCACGGTGGGGCAGGCGAACCCGGTGGGCGTGCGGTGCGGCGGCGAAAAACTCAGGAAGACGCAGGGCTCGCCCCGCGCGGTCGCCTGCGCGTACAGCCGGTCCACTTCGCGCGCCGGGTCGGCCACCGGCACCACGCGGCCGATTCGTTCCAGCACGGGGCGGAAGAAGCGCAGCACGAAGAAATAACTGTATTCCGCGGTGCCCAGGCGCGTGGCCAGGGTGCCCGCATCCGTCTCCGAATGCACCAGGATGACGGGGCGGCCGGCGGGCCGGCGGGCGAGCGGCGCCGGCCGCGGGGCGCCGAGGTTTCGGAGCGCCGACAGCACCACGTCCGGCCCGCATATGTCCGACGTGCGGCGCGCCACGGCGCGGGCGCGGCCGGCATACGCCTCCGGCTGGTGCCAGAGCGCGCGGGCGCTCGCGATGCCGGCGCAGAGCAATTCCCAGTCCAGGCGCCAGCCGGTGGCGGCCAGCCGTTCCTCGACGTCGCCGGGCCAGGATTCGTATTCCAGGCCGCTCGCCACGACGAAGGAGGTGTCGGCGTCGATAAGGTCGGCCAGCGCGCTGTGGCTGGGCGAGACGGCGGGGCGGCCGGCGGCCAGGAAGCGTTGCAGCGGCAGGGGGGCGGCCTCGGACGGGCTGGCGCAGAGATAGAAGGCGCTGCACCCAATCAGTGCGTCCAGCCCGCCCTCGATCGCGCCGTCGAGGATGACGACGCGGCAGGCGAACGGCCCCAGCCGGCGCAGCGTGCCGGCCAGACTATTGCGAGTGTCCTGGTCCAGTCCGGCGGTCTTGACGGCGAGCGTGGCCGACGCATCGTCGCGGCATACCTCGACCCAGGCGGATAGCAGTTCGCCCCAGCTTCGGTCCCAGCCGCCATGCACGGCGGCGCACACGAAGCCGTCGAGGGTGACGGCGGAGGTGCCGGGGCGCCACAGCGCGGCCTCCTCGCCGGTAGGGGGCGGCGGAAAATCGAGGTCGGCGGGTGGCAGCGAGGCCGGTGCCTGCTCGCGCCCTACCACGAGGCGGCGGGCCACGCGCACGCCCAGGCCGCCGGCGCGCGAGACGGCGCGGGCGACGGGGCGGGGCAGCACGTCGCGCACCACCTCGCGATACAGGTAGGCCAGGTGCAGGCGGGTGACGCCCAGGCGGTAGCGCAGGGTTTTGCTGGGGGGTGGATTGGCCTCGAGCACCTGGGGCGAACCGTCCGACTCGGCGAGCAGGGCGGCTTCGCCCGCCAGCCATGTGGCGCGGTCGGGCGGCGCGGTCTTCGGCCAGTCCGCGGTATCCAGCACGGCGCCGGTGACACGCAGCGTGGCCGGGGCAGGCGGCGCCGGTTCCTGGGCGCAGGCGACCGGCGGCGGAGCGGTCAGCACCGGGCAGATGTCGCCCATCAGCGCGCGCACCGCGGCTGCGGCGTGGGTCGAGAAGACCAGGGCGCCGCCGCTGCAGCCCAGGCGCAGGCGCCAGTCGGTGCGCGGGTCACCGGCGAAGGGCGTCTCGGGGCAGGTTGCCAGGGACAGGCCGAAGGCGGCGACCGTTTCCGCGCCTGCTTCGGGCGGCAATTCGTGCGGCAGGGCGACGCACAGGTGCAGGGCGCCCCCGCTTGCTTCCGAGGCGGCGGCGTCACGGGCCAGGCGAACGCCCTCGGCGGGGGTGTCGACGGGCACGACCTCCCCCAGACGCGCCAGCACCGGCGCGAACGCGTCCGCGATCAGGCCGCGTGACGCGTCCAACCCGCCTGCACCGAACCCGGCGCGTGGACCGGCGCCGCCGGAGGAGAGAAAAAACCGCATCCGGCAGCGCATACCAGAGCATAAGCCGCGATGAAAACTTCTATCGTGACGGTTGTGCAATTCGCGTCGTGTGGTTGCGAAACGGAGAGTTATTCTCCGGTTCGACGAGATGCCTTGCAAACACTATTGCGCGCGGTCCACGTCGCCTCATACCTGTCATAATCCTGTGCTTGCTTCTTGCATGGCGGACGGATCAATTTAGCCCCCGCCTGCACGATGGAGTGAACGATGATCAGAGGCGCCATCGAGATCGCGCAACGAAACAGGGTTGTCGGATGGCTGCACGCGCAGTCCGGACCGCTGCGAGGCCAGACGGTTCTGGCCTTCGTCGGCGGGCGCTGCGTCGGGTCGGGCGAGGTGGACGGGTTTCGTCAGGACTTGCTGGACGCCGGGCTTGGCGACGGTTTCAGCGGCTTCGACTTCCCGGTGCGGCTGGCCGAGGGCGAGCGGGTCGGATCGCTGATGGTGCGGCTGCAATTCTCCGATGTGGCGCTGTTGCAGGCGACCAGCCAGGTGGTGGGCGCCGGCCGCACCGGGTTTGGCGGCGATGCGCCGGAGTTGGGCGCCATGCATCCCGGCCGGGTTGCCTGGATGATGCAGCACGGCATGCTGGGGCAGGTCGAATACGATTTCCTGAACGCGCTGCTGACGGTGGGCGCCTACACGCGCACGCTGCGCGTCGCCAAGCCGGGGGCGGGTGAAGCGGCCGGCCAGCGCATCCCGCCGGAGCAGGCCGCGCGCGAGTTGCTGAGCCTGGTCATGATGGCCGACACTCCGGTGACACGCACCGGCATCGCCAACCTGGCCGACGCACTCACCTTTGCCCGCGCGGCCGGGCCGGTGCTGGCGCTGTGGAGCCAAAACCGCGGCCGCCTGGCGGTGGAGGAACGCTCCCACCTGGGCCGCGACCCGGGTCACCCTGCGGCGGTGGCCGAGCCGCAGGCCAGCCAGATCTACGAATTCGGACCCGACCGGCTGCTTCTGCTGCACCGCGACTGCCGGTTCTCGGCGCGTGGGCCTGCACCCTCGGCGGGGCTGGTGGTGCTGACTCCGGCTGCGACGGACCAGGATGCGGCGTTGCCTACGCCGTTGCAGGTTCGGGCGGCTTGAGGGAAGCGTCTTCTTTTCCGAGGAAAAGAAGCAAAAGACTTTTACTCATCCGCGCTCATTACCCAAGGGGCGCTGGCGGCCCAGCCCAGGCACACTTCCGGACCTTTGTAGGCCGGGACTATCGTGTGGAGCAGGCCGAGGGGGGTGTGCACGCCGAGTGAGCAGGTGCCCGGTCCGGGCTCTACCGTCTGCACGCGGCCCTCGATCGAGTTGTCCGCCACTGCCCCCTCCGGCAGCAGCATCAGGTGCTCCGGTCTGAGGCATAGCGCCACGGCGCTGCCCAGCTTCGGCGCGGGCGCATCAGGGCTGGTCGCTTGCACATAGCGCCCCGAAGCGGCCCAGATGAAACCGCCTGGGCGCTTCTCGCGCACGATACCCCCGAGAATATTCGCCGGCCCGGTCAGCCTTGCGGCGGCGGCGCAGCCCGGCCGAGCATAGAGCAGGGCCGGCGGTCCCGCCTGGAGGACGCGCCCATCCGACAACAGCACCAGATGGTCCGCGGCCTGGGCCAGGCGCGGACAGCGCGTGGCCATCAGCACGGTCCGGCCCGCCGCGGCCAAGTCGCGCAAAATGCTGATGAACGCGACCCGGGACGGATCGTCCAAGCCCGCCCCCGCCTCGTCCACCAGCAGCACTCCGCCCGGCGGCAGCAGCCGTGCCGCGGCCAGCGCCAGGGCTGCCTGCCCGTGGGAGAGCAGGCCCGCGCCCTGCCCGGCCACGCCGGCCAGCCCCAACGCGTCGATCAGCACCGCGGCCCGTGCCGCGCCACCGGCACCGGCCAGCCGTGACAGCGCGCCGCGCACGGTGCGCCCCTCGGCCAGGCTGGTGCCCGGCGCCAGGAATCCCACGCCGCGCCGCCGCGGCGTCAGCCGGGTCACGTCTGCGCCGCCGATCAGGACCGCGCCCTGCCCGATCGGCAGCAGCCCGGCGATGGCGGCCAGCAGCGAGGTTTTTCCGGCGCCGGCCAGGCCCAGCAGGCACGTCAGGCTGCTCGATTCGGCGGAAAGGCCCGTGTCACGCAGCACCGGGCGCCCGTCGCGCAGCACGGTCAGGCCGCGCACGGAGAGTGCGGTCATGCGATGCTTGTCACCTTTGTGGACGAGACCGGCTACTGGGTAGCGGATTGCCGCGCGGCATAGTCGGTCAGCGCAGCCACGGCTTCGGCGGTCGCGGACAGGTTGCCCGGTGCGCGCGCCAGGGACCGCACGGCCTGCGCGGCGCGACTGTCCAGCCGCGCCAGTTGCTCCACCACGGCAGGGTCGGCTTGCGGCCCCTGCGCGTAACCGGCCGCCATACCGTGCGCGATCAGGTAGGCGTCCACCAGCGCACGCGGCTGCTCCGAGACGGCTACCGGGTCGGACAGCGCACAGCCGGCGAGAAGGAGACACATGACGAAACCGCGCATGACGGGACGTTAGCGTGACGGGGCGGGCAGGCAAAGGAAGATGTTCTTTTTTGAAAAAAAGAACCAAAAAACTTTTATCTATTTAGGCGAGTCAAGTTGACAAAAGTCTTTTGCTTTTTTCTTCAGAAAAGAAGCGCTTTCTTCTACCCAACCCCACGCACCACAGCAATATCTAAATCCTTGATCTTCTTCCGCAGCGTATTCCTGTTCAGCCCGAGCATTTCCGCCGCCTTGATCTGGTTGCCGCGCGTGGCCGCCAGCGTCATGCGGATCAGCGGCCGCTCCACTTCGGCGATCACCTGGTCGTAGATGTCGCGCGTGGGCGTAGGGTCGCTGCTGCCGGCCAGCATGTGCCGGATATGGCGCTCGACCGCCTGGCCCAGGTCGCGCGTGCCGCCGCCGGATGGTTCGATGGGGTCGCCTTCCGGCTCGGCCAGTTCGGCGGCAACGACTTCGGCGCTGATCACCTCCTGCGGCGTCAGCGCGGCCAGGCGGCGCATGAGGTTTTCCAGCTCGCGCACATTGCCCGGCCAGCGGTGCCGGCGCAGCGCGTCGATCGCACCCTGGTCCAGTATTTTGCCCGGCAGCCCCGCTTCGCGCGCGCGGTCCAGGAAGTGGCGAGCCAGCACGCCGACGTCTTCCGCGCGCTCGCGAAGTGGGGGCAAGCGGATGGGCACCACGTTCAGGCGGTAGAACAGATCCTCGCGGAACACACCGGCGGCGATGGCCTGGCGCAGGTCGCGATGGGTCGCGGCGACGATGCGCACGTTGGCCCGGATCGGCGCGCGGCCGCCGACGCTCGTGAACTCGCCTTCCTGCAGCACGCGCAACAGGCGCGTCTGCGCCTCGGCCGGCATGTCGCCGATTTCATCGAGGAACAGCGTGCCGCCAGCCGCCTGCTCGAAGCGGCCCTGGGTGCGGTTGTGCGCGCCGGTGAAACTGCCGCGCTCATGGCCGAACAGCTCGCTCTCGATCAGCTCGCGCGGGATCGCGGCCATATTGATGGCCACGAACGGTCCGGTGCGGCGGCGCCCGTAATCGTGCAGCGCGCGGGCGACCAGCTCCTTGCCCGTGCCGCTCTCGCCGCGGACCATGACGGTGAGGTCGGTTGTCGTCAGTCGCGCGATGGTCCGGTAGATCTCCTGCATGGCCTGGCTGCGACCGATGAGCGGCAGCTTTTCCTCGGTATCGCGCGGCTCCGGCTCTTGGGCGTCGGCGGGAGCCGAGACGGCCAGCGCGCGGGCGACCACGGCCAGCAGCTCGGTCAGATCGAAGGGTTTGGGCAGGTATTCGAAGGCGCCGCGCTGGGCCGCCTTGACCGCGGTCATCAGCGTCGATTGCGCGCTCATCACGATGACCCGCAGGTCCGGGCGCACCCGGCGCATGCGGGGCAGCAGCTCCAGCCCATTCTCGTCCGGCATGACCACGTCGGTGATGACCAGGTCGCCCTCGCCCTCCTCCACCCAGCGCCACAGCATCGCCGCCGAGCCGGTGGCGCGCACCTGATAGCCGGCGCGGCCGAGCGCCTGCGTGAGAACGGTGCGGATCGACCTGTCGTCGTCCGCGATGAGCACGGTGGGCGGTGTCGGCATCTACGCCCCGGGCAGGTCCATGCCGGAGGTGGCGCGCTCTTCTTCGAAGATCGGCAGGGATACGCGGAACTCGGTGCGGCCCGGACGGCTGTCCACTTCGATGAGACCCCCATGTTCGCCGACGATCTTGGCGACCAGTGCAAGCCCCAGGCCACTGCCGGCCGGCTTGGTGGTGACAAAAGGATCGAAAAGGTTGTCGCGCACCTCGGGCGGAATGCCCGGCCCGCTGTCGCGCACGGTGACGATCAAAGGCAGATGCAGCCGGCGCGTGGTGCCTGGGATCGCTACCCGGACGCCGTGCTGGTAGGCGGTTTTGAGACGGATCTCGCCGTCGGACTGGGCCTCGGTCATCGCTTCGGCGGCGTTCTTCACCAGGTTCAGCATGACCTGGACCAGCTGATCGCGGTTGCCCAGCACCGGCGGCAGCGAGGGGTCATAGAGCTCGGCGATGCGCAGGTGGGCGGCAAAGCCGGTTTGCGCCAGGCGTTTGACGTGTTCCAGCACGCGGTGGATGTTGACCGCGTCGCGCACCACCGGTTTTTCGCCGAACGCCTCCATGCGCTCGACCAGTTCGCGTATGCGGTCGGCCTCGTCGCGGATCAGCACGGCCAGTTCGCGATCGGACTCGCCCACGGTGCGCTCCAGCAACTGGGCGGCGCCCCGTATGCCGGACAGCGGATTTTTGACTTCGTGGGCGAGGACAGCGGCCATGCCGGCTACAGAACGGGCGGCACTGCGGAAGTTGAGCTGGCGGTCCAGCGTGCGGGCGGCGGACTCGCCCTGCAGGGTCAGCAGCACGCAACCTGGCTCTTCCGGCACCGGCGTGCCGTGCACGGTGACGCCGCGACGCTGGAGACGCGGGCTGTCGAAATTGAGGTCGTAATCGGCGACCACCACCTGCCCTGCCCGCACCTGTTCGAGCAGCCCGAAAAGCGGGCTGTCCTCGGCCACCAACTCGGCCAGGCCGAAATGCAGAAGTTGCGATACCGACAGGGCGAAGAACTGCTCGGCGGCCGGATTGGCGGCGCGGAACCGGTTGTCTGCATCGATCAGGACGCAGGCGACAGGCATGGCGGACAGGATGGCGGCGGCGTCCGGCACCGCGGGCGGTGGCGGCTCGCCGACCACGGCGAGCCGGGCACGGCCGCGTGCCAGAGGCAGCCTCATGCCGCCAATGCCTCCGGTTCGGATGGTGCGGCTGCCCGCACGACGCCCGCCTGAATGAGCGGGTCATAGAAGCGGCCGATGAGCGCGATCACCGACGGTGCGTCGGTCAGCTTCATGACGGTGGCCCGGAACTCCGCCGAGCCCGGCAAGCCGCGCGAGTACCAGGCCACATGCTTTCGGGCCAGGCGCAGACCGGCATCGGCACCGAAATGGGTGAGCATGGCATCGTAATGGTCGAGCAGGATGGCGCGCTGCTCGACCAGATCCGGTTCGGGGGCATGACGGCCGGTGCCCAAGAAATGTGCAACCTGGGCGGGAAACCATGGACGGCCGTAGCAGGCGCGCCCGACCATCACCCCGTCCGCCCCGGAGCGTTCGCGGGCGGACGCGGCATCCTCGACCGTGTTGATGTCACCGTTGACCACGACCGGCAGGTTCGTCGCCCGCTTGACCCGACCGACGAAATCCCAATCGGCGATGCCACCGTAGAATTGCTGCCGGGTGCGGCCGTGCACGGTCACCATGCGGATGCCGGCGGCCTCGGCGATGCGGGCGAGGTTTGGAGCGTTGAGCGACTGGTGGTCCCACCCCATGCGCATTTTCAGGGTCACCGGAACCGAGACGGCCTTCACCGTGGCTTCCAGGATCTGCGCGGCCGCTGTTTCGTCCCGCATGAGCGCCGAGCCGGCCTGCTGCCCCATCGCCACTTTGCGCACAGGGCAGCCGAAGTTTATGTCGATCACCTCGGCGCCCAAATCCGCGGAAATGCGTGCGGCTTCGGCCATCGCCGCCGGTTCGCAGCCGGCAAGCTGGATGGCGCGCGGGCCGCCGCCTTCGTCCAGCGCGGCCATACGCAGCGTGTTGCGGTTCTCCCGGACCATGGCCCAGGACGCGATCATCTCGCTGACCACCATCCCGGTGCCCAGCCGCTTGGCCAGCCGGCGGAAGGGCAGGTCGGTGACACCCGACATGGGGGCCAGGATCACCGGGTTGTCGATGGTGACGCCATCGCCGAGGTTGATCGGTTTGAGTGCACTGCCCATGATTTAGGCAAGCTACGCTCGCACGAGGCATGCTGCAATGCGGCGAAAGCATGCAAATGGCAAAGCGTGTTGAATGAGCTTGGGCCAGTCGTCATTCTGCGAGCGGCACAGGAGGGACGCGGCCATGGATGGAGGAACGAACGTTCTGAGCCGGCACGACATGCCGATACGTCAGCTGTCCAGGGTCGACTACCATCGCATGGCGGAAGCGGGGATTCTCGGCTCTAAGGATCGGGTCGAGCTCATCGAAGGCCAGCTTGTAGCAATGTCGGCCATAGGCCCAAGGCACGCGCTCGTCGTCGATGCGCTTACCGAAACGTTCGTGCTGGCCGTGCACGGCCGGGCCAAGGTGAGGGTTCAGAACCCGGTGGTGCTGGACGGGGTGACCGAACCCAACCCGGATGTCGTGCTGGCTCGTCCCGGCTGGCACGGGCGCCCGTTTGAGCATCCAGGGCCGAAGGACATTCTTCTTCTGGTCGAAGTTGCCAATTCCAGCTTGACGATTGACCGCGTGGTCAAGCGGGAGATCTATGCCCGGGCGGAAGTCAGCGAGTACTGGGTCGTCGATCTGACCCGCAACGTCGTGCATGTCCATCGCGCGCCCTGTGCCGGCGCTTACACGGTGTCGATGACGCGCGGCTGGCCCGACACGCTGGACGTTGCCGCACTTGCGGGCATTACGATCGAGGTGGCCTCTCTCTTCGTGTGAGGACGCCGAGTCCGCCACCGGCTTGCCAAGCCCGGCTGCCTCGCCCACACCCCGCGCCATGCGTGTTGCCGCCATTCTGGTCGCCGCCGGCTCTGGCAGCCGGTTCGGCGCGGCCGCCCCGAAACAGTTCGTGTCGATTGCCGGCCGGCCGGTGGTGCGCTGGGCGGCCGAAGCGCTGCTGCCGCATGTCACCCTGCTGCAGCCGGTGGGCGACGCGGCTGCCTTGAGCGAGGTGCTGTCGGGGCTGGACTTGTTGCCGGCTGTGCCGGGCGGAGCCACTCGCCAGGACAGCGTGCGCGCCGGTCTGGAAGCGTTGGTGCCGCACGCGCCCGATATCGTGCTGGTGCATGATGCGGCCCGGCCCTTTGTGCCGCACGGCACCGTGCCGGCGCTGCTGGCTGCGCTTGAGAGGCATCGCGGCGCTATACCCGCGGTGCCGGTGGCCGACACGTTGAAGCGGGTCGTGGATGGCGTGATAGAGGCGACTGTCGCGCGGAAAAACCTGTATCGGGCGCAGACGCCGCAGGCATTCCATTACGAAACCCTGCTCGCGCTGCACCGTGCGCCCACCCGCCCCGAAGCGACAGACGATGCCTGGCTGCTGGAGCAGGCCGGGCTACAGGTCGCCCTGGTGGCGGGTCATGAGGAGAACGTGAAATTGACGTTTGCAAGCGATGCCGCACGGTTGGAGCGCACCCTGGCCCAGACCATGGTGCCCCGCGTGGGCACCGGGTTCGACGTCCACGCGACCAAGGCCGGCCGGCCGATGATTCTGTGCGGCGTAACCGTGCCCTGCGAGGTGGGTCTGGACGGCCATTCCGATGCTGATGTCGGCATCCATGCGCTGTGCGACGCGATCTATGGCGCGTTGGCCGAGGGCGATATCGGCCGCCACTTTCCGCCGACCGAGGGCGCGTGGAAGGATGCCGACAGCGCACGCTTCCTGCGCCACGCCGCCGACCGCATCGCCGCGCGCGGCGGCGTGCTGGCGAACGCGGATGTCACGCTGATCTGCGAACGCCCGAAGATCACGCCACACGCGCCGGCGATGATGGCCCGGCTGGCCGACTTGCTGGGCGTGCCGGTCGAGCGTGTGTCGGTGAAGGCGACGACGACGGAGCGGCTAGGCTTTCCGGGGCGTGGGGAGGGTGTGGCGGCACAGGCCGCAGTGAGCGTGCTGGTGCCTTGGCAGGCGAGTGTCTGAAGATGTCTCGCTTTTTAGTTCTCACTTTCGTCGTGGCGGGCTGCACACGCGCCGCCCGGCATCCCGCAAATGGCCTGCCCGCACGTGCCGGCCAACCCGCCGGCTGCGCACGCCGAAAAGCCGCCGGTGAGCAGCATCCGTCTCGTCCGGCAGCCCGGGCACTGGGACTGGGTCGATGGCGGCTATGTATGGGAGCAGCCAGCCTGGGTGACGCCGCCTTGGCCGAGCGCCTCAAAATGGCAGGACGGGTTCTGGACACCGAATGGCGGCGGCTGCGCCTGGACGCAGGGGCATTTTGTCCTCTGATCAGGCCGCTTCCGCGGGGCCTTTGGTGGCCAGCGGCCACATCACCGCGTTGCGGCTGTTCGACCTGGCCTACGCCATCGATTTGGGCCGCGCCGAAAGTCTGTGGGCGGGGCAAGCGCGTCAGGGTGCCCGCTCGCGCCTGACGGGCACGCCGCCCAAGGCGGTCTCGTTCGGTGACCCGCCGCTTGGCCTGGTGCTGCCGCCGATCCGGCTGGCGCTGGAGGGAGCCACGGGCGAGATCGAGGCATCGGTCACGGCCCGGCTATACGCGTTCGGCGTGGTCACGCTGGCCGTGCAGGTGCCGGCCGACGGGTTGGGTTGGGAGGTGTTTTCTGGCCGGGTGAACGCGGTGAACGCGGCGATCGGTCCGGAGACGGACATAAAATTCTGGCATGGGCTGCTGGACGTGCTGCGCGGGCCGATCGGGCCGGCGCTGACACGGCCGAACCGCTCCGACCTTGAGGAGGACTTTCTTGTCGCCACGGTGCACGCATTCGCTGCACCGGTCGCCGCAGCTTCGTTAGGTCGGGAGATCGACCTGGTGCCGCTGCTGAGCGGGGAGAGCCGCCGCCTGGCCGAGGGCGCGCGGGCCGACCTGCTGAGCCGCCGGTTTTCCTACTACACCGACGACCTGGTCATCCTGACCTGGGACCGCGCCTTCATCTACGAGCCGACCGGCGACACCGATGTGGCCGATGTGATCGAGGTGGCCAACGCGCAGTTCCTGCAGATGCGATATTATGACGAGCTGCTGGATGCCGAACTGCCGCGCATGTACGACCTGGTCGAGGAGGCGACACGCCGCCTCAGCCGGGGGCCGCGCCGGTTCGCCGGGTTGGCGCGACGGCTCTACACGCTGGTGGCCGAAGTGACTGAATTGACCGAGAAAGTCGACAACGCGCTGCAGGTGACCGAGGACGTGTATCTGGCCCGCGTCTATGCCGCAGCACTTGAGCTATTCCGCGTGAAGTCGGTCAGTGCCGCCGTCGATCGCAAGCTGGCCATTATCCGCGACACGTATGCGGCGCTGTATGACGAGGCGGCCAGCAGCCGCGCCGGGCTGATGGAAGGCGCGGTCGTTGTGCTGATTCTTGTGGAGATCGTGCTGGCGCTGTTCGGCCGGCATTAAGACAGGTTCACGCCGCCTGTGTCACGCAAGCCCGCCCTAACCTACGGGTTATGCAGGCAGTTTTACCGCGCCAGACTGAGGCTGGTCTGGCTGATGCTGCCCTACGACACGCCTCTGCCACTTCTGCAACGGGAAAAGCAACGACTTCCTTGCGGTTTCGACATGCTGTGATCGCTAATAATTTACCTTGAAATGCAAGAACGCTAGTGGACGGAAATTATTACGTCCACCTAGGGTCGAGATCTGTAGGCAACAGAAATTAAGCATGCGTTAGACTGCCATATGTAGAAGTTCGCTCGCGGTTCGGCGTCGTCATAGCAAGAATTTACAACATCGCTCGTTTGCAAGTCTGGAGTTTTACATGCCAGCAGCAGCGCTCCCACACAACGAAGCCGAGCGGTTGAAAGCACTGCGACGGTTGAACATTCTGGATACGGTCCGAGAGGAAAGCTTCGACGCGTTTCCCAGGCTTGCTCAAGCCATGTTCGACGTCCCTATGGCTGCCGTCAGCCTGGTTGCGGCGGATCGGCAGTGGTTCAAGGCGGTCGAAGGCATGAGTTTCGACGAAACGCCTCGCTCCCAGTCATTTTGTGCGCATGCCATCCTGCACCCCGGCAGGACCCTGGTTGTGGAAGATGCCTTGCGGGACCAGCGATTTGCGGACAATCCGCTGGTGCTCGCCCCCGGCGGCATTCGTTTCTATGCCGGTGCCCCCATCTTTGCGCCTGGCGGCGCTGCTGTTGGCGCGCTGTGCATTCTGGACAGCAAGCCGCGCCGTTTCCCGGCGGCACGACTGGACAAGTTGCGCCTGCTGGCACACACGCTGACGGGCACGCTTCAACTCCATAGTGTGCTGCACGACATGCACGACATGGCGCTGTCCGATCCCTTGACCGGACTGCGCAACCGTTCCGGGCTCGATAGGGCGTTGCTGACCGCAATCGACGACTTATCGGGCGATGGTCCCTCAGCAGGATTGTTGATGCTGAATCTGGACCGTTTCAGGGCAATCAACGACCTGTTCGGCCACGCGGGTGGGGACGCCGCCTTGCGCGCGGTTGCCGAGCGCCTGACAGCGGTGGCGCGGCCCGGCGACACGGTGGCGCGGCTGGGCGGGGACGAGTTTGCATTGCTACGGCCGGATACGCGCAATCTAGCGGAGCTGGGCGATACGGCCGGACGGCTGCATGAGGCGCTTTCAGGCACGTTCAGCATAGGCGGCACTGTCGTGCGTTTGCGAACGTCCATCGGTGGCGCGCTGGCGCCCTGCCACGGTCGGGACGCCGTGACACTGAGCGCCGCGGCCGATCGTGCGCTCTATGGTGCAAAGCGCGTGGGCAGTGGCGTCACCTGCCTGCCGGACGCGCTTCCTGACGCCATCCAAGATGTCGGCCGCCGCGGGATCGAGGAGACGTTGCGCAGCCGCGTTCGACGACTGCAGCCCCAACCCGTTTCGGTTGCGCTATCAGCCGTTTCATGATGCGCGCAGCGGCGATCTGCTCGGCTGCGAGGCGCTGATACGCTGGCACCGTGGTGGACACGAAGCCCCGCCAGCGGGGTTCGTGCCGGTGGCCGAAGCAACGGGGCTGATCACCCGGCTAGATCGATGGGTACTGCAAACGGCCTGTCTGGAGGCCGCAAGCTGGCCCGAGCACGTCAGGGTAGCTGTCAACATCTCGGCCGCCAGCCTGTTCGCGGCCGAACTGGAAAGCGATGTTGCCGGGGCTCTGGCGGCAAGCGGGCTGCATCCACGCCGCCTGAAGCTCGAGATCACCGAAAGCGTCATGCTGCAGGATCGCGAACGTGCGGGCGCCACCTGTCAGCGGCTGCGCGACCGCGGCATCCGCATTGCATTGGACGATTTCGGCAGTGGCCATGCCTCGCTTTCATACGTGCGCGACCTTCCGCTGGATGAGATCAAGATTGACCGCACCTTCATCGCCGGACTGCAACACGGCAGCCGCGATGCGGCTTTTGTGCGTGCGATCGTGGGGTTGGGGCGCGCGCTGAACGTGAGCACGTTGGCCGAGGGGGTGGAAACCGAGCTGCAACGCCACGTGCTGCTTCAACAAGGCGTCGATGCCATGCAGGGCTATCTGTTCGCCCGCCCGCTGACCGAGGCGGAGACCCGTGTTTATGTGGATACCGCGGCACCGGACCACCGGCGCCCGCTGCGCGCCAAACGCGTTGCTCACTACGCCTCCGCGTCAGGAGGTCACGCCTAGCGTTTGCTGCGTTCGCATTGGGTCACGCACCAAGCCGCAGGTTATTTCGAGAGCATGTACTCCGACCGACCGACTCCGTTCGATCGGCCGGTGGTTTAGGGTTTACGCGAGCCGGACATCGCCCAGGCCGGCGGTCCCTCGTCACCCTTCTCCCAGCTTTCGGGCAAGCTGCCGGGGCGCCAATAGCGCAGGCGGAGCGCGCGCAACAGGAACCAGGCGGGTAATCCCAGCGCCAGCATGAACAGCGCACCTACCACGCCCATCGACCGTAATCCCGCATCGCGCAGCGGGAAGGCCCCGAACAGCGCCACGAGCGCGAATACCAGCCCGAGCACATACGCCAGCAACAGCGCACAGCCGAAATAGAAGAATGCGCACACCGTCCAATACCGGTGCGTCCGAGCGCCGGCGATGAACACCAGCGCAGGGACAAGCCCCAGCCCCAACACGTAGGGGATGCTGCCCAGCCAGCGGTCGAAACCGGCAGACGAGAGCGGCGCCGCGCAGGCCAGCACACAGAACGGCACACCCACCGACAAGGCCAGCAATCCGACCAGCCCCAGCGACGTGCCACGCGGGAAATAGCCCGGCGGCCGGTCCAGGCGTGCCGCCCGGCGCGCTTCCCCGGGCGGGATCACTGATCTTTCACCTTCTGATGGCCGCTTACGCGCATTTCGAGTTTCACATCTTTCGGCATGCCACCTTCAGGCGCCAATGTCTTGCGCAGTTGCTCGTCGCGCTCGCGCTGCTCCGGAGACAGCGCCATGGCCGGCGGCGCGCCCATCAGCAGGCCGGTGCTGCCCAGAGTCGATCCCGGCACCACGCCCAGATCCTTGAGCGCGGTCATGCGTATGCGGGTATGCGCTTCGTCGGCCGCCTTGGCCTGGCTCTCGGCCGCGCGCTCGAAGGCTGCAACCTTGCGCATGCGGCGGTTGACCGGTCCCGGGTGCTTTTCTGGGTTGGCGATCTTGCCGACGCGGTCCCTGGCCGCCTGGGCGTTGCGCAGCGCCTCTGCCTGGGCGGTCGTGGCCTCCCGCGCCTCATTGCCCAGCTTGCCGATTTCGCCCAGCGCGCGCACGCCCCCTACCGCTATGTCCGGCAGCAGCATGACTGTCGCGCCGATGCGCAACCACTGGACCGTCTTATCGTCCTCGATCTTCTCCGCCCGGCCATCATTGCCCGAAGCCTCCAGCCCGAACACCGCGCCGTCGATGCCCAGGAGCACCAGCGAGCCGGCCGCGGCGGAGACGCCGGTGACCAGCCCCAGCGTGCCGACCACGACGGCACCGCCCGCGATTTCGGGCAGGGCGGCCACGATGAAGACGGCCCCGGCCACCACGCCGACCACGTCCAGGGCCACCCCGATGCCGTCGGCCAGCAGCTTGTGGCGGATCAGGAAGTCGTGCACCGGCAGCCAGATATGTGTCTCGATGGCGCTGTCGATAGCTTGGCCCATCGCCAACTGCGCCTGGCCCTGCTGGATTTCGGCCTCACCCTCGATCTCCATCGCGTGCCAAAACCAGGCTTTCAGCTTGCCCCAGGTGCCGCGCGGCTTGGGCGCCGGCGGCGGCGGAGCGGCCACGTGCTGCCGCAGCACGTTCAGCCACAGCCAGGTATCGGCCGTGCCGGAGGGCTGCCGCACCACGCCGATGCTGGCACCGTCGGAAAAGCTGATGCCGCAGCGTGGCCCTATCGTGGCGTCGGCGAAGGCGGACAGGCGGCGGCGCGCCTCGTTGAAGTCGGCGTAGGGATACCAGAACCCGGCCATGCCTGTTCCTTCCGAACATGTCGTGGCGCGGTGACAAGCCGTGCCGCGCGGAACAGTTGCATCCTGTTGTTCGACCGGCTTCTGGCCAGACGCCGCGCGGCCTGGGATGATGCGGACCATGCGCGTGGCCCTGTTCATCACCTGTTTCAACGATACGCTGTTTCCGCAGACCGGGCGCGCGGCCGTCTCCGTGCTGGAGCGGCTGGGGCATGAGGTCATGTTCGATCCGCGCCAGACCTGCTGCGGACAGATGCACAGCAACTCGGGCTACCCCGACGAGGCGCGCACGCTGGTGCGCCGGTTCGCGCGCGTGTTCCGGGATGCGGAGCGCGTGGTCATCCCGTCCACCTCCTGCACCACCACCGTGCGCACGCAATATGCGCGGCTGGCCGCCGATGACCCAGCGTTGCTGGCCGAGGTGCAGGCGATCGTGCCGCGCGTGTTCGAGTTTTCCGAATTCTTGACGCAGCAACTGCGGGTGACCGATGTCGGCGCCTACTATCCGCATCGGGTGACCTATCATGCATCGTGCAACTCGTTGCGCGGACTGCACCTGGGTGACGCCCCTTACGCATTGTTGCGGGCGGTGCGCGGGCTGGACATGGTCGATCTGCCCGCGGTGGACGAATGTTGCGGGTTCGGCGGCACGTTCGCCGTGAAAAACGCGGAAGTCTCCACGGCCATGCTGACCGACAAGATGCGCGCGGTGCTGGCCACGGGCGCCGAAGTGGTCACCGCCGGTGACAATTCCTGTCTCATGCACATTGCCGGCGGCCTCAGCCGGTTGCGCGCCGGCGTGCGTGCCATGCACATTGCCGAGATTTTGGCCTGCACATGACGGACACATCGTTTCCCGCGCTGGCGCACACGGAACTCCGCAACACCCAATTGCGGCGCAATATCCGCAAGGCCACCACCACCATTCGCGCCCGCACCGCACGCGTCGCCGGCGAGCTGCCGGATTGGGAGGCGCTGCGCAGCGCGGGCCAGGCGATCAAGGCGGCGACACTGGATCATCTGGACGCGCATCTGCTGCTGCTGGAAGAGCGGGTGACGGCAGCCGGCGGCCAGGTGCACTGGGCACGCGATGCGGAGGAGGCGCGCGAGATCATCCTGCAGATCGCTCGCCGGCACCAGGCAAGACGCGTGATCAAGATCAAATCGATGACGACCGACGAAATCGAGCTGAACCCGTCGCTGGAGGCCGCCGGCATCGAGCCGATCGAGACGGATCTGGCCGACATGATCGTGCAATTGGCGCGCGATACGCCCAGCCACATTCTCGTGCCTGCCATACACCGCAACCGCGCGGAAATACGCGACCTGTTCGAGCAACATTTGGGGCAGGGAACGCTATCGGACCAGCCCCCGGAGCTGACGGCCGCGGCGCGGCGCTATCTGCGCGATAAATTCCTGGATACGGAGGTTGCGATCTCCGGCGCCAATTTCGCGGTTGCCGAAACAGGATCGGTCTGCGTGGTGGAGAGCGAGGGCAACGGGCGCATGTGCCTGACACTGCCGCGCGTGCTGATCTCCCTGATGGGCGTGGAGAAAGTGCTGCCGCGCTTCCAGGACCTGGAAGTCTTCCTGCAATTGCTGCCGCGCGCCTCGACCGGCGAGCGCATGAACCCCTACACATCGCTGTGGACCGGCATCCGCCCGGGCGACGGGCCGCAAGAGTTTCATCTGGTGCTGCTGGACAATGGACGGACGAAGATCTTGGCCGATCCGGCGGCGCGCGAAACGCTGCACTGCATACGCTGCTCGCGGTGCCTGAATGTATGTCCCGTGTACGAGCGCACCGGCGGGCACGCCTACAACTCGATGTATCAGGGTCCGATCGGCGCGATCCTCACGCCACAACTGCGCGGTTTCGAGGCGGCCGGCTCGCTGCCCTTCGCCTCCACCTTGTGCGGCGCGTGCCTCGAAGTATGTCCTGTGAAAATCGATATCCCGCGCATTCTCGTACATTTGCGTGCCGGCGTCGTGGCCGATCGTCGCGCGCGGCATAAGCTGGATGCGGAAACGTTAGCCATGCAGGCGATCCTGTGGCTGTTCGGCGGCCAGATGCGCATGCGGCTGGCCCAGCGCATGGGCCGGGTCGCACAGCGGATGGTCGCGCGCGACGGGGTGATTACCCGCATGCCCGGCCCGCTGGCCGCCTGGACCGAGACGCGGGACTTCCCGGCGCTGCCGAACGAATTGTTCCGGGATTGGTGGCGCAGGCGATGAGCGCGCGCGACGAGATCGTGGCCCGCATCCGTGCCGCCAACGCCAACATCCCGCCCCAGCCAGCGTGGGGTGTTTCAGCCTATCGGCAGACGATCCAGGCCGACCGGGGCGCCATCATCGCGCGTTTCGTCGAGCGTTTGGCCGATTATCACGTGACCGTCTTGCGCGCGCGCGAGGATGTGGAGGTTCGCGGGATGGCCGCCGCCCAGTTGGCGCTCCGCGGCATCACCTCGCTCGTCATCCCCGCCGACCTGCCGATGTCCTGGCGGCCACAGACGCCGGAGCCGGTGCTCGACACGGGGCTGAGTTACGACGAGCTCGATGCGATGCAGGGGGCCATGACGGGCTGCCTGCTCGGCATCGCCGAAAGCGGCACGGTGGTGCTGGATAGCGGCCAGGGCCAGGGCAGGCGCGCGCTGACGCTGCTGCCAGACTACCATTTGTGCGTGGTGCGCGAGGGGGCGGTGGTGGGAATACTGCCCGAGGCGATGGCGACGCTGCAGTTCCGAGTCACCCATTTCGGCGCACCGCTGACGTTTTGCAGCGGCCCGTCCGCCACCGCCGATATCGAGCTCGACCGCGTCGAAGGCGTGCATGGGCCGCGCACGCTTGATGTCATTATCGTGGCGTGATGAGAATTGCAGAAGAAGTTTTCTTTTCTGAAGAAAAGAAGCAAAAGACTTTTGTTCGTTTGTTGGCGGCTCTTGCTGCTGCCGTTGCTGTCCGCGTGTTCGCCCGCGCAGTTGCTCAATGCGACGATCTCTCGCACAGGTCTGTCTATCCGGCACGACTTGGCCTACGGCCCGCAACCCCGCCAGATGCTCGACATCTACCGTCCCGCCCGCCCCGGCACTTACCCGGTGGTCGTCTTCTTCTACGGCGGCGCCTGGACCGGCGGCAGCAAATCCATGTACCCCTTCGTTGCCGCCACCCTGGCGCGCCACGGCCTGGTCGTCGTCGTCCCCGACTACCGCCTGTATCCGGCAGTGCGCTACCCGACCTTCTTGCAGGATTGCGCCCAGGCTGTCGCCTGGACGGACGCGCACATGGCGGAGATCGACGGCGACCCAAGCCGCCTGTTCGTCGCAGGCCACTCCGCCGGCGCCTACAACGCACTCATGCTCGCCCTCGATCCCGCCCTGCTCGCCGCCGCGGGCACCAGCCGTGATCGTCTCGCCGGCGCCATCGGCCTGGCCGGCCCCTACGACTTCCTTCCCATGACCGGCAACACGCGAAAGGTCTTCGGCCCCGCCGCCACCGACCCGGCCACCCAGCCCGTCACCTACGCCACCGCCCACTCCCCACCCTTGCTGCTGCTGGCCGGCACCGCAGACACGACAGTCCGCCCCCGCAACACTCAATCGCTCGCCACCCACATCCGCGCCGCCGGCGCCCAAGCCGAAACCCAATTCTACACCGGCGTCGGCCACATCGGCCTGATCCTGGCCATGGCCCCGCTTTTCCAATCCAAAGCCCCCGTCCTCAAAGACATTCTGGCCTTCATAAATCACCAACCATAACCCGAAGGGCGGGCTTCCAGCCCGCCCTCCCAACGTTCCAACAAGGTGCAGCCCTCCGCCCGCCACAGTGCCGCGTCACAAGCACAAATTGGCTCACCCTGGACGAATACGGTTGATGCCCACGCCGCTGACACAATCCCAACAGGCGTCAAGCCTCTGTCAACATCCAAAAAGTTGAACAGAGCTGGATACTTCGCCTCTCATCGACATTGTCCAATCCATGAATACTGGCCTTGTGATGCGCCCGGACAGTATGGCGTCGCTGCCCGCGTCCGCATCATCCTGCTGCGGGGATCCCGCGGCATAGCGTCGGGTCAACCGGAGCCGCCACGATGTCCAGGACAATTCACAACACGCTGAACGGCCCCCTGATACTGAGCCTCTCCGACCCCCTTTCGACAAACGGATCGGACTCCCCGCTGACGGTAGCCGCGAACGGCGCCATCATCTCCTCCGGCGACGGGATCGACGGCGACGCCAGCACGATGTGGTGGATCACCAATCGCGGCGCGATATCGGCCCAGGACAACGGTATTCTCCTGGCCGGCGACGGCATCGTGACCAATTCAGGCACCATCCAGACGGCCTCGATGTCCAGCGCCGATTACGTTGTCGAAATCGACGGCAATGGCAAAATCTACAATACTGGCTCAATTTTCGGGCCGAACTCGAACGCCGTCAAACTTGGGTCTGGCATCGTCCGCAACAGCGGTTCGATCATCAATATCCTGGGCTACGGGATATTGCTGGGCACCGGAATGATTGAGAATAGCGGCCACGTGTTGGGAGATGTGTCGCTTGGCGCTGGTAGTATCGTCAATACCGGAGATATCTCAACGGACGATACGGAAGCTGGTGGTCTCGTCCTGAGTTCAGGATCTGTGATCAATAGCGGTTTCATCCAATCTCAGTCAGCCATCGCTGTCACCCTGGGCGATAACAGCCGCTTCATGAGTAGCATATCCGGCTTCGTCAGCGGCAGAAGCGGCGGTGTCAGAGGCGGCAACAACGTCTCCGTGGCGAACGCCGGCGTTCTCTACGGTGGAAACCAAGCCGCCGTGAGTTTAGGCGACAACGGTGTCGTCTCGAATTCCGGTACAATAGGCGGCATCACCGCGATAACCCTCGGCACGAATGGGCACATCGTGAACACGGGCCTTATCATCGCGGAATACGACGCGGTCACGTTGCAGTCAGGCGTATTGGTGAACCACGGCACAGTTCAGGGAGGGATCATTATCGTAGCCGGTGGAACGCTCACCAACAGCGGCTCAATTACGCGGAGCATCGAATTCCAATCGGGGTCCGGAACCCTTATCAACAGCGGCATACTCGGTGCCCTATCCTTTCAGAGCCCCAGCGTCGTCTTCGACGCTGGCACCACGAACGATCGCCTTGTGGTCGATCCCGGCGCCAGCTTCATAGGCGCTGTACTGGCCCCCAACGGCAGCAACAGCACGATCGAGCTGGCCGCAGGCACTGCCTCAATTGCCGGTATCGGCACAGGCCAGTTCTACGGTTTCGACACGGTGTCGGTCGATGCCAAGGCAAGCTGGTCTCTGGACGGTACCGACACGATCGGCACCATACTGGACAACGGCACCGTCGCGGTCTCCGGCACGCTCGACATCACCAGGGCCATCGACGCCGCCAGCACCGGCGCCTTCCACCTGTTAGACGGCGCCACCCTCGACGTCGCCGCCGCCCTGGGTGCCAGATCGGTCATGAGCTTCGCCGCCCCCAGCGAACTCATCATCGACGACACATCGCTCTTCGGCACGCATGTCGGCGCCGCCTCCTACACCGGCCCGCTGCTCGAAAATTTCACCGCAGGCGAGTCGAATCGACCTCAAGGATTTCAGCCTCTCCGATCTCCGAACCCAGTACACCGTCAATACCGGCCTGCTCCAGATCACCAACAACGCCCAAACCGCAACGCTGCACTTTCAAGGTACCTCCACCGATCTCGGCCTGTTCAACTTCACCGCCGACGGAACCGGAGGCCTCCTGATTACCCACACCTAAGAAACCAACACGACACCTCGTAGGGTGGGCTTCAGCCCACCACCCAACTCTCCGCAGCAAAAAGCCAATGCAACGAGGGCCTGTTGAGAATCGCGGGAATTCGTTTGGCATGGATCGCTTCACCAGGCATGTGCGTCCGCTCAACGAGATCCGCACGCACGCCTGCACTCATCCCACCAGTCCCCGGGCAAAATCCGCCGCCTCGAACGCCCGCAAATCCCCGGCCTGCTCACCCACACCCACCGCATGAATCGGCAACCCGAATTCCTCGGCCAGCGCCACAACAATCCCGCCTTTGGCGCTCCCGTCCAGCTTGGTCACGATCAACCCCGTCACCGCCACCAGCTCGCGAAACACCCGTACCTGCTGCACCGCGTTCTGTCCGGTGGTCGCGTCCAACACGAGCAGCACGGAGTGCGGCGCGCTCGCATCCTGCTTGCGCAGGACGCGAATGATCTTCTGCAGCTCCTCCATCAGCGCGGACTTGTTGTGCAGCCGCCCCGCCGTATCGATCAGCAGCACCCCCGCACCCTCCGCCCGGGCCTGCGTCAGCGCGTTGAACGCCAGCCCCGCCGCATCCGAATTGGCGGCCCCGGCGATCACCGGGGCGCCTGTGCGCTCCCCCCAGATCTGCAACTGCTCGACGGCGGCCGCGCGAAACGTGTCGCCGGCCACCAGCATGGGGCGGACGCCGTCGCGTGCATATTGCAGCGCGAGCTTGCCGATGGTGGTGGTCTTGCCGGTGCCGTTCACGCCCACCACGAGCACCACATGCGGGCGGCGCTGCGGGTCCAGCACCAAAGGTTTGGCCACCGGTTCCAGGATCGCGGCGATCTCGCGGGCCAGGGCGGCCCGCACCTCGGCCCCTGTTACCTGGTCCCCGAAGCGGGCGGCCCGGAACCCGCGGATGATTTTTTGCGCGACCGCCGGTCCAAGATCGGCCGAGACGAGCACGTCCTCCATCTGCTCCAGCGCCGCGTCATCGAGCCGGCGATGAACCAGAACGGTGGTCAGGCCATCGGTCAGCTTCTGGGTGCTGCGCTGGAGACCTTCTTTAAGCCTGGAGAAGAAGCCGGCCATCAGCCGGGTTCCGCATACAGGCCGTGCTGGTCGGCGGCGGTGATGCGGGCGGTCACAAGCTGGCCGGGCGGCCATGCGCCGGGCAGCCGCACCGGACAGAATTTCTCCGAATGCCCGTTCGGCGCGCCCGGTTTCGCCGCCTCGGTCAATATGGTCGCCGGTCCGCCGATTTGGGCTGCGTGGAAATGTGCGGCCGCCGCCTCGCCCGCTTGCCGCAGGCGAGCCGCGCGGGCACGCCGCTCCGGCGGCGCGACGGCCGGCATGCGGGCCGCCGGCGTTCCCGGGCGTTCGCTGTATGGAAAGACATGCAGATAGGGGAGTTCGGCGTCACGCACGAAGGCGAGCGTTTCTTCGAACAGCGCGTCGGTCTCGGTCGGGAAGCCGGCGATCAGGTCGGCGCCGACGGCCAGGCCGGGCCGCAGCGCCCTTGCGCGCGCGATGGCCTGGGCCGCCTGAGCGGCGGCTGTGCCGGCGGCGCATACGCTTCAGGATCAGAGTCGATCCGGATTGCAGCGACAGGTGCAAATGCGGCATCAGGCGCGGCTCGTTGGCCAGCACGTCCCAAAAATCGTCGTCGATGGCCGCGGGATCGAGCGAAGACAAACGCAGCCTCGCGAGTTCCGGCACGCGCATCAGCAGCGTCTTCAACAGCGTTCCCAGGCGCGGGCGGTCCGGCAGGTCCGCGCCATAGCTGGCGATGTCCACCCCCGTCAAAACCACCTCGTGATGGCCGGCCGCCACCAGGGCGCGGGCGCGGGCCACCAGCGTCTCGGCCGGCACGGAGCGGCTGGGGCCGCGGCCGAACGGGATGACGCAGAAGGTGCAGCGATGGTCGCATCCTTGCTGCACCTGCAGCAGCGCGCGCGCTTTGGACGTCTGGGCTACCGGCGTAGCCACGGGAGGCGCGCGCATGATGTCGCCCACCTGCCCGGGCGCGTCCTGGCGCCAGGATTCGGCGACAAGTTTCTCCGCATTGCCCAGCACGCGCGAGACGCCCGGCAGGCCGGCCCAGCGGTCCGGCGCGATCTGCGCCGCGCAGCCGGTGACCACGATCGGGCGACCAGGCTGTTCGCGATGTGCGCGCGCGATCGCGCGGCGTGCCTGGCGCTCCGCCTCGCCCGTCACCGCGCAGGTGTTGACCACGACCGTATCGGCCAGGTTGGCCGCCAGACCGCGTATCACCTCGCTCTCAAAGGCATTGAGGCGGCAGCCGAAGGTCAGAACGTCGAGAACTCATAGCGTGTAGGTAGAGAGGTCCAGCGTGCCGTGAAAGGCGGTGGCGCACGGGCCGGTCATCAGCACATGCCGGTCGGCCGCACGCCATTCGATGTCCAGCGTGCCGCCGTCGAGAAGCAGGGTGGCGCGACGGCCGGTCAGACCGCGGCGGTGCGCGTTGACGAGCGCGGCGCAGGCGCCCGATCCGCAGGCCAGGGTAAGGCCGGCTCCACGTTCCCACACGCGCAGCCGAATACGGTCGGGCGCCAGTACCCGGGCGAAGCCGATATTGGCACGGTCCGGAAAGATCTTGTCCCGTTCCAGCGCCGCACCTTGAACGGCCACGTCCGTGTCGTCGAGATCGGCCACGAACAGGGTAGCGTGGGGATTGCCCATCGACAGGCAGGCAGGGTCACCCGGCAAGGGTACATGCAGCGTGTCGCATTCGCGCGACAGGGGCACATCACGCCAGCCAAGCGCCGGCGGCCCCATATCGACCGTCACGCCGTCTCCGTCGGGCCAGGCGCTCAATAGCCCGGCTGCCGTCTCGATCGTCCGGGCGCCGGCCAGGGAAGCAACGCAGCGCGTGGCGTTGCCGCAGGCACCTGCCTCCGACCCATCCGGGTTGTAGATGCGCATGGCGACATCCGCGCGGTCCGAGGCGGTCAGCACGATGAGCTGATCGCAGCCCACGCCGCGCCGCCGGTCGGCCAGGGCGACGATACGCTGGGGCGACAACACCACCCCACCCGCACGGGCGTCCAGGACCATGAAATCATTGCCCGCGCCGTGCATTTTGACGAACGCGATCTCGCCTGTGTGCTCAGCCATGCCCATCCGGCAGGAACATCGTGCCGTGCGCGTAGAGGATGGCGGTGCCGCGCATGCGCACGCGGTCGCCGGCCATCGTGCAGTGCAGGGTGCCGCCGCGGGCGCTGGCCTGGTGGCAGATCAGCGCGTCGCGGCCAAGCTTGTCCGCCCAGTAAGGCACCACCTGAGTGTGCAGCGAGCCAGTGACCGGATCTTCGTCGATGCCATAGCCGGGCGCGAAGAACCGGCTGGTGACGTCGGCACCCTGCCCGCCCTGGGCGGTCACGATCAGATTTCCACCGGGCAGCGCTGCCACACGGCGCAGATCGGGCCGGAGGGATGCTACCTCGCCGGCGTCGGCAAGCACGGCTACCAGACTGGCGGAGCGGAAGACCGCTACCGGCTTTGTGCCCAGCGCCTCCTCGAGGCCCTCCGGCGCCTCGATCACCTCGAAGGGCCGGGCCGGGAAGTCGAGCTCGATCCCACTCTCGGACACGCTGGCCGTCAGCACGCCGGAGCGCGTGTGGAACCGGAAGGGACCGGCATGGCCTTGGCCCGCCAGGACAAAACTGGTCGCGAGCGTCGCGTGGCCGCACAAATCCACCTCGACCGTCGGGGTGAACCAGCGCAGGCGGAAGCCATCCTGCTCCGGCACGGCGAAGGCCGTCTCGCTCAGATTGTTCTCGGCGGCGATGGACTGCATCAGCGAGTCCGGCAGAGGGGCAGCCGGCAGCACCACGGCCGCCGGGTTGCCCGCGAAGACGCGGTCGGTGAAGGCGTCGACGACCCAGTATTCGAGCTGCATCTAGCGAGAATCTCCGTGCTGCCAGGCCGCGCCGTGGCCGAGCGGACCGTGCCCCCCGCCCAAGCCCGGGGCGGCTTCTATGGCGCGTTGCACATAGGCGTGGGCGTGGGCCACCGCATCGGGCAGGTCTTTTCCCAGCGCGAGCCCTGCCGCCACGCCGCTGGCCAGCGTGCAGCCGGTACCGTGTGTATGCCGCGTGTTCGCGCGCGGCGCGACGAACCGCTGGACACTGCCGGCGGTCACCAGCAGATCGGTGACGTGCTCGCCGTCCAGGTGGCCACCTTTGAGGAGGACGGCGCGCGGCCCCATGGCGAGCAGCGCACGCGCGGCCGGCTCAAGGTCGTCGACCGACACGATCCGGCGCCCTGTCAGCGCCTCCGCCTCGGGCACGTTCGGGGTGACCAGGCTCGCCCGCGGCATCAATCGCTCACGCACGGCGTCCACCGCGTCCCGGTCGAGCAAGCTGGCACCCCCCTTCGCCACCATGACCGGGTCCAGCACGAATGGCAGGCCGGGGTGCACGGCCAGAATAGTGGCCACTTCCGCGACGATGTCAGCGTTGGCCAGCATGCCGGTCTTCACGGCATCCGCGCCGATATCTTCCAGAACGCAGGCTATCTGCGCTCGCACGAAGGCGGGCGGTACGGGATGCGTGCCGTGCACGCCACGTGTGTCCTGTGCCGTCAACGCGGTCATGGCCGTGCAGGCGTAGCCGCCCAGTGCCATGATGGTTTTGATGTCGGCCTGGATACCGGCCCCGCCGCCCGAGTCGGAACCGGCGACCACCAGCACCCGGCCCAGCGGCCCCGCCAGGCTCAATCCGCAGCCAAGGCGGCCGGAACGGATACCTGTTCGATGATCGCGCACAGCTCGGCGACGACGGAGGCCACCAGCGCTTCATCCTCCCCCTCCGCCATGACACGGATCAGCCGCTCCGTGCCGCTGGGGCGCAGCAGCAGGCGACCGGTGCCCACAAGCCGCGCTTCCACGCCCCGGGCCGCTTCGATCACGCGAGGGTCGGCCAGCGGCGCACCGCCCGAGAAACGCACGTTGCGCAGCAATTGCGGCAATGGGGAAAACCGCCGGCATACGTCGCTGGCTGGCCGGCCCTCGGCCATGATCGTGGCCAGCACCTGCAGGGCCGCGATCAGCCCGTCCCCGGTGGTGGCGAAATCGGACAGGATCATATGGCCGGACTGCTCGCCGCCCAGGTTGATGCCGGTCTCGCGCATACGCTCGACCACGTAGCGGTCGCCGACCGCCGTGCGCTCCAGCCCAAGGCCCTGATCGACCAGGAAAGCGTTCCAATCCCAGGTTCGACATGACTGTCGCCACGATGCCGCCGCCGCGCAGCCTTCCGTCGCGCGACCAGCTTTGCGCGATCAGGGCCAGTACCTGATCGCCGTCGATCAGATGGCCGCGCTCGTCGGCCAGCAGAACACGGTCCGCATCCCCGTCCAGCGCCATGCCGAGGTCGGCGCCGTGGGCCAGCACTTCGCGGCACAGCGCGTCCGGGTGCATGGACCCGCAATCGCGATTGATGTTGAAACCGTCGGGGCTGACGCCGACCGGCACCACGTCGGCGCCGAGTTCGGCCAATACCGTGGGCGCCACGCGATAGGCCGCGCCATGCGCGCAGTCCACGACAATCTTCAGCCCATCCAACGTGAGTTTCCGCGGGAAGCTGGCCTTGGCGTTTTCTATGTAGCGGCCGGCAGCGTCCTCCATGCGGCGGGCACGGCCTAGTTTTTGTGGGGCGGCCAGGCTGGCCTGCAGGTCGGTGTCCATCAGGCGTTCGATGGCCGCTTCGGTCTCGTCCGACAGCTTGAAGCCGTCCGGGCCGAACAGCTTTATGCCGTTGTCCTCGTAGGGGTTATGGCTGGCGGAGATCATGACGCCGAGGTCGGCGCGCATGCTGCGCGTGAGCATGGCGATGGCGGGCGTGGGCAGTGGGCCGACCAGCAGCACGTCCATCCCGGCACTCGTAAACCCCGCGACAAGGGCGGGCTCCAGCATATAGCCGGACAGGCGGGTGTCCTTGCCGATGATCACCTTGTGGCGGTGGTCGCCGCGGACGAATTGCAGCCCGGCGGCCAGGCCCACGCGCAGTGCCGTCTCGGGACTCATGGCCGGCGAGTTGGCGCGGCCGCGTATGCCGTCTGTGCCGAAGAGTTTGCGCGTCATGCCCTCGTTCCGGATTCTTGCGACGTCATCATTCTATCCTCACTCATCAGCGCCTGCCACATACGGACCGCCTGCACCGTTTCGATAACGTCGTGCACGCGCAAGATGGATGCACCCTGCTGCCAGGCGAACAGCGCGGCCGCGAGCGACCCCGGCAGGCGGTGCGCGGCATTCTGTTCTCCGCTGAACACACCGACGAAGCGTTTGCGGGACACGCCGGCCAGGATCGGCAGGCCCAGTGCGGCCAGGCCGGACAGACCGTGCAGCAGGGCCAGGCTTTGCCCGGGCGTCTTCGCAAAACCGAAGCCGGGGTCGATGGTGATCCTCGCGCGGGCAATGCCGGCCGCCTCGGCATGGGAGACCCGCTCGGCCAGTTCGGTGCGTACCTCGGCCACCACATCGGCATACGTTGCATGCCAGGGCCATGGTCTGCGGCGTGCCGCGCATGTGCATCAGCACCACGCCGCAACCGGCGGGGGCCAGAATGCCGGCCGAGGCGGGGTCGTGGCGCAGGCCGGACACGTCGTTGATGATGGCCGCGCCGGCATCGAGTGCGGCGCGCATGGTGGCGGCATGACGCGTGTCGACCGAGACGACCGCGCCCGCACGGGCCAGGGCGGCCACCGTGGGCAGGATGCGCCGCTGTTCTTCGTCGTGTGCCACAGGGTCGGCGCCGGGCCGGGTGCTTTCACCGCCCACGTCGATGATGTCGGCCCCGGCCTCCAACATCGCCAAGCCGGCCGCCACCGGATCGGCATGTGCGCCACCGTCGGAGAAACTGTCCGGCGTGACGTTCAGGATCGCCATGATCCGGGGCGTGCGGATGGCTCTGACCGATCCAAAAACCCTCTCCCGAGCAGGAGAGGGCTTTCAACGATCAGCCCGGCTGCGGCGCCGGGTCCATGCCGGGCGGCATCGAGGAGGACGGCTTGCTGCTGGTGGTCGGCACGCTGGCGCGGCGCTGCTCGGGTGCCGGTTCGTCCACCACGCGGCGGATCACCGGGTCGCCGCGCAGCACGGTGCGTATCTCCTCGCCCGACAGCGTCTCGTACTCCAGCAAGCCGCGCGCCAGGCGGTTCAGCTCGTCCTGGTGCTCGGTCAAAATGGACTTCGACTTCGCATAGGCGGTGTCGATGATCTGCTTGATCTCGACATCGATGCGCTGTGCCGTGTGCTCGGACACGCTCTTGTTCTGCTGCACCGAGTGGCCGAGGAACAGCTCCTGGCTGTTGTCGCCGTAAGCGATCATGCCCAGGCTCTCGCTCATGCCCCATTCGGTCACCATACGGCGGGCCATGTCGGTCGCCATCTTGATGTCGCCGGACGCGCCGTTGCTGACCTTGTCGGCGCCGAAGGTCAGTTCCTCGGCGACGCGTCCGCCCATCGCCATGGCAAGTTGGGCCACCATCTTGGCCTTGCTGGTGGAATAGCGGTCGCCTTCCGGCAAGCTCATCACCATGCCCAGCGCACGGCCGCGCGGGATGATGGTGGCCTTGTGGATCGGGTCGCATTCCGGCTCGTAGATCGAGCAGATGGCGTGGCCGGCCTCGTGGAACGCGGTCATCTCCTTCTCCGAGTCGCTCATCACCAGCGAGCGGCGTTCTGCGCCCATCATCACCTTGTCCTTGGCGAATTCGAACTCGGCCATGGCGACCACCCGCTTTGACAGGCGAGCCGCCAGCAATGCCGCCTCGTTGACCAGATTGGCGAGGTCGGCGCCCGAGAAGCCGGGCGTGCCGCGCGCGATGGTCTTGGGATCGACGTCGCTCGCCAACGGCACCTTGCGCATGTGCACGCGGAGAATCTTCTCGCGGCCGAGCACGTCCGGGTTGGGCACCACCACCTGGCGGTCGAACCGGCCGGGACGCAGCAAAGCGGGGTCCAGCACGTCCGGCCGGTTGGTGGCCGCGATCAGGATGACGCCCTCGTTGCTCTCGAAACCGTCCATCTCGACCAGCATCTGGTTGAGAGTCTGCTCGCGCTCGTCGTTGCCGCCGCCCAGGCCGGCGCCGCGATGCCGGCCGACGGCGTCGATCTCGTCGATGAAGATGATGCAGGGAGCGTTCTTCTTGCCCTGCTCGAACATGTCGCGCACGCGGCTGGCGCCCACGCCCACGAACATCTCGACGAAGTCCGAGCCGGAGATGGTGAAGAACGGCACGTTGGCCTCGCCGGCGATGGCGCGCGCCAGCAGCGTCTTGCCGGTGCCAGGGGGGCCCACGAGCAGCACGCCCTTGGGGATCTTGCCGCCCAGACGCTGGAACTTCTGCGGATCCTTCAGGAACTCGACGATCTCCTGCAGCTCGCTCTTGGCCTCGTCGATACCGGCCACGTCCTCGAAGGTGATGCGGCCCTGCTTTTCGGTCAGCATGCGCGCCCGGCTCTTGCCGAAGCCCATGGCGCGGCCGCCGCCCGACTGCATCTGGCGCATGAAGAACACCCACACGCCGATCAGCAGCAGCATCGGGAACCAGCTCAGCAATGTGCGCAGCATCGGGTTCATGCCGTCATCATCGGCCCGCGCCACCACGCGCACGCCGCGATCGGTCAGGCGCTGGAACAGATTGGGATCTTCCGGCGCGTAGGTTTGAAAGGCGTGGTTGTCGGTGGTTTGTCCCGTAACCGTATGACCCTGAATGGTCACGTCGCGCACGTGTCCGCTATTCACTTCCGAAATGAAATCGGAATACGCCATGGCGGTGGCGCCATGTTGGCCGGTGCCCGGCTGGAACAGGTTGAACAGCACCACCAGCAGAAGCGCGATGATGACCCACAAGGCCAGGTTACGGCCGAAATTGCTCATTTACATCCACGTCCCAAGCACACATCGCGATTTGCAGCCAATCTGCGCGGCAAGCCACCGGCTTGCCACAGTCTCGTCCACCCGGCCCGCCCGCGGTCCTTAACCGGACCATCGTGCCGTGTCTTCATCCAGGACATGGGGGGGCACGGGCCTTTCCGCATCCCCCGAGGCCAGGACACAGAACGGTGCGCCGGCCGCAGGGCTGGACGGGGAGAAAGTCAGCCGAACGGACCGGTTTGTCCATCCGTCAAAATACGCGAGATGCGGAACTGCCAGCGCCCGCCCGCCGCCCGGCAGGCTGGCGCGCAATGCCGGCAGGGTGGCGAGCACGGAAGCCGGCAGGCTTGTGCGGCCACGAACAAGCCGAGCGTCGCGGCCCAGTGGCCCCAGTTCGGCGCCATGTGGCAATCCGTCGGGCGCATCGAGGTGAAAACGCCGGTCCCACAGCGTGCCGTGGATAGCCGGTACCGGCGGTCGCATCGCGCCTGCCTCACGCACCAGGAGCAGCCCGGGCCCCAATCGCCCGGCACTCGTCAGGCGCAGGCCGCCCAGCGTGCCCGGCCTGGGGTCGGCCGCCATGCGGGCCAGCGCGGCGGTCGGGGCAGGATAGGCGGACCCGGTCAGCGCACGCACCAGCGCCGCCAGCGCATCAGGCTCGATAGGGCCAGGGTCGAGCAACGCGTAGCCTTCCGGGAAAATGGCGGCACGCCGCGCCAGGATGCGGGCCACCTCCTGCCCGGCGATGGCCCTGGCCGCGCCGTGCCTGGCGATACGGGCATCGACCTCACCACGCAGTGCCGCGTCGGCCAGACGGGCGCGCAGACCGGTGCGCGTGGCGCCCGGGTCGGCGTTGCTCGGGTCTTCCGTCCAGGCGATCCGGTGCGCGCGGAGCAACGCCCTGAGCAGGTCCGGCGGCGTGGCGAGCAATGGGCGCACCAGCCGCAGCCTCGGCCCCTCCACGATCGCCGACATGCCCGACAGACCCAGCGGCCCGCTGGACCGCGCCGCGCGCATGAGCACCGTCTCGGCCTGGTCGCCCGCGTGATGGCCGACAAGCAGGTCGCTCAGCCCCAGTTCCGCCACTGCCTGCGCGAGCGCGCCATAGCGCGCCGCACGTGCCCTGGCCGCCAGTCCTGGGCCGTGGGGGACGCGCAAGGTGAGCACCTGGCTGACCACGCCGAAGCCCGCCAGGCGATCGCGCGCCATCGCGGCCTCGGCCGCCGACTCCATCCGCAATCCATGATCGACGATCAGCCCCAGCGGCCTGCCCCAGCGCGCGGCCAGCCAGGCGAGGCACAGGCTGTCCGCGCCACCGCTGACCGCGACCGCCACACGGCGATCCGCGGGCCAGGGCCCCAGCCCGGCCATGACATGCTCGAACCATTCGCCGGTCAGTGCCGGCGGTTGACGCCAACCGCCGCTCAGTGTCCGCAGGCGGCGCGCTTGCGGGCGCCGGCGGCACCGGCCTTCACGCTCGCCGCACCCGGGAATTCGGCTTGCAGCTTCGCCAGTGCCTGGCATGCATCGTGGTTGTCGCCCATTGCGATCAGCGAATTGGCAACGCCCAGCAAGGCGACCGGTGCGGCGGGCGCGCGCGGGTTGTGCGCTTAGGCCTGGTAGAAATCGGCGGCCGACTGCTTGTATTCCCGCTGTCCGCCCTCGGCGCGCGCCAGCAGGAACTGCGCGCTCGCGGCCGTGGCCCCATGGCCGCCGGACAGCGCCTCGCGTGCCGCGGCTGCGGCACCGGCGTAATCCCTTCGCGCCAGGGCCGCATTGCCCTCGCGCAAGGCGAGCTCAGGCGTGCGACGCGCGGGCGGCGGCAGCGGCAGGTCGGGCAGGTGCGGTCATCGCCGGGCTGATCGGCGGCGGCGCGGTGCCGCCCGTGTCGGTGGACGACGCCCCACCCTGACCGAGCTTGAAAGAGAGATCACCGATCTGCTTGGTCAGCTCGTCATGCTGGCGCTGAAGCTGGTTCGACAGATCGTCCACTCGCCCCTGCAACGTTCGGTTCTGCTCCTCCAACGCCGTGACGCGCACGACGAGCTGGGCCGCGGTATCGCCGCCGCCTGCCGCGGCATCCGGTGACGGCTGGTAGGCAGGAGGCGGCGCGTAGCCCTGCGGTCCGGGACCGGCGCCCTGCTGTGCCTGCTGCATCATCTGCAGTTCCTGGCGCAACTCGGCGATCTGGTTCTGCAGCGCGATACCCTCGCGCGTCTCCACCTGCGACCAGGCCGGCCGGTGCAGCGCGCAGACAATCAGGCCAGCGGCAATCAGGTGATGGCGGGACGGCATGGGCGCTCCGGCGGTATACGGCAACGGGTCTGCGTACAGCGCCCGTCCGGCGCAGACGAGTGACAAAAGCGACACGCGATACCTGTCTGAGGAGTCGGCCGAACAGAAAAGTCCGGGGGGCTTTCGCCCCCGTCCCAGGTTCCCGCGATCGCGGGAAATGCGCATCACGCCGAAAACGCGTCGCCGAGCCCGTGGCCCGGCGGGCGGACCTCAGACGCCGGCGCCGGACTTGACCGAGGTGATCGCGTTGCGGTTCTGCGACCAAGCCTGCTCGTCATCGCCCAAGTGCTGTCGGGCGGTCCTTGCCGTAGCTGATCGTGGTCATGCGGCTGGCGGACACGCCCTTGGCGGCCAGGTAATCCTTGGCGGCGTTGGCGCGGCGCTGGCCCAGCGCCAGGTTGAACTCTTCCGTTCCACGGTCATCGCAATTGCCGGCGATCTGGACGCTGACATTCGGATACTTGGCGAGCCAGGCGGCCTGCTTGTCCAGTGTCGCCTGGCCGGCATCGGTCAGGGTGGAGGAGTTGAGTTCATAGAAGACGCGGTCGCCCACGTTCGCCACCAGATCCTCCTGGCTGCCCGGCACCACACCGCTCTGGGACGACATGGCCCCACCACCATTGCCGGCATTGGCGCCGGTATTGGCGGGCGGATTATGCGAGCAGGCGGCCAGCAAGGCGATGGCGGCAACTGCGCCGAGATACTTTATGTTCATGACAAGTCGATTCCTGTCGTCGGATGCGTCGGTTGACCACGCCAGTAACGACCCGCCCACTCAAATCGTTGCCGCGGTGCGGCGGAAATACGCTGACATTTCTGAGTCGGTCAAGTTGACCAGCTTTCAGCAGTCAGCTCTCAGTCGCCAGGGAAGATTACGCCAAATGCTTGTCATCTCCAAGGACCGAAAGCGACGACCGCCTACGCATTCAGTGGCGACCAGGCAGGATCGGATGCATCCGTAGGCGTGGGCACCTGGCGTTCGTTGAAGCCGGTGATGTCGATCGACACCAGGCGCGACGAATAGCCGCTGCCGCTCGAATCGCGGGCCGGCGGTCTCGCGGCAGAACATCAGCACCCGGCCGTTCGGCGCAAAGGTCGGGCCTTCCACCGAGAAGCTTTCCGACAGGATGCGCTCGCCGGAGCCGTCCGGCGACATCGACGCCGATGGCGAAGGTGCCGCCAGACAGGCGGGTGAACGCGATCAGGTCGCCGCGCGGCGACCACACCGGCGTCGCATAGCGTCCATGGCCGAAGCTGATCCGCCGCGCGCCGCCGCCGCCGGCGCCCATGACATAGAGCTGCTGGTCGCCGCCACGATCGGAGTTGAACACGATCTGGCTGCCATCGGGGCTGTAGCAGGGGCTGGTGTCGATGCTGCCGGAGCTGGTCAGCCGGTGCGCCGCGTGGCTGGCGGCATCGACCACGAAGATGTCCGAGCCGCCACCGCGCGTGACCGACAGGATGCAGCTGCGGCCATCCGGCGAGAAGCGCGGCGCGAAGCTCATGCCCTCGAACTCGCCGAAGCGTGGTCTGCCGGCCGCTGCGAGGTCGAACAGATACACGCGCGGACGATTATTGGCGTAGCTCATGAAGGCGATCTGGTCGCGTGCCGGGTTGAAGCGCGGCGTCAGCACCAGCCACGAGCCGTCGGTCAGGATGCGGTTATTGGCGCTGTCCTGGTCCATGATGGCCAGCCGCTTGGTCTGACTGCCTCGGCGGCCCGTCGCCGCCACATAGACGATGCGCGTGTCGAAATAGCCTTTTTCGCCGACCAGCCGTTCGTAGATGACGTCGGCGATGATGTGCGCGATGCGCCGCCAATTGGCCGCCGAGGTCGTATAGGCCGTGCCCTGGATCTGAGGGCCTTGCAGCACGTCCCACAGCCGGAACTCGACGCGCAACGGGTCTGTGCCGGTCACCTGGCCGGTGACCAGCGCGTGGGCGCCGACCCATTTCCAGGTCTGGAAATTGGGCGCGCCGCCCGCATCGGCGGCAAAGCCCTGGCCCATGGGGCGGAACAGGCCGCAGCGCTCCAGGTCCGCATTGACCACGCCGCCTATGTCGACTCCGCCAGCAGCCGCCCGACAGGCCGGTGATGGCGATGGGAATCGGGTTACGCTGCGCGCCCGGCACGTCGATGATCGGCTCGTTCGCCGCAGCCCCCCGGCGGCTTGCGGATTGCGCCAGACCGGGGCGGCGGTCAGCAGGGCCGATCGCGGCCAGAAAACCGCGCCGGCGCAGGGCATCTCGCCGCTGTAATCCGGTGGCCGATCATAGGGCAGTCTCCGTCATGGTCTGAATCCGAACTTGAATTACCGCGCCCGGGTGGCCGAGCAGGTTGGGAGGTAGGGGCAATTTCGCACATTCCGGGCTCCAGCACCGCGTGCATCGCGCGTTCGGCGAAGGCACGGAATATGCGGGTCGCCGTTCGCGTGCGCCTGGAAGGGTCCGGTAGCTTCGCTAGACGAGCCTCGCCGCCTCATCGACCATCACCTGCATCTCGACATAGAACGACGCATAGTCTTTCGCCGCCGTGTCCTCCGAATAACAACTCCGTACGGAATCACCGATCGTCTTGCGCTGGCCCTCGCTGAGCGCGCCGGTCAGATTGCCGTGCTTCTGCCCGCCCGCGTCATGCGCGCCGCCGCGTGACGGATTGTAGACATGGGTCGGCGGCCGGTCCTGCTTCTGGTCGGCCAGCAGCTTGTCGAGCGTGTTCATCAGGCTCTTGGTATCGGGCACCGGGTTCTTGGTCGGGTTCTGCTGGTGGCGCACTGTATCCAGCGGCTTGGTCTTCTCGACCGGATTCTTCTCCGGCGGTTTTGGCGGGACCGGCGCCTGCATCGGCACGGGCGGGGGCTTGGTCGCCACGACCTTCATCGGCGGCGGCGGCTTCAGCGCTTCCGCGCGCTCGGACGGCGGCGGCGGCGCCAGCCTCGCCGTGTCGATCACTTTGACTCCACCGGCGCGGGGGTCGGCGGAGGCGGAGGCGGAGGTGGCGGCGGAGGCGGCTTTTCGATCGGCTGTTTGGTGGGCTCTTTCTCCGCCGGATTGTCGTCGGCCGGATGGTCCGCCTCGGTCGGCGCGGCCACATGGCCGGTGCGGTCGGATTTTTGCGCCGAGTCGGCCTTGCCCTCGAACTCGACCTCCACGGCATCGTCGGGCGGCGGCGGAGGGGGCAGCGGCGCGGGAATCACCACGATCAGCGCGAGCAGGATGAAGATGTGCAACCCGGCCGAGATAGCCGGCGGAACGCCCCATGCCGGGGGGCGCGGAGATGCGCAGCCGCGTGGATTGGGCGGTCCGCGTCTTCACGAAAGCTGGGTGGTGGGTGTCCAATGCGCGCCGAAACTATTTCTGGGTCTGCTCGGCCAGCAGCGCCACTTTGGTGAAACCGCCGCCCGCTATGGTCGCCATCACCTGCATCACCTGGCCGTAGGGGATCGACCTGTCGCCGCGGACAAAAATGCGCCGCGCCGGGTCGTTGTTGGCGGCAGCCTGCAGGCGCGCGACCAGATCGCCGGGCAGCACTGCCTCGTCGCCGAAATGGATCTGGCCATCGGCCGAAATGGTCACCGTCAGCGGGGTGGCGTCCGCGGTCAGCGGTTGTGCGTTGGTTTTGGGCAGGTCGACGTTGACGCCCGAGGTCAGCATCGGCGCCGTCACCATGAACACGATCAAAAGCACCAGCATGACGTCCACCAGCGGGGTGACGTTGATCTCGGCCATCGAGCGGTAGCGCCCTGCCCGGCCGCGCCCGCGCGCGCCCATCAGACCGCCGGCCATCAGACGCGCTCCTCGCTTTGGCGGCTGAGAATGGCGCCGAACTCCACGCCGAAACCCTCAAGCCGAGAGGCGAAACGGGAGAGGGCCGTGGAAATCTGGTTGTAGGCGAGCACGGCGGGGATGGCAGCCGCCAGGCCGATGGCGGTGGCGAACAGCGCTTCGGCGATGCCTGGGGCGACCACGGACAGATTGGTGTTGTGCATGGCGGCGATGGCGGAAAAGCTATGCATGATGCCCCACACGGTGCCGAACAGGCCGATGAACGGGCCGATCGAGCCGACGGACGCCAGGAACACCATCCATCGCTCCAGCCGCTCCATCTCGCGCGTGACCGTCACGTTCATGGCGCGGTCGATCCGGTCGCGCACGCTGCCGCGGGCCATGTCGGCGCCGGCGACGCGGCTGCTGCGTCGCCATTCGCCCATGGCGGCGCCGAACACGGCGGCGATGGGGTGCAAAGGACGCGCGCCTTCCTGGTCGTAGAGGTCCTCGAGGCTGCCGCCGCACCAAAAACGGTCCTCGAACGCGGTGGCCAGGCGGTTCACCCGGCGCAGCGCAGTGACCTTTTCGAAGACGATCGCCCACACCCAGATGCTGGCGAACAGCAGCAGCAGCATGACCAGTTTGACGACGATGTCGGCCTGCAGGAACAGGTTGAACAACGACAGGTCGCCGCCTGGGGCGGGCAGGGTCGTGGCGGTGACGGCTGGGTCCAACGCAGAAAAATCCTTAGGTGAGAAGGTGGCGCCACGGCGCGGGGATTCGGGCAGCCCGGCCCGTGCTGGCGCGGACGCAGGCGAGTTGTATTTCCGCCCGCACCGCGCACGCTCCGTCGGCAAGCGCGAACGCCTGGAGCAGGGTGATGGTGGCGGCCGATTCGGCCGTTTTATGCGTGGTGATGGTCAGCATGTCGTCCAGCCGGGCCGGGCGCAGATACTCCAGATCGGCGCGCCGTACCATGAAGATGCAGTCATGATCTTTCCGCATCGCCTCGTGCGGCAGGCCGGCGTCGCGCAGCGCCTCCGTCCGTGCCCGTTCGGCCATGGCCAGATAGGTCGCGTGATGCACGACGCCGCCCGCATCAGTGTCCGCGTAGTACACGCGGGTGACGTAAGTGTAATTCACAGAAGCAGGTCCTGCGGTCCCGCGGGAGGTCTGAGACCCAGGTGACGCCAGCCGGATTCGCCCAGCATGCGGCCGCGGCTGGTGCGCAACATCAGGCCTTCCTGGATGAGGTAGGGTTCGACCACGTCCTCCAGCGTGTCGCGCGCCTCGGCCAGGGCGGCCGCCAGCGTTTCGACGCCGACCGGGCCGCCGCCATGATGCTCGGCCATGCGGCGCAGGTAGCGGCGGTCCATCGCATCCAGTCCCAGCGCATCGACCTCCAGACGCAGCAAGGCGGCGTCCGCGGTGTCGCGATCGACGGTTTTCTGGCCAGAGACGAGGGCGAAGTCGCGCACGCGGCGCAGCAGCCGGCCGGCGATCCGCGGGGTGCCGCGCGAACGTCGGGCGATCTCGCGGGCGCCGTCACCGGTCAGGTCGAAGGCGAGTTTTTCAGCGCCGCGGGCGACGATCAGGGTGAGTTCTTCGGGGGTATAAAAAACCAGGCGGAGCGGGATTCCGAAGCGGTCGCGCAGCGGAGTGGCGAGCAGCCCTGCGCGCGTAGTGGCGCCGACCAGGGTGAAAGGTTGCAGGTCGATGCGCACCGAGCGGGCGGCCGGGCCTTCGCCGATGATCAGGTCGAGCTGGAAATCCTCCATCGCCGGATAGAGGATCTCCTCAATAGCCGGCTGCAGGCGGTGGATCTCGTCGATGAACAGCACGTCACGGGCTTGCAGGTTGGTCAGGATGGCGGCCAGGTCGCCGGCGCGCTGGATGACCGGGCCGGAGGTGGCGCGGAACCCCACGCCGAGCTCGCGCGCCACGATCTGCGCCAGCGTGGTTTTTCCCAGGCCGGGCGGGCCATGGAGCAGCACGTGGTCCAGCGCCTCGGCGCGCGCCCGTGCCGCCTCGATGAACACGGACAGGTTTTCGCGGCTGGCGCGCTGGCCGACGAATTCGCGCAGGCTTTGCGGGCGAAGGCTGGCTTCGGCAAAATCTTCGAATGCACGCTCCGGCGAGAGGGCGCGCGAACTCGTCAGGTTCGGAAAGGGATCGGGAGCCGGCCACGTCCGGGTGCTAGCAGGCGGCCCTTGGTGGCGGGGGTTAAGAACCCGTAGGATGGGCTGTTATGCAGCCCATCACCAGGGGAGCGTCTTGCCCTGGTAATCCAGATACGCCACGCCGGCGCGGTTCGCATGCTGCTCGATCACCTGGGCCAGCCCCTTGACGCTCGTCTCTACATCCAGCGGCGCGCTCGGGCCGCCCATGTCGGTGCGCACCCAGCCGGGGTGCAGCAGCAGCACAGGCCGGCCGGCATGGCGCAGCGCGTAGGACGCCGCAAACATGTTCAGCGCCGCCTTGGTGCCGCGGTAGAGCTCGTAGCCGCCTGACGTGTTACCGGCGATGCTGCCCAGGGTGGACGTCATGAAAGCGACCGCCGCATGGGGCGCCAGCGCGGATTCCAATGCCTCGGCCAGGGCGACCGGGCTGCTGGAGTTGACCAGGAACTCGCGGGCGATGTCGGCCTGGGGCACCTCGTGAATCGGCTTTCCGGCATGGCCGTTCATGCCGGCCACCACGAACAGCACGTCCAGCGCGCGCCCGCTGAAGCGGCTGGCGAGGGCCCTGACCGAGGCAGGGTCAGCGACGTCCAGCCGCTCGACCGTAAGCGCGTCACCATGCGCCTGTGCCAGCGTGGCCAGCTCGCTCGCGGCGGCGGGATCGCGCGCGGTGGCCACAACGTGCCAGCCCCGTCCCAGGTATTCGCGAACCAGCCCCAGGCCCAGACCGCGATTGGCGCCGGCTAAAAGTATGGTTTTCGGTGCTGGCATCGGGTGTTCCTTCACGGTGGGGCGCTGACATGGGAAGCGTCCTGCACCTCGGCAACACGCGCCGCCGGCAACACGAGCGCGCACAGCAGCGCCAGCGCGCACAGGACGGTCACCTCGTCCCACAGGCAAAAGCTTCGGCGTGGCCAAGGATGACGGGCGACAAGCGCCATGAACGCCAGGCTGGCGGCAGCCAGGCGCAAGCTGGCCGCCAGCCGCGCCAGAAGGCCGTGCCACGAGGCGTCGAGCAGCAATATGGGCAATGCAAAAACCAGGATGATGGTCAAGTGCGTGGCCAGAATGCGCAGATGCAGACGTGACGTGGCGTCCAGGCGCATGGCACCGGCGCGCAAGGCGGACAGCCGGCTGGCCACTAGGGCATCATCCGATCGAACGGAATCGTTCGGTCGGATAAAGATGAGCGCCAAGACAATGAGCTAGAACTTGATCCGTGAGCCATTGCGGACGGACCATGCTCTCGCGGAGCAGATCGGCGGGAGCGGGCAGGCGGGTCGGCCAGAGCCGAGCCATGGCGGGCCGAGCCGGGCCGCCATGCGCCAGCCGTATCAGAGCTTGTTGAGCGTGGCGTATGGGCATGGCGAGCAGGAGGGCCACGACCGCCAGGAGAATGTGGCGGAGGAACTCCGGCCCGTAACCGGCGACAACATTGTGGGTGAGCGCGCGCGACATCTGCTTCATGGTCATGCCAAGCTGAGCGGACCGGCCTAAGAAAACGATGCGGAAACCGCGCCGGCAGGACAGGCCAGGCGTAAAAGCCGCCTTTGTAGATCGATATCTACCTCGCTCTGGCCAGCTCGCGCAGCGAGTCTCGGATCACGAGGTCCAGGGCGGCGTCCGGACCCAGGGTTTCGAGCACGCGTTCGATGGCCGGCTGCGCCTCCTGCCGGCGGTAGCCGAGATTGGCCAGCGCGGACAAAGCGTCGCCGGCCAGGCTTCCAGCCGTGTCGGCCTGCATCGGCAGGCCCGCGCCGGACGGCATGGCCCCTGCCCTGTCCCGCAGTTCGGTCAGCAGACGCACCGCCAGTTTCGGCCCTACCCCGGACACGCGGGTCAGGCTGGCCCGGTCGCCCGTGGCGATGGCCCCGATCAGCTCGCGTGGAGACAGGGCGGAGAGCACGGCCAGGGCCACCTTGGCGCCCACCCCCTGCACGGTGGTCAGCAGGCGAAACCAGTCGCGCTCGGCGGGGTCGGCAAAACCGTACAGCAGGATCGCGTCTTCGCGGACCACCGTCTCGATCAGCACGCGCGCCTGGGCGGGCGGGGTGGGCAGCGCGGACAGGGTGCGCGTGCTGGCCTGGACCAGGTAGCCGACGCCGCCCACGTCGATGATGCAGCTCCCGCTGTCGAGACTGTCCACCCGGCCGGTCAGCAGCGCGATCATGCTGGCACGGTGCGCGCGATGGCAAGCTGCGTGGACCGGTGGTGCGCGTGGCAGATGGCGACCGCCAACGCGTCGGAGGCGTCCGCCCGGCGCAGCACGGCGCCGGGGAGCAGGCGGGCGACCATGTGGGCGACTTGTGCTTTCTCGGCGTTGCCGTTGCCGACCACCGCGCGTTTGACCATTTTCGCCCCGTACTCGGCCACGTTCAGGCCGGCCAGGGATGGCGCCAGCAGGCACACGCCGCGCGCATATCCCAGCTTCAGGGTCGCGGCGCCATTGCGGTTGACGTAGGTTTCTTCGACCGCCGCCTCGTCCGGGCGGTGCAGCGCGATCAGGTCGGTCAGGCTGCTGTAAAGCGTGCGCAGCCGGTCGGGCACCGCTGCGTCCCCGTCTGTGGCGATCACCCCGCAGTCGATGTGGCGCAGTCGGTTGCCGTCGCTCTCGATCACGCCCCAACCGGTGTAGCGCAGACCGGGATCGAGACCGAGCAATCGCGCCACTGACGCCTAGCCGGCGATGCGGGCGAGAACTTCGTCCGGAATGTCGTAATTGGCGAACACCGTTTGCACGTCGTCGTTTTCCTCCAGCGCATCGATCAGTTTCAGCACGGATGCGGCACGCTCCTCGTCGAGCGTGACCACCGTGCTTGGGCGCCAGTCGAATTTCGCCTCCTCCGGCGCGCCGAAACGCTGTTCCAAGGCGTCGCGCACGGCGAACAGGTTGTCCGGGGCGCACACCACCTCGTGGCCGTCCTCGTTGCTGACCACGTCGTCGGCACCGGCATCGATGGCCGCCTCCAGCATGGCATCCGGTGTGGCGGCGCCTGCCCTGTAGGTGACTGCGCCGAGCCGGCTGAACATGAAACTGACGGAATTCGTCTCGCCAAGCGCCCCGCCATATTTGTTGAAGGCCGAGCGCACGTCCGACGCGGTGCGGTTGCGGTTGTCGGTCAGCGCTTCGACAATGACGGCCACGCCCGAGGGGCCGTAGCCCTCGTAACGAACCTCGGCGAAATCCTCACCGCCGGCGGCACCCGACGCCTTCTTGATGGCGCGCTCCACCGTGTCGCGGGTCATATTCTGTTTGTAGGCGGTGGTGACGGCCGCCCGCAGGCGCGCATTGGCGGCCGGGTCGGGCAGGCCCTGGCGGGCGGCGACCGCGATCTCACGCAACAGTTTGGCGAACTGCCGGGCGCGTCGCGCGTCCTGCGCGCCCTTGCGATGCATGATGTTCTTTGCGTGGCTATGGCCGGCCATCGGAAAAGCTCGGAGCAGTGGGGCGCTTGGCATAGCGGCGACGGGCGGTGACGGCTAGGGCGGGACCGGTCCGCCCCGCCTCAGCAAACCGCAGGATAGATGTAGTTGCAACGCGACCACATTCCTGTCACCCTCACTCCCTACGTTCCGGAAACAAAGCGAACCCGTGGGGAACGATCCGTGCAGCTGTCCATTAGAGACGCAAAGGCCCGTTTCGCAGAAGCCGCTCAGGCTGCCGCGCGTGGCGAACGTGTGGTTGTCACCAAACATGGCCAGCCATTCATCGAAATGGTTCCGGCCCGATCGAGTCTTGGGATGGACTTTGCCAGGGCAGCCGAGGTCAGGCGCCGGCTGGGGCTGGATGGGCTGACGATGGTGGTGCCGGAGAAGTTCGACGATCCCGCCTACAGTCTCGAAGTGCTCGGGCTGGATCCGTGAGGCTGCTGCTCGATACGCACATCCTGATCTGGGCTGCCGTCTTGCCGGAACGGCTTCACCAAGCAGAGCGTGACCTTCTCACGACAGCCGACAAACTCGTGGTCTCGGCTGTGGCGCTCTGGGAGATCCGGCTGAAATGGGACAGCCTGCACGCGACCGGCGCGCGGAAAGGTCCGGTGTCACCTTATGACGTCGTCATGGTTGCCGAAGAAATGCAGTGGCAGTTCCTGGCGCTGACTGCCCGCCATGCAACGACGCCCCTGGCCATCCGCCTCGGCCACAGGGACCCCTTCGACGAACTGCTTCTCGTGCAGGCTCAAGAAGAGCAGCTTAGCGTTCTGACCCGCGATACGAAGCTGCGCGACCATCCGCTCGCGCTGGTGGCGTAGCGAAACTACTTTGCTATGGGCGGATCAGGGCACCTTGACCCGGCCGTCCGCCGTGAGCTCGACCACGCCCAGGCTGTTGCCGGCAGGGTCGGCGAACAGGCCGAGCACGACGACGCCCTTCACTTCGAAACGCGGCGCCAGGATCTTGCCGCCGTTGGCCGCAATCTCCTTCAAGGACGCCGTCACGTCCGGCACGCCGATATACAGGCCCTTGGCTGCGGGATCGGTGCGCAGGGTGCCGTTCAGCTTCGGCCCGGAGATGGCTATCGACAAGGCACCGCCCGGTCCTGACGTCCAGCCGAAGACTTTCCGGTAGAAATCAGCCTGCTTGGCGGCGTCGGGACCGGCAATGTCGAAGTAGACGATCGGCGCAGGCGTACGCGCTGCCGGCGGCGCTGCACTGGAGGGGAACACCTGCGCACACGCGGCGGCGGCGATCAGTCCAACGGCCAATGACCCCTTCGCCATGCACCTTACCCTCCACCTCAATCGCCAAGGAATCCGTCGACTAGAGCGGCAAAGATAGCAGGCTGGTCTGCATGCAGCCAGTGGCCTGCCCCGGCCAGGTGCACGATGCGCGCGCGTGGGAAGTGTGCCGTGATACCGGCCCAGTGCTCGGGCATGATGTAGTCCGACAATCCGCCCGCCACGAACAACACCTTTCTGTCGTAGCGCGCGCCGTCCGGCAGATCCGGCCATCCCTCGATGTCGCCGATGCCCGCGGCGATGTGGCGCAGGCCGATGCGCCACGCCGGCACGTCGCCCCAGGCCAAGTTCTGCAGCAGGAAACCGCGCACTGCCGGGTCGGGCACCGCTTCGGACAGCGCCGCATCGGCCGCACGCCTGGACAGGCCGGGCACAAGCGGCAGGTTGGTCATCGCGCGCGCCACGTCCGCATTGTGGTGCGCGTAGGCGACCGGCGCGATGTCGGCCACCAGCAGGCGTTCGACCGCATCCGGCGATGTCAGGGCTAGCATCATCGCCACCTTGCCACCCATGGAATGGCCCAGAACGGCGGCAGGCAGCGCGCCCAACCCTGCCAGCGTTTCCAGCACGTCGCCGGCCATGGCGGGGTATGACATGCCATCCGCGTGCGGGCTGGCGCCGTGGTTACGCAAGTCTAACGAGATCACCCGATGCGTCGCAGCCAACGTGCGGGCGAGCGTGCCGAAATTCTGCGAGCGGCCGAACAGCCCGTGCAGCAGGCACACGGGCGGTCCCTGCCCCTGCTCAGTCGCGTACAGCCTCATAACGTGAGCTAGGCTACCGTCAGCACGATTTTGCCTATATGCGCGCTGCTCTCCATCAGCCGGTGCGCATCGGCCACCCGGTCCAGCGGGAACACGCCGTGAATGACCGGGGCGCACGCGCCGGCCTCCAGCTTGGGCCATACCTGCGCGCGCAACGCCTCGGCGATAGCGCCTTTTTCGGCCCGGGTGCGTGGCCGCATGGTGGAACCGGTGATGACCAGGCGCTTCATCATGACGAGGCGGATATCCAGCTCCGGGTCGCGCGTGCCGCCCTGCACGGCGATGACGATCAGGCGGCCATCTTTCGCCAGCACGTGCGTGTTGCGCGAGAGATACGACCCGGCGACCATGTCCAGCACCACATCCACGCCGCGCCCGCCGGTGAGCGCGTGGATGCGTTCGACGAAATCTTCCTGCCGGTAATCGATCGCCGCCTCGGCCCCCAGCCCCACGCACGCAGCGCATTTTTCCGGCGACCCGGCGGTGGCGAAGACGCGGGCGCCCCAGGCGCGGGCGAGCTGGATGGCCGTGGTGCCGATGCCGCTGCTGCCGCCATGGATCAGCACGCTCTGGCCGGCGCGCAGATGGCCGGCGCTGGGCAAGTCGGGCGCGAACAGGTTGGCCCACACCGTGAAAAACGTTTCGGGCAGGGCGGCGGCGCGGATCGCATCGTAGCCGGCGGGCCAAGGCAGGCATTGCACCGCGGGGGCGACACAATACTCGGCATAGCCGCCACCATTGACCAGCGCGCAGACCTGGTCGCCTGGGCGGGCGCTCTCGACGCCGCCCCCGATAGCCGCGATTTCACCCGCCACTTCCAGGCCCAGCACGGGACTGGCGTCCGGCGGTGGCGGATAGACGCCGTTCCGCTGCGCCACGTCAGGCCGGTTCACGCCGGCGGCCTGCACGCGGATCAGCACCTCGCCATGGCCGGGGCGCGGCACTGGCGCTTCACCCACGCCCAGCACCTCGGGGCCGCCAGCGCCTGAGACGGTCACCTGTCGCATGCGATCCGGCACATGTTCGGCTGCCATTTTCACACCTGCAGCGGAGTGGGTGTGTCGGCCGGCGTCTGGGCGGGGGATGGCGGTTCTTCGACCGGCACCGGCGCGTCCGGGTCCGGATACTGGGGCGGCTCGGTCGGCGGGGGTGGAGGGGCTGGCGCCTGCATGATGGATCGGAACACCTTTCGCGGCGCACGGTTGCGGCCCGGTTGCGCGCCCGGTCCAGGGCAGCCGAGCATGTTTGTCGGCTGAGGTGGTTCCAACCAAACCGACCATGCTCTAGCACAGGGTCAGGGCAAGGCACGCAGCCATGTCCGCCGGAACCGTGCCATGTCCACGAGCCTGCCGGAGACACAGACGCCGCCGGCTACCGCGCTGCGACGCCGGCGCGCATTCGTCGATGTGGCCGGGCTGGCGCCGCAAATGCTGCGCGAGCTGGTGCGCGGCGACGAGATCTGGCTGACCGTGCTGGCCGCCCTGCTGGGCGGGGCCGCCGGCCTGCTTGTGGTCGCGATGAACCAGGCAAGTCAAACCGCGCACGAAATGCTCTATCACCTGCCGCGGGGGGCGCGGCTATCGGCGCAACTGTCCCTGCCCGCCTGGCGGGCGCTGCTGGTGCCGGCCGCCGGCGGTTTGTGCATGGGGGCGCTGGCGACCGCCTTGGCGCGTTGGCGGCCGGCGCGCACGGTCGATCCGATCGAGGCCAACGCGCTGTACGGCGGCAAGATGTCGTTGGGCGACAGCTTTGGGGTGGTGGCACAAACGCTGCTCAGCAACGGCGTCGGCGCTTCGGTGGGGTTGGAGGCGGGCTACACGCAGATCGGCGCGGCCGTCGCCTCCCGAAATCGGCCGCATCTTCCGCGTGCGCCGGGCGGATCTGCGGCTGCTGGTGGGGTGCGGGGCGGCCGGCGCGATCGCCAGCGCGTTCAACGCACCGCTGACCGGCGCTTTCTACGCCTTCGAGCTGGTGATCGGCACCTATTCGCTGGGATCACTCGCGCCTGTCGTCTCCGCCGCGATCAGCGCGGTCATGGTGCAGCGCATGTTCCTGGGCGACGAGCCGGGCTACGGCGTGGCCCTGCCCGGCGACCTCGCCACCGAAGAGTTCCTGCCGGTGCTGGTGCTGGGTGTGGTGTGCGCGCTGGTGGGGGTGGCGATCATGTATTCGGTCACGATCACCGAGCAGCTGTTCGCGCGCAGCCGCATGCCCGTGTGGCTGCGGCCGGCGATTGGCGGGCTGGTGCTGGGCGCGCTGGCGTTGCGGACGCCGGCGATCCTGTCCGCCGGACACGGGGCGCTGCGCATGGGGCTGACGACGTCGCTGCCGCTGGGCGGGTTGCTGCTTCTGCTGGCGTTGAAGGCGGCGGCGTCCGCGATATCGCTCGGTTCGGGGTTCCGGGGAGGTCTGTTCTTCGCGTCGCTGTTTCTAGGCGCGCTGCTGGGCAAGGCGTTCGCGGCCGTCATGCTGCTGATCTGGCCGATCCCGGTCTTTTCCGACGCGGTGTACGGCATGATCGGCATGAGCGGCATGGCGGTGGCGATCGTCGGCGGACCGCTGACCATGACGTTCCTGGCGCTGGAGAGCACGGGCAGCCTGCCGCTGGCGGTGGCAGCCCTCGCCGCAGCCGTCATCTCGTCGCTGACGGTGCGGCGCACCTTCGGCTACTCGTTCGCCACCTGGCGCTTCCATTTGCGGGGCGAGAGCATTCGCAGCGCCGTCGATGTGGGCTGGATTCGCAATCTGACGGTCGGCCGGATGATGCGGCGCGATATACGGCCGATATCGGCCGACACGACGCTCGCGAAGTTCGTGCGCGATTATCCGCTGGGATCGGCGAAACGGGTGGTGGTAGTCGACTCGCAGGACCGGTACGCTGGCATCGTCTGGGTGGAGGACGCGCATGCCGCTGCACCGGGGGTGACACGCGTAACCGAGCTGCTGCACCACACGGCCTCGGGTCCTGACGCCACAGATGACGGTGCGCGAGGCGGCGGATCTGTTCGAGCACGCGGAGGCGGATGCGCTGGCGGTGGTGGATGGGGCGGAGACGCTGCGGGTGTTGGGGTTGCTGACGGAGCAGTATGCTTTGCGGCGGTACAGTCAGGAGCTGGAGAGGCGACGCAAGGATATCAGCGGGGAGTGAGAATGTTCTTTTCTGAAGAAAAGAACCAAAAGACTTTTATCAATTTCGGTGCGTGTCCCGGCCAGCGTCGCGCCTAAATTCGCAAAAGTCTTTTGCTTCTTTTCTTCAGAAAAGAGGGATTTTCCTATGTCGGATTTGACGCAAGGCCCGATTGGCCGCCATCTCGCCAGCATGTCCGCCTTCATCGGCGCCGGCCTGATCTTCCAGGCTGCTTATTTCGTCGTGGATTTGTACTTCGTCTCCCGCCTCGGGCCCGCCGCCCTGGCCGGCGTAGCCGCCGCCGGCAATTTCTCGTTTCTGGCGCTGGCGGCATCCCAGCTCGTGGGGGTGGGCAGCCTGTCGCTGATCTCGCAAGCGGTGGGCCGGCGGGACACGGCGTATGCCAATCTGGTGTTCAACCAGGTGTGCGGGCTGTCGCTGCTGATGGCGGCGATGTTGTTGGTTGGCGGCTACGCGCTGGCGGGGGCGGCCGCCGGCACGCTCGGGGCCGATGCGGCCAGCGCCATGCAGGGACGCGCCTACCTGTTCGGGTTCTTGCCGTCGATGGCGTGCATGTTCCCGATGACCGCGTTGGGGTCCGCGCTGCGCGCGACCGGCGTGGTGCGGCCGACGATGCTGCTGCAGACCGGCACGGTGCTGGTCAACGTGGTGCTGGCGCCGGTGCTGATCGCGGGCTGGGGCACCGGGCTGCCGTTGGGCGCGTTCGGCGCGGGGCTGGCCAGCTCGATTGCGGGCGTGGGCGGGCTGCTGGTGCTGGTCGCATGGCTGCCACGGGTGCAAAGCGTGCTGCACGCCGATCGCACCGCCTACGCGCCGCGGCTCGCCGTGTGGCTTAGCCTGATGCGGGTGGGGCTGCCGGCGGCGGGCGAGTTCTTCCTGATGTTTTTCCTGACCGCGATCGCCTACTTGTGCATCCGCCGGTTCGGCGCTCAGGCGCAGGCCGGGCTCGGGATCGGTTCGCGCGTGATGCAGTCGGTGTTCCTGCCGACGCTGGCTGTCTCCTTCGCAGCCGCGCCGATCGCCGGACAGAATTTCGGCGCGGGCTTGCGCGCGCGCGTGGTCCGAACCTTCCAGCTCTCGGCCGGAGTGGGCACCGCGTTGATGATCGCCTTGACGGTGCTGTGCCACATCAGCCCAGCCATCTTAGTGGCCCCGTTCACGGCCGACCCGGTCGTGCAAGCCGTCGCAATCGGATATTTGCGTGTCCAGTCCTGGGGCTTTGTCGGCTTCGGGCTGGTCATGGCGAGTTCCGGGCTGTTCCAGGCGCTTGGCGACACGAGGCCGTCGTTCTTGGCCAGTGCCAGCCGGCTGCTCACATTCGCGGTGCCCGTCATCTGGCTGTCGGGCCAAAATTGGGCGGCTCTCGTCGACATCTGGTACGTTTCGCTTGCCTCGGCGGCGCTGCAGACGGTGCTCAGCCTTGCACTGCTGCGGCGGACATTCCTGCGCAAGATGCCTGCGGGCGGGCGAGCAGCGTCGGCGGGTCTCGACGTCCCCATAAGCGGAGGCGAGGGCGTGATGGATGCCGGCTGAGTGACGCGCTTACCCGGCGTCTTCCCGGAGCGGGAAGGCTTGCGAACCGTATGCGTCCGCCATTGTCTCGATCTGGACTAGCTTTTCTTCGAATGCCGACCAGTCGTCGGACTCTGCTATGGGTCCCCAGATGCGCTCGACATCCTCCACGAGCATCGTGCAGGGCGGGCCGGCAAAATACGGGTGCGCCAGGCGATCGGGCTGGGCCGGCACGGCGGTCTCCATCAAGGCCCTGAACGCGGTGAACGGCTCGCCCGTGTAGAATCCGGCTGCCGGGCCGGCCAGTGCGTGCTCGGACCGCGCGGCGCCGCCGAACCAATCGAACAACACCTGTTCGAACGGGGCCTGACTGACGCGCAAAAAATCCCACAATGCCTGGGCCAGCGCCGCGTCCGGCACCTCGCCCCTTGGCGCCACACCGAGACGGCGCGCCACGGCCAGCGCCAGTTCGCGGCGGAACACGGGAACGAAGACGGCGAGTGCCGCCTCCAGCGCGGATTGCGGCGCGAGTTCGAGCAGGCATTCGGCCAGGCGCGTCAGGTTCCACAGCAATGTGTCCGGCTGGCGGCCATAGGCGTAGAGCCCGGAATGGTCGAAATAGGCCGCGGTGAAGCCGGGGTCGAAGGTCGGCAGAAACCGCCAGGGGCCGTAGTCGAAACTCTCGCCGGTGACGTTGATGTTGTCGGTGTTCAGCACGCCATGAACAAAACCCGCCACCATCCATTGCGCGCCCAGGCGCGCTGTGCGGCGGCACACCTCTTCCAGGAACGCGGTGGCGCGGGCGCCCATGTCGCCGCGCTGGCAGTCCGGCAAGTAGGTATCCACGGTGTAGTCCAGGAGCCGTGCGAGCGACACGGTGTCCTGGAGGAAGGCGAGGCGCTGAAAGCTGCCGATCCGGATATGGGAGTGGCTGAGCCGCACCAGCACGGCGGAGCGCGTCGGCGACGGTTCGTCGCCGCGCACCAGGTCCTCGCCGGTTTCGATCAGCGAGAAGCTCTTGCTGGTGTTGACGCCGAGCGCCTCCAGCATGGCGGTCGCCAGCACCTCGCGCATGCCGCCCTTGAGGGTGAGCCGGCCATCGCCCTGGCGGGACCAGGGCGTGGTGCCGCTGCCCTTGGTGCCGAGGTCGAGCAGCCGCCCATCGACGGGGTCGGTCAGTTGCGCGAACAGGAAGCCGCGGCCATCGCCCAGCTCGGGATTGTAGGCGCGGAATTGATGGCCGTGGTAGCGCAAGGCCAGGGGACGTTCGAAGCTGCCGGGGAGCGGGGTGAAGCGCCCGAAATGGTCGATCCACTCGGCCTCGCCCAGGCCGCCCAGGCCCAGCCGCGCTGCCCACGCGCGGTTGCGGTATCGCAAGACGTGGGCGGGAAAGCGCGCTGGCTCCACGACGTCGAAAAATTCTGGGCCAAGTACGGCATGGCGGCGGGACGGCAAGAACATGAACCCTCGGCGGCTGGTTTGGGCGGCTGCACGCGGCCTGTATGGCCAAACGCACGCCGACCCAAACCGTCACCTCGCGCTTAAGGTCGCGCCTACGGGGTGACGCGCTTCTCCTGCCCCGAGAAATCCTCGACCACCAGGCGCCAGCGATGGTCAGGCAGCACGGGTGACCGGCTGTCCGGATTGGGTGCGTATTGGACGCGTAATTGTTGCAGCCAGGCGAGGGCAGCGGCGGAAAACGCGTCGCTCCCGCGCGTGGTGGCAACTTTGCAGACAGGCTGGGTCACGAGGGCTGCCAGCGTGCAGTCGACCACCACCTGGCCGGTGCGGTATTCGTGCATCAGTCGCGCGGGCGGGCTGACCAGGTCGGCCGGCTTGGCGTGGGCCGGTAACGACCGGAACGCCACGATCGTCGGCAGGGCTGGTTCGGCCGCCGATTTGGCGAGGTCCGGGCCTATCCGGGCCGGGGCCGGTGCGGCTGGCGGCGCAGGCGGGATGATGGCCGTCCGCGCGGCGGCAAGCCGGGTTTCGGCAACCTGCCCCGCGCGCCCGACCGCATGGATGACGGATGACTGCGCCTGGCCGGCCAGATAACCGAGCACCAGGGCGGCGCCCATTCCGCCGACGAGCACGCCGAGCCGGACCATCGGGACGAGGCGTGCCTGCGTCCGCCTGCCCTGGCCTGGCGGACGCAGTTTGCCGCCGCACTCCGGACACACGAACGGGCGGCTGACCGGCACCCGGACCAGCCGGCGCTGCATGCCGAGCGAACAGTAATCGAGGTTGCCGCACCGGCCCGGCGTAGTCTCCAGGTCGATACGTCGGTTCGTTTGTGGAATAGCCGGGATGTGCACGAGGGAGGTGCCAGGCCGGGGATCGGCGTCTAGACCCGGCAAGAAGCGAACCGATTTCGGAAGCAGGAGCGTTTCGGACATGATAGCCAATTCTAGTCGGGTAGAGATTTCGGGGACACAAACCCAAGATTGTAATGAGCGAAACGTTTCTCTGAGTTTAACGGTTTTTGGGACGCGCACGTGTCACGAGCGCAGGCCGGTGCCCATGGTTGACGCCCCCCCCAGGTAAGGCTACTAGCCCGCCCTCGCTGCACCGCGCCCCGGTGGCGGAATTGGTAGACGCGCAGGTTTCAGGTATCTGTGACCGCAAGGTCGTGGAAGTTCGAGTCTTCTCCGGGGCACCAGCAGCAAGGTTCGCATGACGGTTCAGTTCAATTCGACCGGACCGCTCCACCTGCATCGCGACGACCTGCCCGAGACAGTCAGTCTCGGGCAGGTCGTGGCCGTCGATACCGAGACGATGGGGCTGAACCCGCATCGGGACCGGTTATGCGTGGTGCAGCTCTCCTCGGGCGATGGCAGCGCCCATCTGGTGCAGATCGTGCCCGAACGGCTGGGCGGCCGCGGCTATGCGTGCCCTAACCTGAAGCGCCTGCTGGCCAACTCCGGCACGACCAAGCTGATGCATTTCGCCCGGTTCGACGTGGGCGTGCTGCAGCACACGCTGGGAATCACGGTAGCGCCGGTCAAGTGTACCAAAATCGCGGCCAAGCTTGTGCGCACCTTCACCGACCGGCATGGCTTGCGCGATCTGTGCCGCGAGCTCCTGGGCGTCGAGATCAACAAGCAGCAGCAGACGTCCGACTGGGGGGCGGCCGAGCTCACGCCCGAACAGGTCAGCTATGCGGCATCCGACGTATTGCACCTTCACGCCCTCTGGGCGCGGCTGGAGGCGCTGCTGGTGCGCGAGGGCCGGCTCGAGCTGGCCGAGGCGTGTTTTGCGTTCCTGCCGGCACGCACGCGACTGGACATGCTGGGCTACGAAGACCCGGACATCTTCGCCCACCGCGCCTGAGGCGCCGCGCCGGCTACAATCGGTGACACGCCTCTGATTGACCCCGCCGGGGGCCATACTCATACCTGTCAGGCCACACTGCGAAGGACACCCCTGCCCGCCATGCCGCCCCAAGGCGCAATCGTCACGGACACGCAAAGGCCTGGCCTGTCCTTTCCCGCCCGCCAGCGCCGCGCGAGGCGGCGTTCTGCCGTCCGGCTGGCGAAATACGTGCTGCCGGTGGGCGCATTGGCGCTGCTGTCCAGCATCGCGCTGTGGCCGGAACTGTCGCGGACGATCGAGAATGGGCGGGTGACCTGGCGCCGGCTCACCGCGCTCAGCACCACGAACGGGCAGATGATGCGTCCGCGCTATCATGGCCTGGATGGCCAGAACCGGCCCTACACCGTGTCGGCCGACACCGCAGATCGCGATGGGCCAAACCGGATCAAGTTGGCGGCTCCTGTCGGGGATGTGACGCTGCAGAACGGCACTTGGCTGCTGGTGCGGGCCCGGCACGGCGACTTTCTGCAGCACACCAACGAGCTGGACCTGTCGGATGCCGTCACCCTGTATCGCCAGGATGGCACGACCATGACCTCCTCGGTGGCCACCATGAACCTCAAGCAAGGGGCGGCGACCAGCGATGCGTTCACCCATGCGGAAGGACCGTTCGGCACGCTGGATGCGCAAGGTTTCACGCTGGTGGACAAAGGCGGCGTGGTGCAGTTCCACGGGCCGGCCAAGCTGGTGCTGAATGGGTCGCACTAGCCGCAGCCTGTTGGTTCTGGTCGGGTTTTCCGCACCGCACATGGCCCAGGCCCAGGCAATCGACCTGTCGCATGGCGGACCGGTCACGGTCACGGCGGCTGGCGGCATCGACTGGGACCAGGGCGCGCAGACGGTGACCGCGCACGAGGATGCCCGCGCGGTCCGCGGCAACGCGACCGTGACGGCCGACCGGCTGGTGGCGCATTACCGCAAGAAAGCCAGCGCGCCGGGCGCCTCTCCCGCCGCTCCCGCGCCGGCCGCCGCTGCGCCGTCCAGTTCTTCACCGGCTGGCAGCCCGCCGCCAGCAGCCGCTGGCGACACCGGGAACAACGAGATCTATCGGCTGAATGCGTTCGGCAAAGTCCACATCTTCACCCAGACCGACCAGGCCTGGGGCGACCAGGCCGTCTATGACATCGACCAGGCGGTGCTGGTGCTCACCGGCGGCCGGCTGCGCCTGACGACGCCGCAGGATCTGCTGACCGCCCGCAACTCGATGGAGTATTGGTCGGCGCGGCACATCGCGGTCGCGCGGGGCGATGCTTCGGCGACCAGCACGGACGGGCGGCGCATCACCGCCGACACCCTGGTGGGCTATACGGTGCCGAACCAGCCCACGCGATCGGGCGGCAAGCCAGCACCGGCAGCACCCCAGAACGCCGACCCGATCGCCGGTGGCAAGCTGCAGCGCGTGGAGGCGTATGGCCACGTGCAGGTGCGCACGCAGACCGACATCGTGACCGGCGACCGGGGGGTCTACCTGCCCGACACCGGGCTGGCGCGGGTGCTGGGCCATGTCCATATCACGCGCGGCGAGAACCAGCTGAACGGGGCGGCGGCGGTCGTGAACATGAAGACGGGCCTGGCCACCCTGACGCAGGCGCCGGGCGGACGCGTGCAAGGGCTTGTCGTGCCGAATGGCGCGGGCGGTGGCGGGACACCGGGCAATCAGCCCAAGGCGTCGCCGGCAAGGAAGGGGCAGACATGACGGTCGACACGACGCCGCTCGCCGCCAGATCGAGCCTGCGCGGCGAGACGCGGCCGGAGTCGCGCGACGGGTTGCGGATGGTGCCAGGCAGCGGCGGGCTGATCGCCAGCGGCGTGGGCAAGACTTACAAGAAGCGGCCGGTGGTGCGGAACGTGTCGCTGCAGTTGCGCCGTGGCGAAGCGGTCGGGCTGCTCGGGCCGAACGGCGCGGGCAAGACCACGACGTTCTACATGATCGTAGGGCTGGTGCGCCCGGATACTGGCAGCATCACGCTCGACGGTGCGGACATCACGCTTCACCCGATGTATCGCCGGGCGCGGCTGGGAATCGGCTATCTGCCGCAGGAAGCCAGCGTGTTTCGCGGCTTGAACGTGGAACAGAATATCCTCGCCGCTCTCGAAGTGATCGAACCCGACGCCGACGTGCGCGAAAAAAATTGTGACGAGTTGCTGGCCGAGTTTGGCATCGGCCATTTGCGCCGCACCCCTGCCTTGGCGCTTTCGGGCGGCGAACGCCGGCGCGTGGAGATTGCGCGGGCGCTGGCCACACGCCCCAGCTACATTCTCCTCGATGAGCCGCTGGCCGGCATCGATCCGATCGCGGTCGGCGAGATAAGGGATCTGGTGCGCCACCTGAAACATCGCGGGTTGGGCGTGCTGATCACCGACCACAATGTGCGCGAAACATTGGAGATCATCGACCGCGCCTACATCATGCATGACGGCCAGGTGTTGATGGAAGGCGTGCCGCAGGAGGTGGTGGCGCATGCCGACGTGCGCCGCGTGTATCTGGGCGAGCGGTTCTCGCTGTAACCAAAGGGCGTGGAAAACCGCCTGCCAGTCCTGTCGCGCAGCAAGACAGATCGACGTTTCGGTCGTTTTTCAAAAAAGAACCGCTTGCGTCGGGTGTGTCAGCCTCCAGCAGGAATTGCACAAGCGAAGGCTTGTCCGATGCCAAGCCAAGGCCGCACGCCTCAGATCTGTGCGGGCGACAATCGCCGGGATTTCGAGTGGGTTTCCTCCCCCGCGGCAGGGCCGGCTTGGGGCGCGGGCTGTCCCACGCGCACCCACTCCCGCCATAACAGAATGAGCGCGGCCATGATGGCCGGCCCTAGAAACAACCCGATCAAGCCGAACGTCTCCACCCCGCCGAGGATACCGAGCAGCACCCAGATGAAGGGCAATTTGGTGGCGCCGCCTATCAGCACCGGCCTGATGAAATGGTCGGCGACGAACGTGGTGGCCATGCCGAGGGCCAGCACCGCCACGGCCCAGGCGATCGATCCCTTGGCCGTCAGCAGCAAGGCGGCCAGCCCGAACACGACGGGTGCTGCGAACGGGATCATGGCGGCCAAAGCGGTGATCGCGCCGAACACGGTGGGATGGGGCACGCCGGCCAGTGCATAGACGAGGCCCAGGAACACGCCTTCTCCCAAACCCACCAGCACCAGGCCGCTCACCGTCCCATGAACGGACGCAATGATCTGCAGCCCGACCCGCTCGCCACCTGGGCCGAACGCGCGGGCGGCGGCCAGGCGAAGTTGCTGTGTCAGCCCGTGACCCTCCCGGAACAGGAAGAACAGCGTCAGTAACGTGAAGACGAAAAGGGTGGCACGGCGCGCGACCTGGGCCGCGATCATGCGGCTGGTGCTCTCTACCCGCCCCTGGGTTGTGCGCTCGAGCAGCCCGCGCGCGGCGCCGGGCTCGGCCAGATTGTGCTGCCACCAGGCCTCGACTTGCGTACGCCCGGCTGGCAGGTGATGCACGATGTCCGGCACGGGCACGCCCTCCGCCTGGGCCAGGCGCGCCCAGTCGGCCGCCTGATGAGCCTCGCGCGCCAATTGCAGACCCACCAGAACAAGCGGCACGATGAACACCAGCGCCACCGCCAGAGTGAAGACGGTGGGCCACAGCACGCTGCGCCCATCCCCGAAGCGGCGCGTGGTGCGGCGGTAGAGCGGCCAAAGGGCAATGGCGAAGATGCCGGCCCAGGCAAGCGCGCTGAGGAAATTCCACAGCGTGTAGAGGCCCACGGCGACCAGCAGAGCCGCCAAGACTCCGAACGCCACGTGCTGCCCGCGCGTGCCACCATCATGCGCCATCGGACTGGTCGTCATAGGCGTGGATCCATCCTGTTTAGACGCAACGCACTGAGCGAAAGTTCTTTGCTTCTTTCTTTCAAGAAAGAAATTCGTCTTTTCTGAAGACAAGAAGCAAAAGACTTCTGCGTATTAAGAGAAAGACACCAAGGCGCCGGTTGGCGGACCCAGCACTTCAGCATCGCGCATGACGATGCGCCCGCGCACGATGGTGGCTATCGGCCAGCCGGTCACGCGCATCCCGTCGAACGGTGTCCAGCCAGCGGGGGTGGCCATCTGCGCATTCTCGATCGTCCGCCGGGCACCCAGATCGACGATGGTTAAATCCGCATCGAACCCGGCTGCGATACGCCCCTTGGCCACGGCGCCATACACGCGCGCCGGGCCGGCCGCCATCAAATCGACCATGCGCGCCAGGCTCAGCCGGCCCGCGGCCACATGGTCCAGCATGATCGGCACCGCGGTCTGCACGCCGGTCAGCCCGGCCGCCGTGTCCGGCCAGGGCCGCGCCTTCGCCGCGCGGCTATGCGGCGCGTGATCCGACCCGATCGTGTCGATCAGTCCATCCCGCACTGCCGCCCAGGCGGCCTCGACATGGCGTAGGTCGCGGATCGGCGGGTTCATCACCGCGTAGGCACCAAGCCGCTCGTAACACTCCGGACCGACCTGCGTGAGGTGGTTGACCAGCACTTCGGCGGTGGCCACGTCGCGGCAGGAGCGGAGATAGCCGTATTCCTCCGCCGTCGAGACGTGCACGATGTGCGCCGGCCGCCCGGTCGTGCGCGCCAGGGCAATGATGCGGCGCGTGCCCAGGAAGGCACATTCCGGGTCACGCCACTCCATGTGTTTCTCATACGGATCGCCGTGCTTGAACATGGGTCGGCGGGCCTGAAGCCGGTACTCGTCCTCGGAATGGTAGGCGATCCGGCGGGTGCCGGACCGCATGACGGCTTGGATGCCCGTATCGTCCTCGATCATCAGGTCGCCGGTGGAGCTGCCGGCGAAAACTTTGATAGCGCACACACCCTGCCCGCGCTCCAGGCTCGCCAGTTCGGCCGTGTTGGCGCGCGTGGCGCCGACATAGATGCCGAAATCGCAAAAACTGTGCGTTCCCACGTAATCCTGTTTCCAGGCTAACGTGGCCGCATCCGTGACCGGCGGGGCGGTGTTGGGCATGTCGAACACGGTCGCAAATCCGCCCAGCACGGCCGCGCGCGTGCCGGTGGGAATGCTCTCGACCGAGGCATCGCCCGGATCACGCAGATGCACATGTGGATCGATCAGTCCCGGCAGCACGTGCAGGCCGGCCGCGTCGAACACTATTTCGGCCGTGTCGGTGGACGCAGCTTCCAGCGTCAGAATGCGACCATCCGACACGCCGATGTCGGCGGCCGTCACAGCCCAAGGCAGCACGCAGACACCGCCGCGAATGATCATGTCGTAACGTTTCTGCATCAGACTGCTCCCGCGATCACGAAAACGGCGCGCCTGGTCATGAAACTCTTGCCCAGATCGGGGCGATCATGCTGCGGTGCGATAAAGGAAGCGGCCAGGTTCGATGGAGTTCAACCCCTGACAGGAGAATGCCCGTGGTTCAGCTCGTACTTGTGTATTGCCTGATGGCCGATGCCAAATCCTGTGTCGAGCGCCGGCCGATGAGCGAATTTCCGCTCACGCCCATGGCCTGCATGGTCAGTGCGCAACCTGTTGCCGCCAGCTACCTTCGGGAGCATCCAGCCTACCAACTGACTTCGTTCCGTTGTGAAATAGACAAGCCGGTGGAAAAGCAGGCGTAATTCACCCGCGTCGCCGGAACGCCCAGCTCGCAAACACGGCCACCAGCGCGCCTGCCAGGCCAAACCAGGTGAGCGCGTATTGCAAGTGGTTGTTGGTTGGACGCGGCAGGGCCGTGGCGGGCTGCGGGCCACTGCCGGCCGATTCCTCTGGTGCCAGCGCAACCAGGGTGAAGGGGGCAACATTGGACGCGCCGAGTGTCGCACCGATGGCGGCCGGGTTCAGCGTATAGAAATGCCGGCCCTCCGCATCGTCGGCGGCCGACAGCCAGCCTGGTGTTTCCGGCACGCGCACGTATCCGGTTACATCGGCCGCGCCACTGGCCGGTGGCGGTGCTGTCGCGTCCGTGGGCACCCAGCCCAGAACGACCGCGATTGGCACCTGGCCAGGACGGTCGAGCAACTGGATCGCCTGCGCGCCCAGGCGCAGGCCTCGCACCTCGGCACCGTACAATGCCCGCTTCGACTCCCAGACACCCGTCACGTGAACGCGTGTGAACAGCTTCGGCGTCCTGTCGGTCAACGGCACTGGCGGGGCGCGTTCCGCCGCGGCGATCTCGTCGAGCAGCGCCGTCTTCCAGGCCAGGCGGCGCAACTGCCACACGCCAAGTGCGACCAGGATCAATAAAGCCAAGCCCGTCGCCACAGCGGCGCCGCGCAGCGGGGGCCGCACGGCCATGCGCGCCTCCGTCACGCTAGGCACCCATCTCGTCACGGCGCGTGTGATACTGCTGCACCGCCAAAAAACTCTTGATGTAGCGCGTCATGGCAATCGCCAGCACCGCCGTGACTGGCGGCCAGATAAGCGCATGCACCCATAAGGGTGGTGAAAATCGCCTGTCCACCCAGAAGGCGGCGCCGACCACGATGGCGCCCAACACGATCAAGATAGGCACGGCGAAGCCGTCACCCGTATCGGCACCGGAGAAATCGAGGCCGCAGACGCCACAATTCGGGCGGATGGCCAGAAGGCCGGAAAACAACGGACCCCGGCCGCAGCGTGGGCAGCGGCATGCGAGTGCCGCCTGTGCGACGCTCGGCTCCGGCCCGGTCCAGGACTCCGCCAAAGACCTACTCGACGGCCGGCACCCCGGCACCGATCACATAGACGAACATGAACAGGAACAGCCAGACGACATCGACGAAATGCCAGTACCAGGCCGCCGCCTCGAACCCGAAATGCTGGGTGGGGGTGAACCCGCCCGCCTTGGCGCGCAGCCAGCAGATGCCCAGGAAGGTGGTACCGATCAGCACGTGAAAGCCATGAAAGCCGGTCGCCAGGAAGAATACCGACGGATAGATGCCGCCACCCGCGAAGTGGAACGGCGCTTCGGAATACTCGATCGCCTGAAAGCACGAAAAACTCAGCCCGAGGATGATCGTGATCCCCAGCCCCCTCAGCAGCGCGCGGCGGTTGTTCTCGATCAGGCTGTGATGCGCCCAGGTGACGGTACAGCCGGACAGCAGCAGGATCATCGTGTTCAGCAGCGGGATTCGGAACGCGTCGAAAGTGTGGATGCCCGGTGGCGGCCAGGTCGGGTTGGCGACATCCAGCACGTGCTCTGGGTAGAGGAAGAAGTGGAAGAACGCCCAGAAGAAGCCGACGAAGAACATGACTTCCGAGGCGATGAACAGCGTCATGCCGTAGCGCAGGCCGAGGCGGACGACGGGCGAGTGCAGGCCGGGCGTGCTGCTCTCCCGCAGGACGTCGCGCCACCACATGACCATCGTCAGCACGACGAGCGCGCCGCCCGCAGCCAGGACCAGGTAGTTGTTGTAATGGGCGGCGAACACGATTCCTGTCAGCAGCAGCCCACCGCCGAACGCGCCCACGATGGGCCATGGGCTGGGATCGACCAGGTGGTACGGCTGCTTCATGCCCGAGGATAGGGGCGCCGGATGGGTCGCCAGGGTGTCGTGGGTAACCGTGTCCATCGTCGGTATCCGTCAAATCTTGGGAGCGCTTCAGCGCCTGAGCGAAGGCTTAGCGGATTTTCTCGCGCAGCGCCTAGCCGAAATGGCCGAGCTTCACGACCGTGATCGCGAAGAACAGCGCGGCCACCGCGCCCAGCACGAGGCCGAGTGCCACGTTGCGGCCACGCCGGCGCTTGATGATCTCGGCCGCCTCGATCGGGCTCGGCCGTGGCGGGAACGACTCGCTCACAGGATGCTGACCACATGGTCGGCGGCGATGGCCACGAACACGGCGGCGAGGTAGGCGAGCGAGTAGCGGAAATTCAGCCGGGCCGGCCGATCGTTTGCGGCGCTATGGCCGGAAGCATCGTCCTGGTCGCGCAGCACCCGCCACGAGCAAACCAAAAACCCGAACCCCAGCAGAGCGGCGGCAACCCCGTAGAGCCGACCCGTATAGCCAAGCGCCCAGGGCAGCACGGAGACGATGCTGAGCACGATCGTGTAGGCGAAAATCTGCCGCCTCGTTTCGCGCGGACCGCTCACGACCGGGAGCATGGGCACGCCGGCGCGGCCGTAATCCTGACACGCGTATAGCGACAGCGACCAGAAATGCGGCGGGGTCCAGAAGAACACGATGCCGAACAGCAAGAGAGGCAATACATCAACGCTGCCCGTGACCGCGGCCCAGCCGATCAGCGGAGGGAAGGCGCCCGCCGCCCCGCCGATGACGATGTTCTGCGGCGTGCGGCGCTTCAGCCAGATCGTGTAGACAAACACGTAGAAAGCGATCGAGAGCGCCAGCACGGTGGCCGCGCACAGGTTCGTGGCCAGCCACATCACCAGCACGGAGGCCACGGCCAAGGTAACGCCGAACGCCAGCGCCGCGCCTGGCTCGATACGGCCGGCCGGGATGGGGCGGCCGCGCGTCCGGTGCATGCGCGCGTCGAGATCACGCTCATACCACATGTTGAGCGCGCCCGCCGCACCCGCCGCGACCGCGATGCACAAAATGGCGGTAAACGCCAGCACTGGGTTCAGGTGGCCGGGCGCCAGAAACAGCCCAATCCACCCGGTGAACACCACGAGCGACACCACGCGAGGCTTGAGCAGGATCAGCCAATCCTGCCAACGATCCTCGCCGGCCCCGGTCAATCCCCCACGAACGACCGATGACCGACGACCGAGGACCGAACCGCTCACCTGAACCTCGGCAGTTCCTCATAGGTGTGGAAAGGCGGCGGCGAACTGACGCTCCACTCCAGCGTCGTTGCCCCCTCGCCCCAGTAATTGTCGGCCACGGTGACCTTCGACGTGAACGTGCGGAATACAACGTAGAGGAAGATCAGCACGGACAATGCGCCGATATAAGAGCCGATGGAGGCCACAAAATTCCAGCCGGCAAAGGCGTCCGGGTAGTCCGGGTAGCGCCGCGGCATGCCGGCAGCGCCCAGAAAGTGCATTGGGAAGAACGTGATGTTCACGCCCACGAACGTCACCCAGAAATGCACCTTGCCCCAGAACTCGGGATACTGGCGGCCGCTCATCTTGCCGATCCAGTAGTACCAGCCGGCGAAGATGGAGAATACCGCACCCAGGGACAGCACGTAGTGGAAGTGCGCCACGACATAGTACGTGTTGTGCAGTATCTGGTCGAGGCCGGCATTGGACAGCACCACGCCGGTGACACCGCCGACGGTGAACAGGAAGATGAAGCCGATCGCGAACAGCATCGGCGTCTTCATCTCGATCGACCCGCCCCACATGGTCGCGATCCAGGAGAAGATCTTGATCCCGGTGGGCACGGCGATGATCATCGTCGCCGCCATGAAGTAAGCACGCGTATCGACGGACATGCCGGAGACGAACATGTGGTGCGCCCACACGACGAAGCCCACCACGCCGATGGCGACCATCGCGTAGGCCATGCCCAGGTAGCCGAATACCGGCTTCTTGCTGAACGTGCTGACCACGTGGCTGATGATGCCGAAGCCGGGCAGGATCATGATGTAGACTTCGGGGTGCCCGAAGAACCAGAACAGGTGCTGCCACAGCACCGGATCGCCACCGCCCTGCGGGTCGAAGAACGACGTGCCGAAGTTGCGGTCGAAGATCAGCATGGTGATCGCACCTGCCAGCACCGGCAACGAAAGCAGCAGCAGGAACGCGGTCACCAGCATCGCCCAGATGAACAGCGGCATCTTGTGCAGCGTCATGCCCGGGGTGCGCATGTTGAAAATGGTGGTGATGAAGTTGAGCGCGCCCAGCAGCGAACTGACGCCGGCGAGGTGCAAGGCAAACAGGGTGAAATCCATGCCGGGGCCGGATTCGTACGTGCTGTTGGAGAGCGGCGGGTAGAGCGTCCATCCCGAGCCCGACTCACCCATCAGCAATCCGGTTATGATGAGAATGAAGGCCGGCACCAGCAGCCAGAAGCTGATGTTGTTCAGCCGCGGAAACGCCATGTCCGGCGCGCCGATCATCAGCGGGATGAACCAGTTGCCGAAGCCGCCGATCAACGCCGGCATCACGGTGAAGAAGATCATGATCAGCCCATGCGCCGTCACGATCGTATTCCACTCCTGGCCGGAGGTGACGATCGTGTTGCCGGGGTGCTGCAACTGCGCGCGCATGATGATGGACAGCAGGCCGCCCACCAGACCCGCGATCACCGCGAAGATCAGGTAGAGCGTGCCGATGTCCTTGTGGTTGGTCGAAAATAACCAGCGCTGCGCGAAGGTCGGGTGGTGCCCGTGCCCATGGTCGTGCAGATGCTCATGCGTCGTCGCTGACATTTATCTAGTGCTCCGAAACCATCGCAAGACGAGCGGGGGCGACCCGCGTCGGCATGTCGATGGCGGCATTGCTGAATTTGGCTGGCGCGCGGGCCAGCCAGGTCGCGAAATCCTCGGGTGTCACCGCGTGGATGGAGATCGGCATCACGCTGTGATTGGTGCCGCAGATCTGGTTGCACTCACCATAATAGTCGCCGGGCTTATCCACGTTCACCCAGGTCTCGATCGTGCGGCCCGGAATTGCGTAGCGTTGCACACCCAGGCTGGGAATGAAGAAGCTGTGAATCACGTCGCTGCTGGTCGTCAGGATGCGAATGTTCTTGCCGGCCGGTAGAACCAGCTGGTTGTCGACCGCGAGGTGGCGCAGCCCTTTCTGCTCGGGCTTGAGGTCCTCGTCATGCACCATGTAGCTGTCGAAATGCATCCCCTTGGCATCGGGATAGGTATATTCCCAATACCATTGATGACCCGTCACCTTGATCGTCAGGTCGGCGTGCTCGGCCGGCACTCGGTCCTCGAAATAGACGAGGCGAAAACTCGGAATGGCGATGACCACCAAGATCAGCACGGGAATGGCGGTCCACGCGATTTCCAGCAGCGAATGATGGCTCAGCTTGCCCGCCACCGGGTTGCGCCGCGCGTGGTAACGCCACACCACATAGACGAGCAGGCCGGCCACGAACACCGTGATCGCCACGATAATCCAGGTCACAAGCGCGTTCAGGCCGTGGATGCCGTGCTCCACGGGGCTGTGCGGCGCCTGCATGCCCATCTGCCACGGCGCCGGCGTTTGCGCCCAGGCTGGCATGGCGCACGCGGCGGCCAGGCTGGCGGCCGCCATGTTTCGGGCGATACGGCGTGCTGAAAACATCATTTGGGGGCGGGTCCCGCGCGATCCTGTTCGGTCTGGTGGGGATATCGGAGCGTACCGGGCATATCAAGGTGCGGTGCGGCAAGATATCTGCCGCGCCAGCCTAGCGCTTGAAGTAGGCCAGGGTGAAAAGTCCCCAGGGACTCATGCTCTCGAAGGTCACACCCGCCGGGCGTTCGGTGCCGAACAGGTCGGCTACGGCGAAATCGGGGTGCCAGCCCAGTTGGTGCGAGAGCGGCGCCATCGCCCGCTCCACCGCCCGGCGCAGGCCGCCCTCGGCCACGAAGTGGTTGACGAACAGGATATGGCCACCTGGCCGGACCACGCGGCGCAACTCGGCCAGCAGGCGTCCGGGATGCGGCACGACGGAGGCCACGAACATCGATGCTGCCATGTCGAAACTCGCATCGGCGAAATCGGTGGCCTCGGCATCCTGTTCGAGCAGCGCCTCGACGTGGTCCAGCTTCTCGGCGCTGACACGCTGGCGGGCGCGGTCCAGCATATCGCGGGAGAGATCGATGCCCGTCACACGCTTGCCGGCATCGTAGAGCGGCAGCGCCAATCCGGTGCCCACGCCCACCTCCAGCACCCGCCGCCCGGGCAGGCCGTTGATCAGCTCGATGGCGCGCAACCGGGCCGGACGCGAAATGCGACCGAACGCCGCATCATAGAACGCAGCCTGGCGGCGATAGGCGGTCCGGACCGCCTCGGCATCGAGTTTCTGCATGTCGGTCGTCAGCTATCAGCTATCGGTCGTCAGACAAGCAAAAATTGGCTGCCGACCTTGTCACTGACGCCTGACGACTGATGGCCGCCTACTGGGCGGGGGCCAGGTTGACGGCGGCGGCCCGGCCGTTCTGCTGCTGCTCGACCTCGAAGCCGAGCTTCTGGCCCTCGTTGAGGTTGCGCAGTCCGGCCTTTTGGACCGCACTGATGTGCACGAAAACGTCCTTGCCGCCCGTCTCCGGCTCGATGAAGCCGTAGCCCTTGGTCGGGTTGAACCATTTGACTGTTCCGCTGGTCATTGGGTCCTCCTGGTCACGCCTGCTCCTGTGCGGTGCCAAATTCTTGAGAACCGGTGATCCCGGGCCGATCCGGCTTGCCGCAGCGGCGTGAACGCTAACACACTGCGTCGGGATTGCCAGGCTGTATGACAGGCATTGCCAGAGCCCCCCGGCCGGGCCATCTGAGAGACCAGAGAGTGCGGGGCACGCCGACATGTTCGTCATCTGGGTATCGGCCCATCGCGGCGCGATCTTCGCCGTGTTCGGCCTGCTGATCTGGGCGTTGGCCAATTACTGGTATCTGCGCGTCGACATCCGCCGCTGGAAACGCGACAACGCCCCGCATCGCTGGAGCGTCGACATGGCGACCGGCCGGACCGAAGGCAGCAAGACCAAGGCCAGTCATTAGGGCTTGTGGCCGGAGCTACCTGGCACGGAGCTTCGACTGCAGCACCCTGGCATAGTCGCCCAGCCTGCGTTCCAAGGCGGACGGCGCCTCGCAGGCATAACGCATGGTACGCTGGGTCTGCTGGAAGGCGCGCACATCGAGATCGCGCTCACCCGTCAGTTCGTCGCGCGCGGCACCCTGGGGCAGCACGTCGATCCGGGTGCCGAGATCGGCAATGGCCTGGCCCATGGCCCGCTGACGGCGGCCCAGCTGTTCCAACCGGGCGATCAGCGGGCTTCGCACATCGTTGGTTTGATCGACAATGGCGCCGAACAGGGGTGCAATGCGGGTGCCTCGCTCGGCAGGGGACATGGCGTCCACGAAGGCGCCCAGCTTGGCGGCGCCGTCGGCCTCCGCCACGTCGCGGTCGGTGATGTCCGTCACCAGGGTGAAGAGCGGCGCGTCGTTGCGCCAATCGGGCGGCGCTTCGGCCGGACCGGGCCATAGGGCGCCGGCGGAGATGCGGTCCACCAACCGCTGCGCGCACGGCCAGTCAGGGTTCTGCACCGGCATCTGCGCGTGCGCGTCGGCCATGCCCAGGCTGGCGATGAGGAGCAACCGGACCACGCGCATCATGCTTCTCCCCGTCGCGCGAGCAGCCCGCGCCCGGGATCGTAGCCGACGATCGCGCCGCCGAGGAATGCCGCCAAATAGAGTGCGACCACCAGCGCGGACACGGTATTGAACCGGCCATACAGGGAAAAGCGGATCAGCTCGACCGCATGGGTGAACGGGTTGGCTTCCGCCAGCGTGTACAGCGTGGCGCTCGCCTGCTTCATGCGCCATAGCGGATAGAGGGCGGACGAGGTGAAGAACAGCGGAAAAATGACGAAATTCATCACCCCGGCGAAATTCTCCAACTGGCGGATGACGGACGACAGCAGCAGCCCGAGCGCCCCCAGCATCAGCCCGCTGAGCAGCAGCGCCGGCAGCATATAAATGAAGCCCAGAGCGGGCGGATGCACGTCCCAGAACCAGGCGATGGCAAAGAAGATATAGACCTGCACGGCCGAGACGGCCACGCCGGCCAGAAGTTTGGCGATGAGCAGGAACCAGCGTGGAAACGGGCTGACCATCAGGATGCGCATCGATCCCATCTCGCGGTCGTACACCATGCTGAGCGAGCTTTGCATGCCGTTGAAAAGCTGGATCATGCCGGCCAGTCCCGGAGCGATATACACTTCGTAAGGTATGTATGTGCGGTAGGGCGGCGTGATCGAAACGCCCAGCACGAAATGAAACCCGGCCGCGAACACCGCCAGCCACATCAGCGGGCGGACCAGCGCCGAGACGAAGCGGCCGCGCTGGCTTGTCCACCGTAATGTCTCGCGCCAGACAATGCCTTGCAGGCAGCGCATATAGGCGCGCGCGGATAAGGATGCGTGCGCTTGCACCAGGTTCTGGGCGGATAGATGGGTCATGCGGCCTGCCGGGTCAGGCGGTCGAACGTGGCGGCCAGTGTCGGCGGGTCGGCGGGTCCATCGGCCAGCACGCGCCCGTGATGCAGCACGATCACCCGGCTGTCGGCGTCGGCCTCGTCGATCAGATGCGTGGCCCATAGCACGCCGATGCCCCGCGTGCGGCACAGGGTACGCACGTGGTCCAGCAAAAAGGCGCGGCTTTCGGTATCCAACCCGACCGTCGGCTCGTCCAGCAGCAGCAGCGAGGGCGCGTGCAGCAGCGCGCGGGCCAGCTCCACGCGCCGCCGCTGGCCGCCCGACAAGGCGCGCACGCGATGGGCGGCACGGTCCGCAAGGCCCGCGCGATCCAGCTCCTCGCCCGCCCGGGCACGGGCCTGGGCGGGCACCATGCCGTGCAGGGCTGCGTGATAGGCAAGGTTCTGGGCAACGGTCAGGTCGAGATCGAGCGTCGGCTGCTGAAACACCACGCCCATCCTTGCCAGTGCCGCACGCGGCTGGTGCGCCATGCTACGCCCAAAAACCTCGATGGTGCCGGTCCGGGCCGCATACAATCCGGTAATCAGGGCGAAGAGCGTCGTCTTTCCCGCCCCGTTCAACCCCAGCAGCACGCAGCGTTCGCCGGCGCGTATGTCGAACGACACGTCTCGCAGCACCGGGCGCGCACCGAAACCGTGGCTGAGCCCGCTCACCCTGAGGGCATGCTCAGGGTGCAACGACCACGCCCCAGGGCGATTGGCCCACCGGCACGGACTGGGTCACCTCCAGCCGGTCCACGTCGATGACCGACATGTCGTTGCTGATACCGTTGGCGGTGAAAAGAAATTTCTGATCCGGGGAAAAATCGCCATGCCACACGCGCTGGCCGACCAGCAGATATTTTTTCACCTCGAACGTGGCCGGATCGACCACGGCGACGCGGTTGGCAGGGCCGAGATCGATGAACGCATACCGTCCGTCACGCGTGAGGTTGATTCCGACCGCCTGGATCGACGCCTTTGGCACTTCCGGCAGATCAAAGGTGATCGTGCGGAGCACCTGGTGCGTGGCCGTGTCGATGACGGCCACCGTGCCGGCCACCTCCGACGAGACCCACACGCGCTTTCCGTCTGCCGTGAACACGGCGAAACGCGGGCGGGTGCCCACCAGCACACTTGCCGCGACCGTATGGCTCGCAACGTCGATGAAATGGGCCATGCTTGTGGTTTCGGACGTGCACAAGGCGGTGCGGTCGTCGGGGCTGACCGCCATGCCTTCGGGCTCGACCCCTACCGGGATTTCCGAGGTGATCCGGCCGCTATCCACATCGAGCACGGATACCTGGCTGTTATTCTCGTTCGCGACGTACAGCGTGCGCCCGTCATGGCTGAGCGCCATGTATTCGGGGTCCGGATTGCTGGGCAGCGTTCTTGACACCGTCAGCGTGGCGAGGTCGAGCACTTCGATGTGGTCGGCGTCGGACGTGCAGATGTAGAGGGATTTTCCGTCACGCGACAGAACGATGCCGCGCGGGCGGGCGCCGACATCGACCGTCTGCACAATCTGCAGCGAGGCGCCGTCCAGAACGGTGACCGTGTTGTCCTTCTCGTTGGACACGAAAATGCGATACGCCCACGCCGGATGCGTCAGGAGCAGCCCGGTCAAACAGACAAAAGTTCTTTGGTTCTCTCTTGAAAGAAAGAACTTCTTTTTTGAAAAAAAGAAGCAAAAAACTTTTGTCAGTGAAGGTGGCATTCTGTTTCGGGCTCGTCTACGCCGAGTGAATCCAGATCGTTTTTTTCGTGGAGGAAGCCGGGTTGGGGTGAGACGGACACCAGCGAGTTTTCGTCCGATAGCAGTACCGGCTGACGCAACTGGCCGTCCCAGGCGCGAAAGCTGAACTCCGGTCCCTTGTAGCCGGACACGGAAAAATCCGGGCCGCGCAAATACGCGACGATGCGTGCCGATTCGGTGCTGGCGCTGCGCGTCGCCGCTTCGCCGAGGGCACGTATCGCAAGCCAGGCGCCGTACTCCTGCACCGTCATCGCGTGCCCGGCCGCTTGTCGGAAACGCAGCTGAAGCTGGGTGCTGGCATACTCGTCCATCACCGGAGACCATGCGGCGGCAACCAACCCTTGCGTGCCCGCTACCGGCCGCGGCTGCTCTGTCCGGTAGGCGAGCTGCGCACCGAAGCGCGCCGGCTCGTCCGCCACCACCAGCACGTCATAGGTCACGCCCTGCGTCGCCTGCGCCACCTCGTCGTTCACCTGGAAGTGGCCGGTATCGGCTTGCTGGGCGGCCGGGTTGAATGACCACCCGCGGTCGGCGGCGATCCGGACCTGGAATTTTTCCGCGGCACGACGAATGGCGTCGGCGTAGAGTTTCGACGCAGGGTCGTGGCCGCTCAGCAGCATGATATGTCGCCAGTCCTTGCGCACCAGATACTGCATCAGCGCGTCGGCCAGCATGGCGCGGCTGGGCAGCATGTGCAGCACGTTCCGCCGGCAGTCGGCTCCGCGCAGCCGGTCGTCGGCGGTGCTGGCATCCAGGATGATGCTTGCCGGAGCCGCGGCATCGGCCAGGCGCAGCAGCAGCTCGGCCGGCACGTCGGCCACGAACAGCCGCGCCCCGCTTTGTTGCGCGGCATCGAAGCTCGCCAGCAGCGCCGGCGCATCGGCCGCCGATATGCGATCGAGGGCAAAACTCTGGCCGGTGAAGCGGCCGGTCGTATTGGTATCGCCCACCGCAAGCTCGGCGCCAGGCAGGCCGCCTTGCGGGGCCGGGGGCTGCAACGCCGCCGAAGGATGCGCGCGCATGTCGCGCAGAGCCAGATACGTGATCGTGACCTGGCCGCTCGCATGGGCGGCCAGGGCTGTGAAGCACAGGCAGGCGGCCAGGCTGGCCGGGCGCATGCGCTATTTCAGCGTCGTCAGATAGGCGATCACGTTCTGCCGGTCGCTGGCCGCCGGCAGTCCGGCAAAGATCATTTTCACGCCGGGGATCTTCTGGCGCGGGGCGGTCAGGTAGTCGTCCAGGGTCGCCGCGTCCCAAATGCGGTTCGCGTTCTTCATCGCGTCCGAATACGTGTAGGTGGGCAGCGTGCCAGCCTTGCGGCCGACCACGCCCCACAGGCTGGGGCCGATCTTGTTCTGGCCTTCGACGGGCGCGTGGCACAGGCCGCATTTTTGAGTGAACAGGGTTTTGCCGGCGGCCGCATCCCCATCCGCACGCGCCGGCATTGCCACCAATGCGCACGCAACCAAAGCCGCCAATCCGTAATATGCCATGCGCATGCTGGTCTAAATCCTTATACCCGATTGTGTTCGGTCGCAGGCGACGGAGTGTCAAGCCGCCTGCCCGCCACGGTCCACTGGGCCGAACGTGCCGCTGGCAGCCGCGAGCGCAAGGTGTTCTGGCCGAAAGTCGCAGTTGCGCGGGCGGGTGCAACCGCTAGGGTGCGGTGGGCGATGAGCCTGCATGGCGGCGGCCGGTAAGCTGCTGCCCAACCGGGCACATGCCCCACGAGGAGAGAGACATGAGCTGGAAAGCACCGAAGGTCGTCGAGATCGCGCTGGGCGCCGAGATCAACAGCTACGCCTGCGCCGAAGCCAAGAAGTAAATTTCTCAACGGGAAAGCCGCCGATGAGGCGGCTTTCTTGTCGGCATGGCGGTGCATGGATCGCGTTGGCGGGCTGCATGGTGTCCGCCGCTTTCGCGCGCCCATCAAGCGCAGGCCATGAGGTTGGGTTCGATCCGATCGGCCAGGACTCCTACGTTCGGGCAGGGGTTTGCGCCGAAGCAACGGCCTCGAACCGCGATGCGATCGCGAACATAGGCTTTATCGTCGGACGTGACGCGGTGGCCGTGATCGACCCGGGCGGCAGCCTGGCGGACGGCGCACTCCTGAGGGCGACCATACGCGGGAAAACGCCGCTCCCCATACGCTATGTCATCATGACGCATGCCCATCCGGACCATGTGTTCGGTGGCCAGGCGTTTCTGGCCGACCACCCTGTCTTCGTGGGCCATTGGCGCCTGCCCGCGGCCTTGGCCGCCCGCACCGCCTACGACCACGCCCGCCTGGCTTCCGTGCTGGGCCAGGCCGCGACCGGCAGCCCTGTCATTCCCACGATGCTGGTGCGTGACACGGAAGCGCTCGATTTGGGCGGCCGCACGCTGATCCTGCACGCAGAAAACTCCGCCCACTCGGACACCGACCTGACCGTGTACGATCCCGGCGCACACACGCTGTGGGCGGGCGATCTGCTGTTCGTGAGCCGCGTGCCGGCGCTGGATGGCAACCTGCGCGGATGGCTGAGCGCGCTGGACCGGCTGGGGCGCCTGCCCGCCACACGCGCCGTTCCAGGCCACGGGCCAACCACCGTGCCCTGGCCCACGGGGGCCGCGGACGAGCGGCGCTACCTGACTGTTCTGTTGCACGATGTGCGCGCCGGATTGGCGGCCGGCGAGGACGTCGGAACGGTCGCCTCCCGTGCCGGTGCAAGTGAGCGGCACCGCTGGGCGCTGTTCGACGACTACGCCGGCCGCAATGCCACTGTCGCCTACAAGGAGTTGCAATGGGACTGATCCGGATTGCCCTCGCCATGGCCGCACTGACGGCCGTGGCCCAGGCGGACGAAACCGAGGCAAGCCGCGCGGCACGCTGGCACGACGTGTCCGCCGCCGTCTTCCAGGGACGCTCAGTGGGCGACGGGTCCGGGGTGGTGGCGCTCGACGCCCCGCCCCGGGCGCTGGATGCGGCGCTGGTGCCGATCACGATCACCTTGGCGCCCGCCGTGCAGGTGCGCAGCCTGACGCTGGTTGTGGACGACAATCCGGCACCTGTTGCGGCACGCGTCACCTTCGGGCCGCTCGCCGACCCGCATCTGCTGCGGCTGCGTATCAGGGTGGACCAGTATACGCTGCTGCATGCGGTGGCCGAGCTGCCGGACGGGCGGCTGGTGGCGACCGCCCGCTTCATCAAGGCGGCCGGCGGCTGCTCGGCGCCCGCGGGTGGCGATCCGGCCGAGGCGTTGGCCCGGATCGGGCGGATGAAGCTGCGGCCGATGGATGCGGCCGAGGCGGGGGCGAACGCCAAGCTGCCGGCGGGCGAGCAGGCATTGGAACTGCTGATCAGCCATCCGAACGCCAACGGAATGCAGATGAACCCCGTAACCCGGCTCTATACGCCGGCGCGCTACGTCCAGACTGTGCGGGTGAGCCAAGGCGGGCAAAGCGTGTTCAGCCTGGACGGCGATATCTCCTTGGCCAGCGATCCGGCCATTACCTTCATATTGGGCGCGCGCAGCACGGCGCCTCTGGACGTCGAGGTCTTGGACAGCGCCAAAACGATGTTCCGGCACAGTTTTGCGGTCACTCCGCCCAAGGCGTGACACGATCAGCCGGGCTGCGCGGCGTGGTGGCGGCGTAGCAACTCGGTGACCAGTATGCCGTCGATCGTCATGCCGGCGAGTGTCGCCTGAGTGATTGCGACGCCGGTCAGGTTGGCGTCCGCGATGATCGCGCCGGCAAGATTGACATCGCGCAGGGTGCAGGCCGCCAGGTTCACGTTGCCGAAGGATGTCCCCTGGAGGTTGACATCGTCGAACACGGAGCCGGAAAGGTCGCAATGCGTGGCGGTGAGCCGCTCCGTTATATCCCGAACGTCCATTGCGTCTCCCGGAACGATCGTCTCAGTCGTATCCCGCGACAGCCGGACAAGAGTTTTCTGCTGCTTTTGCCGAGAAAAAATTCCTGCCTCACTCGCCACACCGCAAATTCGCCTCGGCCTGTGCGCGCTGCAGCTGCTGCAACGATGTCTTGGCGACCGGCGTGTCACGGAACAAGCCGCCGCGCGGGCCGATGCTGGCCTGCTGCATGGACATGATTGTCTCCGCCCGCTCGTAATCCTCGTAGCTCATCTGGTCGGCGATCGCATCGATGCTGCACGCGCATTGATCCAGCAGCTTGTGCTGAAACCCATTCGCGGCGAGGCAGCCTATGACGTAATCGGCACGTGCATTCGTTGGGAAATCATGACGGGGAGCGGTGTGCTCCTGCGCAAGCAATGGACCGGGCGCCGATGACGCCAAAATCATGCCGACGAACAGCTTGCGCAAGCGCACACGGGGGAACAGGTTGGGCACGCGGCAGATCTTTCGGAGGGACCGTGATAGAGCTGGTGATCGTGTACTGCCTTGCGTCCGACGGCAACACTTGTCGCGAGACGCGGCTGCCCATGGAGGATTTTTCGACGCCGGCCGCTTGCACGGTGGGCGCCCAGCCGCGTGCGCTGCAATACTTGGCGGAACACCCGAAATATACGCTGAAAAGCTGGCGATGCGAAGTCGATCTTCCCCGGCAGCGCCCTGCCTGAACTGACATTCCTTACTTGTTGCACTGCAACATTGCTCGTGCAAACCGGCCAAGACCTAAGTCGCACTTGTCAGCCGGGGGCCGCTCCCGTCCGGTTGCAGGCGTGGGGAGTTCGACGTAGGCGATAGACTGTCGCAGCGCCGTTCGTCACAGCGGATTAGCGATCCTTGTGTGCAGTGCAACATGATCTTTGGGGTTGGTATAGTCCGATCCGGTTGTTTGCGGCCGGCCCAACGAAAAATGCCAGCAAGGGTTGCTTGACGTTTCGAGGTTTGCACAGACGTTCAGTAACATCCACAACGACACGAACCGATCCGGCCTGCCCGGCGGCGTAACGGAGGGACTTTCATGAAGCGTTCCACACGATATCTTCTGGGCTTGTCAGCTTGCGTTCTGACCTGCGCGCCCGCGCTGGCACCCGCTTTCGCCAATGACGATCTGGCGCGTCTCTCGAAAGACGCCAACCAGTGGGTGATGCCGCTCGGCAATTACAGCAGCACGCGCTACAGCGACCTGTCGCAGATCAACACGAGGACGGCCAAGAACCTCCGCCCGGTCTGGACTTTTTCCACCGGCGTTTTGCGCGGGCATGAGGGTGGGCCGCTGGTCGTCGGCGACACGATGTATATGTCGACGCCGTTCCCCAATACCGTGTTCGCGCTCGACATCAAGAATTCCGGCCGCATCCTGTGGAAGTATGAGCCAAAGCAGGACGCCAACGTCATTCCCGTCATGTGCTGCGACACGGTCAATCGCGGCGTGGCCTACACGCCGGACAATGGCGGCATGATCTTCCTGCATCAGGCCGACACGACCCTGACCGCCCTGGACGCGAAATCGGGCAAGGTGGTGTGGTCCATCAAGGATGGCAATTCCGGCAAGGGTGAGACCGGCACCTCCGCCCCGCTCGTCGTCAAGGACAAGGTGATCATCGGCATCAGCGGCGGCGAGTTCGGCATCCAGGGCCGCCTGACCGCCTATAACGTCAAGGACGGCAGCAAGGCATGGGTCGCCTATTCGTCCGGAACCGACGACATGATCAAGTTCGATGCCAGCACCACCTCGCTTGGCAAGCCCGTGGGCGCCAACAGCTCGATCGCGCCGTCAAGCTGGAAGGGTGACCAGTGGAAGAATGGCGGTGGCGGGACCTGGGGCTGGGTGTCGTACGATCCGTCGCTGAACCTGGTCTATTACGGGTCGGGCAACCCCGGAACCTGGAACCCGACGCAGCGCCCTGGCGACAACAAATGGTCGATGACCATCTTTGCGCGCGACGCGGATACGGGCGTCGCCAAATGGGTCTATCAGATGACCCCGCATGACCAGTGGGACTATGATGGCGTTAACGAAATGATTCTCGCTGACGTCTCCGTGCACGGCAAGCCGACCAAGGCATTGGTTCATTTCGACCGCAACGGCTTTGCCTATGTGATGGACCGCACCAATGGCCGCCTGCTCGAAGCGGAAAAATACGATCCGGCGGTGAACTGGGCGAGCAAGATCGATATGGCATCCGGCAAGCCGGTGCTCGTTGACCAGTTCGGACCTGGCGTGCAGGGCGCCGACCACAACACGAAAAACGTGTGCCCCGCGGCGCTGGGCAGCAAGGACGAGCAGCCGGCGGCCTACTCGCCCAGAAGCCACATGTTCTTCGTGCCGACCAACCACGTCTGCATGGATTACGAGCCGTTCAAGGTCAGCTACACGGCGGGGCAGCCGTTCGTGGGCGCAACCCTCTCGATGTACCCGCCGCAGGGCCAGAACAATCTTGGCAACTTCATCGCGTATGACGTGAACCAGGGCAAGATCGCCTGGTCCGATCCGGAAACCTTCTCGGTGTGGTCGGGCGCCTTGGCGACGGGCGGCGATATCGTGGCGTACGGCACGCTGGACGGTAACCTGAAGGTTGTCGACCAGAAGAGCGGGAAGCTGCTCTACAAGTTCAAGACCCCGTCCGGCATCATCGGCAACATCAACACGTTCACGTCCGGCGGTAAGCAGTATCTTGCCGTGCTGTCCGGCGTCGGCGGCTGGGCCGGCATCGGCATGGCAGCCGGTTTGTCCGAGGACAATGCTGGTCTGGGCGCGGTCGGCGCCTACAAGCAGCTTTCGAACTACACGCAGCTCGGTGGCGTGTTGACGGTGTTCGGCCTCTCAAACTAGGTTTTTCCAATTCGCGCCCCGCCCGTGGCAACGCGGGCGGGGCGTTCTTTTTCAGACCCGGCTCATGGAGAGTTCTCTGATGTCTGGTACGCTCGTCACTTTGTGTCTGTCCGGCCTGTTGCTGACGGCGGTGTCAGCCGGCTCGCATCTGACGGCGCGCGCCACGGACGCCTCCGCCTCGCCGGACAAGAAGCCCTATGTCGTGAAGAACGGCAACAAGGTCGATATGACGACCTACAAAGGCTACCTCTACTACGGCGACCAGTGCATGCGCTGCCACGGGCCCGACGGGGCTGGCAGCTCCTATGCCCCCAACCTCACGCAGAGCCTGAAGGTGATGAGCAAGGAGGACGTGGAAAACACCATCATCAACGGGCGCAAGCATGTCAATTCGTCGAATGACAAGGTCATGCCCGCCTTCGGCACGAACGAGGACGTGGTGGAAAACATGGATAACATATACGCCTACCTGCTCGCCCGGTCGGACGGCGCGCTCGGCCGCGGTCACCCAGAGCATCTGGAGCCGTGACATCCGTTATACTTTCTGGCGCCGTATTCTGCGCGGCGCTGACGTGTTTCGCCGCGAACGCGCAGACATTGCCTGACCTCGTCTCGCAAACCGAATTGCGCGTGTGCGCGGATCCACACAACCTTCCGTTCTCGAACGAGGCGGGTGAAGGCTACGAGAACAAGATCGCCGAGGTGCTGGCACGCGTGCTTGGGGAGAAACTGAGCTATACTTGGTTCCCCGACAGCCAGGGCTTCGTGCGCGCCACGCTGATGAAGAATCGCTGCGACGTCGTGATGGGCACGGTGTCCGGCGTGGAAGACATGTCCACGACGGAATCCTATCTGCACACCGGCTACATGATGGTCACGCGCACGGCCGACAACATCACGACGGATCGTGTCGGCGACTGGCACATCGCCGGCCGTCGCTTCGCCATCGTGGCGTCCACGCCACCCACGAACCTCATTGTCGAGCACAACCTGATGGATCAAACGGCGATCTACCAGCTGATGGTCGACACGCGCATTGATCAGCCGGCGCATGCCATGGTCACCGACATTGCTGGCGGGCATGTCGATGTCGGTCTGCTTTGGGGACCGATCGCGGGATATTTCGTCAAGCACGACCACCTGCCGTTGCGACTGACGTTTCTAAGCGGCGAGGACGCGAAGGTGAGACTGGACTACCATATCGCCATGGGCGTCCGCCCCGCAGATGTGGCGTTTCGCCGCAGGCTGAACGCGGCGATGGCCAAATGCCGGCCGGAGATCGAGAGCATTCTGCGAGATTACGGCATCCCCCAGCTCGATGAGCAGAATCGGCCGATCCAGTGACGGGCGCTGCACCACCACGTCACCTCCGCCGACGCCGCAGCTGATCATAGATGCGGCCCTTACGTGCCGTCAGCGCATCCCGTCTCGTTGCAACGCCATGTATGCGGAAGCGGCGACTGTCTCTCGGACGGTATGTGATGATCGGCCTCTCGCTGACGCTACCGGCCGCAGCCCCGGAACCCGACGCGTTTCGCATGGACCATTACCGCGACGCGGTCCCAGCGACGTTGCGCGGCGCGCGCGTCGTGCATGCGGCCGATCTGGCCAGCCTGATGGGCGCGCAAAACCCACTCCTGATAGATGTGCTGCCATCCCCCACCCCACCGGCGGATAGCAGGCCAGGCCTGCCGCGTATTCCCGTGCCGCACCGCAACATCCCCGGCAGCTATTGGCTGCCCGAAGTCGGGCGCGGCAGTCTGGCACCCGCGACAGAGGCCTGGTTCAAGGCCCGCCTGGCGACGCTCACCGGCCACGATAGGAAGCGGCTGCTGGTGATCTACTGCCTTTCGCAATGCTGGATGAGCTGGAATGCGGCCAAACGCGCCGTCTCATACGGGTACACAAGCACGGCATGGTTCCCCGACGGGGCCGACGGCTGGGAGAAGGCTGGGCACGTGCTGGCACCAGCCACGCCGGAGACGCCGCCACCTTCATGAGCGGCATCAGGCGAGCGATCAGCTTCTGCCGCGACCCCGTCGCCGCGGCCGCCGAACTCGCGGCGGCGCTCCGGCAACCCGGATGCTGCCTTGTCGTGCTGTTCGTCTCCCCTGTCCACGATCTGGCGGCGCTGGCGTCGGCACTTCGTGAGATATTCGATGACGTGCCGCTCGCCGGCTGCACGACATCGGGCGAAATCGGGCCTGGCGGCTACGCGCAGCACGCCATAACGGGCTTCAGCCTGGCCGCGCCCGACTTCGCCGCGTCCATGGCGCTGATCAGCGGCCTGGACCACGCTCCAACCGCGCAGATGCACGAGGCGGTACGAGGCGCGCGGCTGGCGATACACGATGCCGCCCCCTGGGCGCGGCACGACAACCTGTTCGCCATCATGCTGATCGACGGCATGTGCGGCTGCGAGGAACTGGTGGCCAATGCGGCTTGCGGGGCGCTGGCCGGCATACCGCTGCGCGGCGGCTCGGCCGGCGACGCCCAGCAATTCGTGCAGACTTTCGTCTTGTATCAGGGACGTTTCATTTCCGAGGCGGCCTTGATCCTGGTCATTGCCACGCGCCGACCGTTCCGTGCGTTCAAGACCGAGCATTTCAGCCCGGGCCAGGAGCGGCTGGTGGTGACCGCCGCCGACCCGGCGCACCGTGTGGTGACGGAACTGAATGCCGAGCCGGCCGGCGCGGAATATGCCCGGGTGACGGGCTTGCGGGTGGACCAGCTCACCCCGGCCGCCTTCGCGACCTACCCGATGGTCGTGCGGGTGGGCGAACACTGCTTCGTGCGCGCCATACGCCGGCTCAATCCCGACCTCAGCCTGACCTTCCTGTCTGCGATCGATGAGGGCGCGGTGCTCACGGTCGGTTCCGGCGGCGACCTGGCCGGCAATCTGCGCGCGAGTTTCGCCGAGCTCCAGGCGGCCATCGGCCCCCCGGCGCTGGTGATCGCCTTCGACTGCATGCTGCGCGGGGTGGAGCTGGACCAGCGCGGGATACGCGCGCAGGTCGGCGGCATCATGGACGCGCATTCGGCGGTGGGATTCAGCACGTATGGCGAGCAGTATGATGCGATGCATGTGAACCACACGCTGTCCGGCATCGCGATCGGCGCCCCCTATGGCTGACACGGCTGCCTGTTGGCCGCCTGGATACGACAAGCCCGACACAGACACGCTCGTGCGCGAGAACACGAAGCTGCGGCGCATCAACCGCGCGCTGATGGAAGCGGCGGAGCGCGGACCGGACACGGCGGGCCGCGCCTACGCCCTGTTTCAGACCGCCGCCGCCCTGGGCAACCAGGTGCAGGAGCGTACGGCGGCGCTGACCACCGCGCTTTCCGAGCTGACCGAGGCCAAGGAGCAGGAGGAGGCCGCCAAACGCCGCCTGGAAGCAGCGATCGAGGCCATCAACCAGGGCATCGTGCTGTGCGACGCCGAAGACCGGATCATCGTGACCAACGAGCGCTACCGCGCCTTGTGGCGGGGCTTGGCCGCGCAGCCCGGCGCGCCCTTCGCCGACGTGGTGCGCGGTGCCGCCGCGCACCAACTGGTGGGCGAGGAGGAAGGGGTGGAGTGGGAGGAGCGGCGGCTGGCGCGGCATCTGTCGCCGGGCGAGCCGTTCGTCATCCATTTACGCGATGGCACCTGGCTGCAGGTTTCCGAACGCCGCGTGCCGGGTGGCGGCACGATCTCGCTCTACACCGACATCACCGAGGTCAAACGCGGCGAGGCGCAGCGAACGGCCGAGCTGCTGCGTGCCAATGCCGAGATCATGGCGGCCAAGGCGGATGCAGAGGCGATGAATGCGTCGAAGACCAAATTCTTCGCCGCCGCCAACCACGATCTGCTGCAGCCGCTGGCCGCCGCCCGTGTGTTCGCCTCCGCCCTCTCCGAACGCCGCCTGTCGCGCACCCAACCGCGAGCTGGTACGCCACGCGCTGTCCGCCCTCAATTCCGTGGACGACATGATCACGGCCCTGCTCGACATCGCCAAGCTGGATGCGGGCGTCATGCCACCCGCCCTGTGCAGTTTTGCGGTCGCCGAGGTGATGCAGCGTGTGGGCGCCGAGTTCGGGCTGATTGCCGCGCGTCGCAAATTGCGCTTGCGCGTGTTCGCGGGCGGGGCGGTCGTGCGGTCCGATCCGCGTCTGCTGGCGCGCATCCTGCGCAACCTCGTGTCCAACGCCCTGCGCTATACCGGTGCCGGTGGCGTGCTGATCGGCCATAAGCGCCTGCCCGACGGACTCCTGGTTGGCGTGTGGGACAGTGGGGTGGGGATCGCTCCCGACCAGCTCGACGAGATCTTCGAGGAATTCCACCGCCTCCCGCAGGCCGACGACCGTGGCGAGCGCGGCGCGGGGCTGGGCCTGTCCATCGTGCGCCGCATCTCGCGCATGCTGGGCCATCGCATGGTGGTGCACTCCGTGCCTGGGCGCGGCAGCGTGTTCGGCATCGTCGTGCCGCTGTCCGGTGAGCCGGCGACCAGCCTGGCGCCGCGCCGCACGCCGGGCGCCGCCGGCGGGCCGGCCAGCCTGCGCGGGCGCTGCGTGCAGCTGATCGATGACGAACCGCACGTGCTGCAAGGCCTGTCCGTGCTGCTGACCGGCTGGGGCATGCGCGTGCGCGGGGCGCAAAGCGCCGCGCAGGCGCTCGAATTCGCCCGCGCATAATTGCGGCGCCGGCCCAGACCTGATCATCGCGGATTTCCGGTTGGGCGCCGGGCAGACCGGCCTGGACGCCATCGCCAGCCTGCGCCGCCGATGGGGCATGCTGCCGGCGATCGTCGTCACCGCAGATCATGGGGCGGAGGTGCAGGCGGCGGTGGCGGCGGCCAACCTGCATCTGCTGCACAAGCCGGTGCGCCCTGCCCGGCTGCGCAGCCTGATCACCCACGTGCTGCAGCACAGTATCGTCGAGGCGTAAACCAGTCGTCGGTCCTCGGTCACGGGTGGATTGCGCACTGGTTTGAAGCGCGGCAGGAACGGGCGTGGCGCAAGCACCCTCCGCCGATTCATTGAGCCCGCCGCACCGTTTGTCCTCGGCCATGGGCGGGCGAGACTGGGTGAGCCTGCTTGTCCTGTCCTGGCTTTGGGGCAGTTCATTCCTGTTCTTCAAGGTGCTGGGCCACAGCCTGCCGCCTTTCACCATCGTGCTCGGCCGGCTGGCCGTGGCGGCGTTCGTGCTGAACCTGGTGCTGGCCACGCGCGGCCAGGGATTGCGCCGATCGATGCAGTGGCGCGATTTCGCGGTGCTCGGCGCGCTCAACAGCGTCGTGCCGTTCACCCTGTTTGCCTGGGGTGAGACATTCATCACCAGCGGGATGGCGGCGATGCTGAACGCCACGACACCGCTTTGGGCCGTGCTGCTGGCCCACGCGGTGCGCACCGAGCGCCTCACCTGGGCGCGGGCGGCCGGGGTGGCGCTCGGGTTGTCGGGTGTGGCTGTGCTGGTAGGTCCCGCCGCCGTCCTGGGCGTGCGGGCGGGCCTGCCCGGCATGGCCGCCTGCCTGCTCGCCGCAGCCTTCTATGCAGTCAGCGGGCAGTATGTGCGCCGGCTTCGTGCCGTGCCGCCGCTTCAAGTCGCCGCCGGCCAGCTGACCGCCGGCGCGCTGATCGTATTGCCGCTGGCGGCCGGGTTCGAACGATTTTGGCGGCTGCCCGTGCCGGACCTCACGATCTGGGGGGCGCTGGGCGGCTTGTCGGTGCTGGGCACGGCAGCCGCCTACATGCTGTTCTACCGACTCGTCGCCAGCGCCGGTGCCACGCGCGCCATGCTGGTCACATTCCTGCTTCCGGTGACCGGGCTGTTGCTGGGTTGGGCCGTGTTGGGCGAGGCGGTGCCTGGGCGGGCCTGGCCAGGCATGGCGTTGATCGGCGCGGGTCTGGCCGCCATCGATGGCGGCCTACTCCGGCGGATGGGTTTACGGCCGTAACCGCCCATCACGGGGCCGAAGCACCCGTACTCCGACCACCCTGGTCAGGATCACGACGCACAGCACCGCGGCCAGGTGCACCAGCAGATCCTCGGTGGTCGCGTCGAACGGATGGATCAGCGTCAGCAGGCTGGCGGCCGCGGCGGCACTCGCCAACCCGGCGAGCGCTGTGGTCAGACCCGGACGCAGCGGACAGGCGCGGGTCAGCATCCAGCCCAGGCCGGCCGCCAACGGCAGCGAAATCAGCAGCAGGAACTCCAGACAAAGGGCCGGGTGCATCGGGTTCTCGGGTACCGCGCCCGCCACGCCATGCAGCCGCATGCAGCCCGCGCCCGAGGCGCCGACCCAGAGCGCCAGCGCCGGCAGGGGCAAAAGCCCCCACCGTGCGGAGCTGCCGGGTATGGCGGTGCGCAACGCTGCCCAACCAGCCAGGAGGCAGGTCGTCACGGCACCGGCCTGGCTGAGCCACATGTCCGGCGTGGCCATGCGCGCCCGCAGCGTCGCGAAATCGGCGAATAGCGAGAGCAGCAGGCCCAGCCAGGCCACGGCCGCCAGCCAGAACGCGGCCCGGCGCCAGGGCGGTGCCAGCCGGCGAACCGGGCGCAGGTCCCGGCCGAGCGCGTCGATCAGCCGCGCGGTCCGGTCGGCGTGGCTAGACATTGCGTGGGTCCTCGAAGCGGCCGCGCAATGCCTTCAGCGCACGATGCAAATTGACTTTCAACGCCACCTTGCTGCTGCCCGTCCGGCGCGAGGCCTCGTCGAGCGACACCTCGTCCAGCCCCAGCATCTCCACCGCCTGGCGCTGCTGCGGCGGCAAGGTGGCGATGGCCGCGCGCAGCCGAACCGCCTCCTCCCGCGCGCCGGCCTCCGCATCGGCGCTCGCCCGCGGCTCGGCGTGGTTGAGGTAGGCGATCTCGTCGGCGACCTCGCGGGCGGCGCCGCGGCCATGGGTGCGCAGCGTGTCGATGGCGCGGCGGCCGGCGATGGCGCGGAGCCAGGGCAGGAAGGGTCGCGCGGGGTCGTAGGTGGCGAGCGCGCGGTGGATGGTCAGCAGCACCTCCTGGACCACGTCGTCCACAGAGGCGGGGCGTACCCCGGCGCGGCGCGCGGCGGCGGCGGCGTGCGGGACGCAGGCGTGCAGCACCGCCTCGTAGGCTGCCGCATCGCCGGCCTGGGCGCGCGCCATCAGGGCCGCCAACCGCGCATCCTCGTCCATGCAGGCATCATACGACGCGCGCCGGCATGCGTGCGACCCCTCATGAGCCGCTGAACCAGTTGTAACCCTGGTCCTCCCAGTAACCGCCGGGGTTTTGATTGGTCACCGTGATCGAGGCGATGTTCTTGGGGTTCTTGAAGCCGAGTTTTGTCGGGATGCGCAGCCGCACCGGCGCGCCCCATTGCGGCGACAGCGGCGATTGCTCGAAATCCAGCGCCAGGATGGTTTGCGGGTGCAGGGCGGACGCCATGTCGATGCTGGACGAATAGTCGTCAAAACACTCGAAACCGACGTAGCGGGCGCGCAGATCGGCACCGACGCGATGCAGAAAGTCGCGCAAGGGAATGCCGGACCACTGTCCGATCTGGCTCCAGCCCTCGACGCAGATGTGCCGCGTGATCTGCGATTGCTGCGGCAGAGCGCGCAGGCGGTCGAGCGACCACGACGAATCGTCGTCCACCAGGCCGGTCACCTCCAACGCCCAGTCGGCCGGCACCGGGCGGACCTGGTCCACGGGATAGTACGCGTTGAACTTGAACGGGCGCGTGATCTGGTCCGGCCGAAACGTGGCGGCCAGGCGGTTCGGGTTGAACAGAAGCGCCTGCATCCGGTCGTTGAAGCGCAGCATGGCCCACAATATCCGGTCGAACACACCGTCATGGGTGGACAGGTCGCACCCTGTCAGCAACGCCAGCGCACCGAGAGAGAGACCGCCGCGCAAAAAGTGGCGTCGCTCCAGCGCGCGTATCTGGGTGAGATGGTCTGCGCGGCTGATCATGGCGAGACCCGCCGGCCGCCCGTGACCATGGCCCACAGCGTGGATGGCACCAGCGCCACCAAAACCACATGAACAACGAGAAAGGCGGCAATGCACGACATCAACGCGAAGTGGATACGGCGCGCGATATCGTAGCCGCCGAACACCCAGGTGAGCACGCCGAGCTGCACAGGCTTCCAAATGGCCAGACCGCTCAGCACGGCCAGCACGGACGCGGCCAGCACCAGCACGTACAGCAACCGTTGCACGGCATTGTAGTGGCCCAGCCGATGCACCAGGCGCAGGGTGAGTGCCGCCCAGAAATCGCGGGCCACGCCGCGCGCGCTGACCGGCCAGAAATCGCGCCGGAAATGGCCGCTCGAAAACCCCCAGAGAATATACAACAAACCGTCGGCGATCAGCACCCACATGGCGGCGATATGCCAGGCGATGCCGGCGCCCAGCCAGCCACCCAGCGTCAGCGAGGGCGGGATGACGAAAGGCAGGATAGGCGAGGCGTTGTAGATGGCCCAGCCGCTCAGCATCATCACGATCATCGCGGCCGCCCCGACCCAATGGGTGATGCGCACGACCGCGTCATGTGGGCGCCTGGCCTTGGAAACCTTTTCTGCCGCCATGCTCATGTCCTTGCATTCGCGTCTTCAGGCCCGACAGTTACGCGCACCGGCGCGGCCGCGTAACCCGCACCGCGCGACGGACGAAATAGCCATCTCCCCGGAGCGCCACAGGAGCATCCATTGACCATGACACGACGCAATCTCCTCGCCGGCTCGGCCTGTCTGGCCGCCCTGGGCTGGCTGGTCACACGGCACGGCACGGCACGGGCCACCACCGAGCATTTTAGCGTGACCCATACGGATGCGGAGTGGCGCACACTGCTCTCGCCCGCGGCGTATGACGTGCTGCGCCGGCAGGGCACCGAGATGGCCGGATCGAGTCCGTTGGACCACGAGTTCGGCGCCGGCCGCTACGATTGCGCCGGGTGCGCGCTGCCTGTGTTCACGTCGGCGACCAAATTCGACAGCGGCACCGGCTGGCCCAGTTTCTATGCACCGCATCGAACGCGCTGTCTCGACCGAGAGCGACAGCAGCCTGATGATGGAGCGCACCGAAGTGCATTGCAGCCGCTGCGGCGGCCATCTGGGCCACGTCTTCGATGACGGCCCGAAGCCCACGGGTCTGCGCTACTGCATGAACGGGGTAGCGCTCACATTCCACAAGGGAGCCACGGCATGACGTTAAGAAATCTGTTTTTGGGCGGGGCGGCCGTCGCCTTGCTGGGCGCCGTGGCGTTGTATGCGCCGGCGCGCGGGGCCGAGGACATGCACGTGGTGCCGCCGCCGGCCGCCGATGTGCCGAAGTCGGACACGCCGCAGACCGCGGTGCTGTCCGGCGGATGTTTCTGGGGTGTGCAGGGCGTGTTCGAGCACGTGCGCGGCGTGGAGCGGGTGCTGGCCGGCTATAGCGGCGGATCCGCCAGCACCGCCCAATACGAGACGGTCAGCGGCGGCGACACGGGCCACGCGGAGTCCGTGCAGATCACGTTCGACCCGAAGCAGATCAGTTATGGAAAGATCCTGCAGATTTTTTTCAGCGTGGCGCTCGACCCGACGATGAAGGACGCGCAGGGACCCGATAGCGGCACGCAGTATCGCTCGGAGGTTTTCTACGCGACGCCTGAGCAGCAAAAGGTGGCCGCCGCGTATATTGCACAACTCGATAGTGCGCATGCATATCACGCGCCGATTGCTACGCGGGTTGATGCTTTGAAGGGGTTTTACCCGGCCGAGTTGTATCATCAAGATTTTTTGGAGTTGCACCCCGATTATCCGTACATCGTGTTCAACGACATGCCGAAGGTGCAGGCGCTGAAGACCCTGTTTCCTACGGACTATGTGCCGCAGGCGCATCTTTCGGGTGCCAAGTCATAAAAGGTCATGCGAGCCAAGCCGCAGAGCAAATCAAACACCTACTCGGCGGCCTGAGCATTCAGTGGTGCATCTAACAGCCGCCGCAAATAGCCCACGTGCCGTGCGAAAGCTTCACGACCTTTCACTGTCATTGCAATGCTTGTACGGGGTTTGCGGGCCACGAACGCCTTTTCCACGGTCACATAACCGGCGCCCTCCAGCGTGGCCAGATGCGCCCCGAGATTGCCGTCCGTAGAGGCTAGAATGTTGCGCAGGCGAGCGAATTCCATCTGTTCGCTCCCGTGCAAGGCTGCCAGTGTAGCCATGATCCGCAGCCGCAGCGATTGGTGAATGACTTCGTCGGGGGCGTCCATCATCAGGCCTGCCGTAGCCAGAGTCCGCCGAACACGAGCGCCCCGCCGCCCACAGCCGCCATCCACAGCATGAAGATGCCAGGCAATACGAAAAACCCGACCAGCGTGAGCACGCCCAGCGAGACACCTGTCAGCAGAACACGACGGCCTGTCCACATTCCCAAAACGATGTAGGCGGCGGCAACGAGAAGTGGGATAAAGGCCGCCATCTGCCGCGGGTCGTGCGGCCTCATGATGACGGCAGTCGCCGTGACTAAGGCCAGAAACGTGGCGAAAAGACCCGCGAAAACTCCTGAAGTGAGCCCAGCCGGTGTGCGGCGATCGATCAGGATATCACCAACGACCGCCGCGGGAACTAGAACCGCCCAGGCCAGCCACGACCGTTCAGGTTGAAAATAACCGTAGCCATAAGCGGCGAAATAGACGCCACCCCACAGCAGAAGGTGCGGCGCGGCGAAACGATAGCCGCGCAATATGCTGCTGCGCCGTTCCGCCTGTTCGACCATACTGAGGGCCTCGGCGGCATCCTGTTGCGTGACAGGCATAAGTGGTCTCCCCATTGATATCAAGCACTCTGCGCTACAGAGTACTCCACGTCAACAGTTCATTTTGCTACCGCACATTGCTGACGAAGTGAGGTGGAAAACGCGGCAGTGGCAAATCTTTGGGTGCGGTCCCCGTTGCTACGACCCACCTGCCTCGGTCATTCGTTTTTGGGCCGCCTGGCGCCACGGGGCGCTGGCCGGTGCCTCAGCCAATGCCCGCCTGAACAAGCCCGCCGCCTCCGGCGTCACATGCGCCTCGGCTTCCGAAATGACCTCGGCCGTCTCCGCCCCCAGCTCCGGCTCGAAACGTATGGCCAGCGCCTGGCGCCAAGCCTCGGCCGCTTCCGGCAGGTGGCCCAATGCGAGCTCGGCGCGGCCCAGCATGACGTAGCCGCGGCGTGCCGTGTCGGTGTGCGAATCCATCTTTGCCAGGGCAGCGCGCAGCCGGGCGATCACCTCCTCGTCCCGCGCCGTCTCCTCGATACGGGTTGCGGCCTGGGCGTCTTGCCCGGCGGCCCGAGCGCGGGCCGCGTAGTCCGGCTGACCACCCGCCGCGACGTAGAGCACAACGCCGACCGCCGCCACCAGACCGCCGACGAGGATGACGCCGAACGGGCCGGATGTGCGGCTCGGCGCCTCACTCCCGTCCGCCTCGGCCAGCAGGCGCCGCTGCACCTCCAGCCGGGCGGCCGCGTGCTCGGCTGGCAGAATGCGGTGTTCCGCGAGGTCGCGGTCCAGTTCGGTCAGCTGCGCGCGGTGCAGCGAGAGTGCGGCATCGCGCCGGCCGCGCAATCGCGCGCCGCGCCACGCCGACCAGGCGAGTGGCGCCAGCACGACCAGTGCCACCGCCGCGAGATATGCCCAGATCATGAGGCGATGGTTTAAGCGGGCCGGCTCAGCTCCGCCAGACGCGCCTGCTCGACCTCGGTCAGAGGCGCCGGCGGCACGCCAGACGTGGTGCGGCGGCCCAGCAGGGCGGCGCCGGCTCCGGCCAGCAAGGCGAGCGCGGGGGTGGCCCAAAGCAGCAGGGTGGCGAGCGAGAGCGGCGGACGGAGACGGACGAAATTGCCGTAGCGGGCGACCATCCAGGCCATGATCTGCGGATCGGTGTCACCGGCGGCCACGCGCTTACGGACAATGGCGCGCAGATCACGGGCCAGGTCGGCGTTGCTGTCCTCGATCGACTCGTTCTGGCAGACGAGGCAACGCAACTGGCTGCCGACCGCTTCGGCACGCGCCTCCAGCTTCGCGTCGGGCAGCATCTCGCGCGGGTCGGAGATGGCGAACGCCGGCCCGGTCAGTAGGACGGCAAGCAGCGTCAACCTGATGGAAAGGGGCGTTCGCCTCAACAGCCCCACGATGTGTCCACCGAGATGCATTCGGTCAGTGATGCAGTCCGAGATTATATCCAAACAGTCCGGCGGCTAGACCGATGATCGCTGCAACGGCAACCAGCAAGGCCGTGAATACCTTGGGCCATTCCGCGGCTGCTTGAGCATTTTTCAATTTGATGTCGGCCCGCATCTGATCCATGCGTAACTCCCGTTCCAGGTCGTCGATCGAATAGTCCCGATTACTATTCATATGGCGTTCTCTGTCCCAAAGGCACCGGCCCTATGCGCGAGCCCGCTGCAGCGCGGTCCCGAGCTGGTCGATCACCCCTTCCGAAATCGGCCCGGCCAGATGCCACCCGATGCGGCCATGCGCGTCGATGACAAAATTTTCCGGCACGCCATACAGCCCGAAATCGATGAACGTGCCCCCCGTCGTATCCGCCGCCAGCCGCGCGTACGGGTTGCCGTACTTGTCGAGGAACCCTTGCGTCTTCTCCGGCTTGTCCTTGTAGGCGATGCCCCAGATGGCCACGCCCTGGCTTTGCAGTGCCGCCAATGCTTCCGCCTCCGAAGCGCAAGGAATGCACCAGGACGCAAAGAAATTCAGCAGCACCGGCTCCTTGGCCGCCGCGCCGCGCAGGTCGGCGCTCGAAAAACCCTGGCCGGAGGTGACCGGCCCGAGCGAAAACTCAGGGACGGGCTTGTTCAGCATTGGCTGGCCGATGTCGTGCGGATCGAAACGGCCGGTGCGCATGCGGTCCAGCATGGACCAGAAGGCCACGCCGCCGGCCGCCACGAACCCCAGCGGCGCCAGCATCAGCAGGCGCCGGCGCATCATGCCGGCACGGCGCCCCGGACCCGCGACGGTGCTCCCACGCGCAGCCGACGATCGGCCAGCGACAACCCGCCGCCCGCCGCCATCACCAGCGCGCCCAGCCAGATCCACGGCGCCAGCGGGTTGACGTGCAGCCGCAGCACGGCCGAACCGTCACGTTCGTCACCCAGCACGACGTAGATATCCCGCAACAGATTGGTGCGAATGGCGACGTCGCTGGTGGTCTGGTTCTGCGATTCGAAATTGCGTTTCGAGGGTTTCAGGATGGCCACCGGGGCGCCATTCCGCAAAACCTCGATTGACGCGACACGGGCGGAATAGTTGGGGCCAGGCTGGCTATCGACGGAGATCAGCAAAAATTCGTAGCCGCCGACAGCGAACTTGTCGCCCGGCTTGGCTTCGACGATCTTGTTGGACGCCAGCGACATGCCCGCGATGCCAGCGATCGTCACCCCCATGCCGGCATGGGCGATCGCCGCCCCCAGCACGGCCACCGGCAGCCCGCGCGCGCGTCGCACGGAGTTGGCGACCGGTGCGCGGAACAACAGCGTGCGCTCGATCACTTCGGAAAACGACCCAAGGATCAGCCAGGTTGCCGCGCCGAACGCCAACGCCGGCAGCACCGCCATATTGCCGGCGCACACGCCGCCCACGGCCACCGCCGCCAGCGCCGCCCACCATGCGTGGGTGACCAGCGGCATCAGCCGGCCACGCTTCCAGGGCAGCAGCGGCCCCACCGCCATCGCCAGGAAGACGGGGATCGCCAGCGGCAGCACGGTCGCGTTGAAAAATGGCGCGCCCACGCTGATTTTTTGCGCGAACAGCAGGTCGGCGAAGGGCGGATACATCGTACCCACGATCACCACCGCGCAGATCGAACAGAGAAAGATGTTGTTGAGGACGAGCGCCCCTTCCCGCGAGACCGGCGCGAAGATGCCGCCCGATTTCAGCAACGGCGCGCGCAACGCGAACAGCAGCAGCGAGCCGCCGATCACCAGGCCCAGCAAGGCAAGGATGAAAATGCCCCGCGCCGGGTCGTTGGCGAAGGCGTGCACCGAGTTCAAAATGCCGGACCGCACCAGGAAGGTGCCGGACAGGGACAGCGAAAACGTGCCGATCGCCAGCAGCACCGTCCATATCTTCAGGCTCTCGCGCTTCTCGACGACGATCGCGGAGTGCACCAGCGCGGTGCCGGTCAGCCACGGCATCAGCGAGGCGTTTTCCACCGGGTCCCAGAACCAGTAGCCACCCCAGCCCAGCTCGTAATACGCCCACCACGACCCCATCGCGATGCCGCAGGTCAGAAAACACCAGGAGACGAGCGCCCATGGGCGAACCCAGCGCCCCCAGGCGGCATCGATCCGGCCTTCCAGAAGGGCGGCCACGGCGAAGGCGAACGGCACCGCGAACCCGACATAGCCCATGTACAGAACGGGCGGATGGAACGCCAAGCCCGGGTCTTGCAGCAGCGGGTTCATGCCATGACCGTCCGGGGGCGCCGGCCAGGCGCGCCAGAACGGGTTGGATGTCGTCAGGCAGAACAGCAAAAAGCCGGCCGAGGTGCCGCCCAGCACGCCAAGCACGCGCGAACGCAACGCGGATGGTAATGTGCGGCCGAACGTAGAAACAAGGGCGCCGCAAATGCCGAGGATCAGACCCCACAGCAGGATAGATCCCTCATGGTTCCCCCACGTGCCGCTGATTTTGTAAAGCAGCGGTTTGGCCAGCGCGCTGTTCTCGGCCACGTTGATCACCGAAAAATCGTCGCCGGCGCTGGCCAGCGCCAGCGCGACGCCCGCGCCGGCGAGCGCGAGAAACTGGCCAACCGCCAGGCCGGGTGTAGCCGCCATCAACCGCATGTCGCGCCGGTGCGCGCCAAAGATGCCGACGAAGCACTGGGCGAAAGCGAGCGCGCAGGCCAGGGCGAGCGCGAAATGGCCGAGTTCGGGAATCATGCAAACATCCTTACCTCGTCACCACGAGACTTTGCCGAAGCCATCCAGAGCCAGGCGACGAAGACAAGACCCGGCCCCTAGACTGGCGCGCCACCAAGCCGCATGGCGCAATAAAGATTATCTGGATGCCGTCACCGCATTCCAAGTGCTGGCCGGCGGCGCCGACCCCTTGGCCGGATTCCAGTGCCCCGACCGCTTCAGCGCATCGGCCACGTCCTTCGGCATGTATGTCTCGTCATGCTTGGCCAGCACTTCCTGGGCGCGAAAACTGTGGTCGGGCTGGATGGTGCCCAGGGCCACAACCCCCTGCCCCTCGCGGAACAGATCGGGCAGGATCCCCGTGTAGCTGACCGGCAGCGTGTTGCGCCCGTCGGTCACCATGAACCGAGCCGTCGGCTCCCCATCGACCTTGGTCAACCGCAGCGAGCCGGCCTGCACCAGACCGCCCAGGCGTATCGTGCGGCCCGGCGGCGGCGCCTTGTGCGCCACGTCGCCGGGCGACATGAAGAACACGATATTGTCGCTGAACGCGCCGAGCGTCAGCGCGCTGGCGCTGCCAAGACCCGCGCCGCACGCCAGCACGATCACCAGGCGACGCATCTTTCGCGTCATGGCATCGCCCGCGCGCGCGGGTCGGCGGCGCGCAACCGGATTGCCGCGCGCGCCAGCCGCATCCGGGCGCCCACCGCGAACCACAACGTCGCCGCCGCGAACAAGCCGTAGGACGCCGCGATGTAACCCAAATGGTCGTAGGCCGCCGGGTTGATCACGCCACCTGCTCCGCGCGCATGCGCAATAAAGATTTCAGCCGTCGTTCCATCACCGCCGCCCTCAGCCGCGCCACCACGATCGCGCCAAACCCGAATGTGGTGCCCAATGCGGCGACCGCCAGCGGCCATAGCAGACGACTATCCATGGTCGAGGACCCGGTCAGCCCGATGCTGTTGCCCTGGTGCAGCGTATTCCACCACTGAACGCTGTAGTGGATCACCGGCAGGTTCACGACGCCGACCAGCGCGAGGATGGCGCCGGCGCGCGCGCCCCGCTCCGGATCGTCGAAGGCGCGGATCAGCATGATGTGGCCGGCATAGAGGAAGAACAGCACAAGCTCGCTGGTCAGCCGCGCGTCCCACACCCACCAGGCGCCCCACATCGGCTTGCCCCACAGCGAACCGGTCGCCAGGCACAGCGCGGTCACTGCCGCCCCCACCGGCCCGATCTCGGCGGCCGCCATGTCGGCCAGCGGATGGCGCCAGACCAGCGACAGCAGGGAGGCGCCGGCAAGCCCCGCATAGCCCGCGGTGGACAGCCAGGCGCAGGGCACGTGGATGTACATGATGCGCACCGCATCGCCCTGCTGATAGTCGGCCGGCGCGTAGAACAGACCCCAGCCTAGCCCGACCAGGGTGATGGCCAGACCCGGCCAGGTCAGCCACGGTTGCAGACGGGCGCCAAACCGTAGAAACCGGCCCGGATTGGCGAACCGGTGTAGGTTTTTCTTCAACGGCCGGCCGGGGTTCCCCGTTGCCGCAAGGACGGTGCTCGCTTCCACGATCATCACGCTATCAGTTACCTCGCCGGGTTTGAAGGGCCGGCGATTGCCCGTAACGTGGCACGAAACCCACCCCCGTCGAGGCTGCCATGCTGTTCGCTTTGATCTGCACCGACAAGCCCGGCAGCCTGGACCTGCGCCTGGCCACGCGCGGGGCGCACATCGCCTACCTGGAAACCTACCAGAACCGCATACGCGAGGCCGGCCCGTTGCTGGATGGCGACGGCCGGCCCTGCGGCAGCCTGTTGGTGATCGATGTAGCCGACCGGGCCGAGGCCGAAGGGTTCGCCGCTGCCGATCCCTATGCCCGCGCGCTCCTGTTCGAGAGTGTGGTCATCCGCGCTTACCGGCAGGTGTATCACGATGGCGAGGTCGCGCCGTGAACCACTGGCTGGTCAAGACGGAACCGGATTCGTTCTCGTGGGACATGCAGGTTGCGCGAAAATTCGAGCCCTGGACCGGCGTGCGCAGCCACCAGGCCAAACATAACCTCCAGGCGATGGCGGTCGGCGATCTCGCGTTCTTCTATCATTCGAACGTCGGCAAGGAGATCGTGGGCATCGTCAGGGTCGTGCGGGCCGCCTACCCCGATCCCACGGCCGAAAGTGGCGACTGGGTCTGCGTGGACATGCAGGCGGTGCGCCCGTTCAAGCAGCCGGTCACCTTGGCACAGATGAAGGCCGACCCGGCGCTGGAGGGATTGTCGCTGCTCAAATACTCGCGGCTGTCGGTGGCGCCGGTGGCACCCGACTACTGGGCGCATATCTGCCGCCTGGGCGGCGTCAAGCCGTAGGCGGACACGCGCGCGGGTTGACGCGCGGCGCGGACGGGCCGGAATAGGGTTTGCCGGACCGCCCAAGAACAGCGGCCGGCTCCCTGGAGGGTTCGTCATGTCCGAAGACCTGCTGTTCCACACCAAGCCGCATATCGCCATCGCCGCGCACGCGGACGCCAAGCGGCACGGGCTGATGACCAACCATGCACATACCGACCCGGATAGTTTCTGGGCCGACGAAGCGCGACGGATCGAATGGATCAAATTCCCTCAGATCATCAAGAACACGAGTTTCGAGGGCGACTGCATCATTCGCTGGTTCGAGGACGGCACGCTGAACGCCTCCGTCAACTGTCTCGACCGGCATTTGCAACACCGCGGCGACCAGGTGGCGATCATCTGGGAAGGCGACGATCCCGGCATGAGCGAACGCATCACCTATCGCGACCTGCACGCGCGTGTCTGCCGCCTGGCCAACGCGATGAAGTCGTTGGGCGTCAAGAAGGGAGATAGAATTTCGATCTATCTGCCGATGGTGCCGGAAGCGGCCATCGCCATGCTGGCCTGCGCGCGCGTGGGCGCCATCCATTCGGTGGTGTTCGGCGGATTCTCGCCCGACAGCCTGGCCAACCGAATCCAGGATTGCGGATCGACGCTGCTCATTACCGCCGACGAGGGACGGCGATGCGGCAAGACGGTGCCGCTCAAAGCCAATGCCGACCGCGCGCTGGCCGACTGCCCCACGATCGCGCATGTGATCGTGGTATCGGTGACAGGCGCCGGCGTGCCGATGCAGGCCGGGCGCGACGTGTCCTATGCCGAGATCACGGCAGCCGCTTCACCGGAATGCGCGCCGGAGGAGATGTCGGCGGAAGATCCGCTGTTCATCCTCTACACCTCCGGAAGCACCGGAAAGCCGAAGGGCGCGCTGCACACCACGGGTGGCTACATGGTCTGGGCGAGTTTCACCCACGAGCTGGTGTTCGACTACAAGCGTGGCGAAGTCTATTGGTGCACCGCCGATGTCGGCTGGGTGACCGGGCACACCTACATCGTGTACGGCCCGCTCGCCAACGGCGCGACCACGCTGATGTTCGAGGGCGTGCCGACCTATCCCAGCAGCAGCCGCTTTTGGGAGGTGGTGGACAAGCACCAGGTCAACATCTTTTACACCGCACCCACCGCGATCCGCGCGCTGATGCGCGAGGGGGACGGGCCGGTCAAAAGGACATCGCGCAAGTCCTTGCGCATCCTGGGCAGCGTGGGCGAACCGATCAATCCGGAAGCCTGGTTGTGGTATTACCGCGTGGTGGGCGAGGAGCGTTGCCCGATCGTCGATACATGGTGGCAGACCGAGACGGGCGGCATCCTCATCTCACCGCTCCCAGGCGCCATCGCGCAAAAGCCCGGATCGGCGACGTTCGCCCTGCCCGGCGTGAAGCCGATCCTGGTCGATGGGCAAGGGCATGTGCTGGAGGGCGTGGCGGAGGGCAATCTGTGCATCACCGATAGCTGGCCCGGCCAGATGCGCACGGTGTACGGCGACCACGACCGGTTCATTCAGACGTATTTCTCCACCTACCCAGGCAAATATTTCACCGGCGACGGCGCCCGGCGCGATGCGGACGGATACTACTGGATCACCGGGCGCGTGGACGATGTGATCAACGTCTCGGGTCACCGCATGGGCACGGCGGAAGTGGAAAGCGCGCTGGTGTCCAATCACAACGTGGCCGAAGCGGCCGTCGTGGGATTTCCGCACGATTTGAAGGGCCAAGGCATATACGCCTACGTCACATTGAAGGATGGCGTGGAAGCCACCGAGGTATTGCGCAAGGAGCTCGTCGCATGGGTGCGGCGCGAGATCGGGCCGATCGCCGCACCCGATGCCATTCAGTGGGCGCCGGGATTGCCGAAGACGCGCAGTGGCAAGATCATGCGGCGTATCTTGCGCAAAATCGCGGCCAACGAGACGGATGGACTGGGCGACACGTCCACGCTGGCGGACCCTGCGGTGGTGGAGGAGCTGGTGGCCAATCGGGCTGGTGTGTGATCGCGGGCGCGCTTTCCCAACCTCATCACCCTGGCCTCAGGCGCGCGCGATGGTCTCAATACCGCCCATGTAAGGCCGCAACACCTCCGGCACGGTGATGCTGCCATCCTCGCGCTGGTAATTCTCCATCACCGCGATCAGAGCACGGCCGACCGCCACGCCCGAGCCGTTCAGCGTGTGCACGTGCGCGACGCCGTTTGCGCCGCGATAGCGCGCGTTCATGCGGCGGGCCTGGAAGGCGCGCGTGTTGGAGCAGGAGCTGATCTCGCGCCACATGCCCTGGCCCGGCAGCCAGACTTCAAGATCGTAGGTGCGGGCGGCGGAAAAGCCGGTGTCGCCGGCGCACAGGAACATGCGGCGATAGGGCAGGCTCAGCGCCTCCAGCACCGCCTCGGCGCAGCGCGTCATGCGCTCGTGTTCCTCGTCGCTGCGATCGGGATGGGCGATGGTGACCAACTCGACCTTTTTGAATTGATGTTGGCGCAGCATGCCGCGCGTGTCGCGCCCGGCGCTGCCGGCTTCGCTGCGGAAGCAATCCGTCAGCGCGCAGCGCCGAATGGGCAGCGCGGCTTCGGGCAGTATCTCGCCGGCGACGAGGTTGGTGAGCGGCACTTCTGCGGTGGGGATCAGCCAGCGCCCGTCCGTCGTGCGGAACAGATCGTCGGTGAATTTCGGCAACTGCCCCGTGCCGAACGCGGCCGCGTCGTTGACCAGCGACGGCACGCTGGCCTCCTCGTAGCCGTGCTTTTCCGCGTGCATGTCGAGCATGAATTGGCCGAGTGCGCGTTCCAGCCGGGCGAGCGCGCCGCGCAGCACGGTAAAGCGGCTGCCGGCGATCTTGGCTGCATTCGCAAAATCCATCAGGCCGAGCGCTTCGCCAAGCTCGAAATGCTGCACGGGAGCGAAAGGAAAGTCAGACGGAGCGCCCCAGCGCTTCAGCTCTATATTGGCGGACTCATCAGCGCCGGATGGGACGTCAGCATCCAAACTGTTTGGGAGAGCAATGAGCCGCGTGTGGAGTGCCTGCTCCTCCTGCGCGGAAAACTGGCTCAACCGCTCCATATGCTGACGCAGATCGCTGGCCTCCGCTTCAAGCGGTGATGTGTTCGCGCCAGTCCGCTTGCCTTGTCCAATCTCCTTGGCAAGCGAATTGCGACGCGCTTGGCGGTCCTGCTGCTCGGTTAGCGCTTCTCGACGTGCGGTATCGATCTTGAGCAGGTCGCCCGAAACATCGATTAATCCGCGCCGCGCCATGGCCGCGTCGAACCCCGCCGGATCGGCGCGCACCGCCTTGATGTCGTGCATCAGATCTCGACCGGCTTGGGCTCAACCAGGCGCGCAGAAAAAATCGAAATCTCATACAGCGCAATCAACGGCACCGCGAGCCCGGTCTGCGTAATGATGTCCGGCGGCGTCAAAATCGCCGCCACAATAAAACACCCGACATACGCATACCGCCGATATTTCTTCAGCCCGCGCGACGTAACCAACCCCACTTTCGCGCACAGCGTCAGCAACACCGGCAACTGGAACGCGATGCCGAACGCCATGATCAGCTTCATCACCAGTGACAAATACTCGCTGACCTTCGGCTGCAACTCGATCTGCGCCACGTTCACGCCGTTGCCGGTCGTCTCGAAGCCCAGGAAGAACTTCCAGGCAAACGGAAACACGAACGAATACGCCAGCGTCGCCCCAAGGATGAACAGCACGGGTGTAGCGATCAGGAACGGCGCGAAGGCCCGCCGCTCACTCCGGTACAGCCCAGGGGCGACGAACATCCAAACCTGGCTGGCGACGACAGGAAACGACACGAAACTCGCGCCGAAGAACCCCACCTTCACATAGGTGAAAAACGCCTCGTACAACTGCGTATAAATCAGATGCGGCTGGTCGCCGCGGTCACGCATCGCGTGCACGAGAGGCAGGGTCAAGAAATTGTAGATCGGCCGCGAAAAGTAGTAACAGACCGCGAACGCCGCGATGAAGGCGGCGGCCGACCACAGCAGGCGGCGCCGCAGCTCGACCAGATGCTCCAGCAGCGGCATCGGCTTGTCATGGATCGGGTCGTCGCTGGTGGCCGCGTCCATGGGTCAGTGGCCGCCCGGCGCCGGGGTTTCCACGTCACCGGCCCGCGGCATCGGCGGCTCGCCCAGCGGAACTTCCGGCGCGGGCGGCACAGGCTCGGCCGCCTCCAGCGCCGGCACGTGCACCTGGTCCAGCTTTGTCATCACCGGCGCCACAGGATGCTCGCGGAACGGGTCGGCGAAGGCGCGGCCAACCGTCCCATCCGGATCGACCGCGCGCTGCACCATGGACCTGGGGTTCAGACTGCGCAGCTCGTTGATGGAGTTCTTCACATCGCCCAGATCGGCCTCGCGCAGCATCTCGTCCACATGGCCCTGGAACTCGCCCGCCATCCGCCGCAGTTTCTTGACCGTCTGCGCGATGCCGCGAATGGCGACAGGCATGTCCTTGGGGCCGATGGCGATCAGCGCCACCACCCCGATCAGGGCGATCTCGGACCAGGCAAAATCGAACATTTCCGATATCTAGCCTCTGGCTGGGTAGAGCGGAAGCTTGGGTGCGCCCGCCTGGTCAACAAGCATCGGCCACCCAGCCCGATCGCACCCCTGCGGCAAACGCAGTCAACCCGCCGCCCAGAATGGCCTCCCGCATCCCGCGCATGAGACGCTGGTAATACGAGAGATTGTGCCAGGTCAGCAGCATCGGCCCCAGCATCTCGTCACACCGGAACAGGTGGTGCAGGTAGGCGCGGCTGTGGCGCGCGCAGGCCGGGCACGCGCAATCCGGGTCCAGCGGGCCACTATCCGGGGCATGTCGGGCATTGCGCAAATTCAGCACGCCGCGTGACGTAAAAGCGCGCCCGGTGCGGCCGGCCCGCGTCGGCATCACACAGTCGAACATGTCGACCCCCCGGGCCACCGCCCCCAACAGATCGTCAGGCGTGCCCACGCCCATCAGGTAGCGCGGCGCGTCCCGCGGCAGATGCGGCACGGTCGCCTCCAGCGTGTCGAACATCGCCGCCTGGCCCTCGCCCACCGCCAGCCCGCCCACCGCATAGCCCTCGAACCCGGTCTCCCGCAGCGCCTCCGCCGACACGCGGCGCAAATCCGGAAACACGCCGCCCTGAACGATGCCGAACAGCGCGTAGCCCTCGCGCGCCACGAACGCATGGCGGCAGCGGGCAGCCCAGCGCATGGACATGGCCATGGAGGTTTCGGCTTGCGCATGGGTGGCGGGAAACGGCGTGCACTCGTCCAGCACCATGCTGATGGTGGCATCCAGCGCGTGCTGAATCTCCACCGCCCACTCCGGCGTCAGCCGGTGGCGCGATCCGTCAAGATGCGACTGGAACGTCACCCCACCCTCGTCCAGCGTCCGCAGCTTGCCCAGCGACATCACCTGGAACCCGCCGCTATCGGTCAGGATCGGCCCCGGCCAGTCCATCATCCGGTGCAGCCCGCCCAGGGCGGCCACCCGTTCGGGCCCCGGCCGCAGCATCAGGTGATAGGTGTTGGCCAGCACGATGCCGGCGCCGGTGGCCCGCACCGAATCCGCCGTCATCGCCTTCACCGTGGCGGCTGTCCCCACCGGCATGAAGGTGGGGGTCGAAACCTCGCCATGCGCGGTGTGCAGGGTGCCGGCACGGGCCTCCCCGTCTTGCGCCGCGCCGGCCCAGCCGAACGCGGTCACGGGTCCACACGCTCCAGCAGGGTGGCATCGCCATACGAATAAAATCGGTAACCGGCCTCGATGGCGTGGGCGTAGGCGGCCTTCATGCGCGCGGCGCCGGCAAAGGCGCAGACCAGCATGAACAGGGTCGAGCGCGGCAGATGGAAATTCGTCAGGAGCAAGTCGGCGCCCCGTATCTTGCGGCCGGGAATGATGAAAATGTCGGTCTCGCCGTCGAAGGCGTGCGTGCCGTTCTCGTCGGTCGCCGCCTCCAAGAGGCGCAGACACGTCGTGCCGACAGCCACGATGCGGCCACAAGCCAACCGCGTGTCATTGATCCGCGCGGCGGCGGCCGGAGAAAGCCAGCCGCGTTCGGGGTGCATGGTGTGCTCGGACACGCGCTCGGATCGCATCGGCAGGAACGTGCCGGCGCCCACGTGCAGGGTCAGGCTCACCTGCTGCACGCCGGCAGCGGTCAGCCGGGCCAGCAGGCCGGGGGAGAAATGCAGCCCTGCGGTAGGTGCGGCCACAGCACCTGGCCGGGCCGCGAATACTGTCTGGTAGTCGCGCGCATCCTCGCCGGTAGGGCCGTGCGGGCGATGGATGTAAGGCGGCAGCGCCAGCGCGCCCGACAGCCGCAATGCATCCTCGAAAGCATCGCCGGCACGGTCGAAGCGCAGGGTGACACTGCCGCCATCGGCCACGTCCACGACCGAGGCCCGCAACTCCGCCGCCCCATCAAAGATCAGTTCGTCCCCTACGTGCAGCCGCCGGGCGTTGCGGGCCAGCGCATGCCAGGTGCCGTTGTCCAGCGCGCGATCCAGCGTGATACCCACGCGGGCGGCGCCGCGCATGGCCGTCAGTTGGGCAGGAATAACGCGCGTGTCGTTGGTCACCAAAAGGTCGCCGGGCTGCAGCAGGCTGGGCAGGTCGGCCACGGTGCGGTCGGAAAGCGTGTTCGCCACATGCAGCAGTCGCGCGGCCTCGCGCGGGCTGGCCGGATGCTGGGCGATGCGGTCGGCGGGGAGAAGAAAATCGAAGTCGGCGGCGAACGGCCCGGCTTCAGTCAAGATAGGAGGCGATCTCGATCAGATTGCCATCCGGGTCACGGCAATAGACGGAGCTGATTTCGCCGAGCGCGCCGGCACGCTTGACCGGGCCTGATTCGATGGCGACCCCGCATGAATGCAGGTGGCCAACCACATCCTCGGGTCCGACGGCGGAGACAAAACACAAATCCTGCGTGCCGGGGGCGGCATCGCGCGCGCTGCTCCAGGCCAGGTCGCCCACCGGCCGCACATTGATCTTGGCACCGCCGAATTTCAGCGCGCACCGGCTATCCGGCCCGAAATCCTCGCGCTCCATGCCCAGCACGCGCTGATACCAGGCGGCTGTTATCTCTACCTCGTGGCAGGTGATGACGAGGTGGTCGAGGCGGTCCACGGTGAAGCGCATGGCGGGCTTCTAGGGGGGGCGCATACAACAGGGCAATAGGAAAGATGTTCTTTTTTGAAAAAAAGAACCAAAAAACTTTCGTCTATTGGGGGGCGCCGGCTGAAAGGGGCGCGCTTAATAGTAAAAAGTCGTTTGCTTCTTTTCTTCAGAAAAGAAGGTGTTTCTTACTTGATTGCTGCTTTGAACCGGCTCTCCAACTTCTCCCCATTCTCTATCCAAAACCCCTCGTCGATCGCCAACCCACCCTGAGTTTGCTGTGGCAAGAACGCGGCCCCCCCCTGTGTCGCCGGCTCCCACCCGGTTTCGTGCGCGAAGATGGCCTGGCGCGCCGCGTCGGATGCGATCAGCAGCGCCGCTTGCGCCGCTTGGGGGTGTGCCGCGCCGGCCGGCCGTGCCCAGCTCATCGTTTCGGCCAGGCTGCCGGCCCACTGCATGGCCGGATGCGCATGGGGCACCTGGCGCAGCGTCTCCGCCGGGGCGGTCGTCATCAACACCTTCGCGGTGGACAGAAATTGCGCCGGCTGCTCGGGCCGGTCCCACCATTCGATATAGGGCTTGAGCTGGTCCAGCTTGCGGAACGCGCGGTCCACGCCGTCGGCCGAGCGCAACGTGCGATACACGTCGCCCGGGGAAACCCCGTCGGCCATGAGCGCCGCCTCCAGATTGCCACGCGCCGCCCGGCGCAGCCCGCGGCGGCCGGGATGCCGGGCCACATCCCAAAAATCCCCCCAGGTGTAGGCGGTCGTCCCTGCCCCGGCCGGCAGTTTGGCGCTATCCCAGGCGAGCACGGTCGCGGCCACATAGGCGCCCGCGCCACAGTCGCTGGCGGCGCCGGCAACAAACCGGTCACGGCCGCCCAGCGCGGGCCAGTCCAGCCGGTCGAGTTTTTGGGCGCGGCACAAGGCGGTCAGCGTTGGGCCATCGGCGAGCACAAGGTCGGCCTGGTGCGCCGCGATAAGCGCAGACAGCGCGCCGGCCGTGCCGTCCCAGCCAGGCTGGCTCAGGCTGGTCGCCGTCGCTTGCGCATAGGGTTGAACGAGGCGCACCGCGGCGTGCGGCGGACCAGGCGGCAAAACGACGGTCAGCGGATCCGGACCGACGACATCGGGCTTGGCTTCGGCGGCGGGTACGGAGGCGGCGGGCCGGGGCTGCGTCGCCCGGGCGGACGCGCACGGCCAAAACCATCCCACGGCGAGCGACATCAGAGCGAAGACAAGTACGCGCATCCGATCGGTCCCGGTTTTCTGGGTCGGCCGGCAGCTATCTGCCATCCCCGCCCCGCCAGCAAGACGCGCCCGGCCCTAGGAGTCCGGCGGCAAGGCAAGCGCATGGTGCGGCTGCCAGGCAATCGACACGGCGGCGCCCGGCACCACGCCGCGCAACCCTGCCGCTGCCGGCCGGCGCAAGACGAGCCCGGCGCCCGTGCCAATCAGGACCGACACGCGCGCGGTCTCACCCAGGCACCGCGCCTCGATGACCGTCGCATCGATCGCATCCTCCCCCATCTCCGCGGCAGGTACGGGTGCCAGCGCGATGCGCTCCGGACGCAGCACCAGCACGCAATCATCGCCGAGGCGCAGGCCAGGTGCGGCCGCTTCGACCAACGGCCCGCAGGACAGGCGTATCATCGCCGTGTCGTCGAAGACCTCTGCGACGCGACCCGGCAGGGTGCTGACCTCGCCCAGAAGCCGGGCGGCATACAGGGAGGCAGGGCGCTCGTAGACCGCCTGCGCCGTCTCGTGCTGGATCACGCAGCCATCGCGCAAAACGGCAATATGATCGGCAGTCTCCAGCGCGTCCTGTCCCTGGGCCGTGGCCAGCAGCGTAGTGGCCTCGAGCAAGGCGTGCAGCCGGCGAAGGCAGGCCGCCAGCTCGGCGCGGCCAGCCATGTCCTGGTCGCCGAACGGCTCGTCCAGGAGCAGGATTTTGGGCTGGAACACGACGGCGCGGGCCAGAACCGTCCGCTGCCGCTCGGCGCGGCCCACCTCGTCCGGCCGGCGGCCGGCGACCCCTGTCAGTCCAAGCTGTTCCATGACCTCGGCCACCAGCGCCGCCTGTCCCGCTGCCGGCATTTTCCGCGCACGCAAGGCCGCGGCCACGTTCTGCGCCAGTGTCAGATTGCCGGCGAGCGTATCGGGCTGCCGGACGACGCCGAAGCCGCGCTCGCCGGGGCTCAATCCGGTGACATCGCGACCCAGCGCCAGCACCCGGCTGCCACCCCCGCCCGAACCCGCCAGCAGGCGCATCACCGCCGATTTGCCGCTGCCCGGCGCACCCAGCAGAGCGGTCAGCGACCCAGGCGCGACCGAAAGCGCGAAGCCCGCGGTCCCGGCGAGGGCCGTGGCGGCCCGGCCACGGGGAGTGGGGCCCGGTGTGTTCCGCGAAGCGAACGCCATTCAGCCCAATCCTGCATGGCAACCCCCTCCGCAAGGCGGCGTTGCACGGCCTGTAATGCCGGTGGTGTCACCGGCCCTCGACCATCATGCAAGCAGGAGGCTTTCCATGGCCATGTCCGACACGGCGCGCGACGAGATCCGAGACCTTAAGCGCCAGGTGAACCAGCTGATGGAGGACCGTGTCAGCCCCATGCTGTCGGACGCCCGCAGCCGCGCGAACGACTATGCCTCCAGGGCCGGCGAATACGCGAAGAGCGCGCGATCCTACACGGAAGACGGGGCCGACATGGTGGCCGACCAGGTGCGCGACCAGCCGCTGATCGCCATCGGTGTAGCCGCGGCGGTCGGTTTCCTGCTCGGCCGGATCACCAAGTAGGGCTTTGACGATGCGCACAGTCCGGCTTGGCCGCGTGGCCCTTCAGGCGGAGATACTGCTGCTGCGGCGGTTGCTGGCGATTGCTGTGCGCCATGCGATCTTCGGCGTGATCGCGGGCGTCTTTGCGATCGCGGTGTTGGTGCTGCTGCATGTCCTCGCGATCGAAGCGTTGCAGCAATGGGCCGGATTGTCGCCTCTGCTGTCCACGGCCATCGTGTTCGCCGTCGATCTGGTGCTGGCCGGCGTATTCGGATTTACGGCGACACGACGGATCGACGATCCGGTGGCCGAAGAGGCACGCCGGGTGCGCGACACCAGCCTGGAACAGGCGCGCCAGAGCTTGACCCTGGCAGCGATGATAGCGCCGGCGACGCGCGTCATCGCGCAGACCGGACTGGTTCGTGTAGTGGCCCGCCTGCTGGGCTCGAGCCTTCGCCGGGTAAGGTAACACCTCGGTAAATCGGCAATTGCGGCCCCGGTCAGGTGCGCGCCATGGCGCAGCTTGACATGGGGCCGTAGGCGTCTTCGGGTTCTGTGGTCGTCAGAAGGCGGTAGAGGTCCCATTCGCCGCTGCTTTCGCCTTCCGTTTTCACCCGAAAGAGGTAGGCCGGCACCAGCGCGCGACCGTCCTGCCGTATGCTCGCCCGGCCGAACGCGTCGTCATCGGTCGGCATGGCCTTCATGCGGGCCACGGCAGCTGCCCCGTCGCGCTTGGCGACGGCCAGATCCGTTGCACCGATGGCCTTGAGGTAATGCAGCGCGCCAGCGTAGCAGCTCGCCTGGATCATGTCCGGATAGGCGGGCGGCTTCTCCTGCGCCGCCAGTCGGGTGGCGAAGGCGCGGGTGCGGTCGTTCAGGTCCCAATAGAAGCTTTCGGTCAGGATCAGCCCCCCGGCCAAATCCAGTCCCAGGCGGTGCACGTCCGGCAACTGCATCAGCAAGCAAGCCAGGCGCATCTGACCGGTCAGCCCCATGGCGGCAGCTCCCCGCACGCAGGCGGTGACGTCCGCGCCCGCATTGGCCAGACCCAGCACGGCCGCGCCGCTTTGCTGCGCCTGCCGGAGAACGGGCGTAAAATCGGTGGTGCCCGGAAATCTGTAGGTGGCCGCGCCCTCGATACGGCCGCCTGCGGCAATCACATGCCGTGTCGTCTCGGCTTCCAGCTGGTGACCGAATGCGTAATCGGCGGTCACGAAGAACCAGGTGCTGCCACCCGCCTGGGTGAACGCGCCGCCGGTGGAGCGGGCGAGCATGGTGGTATCGAAACCCCAGGCAACCGTATTGGGCGAGCAGGCGGCGTGGGTGATGTCCGCGGCGCCCGCGCCGCATTCGATCAGCACCCGATTCCGCTGCCGGGCGACGGCGCTGACCGCCAGCGCCACGTCGCTATTGGGCACGTCGACAATGGCGTCCACGCCCTCCGCGTCGAACCAGTGCGCCGCGAGTTCCGCACCGCGCTTCGGATCGTTGCGGTGGTCGGCCGAGACGATCTCGATATCGAAGGCCGGGCTGGCGTGGGTAGTATAGTCGCGCGCGGCCAACCGCGTGCACGCGACCGATCCCTGGCCGGCAATGCCGGCATAAGCGCCGGAAAAATCGGTCAGCACCCCCAAAGTCAATTTCGGCCGGCGCGCCTGGGTCCGCCCTGCGCGCGGCAGCAAAGCCGCACCAAGGCCGCAGGCGATCAGGCGGCGTCGGTCCACACGGCGATCCTCCCCAAATGGAGAGGATGTGAACACTTGGCCACCGTAGGCGCAAGACATCGCAGGCCGTTTGCCCGTGGGCCCGAACGCCCCTAGAAGCGTGCGCCACGCAGGACATGCCACGACGCCGCCTCAGATGCCGCCCCTCTCACCCGGCCACCGATGCGCGACAGCGCTGCTGACCTGTGTGGCCCTGGCGGGCTGCGGCGTGGGTCCGGTCTATCACCGCCCTTCCAGCGACATACCGGCGGTATATTCATCACGGCACGATGCGCCCCCAGCCTCGCCGCCATCGACCGCATGGTGGCGCGGTTTCGGCATAACCGAGCTCGATCGGCTGATGGATTTGGCCGCCGCTGGCAGCCCGGACGTGCAGGCTGCGGCGGCCCGTATCGTGCAAGCCGACCAGGCCGCGCGGGTGGCCGGCAGCCCGCTTCTGCCCGCGGTCACGGGGACGCTGGCGCAGAATTACCAGCGCAGCGGCGCCGGCAGCGGCTTCGGCAGTTTTGGCAGCATATCGTCCGTGCCCACCGGCACAGGCGGCACGCCCGGCACCACGACCGGTGGCACATCCACCTCATTCACCAGCACGGGCAGCAGCCACTATATCGATACCCGAACCTATTCGGCCGAGTTGTCAGCGTCCTACGAGGTGGATTTCTGGGGCAAGAACCTCGATGCGCTGCGCGCCGCACAGGCTTCAGCACTGGCCAGCCGGTTCGATGCGCAAACCGTGTGGCTGACCACGTCCTCGTCGATCGCCAGCACCTATTTCCAGGCGGCCGGCTATCGCGACCGTCTGGCCATAGCCCGCAACAATCTCAAGACCGCCTCGGACGTCCTCGCGGCCTTTCGCGGCCGGCTGGCGGTGGGCACGGCCAGCTTGCTCGACCTGAGCCAGCAGGAGGCTCTGGTGGCCGGCTACCGCGCGCAGATTCCCGCGCTGCAAAGCCAGTATCAGCAGGAGGTGCTGGCGCTCGGCATACTGGTGGGCCAGCCGCCGGAGCGCATTACGCTCGACCCCGCGCCGCTCACCCAGACGAAGCTGCCGGCGGTCGATCCCGGCCTGCCCGGCGATCTGCTGCGCCGCCGGCCGGATGTGGCCAACGCCGAAGAACAGCTGGTGTCGCAGAACCAGACCGTGCGCCAGGATTTCGCGAATTTCTTCCCCTCGCTGCAGCTGACCGCGTCCGGCGGGCTGTCCAGCGCCGCGCTATCGATGATCACCGGTCCGGGCACGGTCGTGGCCAGCCTCGCCAGCCAGTTGACGCAGACGATTTTCGATAACGGGCTCAAATCCGGCACGCTCGGCGAGGCCAAGGGACGATATCGCGAACTCGCCGCCGATTACGCAAAATCCGTGCTCCAGGCGCTGACCGACACGGAGACGGCACTGACCCAGGCCAGTTTTTCCGCCGAGCAGGAACGCCTTGAGGCTGAAGCCGTGCGCACCGCCCAACGCGCGGCCGATATCGCCGGCGCGCAGTTGCAGGCCGGCACGGTCGATATCGTGACGGTGCTGAACACCCAGACCACCCTGTTCGGCGACCAGGATACGTTGGCCCAGGTACGGATCGCGCGCTTCACCGCGCTCGTCTCGCTCTACAAAGCCCTGGGCGGCGGCTGGAGCCGCGAGATGACGGAGCACCGGCCCGCATGAAGCGTTTTCTCGCGGCCTTGGTGGCCGGCCTGGCCATCATCGGCGTGCTGGTCTGGCTCCGCTCCGGCAAGCACAAGGCCGAGTCGAAGGCGCCGGACACCAGCGTGCCTGTAGCCACCGCCCAGGCGGCGATGGCCGATGTGCCGCTGACCGTCGATGGCATCGGCACGGTGCAGGCGCTCAACACGGTCAATATCCGCGCCATGGTCGATGGGCCGCTGGTGGAGATCCGGTTCCGGGAGGGGCAAGACGTCAAGCAGGGTGACGTGCTCGCGCGCATCGACGCCCGCACGTATCAGGCCGCACTCGACCAAGCGGTGGCCAAAAAAGCGCAGGACGAGGCGACCTTGGCCAACGCGCAGCGCGACCTCACCCGCTACGACAAGCTCGCCAAAACCCAGTACACGACCGCGCAGCAGGCCGACACGCAGCGCTCCACGGTGGCGCAGACGGAGGCGCTGGTGCGCCAGGACCAGGCACAGATCGACACCGCGCGCACCAACCTCAGCTACACCACCGTAACCGCCCCAGTGACCGGCCGCACCGGCATCCGCCAAGTCGATGTCGGCAATTTGGTGCACAGCACGGACGCCACTCCGCTGACGGTGGTCACCACGCTGCGGCCGATTTCGGTCGTCTTCACCCTGCCGCAACAGACGCTGCCGGCGGTGGTGGACGCCATGCAGGCAAGCCGCGCGGCCGGCGGGCCGGAGGTGCTGGCGTTGCCGCAGGATACCGGTGACGACACCGCGCCACCGCCCGTGCTCGATCGCGGCCGGCTGGCCGTGCTGGACAACCAGGTCGACCAGAATACCGGCACGATCAAGCTGAAGGCCGTCTTCCCTAATCCGGCGCTGCGGCTGTGGCCAGGTGCGTTCGTCAATGTCCGGCTCATGCTGCGGTTGGACCAGGGTGTCATTACAATTCCCACGGCCGCCGTGCAGCGCGGTCCGCAAGGTGCCTTCGTGTTCACCCTGGGTGCCGACGACGTGGCCCATCGCCACCCGCTGACCATAGCGCGGCAGGACGAGACGATTGCGGTCGTCGCGTCCGGGCTCGCGGTGGGCGACAAGGTGGTGACGGACGGCGCCTCTCGTCTGACGGAGGGCAGCCATGTCAGGCGGCTTTCGGCCACCGCACCGCCCACGATCGCAGGACAAAAGACGTGATCCATGTTGCGCCGCACCGCAACCTCTGATAGACAAGCGCTAAATAAATTTTGAGACGTATTCGATGTCGAACCATTTTTTTCGCGGGCCGGAGTCAGCCGGCTTTGTTGTTCTTGGGGCCACCGCCGGGGCGCTGCTGGCGAGTTTTGTCTCGGCAAGTCTGATTGCCCCCTGGGCTGGCGGCATCGTCGGCGCCGTGCTGACGCCGGTTGCCGTTGGCCTGCCCTGGCGCCGGTTGATACGTCGGGCCATCAGCAGCCGGACGTCCTCCGCCATCTAGCCTGGGCTAGACCAGCATCAGAGGTTAGAGCGGCCTCGCGGTGACGCAGTCGGCGTGAGCCGATTCTAGAGCATGATCCGTTCGCATTGGTCACGGACCAAGCTGTAGCTTACTGTTTGGCGAGCATCTTTATCCGACCGACTCCGTTCGATCGGATGATGCTCTAGACAAACTGTCGTAGCGTAAAAAACAAGCCTCCCGATAGCAGGGCCGCCGCCGGCAAAGTCAGCACCCAGGCCAGCGCGATGCTGCGCACCGTGCTCCATTGCAGGCCAGACCCGTTGGCCGCCATCGTCCCCGCGATACCGCTCGAGAGCACATGGGTGGTGGAGACCGGCAGGCCGAACTGGTCGGCGGCGATGATGGTCGCCGCCGCGATCAACTCGGCCGAGGCGCCCTGGCCATAGGTCAGATGCGCCTTGCCGATCTTTTCACCGACCGTGACCACGATCCGCTTCCAGCCGACCATGGTGCCCAGTCCGAGCGCTATGGCGACGGTGACCTTCACCCAGGGCGGAATGAATTTCGTCGCCTTGTCCAGGCCGCCCTTGAAGGCCTTGAGCGTTCCCGTCTCGTCGGGCGATAGTTTCACGCCCTGCTTCTGCATCTGGCGCACCGCTTCGCTCACCAGGAACATGTCGTTGCGCACGTTCTGGGTGATGGCTGCCGGCACGCGCGCCACGCCGCCGCTGTCATGCACCTGTCGGGAAATATCCTGGCTTAGGCTGGCCAACGCGCCGAACACCGGCACCTCATCGAATTTTTTCGCCCGAATCGCGTCGGTGACCGTCTTGCGGGCGTCGGCCGGCGACGAAGTGTCCTGCGGCGCATGCGCGTGAAAAACGTCCTGGGCCTTTTGTGTCGCGGCCAGGAAAATGGGTGTCTGACTGGGCTCCATGGCGTGGTTCAGGGCATAGGCGGTGGGGGCGGCGCCGATCAGGATGAGCATGATCAGCCCCATGCCCTTCTGCCCGTCGTTCGAGCCGTGGCCGAAGGAGACGCCGGTGCAGGTCAGCACCAGCAGGCCACGAATCCAAAGCGGCGGCGGATGGCTGGTGTCCGGCGCGTCATACAGCGCGCGATTTCGCACGATCAGCTTCATCAGCATCAGCATGCCGGCCGACCCCACGAAACCCACCAGCGGACTGAGCAGCAGTGCGTAGCCCACCTTCAGCACCTGCCCCCAATCCACGCCGGACGCGCCGATGCCCGGCGCGGTCATGAACTGGTTGGCCAGTCCCACCCCGATGATCGAGCCGATCAGCGTGTGCGACGAACTGGCCGGCAGGCCCATCACCCAGGTGCCGAGGTTCCAGATGATAGCCGCGATCAGCAACGAAAAAATCATGGCGTAGCCGGCGCCCGATCCCACCTGCAGGATCAGCTCGACGGGCAGCAGCGTGATCACGGTGAACGCCACCGCCCCGCTGCTGGTCAGCACGCCGATCAGGTTCCACATGCCGGAGTAGATCACCGCCACCTGGGCCGGCAGGCTGTGGGTGTAGATGACGGTGGCCACCGCATTGGCCGTGTCATGGAACCCGTTGACGAACTCGAACCCCAGCGCGATCAGCAATGCGAGGCCCAGCATCAGGAACGCGCCCACCGCCAACGGCGGGGCGCCGGCCTGGTGCATGTCCCCGCTGATGCCGCGGACGACGAAACCGAGGCCGATCACCAGCAGTGCCAGGAAGACGACGATGCCCGCCCAATGCGGCTTGGCGTTCAGATCCGGGCGGCGCCCTTCGTCGAGGCGGGCGGGCTGAAGCACGGCGTCGGACATGGCGGCCCTCGTTGCGGGGTGGTCTTCTGGAAAGCCATAGCGGGCGCGGTCGAAACCGTTATTTCAGTTTTGTGACGTTACGCCATCGTTTTCGATGGGTCGTTTGATGGGTCATGCGTATCGACGATCGACATCTCGCCTCGCGCGCGTGTCATACGGATACGCCGGCTTGCAGACCGTTTCGTTCTGTGGCTTTTTTTGGCCCAGCCACGATCCGGAGGACCCCATGAGTCTCGGGCGGTTGAAAGATCTGACTGGGGAAAAATGGCGGCAGGCCAAAAAGGATGCCGGCGTGAAGGGTGCCGGCTTCTTCACCATGCCGAGCGGCAAAGCGGTCGGTGACAAGATCGATCGATATCAGGAAAAGCGCGCGGCCTGGAAGGCCAGCAAGGACGCGAACACCTTCAAGGAGCTTTTCGATGCCCTGTGCGACCTCGAAAAGGCTTTCGTGAAGGTACAGACGGATCGAAGTTTCAAGAGCGACCTCGCCAAGGAGATGCAGTCGGACCTGTCCAACCTGATACAGGACGTAAAGGAAAAGCAGGCCAAGCTCGCCAAGATACATGAGAACAAGGAAGCGATGGCCGCGCTGAATGGCCACGCCGCCGACCAACTGAACCAGACCATCGATACGTTCGTACTCTGACCCGTATGGCTTCGTCGCCGAACGCACCTACATCGATGTCCAGCAGCAAGCCGGTGGAGCGCGGTGCCATCCACGTATCCCGCGGGCACGCGACCGACGCTCAATTGTCCTCGGTCCGCGCGTGCGTCGTTCACTTGAACGCGGACAGGCGATGCACCGCATCCTCCATGTCGGCCGGCGCCCCGCAATAGCTCAGCCGCAAGAAATGGTGGCCCCGCGCCCTGTCGAAATCGATGCCGGGGGCGGCGGCGACGCCGGTTTCGGCCAGCATGCGCGCGCCGAACGCGGCGCTGTCATCGGTGCGCGCCGAGACGTCGGCATAGATGTAGAACGCACCCTCGGCCGGCGAAAGGCGATCGAACCCGGCCCGTGGCAGCGCGTCCAGCAGAAAATCGCGGTTGCGGCGATAGACGGCCACGTTGGCGCGTAGCTCGTCATGGCAGCCGAACGCGGCTTCGGCGGCGACCTGGCTGGCGTGGGGCGGGCTGATGAACAGGTTTTGCGCCAGCCGTTCCACCGGGCGCACAAGGTCGTCCGGCAGCACCATCCAGCCGATGCGCCACCCGGTCATCGAGAAATATTTCGAAAAACTGTTGATGACGATGGTGCCGGGAATACCAGCCGCCGTGCTGAGAGGCTGCCCGTAGGTCAGGCCGTGATAAATCTCGTCCGAGATGAGCCGTGTGCCGTGCTCCGCGCACCAGGCGACGATCGCGGAAAACTCGCCCGGGTGCAGCATCGAGCCGACCGGGTTGCACGGGCTGGCCACGATCAGCCCGTCCGGTGGCGGGTCCAGCCGGTCCAGCAGCGTGGGCGTCGGCTGGAAACGGGTCTCCGGACCAGCCGGCAGGATCACCGGCTCAATGCCCAGCGCGGCCAGGATATTGACGTAGGGCGGGTAGTAAGGGGCGGCGAGCGCGACCCGATCGCCGGGGTCGAAGGCGGCCAGAAAGGCGAGCGGGAAAGCGCCCGATGCCCCTGTGGTAACGGCCACCCGCGCGCGCGGAACGGCCACGCCATACCAGTCCTGGTAATGCGACGCGATCCGCTCGCGCAGCGAGGGCAGGCCGAACGTCTCGGTGTAGCCCATCGGCCGCCGTGCCGTCAGCGCGTTGTGCAGCGCGCGCACGGCGCCGGCCGGCGCGCCGGTGCCGGGCTGGCCCATCTCCATGTGGATGACGTGCGGTGCGCCCGGCGGAAGCGCCGCCTGATACGCATTGGCCGCCGCGATCACGTCCATCACATGGAACGGGGCTACCGACGACGGCTTGCCGATTTTCATGAACGTTTTCCGTATGGCGTCGGACGGGTGATCCTCTCTCTTCGCGGACGTCGTCGACGCCAGATGACCTGCTCCCCATGCCCGGCGATGCTCCGGATCGGGACGGTGAAGGCCGCACCCCCGGCCGGGCCCCGTCTCCGAGCCGGCTCCGAATACGCGGTCATCTGCACGCCAGAAGCGCCATCGGCGCCGGCATTTGCGTCCGCAAGACGGGGACGGCCCGGTCAATCACCAGCCAGATCACCTTGTTCATCCGTGTCGACGCCCACAGCCTGCATTCCGCCGCAACCCCGCTGGCGGGCGTGCCTGTCCACGAGGCTGGAGGCACGGTCGAGATAAGAGATCTACCCGAGACCTAGGTGCCGCCGGCGGACAGCCCCGCGCCGCGGACATCGCTGGCGAACCGGCAGGCCCCGTCACTGCCGGGCAGATATTGCGGGCAGCCGATGGCATTGGCGCGGCCCGGGTCGGGCACCGGCACGCGGGGCGGCAGGTCGCCCGCGATCGCCTGGCTCATGGCGACCGCACCGGCCAGCGCGGCCCCGTTCTGGCCGGAGGCGCCGACGGCCGCGCGGAACGCATCATGCCCGCTATTCCAGGCCACCGCCGCCGTCAGCAGCGCCGCCGGTTTGATCGCCGGCGAAGCACCCAGCAAGATGCCGGTGCCCGGGGCGATACGGCCGGTCCCGAACAGGTTTTCCATGGTCAGCGCGCAGGCGACCGCGGCGCCGCGCCGGTCAACCACCGCGAAACTGGTGGAGGCGGGCAACGCGGGCAGCGTGCCGCTGGACGCCCCCTCCTGCAGCAGCGCCAACGGATCGCCGCCATGAGCGCGCCACTGCGCCACGGCCGCGATCGACTGGTCGGCCAGGGTTTGGCTGACGGTCGGATTGCGTTCCAAGGACAGGAAAGCCGCCGCGGCGCCCAGCCCGCCATCGGCCGGCGGTGGCAGGAACGCCACCTCGTCCGCGCCTGCCTTGACCACGATCGGATTGGCCAGCACGGCGACCCCGCGCCGCAAATCCTCCAGCGTCATCGGGCCGCCCGCCTGCGCGCTGGCCTCGGCGAGCTGCTGACCCAGGAGACCCTGATAGAAATCGCCGACGCCGACACGTCCGAGTTGCGTCAGCGTTCCGGCCAGGTCGGGCTGGCTCAACGTCGCCCCCTCGCCCAGCGGAGTCCCGCCCGGCGCGAAGACGGCGGCGGCGCCGGGATCGGCGAGCAGCGGTCCGCGCACCTGCGCCAGGTCGCGTCCCAACGCGCGCGAGATGGCCACGCCCGAGGCCGCCTGCTCGGCCGGGACCAGCAGCTCGGCGAACGGTTTCGTCCCGTAGCGCACACTCAGCAGATACATGCCGCGCGCCAGCATCGGCACGGCGGCTGGCCGGTCGCCGGCATTGAATGCGGGTGCGCGGGGCGTGAACAACACCGCTTCCGGCACGCCGTGGCCGGGTGCGTTGGCGCCTGGCTGGTAGGCGATGCACGCGCCGCCACCGCCCAGGGCAGCGCGCGATGGCAGGGTGACCGACAGCATGAAGCCGAGAGTCACCGCCGCGTCGGCCGCCGAGCCGCCGGTGGCCAGCACCTCACGCGCGGCGAGGGCCGCGGCCGGTTCGTCGGCCGCGACACCGCCGATGAAGCCGGTCAGGTGCTCGCCGGGTGCCAGTGGGCCGCCGAGCAACGTTTTGCTGACCACGTGGACGGTATCGTGCACCGTGTTCTGCACGGTCTCGCAGGCTGGTATGGCTAAGATGAGAGAAGCGGCCGCCAAACCCCGCCGTGCCCGGCCGCCCACGCTTCTCACCGACCCCTGATCCCTGTCCAAATCCAAGCCCCGGTGCAATAACCGCGTTCCGGGATGGCGGCAATCGGTCGCCGGCCGCCGACCCGGGAGGTGCCTCGTCATGGGCGGGTGCCGGTGCTACAGCGCGGTCACACCGATCTCGAGGCTTTTCCATGCGTCGTCTTGTCACTGCGCTGCTGCTTGCGTGTGCCGCGGCCACCCCTCCGCCGGCGCGTGCCGGCGACCCATCCTTCACGCCGGCGCAGCGAGCCGAGATCGTCGCCGTGGTGCGCGAGGCACTCAAGACCGACCCCAGCATCCTGAAGGATGCCGTCGTGGCCCTTCAGGCGTCCGAACAGGCGCGCCAGCAAGCCGAGCAGAAAACGGCACTGACGGACCAGCACAAGGCGCTCGTGGCCGACCCCGCCGATCCCGTCGTGGGCAACAAGGGGGGCGACGTCACCCTGGTCGAGTTCTACGATCCACGCTGCCCGTATTGCCGCCGCATGCTGCCCGCCATCACTTCCATCCTGAAAAAGGACGGCAAGCTGCGGCTGGTCTACAAGGACATCCCCGTATTGGGTCCCGCGAGCGTCATGGAGGTGCGCGCCATCCTGGCCGCGCAGCGCCAGGGCGGTTACGAGCGCATGCAGACGGCGCTGATGACCAACCCGGCCCAGCCCAGCGCCGGGATGATCGCCGAGACGGCGCGCGGCCTGGGCCTGGACCCCACCAAACTGGCCGCCGACATGAACAGCCCGGAGATCTCGCGCAGGATCGAAACCAACATGGCGCTGGCCCGCGCGCTGCATGTGGACGGCACCCCGGTCTTCGTCATCGGCGGAACAGTCATCCCCGGCGCGGTGGACCAGCCCACCCTGGAATCCGCCGTCGCAAACGCCAGATCCCACGGCTGAATTCGCAAAAGTCTTTTGCTTCTTTTCTTCAGAAAAGAAGAATCTTCTTTCTTGAAAGGAAGAAGCAAAGAACTTTTGCTAATGTACGCTCACAAGGATTTCCTTCACCGACAGGCCGGGTTGTTGGCGAACGGTTTGTTCGACCTGGCCAGGGGCGGCGCCGGCGTCCACGATCGTCTGGGCGACGTCGCGCCCGCTCATGACCGTATCGGGTGTGAGCTGGCCGGGAACCAGCGTCGTGACCGTGAACAACACGTCCGCCTTGCGGGCCAAAGCGCGTTGCACGGCGCCGGTCAGCGCCTCGCGATATTGCGGCTGGGCTGTGGTGTAGCGGATGGTGACAAGGGTGGGGGCCGCAGCCGGGGGCGGCGGGGAAATGCGCGGGGGCACCGGGCGCAGGCCGGCCGACGCGTCGAAATCCCGCTGATCGATCAGGTGGCAGCCGGCGGACACCAGCGGCACGGCGAGCAGAAGCAGAATTCGTGCGTCTCGGCATGAAGCCGAGGTTTACAGACCTCCTGCACCGCCGCAACCGGCCCAGACGATCGCTGCATGACGGAGCTTCAGGCGGCTCCGGTCCGGCGGCGTCCGTCGGCGGCCCAGCTTGCACAGGCGCTTCGGCGCACGGTGGGCGACAGCCCGGCGGCGGCGTTTTGTGCACCGCTCGCTGTGCTGCTGTCCCGCACCCTGCGTTTTGATGCGGCCGATCCGCTGTGGCCGGATCGCGACCGGCTGTTGGTCGACCATAGTCTGGCAGCGCTGACGCGAACGGCCAGCGATCTGATGGGTCAAGGCGGGGCCGAAGGAGTTTTCGATCTGGCGGCGGAGCCGGTGGGGCTGGCCGTCGGCGCAGTATTGGCCGAACGCTTGCTGGCGGCCAGGTTCGGCCGGTCGCTGGTCGATCACCGCGGCTGGGTACTGGCCGATGCGGCGCAGCTCGCGACCGGCCCAGTGCAGGAGGCTGCGTGCCTGGCTGGCCTGTGGCGGCTAGGCCGGCTGGCCGTCATAGCGTGCGGGACTGGCGACGCGGATGCGACGCCACCACTGGGTGCCGCCGGCTTCGCCGCCCATGGCTGGACAGTCCGGCGTATCGCGCCCGGCGACGCGGCTGAGCTGGATGGGGCGCTGTCGGGGGCGCTGCGGTCGTTCAAGCCGACGCTGATCCTATGGTCGCCCACCCGCGGCATCGTACCCGAGTTCGTCGACACGGCGGAAGAAGCAGAAATTTGGCGTGCATCGGGCCAGCGCGGTGCCGGCGTGCGTCGAAGCTGGCTGAAGCGCATGGCGCGCCATGCCGGACGCGCGGACCTCGAGGCGGCGTTCGCAGGCCGCCTTCCGACAGGGTGGCACATGAGGCTGGCGGACCCGCCCTGGCTGCCGGCTGCCGGGCAGGTGCTGTCCACGGCAGGATCGGTGCGCCTCGCCATGACCGATATCGCCGCCGGGCTGCCCTCGCTCGCCATTCTGCCGGGCGATCCGTCGTGGCCACCATCCCCGGGTCTGGCCGAAACCGCCGCGCGCGGGGCCGGGCTGCTCGCCCTCGGCGGCTGGGCGGCGCTGGCCGGCCTGGCGCTGCATGGCGGCATGCTGCCCGCTGCGCGCTCAGCGGGCCTGCAGAAACGCCCACCTATGGCCTATGCTGGCCGGCATCACGGCCCGCGCGCGGTGGATCAAGATACTGATCGAGGCGCCGGACGCGCCGGCCATCGACCTCGCCGCGTTGTGGGCCATGCCGGCCACGCTGGTGATGAGGCCGGCCGACGCCACCGAGGCGCTGGAGTGTCTGGACCTCGCCCTGCGGCATCCAGGCGGACCCAGCGTGTTGATCGTGTCCGAACAGGCCGTGGCCGGATTGGCCGAGCGGCCCACGCGGACCCACGCCACGCGCGGCGGATACGTCGTGGCCGGCACGCCGGACACGCGGGCGGCGACGCTGGTGGCAAGCGGGCCGGAGCTGCATATCGCCCTCGCCGCGCGCGCGCTTCTGCAGGCGTCCGGACTGGCCGTGGCCGTGGTGTCACTACCCTGCTGGTCGCTGTTCGCGGCCCAGGATGCCGGCTGGCGGGCGCAGACATTGGGGACGGCGCCACTGGTGGGAGTGGAGGCCTCGAACGGGTTCGGCTGGGAGCGCTGGCTGAGGGACGGGCTATTTGTCGGCGTGTCACCGGCCCAGGGCTCGCCTGCGCAACAGGCGGTCTTGGTGGCGCGGGCGGTCGAGCGGCACCTGCACGGGCCGGCCGGCGCGCTTGCGCGGTAGACGGAAGCACTCTGGACAGGCGCGGCTGGGTTCTAGAGATAGACCGCGAGAACCGTCCGGCGGGCGGCAAGCAATAAGGCGGGGGCGTTTCTAGAATGGCGGTGAAGGTTGCGATCAACGGGTTCGGCCGTATCGGCCGGCTGGTGCTGCGCGCGATGGTGCAGAGCGGGCGGACCGATGTTGAGCCTGTGGCGATCAACGATCTGGGCAGCGTAGAGGCCAACGCCCACCTGTTCCGCTACGACAGCGTGCATGGCCGCTTCCCCGGCGAGGTGATCGTCGAGGGTGACAGCATCACCATCCGCCACGGCGGACGAAGCTGGGGTCCGATCCGCGTTTCGGCCGAGCGCGATCCGCACAAGGTTCCATACCAGGGCGTCGATGTGGCGATGGAGTGCACCGGCCTGTTCGCCAGCAAGGAGAAAGCCTCCGCCCTGATCGAGGCCGGCGCGCGCCGCGTGCTGGTCTCCGCCCCGGCCGACGGGGTGGATGCGACCATCGTGTTCGGCGTCAACCACGCCGTGCTGAAGCCGGAGATGACCGTGGTCAGCAACGGGTCCTGCACCACCAACTGCCTGGCGCCGATGGCCAAGGTCCTGCACGAGGCTTTCGGGATCGAGCGCGGCTACATGGTGACCATCCACAGCTATACGGGCGACCAGCGCACGGTCGATACGCTGCACCGCGACCTGCACCGGGCGCGTGCGGCCGCCATGTCGATGATCCCGACCAGCACAGGGGCTGCCAAGGCACTCGGTCTGGTGCTGCCGGAACTGGCGGGCAAGCTGGACGGAACGTCGGTGCGCGTGCCCACCCCGAACGTCTCGCTCGTCTCGCTGGACGTGAACCTCAAGCGCCCGGCCAAGGTGGCGGAGGTCAACGAGCTGTTCCGCGCGGCGGCCGATGGTCCGATGAAAGGCATCCTGGACTACAATACGGAAAAGTTGGTCAGCACCGATTTCAACGGCGTGGCGGCTTCCTGCACCTTCGACGCGACGCAGACCGCCAGCGTGGATGGCGGCAGACTGGTTCGCGTGGCCGGCTGGTACGACAACGAATGGGGTTTTTCGAGCCGCATGTCGGACACGGCGGCGTTCTGGGGTGCGATGTAGCGCCGTTGGCCCGGCCCGGAAAAACGTCGCGTCACGGACGGAGAACACGGGGCACGAGGGCGAGGACGGGGTCTGGCGCGCGTCCCGGTGTGCTCTGCATCGTGTTCCCTGGAATTCAAAAAAACGGTCGAGGGGGTTAGCGGGATGTTCAAGACGATCGACGGCATCGACGTGCGCGGAAAACGCGTGCTGCTGCGGGCGGACCTCAACGTGCCGGTGCGCGAGGGTCGCATCACCGACCTCACGCGTATCGAGCGGCTGACGCCCACCATCAGCGAGCTGGCCGAGGCAGGCGCACGCGTGATCGTGGTCAGCCATTTCGACCGGCCGAAAGGTCAGCGCGTCGAAACCATGTCGCTCCGCCCGGTCTCGGCCGCGCTGCGCGACGTGCTGGGCCGAGACGTGTATTTCGCCGACGATTGCCTGGGTCCGGTCGCCGAGGATGCGGTCGCGCGGCTGCAACCGGGCCAGGTTCTGGTGCTCGAAAATACGCGTTTCCACGCCGGCGAGGAGGACAACGACCCGGAGATGGCGCGGCGCCTGGCGGCGCTCGCCGACATCTACGTCAATGACGCGTTTTCCGCCGCGCACCGCGCCCATGCCAGCACCGAAGGAGTGGCACGCCACCTGCCTGCCCATGCCGGGCGGCTGATGCAGCGCGAGCTGGAGGCGTTGACCTCCGCACTGGAAAATCCGGAGCGGCCCGTCTGCGCCATCGTGGGCGGGGCCAAGGTGTCCACCAAGCTGGCCCTGATCGGCAATCTGCTGGGCCGCGTGGACGTGCTGGTGATCGGCGGCGCCATGGCAAACACCTTCCTGGCCGCGCAGGGCGTGGGGGTCGGTCGCTCGCTGCAGGAGCCTGACATGCACGAGACCGCCCGCGAAATTCTCGCTCAGGCCCGCGACGGGGGGTGCGAGATCATCCTTCCCGTCGATGCGGTCACGGCGGAAGAATTCCGGGCCGACCCGCCGACCCGCATCGTGCCAATCGACGCCGTGCCGGCCGGCGCCATGATCCTCGACGTCGGGCCGGCCACGGTGGCGCAGATTACCGCCCGGCTGCCGGCCTTGCGCACGCTGGTGTGGAACGGCCCGCTGGGCGCGTTTGAGACATCGCCCTTCGACGCCGCGACCACAGCGCTGGCCCATGCCGTGGCCGATGCCACCTCGTCCGGCCATCTGCGCTCGGTCGCTGGCGGCGGGGACACGGTCGCGGCCCTGAAGCATGCGGGCGTGGTGGACAAGATCAGCTACGTGTCCACGGCCGGCGGCGCCTTCCTGGAATGGATGGAGGGCAAGATGCTGCCCGGCATCCTGGCCCTGCAATCGCTGGACGGCATCGCCGTGCCAGCATGATGCAATGTTGTCGCCAAAGAAACGACCCATTGGAATACGGCAAGGTTTCCGTAACATTTATCACGTTTCACAATTTTTGTTGATTGCGTCCCCAGAGTTCGGCAAACATGCCGCCGCGACCACAGGAGGTCTTTCCATGCGGCTCAGGTTCGTGTCAGCGCTGGCCGTCGGTGTTCTGCTCGGTGCGGCCGGGCCGGACGGGATGAGCATCCAGATCACCGATCTGGGTCCGCTCGCCAAAGCCCAAGCCCCTGCCCGGGCGCTTACCTTCCAGAACACCATGTATCAGGCAGCACCCATGCCGGACGCGGACGCAGCGCCCCCCAACGCGGCGGTCCGTACCGAGGCGGAGATCGCGCCCAAACTGCTGTCGCCGCAGACGCTGTTTCAGGGCGACGGTTTTTCGCGCGGATCAAGCCAGGAAGCCTCGCTGGAGAGCCGCAAGGCAGGCGCTGCCGGTCTGGGGCTGAACGTCCCAGTCAACTGAAAATTCGGATCACACCCGTTCGCTGACCGCGATGGCGACCTTGCATCCGGTCTTGATGACGCGGCTCAGAAGTTTGTAGCCGGGCGTCAACTCCGCCTCGTGCTCCAGCCCGATGTCGCGATGCTCCAGCTCTTCGGCGCGGAATTCCTCGATGGTGGCCCGCAACTCGGGTTCGTCGTCGGCCAATTCGGTCACTTGATCGCGGTAGTGCTCGTCGATCGCTTCCTCGACAGCGACGGTGCAGGCCATGGCGGCGCGCTCGCCCATCAGCGCCGTGGCCGCGCCCAGTGCATAGCCAGCCAAGTGCCACAACGGCAGCAGCGCGGTCGGACGCACGCGCCTCTCGCCCACCAGGTTCGTGAATGTATCGAGGTGATGCTGCTCCTGCGCCTGCATATGGCGCAGGATATCGCCCTTCGGCCCACGGCCGAGCACGGCGATCTGGCCCTGGTAGATGCGTTTGGCGCCGTACTCGCCGGCATGGTCCACACGCACCATGCGGGCCACGCGGTCATGCAGGCTAGGGTCCCCTGGCAGGCTCATATCCGACGCTCCCTGATCCGAGACGCCAAGGTGGCGAGGAACGCGCAAACCGCCAGGGCGTAGGCGCATCCCATCTGCGCCATCGACATGGGCAGGCCGGGGATCAGGTAGTCGGCGTCTTCGCACGGCTTGGCGGGCCGCGCCGGCATGGCCATCAGTCGCTGCGCGGCTGTCATGCCGGTAAAATTCGGGACGGTGCAGGCCGGCAGCGGGTCCGGCCACCAATGTTGCTCCACGCCCACGTGCACGAACGACAGGACAGTCGCGGCAAGAAGCACGGCGACCAGCGCCCATACCAGCCAGGGCGCGAGACGGGCGGGCGCTACCCTGGCGGTCAAACCCACGACGATTCCAAGTTCGTAGGGCCGGCGCTCCAGCAAGCAGAACGCGCACGGCACCAGCCCAAGGAACATTTCCGAGCCAAGCGCCACAAGCAGGGCGATGGCACACGCGGCGATACCCAGCGCGGCCACGCCGCGCCAGGTCGCAGTCATCGGGATGAGCGGCGGGCGGATCATACCGCCCGCCAGACCGCTCATGGCCGCCAGTGCTCAGGGATCCAGCGGCCGCGCGGACCCCAGTGTCCTGGCACGAAATGGCCCCAGCCGGGCTGACGGAACACCCATTGCCGGCCGACCCAGACATACTGGTTACCGACCCAGGTGTAGTGTCCAGGCTCCATCACATACTGGCCGGGCGGCCCGGGCGGCGGGCCGATCTGTATCTCGGGTGGCGGGGGCGGAAAGGCCGGTTGCGCCAGCGCGGTGCCGGCCAGGCCGGTCGCCAGCACCAGGACCGCGGCTGCGGTCAGGGTCGATCTCATGGGCAAAACTCCTCTGTGCCAACGGCACGGTTCAACGCCCATCATCTGGCCCGGTTGGCGTGTCGGAAATGCGGCGATCAGATGAATTGCACGACAGGCCAGGTCAGATATCGGCATAGACATGGGTCTCGGCGGCCGCCCCCCCATGCGTGACCGCGCCAAGATGAGCGGGACCGACGAGCTGGGCGAATTTCCAGATGGCGCCGCTGCCGTAATCGGTCGCGCGCGGCTTCCAGGCGGCGCGGCGCTCTGCCCATTCCTCGTCGGAGAGTGCGGCGTCGATCGTGCCGGCAATCGCGTCGAGGGTGATCCTATCCCCATCGCGCAGCAGCGCGATCGGGCCGCCGAGCGCCGCTTCAGGGCCCACATGGCCCACGCAAAAGCCGCGCGTGCCGCCCGAAAAACGGCCGTCGGTAATCAGCGCCACCTGCTCGCCCATGCCCTGGCCGTAGATGGCCGCCGTCGTGGACAGCATCTCGCGCATGCCCGGGCCGCCGCGCGGACCTTCGTAGCGGATGACGATCACGTCCCCCGCCTTATAGGCACGCTGCTGCACGGCCGCGAACGCCGCCTCCTCGGAGTCGAAACACAGCGCCGTGCCTTCGAACTTTTGAGCGTGCAGACCAGCGACTTTGACGATCGCACCATCGGGTGCCAGATTGCCGCGCAGGCCGACGACGCCGCCGGTGGGCGTGATCGGGCGCGACACCGGGTAGATGACGTCCTGGTCTTCCGGAAACACGGTGTTCGCAAGATTCTCGGCCAGCGTACGGCCGGTCACCGTCAGGCAGTCGCCATGCAGCAGCCCGGCATCCAGCAGCGCTTTGAGGATGACGGGGATGCCGCCGACCCGGTGCACATCCAGCGCCACGTATTTGCCGCCTGGCTTGAGGTCGGCGATGTAGGGCGTGCGGCGCATGATCCGTGTGACATCCTCCATGGTGAAGACGATGCCCGCCTCGTGCGCCATGGCCGGCAGGTGCAGCGCGGCGTTGGTGGAGCCGCCCGTGGCGCCCACGACCACAGCCGCGTTTTCAAACGCCCGGCGCGTGGCGATATCGCGCGGACGGATATTCTTCGCGATCAGATCCATCACCGCGCGGCCGCTTTGCACCGCCCAGGCGTCGCGTTCCTCGTACGGCGCCGGCGAGCCGGCCGAACCGGGCAGGGCCAGGCCGATCGCCTCGCTGACAGTCGCCATCGTATTGGCGGTGAACTGACCGCCGCAGGCCCCGGCCGATGGACAGGCGACGCATTCCAGCTCGTGCAGATCGGCGTCGGACATATTGCCGGCGGCGTGCTGGCCGACCGCCTCGAACACGTCAACGACGGTCACGTCGCGCCCCTGGAAACGCCCGGGAAGAATGGACCCGCCATACATGAACACGGACGGCACGTTCAGCCGCAGCATGGCCATCATCATGCCCGGCAGGCTCTTGTCACAACCGGCCAGCCCGACCAGCGCGTCATAGCTGTGGCCGCGCATGGTCAGCTCGACCGAGTCGGCGATCACCTCGCGCGAGACGAGCGACGACTTCATGCCCTGGTGACCCATGGCGATGCCGTCCGTGACGGTGATGGTGGTGAACTCGCGCGGCGTGCCGCCACCTTCACCCACGCCGCGCTTGACCGATTGCGCCTGCCGGGAAAGGGCGATGTTGCAGGGCGCGGCCTCGTTCCAGCAGGTGGCGACGCCCACGAAAGGTCGGGCAATGTCGGCTTCGTCGAGGCCCATCGCGTAATAGTAGCTGCGGTGCGGCGCACGCCCTGGCCCCTCCGTCACATGACGGGATGGCAGGCGGGCTTTGTCCCAAACATAATCGGCCATGTTGGCGTCCTCGATGATGGCGTGCGGCGGTGATCAGTGCAGGCGCGCAGGGCTCAGCACAACGGACATCTCAGTGCCATCCTCACGCGGTCGCAACATCGACCAGGTGCGCGGGCCCCCGCGCGGCCGCCACTCATGCGTCACAGCAAACCCGAACGCCTGATAGACGCCGAGATTCCGCTCGGTGGACGTCTCAAGATAGGCGGCCACGTTATCCCGGTCGGCGCAGTCCAACCCGGCACGAATCGCGGCCCGCCCCTATCCCCGTCCCTGATGGGCGGGCTCGCCGCCGGCAATGTGCCGATACCAGTGCGGCTCGGGCCAGTGATTGGCGTCGCTTGCAAAGCTGTAGGCGAGCGCGCGGAAGATCGCGGGCCCCAGCGCGCGCACGTATGGCACGCTCTGCAGCAAGGTCTTCCAAAGCGGCTACATCGCCCTTCAACCGACGTTCCGGACGGCCTTGCGCGCAGGCGCCGCCGGTTCGAACAACTCGATTGCCCGCACCAACGCCGGAAACAGCGGTCGCGGCGCGCGCGTGGCCATGTCGCCCAGCACGTAGGTGGCGTGGCCATCAACCAGCACGACCGCGCCATGACGTATCTCGAATGCCAGACGAAAACTGGTGGTGCCCAGGTAGTCGGCGCGGATGCCTATGTCGATCAAGTCGTCGAAACGTGCCGCGTCGCGGTAATTCTGTGCCGCCCCCACCATGAAGGTGTCGCAGCCCTCGGCCGCGAATGCCTGCGGATAGGCCAGCCCAATCGCCCGCCAGTACTCCGTCAGGGCCACATCGACATAGGCCATATAATGCGGATTGAAGACGATGCCCTGCATATCGCACTCGCCCCACCGCACGCGCAATCGATGAGAGAAAGTGAAATCCTGCGCGGCCGCTGGGCTCGCGACCATCCCTATGCCACGACGTTGCGTAACCGTTTTGATTGTATATGTTCGTCGACCATGAAGACCATTCTCCTCCCAGGCTTGGCCGTTGTGACAGCCCTGGCCGGCTGCGCACAACCGCCGGAAACGATCGTGCCGGTCTATGTCAGTGAAGTACCTTATATGAGCTGGACATGCCCGCAACTTGCCAGCGAGTCGATACGGCTTCAGCAAGTGCTTGCGATGGCGTCCGCCCAGCAACAAAGTGCGGCAACCGGGGACACGGTCGGAATGTTGTTTGTCGGCCTCCCCGTTTCATCGATGTCCGGTGGCAACATCGCGCCGCAGATCTCCTTGTATAAGGGTCAGCAGGAGGCGGTAGGCCGCGCGATGGTGGTGCGCCAATGCCTGGCACCGCCGCCCCCGGGCGCCTATGCCCCGTGAGGGCGGTCGGTGGTGCGCGCCGGCCGGCACCGCCTACTGCGTCAGCCCGAACACCTTCACCGTCTGGTAGGCCGGCGCATACACGCGGCCGTTCGCCTGCATGGGCGTGACAAACGGATTGCCCTGACCAGGATTGGACCAGATGCCTGCGTTGGCGCTGAATATCGGGCTGCCCAGCGTGTCGGCATTATAGGCCTCCAGCTCCAGCGGCGCGGATCGCCGGAGCAGCCAGACGACGCCGGTGCCCGGCGAAGCCGCGTCCGATGACACGACAGCCAGGGCGCCGCCATAGCCACCCCGCGTCGTGCCGGCCAAAGTTTGCGTGAGCGCCGGTGTGCCCGTCACGGAAACACCGAAGCCGCGCAACACCGCTGAGTCCGTCTGCACGAACACGGTCGGGCCGCCAGGCCCGTCGTAATAGGCCGGACCACCCCAAACCCCGCTTTGGCCGCCACTGCCGATCTGGGTCGCTTGCAACGCGCCGCCATCGTTGGGCTTCAAACCACCCAGCTTGTCCCGGTCGAGCAGATAGAGCACGGCCGACTTGCCGATCGCGACGGCCAGCGGCGGCGCGGTCTGGCCCGCCACCTGCGGCAGCAGCATGATCCCGCCCGAGCCGAAATCGGTGTCGTTGTTGTTCAGCGACTTGAAGCCAGACGGCGTGAAATGGCCTCGGACCGAGGCGAGCGACGGCGGCAGGGAGAGCGCGCTCTCCCCCCAATCCTTGCCGAGCCCAGACAGGTCACCGTTGCCGGTCACCACAAACAGGTTGCCGCGGGTGTCGAGCGCCGGTGCGAAACCGGTCATCCATATGCTGGCCAGTTCGTCCGAGCTCGGCGTCTCGATCGTGTGGAACGCAGCCTGCAACGCAAGCGCCGGGCTATAACGCAGCATCCAGCCGGAGATGTTGCCGCTGTTATGATCGCAATGCGAGCCAATTCCGACATAGATCGAGCCGTTCCCGGAGGCGAGGCCTGTGCGGCTCCATTGGTTTTGCGGATCGAAATGCAGGGTCGAGCCGTTCGAGAGCGTGGCAGAGGGCGATATCTCGACCGGAGTTTGCACATCGGCGCCGGTACCCAGGTCGAGCGCGTGCAGCTGGGTGTGAAACGAAAACGCGGACGGCTCGGTGGCCGCCACCAGATATACGGTCGCCGCATTCGGCCCGGCACGCAGGATGACCGGAGTGCTGGAAATGCCGTATTCCGGCACCACGTCGCCGCAACCGACATCGTTGCTGGCTTGCGCCGTGCCCAGACTGACCTGCCACAGCACGGAAAAGGTCTGCGCGTCGAAGGCATAGACGCTGTCATGCCCGGTCGCGACCAGCAGCACATCGTGCGTGGAACCGTCCGGCATGACGAAACCGGAGACGAGCAACGGCTGGGCAAGCACGTTGCCGTCCACCTGCAGCGTCGCCAGCAGGCCAAACTTCTTCGAGGCGACACTGGATTGTGTGAGGTCGGTCTCGGTCTGGTTCCAGCCGGTGCGCGCGCTGTCGTAATGATAGGTCAACACGTCCACTGGCGTGCCTGAATACGCGCGGGCAGCACCCGCAAGCGGCGCGGTCTCCGGCAGCAGGCTGACCGGTGACGAATGGCCAGGATGCACGGCCAGGTGTCGCGAATGGCCGTTCGACGGCTCGGCGATGGCCAGTGCGGGCGCCGCCGCGAACACGGCGGCGATCAAACGGATATGTCGGCCATTGATCATGACGAAGCCCCCGCGGCATGGCGCACAACGCGCGGCCGCAGCAGCCCCGATGGCCGCCCGGCCCTTGCTCACGGATACGCGAGCAGCAGCCGGGCGGCAATCGTCTTCGGGTGTGACGGCGCGATCAGGCGGCGATCGGCAGCCTTGCCCTGATCAGCTTTTCGATGCCGCGCAGCTGGGCGCGTTCGCCGTCATCGCACAGGCTGATGGCGCGGCCGGCCGCCCCGGCGCGCGCGGTGCGGCCGATGCGGTGCACATACGCCTCCGGCACATCCGGCAGGTCGAAATTGATGACGTGGGTCACGCCATCGACGTCGATGCCGCGGGCGGCGATGTCGGTGGCGATCAGCACCGGCACCGAGCCTTTCTTGAAGTCGGCCAGGGCGCGCTCGCGCTGGCCCTGGCTCTTGTTGCCATGGATGGCGCTGGCGTTCAGGCCGGCGGCGGCCAGGTGCTGCACGATGCGATCAGCGCCGTGCTTGGTGCGCGCGAACACCAGCGTGCGGCTCATCTCCGGCGCGCGCAGCATGCGCGTGAGCACCGCGCGTTTTTCCGACTGGTTCACGAACACCACGCTCTGGTCGATACGATCGGCGGTGGCCGCGACCGGCGTGACCGAGACTTCGACGGGGTTGCGCAGGAGAGATGCGGCAAGGCTCGCGATCTCCTTCGGCATCGTGGCCGAGAAGAACAGGCTTTGGCGGACCGCCGGCAGTTCGCGCGCGATGCGTTTGATGGGGATCACAAAACCCAGATCGAGCATGTGATCCGCCTCGTCCAGCACCAACACCTCTGTGCGGTCCAGGCGCACATGGCCCTCGCCGAAAAGGTCGAGCAGCCGGCCGGGGGTGGCCACGATCACATCGACGCCGTTGGCCACGGAGGTGATCTGCCGTCCTTTCGGCACGCCGCCGAAGATCAAGGAAACCCGCACGCTGGTCTGACGGCCGTAAGTCCGAAAACTTTCGGCGATCTGGGCGGCCAGCTCGCGCGTCGGCGCCAGCACGAGGCAGCGCGTGGTCTTGCGCTCGTAAGGGCGCGGCGAGCCCATCAGGCGCTGGATGATGGGCAGCGCGAAAGCGGCGGTCTTGCCGGTGCCGGTCTGGGCGATGCCCAACAGGTCGCAGCCTTTCAGCAAATGGGGGATGGCCTGCGCCTGGATCGGCGTGGGTGTCGTGTAGCCGGCGGCCGTCAGCGCCTTCAGCAGCGGCGCTGCCAGGCCCAGTTCAGAGAATTCGGTCATGGTCGGAAAAACACTTTCAAGTGCCGCGAACCCGCTGGGCGGGGCGGAACAGCGGTCGGCAGGACCGCAAGCCGGCGCGATTGGAACAACGGAAACCGGCCAGGCTTTTGAAGCGATCGGTCGCGTAAATGCCGCGCCGCACAATATTGGCGATTTCGGCTCGTTATGTCAAGAAAAGCCGTTCTTTCAACCCTGGCGTCACCATCGCGCGCCGATATAACGCGCCATGCTCACCGCCGACCCGTGCCTCATCACTGACCAGAGCGCGCCCGCGACCTACGATAGCTGGGTGGTGAGCGAGCCGTATGCCGGCCTGCAGGCACAGGCGATGGGACTGGCCGAGGCGGCCGGCATGGCGCCGGGAACCGTGGAACTGCACCCACGCCGGCCCTGGTCCTGGCTACCGGCCGCGACCTGGCCATCGCCGCTGGCCGCCGTCGGCCTCTCCGCCCCGCCCGGTGGCGTGCTGTTCACCGCGGGCGGCACGGCTGGTGCGGTGGGGGCCGCGTGCCGCAAACGCGGCTCGGTGGTGGTGCAGGTGCAGAACCCGCGCATGCATTTGGAGAAATTCGACCTGGTGGTAGCCAACCAGCATGACGGGCTGCACGGCCCGAACGTGATCGTCACCCGCACCGCCCTGCATCGCGCGACGCAGGCGCGGCTGGCCGAGGCGCGCGCGGTCTGGGGACCGCGGCTGGCCCACCTGCCCCGCCCATTGGTGTGCGTCCTGGTGGGGGGCAGCAACGGGCGGTTCCGGCTGGAGGCGGCCGAGGGCGCGGCGCTGGCCGCGCGGCTGGCCCGGATGATGACGCACGACAGGCCTGGTATGGCCGTCACGCCCTCGCGCCGCACCGCGCCAGCGGTCCGCCGCGCGCTGGCCGCCGGTCTGCTGCCGCACGGTGCCTGGGTGTGGGACATGGAGGGGGAAAACCCGTATTTCGGATTGCTGGCGCTGGCCGACGTTCTGATCGTGACCGTCGACAGCATCTCGATGGTGTCCGAAGCCGTGGCGACCCATGCGCCCGTGCTGCTGGCCGATTTGCCGGGGCGATCCAGCCGGATCGGTCGTTTTCGACGGGCGCTTCTGGAGGAGGGCCGGGTTCGCCCGTACTCCGGCCGGCTGGAATCCTGGCCGGTGCTGCCACTTGACGACACCGCGGAAGCGGGTGCGGAAGTGCGCCGCCGCCTGCACCTCTGACGGCTGAACGCTGGCAATCGATACCTGACCCATGCTCGACATACAGACTTTCGACGCCCGCAAGGGTGGCAACGTGCTCTACAAGGCGCTCGTGCATCCGCTGGCCGCCGAGGCCATCGCGGCGCTCGCCGGCGAGCTTCGGGCAGCCGGGCCGTTGGCCGTGTTCGACCCGGAAGGCATGGCCGCCGCGTTGTATGCGTTGCATCCGGAGATGCCCGCACCGGCTGCGTTCTTTGTGCAGGATGTCGATGCGCTGTCGCACCGCCTGGCCGGGGTAGCAGCCCAGCCACTGACCGACTTGCCCGCGTGCTCGTGTGCGACGTTGCTGATCGCAGGGTTTGATACGGGACGGACCGAGCAGCGGATCGCGCCGTTGTGCCCGGCCGGAGTGCGTGTGGTCTCGCTGGACCGCACCAAGCTGCCGGCCGGGATGGTCGGTGCGGGACGGCCGTATCTCGACCGGCTTAACTTTGCCACCAATCATGCCTTCTTCCGCGACCAGGATGGGCTGTCCACGCGGTTGGTCTCGGCGAATTACTGGGCGGGCTACGGCGCGCGCGACGTCAGGCTTTGGCTGCGGCTGTTCGGCGCCGCCGGGGACGTGCTGGCGACCTGGGAACACAGGCTGCCGCCGCATGCCGGCGGGTTCTCCATCGACAGTCGCGAGGTGCGCGCCCGGTTCGGGCTGGGCGGGTTCACCGGCCAGCTCTTCATCCACGCGATCGGCGTCGCCGGACACGATGTTGTCAAATACGCGCTCGACATCTTCGGCACCGACCCGGGCACGCGCGACGATGCCGGTCTGTCGGTCACGCACGACGCCAACGCCTGGCCATCGGACCGCTATGCCGGCCTGCCCGCGCCCGCCGCCGGCGACCAGGTGCTGCTCTGGGTCCAGAACAGCCATGCGGCCCCGATTCCGGCCGGTGCCATCACGCTGGACCGCATGGGACGGGAAGCGCCCGTGCCGGTGGAAGAGGAGGTGGCCCCGTTCGCCACGCTGGCCGTCGATGTGGCCGGCCTGTTGCCCGATGTGCGCTGGCCGGCGCAGTTGGAGATCCGCACCGGCCGGCATGTGGTCCGGCCGCGGTATGAGGTGCGTCGCGGGGCGCACGCACATATCGCGCATGTCAATGTGGAGCGGGCCGATCTGCGCCCCGATCCGGGCATTCCGACGCTGCACAACCTGCTGGGGCGCGGCTATCTGCTCCCCTTCCCTATCCTGCCCGCCGACGAGTACCGCAGCATCGTGCAGCCGAACCCGATGGCCGAATGGCAGGACAGCCTGCCGGTCCGGCTCGACGTCTTTGCCAATGACGGGCGGCCGATCGCGCAACGCTTCCTGGGCAATTTGCGGCGCGACCACGATTTGGCGCTGGACCTGGAAGAATTCGGCGCCCGGGCAGGTCATGCCGAGTTGGTCTATGATTTTCGCGACGGCGGCCGGGCGGATGGCTGGTTGCACGGGCTGTTCCGTTACGAGCACCGGGTGAGCGGGCACGTGGCCGACACAAGTTTCGGCGCGCACATCTTCAACACCGCCATGACCTACAAGGACGAGCCGCAATCCTATTCCGGGCCGCCGCCCGGGCTGACGACACGGCTGTTCCTGAAATTGGGGGACGGGCTGCGGCGCAGCTACGCGGTGCTGATCTACCCGGCTTCTGCCGCTTGGCACCCTCATTCCGCCACTGAATTGCAACTACTGGACGGCACCGGGCAGGTGATCGAGACGCGGCCGCTGCGGATTGCGTGTTCGGGGTCGGCCGTGGTGCGGCCGCATGAGGTGTTTGGTGAGGAGGCGCTCGGGCGGGCGGGCGCCGGCGGGTATGTGCTGGTGCGGGACGCGACGTGCCGCTTGTTTGGGTATCATGGCTTGGAAGATGGGCGCGGGGGATTTTCTTTGGATCATATGTTCGGGTTTTGAAGAAAGCACTTCTTTTCTGAAGAAAAGAAGCAAAAGACTTTTTCTCGGCTGTCGCGGACGAAATTGATAAAAGTTCTTTGGTTCTTTCTTTCAAGAAAGAACTACTTTCTCTATCGCTCTGGAACATGGTTATCCGACCGAACGACTCCGTTTGGTCGGATGATGCTCCAGGCGCCGGCTCCCCCCTGATCTGCTCCATGGGGACGCTGGCCAGGCCGAGCGGATAGGCGGGCGGCGGCACCCTAAAGCCAGGCACCGCTGGCGTTGCTGGTGGCGCCAACGCAGCGATACGCCGCATCGACCAGGCTCTGCCCGCGCTCGTTCAGAAGGATGCCCGGACCCATCCGGTTCATGGTGTAGCCGAAGCTCAAGCCATGCCCGGGGTCAGCGAAGCCAACGCTGCCGCCCATGCCGACATGGCCGAAGGCGCGTTCGCCGATCAGCAGGCTATCGCCGCCCGTGCTCCGGTTGTCTGTGGCGGCCATGAAACCGAGGCCGAAACGCATCGGCTGCAGCAGGTTGGCGTCAAGGAAGGTGGCCGCGCTGACACGGCTCATGCGGGCGATGCTGTCTGGAGCCAGCAAGCCACCGCCGCCATTGGCGAGCGGGACGTAGAGGCCGGCCAGGCCGCGGGCGTTGGTGATGCCATTCGCGCTGCCGATCTCGGCCGCGTGGATGGCCCGGGTGTTGAAGTCGGCGCCGCCGGTGTTGGTCAGGAACAGGTTCGACAGGCTACCTGGCTGACCCACGACCGCCTTGATGAAGGCGGAGTCGAGGTTGGCTTCGGCCGGTTCGCTGGCGATCATCGGGGCGACACGCGCCTCCTCGCTCTCCGGCAGCCCGATGTGGAAATCCAGCCCAAGCGGACCCGCCACGCGCTCGGCGAAGAAGCCGCCGAGTGGCTGGCCGGCGGCGATGCGCACAAGCTGGCCGACCGTCCAGGCGTAGGTGAGGCCGTGATAGCCTTGCCGCGAGCCCGGCTCCCACCAGGCCGGCTCGGCGGCCACGCGCGCCACCATGTACTCCCAGTCGGCGATTCCGCCTGGCTTGATCGGGTGGCGCAGGTGCGGGACCGGCGCGGTATGGGCCAGCGCCATGGCGACCGTCGTCTGCTCCTTGCCGGCTTGCGCGAACTCGGGCCAGAGATCGGCCATGCGGGCGTGCAGCTTCAGGCGGCCTTGTTCGGCCAGCATGTGGGCGCAAAGGGCGGCGGCGCCCTTGGTGCACGAGAACACGATCGACACCGTGTCGCGCTCCCAGGCGCGGCCGGTCTTTCGGTCGGCCGTGCCGCCCCAGAGGTCGGCGACAATCTGGCCGCCGTGGGTGACGCACGCGCTGGCGCCAACCTCGCCGCGCTCGATGAAATTGGCGCGGAAAGTGTTGGCCAGCTCCTCGAAACCCGGGGCGACTTCGCCCTAAATCCGTTTCCCATCGGGCAGAGCCTCGTCGATCTCGTGGTGCGGCATAGCGTTCCTGTTACATTGGCCGCTTGCGTGCGGACCTTTAGGTGGTTGACACTCGCCATATTCCGGGACGGGAGGTCCCGCCAGATGTTTCAAGCCGCGCCACACGCAACCGCCAGACCAGACGCTGCCGCGCGCGGCGAAGCGGGTGCGTTTGCGGCGTTGGACTTGGGCACGAATAATTGCCGGCTGCTGATCGGGGCGCCGACATCCGACGGATTCCGAGTGCTGGACAGTTTCTCACGCATCGTCCGGCTGGGCGAGGGCTTGCAGAATTCGGGCGTGCTGAGCGAGACGGCGATGGACCGCACCCTAGGCGCGCTGCATGCCTGTGCGGCACGGCTGGCGAGGCGGCCTGTGCGAGGCGTGCGGGCGATCGCCACCGAAGCGTGCCGGCGGGCTGGCAATGGCCGGGCCTTTTTGAGCCGCGTGGAGGCGGAGACGGGGCTGTCGTTCAATATCATCTCCACGCGGGAGGAAGCGGAGCTGGCCCTGGAGGGCTGCGTGCCGCTGCTGCGTGGCCAGGGGCGGCGGGCGCTGCTGTTCGACATCGGCGGCGGATCGACCGAACTGGCCTGGGTGCGGCTTGAGGGCGGGCGGACGCCGGAGCTGATCGGATACGACAGCCTGCCTGTCGGTGTCGTCACCCTGGCCGAGCATTTCGGGCATCACGGGTTCGACGCGGACGGGTATCAGACGATGGTCGATCACGTGGCCGACCGGCTGGCGAGTTTCGAGCGCATCCATTGCATCGCGCACGAGGTGCGGCTGGGCGGGGTGCGGCTGCTGGGGACCAGCGGGACGGTGACGACGCTGGCCGGGGTGGCGCTGAACCTGGCCCGGTATCGGCGGCCGGCGGTCGACGGGGTGCAACTGAGCGGGGCGGCAACCGATGCGGCGCTCGCTTTGCTGCGTGGGCTGGGGCGCGAGGGGCTGGGGCGGCACCCTTGCGTGGGGCCTGAGCGCGCGGAATTCGTGCTGCCCGGATGCGCCATTTTCGAAGCGATACGCGGGACATGGCCGGTGGAAGATGTGATCGTGGCCGATCGGGGGCTGCGGGAGGGGATGTTGCTGCGCATGATGCGGCAGGGTCCCGGCCCGTCGCGCCGCACGGGCCTCGGGCGCGCCGCGGCCGCACGCGCCGCCCAATGACCGAGAAGAAATCGGGTGCGCGGGGATTGGCGGTCACCCTGCGGACCACGCGGGGGCGGACGACGGCGCAGCAGCGCTGGCTGAACCGGCAACTGAACGACCCTTATGTCGCGGCGGCGCGGGCCCAGGGATACCGGTCGCGCGCGGCGTTCAAGCTGACCGAGCTGGACGACCGGTTCCATCTGATCAAGCGCGGGTGCCGGGTGCTGGACCTCGGCGCGGCACCCGGCGGGTGGACGCAGGTGGCGTTGCAGCGGCATGCGGGCCAGGTGGTCGGGGTGGATCTGCTGGCGATCGAGCCCATAGCGGGCGCCACCTTGATACAGGGCGATTTCGAGGACGCCGGCATGCCGGGGCGGCTGACCGCGCTGCTCGGGGGGGCGCCCGACCTGGTCCTGTCCGACATGGCGCCGAATACGACAGGCCATGCGGCGACCGACCACATTCGCATCATGGGTCTGGCCGAGCTGGCGCTGGATTTCGCATGCGGGGTGCTGGCGCCTGGCGGGGCGTTCGTGGCCAAGGTGTTTCAGGGCGGGTCCGAGCGCGAGATGCTGGTGCCGATGAAGCGCCGGTTCGCGACGGTGAAGCACGCCAAACCGCCTGCGTCACGCAAGGAGAGCAGCGAGCTCTACGTGGTGGCGCAGGGGTTCGTCGGACGGCTCGCTGTTAGAGGGTTAGCTGCGACGGCGCTAGCGCCGGCGGCTGCGCCGACGCCTTTATTGATAGCGTGGGCGTATTGGTGGACCTGGTTGGTGCCGGCGATCTGATCAAAAATCCAGACCCAACCGCCGGTAATGCCGCACTGCGTGTGCCAGCTTTGCATCTGGGCAAGCGTCTGCATGGGTGTCAGGTAGGGGGGCGCCGAGGTCTGGTCGGAAATGCCGGGCAGGACGGGAACACCGCCAAAGTTCCAGCCGGAGCACGGCGAGTTTCCGCCGCCGCCGGCAAAGGTCTGCAGGTGGATGCCGTCCACCAGGCCTGCGGTTTTCTTGTTGATGGCGGCGACGACCGAGATCCAGTAGCTGTTGTTGGTGTAGGGATTCATCGTGACGTGGTAGCCGAGTTTGCCGAGCATGACGGCGAACTTGATCGTGGATGCCGAAATCGTAGCTGTTTTCGTCGTCGAAATCGATGGCGTCGATCGGCAGTGCCGCCTTGATGGCCGCGAAATCCTTGTAGAGAATGCTGTTGGGGCCGGTGCCCTGCTTATCGACCAGCGCCTTGACGTCCTCCCAGTCGCCGAAGTTCGAAGAGCCGATGCTCAGGGTGATACGCTTGACCGTGCCCGATTTGATCTTGGCCAGATCGGCGGGGAACGTCGGATACGTGTTGTTGCCGATATAGGTGCCGGCGGAGGTGAGCGGGAATTCGCCGTTCAGGTTGAGGTCGCCGGCCGCGTTGACCTCGACGCTCCAGACGATCAGCTCGTTGAAGCCGGACTTCTGCAGTTCGGTGATGTTGGCGGGCACGTGCTTGTACACCGGGCCGCCGCCCAGTATGCCGACATAGCCGGTTTGGGCGGCCGAGGCCGCGGCGGATGCGCCGAGGCCGCAGAGCGTCAGCGCGAGGGCCGCTGCGCGTGATGGGATGGTCCGTGCTTTCGACTTGGTCATCGTCACTCCTTTGCCGGCGGATGCCGGACGTGCCGGAACGCTAACGGGGGCGGTGGGCGGGTGCTAGTGCTGGCTGACCGGGATGCGGCGTGCAGCGCTCGGCGGAAAGGGCGCGGCGATGCCAGGGCGGAGGCGATGAAGGGGGCCGAGGGACCGTCGTCCCTGGTCAGGCGGCTTGGGCCAGGGTTGATCACGGGGGCGGCGGACGACGATCCGAGCGGGATCGCGACGTACAGCCAGGTGGGCGCGCAGTTCGGGTATGGGCTGGCGTGGACGATGCTGTTCAGCCTGCCGTTCATGATCGTGATCCAGGAGATCAGCAGCCGGATCGGCTGCGTGACGGGGCGCGGCATTTCGGAAAACCTGCGCCGGCATTATCCGGCCTGGCTCGGGCGGGCGATCGTGCTGCTGCTGCTGCTGGCCAATGTGATCAATCTGGGCGCGGACCTAGGCGCGATGGGTGCGGCGGCGCGCTTGCTGCTGGGTGGAAGCGATCGGCTGTACACGGTGGGCTTTGGTATCCTGTGCGTGGTGGCGGAGGTTTTCATCAGCTACGCGGTGTATGCGGGCGTGTTGAAATGGCTGACCGTGTCGCTGTTCAGCTACGTGGCCGTGGTATTGACGGTGCACGTGCCATGGGGTGCCGCTCTGCTGGCGACGGTTGTTCCGCGCTTCTCCTCGGGTCATGCGGCGGCGATGGCGCTGGTGGCGGTGCTGGGGACAACGATCAGTCCCTACCTGTTCTTCTGGCAGTCGGCGCTGGAGGTTGAAGACCGCCACCGGCGGGGTGCGGCACCGCTTGCGTTGACGCCGCGGGCGGCGCGGCCGGAGTTCGCCCGCATTCGGCTCGACACGGTCGTTGGAATGACGGTGTCGAACCTGATTGCGATATTCATCATCTACGCGACCGCGGCGACGTTGCATGCGACTGGGATTACGACGATCCAGACGTCTTCGCAGGCCGCCGAAGCGCTGCGGCCGATCGCGGGGCAGTTTACCTTCGTGGTGTTCGCGGCGGGCATTGTGGGGACCGGGTTGCTGGCCGTGCCGGTGCTGGCGGGGTCGGCGGCGTATGCGGTGTCGGAGGCGTTCGGGTGGCGTGAGGGCTTGGACCGGCGGCTGCTGCAGGCGAAATCTTTCTATGCGGCCATCGCGGTGGCGACGATGGCGGGTGTGGGGCTGAATTTCACGCCGCTCGACCCGGTGCGGGCCTTGTATTGGAGTGCGGTGGTCAATGGGGTTTTGGCCGCGCCCGTGATGGCGGTGCTGATGCTGATTGCAGGAAATGGGCGGATCATGGGCCGGCTGACCGTTTCGCGTGCGATGCAGGCGGGTGGCTGGGTGGCGACGGGATTGATGCTGGCGGCGAGCGTTGGGTTTTTCGTATTGTAGCCATCACGTGTCTAGAGCATGATCCGCTCGCATTGGCTCACGGACCAAGCTTTAGCTCATTGTTTTGGCGAGCAACTCTATCCGACCGAACGACTCCGTTCGCTCGGATGATGCTCTAGCATGGTTCGGGTGTGCTGGGCGATGACGGCTTCCTCGTCGGTCGGTACGATCCATACTTCCACGGCGCTGTCGCCGGTGCTGATGCGACAGGGGCCGGGTGCGCCAGCTTCCTGAGCGACGACACCGAGCCAGGCGAGCTTTTCGCAAACCCTGGTCCGGATCGCTGGGTCGTGTTCGCCGATGCCGCCGGTAAAGACGAGTCCGTCCAGGCCGCCGAGCGCGGAGGCCAGGCGGGCGACCTCGCCGGCGATGCGGTAGGTGAATAGCGCGATGGCTTCGGCGGCGCGTGGGTCTTTGCTGGCGGCCAGCTCGCGCATGTCTCCGCTGAGGCCGGAGACGCCGCGCAGGCCGGAGCGGTGGTAGAGCAGATCTTCGAGGTCCGCCGTCGTCATGTTGCAGGATTGCATGAGGTAGAGGAGCGCGCCGGGATCGAGGTTGCCGGGGCGGGTGGCCATGACAAGTCCGTCGAGCGTCGAGAAACCCATTGTCGTTTCCACGCTGCGTCCATCCTGCATGGCGCAGAGGCTGGCGCCGTTGCCGAGATGGGCGGCGATGACGCGGCCCCGCGCGAGCGTGGGGGCGAGCGCGCGCAGGCGCGACGCGATGAATTCGTAGGAGAGGCCGTGGAACCCGAAGCGGCGCAAGTTTGCGTCGCCCAAGTCGCGGGGCAGCGCCAGGCGGGTGGCCACCTCCGGCATGGTGCGGTGGAAGGCGGTGTCGAAACAGGCAACCTGAACGAGTTCAGGCTGAGACTGCTGAATTGCGGAGATGGCGGCCAGGCCGTGCGGCTGGTGCAAAGGTGCCAACGGCACGAGCTTTTGAAGCTCGGCGAGCACGGTGGAGTCGATACGGACGGGATCGGCGAAGCGCAGGCCGCCATGGACGATGCGGTGGCCGACCGCGGCGATGCGCTCGCCGCCCAATTGGTCGTGCAGCCAACCGAGCAAGGTGTTCAGCACGTCTTTGTAGTGTTTTCCTCCAAGGTTGGGCGGCTTGACGGACTTTTTGTCCGCTGTCGTCGCCGTTATGGACGGGTTGTCGCCCAGTTCGACCGAGCCGCGCAGGATTTCTGTCTCGCCATGGAATAGCGCGAATTTCAGCGTGCTGGACCCGGCGTTGAGCGCGAGAATAGCGGGCATGGCGCTCAGGAGGACCAGCGCCAGTCACGTATTTCGGGCATGTCGATGCCGTGCGTGGTGACGTAGCGCGTGTGTTCGGCAAGCTTGTCGCGAATCGTTTGCTGCACGTGGGCGGCCTGTGCGCGCAAGGAGGGCACGCGGTCGATCACGTCGGACATCAGGTGATAGCGGTCCAGGCGGTTCAGCACGACCATGTCGAAGGGCGTGGTCGTCGTACCTTCATCCATGAAACCATGGACATGGAAGCTGGCGTGGTTGGCGCGGTTGTAGGTCAGGCGGTGGATCAGCGCGGGGTAGCCGTGGAAGGCGAAGATGACCGGCTTGTCCGGCGTGAACAGCGCTTCGAACTCGGCATCGGGCAGGCCGTGCGGATGTTCGGACTGGGGTTGCAGCGTCATCAGATCGACGACGTTGACGACCCGCACACGCAATTCCGGCAAGTGGTGACGCAGCAGGTCCACGGCGGCCAGGCATTCGAGCGTGGGCACGTCGCCGGCGCAGGCCATGACCACGTCGGGCGCGGCGCCCTGGTCGTTGCTGGCCCACGCCCAGATGCCGAGGCCCGCCTCGCAATGTTTTACCGCCGCATCCATGGCCAGCCATTGCGGTTCGGGCTGCTTGCCGGCGACGATGACGTTGATGCGGTCCCAACTGCGCAGGCAGTGGTCGGTGACCCAGAGAAGGGTGTTGGCGTCCGGCGGCAGATAGATGCGGGCGATGTCGGCCTTCTTGACCGCGACATGGTCCATGAAGCCGGGATCCTGGTGGCTGGAGCCGTTATGGTCCTGGCGCCAGACATGTGAGGTGAGCAGGTAGTTCAGTGAGGCTATCGGGCGCCGCCAGGCGATGCGGCGCGAGCTTTTCAGCCATTTGGCATGCTGATTGAGCATCGAATCGACAATGTGGACGAACGCCTCGTAGCAGGAGAACAGGCCGTGGCGGCCGGTCAGCAGATATCCTTCCAGCCAGCCCTGGCAGGTGTGCTCGCTGAGAATCTCCATGACACGGCCGTTCGGGCTCAGATGCTCGTCATCGTCGGGGATGGTGGCCGCGTCCCAGCAGCGGCCGGTTGCCTCGAAAAGCGCTTGCAGGCGGTTGGATGCGGTTTCGTCCGGGCCGACGATACGGAAATTTCTTGTGTCCGCATTGAGCCGCATCGTGTCGCGCAGGTAGGCGCCCATGATGGACGTAGCTTCGGCATCCTGCTGTCCGGGGTGTTCTACATCGACCGCGTAGGCGGCGATGGCCGGCAGATGCAGCGCGCGCATGAGCGCGCCGCCGTTCGCGTGGGGGTTGGCGCCCATGCGGCGGTCGCCGTGCGGGGCAAGCGCGGCGATGTGGGGGCGTGGGCGGCCATCCGCGTCGAACAATTCCTCCGGACGATAGCTTTGCATCCAGGTTTCGAGCAGGGCGATGTGGCCCGGCTTGTCCATGTGGTCGATCGGGATCTGGTGCGAGCGCCAGGACCCCTCGGTTTTCTTGCCGTCCACGGTTTTGGGGCCGGTCCAGCCTTTCGGGCTGCGCAGCACGATCACCGGCCAACGGTGCGGCGTGGCGGGATTGCCGGTGCGGGCGGCGTGCTGGATGGCGCGGATGACGGCGAATGCCTGGTCCATCGCGGCGGCCATCAGTTGGTGCATTGTCGGTGGGTCGTCGCCTTCGACGAAAATCGGTTGGTGGCCGTAGCCGGCCAACAGGTGAGCCAAGTCGTCGTGCGGGATGCGGGCGAGCACGGTGGGGTTGGCGATCTTCCAGCCGTTGAGGTGCAGGATCGGGAGGACCGCGCCGTCGATGGCGGGGTTGATGAATTTGTTGGCGTGCCAGGCGGCCGCGAGCGGGCCGGTTTCGGCTTCGCCGTCGCCGATGACGCAGGCGGCGATGAGATCGGGGTTGTCGAGCACGGCGCCGTAGGCGTGCGACAGGGAGTAGCCGAGTTCGCCGCCCTCGTGGATCGAGCCTGGGGTGTCGGCGGCGGCATGGCTGGGGATGCCGCCGGGAAAGGAGAATTGGCGGAACAGACGGCACATGCCGGCCTCGTCTTGCGAGATGCCGGGATAGGTTTCCGAATAGGTGCCTTCCAGCCAGGTGCTGGCCACCACACCCGGGGCGCCGTGGCCGGGGCCGGCGATGAACAGGATGCTGAGGTCTTGCGCTTTTATGACGCGGTTGAGATGGGCGTAGATGAAGTTCAGGCCCGGGACCGTGCCGAAATGGCCGAGCAGGCGGGGTTTGACGTGGCTGGTTGTGAGGGGTTCGCGCAGCAGCGGGTTGGCGAGGAGATAGACCTGGCCGACGGACAGGTAGTTGGCCGCGCGCCACCAGGCGTCTATCGCGTCCAGCTCGGTGGGGGTGAGCGGGCCGGCTTTGGCGAGATTTTGGGTGGGAATGTCTTGGGGCATCGCTTGGGCTCCTGCTGGAGGTCCGCGTGTGGCGGATCGCTAGCAGGCCGGGGCGTGGCGAGACAGGTATTTGTGGGACATGCGGGATCGGCCCGCATCGCTGGGCGATGCAGGCTGGATGCGGGATGGTGGCCGGGGTCGGGCTGCGCGGCTTGGTCAGGCGGTGGCGGGCGTTGCCGCGGATGGGCGGGCGCCACATGCGGGCCGGCTCGGGCGCGGCGGGGCGACGGCCTGAGGGGCCGGGCGGGAGCAGCGGGCTTGCGGCGTTATCCGCCGTGCGCGCGCCGGGCTGTTTGAGCGCGTCGTCGGTGCAGTCCACGTCTTCGCCGAGGCTTTTGCGGATCGATTGCAGGATTTGTTCGACCTGAACCTGGCCGTCCGGTTCGGTGCGCACGGCCCAGTCGGGGCGTTCGATCGCGTCTCGTCGAAGCGGGCTGGGGCGGTCCGGGTGGGTGGCTGCCCGCTCCGGCGGAGGCGGGGGTTCGGCGGGGGCGTAGGCGCGCGCGGCGGGTGCAGGGCGGGCGGCGCGGATGTGGGCTTGCAGGGCCATGGATTGGCGCACGCTGCGGGAGAGCTGGACGAAGACGAGGCCGTGATTGGGCTGGCGCAGGCGGGCGCGGGCTTCGGCGTCTGCCAGCGCGGCGGCGGAGGAGGTGGGGATGGAGGGTGCGGGCGGCGGCGCCTGCATGGCGTCCATGGCGCGGTCGGCGGCTTCGTGGGCGAGGTGCATGCCGCGCTCGATCAACACCTGGCAGGTGCGCATGTGGCGTATGCGCTCCTCCTCGGCCAACTCATGCGCCGGGTCGGTCTCGAGGCGGTAGCGATGGGTGATGGCGTTCAGGGCGGGTCTCGGCTGGTGGGGTGGCGGTGGCGATAGACCATGGATGGGGGGAGCTGGGCAAAGGGTTTGTTCGCGTTGTGTTCTTCATCACGTGGCGCGGGGCTGCGGTTGGGACAGGGTCGAGAGGCCGGGGTTGGCTGGCCTGCACGGTTTTTTCGTGCGCTACTGGGCATGTCGGGCAATCACGCCTGCCGAGTGGATATGTGGTATGATGTCGTTGTTTCGCCGTGTCGCGTTGCTTGCACTTATTCTGGTTTCTGGAACGATTTCGGCTGCCATGGCACAGCCGACGGTGACGGTGACGTCCGGGAAGATCGTTTCGACGACGGTTGACGTGACCAGGACGACAGGATCGCTGGCCTTCACGCTACACATCAAGGGTCCGGCCAACGGGATCTATCTCTCGCTGCAAGGCCCATCCGGAGAAGTCGTCCCGCAGAGTTTCAGCGGCACCTACAACGGCGCTGTGAGTTTTCAAGCTGCAGGGACCAACAACGCGTTTTCGCTGTATAGCGAGCCTGGCCTTTGGACTATCCTGTCGTTGCAGGCTTGTCAGACCAACCTGGGATGCCATTATTACGCCGGCAGCGAGCTTCAGGCATTGTTTCCGTCGGTGACGTTCACGCTAGCCAATCCCAATGTGCCAGACTTCACGCCGCCCGTGGCGCTCCATGGTGACGTGAAGACGCCGACCGTCAGCATTTCGAATGGACCGGTTCCGGAATTGACATTGCGCGCGACGGATAACGTGTCCGGGCTTGCGGCGGCGTATGTCTGTGCGTCGAACGTCGGCAACACCGCCAATATCTGCTTCAGCCTGTCGGCACCGCCACGTCCGATTACCAATGGCGTGTTCACCGTGGTTGGTTTCCCGCTGCAGCCGAATACACCGACGGGGGTGTATACAGTGGCCTCGATAAACCTGGTCGATTTTGCGAACAACAACGTGCAGATTTACGACGCTGGGGTGATTGCAAAGTTGTTCGGGAACAAGGCGAGTATCACGGTCACGAACTAGAGCATCACCAGACCGAAACGATTCCGTTCGATCGGATGATGCTCTCGCTGTCGATACAAAGAGGTTGTCCCTCTTTGCTGCCGCAGTGTGCTTGCCATGGCGTCTCGCCCTCAAGACTGAACCCTTGCAGGGCGCCTTCGGCGGTCTTGACCGCGAGCCGCCCTGGCAAGCGAGGTCTGACATCAAAGAATGGCGACACGCGGTCAACCTGCTGCACATCGTGGCTTAGCCTCATCAATGGTATTGCTGTCTTGCTGGTGACGGTGGTGCTGAGTGCGACGGAAACACCACGCTCGACGATCACACCCGCCCACGCATGATCTCGGCCGATTATAGGTGCATGGCCCGATGTGCCTTGCACCTACAGGCGCTTCATCAAGGCCATGGCGGCGTGCGGGGCACGTTCCTTGTCGCCGCTGATGCAGTAGCAGAAGCACGGCCGTGGCTGGGGTGGCGGGGCTGGGATGGTGAGGGGGAGATCGCTCACGGGCGCTCCGGCGGACCAGTTTTTCAGGCGGGTGGCCCACTGATCGAGCGCAGCGCTGTCATAACCTTCCGGGGCTTGAGCCTGGTTGCGTTGGAGGCGAGCGTAGATGAAGGCGGCGGTCACGTCGCCGCGCAGGGCCTGTTTGTCGCTGTCTATGATGGCGATGGCGATGTTGTGGGTACGGGCTTGGGTGATCCAGGCGGGGTCGTCGAAGGTGGGGTGGCGGGCTTCCACTGCGTGTTGGAGGGGGCGGCCGTTCAGGGTGGGTGGGAGGGCGGTGAGGAAGGTTTCGAGGGTGGCGGGGTCGTATTTTTTGGTGGGGGCGAATTGCCAGAGGATGGGGCCTAGTTTTTCGTGGAGCTCTTCGAGGCCGCTGTTGAGGAAGCGGGTGATGGCGGCAAGGGCGTTGGCGGGGTCGGCGCTTTGGGTGGTGGCGCGGTGGGCTTTGACGGCGAAGACGAAGTTTGCGGGGGTGCCGTCTCGCCAGCTCGCAAACGTTTCGGGAGTTTGTTGGCGGTAGAAGGTGCCGTTGATTTCGATGCTGGTGAGGTGGGCGCTGGCGTAGGCGAGTTCGTGATCGTGCGGGAGGCCTTCCGGATAGAAATTGGCGCGCCAGGGCGGAAAGGTCCAGCCGCCGATGCCGACGCGGATATCTCCCGCACGCACATTCGAAAAAGTCTTTTGGTTCTTTTCTTCAGAAAAGAACATTCTTGACCTCTTCTGCGATTTTGATGAGCGCTTTCGCACCCGCGCTGTCCGGTGCGGCGAGCACGATAGGCTGCCCCGCATCGCCGGCGGTGCGGATATCGGCGAGAAGCGGGATTTCGCCGAGGAAGGGCACGCCGAGGCGCAAAGCTTCGGTGCGGGCGCCGCCGTGGCCGAAGATGTGGGTATCGGCGCCGCAGTTCGGGCAGTGGAAGAAGCTCATGTTTTCGACGACGCCGAGGATGCGGACGCCGACTTTTTCGAACATGGCGACGCCGCGGCGGGCGTCGATCAGCGCGATGTCTTGCGGGGTCGAGACGATGACGGCGCCCGCGACGTTGACGCGTTGGGCCAGCGTGAGCTGGGCGTCGCCGGTGCCGGGGGGAAGGTCCACCACCATGATGTCGAGCTCGGGCCATTCGGTTTGGCCGAGCATTTGCTGGAGGGCGCCCATGACCATGGGGCCGCGCCAGATCATGGCTTGCGACTTCGGGGACGAGGAAGCCGAGCGACATGGCGTGGATGCCGAAGGCGCGGACCGGGTGCATCATTTTGTCCGGTAGTCTCGGGTTTGGCGCTGGTGCCGAGCATGCGGGCCATGCTGGGGCCGTGGACGTCGGCGTCGATCAGCCCGGTGCGCAGGCCCATCGCTGCGAAGGCGGCGGCGAGGTTGACGGAGACGGTGGATTTGCCGACGCCGCCCTTGCCCGATGCGACGGCCACGACGCGGCGGACGGTGGGGAGGAACTTCTCGCCGGCTCGGGTCCTCGCCGTGGCCGCGCATCATGCCCGGGGGGTGGTTCGGCGCAGCGGGTTTGGGGCCTGGCGGTGGGCGGTGAGCACGACGGAGGCGTTTTGCACGCCCGGTTGGCGGCGCAGCAGGGCGGTGGCTTCCTGCTGCTACGGACTCCATGCGGGCGACCGTGGCGCGGTCGGCGCGCAGGGCCAGGTGGACCTGGCCGTCTTTGGCCTGCAGGCCCTCGACCAGGTTGGCTGCCACGATGTCTCGCCCGTCCGGGCCCGCCACCGCGCGGAGTGCGGCCATCAGCTTGCCCTCGTCCATGTCCTGCGCTTTCAAAATGGCGGGCCGCGGTCCATATGCGCGGTGCCTGGCGAGGAGTATGGGCGGTGGTGCTCACCCTGCCAACGCGCCGGCCTCTGGAGCTCTATCTTCCGCATGCCCTCCGATCAGAACCCGTGGAACCTTGGCGGCAACGGCGCGCGCCGGCCCAACCCCCCGATCAAGGGGCCGTGGGGACCGGCGGGGGCGGTGGCGGCGGCGGGCAGCTGCCGCCGGAGGTGGAGCGGCTGGTGGCGCAGTGGCGCGCGCTGCTGGCGCGGTTTCTGGCGGCGGCGGGGGGCAGCGGGGGTGGCGGCGCGGCGGGCGTGGCCTTGCTGGTGGCCGGGCTGGTGGCGGCGCGGGGCTGTGTGGCTGGCGACCGGGTTCTACCGGGTGGAGCCGGATGAGCAGGGGCTGGTGCTGCGGTTCGGCGCGTATGTGCGCAGCACGCCGCCGGGGCTGAATTACCACGCGCCGTGGCCGATCGAGAGTGCGGCGATCGTGCCGGTGACGCGGATCAACCACGTGGAGATCGGGTTTCGCAACGCGGGCGAGGAGGACACGGATACTTCCGCGCGCGCCGTCGCGCGACCTGGCGGAAGAGAGCCTGATGCTGACGGGCGACGAGAACATCGTCGATATCAACGCCACCGTGTTCTGGCACATCACGGATGCGGCGGCCTACCGGTTCAAGACGCGCAATCCGGACATCACGGTGAAGGCGGCCGCCGAGAGCGTGCTGCGCCAGGTGCTGGGGCACACGCAGATACAGTCGCGCGCTGACCGAGGGTCGGGCGGCGATCGAGCAGGCGGTGACGACCGGCGCGCAGGCGATATTGGACCAGTACGGCACGGGGGTGGAGATCACCCAGGTGCAGCTGCAGAAAGTCGATCCGCCGGCCGAAGTGATCGAGAGTTTCCGCGACGTGCAGCGGGCCAATACGGACGCCGACACGCAGCGCAACGATGCGCAATCCTATTCCAACGACGTGGTGCCGCGGGCGCGCGGCGAGAGTGCGGCGATCATTGGCGGCGGCCACCGGTGCGCGGCAGGCGGCGATCAGCTCGGCCACCGGCGAGGCGCAGCGGTTCCTGAGTGTTTACGCGGCGTATTCGCAGGCGAAGGACGTGACGTTGCGCCGGCTGTATATCGAGACCATGCAGGAGATTCTGAAGAACTCGCCGTCGATCGTGGTCGATGACAAGCTGCGCGGGCTGCTGCCGATGCTTGCAATTGAACGGGTCCGGAGAGCAGAAATGAGCCGTTCGCTGCTGGTGGGGCTGGCGCTGCTGTTCGTGGCGCTGGTCGTGGGCGACCTGAGTTTCTTCGAGGTGAACCAGACGGAGATCGTGCTGATCACGCAACTGGGCCAGCCGGTGCGGGTGATCTCGGATCCTGGCCTGCACGCCAAGATCCCGTTCGTGCAGACGGCGATCCCGTTCGACCGCCGGCTGCTGGATTTCGAGGCGCCGCAGGAGGAGGTGATCCTGGGGGACCAGCGGCGGCTGATCGTGGACAGTTTCACGCGGTATGTGATCACCGATCCGTTGCAGTACTACCAGTCGGTGGGGCCGACGGAGGATGCGATCCGGGCGCGGCTGGATGCGGTGGTGACCTGCAGCCTGCGGCGCGTGCTGGGGAGCGAGTCGCTGCTGGACGTGCTGTCGGCGCAGCGGGCGCGGATCATGGCGACGATCCACGACCAGGTGAACAGCGAGATGCGCGGGTTCGGCGTGAAGATCGTCGATGTGCGGATACGCCGGGCCGACCTGCCGGAGGAGAACAAGGAGGCGATCCTGAAACGCATGCAGTCCGAGCGGCAGCGTGTGGCCGCACAGGCGCGGGCGGAGGGGGCTGAAGCCTCGGCCCGCATACGGGCGGAGGCGGACCGGCAGAAGACGGTGCTGCTGGCGCAGGCGCGGGCGGATGCGGACCGGCTGCGGGGCGAGGGCGAGGCGAAGGCGATCGCGATCTACGCCGACGCGTTCCAGCGCGACCCCAAGTTCTTTGCGACCTGGCGGACGCTGCAGGCGTACCGGGATGCGTTTTCCACCGGAAAGGCGCGGCTGGTGCTGTCACCGCAGGACGATTTCTTGAAGCTGATGCAGGGGCTGCCGGCGCAATAAGGTCACACAGGGCGTGAGCGTGCGGACGAAACGCTCACGTTTTGTTTATCTCCTTTTAGAAAGCGGCTATGCTGCGGTTTGCGCCCGATCACCGGGCAAGGCTGCGCTGCGAAGGCCGATGGTTCGAGAGTATATAGGACGACTGAGCCGCGCCGCCTTGATCGCCTATGGCGGGTGGGCGGTGCTGACGCTGGTGTTGGTGGGCGGCACGCTCACCTCGTTGCACCAGGCCGAGCAGACGGAGGTGAGCGCGGTGCTGGCCCGCGCGGAATTGGGCGCGGTTGCGGTTGAGCAGACGCTCCTGCGGGTGTTCGAGGCGGTGCAGACGCTGCAGACGCTGGCGCAAACCAGGCTGCGGCTGATGGAGGCGGGCAACCAGGCCGGCGTGGCCGCGATCGACATGCAGCTGCACGAGAGCACGTTGCGCGGGCAGTTCGGCATCGAGGATGTGAGCATCTACCGCCGGGGGGCGCTCGACTGGAGCAGTGCCGCGCCGGCGCGGGATGCCGGCGTGCCATTGGCGGGCGAGACGGCCGGGTCGGGCCTGACGTTCTCGGCCCCGATCCTGGATCCGGCGACCCAGCGCTGGTCGCTGCGCACGGAGGGGGTGCTGCGCGACGGTGCCTCGCTGCCGGCGGGCCGGATCGTGGTGTGGCTGGACCCGGTGACGCTGTCGGACATGATCAACCGGCAGACCGACGGCGTGGGCGTGATCAGCATGGTGCAGCTGCTGTCTGGCGGCGTGTTCGTGGCGCGCAGCGTGCACGCGCGGGCGGCGCTGCTGGAGCACCCTTCGGTGACCGATCCGGTGCTGGTGCTGGCCTCCAAGCTGGGCAGCGGGCAGATGCACGACCATACGGGCGGGGTGGACCGGCTGATCGGGTTCCGCACGCCGGACACGATGCCGATCGTGGTCAGCCAGGCGTTCCGGACCGATATCGCGCTGGCGGATTTTTTCCGTCTGCGGCGGATCGTGCTGTCGGTGGTGCTGGCGCTGGTCGTGGGCGCGTTCATCGCGACACGCGTGGTGCTGGCGAACTATCTGTTGCGGGAGCGGCTGGGAGAGCAGGCGATGCTCGACCCGCTGACCGGGCTGTGCAACCGGCGTTTCTTCACCGACGTGATGGCCAAGAAGTTCGAGACGGCGCGGCGTGACGGGCTGTCGGCGGCGGTGCTGCTGATCGATCTCGACGGGTTCAAGCAGGTCAACGACACGCGGGGACACCCGGTCGGCGACGCGCTGCTGCGGCAGGTGGCCGAGCGCCTGCGCAATTGCATCGGGACGGACGACCGGGTGATGCGGCTGGGCGGCGACGAGTTCGCGGTGGTGCGGCTGTGCCGGCAGCAGCGGCGGGATAGCACGTCGCTGGCGCGCTACATCGTGGGCGAGCTGTCGAAAATGTACGAGGTAGACGGCTATCACCTGCGCATCAGCGCCAGCGTGGGGGTGGCGCTGTATCCGACCGGCGGCGAGCTGATGACCGACTTGCTGCGCAGCGCGGACATCGCGTTGTATTTCGTGAAGGCCGATGGCGGCGACGCATACCGGATTTTCGATCCGGCGATGGAGGAGACGGTGCGCACCCGGCGCGCGCTGGAGATCGATTTGCGGGAAGCGCTGGCCCGCGACCAGCTGGAAGTCTACTACCAGCCTCTGGTGCAACTGGACCCCAGGCGGGTCAGCGGGTTCGAGGCGTTGCTGCGCTGGCACCATCCGGTGCTGGGGCTGATCATGCCGGGACGCTTCATCCATATCGCCGAGGAAAGCGGGCTGATCGCCTCGATCGGCGAATGGGTGCTGCGGCAGGCGTGCCAGGAGGCCTCGCGCTGGCCGCCGGGGACGCGCATCGCAGTCAATCTCTCGCCGCTGCAATTCGAGCGGTCGGATATCGTGCAGATCGTGGCGAGCACGTTGCGCGAAACGCGGCTGTCGCCAGGGCGGCTGGAGCTGGAGATCACCGAAGGCGTGGTGATGCGCGACATCGGGGACGCGCTGGCCACGATGCGCAAATTGCAGGCGCTGGGGGTGCGGCTGGCGCTGGACGATTTCGGCACCGGGTACAGCTCGTTGAGCTACCTGCGGTCATTCCCGTTCGACAAGGTGAAGATCGACGCGAGCTTCCTGGCCGATCTGCATGGCGATGGCGGGACGATCATCCGCGCTGTGCTGGGGCTTTGCGGCCACCTCAATCTCGATACGCTGGTGGAAGGTGTGGAGACCGAGGAGCAATTGCAGTGGTTGCGTGTGGAGGGGTGCACCGAGGTGCAGGGGCATCTGTTCAGCCCGCCGCGGCCGGCTGGCGGGGTGGACGAGGTTTTTGCGAGTGTGGCGGCGCGCAAGCCGCTGGCGGCGCTGGTGGGGAGTTTGGCGCAGTCGTAAACAGCCCGCCGAGGAAGAGTTGACCACGAAGACACGAAGGCACGAAGGCAGTGCACGAAGAAGGACGTGCGCACATTGAGAGGCTTGCTTCTCTTGTCGTCGATTTCGGGGCTGAAGGTGCATCGGGCGCTGGGGCCGGGGTTGCTGGAGTCAGCCTACGAACACTGTCTCTCGCATGAATTGCGGGTGCGAGGTTTGGCGGTCGCCCGCCAAGTCTGCTTGCCGATCGTCTATGACGGCGAGAAGCTGGATGCAGGATATCGGCTCGATTTGGTCGTGGAACATCTGGTCATCATCGAAGTGAAGGCAGTCGAAGCTCTGACCCCCATCCATCATGCCCAGCTTCTCACCTATCTGAAATTATCCGGCTGCCAAATCGGTTTTTTGATGAATTTCCACGTCACGCTTTTCAAGCATGGTCTGAAGCGTGTGGTTCTCTCAACCTGAGAGTGTTCGCGCGCCTGCTTCGTGAACTTCGTGACTTCGTGGTCAAATGTCTAAGGTGCGACCTCGATCGCGACCTCGTTTCGGCGCAGCGCGGGGATGGTGAACGGCGGATCGTAGGAAAAACTCATCGGGGCGCCGCGCAGGGTTCGGCCGGCGTGGTGCAGGGCTTGGGTGAGTTGGGCGGCGCGGCGGGCGCGGACGTCCTCGGTGGCGGTGCCGGAGAAGCGGATGACGCCCAGCGTGGCGGCGGGGAGAAGGACGACCTCCACGCCCGGCTCTTTCGGGACCGGCGCGTGGGCGGCCACGTCCGGGGGAAGATAGAACGCCATTGTGGTGCCGGAGGGCGATGGGCCCGGCGGGGTTCCGTGCGGCCCTGGCCGCCTGCTCGACGGGGACGGTCATGGGGATCGTGCGGCCCGCCGCATTGGCGCCGGTGATGTAGCGGAACAGTTTTCCGAATGCCTCCCCTTCCCCGCCATCGGTCATCGCGGTCTGCACCATGCTGCGCGGGCCGTAGGCGCGTATTTCGATATCCGGGGCGATCTGCTGGACCACGGTGTAGCCGGGCGTGGCGAAGGCGCCGCGTATGCCGAACACCGCGAGGCCCGATTTGGCGAAGGTCGCAAGGAAATACAGGATCTTCGACATAGTGTGCTCCTACACCTGGACAGTCTCGACGGTGGCGCCATCGTTAACCAGACACACCTGTGGCCGGACGGCCACAGCGGCCAGAAATGCTTTCCGCCCCGGCAACAAGGCGGGCAAAGCCTGCTATGAGACTGTCACGGAGTCCAAGTGCGGCCGTGCGACGATCGGCGGCCGCGACCTGCCAGGAGAGGCTGAGATGAAGTTTCGAGTTGCGTTGCTGGTTGCCAGTGTGTTGTCGGCGCCTTTGGCCGCCCTGGCTCAGCCGGTGACAGGGCCATATGTCAGCCTCGGGGCGGGCATCGACTATCTGATGGACCAGAATTTGCGGGGCAACATCAAGGGCTCCTCCTTCGTCAATGACCGCACGAAGCTGACCACCAATGTCGGCGGCATTGCCAGTGCGGCGGTCGGCTACGGCCTCGGCAACGGCATCCGGATCGAGTTGCAGGGCGACTGGATGGCCAATCGCGTCGATGTCGGTGTCTCGACCACCAGCAACTACCAGCAGCAGTATCATGGCTTCGTGAACGCGCTGTACGATTTCGATGGCGCGATGATCGGCATCCCTGGTCTCAGCCCCTATGTCGGCGTGGGCGCAGGGTATGGCCAATCGCATTTCTCCAACCTGAACTTTGCCGGCAATGACGGGCTGGGCAACACCACCTACATCCACACCACCGGCACCGACGGCAATTTCGCGGTGCAGGGCATCGCCGGCGTCGCCTTCAACATCGCCGCCCTGCCCGGGCTGGCGCTGACGGCCGAGTACCGGTTCATCACCACGCCGTCGAACCACAATTACAACGTCCAGGTGTTCGATGGCCCGGTGTTCGCCGGTGGCACGCTGAAGACCGAGGGGCAGGTACAACCACGCCGCCCTGGTGGGCGTGCGGTACGCGCTGTTCTCCGCGCCGCCGCCGCCGCCGCCGCCCGTGGCACAGCCCGCGCCCCCCGCACCGCCCGAGGCGGCGCGCACCTACCTGGTGTTCTTCGACTGGGATCGCGCGGACCTGACCACGCGCGCCCGCCAGATCGTGGCCCAGGCCGCCGCCGCCTCGACCCACGTGCAGACGACACGCATCGACGTGAACGGCTACACCGACCTGTCCGGCACGGCCGCCTACAACCAGCGCCTGTCCGTGCGCCGCGCGCAGAGCGTGGAAGCCGAGCTGGTGCGCGACGGCGTTGCCCGCGGCGAGATCAGCATCCACGGCTACGGCGAGAGCAACCCGCTGGTGCCGACCGCCAAGGGTGTGCGCGAGCCGCAGAACCGGCGCGTGGAGATCATCCTCCACTAGGCGATCGTCGGCCGTCGGCGCTCAATCAACGGAGTCATGGGGCTGGGGAGTGATACTCCCCAGCCTTTCTCTTTTGCGGCGTGGGAAGACGATGGATATCCGCCTTCTGCACCGGTTCACGCCGTATCTGGACAGGATACCGGTCGAGCGGCGGCTGATGGCCATGCAGTTTGCCCGTTTTGCCGTGATCGGCACGATGGGTTTCGGATGGGACACGGCGATCGTTTATGCGCTGGCGCCCAGGCTGGGGACGACCTGGGCCGGATTGGTGTCGTACGTGCTCGTCGCCTCGATCAACTGGGCGCTCAACCGTATCTGGACGTATCGGCACGTGGCCCATGGGGCGGCCGGACGCCAGCTCGCGCTGTTCCTGGCCGCGAATTCGGTGGGGCTGCTGCTCAATCGCGGCACCTACCTTCTGCTGATCGCTTTCGTGCCGTTGTGCAGGACCTACCTTGTGCTGCCGGTGGCGGCGGGCGGGATAGCCGGCATGTTCATCAATTTCTTTCTGTCGCGGCGCCTGGTGTTCCGGTGAGCGCGGTGCGGATCGCGGTGCTGATACCGTGCTATAACGAGGTGGTGGCCATACCGCGCGTGGTGACCGCGTTCCGGGCTGCGCTGCCGGATGCTTGCATCCACGTCTATGACAATAATTCCACCGACGGGACGGCAGAGGCAGCGCGCGCGGCCGGGGCGGTGGTCGGCCACGAGATGTTGCAGGGCAAAGGCCATGTGGTACGCCGCATGTTCGCCGACATCGAAGCCGACATCTACGTGCTGGTCGATGGCGACGATACGTACGACGCGAACGTGGCCCCCGCGTTGATCGCCCTGCTGCGGGACGGGCGACTCGACATGGTGACCGCGACGCGTGAGTCGGGCGAAGACCATAGTTACCGGCGCGGGCACAAGGCGGGCAATGTGGTGCTGACCGGGCTTGTCGCCTGGCTGTTCGGGGCGCGCGTGTCCGACATGCTGAGCGGCTACCGGGTGTTTTCCAGGCGGTTCGTCAAAACGTTTCCGGCGCTCACGGGCGGATTCGAGACCGAGACGGAATTCACGGTGCACGCGCTGCAATTGGCGATGCCGCTGGGCGAACTGCCCTGCGCGTATCGCGAGCGGCCGGCCGGTTCGGCGAGCAAGCTGCGCACCATTTCGGATGGACTACGGATATTACGGCTGATCTTGCTGCTGGTGAAGGATGAGCGGCCCCTGCCCTTCTTTTCGCTGTGCGCGGCGGGGTTGTTCGGGCTGGGTCTGCTGCTGGGCGTGCCGGTGGTGGTGGAATTCTGGCGCACCGGGCTGGTGCCGCGGCTTGCCGACGGCGATCGTTTCCGCGGCCTTGGTGGCGCTGTCGTTCTTGGCGCTGGCGTGCGGGTTGATTTTGGATTCCGTGGGACGTGGGCGGCGTGAGGCGAAGCGGCTGGCGTATTTGGGCGTTGCTGGGCCTGGGTGAGGCACGCGCCGATCACCTCGCGCGGTGCGGGCGAAGAAAGTTTGACCACGAAGGCACGAAGCTCACGAAGAAGAGCTTCAAAAGTTCGATTTCTTGCCGTGATGACTCTGGATTTTGAGCGGCTTCGTATCGAGGTGTTTGCACGTAATGCGCTCGATCGTGGGAACGTAGACTGCTTCGCTGCGCCTGGAATGACGAGTTTGGGGTTTCTTGGCGCTTGCTTCGTGACTCGTGACTCGTGGTTGAATCTCGCAGCGCGATCTCGTCACTTTTTCCGCGGACTGTTCGCGTTGCTCCAATGGGCGGAGGTGGTCTTGTAGGCGGCGGTGCAGTGGATGGCGACGGCCTGGAACAGGTCGCGGCGGCCGAGGATGGTGATGCCGGCCAATGCCGCCGGCCAGTCGTCGCCGGCTTGGGCGAGGGTTTCGGCGAGGGCGCGGGTGAGCAGGCCGGGACCGGTGGACAGCCAGACCGTGTCTTCGTCGCCGCGCGCGATGGCGGAGATGGCCAGGTTGAACGCGCGCCGGATGACCTCGTGGCCGGGAGCGCAGGCGATGAAATTATTGGCCGCGGTGCCGATATCCTCCTGGTACAGGACCAGGCGCGCATCCGGCGGCAGGATCGCGTGCAGGCCCGACAGGGCGCGGTCATCGGCGTCGGCGTAGATGCCGCCGGATGCGGCGAGATAGCCCAGGCGGAACAGGTCGGCCTGCTGCGCACCGGCGCCGGCGCGGGCGAACACCGCGCCGGCACGGGCACCGTGGACGCCGGCGATGAAGGCGCGCGCGGCCTGCGTGTCGAACACGCGGTGGGCGTGGTCCGGATTGACCTCCCGCCAGCTGCGCATGATTTGGCCGACGTCGTCCGGCGGCGGAGATCTGTCCCAGAATTGCACGATGACGCGCGGGATGTGCGCGTGGGGCGCGGCGGAGGATGGCCACGGTGGGGGCGTGCCGACGCGGCCGGCCGCGCGCAGGGCCGACATCAGCTCGAGCGAGGCGGCCGTGCTGCCCGGGCTGGCGGCGGCCAGCCGTAGCACTGCGCCGACCCGCGCCTCGGCCGGCAGGCGGCGCGTGGCGTGCAGGGGGGCGATGGCCGCCTCGTCCAGCGAGAGCTCGTCGAGCAGCTGGCCGAAATGGGTCTGGCTGACGTTGAGGGAACGGCCGCGCAGTTTCGTCGTGGCGAGGGTCGCCCGCATGTAGGCCTGCAGCGATGCGCGGGCGCGCGGCAGGTCGAGCGCGCCCAGGGCGACGCGTGTGGTCAGGAAGGCGCCCTCGCCGTTGCCCGGTTCCAGGGTTTCCGCGTCGTCCAGGCAGGCCAGCGCGGCGGCGCGCTCGCCGCGCTCCTCGTGCAGCACCGCCCGCATACGCTGCAGGCGGGCGTGCTCGCGTGGCGTGCCGGCCGGGGCGGCCTCGAAGCAGGCGGCGAGCGAGGCGTCGTCGCCGGCGACGGACTCGCACAGGATGCGCTCGGCCCAGAGCACGAAATGGCCCGGCCAGGCCGCGGTCGCATCGCGCGCCAGGGAAAGGGCGAGCGGCAGGAAGCCGGCGCGGCGCAGGATGCTGATGCGTTTGAGGCGGATAGAGGCTCGGTCGGCGGCGCCGTCCTCGAGCCGGGCCAGGTGATCCAGAGCCTCGAAGATCTGGCCGAGGAGTAGACGTGATTCGGCCAGGCCGAGTTGCAGGGGCAGCGCGGCCGGCTGTTCGGCGGCGGCTTGCGCGTAGATCGCGTGCATGCGGGCCACGTCGTTGGCCATGCGCGCCTGCTCGGCGCATTGCACCAGGACGCTGATGTTGCCGGGATCCAGCGACAGTGCCTGGTCGAGCAGCCGGGTGCTGGCGGCGGTGTCGCCGAGCGTTCTGTGTTCGACGGCCATCTGCACCAGCAGGTCGGGCCGCAGGGGGTGGGCTTCGTGGGCGCGGCTGAAGGCGGCCAGGGCCGCGTCCGGGCAGCCGGCCGCGCGTTCTGTCAGGCCGAGGCTGAGCAGGGCGGCGGCGTGGGCGGGGTCGCGCGCCAGCAGCGCTTGTGCCTGGCGCCGCGCCGCGTCGAGATCGCCCATGTCGCGCAGCTCGGCGGCGAGCTCCAGCCTGGCGCCTGGGTGGGTGGGGTGCGCCTGCACCGCGCGTTCCAGCCAGGCGCGGGCACACTCGCGTTGGCCGCGCTGGCGGGCGCAGAGGGCGCGCCCGAGCAGGGCGGCGATCTGGGTGGGGTGGGCGTCCAGCAGTCCGGCGTAGATGGTGTCGGCCTCGTCCGGCGACCCTTGGTGGCGGAGTTCGGCGGCCAGTTCCAGCGCGGCGCCGAGGTGGTGCGGGTCGGCGCCATGCGCCTGGCGCAACATGGCGAGCGCCTCCTCCCTGCGGCCCAGCTCGCGCGCGCACAGGCCAAGGCCGAGCAGCGCGCCCGGATGGCTGGGCTGCAGGTCCTGGACGGCACGGTATTGCTCGGCCGCCTCGGCGGTGCGGCCGAGCGCGCGGAGGTCGAATGCCGATTCGAGGCGGAGGCCGATATGGGTGGGCCGCGTGGCGGATGCCTGCTGGAACAGGGCCAGGGAGTGCGCCGGGTGCCCGGCCTTGCGGGCGGCGAGCGCCTGCTGGATCAGGGCAGGCAAGTCGCCCGTCGCCGGGGCGGCGGGCTGGCTCACGTGCCCGGCAGCAGGTTGACCGCCTCCACCATTGGCTCGGCGCCGGCCAGCGAGATGACGCTGCGACCGGCCGGCGAGATGTCCAGCCGGTGCATCATGTCGATCGGGATGCCGAGCAGATAGGCCAGCACCGATTTGATCACGTCGGCATGGCTGACCAGGACGAGGCTGGCGTCCGGCCAACGCGCGCGGAGATGCTGCACGAAGGCGGTGGCGCGGGCCTGGACCTGGAGCATCGTCTCGCCGCCGGGCGTGGGCGCGAGGCTGCGGACGCTGTTCCACTCGGCCCAGCCGGGCGCTTCGTTCAGGTCGCTGAAATCGCGTCCGGCCCAGGCGCCGAAATCGACCTCGTCGAGTGCCGGGTGTTGCTCGACGGCGCATCCGGTGGCGCGGGCGATCTGCTCGGCCGTTTGCGTGGCGCGCAGGCGTGGCGAGCTGAAGACGCGCGCGATCTTGCCGTCCGAGGCGAGGCCGAGCGCGGTGCGTTTCGCCGCATCGCGTCCATGCGCGTTCAGCCCCATACCGGGCGTGCGGCCGGTGAGCGAGCGGCCCAGCGCATCCGTGTGCCCGTGGCGCACCAGATGCAGGCGCACGGTCAGCGTTCTTCGATGCCGGCGACGAAGGCCTCGGTGCGCAGGCGGGCCTCCGTATCGTTGAACTGTTGTGGCGGGCTCTTCATGAAATAGCTCGAGGGTCCGGTGAGCGCGCCGCCGATGCCGCGATCCATCGCGAGTTTCGCGCACCGTATGGCGTCGATGACGACGCCGGCGGAGTTTGGGGAGTCCCAGACCTCCAATTTCAGTTCGCAATTGAGGGGCGTGTCGCCGAACGCGGTGCCTTCGATGCGTATGTGGCACCATTTGCGATCTTCCAGCCAGGGCACGTAGTCCGACGGGCCGACATGGGCGTCGGAGTCGGACAGCGTTTCGGCGAGCTGGCTGGTGACGGCGCGGGTTTTCGACAGTTTCTTCGATTGCAGCCTGTCGCGCTCGAGCATGTTGCAAAAATCCATGTTGCCGCCGAAATTGAGCTGGTAGGTGCGGTCCACGCGCACGCCGCGGTCGCGGAACAGGTTGGCGAGCACGCGGTGCACGATCGTGGCGCCGACCTGGCTTTTGATGTCGTCGCCGACGATGGGCAGGCGGGCGGCTTCGAAACGTGTGCGCCAGGCTGCGTCGGAGGCGATGAAGACGGGGATGCAGTTGACGAAACCGCATCCGGCCGCGAGCGCCTGTTCGGCGTAGTAGGCGGTGGCGCGTTCGGCGCCGACCGGCAGGTACGACACGGCGACATCGACGCGGGCGGCGCGCAGGCTGGCCGCTATGTCGACCGCGGGGGCGGGCGATTCCGCCACCACGTCGCGCACGTAGCGACCCAGGCCGTCCAGTGTGGGGCCGCGCTGGACGGGCACACCGGCCGCGGCGACATGGGCGAAGGTGCGGGTGTTGTTGGGGTGGGCGAGGATGGCGTGGGCCAGGTCCGTGCCGACCTTGCCGGCGGCGACGTCGAAGGCGGCGACAACCTCGATATCGCCGACATGATAGCCGCCGAGCACCACGTTCATCAGGCCTGGCACCCGGGTGTCCGGCGCGGCTTGGGCGTAGAAGGCGATACCCTGGACCAGGGAAGATGCGCAGTTGCCCACGCCGATGACCGCAACCCGTACTTTGGCCAATGCGCCGTTCCGCTCCAAAACTTCCGCCGGGGGCGGAGGCTAGCGGAAACATCGGCGCAAGGTAAGAAGCATGGAACCCGCGACCGCCCTGCCCGGTTAGGCCCGCGTCACTTATTCCGGAGGAGGCCATCCATGACCCAAGCAAAACCACAGGCCGCGGAGACGGGCGCCGAACATACGCCGGGGACGGACGGGGTGCACCTGCCCGACCGGTCGGAGGAGGCGCGCAACCTGGCCACCGAAGGGCTGGAGGAGATGAAGCACGGCAACAAGGAGGAGGGTACGTTTCTGATCGACGAGGCGCGCCATCTGGACAAGGCGGCCGCCAACGAGGTTGTCGGCAAGAAGGGCTGAGGTTTTTCCGCCCCCCTGCCTGTCGGCGAAGGGGGGCGGGGCTGCGCGGCCGCTGCCTACCGGGGTCTGCCTACCACGGTGGCCAGCCAATCGCGGGCCAGGCGCAGTTCGTCCCACGGCACCGGGCCGAGGGGGAAATGTCCGGCCATGACGATACTGATCACGGCGTTGACGTGATCGAGCCCGGTTCTGTCGGCCTGATTTGCGATCATCGCGTCGCGCAGGGCCGCCAGCTTTTCAGTGCAACGCGAGAACAGGTTCTTGTCCGGCTTGGGCTGCTGCGCGAGGATGCGGTCCAGGATGGCGAGCGCGTCCTCGCCATTACTGGCCATGGCTGCGCCCGCCGGGATTGGGCAGGCGGCCGGGGCGCAGGTCCACGGTGACCGCCTTGGTGCTGTGGATGGACGTGTTGGCGTCCCCGGTGATGGCGAGCAGCACGTTGGCGATGTCGCCGCGCGCATAACCCTCCCAGCCGAACACCCAGGGCATGCCGACCTGGTGGATGGTGCGGCCATCGATGGTGAAGGGCCGGATGCGTTCGGTCACCATGGCGCGGACCTCGATCTCGCCGCGCAGGGTCGAGAGCACCGTCCAGCCGAGGTGCTTTATGCCGAGTTCCCTGGCCAGCTCAGGGGAGATTTCGACGAAGGCTTCGGGTTGCAGCTCGGCGGTGTGCGGCGTGACGCGGCTCATGATGCCGCCGCAATGCAGTTCGGTCAGACGGTACGTGGTGAAGACATAGGGAAAGCGCGGGTCTTGCGGCGTGTGCAGTTCGTTGCCGGGTCGCGACCAGACGTGGGCCGTGGGATTTGACTGTATGCCGTACATGGGGTTCGCGACGGGGCTTTCCATCGGCTCGTAATGGGTGGGCAGCGGGCCGTCCTTCAGGCCGGTGGGGGCGAAGAGCTGGCTGCGGCCGTCCGCCTCCATGATGAACGGGGCGTCGCCGGCCAGCGCCGCCATGCCCTGCGGGTGCGTGCTCCAATCCGGGCGGTAGTCCGGGCGTGTGGTGGCGACAAAATCGGGGATGTCGGTGCCGGTCCATTTGGCCGCCGCCTCGTCCCACCAGACCATGCGCTTGCGTTCCGACCAGGGTTTTCCATCCGGGTCGGCTGAGGCGCGATTATAAAGGGTGCGGCGATTGGCGGGCCATGCGTAGGCCCAGTTAAGGTGGCTGCCGGGGCCGCCTGGGCCGTCCGGCGTGCGGGACCTTGCCCTGTTGTGGCCGTCCTTCGGAAAAATGCCGGAATACATCCAGCCGCCGCAGGCGGTGCTGCCGTCGGCTTTCAGATCCTGGTATTTTTCGACCTGCTTGCGGTCGGCGACCGTGTAGCCGTTGATTTCGCGCAGAACGGCTTCGGCGTCCGGTTCGGCGCGGTCGCCGCGTTCGGGATACTGCCAGGTGAGGTGGCGGATCGCGTTGTCGCGCGCCTCACGGCTGTTCGCATAGAGTTGCTTCAGGCGTTTGCCGAGATGGTAGATGAACCAGAGGTCCGATCGGCTGTCTCCGGGCGCTTCCAGCACCGCGTCGTGCCACTGGATCAGGCGGCTGGTGTTGGTGACGGTGCCGTCCTTTTCGCCTGGCATCGCGGTGGGCAGGAAGAAGATTTCGGTACCGATATCTTTTGGCGCGAGCTCGCCGCGCTGGACCAGGCGGCCCTTTTGCCAGAAATTGGCGGTCTCGGTCATCGCGAAATCGCGCACCACGAGCCAGTGCAGGCGCGATAGGCCGCGTTCGACCAGGTCGGAATTGACGGCGCCGACGACGGGGTTTTGGCCGAGGATGAATTGGCCGCGCATGACGCCGTCGCACATCGCCATGGTCATCGGCAATTGGGAGAGGTCGCCGGTGAGTTTGGGCAGGTGCTGGTAGCCGTACTCGGTGGCGGCGGTGGCGTGTTCGCCGTACCAGGCCTTGAGCAGGCTGACCACATATTTGGGCATGTTCGACCACCAGCCGGTGGCCGGCGTTTCGGCTTTCAGATAGGCGTCCAGCGTGCCGTGGTCGTGAAAAACGTTTGGCTGGGCCAGATAGGTTGGCAGCATGTTGTACAGCGTGGGGATATCGGTGCTGCCCTGGATGCTGGCGTGGCCGCGCAGGGCCATGATGCCGCCGCCCGGGCGGCCGACATTGCCGAGCAGGCCCTGGATGATCGAGGCGGCGCGGATGATCTGCACGCCTGTGGTGTGGTGGGTCCAGCCGACGGCGTAGCAGATGGCGCCGGTGCGTTCGCGCCCCGAGTTGCGGGCGAGCGCGCCGGCGACGCGCAAGAACGTGTCGCGCGGACAGCCGGTGACACGCTCGACCATTTCGGGCGTGTAGCGCGCGTAGTGGCGGCGCATGATCTGATACACGCAGTTGGGGTGCTGCAGCGTGATGTCCGGTCGGTGGTGGTGCGTTCGCCATGCTTTCGAAGTCGGTGGCCGTCTCCCGCTTCCCCCTGCTTTCGTTTCAGCGGTGGCCCGCGCTGTTCTGCGATGGCGGAGGGAACGGTTTTTCCCTTGTACTGCCAGCTGTCTTCGGTGTAGGTGCCGGTTTCGGGATCGAAGCCGGAGAAGACGCCGTCGTTCTGTTCGGGATCGGCATAGGCGTCGTCGATGATGTGGGCGATATTGGTGTAGGCGAGCGCGAAGTCGCGGAACCACAGATCGTTTTCGAGGATGTGGTGGATGATGCCGCCGAGGAAGGCGATATCGCTGCCGGAGCGTATGGGAGCGTGCACATCGGCCAGCGCGCTGGTGCGGGTGAAGCGCGGATCGACGTGGATGATGTCCGCCCCGCGCCGTTTGGCTTCGACGACGAAGCGGAAGGCGATCGGGTGGTTTTCGGCCATGTTGGAACCCATGACGACGATGCAGTCGCTGTTCTCCAGGTCCCACAGCGACATTGTCGCGGCACCGCGGCCGAAGGAGGTACCCAGACTGGGCACCGAGGATGAGTGTCAGATGCGGGCCTGGTTCTCGACGTTGACGATTCCCAACCCTCCGTTGAACAGTTTCTTGATCAGATAGTTTTCTTCGTTGTCCAGCGTGGCGCCGCCGAGCGAGCCGATGCCCAGCGTGTGATTGACCGTGCGGCCGTCAGGCAATTTTTCGACGAAGGTGTCGTCGCGCGTTTGTTTCGTCAGTTGCGCGATGCGTTCCATCGCCCAGTCGAGCGGGCGTTCCTCCCAGGCGGTGGCGTAGGGGGCGCGGTAGAGGACGGTGTTGATGCGTTGCGGGGAGAGCAGCATGCCGAGCGTGCTGGCGCCCTTGGGGCAGAGCGTGCCCTGGTTGACCGGGCTGCGCGGGTCGCCCTCGATATGGATGGGGCGGCCGCCCTTGGCGTAGATGAGCTGGCCGCAGCCGACGGCGCAGAACGGGCAGATGCTGGTGCCGACGGTGTCGGCCTGTTCCAGCCGCGGGCGGAGGTTGCGCGAGAGTTCGCTTTCGGCGGCGCGGCCCTGCACGCTTTGGCCGGCGAGCTGGCGCGGGATGGACCAGTCGTGGACGAAGGCGGCCGCGCGGTCGGCCAAGGATTGGCGGAGTTTCTTCACGTCACCTCCCTGCCCCGTGCGCGGGCGGCGGGCAATCGACAAACGCGTGAGGGTAGCGTGCGGTCATCGGGCCGGCACCGGCCGCGTGATGGGCAGGAACGGGATCAGCGCCTGGTAGTCGCGCAATGTGCCGGTGCCGTGCTGCGTGCCGGTGCCGTGTTCTAGGAGATAGTAGTCGGCCACCGATGCTGCCTGCTGCTCGATGTTCAGATCTGAAAAGCGGGTGGCCGGTGTCAGCTTGCCGTAGTCGTAGTTGCGCGAGAACGGCGCGCGCAGGCGGACGTTCACGCCGGTCTGGTATTGCCAGACATGCGTCAGCTCGTGAATGAGCCAGGAGGTGTCGGCGACGTTGGTCGAGTAGTCGGGCTTGTAGACAGGTTCTGGAAAGTAGATTTCACCGTTCGGCGTCATGGCCGTGTCGGATGGCTGGAAGAAGATGTATTTGCCGCGGTGGATTCTCGACTTCCTGATATCGGATCGCGCTGCCGAAGATGGCGCGTGCGGCCGCGAGTTCGCCATTGGTCAACGGCCGGCTGTCGGCCATCTACGAAGCGTTCCGGCGGGCGAGGAAGAAATCCAACCGGCGCCACGCCCAGGCGAGCACGGCATAGACCGCGAACCCCGAGCCCCAGATTGCCCAGGCGGCGGCGCTGCGGTGGAGGTCGGTGGGTTCGGCGGGCGAGCCGGGGCGGTAGTCGCCAGCGGTCAAGCCGTAGGCGAGCGCGAAGAAAGCGAGCCAGTAAGCACCGGTCAAGGCGCTACCAATTATGGTGCTCAGCAATAGGGCGGCGCGGCGGGGCATCCATGTCGGGCTGGCCCAAGTTAGTCAGCTTGTCAACGTGACGATCGATGCAGGACGAGACGCGGGAACGCTGACCGTGAGTCCGCGACGATCCTTCGTTCGGGACGCATAACTGGTGGTGCGTTCATAGACAACGCGTTATCACAGCCCGAGCATTTGTATTTAGCTCGCCAATACTCCGTTGTTCGGAAGGTTGTTTCCCTGTCGCGAACACCATCTCGGGCATCGGTTTGAAACGTGAACGATCCCACTCTTGTTGAGCAACTGCCCGGCTCGACTGTCGCCTGGTTCCCAGGCCACGGATTCTTCTACCGACATGCGGATCGGTGTGTCGGTAAGCGCGACCCTGGCGTCAGCTACCCGGCAAACGCCGCAGGTGTGTGCGCTCGTAAATGGCTGCTAAAGGCACGGCAAAATCAATGCTGTCCAGCCGCAACTCGCCCTCTGTCACCCACTCTGGCTCTCGGGGCCAATTGCCGTCGGCGCGCCGGCGCAGGATCTCCGCGCCGATCGCGACGGTGTGGAGCACCAGGATTTCGCGCACGCTCGGGATGGTCGTATAGGACCACACATTCGCCCAGGTTTGGGCCTGGTTGCTCGGCGACAGGATTTCTATGATCAGCACCGGGTCCTGCATGGCCGTTACCGCCTGGACGGAGATGCAGGTGACCGCCAGGTCGGGGATGCGCATATTGATGCCGGCGTTCACATGCGGGACCACGCCGGGCGTGGTGACGACCGTGCAGGGGCTGCCGGAACTCTCGAAATGATTGCCGATCAGCCGGCTGAGTGTGCTCTGCAACGTGCCGTAGGTTAGATTGGCGGGTGACATGGCCTGGGGTTCGCCGTCCACCAGCTGCCAGGGACGCCCATCGCCAGGCTCCCAGGCCAGGAATTCTGCGACCGACATGCGCATGGGGATTTTCGCGAGCGCCACCATGCCGTGATCCTAACCTCTTCCTTGGTTGCTTGCCATCCTGGTCTGGCCGCCGGAATGGCGTGGCGGGCCGTCTGGCGCGGACGTGAACCGGCCCGGGATACGCAAGCCCGGCCGCACGTGCTTTGTTCGACCCGGTTAAGGCGAGGCGGACCCGTGATGGCAGAGCACATGACCGGCGTGGTGACGATCGTGCAGGAAAGCCGGTTTCAGCTGACCGATGATGCGGGCGTGGGGCATTTGTTCACCGTTGGGCATGCCTGCGGGACGGAGCCGGGGCAGCTGGCGCTGTTGCAGCGGCATCAGTCTCGCATACGCGTTACTTACAAGCCGGCACCCAACGCCATCGGCAACATCGCGCAATCGATCGAGGTTTGACGTCGATGGACATGCATCCGCGCGTGCTGGACCACACCGAATCGCAATTGGCGCGGCTGATCCCGAACGAGTTCGAGCTGACGGCGCATGTGCTGATCGAGCCTGGCAGATCGTACGGGTTTTTCACCGACACGACGGTGTGCATCGGCTGCAAGGCGTGCGAGGTGGCGTGCAAGGAGTGGAACAATCTGCCGGCCGATAATCTGGGGCTGACGGGGCAGAGCTACGACAATACGGGCGCGCTGTCCTCCAACACCTGGCGGCATGTGGCATTCATCGAGAAATCCGTCGATGGGCGCTCGGAGTTGCGCAGCGGCGGGTGCGCGGGCGGGCATAGCGTGCGGGACAACGACCAGGCGCCCTACCAATCCGGCTGGCTGATGCTGAGCGATGTGTGCAAGCACTGCCATAACGCGCCGTGCCTGGAGGCGTGCCCGACCGGCGCGATTTTCAAGACCGAGTTCGATACGGTCGTGGTGCAGCACGACATCTGCAACGGGTGCGGCTACTGCGTGCCCGCCTGCCCGTTCGGCGTGGTCGATCTGAATGCGTCGGACGGCAAGGCGCATAAATGCACGCTGTGCTACGACCGGCTGAAGGGCGGGTTGGAGCCGGCTTGCGCCAAATCCTGCCCGACGGACAGCATACAATTCGGCGAATTGTCCGATTTGCAGCAGCGGGCCGCCGCGCGCGTGGAGGAGCTGCACAGGGTGGGCGTGGACAGCGCCTACCTGTACGGCACGCCGGGCGCCCCGGGTGCGACCGGGGGGTTGGGCCATCTCAACGCGTTCTTTCTGCTGACCGATCGGCCGGAACGCTACAATCTGCCGGTGGCGCCGACCCGGCCCTCCCGCCGTGTGGGGCCGGCGCTGGGCGCGGGGCTGGCGGCGATGGCGGGGCTGGCGTTGACGGCCTTGGCCTTGTTCGCGGCCGAGACACCGCGGCGGCGCAGATGAAGTATCCGCCGGCCGCGCATTCGCCCGACGAAAAACCGGTGGTGGGGCGCGATGCGCACGACACCGTGGCACCGCGCGGGCGCTGGGCTGGGCCGACCTATTACGGGCGTTCGCAACTCAAACCCGCGCCGTTCAACAATTGGGCGGTAGGCGGCTACATCGCGCTGGCCGGGTTGTCCGGCACGGCGGCGCTGATCGGCGGCATCGCGGAGGCCACGCGGGGTGCGTCGGCCAGGCCGCTCGCGCGGCGGTCGCGCTATCTGGCGTTGCTGGCGCCGACGCTGGGGTCGGCGTTGCTGGTGTGGGACCTGCATACGCCACAGCGATTCTACAACATGCTGCGTGTGGCGAAGAAGACGTCGCCGATGTCGATCGGCACGTGGATTTTGATGGGGTTTTCCGGACCGGCGATGCTGGCCGGTGCGGCCCAGCTGGTGGCGGATGCGCGGCCAAGGTGGCGTTGGCCGTGGGCGGTGGCGCGGCTGGCGCAGGTGCCGGCGGCTATTCTGGGCGCTGGCTTGGGCACCTACACCGCATCCCTGCTGGCGGCGACGAGCACGCCGTTATGGGCGGCTGCACCCAGGTCGATGGCGGTGCGGTTCGCGGCGTCCAGCATGGCGTCCGGCGCGGCGGCGCTGGCGCTGGGCGAGCGGTCGCGACGGTCCAGGCGGGCGTTGGATGCGCTGGCGGTGGCGGCGTTGGCCACCGAATTGGCCGCGGCCATGCGGTCGGCGGAGACGTATCGCGCCAGGCACGTGGAGGAGTCGCTGGAGGGCGGCTGGGGGGCGGTGGAGCGGTATGGAGCGACGGGGGCCGGCAACATTGTGCCGCTGGCGCTCAAGCTCGCTTCAGTCATGCTGGGCGGCCGCAGCCAGACCGCCAACTGGCTCACGCTGGCCGGCAGTTTCCTGTTGCGCGTTTCCATCATGGAAGCGGGTGATGTCTCGGCCGAGCGGCCGGATATCAGTTTCCGGTTCTCGCAACCCGAAAACCTGCCGTAACCGGCCGGGTGGACAGGCCGCCCCGAAGAACGGACCTGCGCCGCCGCCCGCTCGACCACCTGGCTGATGATGGCGACAGGACCAGCCCGGCCTCCCGGGTGCACCATGCGACGTCGCTGGCGCCAGAGCGGGTCCGGTTGCCGCCCTTGCCGATCGGCGCCACGTTCCTCGAGCGCTGGCCGGTACGGCAGGAACCGCTCGGGCTGGACTGGCGCGCCGGCCAGGACCAAGTCACTGGCGCCGGCCGTGTTCGTCCTTCGTGACGCGCTGGTGCACAGCTCGGCCGGCATCATCGGCATCGGCGCTGACGTGATCGAGGAGACGCTGGCCCATACGGCGCCCGACCAGCAGGGTTTCGCATGGACGCAGGACGGCATCGGCCTGGACGAAGGCAGCGTCACCTCGCTGGCGGGGAGCTACATCACGGTACTGGGAGGCGCGCCGCGCAACTACTATCACGCGGTGGTCGACGGGGTGCTGCGCCTGGCTGCCGTGCCGCCGCATCTGCTGCACGGGGCGCGCGGCGTGCTCTATCCGGCGGACGGCGCCTGTCAGGTTGCGATGCTGCGGCTGATGGGCCTGCCGGACACGCTGGCGCTTGTGCCGGTGGCCACACACCAGCGTCTTCGAGTTCGAGAGCCTGATATACCCGGTCAGTGTCGGGGGAGGTGCTGCCTATCACGCCTGCATCCTGGCGCTGTTCGACCGCATGTCGGCCCATGTGCATGGCCAGGGCGCGGGCCTGCCGAGGCGCTTCTACCTCGAACGCGGCCCCCATGCCCTGCGGCCGTTGCGCGACGAGGACAAGGTGGCCCGCGCCTTGCGGCCGCTCGGGTTCGTGCCGGTGCGGCCCGAAACATTGACGGTGCCCGACCAGATCAGGCTGTTCCGCGATGCCGAGGCGATCGTGGCGCCGCATGGCGCAGGCCTGACGAATCTGGGTTTCTGCCGCCCCGGCTGTCAGCTGCTTGAGCTGCAGATGGACGCGTACGTGAACTGGTGTTTTCGCCACCTCGCGGCGCTGCGCGGGCTGAACTACGATTGCGTCCTAGGCCGGGCGACCGGCCAATCGGCCAACCCGCACGGCCTGGATTGGCGCATCTCGACGCAGCACGTCGCCGGCGCGGCCGCCCAACATTGCAGCGCCCCAAACAGATAAAAGTCTTTTGGTTCTTTTCTTCAGAAAAGAACTACTTTCTCTGTCGATTCTCCGCCAGCTGCTCAGAAGAAAGCTGCAACCAGAAGTACAGATGATAGTCCGGCCCGCTGACCTTCTTGGCGGTCGGCAGCTTCATCTGCAGCTCCTGCCCATTCACCTGCACGGTGCTCACGTTGGGCGGGAAGACGACGTGCTGCACATACCGCGCCTCATCGAGGATCTGGCCGTTACGCACCACGCCCAGCCCATAAGGGATGTCCGCCTCCGACGAGGTGGCCGCCGGGCCGCGGCTGACCACCATCACCACATGCGCGTGCGCCCCTTCCAGCTTGACGCCCAACAGGCCGGCGCAGGCGCCTTTCACGTCCGTCAGCCGGGCAGTCAGCACCAGGTCGGACAGGTCTCGGCCGGCGCCGCGGTAGCGGCTGAGCGTGCTGGCGTCCGGCAGGAGGTAGGGTTTGGGGCACTGGGCGGCCGTCTCTTCGGGGTTGCCGTCGCAGGCGGCGAGGCAGAGACAGGCGGCCAGCAGGCCGTATGGCAGACGCATGGAAACAAACTCCGGCGCCACTGGCGCGAATGGCTCGGGAGGGTGCTTGCCACACCACGGCGCCTTTGCACCAGCACCCACCCCGCGCCATATAGCGCCAAACGCCTGGGATTGACCGCACCATGCCAGACAGCCCGACCGACCTGCTCGCCGCCCCCGAAACCGTCACCAGCCGCCCGCCCTTGCGCGTTGTGCTGGCCGGTCCGCGCGGGTTCTGCGCCGGCGTGGACCGGGCGATCCGCGTGGTGGAGGAGGCGCTGCGGCGGTATGGCCGCCCCGTCTATGTGCGGCACGAGATCGTGCACAACCGCACGGTGGTTGAGACGCTGGAGGCGCAGGGGGCGATCTTCGTCGAGGAGTTGGACGAGGTTCCGGAGAACGCGCATGTGGTGTTTTCCGCCCATGGCGTGCCGAAATCCGTGCCGGAGGAGGCGCAGCGGCGCAATCTGGCGTATCTGGACGCGACGTGCCCGCTGGTCAGCAAGGTGCATCGCGAGGCCGAGCGGCATTTTTCCGAGCGGCGCCACATCCTGATGATCGGCCATGCCGGCCACCCCGAGGTGGTGGGGACCATGGGGCAATTGCCGCCCGGGGCGGTGACCCTGGTGCAGAACGCGGCCGAGGCGGCTGGCGTGCAGCCGGAGCCTGGGCAGTCGCTGGCGTTCATCACGCAGACGACGCTGAGCGTGGATGATACGGCCGAGATCATCGACATTCTGCGGGCACGGTTCCCCGAGATCGAAGGGCCGAAGCGCGAGGATATTTGCTACGCCACCACCAACCGTCAGGCGGCGGTCAAGGCGATCGCGCAGGGCTGCGACCTGCTGATCGTGATCGGCAGCCCCAACAGCAGCAACAGCCAGCGCCTGCGCGAGGTGGCCGAGCGCGCCGGCGCAGGCCGGGCGGTGCTGGTGCCCAAGGTGGCGGAGATGGATTTTTCCGTGATGGACGGGGTGCGCACGGTGGGCATCACGGCCGGTGCGTCGGCGCCGGAAAGCCTGGTTCAGGAGGTGCTGACGGAGCTGTCGGCGCGGTTCGCGCTGGAGATCGAGGAGCGGCAGGTGACGACCGAGGATGTGATCTTCAAGCTGCCGTATCCTTTGGCGTAGGTATGCTGGGCGGTGCGGCTGGATGTTGGATCGTTACGCGACGCGCTTGGGCAGTTGGAAACAAGTCTGGCCTATTGCCAATCCGCCCTCGCCAGGCAGGATCCCGGCATCGCGCGGCAGTTTCAGGCAGCGGCGATCCAGGCTTTTGAGTTCACGTATGATCTATCTCACAAGATGCTGCGACGGTATTTGCTGAGTGTTGACCCTGGCCTTCAGCAGGACTTTGATTTGGGTATTCAGAATCTTTTTCGTGAGGGTTACGCCAAAGCGCTGGTCAGGAGCGAGTGGCAGATCTGGTCGGACTTTCGGAAAGCCCGTAATATTACCAGCCACACCTACAATGCTAGGTCGGCGAGGCAGGTATTCGATCTGATCCCGGCGTTCGTTGAAGAGGCCCGGTTCCTATTGGCCGCTTTGGAGCGGAGCACGCGCGATGAGCCAGCGTGAGATTGTCGCCAGATCCTCCGATCTTGCCATCGTGCGCGCCATTCTGAGCCGGCATCTGCCGCCGGAAACAAAGGTCTGGGTGTTCGGCTCGCGCGCGCGGGGCGACCGGGTTCGGCGTGGTTCCGATCTCGATCTGGCCGTGGACGCCGGCATGGAGCTGAGCATTCGCATGCAGGCCTTGCTGTCGGACGATTTTACAGAATCGCTTTTGCCCTACACGGTGGACGTGCTCGATTTGCAGATCGTCAGCCCATCGTTCAGGAAACTGATCGAGCCAGATTTCGTGCCATTTCCGATGTCGCCGCAGCCGGATCAGCGCGCCGCGTGAGAGTGATGCGGAATCATAGCTGCCCCGAACGGCGGGCCGCCTGATACACGGCAAATCCCAGCCCCAAACACCACAATGTCGACACCCAGGCCGCCCGGTCCGCCTGGGTCATCAGCCCTAGGCACAGCAGGGTGGCCGAGCACGCCACCGCCAGGCCGCCGGGCAGCATGAGCGGGCTGGGTTGGGCGGTCAGGCCGCGCCGGCGCATGGCGGCGACCGAGGCGGTGGTGAGCGCGTAGAGCATGAGGCGGGTGAGTGTGCTGGCGGTGAGCGCGCCGAAGAAGGTGCTGGCGACGGCCAGCCCCCAGGCCAGCGCGGTATGCAGCAGCACGGCGGCCCCCGGGGTGCCGAAGCGTGGGTGGACACGTGCCAGCGCGCGCGGCAACTGGCCGGCTTCGGCCAGCGCATACACCAGGCGGGGCCGACGAAGAGGATGGTGAAGAGCGTGCCTGTCATGCTCAGCACCGCGCCACAGGCGACGACCGCGCCGGAGGCCGGCCCGAGCATGGCGACCGTGCCGTCGAACACCGGGCGCGTGCTGTGCGCCAGGTTGGGCACCACGCCCGCGCACACGAGCAGGATACCTGAGTAGAGGGCCACCACAGCCAGCATGCCCACGCCCAGCCCGAATGGCACGTCCCGCCTTGGGTCGCGCATTTCGCCGCCGTTGACGACGGCCGAATCCATGCCGATCAGCCCGAACAGCAGCAGGACCACGGCCGGCGCCCAGTGACCGGCGGGCGGTGGTGGTGGCAGGTGGCCCAGCCGGGTTGGCCAGAGGATGACAGCGCCGGTGAGCACGAAGCCGCCGAGCAGTGCCAGTTTCGCGACGGTGAAGAAGCCGTTGGCGCGGGCCGACAGGCCGACGCCGGCATAGACGATGCCGCCCAGCCCCCAGCTGAGCAGGGTGATGGCCAGCAGCCGCCAGAGCGGGCTGGCAATGGCGGGTACCACGCCGGCGGCGTAGCCCACGGCCAGGTTGAGGATGCTGGCATAGGCGAAGAGGCGTGTGGTGACCGCCAGCCAGCCGGCGGCGAAGCCGGCGGAGCGCCCGAAGGCGGCGCGTGCGTACAGGATGGTGCCGCCGGTGCCGTCGAACCGGCTGGCCGCCTCGGCATAGCAGGCGGCGACCAGGCCCATCAGCACGCCGCCGGCCAGGCAGGCGAGCACGCTGTACGGGCCGACCAGCGCGTACACGCGACCGGGCAGGCCGAGTATGCCGGCGCCGACCGTGCTGTTGACGGTGATGGCGGCCAGGTCCCAGCGGCCGAGCGCGCGCACCAGGGGGCGGGTGGATTGCGGTTCCGACAGTGGGCTCTCCTGCGGGCGGCGCATTGGCTTATTACGGGGGACCAATTACCACGTCCGCATCAAAGTGGAGTGGAGTCGTGCGACATCGCCTTATGCCGTTGGTGCTTGCGTTCGCGTTGGCCGGTTGCGCGTTTTCCGAGGATACGGCGGACATTCATTACGCGCCGATCGCGGCGGCGCCGGTGGCGGGCGCCGGCCCGATCACGCTGACGGTCACCGACGGGCGGACGTCGTTTCGTACCCGTATCGCCATGAAGCAGAACGGCTACGGCATGGACGGCGCGGCCATTCGCGCGGCGCGGCCGGTGACCGACATCGTGCGCGATGCGCTGGCGGCGGAGTTCACCCAGCGCGGCTTCACCATTGTGCAGGACGGACGGCCGGTCGGCGTATCGGTCACGCTGTTCTACAACTTTTTCGGGCTGGGCGTGCCCAGCGGCAGCGCGGTCGCGTCCCTGGCCTATCACGGCGATGCGCACGGCCAGGTTGGATTGACGGTGTCGATCGGCGGTGCCCGCCCGTTCTCGCGCCATTACGACGGCGTGGGCAATGCCAACGTGATCCTGATGAGCGGCGACAATGCGGCCCGCACGCTGACGGACGGGCTGCATGACGTGGTGGCGAAAATGTTTGCAGATCCGGAGCTTTTGGCCGCGATTACGGCCGCACAGTTTGGGGCGTGAGGAAGGAAGCAGTCCTTTTTTGCAAAAAAGGACCAAAAAACCTTTATCGATTGATTCCGCGACAGCACTGAGAGAGGTTTTTTGCTTCTTTTTTGCAAAAAAGAAGGCCTTGCCTTTTCTACGTCGCGTCGCGTCCGAATGCTTTCTTGCACACGTCCTGCGTAAACGCGTCGGCCATCTTCTGCTCGGCGCCGGCCATGCCGACAGCCGCGATGATGCCGCCGCCGCCGGTCGAGCGCACCACGTCGAAATCGCCCACCACCGCGTTGGTGGCGGGGTCGGTCAGGCGCGCCGTGCCCTCGATCACGTTGGAGCTGCCGACCAGCAGAGTCATGGCCGCGTTCTGGCCCTTGAAGCGCGTGACGCTGACATCGAGGCGCAGCTTATGGGTGCCGGTGGCGCAGGTTTTCATGCCCTGCGTGAGGCTGGCCTGAAGCTTGTCGCCGAGCGAGGGCGCGGCATCGGGCGGCAGGCTGACCACATGGATTTCGGAAACCGAGCCGTCGGCCTGCATCTGCGTGGTCAGCGGGGTGACGGCCTCGCTGGAGGAATGCGAAAAGCATCCGGCGAGCGGCAGCGCGCCGCACAGCAATGCAAGCGAAACACGGTTATTCGACATGACAACTCCGGAGTGAACCGTTTCGCCTGTAGAATGCACGCCAGCACTTGGCAAGGCCGCGCCCCGTCGTGCTGGCGTGTTCGGGCCGGGGTGCTATCAGCATCCCGACTGAGCTGCATCCGAAAGCACCTTGTTACGCCATGGCCGTCTACACCGACGTTTCCGACGACGCGCTGACCGATTTCCTGGCCGAATACGAGCTGGGTGGCCTGGTCGCGTTCCGCGGCATCGCCGAGGGCGTGGAGAACAGCAATTTTTCGCTGCGCACCACCGCGGGCGACTTCATCCTGACGCTCTACGAAAAGCGGGTCGATCCGGCCGACCTGCCCTGGTTCCTGGGCTTGATGCAGCATCTGGCGGCGTCCGGCATCAGCTGCCCGCTCCCCGTGCGGGGACGTGACGGGCAGGCGCTGCGCATGCTGGCCGGGCGGCATGCGGCGATCACCACCTTCCTGCCCGGCGTCTGGCCGCGGCGCGTGCAGACGGCGCATTGCGCTCAGTTGGGGGAGGCCATGGCGCGGCTGCATCTGGCCGGCGCGAGCTATGCCCCGATCCGGCCCAATGCGCTGGGCCCGGCCGCCTGGGCGCCGCTTCTGGACCGTTGCCGGCACCGGGCCTGCGAAGTGCAGCTTGGTTTGGCGGCCGAACTGGAGCGGTCAGCCGCAGGCATCCTGTCCGCCTGGCCGCATCACCTGCCGGCGGGGCAGATCCATGCGGATTTGTTCCCGGACAACGTGTTTTTCCTCGACGGCGCCCTGTCCGGGCTGATCGACTTCTATTTCGCCTGCACCGATCTGTTTGCCTACGACATCGCTGTCTGCCTGAACGCCTGGTGTTTCGAAGCCGACTTCTCGTTCAACGTGACGCGGGCGCGTGCGCTGCTGCGGGGCTATGCATCCGTTCGTGCGCTGACCGCCGAGGAGGCCGAGGCGCTGCCGGTACTGGCGCAGGGGGCGGCGCTGCGGTTTCTGCTCACCCGGTTGTACGACTGGCTGAACACCCCGCCGGGCGCGCTGGTTGTCCGCAAGGACCCGCTGGACTATCTGCGCCGCCTCCGCTTCCACCTCACTGCCAAGGATTTTCGGAATTACGGACTCTGACCCCGCGGCCGCCGTGCCCGAGCCGGTGCGTATCTGGACCGATGGCGGCTGCAAGCCCAATCCGGGGCCGGGCGGCTGGGCGGCGGTGCTGGTGTTCGCCGGGCGTGAGCGGGAACTGTCCGGGGCCGACCCGGCCACCACCAACAACCGCATGGAGCTGACGGCGGCTTCCAGCGCGCTGGAGGCGCTGACCCGACCGTGCCGCGTGATCCTGCACACCGATAGCGAGTATGTCCGCCAGGGGATCACGCGGTGGCACACGGGCTGGGTGCGCAAGAACTGGCGCACGGCGTCCGGCGACCCGGTGGCCAACATGGATTTGTGGCGGCGGCTGCTGGATGCGGCCAAGCCGCACGAGATCGACTGGCGCTGGGTGCGCGGCCATTCGGGCGACGCGATGAACGAGCGGGTGGACGTGCTGGCGACGCAAGCGCGACGGGCGCTTGGCGGCCTGCGATCGTCAACCGGAACGTGACACCGGCGCGTGCGTTGGGGTCTCGTCTGCACACTGGTCAGCCTCCTTGTCCAATTCGCCGCCTCCGACCGTCTCGCCGCCCACGGGCGGCATTTTCCCGACGCCGCCGATCAGCCGCGGCGGGGCGCGCGCGGCGATCCTGTCGCGTCTGGCGGCGCAGGGCCGGTCCCCGGATTTTCTGGATGACGGCGCGGTCGGCCGGCTGATCGATCATGCGCGCGGGTCGCCACGCACGCTGCGTGCGGCGGTGGATGCGACCCTGGTGTTGGCGTCACGCGAGGGTGCGCGGCGCGGCGATGCGGCATTGGTCGGCCGTGCGCTGGGTGCCGCGGCCGTGCCGCGCACGATCGTGACGGCGCGGACAAGGCGGGCGCTGTGGCTTGCCGGGTCGGGCTTTGCGGTCGCCGCCGTCGCGCTGATCTTTCTGGCGCCGCTGCATCAGACGCGCACGGCAACCGGGCCCGAAACCGTGCTCCCGGCGCCTGCCCCGGCGCAGCCCGACGAATTGGGCCGCGTGCCGGATGTGCAGGTGACAGCGCCACACGCGCCCGCGCCACACGCGGCCGCACCTGTGCCGGCCGCTTCTGTGCCGGCGGCGCCGGCCGTTGTCTCGCCTGTGCAGCAAGCGCCCTCTGACGTGTTACCGCAACCGCCCGCGAACTCGGCTGCGCCCGCGCCGCCACCGCCGCCACCGCCGCTCCAGGATAATGCGGCTGCGGCCGGACCTGCCCCTGCGCCTGCCTCGGGGTCCGAGCAGCCCAGCCCGGGCGCGCCAGCGCAGCCCACACGCGCCGCAGACGCCAGCGCGCAAACCGCGCGGGCTGCGCCGTCACCCGCTGCCACCGTGCCGCCGCTGGCGCCTGATGTGGGAGTGGCCGCCCCGCCCCTGCCTGCGGCACCTGTCGCGGCCGAGCCGCCGACGGCGCTGGTTCTCTACGCGGCGGGAGCACCCGGCGTTCAGCAGCGGTTGACCAGTCTCAGCGCCCGGCTGCGGCAGGCGGGCATCGGCCAGGTGGAGCGGCGCGCCGTGCCGGCCGGCACGGCGCTCGGCCGCCCCGTGTCGTTCTTCGACCGCGGCGACCTTGCCCTGGCGCAGCGCGCGGCCGGCGTGCTGGCCAGCGAAGGGTGGCCGAACCTACCGGTCGATGAGCTGGCCCCTCGCATGATCCGGCCGCGTGCGGCGTGGCGGCAGCACCATGTGGTGATCGAGATACAGCTTCCGTAAGTTGCCTATGCGGCGTGGCGGCCGAAAGCGAATATGCCGAGTAGCTCGCGTTCATCGCCGGGAAAGTGGTAGGCCGCCGCCCCGGTGTAGGGCACACCGGCACCGTGGGAAGCTTGCTGACTTGCCGGAAACACGAAGCCGGACAGGTCAGCTGATGATACCGGGTTGCCGAGAGTGATGGCGGTGCCGCCATGCGCATCGGCGGCGAGGTGGAATTCGGTCTGCGTGTAGCTGCCGGCGAGCGCGAGTGTTTCGATGGCGGATTGTCCTTCGTAGAGCGTGAGCGTGCCGCCGATGAAGGTCAGCGATGTCGCGATTTTAGCGATGTCGATCGTGTCGCCCGTGGCGAAACCGGAGAGGGTGGTTGTGACGGATGCGTGGGAGCCGATCGCCAAGGTTTCGTGGTGGCCGGACGCGAAGGTAGCCAGTCCGCCCGACAGCGTGCCGGCGACGTTCAGCGAGCCGGCGAAGGTGAGGGTTTCGCCAATGGCGAGCGTGTCTGACCCGGCGAGGGTCCAGTGCGCGCCGGTAGCCTCGTCGATAGCGGAGAAACCAGTGTATTCGGTGCCGACGCCGGAGAGTGTGCCGGATGTAAAAGAGGCCGCGAGCACCAGCGTATCGGCAGCAGCAGCGTCGGCAACCACGAGGCCGTTGAACACCGCGCCGGGATCGATCACCAACGTGCCGGCGAGCGTGCCAAACTGCACCGCGTCGCCTCGAATACCACCTGTGGTGCCTGCCGCGGGTAAGCCGCCGGTGATCGTGCCGGAGGTCGTGACCAGTCCGCCGTTTACATATACACCCGCACTACCGTTGTAGGACGTGTTGTAGTTGCTGGATACGCCAGACGTGCCGCCTTGCACCGTTCCGCTGTTCTGCAGCGAGGCGCCGAAACCGACCGAGATCCCGATGCCGCCGTAACTGGCGTAATAGGCGGAGTTGCCGCCCACCCCGCCGGTCACGAGACCATGGTTGATGAAGACGGCACCCGCCGCCAGCGCGGCACCGGTGCCGCCGTTCGCAGGGAGGTAGATGTTGAAGTAGGAGCCATTCGTGCCGTTGCCGCCGGCGACCATGCCGGCGTTAGTAAACGTTGCGGCACCGCTCAGATTAAGGCCTGCACCGAAACCATAGCCCGACGTTGCTCCTACGATTATCCCGCTGTTCGTTGACGTGCCCCCGCCGAGCGCGTCCACGCCCCCGACGATGCTGCCGGAATTCACCACGTCGCCGCCCTGAAGCAGTCTAATACCGTAATAACCAGATGACGTGATCAGACCCGTGTTGACCAGGGTACCCCCGGCAAGGAGCTCAATCCCCGGGCCACCGAGATTTGGGCTACTCCCTGGGGTAAAACCACCGGTAATCGTCCCGTCATTCGTGACGTTGGACATCGAACGGACAATGACGCCGGCACCGCCCACGCCCCCAATGTAGCCATACCCGTCGTCGGGGCTAATTCCGCCTGCGCCGCCGTGAATGAGGCCGCGATTGTCGAGCGTTCCGGATGTGAGGTCTAAGCCGACGCCGCCTGCGCCTGGATAGCTGCCGTAGAATTTCGATGAACCGCCGTGGCCACCGTAGATCGTGCCCGAGTTGCTGATCTTGCCGCTTACTCTGACGCTCACGCCCACGCCGCCGGCGCCGGCAGTACCGCCCGCGCTGTAGCCGCCCTGGCCGCCCGAAATCAGGCCTGTATTGGAAAGGGTGCCACCGTTGAGGACGACACCGATACCTCCAGCGCCGCCGGTGTTCCTCGTCGCGCCATTGGCGCCGCCCGCCCCGCCAGTGACGGTGCCCGAATTGCTGATCCGTCCGTCGAAGGCAACCAGGCCGGAGCCGCCCACGCCTTGGACGTAGGCGCCCGATCCGTAGTAGAACGTAACATTTCCGCCGACGCCCCCGGTAATCATGCCGGCATTCGAAAGGGTGCTCTGCTCCACTACGATGCCAGAGCCCCCGGCCCGGCCGTTATTGGCGCCTGGGCCATATCTGCCGGCGTAATACCGCTGATCGCTCGAGGCGTTGCCGCCCGCAATTACCCCAGTGTTGTGCAGATTTGCGTTGACGAGAGAAACGCCCGTGCCGCCGTATGCACCAATGCTCTGGCTTGGCGATCCGTTGCCGCCCTCAACCCTGCCGTGATTGCTGGCCAAGCCCCCGAACATTTGCAGGCCGACGCCGCCCGACCCACCGACGCCGCTCGGGTCATCACCAGACCCCCCTGTAATCAGGCCCGTGTTTATCAGCAGACCCCCGTCGCGGAAGACGACGCCATACCCGTTGTGGCCGCCCAAGCCACCGGTAATCGCACCGGCGTTGACCAGGGTACCGCCTGATACAATTTCTACACCCGTCCCGCCCAGACTAGGGTAGCCGTTATAGGCGCTTGCTCCGCCGTTGCCTCCCGTGATGCTGCCCGTGTTGCGGATCAGGCCGCCAGATCCGAGCAGCACGCCCGCCCCGCCGTACTGACCGGAGTAGTTGTAGGCGCCTGCTCCACCGACGATAGCCCCGGTGTTCGTCAGAGTGCCGGATGCCGCCAGGTCGACGCCGATCCCCGGCGTGTGATCCCCCGGCAAACTGGCCGCGCCCAGGATGGTGCCATGATTGGTTATCCGGGCGCCTTGGGTGCCGGCGGGCACGTAAACGCCGTTCGCGCCGGGCGTGGCCGGCAGGATGTAGCCGGTTCTGGTCACGGTGAGCGTGTCGCCATAACCGGCCTGGCCGAGGGTGACGGTGTGATCGACCTGCTTGGATATGATTTTCGTCATGCGCGTGCTCTCCCCAGGGCTTTCTGCTTGGATAGCCCCGCGCGGGTTCGTCTCGTCATGACACTCGCGTGACGTATCGTTGGGGGCGCGCATGAACGAGATACAACGAAACCTGGCACCCGGCTTGTGCGCGTGCGGAAGCGGGCTTAGCGCGGCGCGGTGTTGCGCGCTGCCCGCCGGGGCGCTGGCGGCCAGCGAGGCGCATCGGCATCTGGTGCCGCTCGAAGAGCAGGCGGTGGCGGCGCACCAGGCGGGCGAGGCGAAGCGGCGCTGCGGCTGTCCCTGGATGTGCTGGAGCTGGCGCCCGGGCGGCCGGGGGCGCTTGCGCGTGCTCTACGAGATTACGGCGGGCAGGCGGCATGCCGGATGCGGCCGAGGTTCTGATACGCCGGCTGGTGGCGGTGCAGCCGAACAATCTGTGGGCGGTCAACGAAGCGGCGTTGTTGCTGCTGGGCAAAGGGAGTTTGGCGGAGGCGGAGATGCATGCGCGCAATGCGGTGCGCATCGCACCCGAGAATGCGCAGTCGCATAATCTGCTTGGCATGGTGCTGACCGAGGCGCACCGGCCGGCGGTGGCCGAATATCATTACGGGCGTGCGCTAGAGCTGTCCGGCACGCGCGACCCCACCGTGCTGGCCAACTTGGCATTATGCCTGAAATACCAGGGCAAGATGGCGGACGCGCGCGCGCTATACCAGGAGTCGCTGGTGGCGGCGCCCGATGTGCTGCACACGCTGCTGGGGCAGGCGCGGCTGGAGGAGGCGGATCGTGACTTGCCGGCGGCGCTGACGCTGCTGGACCGCGCGGATGCTGTCGATCCGGGCAATCCCAGCACGTCGCTGGTGCGCGCGGTGGTGCTGGGTCGGACGGGGGACGCGGCCTCCGCGCTGGATCTGCTGGAGCGTTTGACCGACGGGCGTGCACTGGGGCCGGCCGAGTTGCTGGAAAAAGGCCGGCTGCTGGACAAGGTGGGGCGCTACGACGAAGCGTTCGCGGCCTATGCGGATGGCAAGCAGAGACTGCGCGAAGCGACGGGGCATTCGTATCGTGCGGAGCATGCCGCGCAATCGGCGGCACGGCTGCGCGGATTTTTCACGGCGCAACGGTTGCGCACGCTGCCGGTGGCCGGCGTGCGCGAGGATGTGGCGCAGCCGCTGTTCATCCTGGGGTTTCCGCGATCGGGGACGACACTGCTTGAGCAAACGCTGACCGCGCATCCGCGCATCGCGGCCGGCGACGAGCTGCCGATCATTGCCGAAATCGCGACTTTGATGCCGCGCATGCTGGATTCACCGCTGGGCTATCCGGAGGCGCTGGCGGAATTGTGGATGGGCGACCATCGCGACGATCTGGGCAATCTGCGCGACCACTACTTCCGCCGCGTGGCGCAGCTTGGCATCGTGCCAGATGGCGCCGGCTGGTTCACCGACAAGATGCCGCTGAACGAAACCGATATGGGGCTGATCGCGCTGCTGTTTCCACGCTCCCCGCTGCTGCATTTGGTGCGTCATCCGCTGGATGTGGTGCTGTCGGTGTTTTCGAACCTGCTGACGCATGGGCATTATTGTGCCTATGCGCTGGAGAGCGCCGCCCAGCATTATGTGCTGGTCAGCGAGCTGGTCGAGCATTACCGTCGCGAGATGCAGTTGCGCTACATGGCGGTGCGCTACGAGGATCTGGTCGACGATCAGGAGGCGACGGTCAGGCGCGTGCTGGATTTTGTCGGCGAAGATTTCGATCCGCGGTGCTTGGCGTTTCACGAGAACCGGCGCTATGCGCGGACGGCGAGCTACGCGCAGGTTTCGGAAAAACTGTATAGCAGGTCGCGATATCGGTACCGGCATTATATGACGCATTTGCAGCCGGCGATCGAGATTTTGCGGCCGACGATCGAGCGGCTGGGGTATGCGGTGTGACAAGGGCCATCCTGTTGAGTTAAGGTGCCCAAATCATGGCCCAGCCAGCACCAGCAGCATTCGTCAAGAAACCTCGCCACCCCTGGGTCGAGAAAGACGTGGCCATCGTCCCCGATGAGTCGCGGACGGCGTTGCGGGACGCCATGGCGCGGGAGCATGTGCCGGCCGGCGAGTACGATGACTATCTCTGGCTGATGGCCCAGGAGTCCGAGGGGATTGTCAACCAGCCGAATCCGAGTTCTTCAGCGCGGGGACTCTACCAGCTCTTGCAGGCGCAATATGGTTTGAACCCTCACGGCGCACAATCTTTTGGCAATGCGGTCGAGGAAGCGCAAGGCGGGATTCGGTATGTCAGAGGACGCTACGGGAATGCCGCGGCTGCCAAGGCGTTCTGGCTTTTGCATAAGTGGTATTGACATGAGTTGGAAATACGCCCGGTCCGGTGTGATGGCTGCCGCATGCCTCGTGAGCAGCTTAGCCGTCGCCAGTCCCAGCTTCGACGAATATCAGGTCCCATACCAGCCCGTGCAAACGCCTGCGCAGGTTAAGATTACTGACGGAAAAAGTCGGCAGTTCAAAGATGAGCTTGAATATTATGCCGATCAGCCGGTGAATTTCGCGGGGCACTATGTGTTGGCATCCTGGGGATGCGGCGCGTCTTGCGTGATTGCGGCCGCGATTGACGCGCGGACCGGCGACGTGACCTGGCTTCCGTTCACGGTGTGCTGTTGGGCATCGGACGTGACCGAACCGCTGACGTTTCGACGTGATAGCCGGTTATTGGTCGTGCGAGGGATGAAGAACGAGACTGATCCAGGAACCTATTTCTATCGTGTCGAGGAAAGAAAATTTGTTCAAGTCGGTGACGAGCGCGAGCCGAAACAGTAGTGGCAACGTGTAGCCCAGTCTTGCAGGTGCAATGCCCCCCTAGCATTGCACCGACTTGCGCGTGTCGATAGCGGTTCTTGCGCGTCCAGATATCTAAGACTGTGCTGTCCAACTCTCAACAACATCCGGCAACGCCGATGCCCGCCCCTGCAAACACCGGCTCGCGCTTCTCCTGAAACGCCCGCACACCCTCCCGCCCATCCTCCCGACTCAGATAAAACATCGCCAAAGAATCCACCCGATGCGCTTCCACCGGATGTTCCGCAGCGGCGTTGCGCCACAACATCTGCCGCGTCAGCGCCACCGCCACCGGCGAGCGTTTCGCGATCAGTTTGGCCGCGAACGCCTGCGCGTCGGCCACCAGCGCGTCCGGCGCGTGCACCGAACGGATCAGGCCGGCGCGCAGCGCCTCCTCCGGCGCAATGATGTCGGCCATAAAACACCACTCCAGCGCCTGCTGCATGCCAACCAAACGCGGCAAAAACCAGCTCGAACACGCCTCCGGCACGATGCCCAGCCGCCCGAACACGAACCCGATCCGGGCTTTCTCGGACGCCATCCGAAAATCGGCGGCCAGCGTCATGGTCGCCCCGATACCCACCGCCGCGCCGTTGATGGCGGCCACGATCGGCTTGCGGCAGGCATACATGGCCAGCGTCACCCGGCCGCCCGTGTCGCGCACGCCGGCCACGATCGCCGGGTCGTCCAGCCGCTCGCGCATGTCCTCCATGGTGGGCTCCATGGTCTCGTCCAGCCCGAACACGTTGGCGCCATCCTGCGCGGCCAGGTCCATGCCGGCGCAAAAGGCGCGGCCGGCGCCGGTCAGCACGATGGCGCCCACGCTGTCGTCCAGGCTGGCCTGCTCGTAGGCGGCGACCAGCTCGTTGGCCATGGTCACCGTGAAGGCGTTGAGCTGGTCCGGGCGATTCAGCGTGATGGTCAGGATGCGGTCCGCCAAAGCAGTGGCGATCGTGGTATAGGTCAAGCGAACCTCCGGTGTTTCAACGCAACGTCGCACACCATCTGACGGCTGACGACTCGACGACTGACGACCGGCAACTGACGACTGATTTGATGGACGCACAGACCTACCGCCCCTCCCGCGCGCGCCACATCGCCGACATCCTGCTGGGGCGGCTTGTCACCCTGGGCCTGGCCGCCACTGCCGCCGCCCTGGGCACCGGCAGCTTTTTCTTGATGTCCAGCGGGGCGCCGCTGGCCATACGGCCTAACCTGGTCACAGCCCTCGTCATCTCGAACGTATCGGTGCTGCTGCTGCTGGCCGGCTCGCTGGCGGGCCGGCTGACACGGGTATGGGTGGAGCGCAGGCGTGGGCGGGCCGGGTCGCGCCTGCATGTCCGCCTGGTGCTGCTGTTCAGCGTGGTGGCGATTTTTCCGACCATTCTGGTGGGCGTGTTCGCCACGGCCTGGTTCTCGCTGGGCATCCAATTCTGGTTCAACGACCGGATTCGCACGGCACTCGAGGGCGGTTTGCAGGCCAGCCAGGGGTATCTGTCCGAGCACCGCGACACCATCAAGACCGACGCGGTGGGCATGAAGGCGGACCTGGAACGGGCGGGCCGCGCGATGTTCGACCAGCCGGACGCGTTCCGCCAGGTGCTGGAAACCCAGACCACACTGCGCGGCCTGGACGAGGCGGTGATTTTCGAGCCGACCACGCAGCAGGTACTGGTCAGCGCCGGGCTGATGGCGGGGATCGGGCCGGGCAAGATACCGCCCGGCGCGTTGCAGGCGGCGCAGACCGGCGAGGTGCCGGTGCTGTCCAACGGGGCGGATACCGAGGTGCGGGCGCTGGTGCAGTTGAACTCCACCCCGCCGCTGATGCTGATGATCGACCGGCCGGTCGACCCCACCATCCTGGCGCACATGCACCAGACCGAGGACGCGGTGGCGCAGTACGAGCGGCTGGACGCGAACCGGGCCAATCTGCAGGTGACGTTCGCGCTCATCTTCGCGCTGGTGGCCCTGCTGGTGCTGGCGGCGGCCGTCTCAACCGGGCTGTTCCTGGCCAACCAGATTGCGCGGCCAGTCGGGTGGCTGATGCAGGCGGCCGAGCGGGTGCGCGGCGGGGACCTGGCGGTGCAGGTGCCGGAAATCGCGTCCGATGACGAGCTGGCCGGGCTGAGCCGGGCGTTCAACCGGATGACCAGCCAGTTGGCCGCCCAACGGGCCGAGCTGATGAGCGCCTACAGCCAGATCGACGAGCGGCGGCGGTTCACCGAAACCGTGCTCTCCGGCGTGTCGGCGGGCGTGATCGGGCTGGACGGCCAGGGCCGGATCGAGCTGCCCAACCGGGCGGCCAGCGCGCTGCTGGGGATCGACCTGCTGAGCGTGGCGGGCCAGCGCCTGTGCGAGCGGGTGCCCGAAATGGCGGAGCTGCTGGCCCAGGGCATGACGCCGCCGCTGGGGCCGGTGACCGGCGAGATACAGACGGGGCCGCCCAATGCGCGCCGTATCCTGCTGGTCCGGATAGGACCCGAATTGAAGGGCGGGCGGGCGCATGGGTTCGTGGTGACATTCGACGACATCACCGAGCTGCAATCGGCGCAGCGCAAGGCCGCCTGGGCGGATGTGGCCCGCCGGATCGCGCACGAGATCAAGAATCCGCTGACCCCGATCCAGCTTTCGGCCGAGCGGCTGAAACGTCGGTTCTCGCGCGAGATCACGTCAGACCCGGACACGTTCATCCAATGCGCCGACACGATCGTGCGCCACGTGGGCGATATCGGCCGCATGGTCGACGAGTTTTCCGCCTTCGCCCGCATGCCGCAACCGGTGATCAAGCCGGCCGATATCGGGCGGGTGGCGCGCGAGGCGCTGGTGCTGCAGCGCAGCGCGCATCCGGAAATCACCTGGAGCACCGACATTCCCGAGCGCGGTCCCACCGCACCCTGCGACCGGCGGCTGCTTGGCCAGGCGCTGACCAACCTGCTGGTCAACGCGGCGGACGCGGTGCGCATGCGCACCGATGGCGCGCCCGGTCACATTGGCGTGGCCGTGACGGAGGCCAACGGGACGGTGCGAATCGAGGTCACCGATAATGGCGTCGGCCTGCCACAGGCGGACCGGGCGCGGCTGACGGAGCCGTACGTGACGCACAAGCCGAAGGGAACGGGACTGGGGCTTGCCATTGTGAAGAAGATCATGGAGGACCATGGCGGATCGGTCACACTGGATGACCGTTTGGGCACATATGCCACGAACGGCGCGGTAGCGACGTTGATCCTGCCGGCCGCGAGCGCGGACGCGATGCTGTTGAAGGATGCCGATGGCGCATGAGATCCTGATTGTCGATGACGAGCCGGACATAAGGCTGCTGATCGACGGGCTGCTGCGGGACGAAGGCTATGAGACCCGCCAGGCGGCCGATTCCGATGCGGCGATCGCCGCCTTCCGCGCCAGGCGGCCGTCGATGGTGCTGCTGGATGTCTGGCTTCAAGGGTCCCGGCTGGATGGGCTTGGCATCCTCAAGGCGCTCCACCGGGAGGAACCGGCGGTGCCGGCGGTGATGATCTCGGGCCATGGCAATATCGAGACCGCCGTGCAGGCGATCCAGCACGGCGCCTATGACTTCATCGAAAAGCCGTTCCAGACCGACCGGCTGCTGCTGGTGATCCGGCGCGCGCTGGAGGCGGCGCGGCTGGCGGCGGAGAATGCCGAGCTGCGGCTGCGTGCCGGCCAGGATGCGTCGGTGACGGGCGCCAGCCCGGCCATCAACGCGGTGCGCGGGCAGATCGAGCGCGTGGCGCCCACCGGCAGCCGCGTGCTGATCACGGGTGCTGCCGGCAGCGGCAAGGAGGTGGTGGCGCGCACGATCCACGCACGGTCCCGGCGAGCTGATGGGCCGTTCGTGGTGCTGAACTGCGCCACGCTGAACCCCTCGCGCTTCGAGGAGGAGCTGTTCGGGGTAGAGGCCGGCAACGACCCGGGCGCGGTGCCCCGCCGGCCAGGCGTGCTGGAGCGCGCGCATGGCGGCACGCTGCTGCTGGACGAGGTCAGCGACATGCCGCTGGAGACCCAGGGCAAGATCGTGCGCGCGCTCCAGGACCAGACGTTCGAGCGGATCGGCGGATCGTCCCGCGTCAAAGTGGATGTGCGCGTGCTGGCCACGACCAATCGTGATTTGCAGGCAGAGATCGCGGCCGGTCGTTTTCGCGAGGATCTGTACTACCGGCTGGCCGTGGTGCCGCTGCGCCTGCCGGGGTTGCGCGAGCGGCGCGAGGACGTGCCGGAGCTGGCCCGGCATTTCTTGACGCGGGCGGCGGAGAATGCGGGGCTGCCCGGGCGCGAGCTCTCGGCCGACGCGGTGACCGCTCTGCAGGCCTATGAGTGGCCAGGCAACGTGCAGGCAATTGCGCAACTTGATGGATTGGCTGCTGATCATGGCGCCAGGCGGCCCGTCCGAGCCGATCCGCGCCGAAATGCTGCCGCCGGAAATCGGCTCCGGCGCCCCTGCCCTGCTGAATTTCGACGCCGGCGCCGACGTAATGACGCTGCCGCTGCGCGAGGCGCGCGACATGTTCGAGACGCAGTATCTGCAAGCGCAGTTGTTGCGGTTCGGCGGAAATATTTCCAGGACGGCGGGGTTCGTGGGGATGGAGCGGAGCGCGCTGCATCGGAAGTTGAAGCAGTTGGGGGTGAATTCCGAGGATCGGGTGGCCGCAAACTAGAGCATTGCTTCGGCGAGCATCTTTATCCGACCGAACGACTCCGTTCGATCGGATGATGGGCAAACATCTGTCAGTGCTGTCACGAAGCAAATAGATAGAAGTTTTTTGGTCCTTTTTTTTCAAAAAAGGACCGCTTTCTTCCTCACATGTCAGACCCCTTCTACTTGGCCTCGGACGCTGGCGTCCAACCGACGGGCGTATGCGTCACCGCGCGGATGGCAGGTTCGGCAGTATCGAGCGCGCGGCCCAGCGTCGCCACGGTTGCCTGCGTCGTGCTGTCATGCCGCCACCAGGCACGGCCAACGATGAACACCGCGTCGACCGACACCGTCTGCACGCCGCCAAACCAGCCGCCCGTCAGATTCTCCGGCTGATACATGCGCTTTCCGGTCCAGTCGGTCTCGGCGAAGAACGCCGCCGGCGGGTTGACTGCCAGGAACTTGAAAATCGGGCGGCCACGCGCATCCACCTCGCCCTTGATCTGCTGCTCGATCATGGCGCTGCTGCGATCGTCCATCAGAAAAAACGCGTCGATGTTGCGGTCCCGCAAAAGGCGCAGGGCTGCGTCGCCGCCATCGGTGGTGGCGTGCACGGCGCTGCGCCAGCGGGGCACGGAGGCCAGCAGATTGTGCAGGGTGATCTGGCCTCCGGAGCCGTCCTCGCCGGCAGCCACGTTCAGCGCCTGGCCCTCGCGCACCGCCTCGATCTGGCCCGAAACCCGCTTGAACGGGCTGTCGGCCCGTACCACCCAGAACCCGTAATAGGGATAGAGCGGCCGGCCGACGGACACGTATTTGCCGGTGCAGCTGGCGGCATTGCGGTCGGCGGTATGGGCGCGCTCGCTGGCCGCGTCGCGCTGCACGATGGCGGCCTCGTCCAGGCCCAGGCACACGCCGGTGGCCGACATGAACGAGCCGGCACTCTCGTCCGGCACGACAGTGATGCCGGCGCTCGCCACCTGTTCGGCGATGAGAGGCACGATCTGCGAGTAGTTGCCCTTCGTCTTCACGCCGGCCGCCACCCGCACCGTGACGGCCGCCGCCTGCGGATGCTGCTGGGCCAGCCGTTCGGCGAGGGATTGGGCATGGCAAGCGGGGGCGATGGCGAGGAGGAGGGCTAGGGCGCGCATGACCGGGTGGCTCCGAAGGGTGGCGCCATCCTACCCCGGCGCTGGAAACGTTGCGAGCGCACGCCCATGTCCGCGCCGCCACCACGGAGAGCCAGGCAGATGATAAAATTCTACTATCACCCCTCCCCCAACCCGGCGAAGGTCGCGCTGTTCCTCGAAGAAGCGGGGCTGGCATATGAGGTGGTGCCGGTCGATACGCGGCGCGGCGAGCAGTTCGAGCCGGCGTTCCTGGCCATCAACCCCAACGCGAAGACGCCGGCGCTGACGGATGGCGACGCAAAACTGTTCGATTCGACGGCAATCCTGCTGTACCTGGCGCGCAAGACCGGCAAATTCCTGGTGGACAGCACCGATGAGGACCGGGCGCAGATGCTGTCCTGGCTGATGCTGGTGGCGACCGGCATCGGGCCGTATTGCGGGCAGGCGGTGCATTTCAAGCATTTCGCGCCGGAGCCGAAGGATTACGCGGTCAACCGCTACATGTACGAGGCGGAGCGGCATTGGGGGCTGGTCGAGGCGCGGCTTGGCCAGGGGCAGTACATGGCGGGCGGGGCGTATTCGATCGTCGATATGTCCGTGTGGGGCTGGGCGCGGGCGATCCCGTTCATCTTCGGGCCGGAAGCCTGGGCGACTTATCCGAACGTGAAGCGGCTGTTCGACGAGATCAATGCGCGGCCGGCGGCCGAGCGGGCGGCGGCGTTGGCGACACGTTACAGTTTCAAGACGGAGATGGATGAGGAGGCGCGCGCAAAGATGTTCCCGCAGAATGCGCGCCTGGCGGCGGAGTAGGCGACGATGAACGATGCAGCAGGCTACGCGCCGCCAAAGGTTTGGGTGTGGGAGAAGGCGAATGGCGGGCGGTTCGCCAACATCAACCGCCCTATCTCGGGGGCGACGCATGACAAGGAGCTGCCGGTCGGGTCCCATCCGTTGCAGCTCTACTCACTGGCGACGCCGAACGGGGTGAAGGTGACGGTGATGCTGGAGGAGCTGCTGGCGCTGGGCTTTTCCGGCGCGGAATACGATGCATGGCTGATCCGGATCAACGATGGGGATCAGTTCGGCAGCGGGTTCGTGGCGGTCAATCCGAACAGCAAGATACCGGCGCTGATGGATCGCAGCGGGCCGTCGCCGATACGGGTGTTCGAGTTGGGCGCAATCCTGGTGTATCTGGCAGAAAAATTCGGCGCGTTCCTGCCGACGGCGCCGGCGGCGCGGGCGGAATGTTTGTCGTGGCTGTTCTGGCAGATGGGAAGTGCGCCTTATCTGGGCGGCGGGTTTGGCCATTTCTATGCGTATGCGCCGGAGAAGATCGAGTATGCGATCGACCGGTTTGCGATGGAGGCGAAACGGCAGCTGGACGTGCTGAACCGTCGCCTGGCGGAGCATACGTATTTGGCGGGCGAGGATACACGCTCGCCGATATCGCGGTGTTTCCGTGGTATGGCGGGCTGGCCAAGGGTTTGCTGTATAACGCGGCGGAGTTCTTGGCGGTCCAGGAGTACACGCATGTGCAGCGCTGGGCGGATGCGATATCGGCGCGCCCGGCGGTGCAGCGTGGGCGGATGGTGAACCGGATATCCGGGGAGCCGGCCAGCCAGTTGCATGAGCGGCATGATGCGAGCGATTTCGAGACGAAGACGCAGGACAAGGTGGCTGCGCCAACACCTTAGGTGAGGGCCGGCAGTGGTGTGGGCGCCGCCTGGGCTCTGAGGCGGCGCCGCACCATGCGTCGGGTTGCCGCGTATTGAATACCGACGAGCGCCGTTTTCGCGGTTATCGGCACGATCAGCACGAACCAGGCGAAAGTGGCTGTGCTGGCGAAGAGGGCGAGTAGCAGGCTTGCGGTGGCGATCGCGCCGAAGAGTGCGGCCCAGATGAAGCCGAAGGCGTGGTTGAGATGCGATATGTCGATGCCGCGGGTGACGGTGGGGGCGTAGTGGTTCATCCAGCCCGGTGAGAGCAGGACCAGGGCGATGACGCCGTAGATCAGTGCCGGCTTGAGCAGGGCAAAGACCGGGTTGCCGGTGAACAGGGTGGCGCCGCCGAAGACGGTCACCAGGGCCAGGCTGAGCCATAGGAGCGGGTGGATGGGCTTGCGTCGCGCCGCCTGCCAGCCGATTTCGGCTAAGCCGACGGCGATGGCCAGCCCCACGGCGAGGCCGATCCAGTGGGTGGCGGCGTTCAGGCCGACGAAGACCAGGGTGGAAAGCATATCCTGGGCCAGCATGGCGACGGCGCGCAGCAGCGGGTGGGGTGCTGCTGGCGTTGGGTTTGTCATGGCTGCTCCATCGTGTCGCGGGCGCGCACGGGGTCAGCCTAGCAGGCTTGCGGGTTGGCGCGTGGGTTTTCCGGCGTTTGGCCTGGCGGGCGTGTGGCGGCGGCTGGTGGGGGTGTCTTGCCTGACCAAGATGTTTCTTTGTTTGATGAAGGGCTTTGTTTCTTCGCCCGAACTGTGTTTGTGCGACCGTCGCGCGGAGTGGCTGTCAAGAACGGCCGCAGGCCACCGCGGAGGGTTCCCATCGCGCAAGCCCGATGGGGGTCCGGCGCGGCGCGGCGCGCGTCGTTGAGGGGCACGAGCACGGCGGCAGGATGGCGTGGGGAGAGGGTGTTGTGGTCCGCCCCACTTCTCTCCGCGCAACCCTGTTAGTCGCGAAACGTCTTCACCGTGCGGCCGGGAATACCGTCGGCTGCCACCGCGGCAGAGAGAGACAGTTGTGCATGGCCAATGGTGATCCGTCCCAACCGATGGCGGACAACACGCCCCTGCTCGCGCAGGAGCTGAAGGCACGCGCGGACCAACTCGCAGCGATTTCTGAAGATACCGGCCGAGTCCCTATACTGGGCGAGAGCCGGAAGCCTATCAGATCATGGGCCATTTGGCCGCGATGCCGACGGTGAAGGATTTCGGGGCCCGGCACGCTTATGGCAATGAGGTTCTGGCGAACGCCATGCGCGTGTTTCCACCGTCAAGCGCCGACACGGCCCGGTTCTTTGGCAGCGTTCAGGCGCTGGTGGCCGACATGCAGGAGTTTCCCGGCTGGTATCACGACTTGTCGGACTCGAACGAGGACCTGGTTGAGCATTACGTGACCGTGACGTGGATTTTGGATGCGATGAAGGTTGCGGGTTTTGCAGGCGCCAGTGGCGCTGGCGGTAAGATCGCCGGCGGTGGTTTCATGGGCGCGGCGAAGTCTGCGGAGGCAGGTGCGGGGTTCAAGGCCGTTTCTGGCGCAGCTTTCCAAGGTAGCCGGCAGGCGGCTATAAAATTGGCAACCGGCGGCCTTGCTACCCGCGCGGGCATCTTCGTTTGGATTATTGGTCAGACGGCATATACCGTGCTTCAGGACGAGCAGGCCACCATGCGGCGTGAGATTGTGCGGCGTTACCAGGAGGGGAGATTGCCCGGTGCGCTCTATCAGCGTGCAATGGGGTCGGACATGCCGCCGCCGGCGCGCTACCTGTTTCCGCTGTGAGCATGACAGAGGCGCGCTGGAGTTTGCTCAGTGTTGCCCTGGTCGCACCATCGGCTTGGGTTCTGGACCGCAGGATCGACAAGTTTATTCCAGAATATTTCAGCATGATTGCGGCAGTGGTGGTCAGCGCGGTGTTCTGGCTAATGGTGATCGTGCTCGGCATGATCGCGTGGCACAGGCTGGCACGTTGACATCCTGGGCGCGCGTGTTTCCGGCGCTTGCCGGCGGGCTGGTCGCTCTTGTTGTAGCGTCATCTTCATCCGCGACAGATATTCCGAAGGCCCGCCCCCAAGCCGCTTGGGCGTGTGCCTATGTCGAGTTCGTCAAACTGCATTGTCCCGGCTACGATGACGACACGCTGGCCATGTCGCGGAGTGGCGGTTTGCCGTTTACACTGGATGGGCCGTGGGCTGACGGCGGTATGGCGAACGTTGCGTTTCACAATGGTGGTATTGCGGCCGAACGTGCGTTTGCCAAGGACGCGCAGTTTTGCCTGGACCCGGTGGCGGATGCGGGCGAGCATAGGGGAATGGTGATCCGGTTTTTGCGAAAGCTGAGATAGAGGTGTGGCCTGCGCAGTCAGGTGGCGTTCAGGGGACGTCCCGGTGCGTCGATGGGAGCGTTGGAGAAAAATTACGAACGCGTGAAACTGGGCTAAGGTTTTTTGTCCTTGGAAATCGGCTGGTCGCCTGGCAGATTGCTGGACGAAGATGTTCTTTGTTTGATTGAAAAGCCTGTTTCTTCGCCCCGACCTGCGTTTGTACGACCGTTGCGCGGAGTGGCTGTCAAGGATGGCCGCAGGCCACCGCGAAGCGGCGCGTAGCGTCCTCGACGGGCGAGTGCACGGCGGCAGGACGGCGTAGGGAGGCTGGGGCAAGTGGGTGTCGATGCGGTGCGTATATGGCCGATTAGGCTCGCCGTGGGAGAGCGATGCTACTTGCTAACTGACCTAAGAGGCTTTCAACCGCAAGCTGGCGGTGGCCGCCCGATCCATGCCGGCACCACTCTGTAACATGCCAAGAAGTGTCCGGCGGCTATTCCCGACAAACGGTTTGTCGCTGTGTTTCGGTGATATCTTTCGGAAAGGATAAACCATTGAATTCGTTTGGGCGAGCCGGATTTTCGAATGTCTTGAGATTTACAACATGAGAAAGGCTCTATCCAGCTAGTATTGTAGCTTCGCGGAATGGCTATGCATGCTGATGATTCCCCTCTAATCCATCATCGCCTAAATGGAGATCTGGGAACTTCGCGACAGCTGCGGCGTGAATGCGGGCAACGATGTTCCGCACGTCATCCCGCGCTCGCTCGGCCTTTTGGCGGCTAATCAACCCTTCCAAATACGTCTTAGGGAACATTGGCGGCTCCTTCCCCTCGCTGTACACTGTGCTACTTTTCGGCTTGTGGGTCTTCGGGTGCGCTATGCAGTCCCGCAGCGTCTTCAACGCCTCCACCGTAGAATAGGGACGTCGCCCTCTCTCGAACGGCTCAAGCCCGCATGCCTTTGAAATCGTCGCCAGCTTGCCGGTGATGCCGATTTTGCTGAACTCCTCCCGCTCGTTCTTCCACAATTCCCGCAATATTTCATCGCCAATGAAATTCAGGTATCCCTCTAGCGTATGCGATGCGAACACCATCGCAACTAAGTCGTCATACATCGCACCTTTTTTGCTGTCTTCGGGGCGATCAAACTGTCGCTTTACTACCCGCCAAGTCTCCTTGTGCAGGTATTCTTCGCCTTCGAAATCCTCAACGAAATGCCGCTTCCTCATGTTTCGACTCCATAGCAACCGGTTCGTCACACCAGTTGGTGGGTTGCCAACGCGCAACCCACCTTACGAGCTGCATTTGTGTTAACGTCGTTGCATGAACGACATGCATGATGCCAGTTTCCTTGCGCCACGACACTGCCTTCGGGAGCCGATCCCGGCGCTTTGGGAGGTGGCGCGGCTGTTGGACAGGGCGGCGGATGCGCATCTGGCCGGTGATCGCGGGCAGGCGGATGTGCTGTTCCGCGAGGCGAACCGGGCGGATGTTCGGGCATGGACGAAGTCGCTTTGGGGCAGTGCGCAGGCCAATCCCGACCAGTGGCGTTATCGTCGTGTGCGGCAGGTAGCAGACGCGCCGCCAAGGTTGAGCAGGGCGGAGCGCGCACCGGGGCGGCAGCCGACCGCGGCTGAACGGTCTGCTGTCATCGCGCGGTATGGCCGGCATTGCGTGTTCTGCGGCGTGCCGTTGGTGCGGGCCGAGGTCAGGACGTTTTTTCACCGGCTGTATCCCGAGGCGGTGCCGTGGGGGGCGGGAAATGCGACGGATCATGCGGCTTTCCAGGCGCTTTGGCTGCAGTTCGATCATGTTTTGCCGCATAGCCGGGGGGGCGACAGTTCGCTCTCGAATGTCGTGGTCACCTGTGCCGGCTGCAACTATGGGCGCATGGACAACACGCTCGAAGAGCTGGGGCTTATCGATCCTCGTTTGCGGCCAGCGGCTGAGGACGCGTGGGATGGGCTGGAGCGGGTGCTGCTCGTGTCCCCGCCATCTCCGGTGCAATGCGAGGGGGCGATCGTGAATTGAAACGGATTGGATGAAATGGGTGGGGTTCACGATACTTCGCAAGCCGCGTGGTTGGCCAAGCTCGACGAGATACAGCCGCGGCCGTCGCGCCAGATTATCGATTTTCTGGATAGTTGCCGCGACCTCGACGTGACGTGGAGCCTCAACAAGGTTTTGCTCGCGCGCATGAAGGTGGGGGATGCCACGGTTGAGTTCCTGGCGGTGGAGCCGGATGGGCGAGTTCAGGTTCCGTGGTCAATTGGCGGGCGAAAGGATGCATTTCGGGGTTTCGCGGAGACGCTGGCTGCTGGGGTGGCGGGAGCGGTCACTTACGAGACCCCGAAACTGTGGAACGTCGGCGATTGCGGAAGGAAGCCGATTGGCCTGCTGCGATTGCTTGAATCGTTGGAGGCGCTGCGTTCGGCGTTGGAGGTTCTTCACTCCGATTTGTGCCGGGTTGCAGCAGGGAAGTCCCAGGAGTTGGATCTGGGGCGCTGCCTAGCGCAGCGCCCTAGATGTTAAACAAGGGGTGGTCTTGGGCCGGGTCCAGCCCTGACGGGGGTAGAGGCAGTGCGTCTGACGGGCGACACACCCTCACCACAGCCCTCGCCCAACGGGAGAGGGGGTGCGTTCAGTGCTATGGGGGTTTGGTGGTCGGACCGCGCACCCTCGGCGTTGCGCGGGTTTGGTGGGGATGGTCGGTTGCCTGAGCGCAACCCACCCTTGTAATAGCAAACCAGGCTATATTCGCCCTGTTCCCGAAGGGAGCGCCCCGCTCCCGGTTGCAGCCTGGAGCGGGGTGGCTGGCGGCGGATCGGCCCACCCTTGGCCGTTGCGGGCCGTAGCGTAGCGCGATCGCGCCAGCCTCTTCGTCGGACCCGGATGGTTGCCGGAACTCTGGTTCGCTTCACAAGGCAGGGTCGAGGAAGATGATGGATAATACCACAATCACAGCAGGAATTGATACGTCAAAAAACAAGCTCGATCTGGCTGTCTACGGCCATTCGGGCGCGCTCACCGTGGAGAATACGCGGGCTGGCTGGAAGATCGCGGCCCAGCAGCTCGGGCGTGCTGGCGTCACGCGCGTTGGGATCGAGGCCACGGGCGGATACGAACGCGGCGTCACCCGCTTCCTGCAGGCGGCAGGCTTTGTCGTCGTGCTGCTGCAGCCCTTGCAGGTCAAAGCGTTCGCCAGGCTGCATCTGCGGCGCGCCAAGACCGACCGGCTCGATGCGATCCTTATCGCTGCGTGCACGGTCGCATTGGATGCACGCAACCTGAGTGAACCGGACGCGCGGTTCGATACGCTGTGCGATCACCTGACTTTCATCGAGCAGATCGAAGAGGATATCGCGCGGCTCAAAACCAGGCTGGAGCACGTCGGTAACGCGCGGCTGCGGCGGGTGATGCTGGCCGATGTGGCGCGGCTGGAAAAGCGCCGGGCTGCCGAACTTGCTCGGCTGACCACCGAAGTTCGCGCCTATGAGGATCTTTGGCGCCGCTATCAGCTGGTGCTGAGCATTCCCGGTATCGGCGTGCGTACGGCGCTGGCTGTCGTGCTGCGCATGCCGGAACTCGGCCAGATCAGCCGCGAGCAGGCAGCGGCACTGGCAGGACTGGCGCCGTTTGTCCACGAGAGCGGCACGCGCGCCGGCGAGGCCCATATCGGCGGCGGACGCGGTCGGTTGCGACGTTCTTTGTATGCAGCGGCACTTCCTGCATCGTTCCATTGGAACACCGGCTGCAAGGCGCTCTACAAGCGCCTGGTCGAACGCGGCAAGTCGCACAAGCAGGCCTTGGTCGCCTGTGCGCGCAAGTTGCTGGTCTACGCCAACACTGTTGTGCAGCGGGGCACGCCTTGGGAGGCACGCGAACCGGGGACGGCCCTCTAATCATGTTCCTTAGTTTGGCTGGAAAGACCTGTTCCTCCGTTCCGGCCTGCTCTATCCCAGCCGCCGCGCGGAGCACCTGTCAGGGATGGCCGCAGGCCACCGCGCAGCGGCGCGAAGCGTCCTTGACAGGCGCGAGCACGATGGCACGCTGGTCAGCTAGAGGACGCCGTTCGCGTAACAAAGCTAATGGTTGCTACCGGCTGAGGACGAGCGGGGGTTTTTATGCGGGCGCATGAGCAGGTTTTGGTTGAGTTGTATCGGGAGCATGCCCCCGACGAGATGCTGCGGCAGGCGGCGGCGTTCTACGACGATGTCAGTCGGCGGCGGACGGTGCGGGCGTTTTCGGATCGGGCGGTGCCGCGGGCGGTGATCGAGGATTGCGTGCGGGCGGCGGGCAGCGCGCGAGCGGGGCGAACCAGCAGCCGTGGTTCTTTGCGGTGATCGGGTCGCCGGAGATCAAGCGCCGAATCCGCGCGGCGGCCGAGATGGAGGAGCGCGCCTTCTATGCCGGGCGGGCGGGGCAGGATTGGCTGGACGCGCTGGCGCCGCTGGGCACGGATGAGGATAAACCGTTTCTGGAGACGGCACCCTGGCTGATCGCGATTTTCGCGCAGCGGCGCGGCGGCGAGGCGGATCGGCGGAAGAATTACTATGTGAGCGAGTCCGTCGGGATCGCCACGGGTTTTCTGATCGCGGCGCTGCACCATGCGGGGCTGGCGACTCTGACACATACGCCGCATCCGATGGGGTTTTTGACCGAGATTTGCGGCCGGCCGGCCAGCGAGCGGCCGACGATCCTGCTGGTGACCGGATATCCGGCGCCGGGCGCGACCGTTCCCGTGTATGCGATGGAGAAGAAGCCGTTGGGGGCGATCTGCGCGTTCGTATGAGGCGCGCCGGGCGCGGTTATTGCGCCATGCGGTAGAGGATGATGGCGCTGAAAGTGACGGTGGTGGCGAGGATGGTTTTGGGACCGACGCGCCGGCGCACCGCGACTGCGGCCAGAGCGATCACGGTGTAGAAGGCGATCCAGTATTCCATCGGCCACACGCACTGGCAGGCGACGAAGCCCAAAACCACGAAAGTTGGCACGAAAAGCACGAACCAGATCATGGTGACAGGCTAGGCTGGCCCGCTGGGGTGCGGCAAGCGCCAGGCGGAGCTGTGGCCCCGCGGCAGCGGGTCAGGCGCGGCGGCGGCGGACGGCCAGGATGGCGAGGCCGGCGGCGAGCAGGGGGAGGGAGGCGGGTTCCGGCACGGCAACGAGGGAGGACGTTTCGAGTGACAGGCCGTCCAGCGCGAAATCGTTGCCGATCCGGGCGGTGTTGTCGTCGGTCAAGCTGATATCGGCGGTGGTGGAGGCGCCGGAGTTCCAGGCGAGGAAAATCTGCTGCCAGCGCCCCGGCATGGCGGTGGCCGCGAATCGACGCCGACATGCTGGCCGTTGATGGTCAGGCCGAGCAGGGCCGGTGAGATGTCGTTGAGCGCGGCAACCCAGGTGGAGAAATAGTAGGTGGTGTCGGGCTCGGACGGCGAGGCCTGTTTCGCCCCACACCACCATTCCGGGCGTGCTGGCGCCGTTGACGATCAGCATCCGGCTGTCGCCCTGGGCGGGCAGCGCGGTGAAGCCTGGATTGTCCATGCTCGCATTGGCGCCGACGTAGATGGTGGCCTCGGGCACCTGGTTCTGCTGGTAGGCGTACTGGCTGGTGAAGCCTGCGTCGCCGGCGTTGAAGCCGCCGTTGACAATGAGGTTGGCGTGGGCAGTGCCGGCCAGGCCGAGTGCCGCGACAAGGGATCCGCAAACTGGGTGGAAGACGGAACGCATGGGGCTTCCTTGCCGATACGTTTGCATAACAGACAAGCGAATGAGGTTGCAATGGATCAAAAAAGCGATGAACCGAATGTGTTTTTGGACGGAGCCGGGGTGAGTCCGGCCGGCTCTCCGGTCGTGGTGGCTGGCGCGGGGAGCGTCGGGTGTTTCGTGGGCGGGATGCTGGCGCGAGGCGGGCGGCACGTGCGCCTGCTGGGACGCGCGCGGGTGGCGGCGGAGATTGGCGCGCAGGGGTTGCGGTTGACGGATGCTTCGGGGTTGGACGCGCATCTTGCCGCGGCGGCGGTGGAGGTGAGCGACGACCCGGCCGTGCTGGCCGGCGCCGGCGTGGTGTTGGTGGCGGTCAAGAGCGGGGACACGGCCGAGATAGGGCGGCTGGTCGGCGTGCATGCGCCTGCTGGCGCGGTGGTCGTCAGCCTGCAGAATGGGGTGGGCAACGTGCCGGCATTGCAGGCGGCGCTGCCGGGGCGGCGGGTGCTGGGCGGGATGGTGCCGTTCAATGTGCTGCAGCGTGGGCCGGGGTTTTACCACCGCGGCACAGGCGGCCGTATCGCGATTGAGGCGGGGGTGGCCGGACTGGCCGGGCTGCTGAGCGTGGACGGGATGCCGGTCGAGGAGAGCGCCGACATCGTGGGGGTTCAGTGGGGCAAGATGCTGCTCAATCTGAACAACGCGTTGAACGCCCTGTCCGGCGTGCCGCTGCGCGACGAGCTGGGAGACAGGGCCTGGCGCCGGCTGCTGGCCGCGCAGCAGGACGAGTTGTTGCGGCTATTGGCCAGCTCCGGAATACGGGCGCGCAGCAGCAGCGGCATCCCGCCTGCCCTGCTGCCATCCGTGCTGCGCCTGCCCGATGCGCTGTTCCGGCTGGTGGCCGGGCGGTCGCTGCGGATCGATCCGGTAGCCAGGTCGTCGATGTGGGAGGATTTGCAGCGGGGACGGAAGACGGAGATCGGCGAGCTGCAAGGCGCGGTGGTGGCGCTGGCGGAGCGGCTGGGCCGGACGGCGCCGGTCTGCGCGGCGGTCATGCGGCTGGTGCGCGCAGCCGAGGGGCATGGTTCACCATGCATGAGGGCGGAGGCTGTTTGGCAGGCCCTGCGATAACCGGTCTTGCGGGATGACGGAAAACTGACCATCACCCTGGCGCCCGCAGCCAGGCCGAACTCGGTTGCCAGTTGGAAGGCACACCGCGCCGATGCTGCACTCGCCCCACCCTGTCCGGCGCCGCGCGTGACGATCGCCGGGGCGGTGCGCGCAATCCTCCCGCGGCTCGTGCATGTGTGCAGCTGCCGTCGGTTCGTGACGATGGGGGTTGCCGTGCTGCTGGCGGCGGCCAGCCTGTATGCGGCCAGTCACCGCCTGGGCGTCACCACCGACACGGGGGGCATGTTCGCCGCCTCGCTGCCGTGGAAACAGCAGAGCGACGCGCTGACGGCGGCGTTCCCGCAGAATGACGGCTTGCTGGTCGCCGTGGTCGAGGGACGGATACCCGAGGAGGCGGAGGCGACCGCGGCCGGGCTGGCCGAAGCGCTGCGGCGGCAGCCGCATCTGTTCGGCAATGTCAGCCAGCCGGACAGTTCGGCGTATCTGCAGCGCAATGCATTCCTGCTGATCAGCACGAGCGACCTGACGGAGTTGCTGGACCGCACGGTGGATGCGCAGCCTTTCCTGGGGCAGCTGGTCGCCGACCCGTCGCTGCGCGGGCTGTTCGCCGCGCTGTCGCTGGTGGCCGAAGGCGCGCGGCGTGGGATCGACAGCGCGGCGCTGGGGCCGGCCCTGGGCCAATTTCATGCGGCGCTCGCGGCGGCGGCGGACGGTCATGCGCAGCCGCTCTCGTGGGAAAATCTGCTGGCCGGCCCGTTGGCCGCGCAAGCAGGGCGCTTCCGCTTCGTCACCACCAAGCCGGTACTCGATTACGGCGCTTTGCAGCCCGGCGGCGCTGCGAGCGCGGCGATGCGGGCGGAAGCGAAGCGCTTGCCCTATGTGGCGGGCGGGCAGGCGCGGGTGCGCATCACCGGGTCCGTGGCCCTGGACGATGAGGAGTTTTCCTCCGTGGCGCAGGGTGCCGCGATCGGCTTGGGCGGCAGCTTTCTGCTCGTGATCGTGTGGCTGTTCGCCGCCGTCCGGTCGTGGCGGCTCACCGTGCCGATCGCGCTCACGCTGATCGTGGGATTGCTGCTGACCACCGGCTTCGCCGCCGTGGCGGTCGGCACGCTGAACCTCATTTCCGTCGCCTTCGCCATCCTGTTCGTCGGCATCGCCGTCGATTTCGCCATCCAGTTTACCGTTCGGTTCCGCGAGCGGCGGCATAGTCATCCTGAGGTCATCGAAGCGCTGGCCGAAACGGGGCGTGGATCTGGGGCACAGATATTGGTGGCGGCGCTGGCCACGGCCTCCGGATTTCTGGCGTTTACGCCGACCAATTTCGTTGGGCGTGGCGCAGCTGGGCGTCATAGCGGGCGGAGGCATGCTGATCGCGTTCCTGTGCACGCTCACCCTGCTGCCGGCGCTGCTGGTGCAGTTCCGGCCGCGCCGCGAAAAGAAAGAGGTGGGGGTGATGGCGCTGCGCCGGCTGGAGCCGGTGGTGCGCCCGCTGCACTGGCCGATTTTGGCCGTGTTTTGTTCGCTGGCCCTGGCGGGGCTGGTGCTGACGGCCTCGATCCCGTTCGATGGCGATCCGTTGCATACCAAAAACCAGCACACCGAAGCGGTCACCACACTGCACGATCTGATGGATGAGCCGGTCACCAACCCCTACACCGCCGAGGCGCTGCTGCCCTCGCTCGATGCGGTGCGGGCGGTGGCGCCGCGGCTGCAGGCGCTGCCGAGCGTGCAGGATGTGCTGTCGCTGGCCTCGTTCATTCCGGAAGACCAGCCGGCGAAACTGGCGGCGATCGCCGATGCAGGGGCGGTTCTGACGCCGACACTGACGCCGCCGCCGCATGTGCCGCGTGTCGGCCCCGCGGATCTGCGGCGCGCGACGGTGGCACTCGATGATACGTTGCGTGCGATATTGCCCACCCTGCCAGCTGCCACACCCTTGCGGCCGATCGCGGCGGATCTGGACCGGTTGCGTGCGGCGCCGGACGCGATCTTGCTGGCGGCCAACGACGCGCTGGTGGCGTTCCTGCCGATGCAGCTGGAGCGACTGCGCACGGCACTGTCCGCACGGCCGGTGATGCGCGCGGATGTGCCCGCAGACCTGGCCCGCGACTGGGTGTTGCCGGACGGGCGGGCGCGCCTGCAAGTTCTGCCACGGCGGGGCGTGAACGACAGTGCGTCGATCCGGACATTCGCGGCCCAGGTGCAGGGCATTCTGCCGGAGGCGACCGGATCGGCCGTCTGGATCGTGCAGAGCGCGCGCACCATCGTGGGCGCGTTCCGGATCGCAGCCGGCAGCGCCATCCTGGCGATCGCGCTGATCCTGGCGGTAGCGTTGCGCCGCCCGCTCGACGTGGGACTGGTGATGGCGCCGCTGATGGTCTCCGCCCTGCTCACCGTGCTCGTGCTGCGCAGCCTGGGTATCAGCCTCAATTTCGCCAACATCATCGCGCTGCCGCTGCTGCTGGGCGTCGGCGTCTCGTTCAACATCTATTTCGTCATGAACTGGCGCGCCGGCATCACGCGCTTCCTCGGGTCGGCCACCGCGCGGGCGGTGATCTTCTCGGCGCTGACGACCGGGACAGCCTTCGGGTCGCTCGCCCTTTCCGCCCATCCAGGCACGGCCAGCATGGGCACACTGCTGCTCATCAGCCTCGCCTGCACCGTCCTGACCACGCTCCTATTCGTACCGGCCCTTCTGGCAGTCGTGCCAAGACCGCGCGTCATCCTGGGAGGCACGGGCCAATCATGAAAAGTTCTTTGCTTCTTTCAAGAAAGAAGATTCTTCCTTTCTGAAGAAAAGAAGCAAAAGACTTTTATCTATTTAGGGCGCCCCCTGTGCGGGTGACGGTCTCCACGCGTGTGGCGCCGGCGGCCTGCATCGCCATGGTGGCTTTCATCACCGCGTCCGGGTCGTGGGCGGTGGCCGAGAGCACGAGTTGACCGGCGGCGGCCGAAGCGTCGCGCGCGTTGGACTGGGCGGTGTCGGACACGGCGCGCGCGGCCTGCACCGCACCACCCGCGGCCAGGCCCGCACCGGCCGCGGCGGCCGCGGCTACCAGGGCGGCCCCACCCGTGGCGACCGTGACCCCAGCGGCCACGAAGGCGCCCGCGGTGGCCGCCATGCTGCTCTGCAAGGTGCGCGCCTGCCGCGTGTCGTCCTCCGTCATCGGGTCTTCCGCGCCGGCCGATGGGGTGGCGTCCTCCGCGTTCGGGTTAGCCGCGGGCAACGAAATGGCGGCGCGATCGAAACCGGCCCGGGTCAGCCGCCCCACCGCATCCTGCAAGGCCGCGTCGCTCGGAAAAATGCCCTGCACCTCCTGGATGGTGTCGGCCAGACTCGGACTGGCGGGCTGGTTCACGTCGCTGGGCATCGTCTGCATCCCTCACAGGTTGGCCGACAGAACGCGGCCGGATGCAGGGTGTTCCGGACTGCCTACGCGGCTGGACGACGCTCGATGCGCTGGTAGCGGGCGCGGGTGCCGCGTTCGATGGCGGAAACAACCAGCGTGTCCAGCTTCAGCTCGGCGCCGATGAACTCCAGCATCTGCAGGATCGCCTGCCCGTGCACCCGGTCGGCCGCGATCACCTCGCAGGCCAGCGTGTAGGCGGTCTCCCGCAGGCGCGGCTCCAGCGCATCGCGGATCAGGCGGCCGGCATGGGCCAGCCCATCGTCCTCGCGCAGCAACTGCACCGTGGCGTCGATGGCGTGCTGCAACTGGTCGTTGGAAAACCCCTCGAACGCCGGCAGCGTCTGCACCAGCGTCGCCATCACGCCGATCTCGCGATCGGTGATGCCGCGCGTCTCCGCCGCCGCCACCAGCACCATGGTGCAGACGAGCGCCTCCTGCGGGTCGAGATCCGTGCGGGCAAGCATGGGTGTTCCTCTTATGTGCGGGCCGCGCGGACCCTGCCCCGGCGCGGTCGGGGAATCAACTGGGCGCCTCGGCGGCAAGCAAGCGGTCGATCGGGTCCCAGGCATAGGCGATCTGCGGCAGCGCCACCCCGGCCACCTTCGTCTGCCCCTCCGCCGCCGGCTGGCCGCCCAGATGGCGATAGAACCAGCGGCTGGGATTGTCGCGCAGCACCCACACGAACAGCGACCCGCACCCCCGCGCCTGCAACTGCGCGGCGGCCGCCCGCATCATCCGCCGGCCCAGCCCCTGGTCCCGCCAATCGTCGAGCACATACAGCGTCTCCACCTCCGCATCCCCCAGCCCGCGCGTGCGCGGCGGCCCGGCCGTCGTGAAACCCACGATGCGCGGCCCCTGCCCGCGGCTGGCCGCCACCATCACGGTGGCGCCCGACGCGATCGCCGCGCGGTAGTGCAGCGCCATGCGGGTGGGCGACAGCCGCGCCAGATAGTCGGGCGGCAGAATGCCCGGATACGTGCTGCGCCAGGCGGACACGTGCACCGCGCCGATCGCGGTGGCATCCGTCAGCTCGGCCCGTCGCACCGAAATCATGCGGCGCGCCGTTCCAGCACGGCGGCGAAGAATCCATCGGTTCCGTGGCGGCGCGGGGTCAGCACCAGATACGGGTCGGGGCACGGAACGGGCGCCTCCAGCGTCCAAGCCCGGCTCACCGGCACCGTGGAAAACGCAGGGTGGCGCTCCAGAAATCCGTCCACCTGCGCCTCGTTCTCGCCGTGCAGGATGGAGCAGGTGGCATACACCAGCCGGCCACCGGGCCGCACCAGTCGCTGCGCCGCATCGAGGATGCGCGCCTGCTTCGGCACCAGCTCGGCATAATCGGTCTCGGTCAGGCGCAGGCGTCCATCCGGGTTGCGGCGCCATGTTCCCGTGCCGGTGCAGGGCGCGTCAACCAGCACCCGATCAAACGTTTCGGCGCGCCGCTTGGCCCATTTGTCGCCCTCGACCGTCAGATGGCGTTCCACATTGTGCACGCCGGCGCGCCGCAGGCGTTTCACCGCGGCATCCAGCCTGGGCGCGCTCGTGTCGCAGGCGACGATGTGGCCGCGGTTTTCCATCAGCGCCGCCACCGCCAGCGTCTTGCCCCCCGCCCCGGCGCACCAATCGGCCACCCGCATGCCCGGCGCCGCCCCCAGCAGCTGCGCCACAAGCTGGCTGCCCTCATCCTGGATCTCGACCGCCCCCGTCTGGAAGGCGGGCCCGGACGTGACGGCGCGCCGATGCGCCACCCGCAAGCCCCAGGGCGAGAGCGGCGTCGGCGCCGCCTCGATCCCCTCCGCCAGCAGCGCCGCCCGCGCCTCCTCCCGCGTCACCTTCAAGATGTTGGCGCGCAGGTCGAGCGGCGCCGGCTCGCCCATGGAAGCCATCTCGGCCGCCAGCTCGTCGCCGAACCGCTCCACCAGGTGCGGAAACACCCAGTCCGGGATTTCCAGCCGCACCGGCTCGGACATGCTGGGGTGGTCCAGCGTGCGGCCGGCCAGCGGGCGCAGCACGTCGCGCTCCACGGTGGCCAGCGGCGCCGGCGCGAACTGGCCGCCGGAAAAATTCTCCTCCAGCCCCTCCATCGTCCAGCCTTCCAGCAGCAGGCTGGCCCCCACCAGCAGCCGCGCCGCCGGATGCGCCCCGGCCCGCGCCAGCCACCAGCACAACCGCCGCCGGCTCCGCAGCACCCCCCACACCCGATCCGACACCGCCCGCCGGTCCCCGGACCCGATGAAGCGCCGGGCGCGGAAAAAATCGTTGGCAGTAGCATCGGCGGGTTTGCGGCCGGACGAGTCGATCTCCTCCAAAAGATCGATGGCGGCGGCAAGGCGGGCGGCGGGGGTCATGGGCAAGCCCTACCATACCCCGTCAGGCTTGCACGCGGAGCTCGTAGGGCGGAAAAGCGAAGCGCCTTCCGCCATCACCAGGTCAGCCCAACTCGCCCGCGTCCCGCAAATCCGCACCCCCCGCCCCCGCCCAATCCACCGGATATATTCCACGCCGAACACAAAGCCGGAACGTCGAAAACGGCCAGTCGGCGGCGCTCGTTACCAACCCATGCTTGACCGCGTTGAAATGCGTGTAGTCCATATGCGCGGCGTAATCCTGTTCGTCGCGTATGGTGTGCTCCCAAAACCGCCGCTGCCAAATGCCTCGCTCACCCCGCAGCACCCTTGCCGCGGACCGGCGCTCACCAACCGGTATCGATTTGGAAAAACCCTTCTTGATGGCGCGCCAGCGGCCCGAAAAGTCATCGTCACTGTCAGGCAACGTCCAAATGGCATGGATGTGGTCGGGCAACACGATCCAAGCGTCGATAGTGAAGGGGTGCCTGGCCTGAACGGCGGCGACCGCGGCGCGAAGATCTGCCACGCGGTCGACCAACAGGGTGCTTGTACGGTCGAGAAGATTGACCGTAAAGAAATAGGTGCCGCCGCGCACCCGGTTTCGGCGGTAGTCCGGCATATGGTATGCTTGCACCAACTTTGGCGACGGCGGAAGGCACTTCGCTTTTCCGCCCTACGCGGGCCGACCCGCCGATCGCAACATCGTCGCCACACGCTCTCGACGTGCACCCCCATCCTGCAAACTCGTAGGGCGGAAAAGCGAAGCGCCTTCCGCCATTGCGGTGATGACCGCACGCACGCCCTACATTGCAGATAAGTGCCATCGCCCGCCTGGCCCGCCGATACAGGTCGGGCGATGGATAGGCGCCGCGTCAATTATTACTTCGCGGCTGGAAAGGGGATTGTCCAGACAAAAAGGGGTCCACCTGGCACACAGTTTCGGCGATCGTCCCGCATTTGGTATGATGGCACCCACTTGGGCGATGGCGGAAGGCGCTTCGCTTTTCCGCCCTACGCGGGCCGACCCGCCGGTCGCAACATCGTCGCCACACGCTCTCGACGTGCACCTCCATCCTGCAAACTCGTAGGGCGGAAAAGCGAAGCGCCTTCCGCCATTGCGGTGATGACCGCACGCACGCCCTACATTGCAGAGAAGTGCCATCGCCCGCCTGGCCCGCCGATACAGGTCGGGCGATGGATAGGCGCCGCGTCAACTATCACTTCGCGGCTGGAAAGCGGATTGTCCAAGAAAGGGATGCACCTGGCACACAGTTTCGGCGATCGTCCCGCATTTGGTATGATGGCACCCACTTGGGCGATGGCGGAAGGCGCTTCGCTTTTCCGCCCTACGCGTGCTGGCTTGAAATCAGTTGCAAATACATTTTATACTCGCGCCCGTTTGTCGGTGCAAACCAAGCTTGTCGATCTTTCATGTGTATGACACGATGTCTCAAGACCCAGTTCTTCTAAAGAAGCAGATCGCACGAGGAGTCGTTTACAAGGACGACATTGAGTCGCTTGTGAAATCTATGGAAAATTTTGATAAAATAACTATTTCTGCTGCTGGTGCCGAGTTCGAAAGCTTAATGAGGTGTCCTCAGAAATCGTTCGCCGATCTTTGTTTAGATTAAGGTTGACCGGCCGCGTCAGCGATGACTGGACGGGGAGGTTCAGCGTTGACTTCAGCGGCAAGTTTGTGACTGTCGAGGCAAGATGCACGACGTTCACGCATTTTCAAAGCTACTTCCGTGTTGTAGATTATCTACCGACAGTGAGACACCCTAGTCTTGGACAGCTCCGTTTTGATGATACAGCCATTTCAGCTTTGTTTGGAGTCCTAATTGGGATTTTCTTTCTTGCCAAGAACGTTCCGGCCCACATTTACGTTGGCACTGCTATGTCAACGGCATTCGGCATGTGGTGTTTCTTCTCGACTTCCTGGGGTAAGAAGCGCATTTTTTTGGACAAGACCCGGAATTACAGCAGCATCTTTGAACGATACAGCACCTTCAACCAAACAGTCGCAGGAGGACTGGCAGTTGCGTTCTTGGTTTGGGCGACGACGTACTGATACAATCAACTCGTTCAGAATCCACTAACACAACAGCCACCGACTAAGATACGCGCGTTGAACGCGCCTACCAAGACGGACGCCCAATCTCCTGGTAAGTCGTGAAATAACAAATTGTTGGATAGAGTGAGTGTTCGCACCTCATCGTCTTTTCAGACCCGGGTAAGCGAATTGAGCAAGGCATTGAATGGGTTGCGCTTGAGCAACCCATCGATCCCAATTATGGGCGCAACGCTGTTTGGTAGACAAGCTTTCGTCTACCCCATCGCACGAGCATCACAAGCAGCGCGCAAACTACGGCTCTCACCAACCGACCCGGCCAAGCGAACAATTCGCCATCACCTGCGCAATGCCCTCGACACCCTCCGTAACCGATCCTGCCGCCGTGCTCGCGCCCGTCAAGGACGCTACGCGCCGCTTCGCGGTGGCCTGCGGCCATCCTTGACAGCGCCCCGAGCGCCGCCCAGTGCCGCCGGGCCAATACATGCCGCCCAGCCAGCCGCCAGCGCGTGACACCACGGCGGCCGAACTGTTCGACAGCTTCTCCCGCTGCGTCCGCAAGGCCATCCTGCTCGAAGCCCGGCTCGACAGCGGCGCCTTCGACCGGCCGCCCCCGGCGCGCACCACCGCATCGGACGCCGCCCCCAAATCCGGCGCCCGATCCCACGCAAGCGAGCCCGGCGACGGCACCAGCCTGTATCACGAGCGGCTGCAAAACGATCTGGCCACGGACGCACACCGCTCGCCCGAGGAAATCCTCGTCGACATCCGCGATCGGCTCGACGCAGCCAGCGACCAGATGCCGCCAGCGTCTCCCCCCGCCCCGCCGGACAGACGCCCTCGCCGTGCCGCCCAAACCGCCCGAGCGTACCCGCCCAGGCCCAGCCATCCGTCCGGAAAAGCGCCCGCCGCCGAAACCGGGCTGATCCGCCCGGCCCACACACGACGCCGCCCCGAAAGCCACCCGGAAATCCCTGAACACATCACCCGGATCGCGCAGCGCGCGCGATGCGGGGATTCGTCGTGCGCGAAATCCCCGGGAACGCCCCAGGGCGAGCCGCTACGCCATCTCCTCCTTCAAGCTCGCCATGTCGATCACGTACCGAAATCTCACGTCACCATCCACAACCTTCTTGTAGGCATGATTGATCTCCTGAATGGGGATCATCTGGATGTCCGGCCCGATCCCGTGCTCGGCGCACAGATCGAGCACCTCCTGCGTGTCCGCGATGCTGCCGATGATCGAGCCGGCGACGCTGCGCCGATGCATCGCGCATTCCTGGTTGTTGACCGGCGCCAGCGGCTCCAGCGCGCCGACCACCACCAAAGTGCGGTTGCGCTTCAGCATCTGCACATACGGATTCACGTCGTGCTTCTCCGGCACGGTGCTCAGGATGAAATCGAAGCTCGCCTTCAGCTTGGCCTGCGCGTCGGTGTCGCTCTCCAGCACCGCCGCCACGCCGAGTTTCCTCGCCTCATCCAGCTTTTCCTTGGTGCGCGTGAACACGGTCACATGCGCGCCCAGCGCTTTCGCCAGCTTGGCCGCCATGTCGCCCAGGCCGCCGAAGCCCACGATGCCGACATGATCGCCGGCTTTCACGCCCCAATGCTTCATCGGCGAATAGGTCGTCACACCCGCGCACAGGATCGGCGCGGCCACTTCCGGCTTCAGCTTGCCCGGGATTTTCAGGACGAAATCCTCGGCCACGACGATCGAGCTGGAATAGCCGCCATACGTATTGTCGCGCCCATACATGTTCTTGCCATCCGGCGCCTTCGCCTTCGGGATCATCGGGCCGTTATAGGTGGCCAGCCAGCTATTATCGCCCTCGCAATAGTTTTCCTCGTGCGTGCGGCACGGCTCGCACTGCCGGCAACTGTCGATCATGCAGCCCACGCCCACGATGTCGCCCACCTTGTGCCGCGACACGCCGGCGCCCACGCGCGTCACCCGGCCCACCACCTCGTGGCCCGGCATGCACGGATAGACGGTGTTGCCCCATTCGTTGCGCACCTGGTGGATGTCCGAATGGCACACGCCACAGAACATCACCTCGATATCCACCTCGTTCGCCTTCGGGTCGTCACGCTCGAATTTGGTCGGCTTGAGGCGGGTGAAGGAATGGGTGGCGGCGTAGCCGATGGCTGCTGTCATATGTGGTGTTCCAAGGGGCGCCGCCCGACTGCGGCGCGCTGCCCCTGCAAAGACGGCGTGCCGCCATCGGTTCCGGCCGAAACCTCACAGCCGCGCGAGGCGCACCACGGCCCCGACCATGTCGAACACGTCCAGCAGCCGCGCCACGTAATGGTCGTGCACCGCGAAACCCGGCGCCGCCTGGTCGAAGAACTGCCGTTCCAGGGCATCCACCATGCGCGTCAGCCGCCGCCGGTGCAGGCCCAGCGCGCGCTGCACCGGGTCCGCCACAATGCCGGCAAAGGCGGCGAACACGGTCGCCCCCAGCATCAGCCCCGTCGTCACACTGGTCACGAAGCCGCCGGAGGCGTGGGCCGGGAACCAGCCATACCAGATGCCGCCCAGCCAGCCGCCCAGCGGAAAGGCGGCCAACGCCGATTGCTGGGCCAACGTGCCCGCCAGCGCCGGGCCGAGCGTGACTGCCCCTGGCGTCAGCTTGTGCAACGCCAGCCCCCCCGCGCCCAGATTGAGCAGCCCCGTCGTGATCTCGGACGCCGCGGCGCGGGTCACGCCGTACTCGGCCATGGCGTGGGCCAGCTTGGCGCGGAACGCCGGGTCGGCCGCCGGCCGGCCGGCCTGGTCCAGCAGGCGCGCCACATCCGGCCCGGCCAGGATGGCGGATGCCAATGCGTCCGTGTCGGACCGGCGGCGCCCCTGGACCAGTGGCAGCTCCAGCAGCTCGGCCACGATCAGCCATTCGAGCTGGCGGCCCACGGCCGTGCGCAGCAGGATCGGCCGGCGCAGCAGGCCCCCCGCGCGCGGAAAGCGCCGCCCCAGCAACCGGCCGAGCGCTTGCAACAGCAGTTGGGGCACCGCCAGCGACAGGTTCAGCGGCGCGCGCAGGATGTCCCAGCCGATGGCCGCGCGATGCAGGCGCAGCGTGCCGGCCCACGAAAAATGTTTGTCCACGAACGGCGCCACCTGAGCGCGGCGGGCGGCGAAATAGGCCCGCGCCCCCGCATCGACCGCCGCCTCCGCCCAACTGGCCTCGTCTGTCATCCAGCCAAAAGCCGGCCCGGCCCCGCCGGGTTGCGCCCCGTCTGGCGCCGACCAGCGCCAGCCCCCATGTCCAGATGCGCCTGCGCATCGTAATCCATGCCGACGACCGACGACCGACGACCGAACACCGATAACCGACCAGGAGCCGCCTCGCGCATGCGCCATGCCATCCCCGCCCTGCTGCTTGGCCTGGCATGCGCGCCGGCCACGGCCGCCAGCCTGGCCGCGCACCATGCGGTCTATGTGCTGACCCAGGACCGCGCCCACGCGCAGGACGTGATCGAGGCCCATGGCAGCATGACCTACGACGTGGCCGACACCTGCACCGCCTGGGCGACCTCCCAGCATCTGGTGATCGACCTGGTCAACAAGGACGGCAAGAACGTCCACATGGTCTCCGACTACGCGACGCTGGAGAGCCACGACGGCACGCACCTGGAATTCCACACCAAGCAGGTGACCGATCAGGCGACCACCGAGCAGATCGACGGCACCGCCGTGCTGGAACACTCGGGCGGCCGCGGCCACGCGGACTTCACCGGCCCTGAGAAGAAGCAGGTGCTGCTGCCGGTGGGCACGTTGCTGCCCGAGGCTCACACGCTGGCCCTGCTGGATGCGGCGGCGGCGGGCAAGAAATTCCTGTCCGTTCCGCTGTTCGACGGCACCGGGACGGATGGCGCGCAGGACACGTTCGTGACCATCGAGAATTGGCGCCCGCCGGCGCCGCAAACCTGGCCGGCGCTGTCCGCCCTGCCCTACGGGCGCGTGCACATCGCCTTCTTCACGCGCGCCAGCGACGCCCAGACGCCGGATTACGAGATCGGCATGCAGTATTTCGCCAACGGCGTGGCCGACGGCCTGGCGATGGACTTTGGGGATTTCGTCATGGACGGCCATTTGCAGGCTTTGGATCTCAAGCCGAGCAAGTGTTGAGCATCTTCTTTTCTGAGGGAAGGAAGCAAAAGGCCTTTTTCTATTTAGGCGCTGGCGTGCTGCTCACGTTTCTGGCATCTTGGCTTCATGTCGAACAGCAATACGCCCAGCGCCGATCAGGAGCGCTATAATCGCCGGCTCAGCGACAAGATCCAGGCCGCCTTCGACCATGCGTGCGACGAAGGCGAACTCGCCGTCGCCAGCGACCTGCTTCAAACGCTGGAACTCGTCCTGCTGCGGGTGCCGCCCAAGCCGGACCGGCGGGAGGCGATCGTAGCCCCGCTGATGGCCTCCCACGAACGGCTCTGGCACTTGCGCAGCAGCGAGCAGGGCGACGCCGAACGGGCGCCGTTGATGGCCACGTCGGACCACACGCCGGGGAGCTGAGCCTTCTGGCCAGCCCGTCCAGCATGCCCGCCATCGCCGAACCGACCACGCGCGCCATGTCGCTGCGCCTCTGGCGCGAGCATATCTCGCGCCATCGCGGCCGGCTGCTGCTGGTGTTGCTGCTGACTGCCCTGATGGCCGGGCTGACCGCGCTCTACCCCGTCGTCATCAAACGCGCGCTCTCGATGTTCGAGGCCCACGACAGCCGTATCCTGTATCAAATCCCGGCCCTCGTCGTGGCTATCACGTCGGCCAAGGCGGCCGCCCAGTATGGCCAGACGGTGCTGGTCACGAAACTGGTGCTGCTGGTCATCCGCGAGCTGCAGGAACGCATGTTCGCGCAACTCGTGGGCGGCGACCTCGCGACCCTGGAACGCGAAGCCCCCGCCGCCATCGCCGCCCATTTCACCACCGATGCCACGACGGTACGCGAGGCACTGATCCGCGCAGTCAATGCGGTGGGTGACGTGGTCACCGTGGTGGGCCTGGTAGCCACGATGTTCTACCTGGACTGGGAGTTCGCGCTGATCGCGGCGGCGCTCTATCCGCTGGCCGCCGTGCCGATCCAGCGCGTCGGCAAACGGGTACGCCGCGCTTCCGGCGGCATGCAGGAGCGGATGGGCGAGACCGCGACCATCCTCAATGAAAGTTTCTCGCAGGCGCGCACGGTGCGGGCCTATCGGCTGGAGGCGGCCGAGATGCGGCGGGCCGGGGGAAGCTTCGAACAGCTCTACCGCTCGCTGCTGCGCATGAATCGCAGCCGGGCGCGCGTCGATCCGTTCCTGGAAGTGCTGGGCGGGGTGGCGGTGGCGGCCGTGCTGGGGTTCGCGGGGTGGCGGGCGGCCAATGGCGGCAACACGCTTGGCGACTTCACCGGCTTTGTATCAGCGCTGCTGCTCGCCTCGCGGCCGGTACGGGCGCTCGGGGCGCTGAACTCGGCGTTGCAGGAGGGCATGGCCGGATTGGTGCGCGTATTCGGCGTCATCGACGAGCGGCCGACCATCGTGGACCGGCCCGGCGCCCAGGCCCTGCCGGCGGGACGCGGGCATTTGCGGTTCGAGCATGTGGGTTTCGTCTATCCGGACGGACGCACCGGGCTGGACGGGCTGACGTTCGAGGCGCGCCCTGGCCTGACCGTGGCCCTGGTGGGCGCCTCCGGCGCGGGCAAATCGACCGCATTGACGCTCGTGCCCCGGCTGAAGGATGTGACCAGCGGCCGCATCCTGCTGGACGGCGCCGACGTGCGGGACGTGACCTTGGCAAGCCTGCGCGACGCGATTGCCTATGTCGGGCAGGACGTGCTGCTGTTCGACGATACCGTTCAGGCCAACATCCGCATGGGCCGTCCATCTGCGGACGAGGACGACATCTGGCACGCGGCCGAAGCCGCGTCGGCGCAAAATTTCATTCGCGCCCTGCCGGATGGCATGGCGACGCGCGTCGGCACAGGCGGCGGTCTGTTGTCCGGCGGCCAGAGGCAGCGCGTGGCGCTGGCCCGCGCGCTGCTGCGCAACCCCCGCGTGCTGCTGCTGGACGAAGCGACGAGTGCGCTGGACGCCGAGAGCGAGGCGGCCGTCCAGCTGGCACTGACCCGGCTGCGCGCCGGACGTACCACCATCATCGTCGCCCACCGCCTGTCGACCGTACGCGATGCCGACCTGGTGGTGGCACTGGCCGATGGACGGGCGATGGAACAGGGCACTCATGCTGAATTGATGGCGCGCGACGGGCTATATGCGCGCCTGGTGCGCACGCAGGCCTTCGTCGAAACGCCACAGCCGGCGGAGGTGCCGGCGTAGCTTGCCTGCGCGCCGCCATGCTTGACTTGCCGTGGTCGGCGCGCGCACCACGTCGCTGACCGAACCGATCGGTCAGAGACGTGAGGCGAGGGCATGGCTGACGAAGAGAACCGCCCGCCGGATGACGGCGGCACCCCGCAAGCATCCGGCAAGCAGGATGCCGAACGCCAGAAGCAGGAGGAGGCGGATCGCAAGCAGGAGCAGCGGCGCCGGCGCGCGCGCCCCTTCGTACGGCTGGGCATGGTCGTCATCCTGCTCGCGCTGATCGCGGGCGGCATCTACTACTGGTTGTCCACCAAGGACGTGCAGACCACCGACGACGCCTATACGGACGGACGCGCCGTGATGATCGCTCCGCGGGTGACCGGCCAGGTCGTTTCGCTGGATGTGAACGATAACCAGTTCGTCCACCGCGGCGACCCGCTGATCCACATCGATCCACGGCAATACCAGGCGAGCCTGGAGCAGGCGCAGGGCCTGCTGGTGGCGAGCCAGGGTCAGTTGGCCGCGGCCAACCGCGGCCTGGAAGTCGCCAAGGTCAATTTCCCGGCCCGCCTTCAGCAAGCCAAGGCGCAGCTGCTGGACGCGCAGGCCAACTTGTTCAAGGCGCAGACCGACTACAAGCGCCAGCAATCCCTGCCGCGGGCGGCGACCACCGGCCAACAGGTCGATTACGCGACGGCAGCGCTCCGCTCGGCCGAGGCGCAGGTCGCCAGCGCGGAAGCGGCCGTGGAGCAGGCCACTCCGGTGCAACCCAATGTTCAGCAAACCGGTGCCCAGGTGAAACAGATCGGCGGCACGGTCAGCCAGGCCGATGCAAACCTGGCGCAGGCGCAGTTGAACCTGGAATGGTGCGTCGTGCGCGCGCCGCAGGATGGCTGGATCACGCGCCGCAATGTCGAGCAGGGCTCCTACGTGACGCCCGGGCAGCAGATTTTCTCGATCGTGTCCCCGGAGTTGTGGGTCACGGCCAATTTCAAGGAGAACCAGCTGGCGCGCATGCGTCCCGGCCAGACGGTGCACATCCGCGTGGACGCCTATCCTCACCTGAAGCTGTCGGGCCATGTGGACAGCATCCAGCTCGGCTCGGGCAGCAAGTTCACCGCTTTCCCGCCAGAGAACGCCACCGGCAACTTCGTCAAAATCGTTCAGCGCATACCGGTCAAGATCGTCATCGACAGCGGGCTCGACCCGAACCTGCCGTTGCCGCTTGGCATTTCCGTAGATCCCGAGGTCGATCTGAAATGAGCGGCAGCGCGGACGCGGCCTGGAAGCCCCGCGCGAACCCGTGGCTGATCGCAATCGTGGTGACTGTGGCGGCATTCATGGAAGTGCTGGACACCACTATCGTCAACGTGTCGTTGCCGCATATCGCAGGCAGCCTCTCCTCGTCATACGACGACGCAACCTGGGCGTTGACCAGCTACCTGGTGGCTAACGGAATCGTTCTGACGATCAGCGGCTGGTTGTCCGAGGTGCTGGGCCGCAAGCGATATTTTCTGATCTGCATAGGCATGTTCACCGTCTGCTCGTTCCTATGCGGGACATCCACGTCGCTACCCGAGCTGATCATCTTCCGGCTGATGCAGGGATTTTTCGGCGGCGGTCTGCAACCCAACCAGCAATCGATCATTTTGGATACGTTCGAACCATCGCAGCGCGGCAAGGCGCTGGGTGTGGTCGCTATTGCCACGATCGTGGCACCAATCCTGGGGCCGACCTTGGGCGGCTACATCACCGACAACATCAGCTGGCGCTGGATTTTTTTTATCAACATCCCGGTGGGGGCGCTGGGGCTTTTCGGGGTGGCGACGCTGGTGGAGGATCCGCCCTGGATCAAGAACCGCCGGCCGCGGGGGATCGACTACATTGGCATTTCGCTGATCACGCTGGGTCTGGGCTGCATGCAGGTCGCACTCGATCGGGGCGAAGACGATGATTGGCTCAATTCGCCGTTTATCCGGGTGATGGTGCTGCTTGCTTTTCTGGGGATCGTCGGTGCTATCGGCTGGCTGCTGACAGCAAGACGCCCGGTGGTGAACCTTCACGTGATGGGCGACAAGAATTTCGCGCTGGGTGTCATCATGATCGCCTGCATGGCGTTCATCCTGTATTCCAGCGCGGTGGTCATCCCGCAATTTGCACAGCAGGTGATCGGCTATACCGCCACGCTGTCCGGCTTGATCCTGTCGCCGGGCGGTGTGGTCATCATCATGCTCATTCCGATCGTCACACGTGTTTTGCCCAAATTCCCGACGCGTTACCTGATCACCATCGGTTTCACGATCATGGGGTTCGCGCTGCTGTTCTCCAGCCACTTGGTACCCGATATGACCTTCACCGGCATGGCACTGATCCGTGCTTCACAGACGGTGGGGCTTGCATTCATGTTCGTGCCGATCAGCACGATCGCGTATTCCAGCCTGCCGCGCGAGCTGAACGGGGACGCGGCGGCTCTTTACACGATGTTCCGCAACGTCAGCGGTTCGGTCGGCATCTCGGTGGCGACCGCGTTGATCACGTCGCGCACGCAGGTGCGCGAAGCGTATCTGGCGCAGCACCTCTCTCCGCTCAACCCAGCCTATACGGCGCTGGTGCAGCAGACGCAGCAATCACTCATCAACATGGGTCACCCGGCAGCCGGCACGGCAGATACTGCGATGGGGTTGATTTATCAAACGCTGCGCACGCAAGCGTCCGTGATGGCGTATTCGGACGTGTTCAACATCTGCGCGATCGCGGCGTTCTGCATCGTGCCAATCACGTTCCTGTTCTCGAATTACAAACCCGGCCCAGGAGCTAAAGGGCCCGCCGCGCACTGAGGGAAGGCCACCGCACCGCGAACCCGCCTCGAAACAGGCGAGCGCTACTCGGCGATACAACCCAATCCCCGGCGCGAGCCGAGTGCGCAGGAGCGCGAGACAGCGGTGGCCACGCCCCGATCAGAAAAGCGCCAGCTGCACGCCTGACGTGATCGGTCTGGCCAGGTGTGCCAGCAGCCAACCCAACCGACACCCATGCGCGGCGAACAGGCTGCCCGGCCATGTGTCGGGCGGCTCCGGTTGGGGTGCATCGACCGGAAACGGAGTAGGCGCCGAGCACGGCTCCGCTAACAGCAGCATGGTGTGTTCACTTTATGTTCTTGCCTTGGGAACGTAACCGGCTCGTCTCGGTCTAGGCAAGCTCGACGCGCTATGGCCCGATGCCCTCAGGTCACTCCGGGCATGAGCGATGCAAGAACTTTCCGCCGATTGGGTGCTGCTGGATGACGGATGGCTGCCTGACGCATTGATCACGCACTCGCAGGGTACCATCACCGGCATCTCGACAGGCCGTGCGGCCGAGCACGTGGCGGGCGCGCTGCTGCCGGGGATGACCAACCTGCACAGCCATGCCTTTCAGCGCAGCTTCGCCGGGCGGACGGAGTTCGCGGGCGGCGGTGGGGATTTCTGGTCGTGGCGCCAGGCGATGTATGCGGCCGCCGGCGCGATCGAGCCGGACACGATGGCGCCGATTGCCGCGTATCTGGGGATGGAGCTGCTGCGCGGCGGTTTTACCAGCCTGGTCGAATTCCACTATCTGCAAAACGCGCCGGACGGGACGCCGTACGCCCACCGCGCGGCCATGGCAGATGCGGTGATAGAGGGCGCGCAGCAGGCCGGCATCGGACTTTCCCTGTTGTTCGGCATCTACGAGACGGGCGATTTTTCCGGCGCTCCGCTGGCCGGTGGCCAGGTCCGGTTCCGCACCTCGCCGGACGAGGCGCTGGCCATGCTGGCGGCCGCCCATGCGCGCACGACGCCGCAGTTGCGCTTCGGCCTGGCGCCGCACAGCCTGCGCGCGGTGCCGCCTGCCTCGCTGGACGCGGTCGCGCGCGGCGTGACGACCGTGGATTTCGACGCGCCCCTCCACATCCATGTGGCCGAGCAGCGCGGGGAGGTGGAGGCGTGTATCGCGGCACTGGGCGCGGCACCCGTGGCCTGGCTGCTGGATCATGCGCCCGTCGGCCCGCACTGGTGCCTGATCCATGCGACCCATGTGACCGCAGAGGAGCGCGCCGGCATGGCGGGGCGCGGGGTGGTCGCAGGTCTGTGCCCGAGCACGGAGGGCAATCTGGGCGATGGGCTGTTCACCCTGCCCGATTTTGTCGAGGCTGGCGGCCGGTTCGGCATCGGCACGGACAGCCATGTCGGGCTGGACGCGTTTTCGGAACTGCGTTTGCTGGAATACACGCAGCGTTTGCGCAGCGAGAGGCGCAACGTGCTGGCCGGGACGGCGGGCCACACTGGGCGCATGCTGTGGCAGGCGGCGTGCGCCGGCGGGGCGCAGGCGTCCGGGCGCATGGTGGGCGGCATACGGGCCGGGTGCGGCGCGGATTTTGTGGTGATCCGGCCCACGCCGGAGGTGGCAGGCGTAAGAAATCCGGATTTCTGGCTGGATGCGGCCATGTTTGCCGCCCTGCCCCGGCCGGCCGGCGACGTGATGGTGGGTGGGGCGTGGCTGGTGCGCGATGGAGAGCATGTGCGTCAGGGGGCAATTACGGCGGCGTACGAGCGGGCGCTGGCGACGCTGCCTTTCGGCTAGAGCATGATCCGCTCGTATTGGCTCACGGACCAAGCTCTAGCTTATTGTTCTGGCGCGTATCCGACCGAACGATTCCGTTCGGTCGGGTGATGCTCCAAAAACCGTTTCAAGTTTTCGCGGCTACGTGCAGTTTGCGCCCGGGTCTTGAGCGGAGCGCCCCATGCATAGCCGGCTTGCCTGCACTTTTTTTTCTCTGGCCCTCGTCGCCCTGGGCGCCCGCGCTGCGCCGCCACTGCCGCCTGCCCCGCCGCCCGCCCGCGTAGCCGTGGTCACCGACGATTATTTCGGCACCAAGGTGACGGACCCCTACCGCTGGATGGAGGCCGAGCCGGAGCCGGAATTCCGCGCCATGCTGGAGCGGCAGAATGCCTACGCGCGCGCCGTGCTGGCGCGTATCCCGGGGCGGGATAAGCTGCGGGACGACATCGCGGCCACCAGCGGGCTGGCAACGCGGCTCCGCTATATTACGCCCGTGCTGGGCCGCCGCTTCTACCTCAAGCGGCCGCCGGGCGCGCAGGTGGCGCGGCTCTACGTCAGCGACGCCGCCACAGGCCAGGAAACGCTGCTGCTCGATCCGGAAAAACTGGGCAGCGCCGGCGCCCATGCCGAGATCGATCAGTTCGCGCCCTCGCAGGACGGCAGCCTGGTCGCCTACGGCCTGTCGTCCGGCGGGTCGGAGCGCAGCACGCTGCACGTCATTCGAACGGATACGAAGGCGACCTTGCCGGACGAGATCGACCGGGCCCAGTTCGCCAATGTCAGCTGGCTGCCGGACGGCAGCGGCTTTTTCCACACGCGCCTGGCCAAGCTGCCGCAGGGCGCGCCAGCGACAGAACATTTCGCGCATATGCGGGTTTATCTCCATCGGCTCGGCACCGATCCGGACACCGACACAACGGTCGTGGAAGCCGACCACCTGCCCTTCGCCTTCCATGCGGCGCAGGTGTTTCCCTTCGTGATCGTCACCCCCGGTTCCGATCACGCGATACTCGGGACGGCCGATGGCGTCTCGCCCGAGCAGGCTTTCTATACCGCCAAGCTGGCCGATGTGGCCGCCGGCCGTGCCGCATGGCGCGCGGTGGCCACCCAGGCGGACGGCGTCACCTGGATGACGATACGCGGCGACACGGCGTTCCTGCTGACCCATCACGACGCGCCGCGTTTCCAGATCGTCTCGGAGGATTTGCGGGCACCGGATTTTGCCGGGGCGAAGACCGTGCTGGCGCAGGATCGCGGTGTGTTCACGGGTCTGGCGGCGGCGGCTGACGGGTTGTACGTGGCCGAACGGCAAGGCGGCAGCATGGCGTTGATGCGTCTGCCTGAAGGGGCGGCCGCGCCCCTACCGGTGGCCCTGCCCTATCCCGGCACGATCAATCCGCCGGAGGAGGATCCAGGCGGCCTGGCCGCGGACCCGCGCCGCCCGGGTGCGCTGTTCTCGCTGATCTCCTGGTTGCGGCCGGTGACCTGGTTCGCTTTCGATCCGGCAGCGAGCCGCGTCGTCGATATCGGCGCCGTGCCAGGCTTCCCACGCGACGTGTCCGGCTACGACACGATCGAAACCTCGGCGCGCGCGCCGGACATGACGGACGTGCCGCTGACCATCGTGGCCAAGCGGGGCATCACGCTGGATGGCAGCCACCCGCTGCTGCTCGACGGCTATGGCAGCTACGGCATTTCGTCCGACGCGTTTTTCTTGCCGTTCGTGCAAGCCTGGCTGGATCGTGGCGGCGTGTTCGCCGAGGCGCATGTGCGCGGCGGCGGCGAACTCGGAAAACCGTGGCACGATGGCGGCAAGATCGCGACCAAGATGAACACGGTCACGGACTTTATTGCGTGCGCGGAAGAGCTGGTGCGGCGCGGCTATACCACGCCCGCGCACCTGAACGGCACCGGCACCAGTGCCGGCGGCATTCTCATCGGCGGTGCCATCACGCGGCGGCCGGATTTGTTTCGCGCGGCCCTGATCCGGGTGGGTGCGACGAACACGACGCGGGAGGAGAATACGGAGGGTGGGCCGGCCAACATTCCCGAGTTCGGTACGGTGAAGAACCCGGCGCAGTTTCCGGCGATGCTGAAGATGGATGCGTTCCAACACGTGAAGGACGGCACGCCGTATCCGGCCGTGTTGCTGACCGGCGGCTTCAACGATCCGCGGGTGACGGTGTGGATTCCCGCGAAGATGACAGCAAGATTGCAGGCGGCGACGACGAGTCACCGTCCGGTGCTGTTCCGCGTGGAATTCGACGCCGGCCACGGCATAGGCTCCACGCGCGCCCAGCAGGACGAGGAGTACGCGGAACTCCCTAGCCTTCCTGCTATGGCAGGATGGCGTACCGGAGTACCAGCCCCCGCCCTAATAGGTAAAAGTCTTTTGCTTCTTTTCTTCAGAAAAGAAAAGTCTTCTTTCTTGAAAGAAAGAAGCAAAGAACTTCTTTCAATTAGAAAGTTTTCTATGAAGAACGCCCGCATCATTCGTGCCGCGACCGGATCCGTGCTCACCGCGCGGTCGTGGCAGACCGAGGCGCCGTTGCGCATGCTGATGAACAATCTCGATCCGGACGTGGCGGAGCGGCCGGAAGACCTTGTCGTGTATGGCGGCATCGGCAAGGCGGCCCGCAACTGGGCGTGCTACGACGCGATTGTCGCCTCGCTCACCACGCTGGGCCATGACGAAACCCTGCTGGTGCAGTCCGGAAAACCGGCCGGCGTGTTCCGCACCCATGCGGAGGCGCCGCGCGTGCTGCTGGCGAACTCCAACCTGGTACCGCATTGGGCGACCTGGGAGCATTTTTCGGCGCTCGATCGGCTGGGGCTGATGATGTACGGGCAGATGACGGCCGGCTCCTGGATCTATATCGGCAGCCAGGGAATCGTGCAGGGCACCTATGAAACGTTCGCCGAAATCGGCCGGCAGCATTTCGGCGGATCGTTGGCCGGGCGCTGGATACTGACGGCGGGGCTCGGCGGCATGGGCGGCGCGCAACCCTTGGCCGCCACACTGGCCGGCGCCTCCATGCTGGCGGTGGAGGCGCAGGACAGCCGGATCGAGAAACGGTTAGAGACGGGGTATCTGGACGCGCGTGCCGATACGCTGGACGAGGCGCTGCGCATGATCGAGGCGGCGCGGGCGGCTGGCACGCCGCTTTCGGTGGGGTTGCTGGGCAACGCGGCCGAGATCTTTCCGGAGATTCTGGCGCGCGGCATACGGCCGGACGTGGTGACCGACCAGACCTCGGCCCACGATCCGACGAACGGCTATGTGCCGGCGGGCTGGAGCGTGGCGGAGTGGGAGGAACGCCGGGAAACCGACCCGCTGGGCGTGGCGGCGGCGGCGAAACGATCGATGCGCACCCATGTGGAGGCGATGCTGGGGTTTCACCGGGCCGGCATTCCGACGGTCGATTATGGCAACAATATTCGGCAGGTCGCGAAAGACGAAGGTCTTGCTGACGCTTTCGATTTTCCCGGTTTCGTGCCGGCTTATATCCGCCCGCTATTCTGCCTGGGCAAAGGCCCGTTCCGCTGGGTGGCGCTGTCCGGCGACCCGGACGATATCCGCGTCACCGACGAGGTGGTGGCCGAACTTATGCCGCACGACACGCATCTGCACACGTGGCTTGCCCATGCCGGGGCGCGCATAAAATTCCAGGGATTGCCGGCGCGCATCTGTTGGCTGGGCCTGGGCGACCGGCACCGCGTCGGCCTGGCGTTCAACGAGTTGGTGCGCAGCGGCCGGGTGCGGGCGCCGATCGTCATCGGGCGCGACCACCTCGATAGCGGCTCGGTCGCCAGCCCCAACCGCGAGACGGAGTCGATGCGCGACGGATCGGACGCGGTGTCGGACTGGCCGCTGTTGAATGCGCTGCTGAACACCGCGAGCGGGGCCACCTGGGTGTCCTTGCATCATGGCGGGGGCGTCGGCATGGGGTATTCGCAGCACGCCGGCATGGTGATCGTGTGCGACGGCACGGCGGATGCCGACCGGCGGCTTGAACGCGTGCTGTGGAACGATCCGGCGACGGGTGTCATGCGCCACGCCGATGCGGGCTACCCCGATGCGATCGAGTGCGCGCGCGCACACTCGTTGAACCTGCCGATGCTGGGCCGCGCATGACGGTGGCGCTCGGCGGCGCCCCGCTGTCGCTTGCGGAGCTGCGCGCGATCTATCAGGGGAGGGCGGTGTCGCTGGACCCTGCCTGCCTGCCGCGCATGGCGGCATCGGCGGAAACGGTCGGGGATATCGTGGCGTCCGGCCGCACGGTGTACGGGATCAACACCGGGTTCGGGCTGCTGGCGCAAAAATCCATCGCGCGGGAGCAATTGGACGAGCTGCAGCGCCGTCTTGTGCTGTCGCACGCGGCCGGTGTTGGCGCGCTGTTGGCGCCCGACATCGTGCGCCTGATCATGGTCTTGAAGGTCGTTGGATTGGCACGGGGTTTTTCGGGCGCTCGGCCTGCCGTCGTCGACCAGATCCTGGCGTTTTTGCGCGCCGGTATCCTGCCCTGCGTTCCGTCCAAAGGATCCGTGGGGGCATCGGGCGACCTGGCGCCGCTCGCCCATCTGTCCGCCGCCCTGATCGGCGTGGGCGACGTGTCGGTGGGCGGCCGTACTCGTCCGGCCACGGACGCGATGGCGCAGGCGGGGCTCGCGCCGCTGGTACTGGGGCCCAAGGAAGGGTTGGCCCTGCTCAACGGCACGCAGGTTTCGACCGCGCTGGCTTTGTCCGCCCTGTTCCGCGCCGAGCGCATTTTCGGCGCGGCGCTGACCGCGGGCGCCCTGTCCGTGGACGCGGCGAAGGGCAGCGACACGCCGTTCGATGCGCGCATCCATGCGGCCCGCGGCCAGACGGGCCAGATCGAGGTGGCCGCCGTGTTCCGCCGCCTGATGGAGGGCAGCGCCATACGGCACAGCCATGTCGATTGCGGCCGCGTGCAGGACCCCTACAGCCTGCGCTGCCAGCCGCAGGTGATGGGCGCCTGCCTCGACACTATGCGGCACGCCGCTCGGGTGCTGGAAATCGAGGCCAACGCGGCGAGCGACAATCCGCTGGTTTTCTCCGAGTCTGGCGATGTTCTCTCGGGCGGCAATTTCCACGCCGAACCGGTGGCGATCGCCGCCGACATACTGGCGCTGGCACTGGCCGAAATAGGTGCGTTATCGGAACGGCGGACGGCGCTGCTGACCGACCCGGCGATGAGCCGCCTGCCCGCCTTTCTGGTGACCGACCCGGGCATCAACTCCGGCTTCATGCTGGCCCAGGTGACGGCGGCGGCGCTTGCCAGCGAGAACAAGTCGCTCGCGCACCCTGCCAGCGTGGACAGCCTGCCGACCTCGGCCAACCAGGAGGACCATGTCAGCATGGCCACCTTCGCCGCCCGCCGGCTGGGCGACATGTGCGACAACACCGCCGGCATCGTTGGCATCGAGTTGTTGAGCGCCGCGCAGGGCATCGAATTCCACGCGCCGCATGTGACCTCGCCGACGCTGTTGCGGGCAATGGCGGCCATACGCGCGCGTGTGCCGAGCTATGGCGAGGACCGTTTCTTTGCACCCGACATCGCGGCGGCCACCGAACTGGTCGAAGCGGACGGGCTGTCGGAACACGGGCTGTTCGTGTGACACCGCCGCTGTTCACGCTGGCCGAGGGGGATGGCCGCCTCGTCATCAGCGTGCCGCATGCGGGAACGTATTTGCCGCCCCATTTGCGTCCGCGCCTGTCGCCCGCGGGCCAGGCCATGGCCGATACGGACTGGCACATGGACCGGTTTTTTGCGCACGCCGCCGGGTTGGGCGCGACGGTGCTGGTGGCCACCCACAGCCGGACGGTGGTCGATCTGAACCGCTCGCCGGCCGGCGGGGCGCTATATCCGGGACAGGCGGAGACCACCGTGTGCCCCACCGAAAGTTTCGCCGGCGAGCCGCTCTACGCCGGCGCGCGGCCCGACGCGGCCGAGATCGGGGACCGTGTCGCGCGCTTCTGGCAACCCTATCACGACGCAATAGCGGCTCAGCTGGCGCGGGTTCGCGCCCTGCACGGTGCGGTGCGCTTGCTGGACGGTCACTCGATACGCTCGAAAATACCCCGCCTGTTCGAGGGCGTGTTGCCGGAGCTCAATTTCGGCACCGATGGCGGTAGGACTGCTTCGCGCGAGTTGATCGCCCGGGCGCAGGCGGCGACCGCGCCGGAAGGGTTCAGCCAAGTCCTGGATGGACGGTTCCGCGGGGGCTACATCACACGCCATTACGGTGATCCGGCGGGTGGCGTGCACGCCATTCAGCTGGAGGTGGCGCAGTCGGCCTATCTGGACGAAGCCGCCCCGGAACCCTTCGATGCAACGCGCGCCGGCCGCCTCGCTTCGGCCATCACACGTCTCGTGGAAGCTTTGCTGCTTTCGTAATCTGTTCCGGCGCATCTTCCGTTCCACCACCCCAAATGCAATGATCCCGAAATGATCGCCCCCGCCATCGAGATCGCCGGCCTGCGTAAGACGTTCACGCGTCCGGCGGTGGACGGGCTATCGCTGACGGTGGCGCCGGGCGAGTTCTTCGCGCTGCTCGGCCCCAATGGCGCCGGCAAAACGACCACGCTGCGCATGATCGCCGGCCTGCTGCGCCCCGATGCCGGCCACATCTCGATTTTTGGGATCGACGCGCTGCGGGATGGGTTGCAGGCGCGCCGCCTGGTTGCCTGGCTGCCGGAAGAGCCGCTGCTCTACGAGCTGCTGACCCCCATGGAGTACCTGGAGTTCGTCGCTGGGCTTTGGTCCGTCGAACCCGTCCTGGCCCGCAGGCGTGCGCAGGAGCTGCTGGAATTTTTGGGGCTGTGGTCGTTTCGCCACGACCGCTGCGCCGGGTTTTCGCGGGGCATGCGCCAGAAAACCGTGCTGGCGGCCGCCCTCATCCACGACCCTCGCCTGCTTATCCTGGACGAGCCGCTGACCGGGTTGGACGCGGCGGCCGCGCGCGACGTGAAGGACCTGTTGACCGCCCGCGTGGCCGCGGGGGCCAGCATCGTTCTGACAACGCACATCCTCGAGGTAGCCGAACGCCTGGCTGACCGGATCGGCATCATTGCCGAGGGCCGCATGCGGGCGGTGGGTTCGCTACCTGAGCTGCGGGCCATCGCTGGCTCCGGCCCGGGCGACACCTTCACGCTGGAGGACGTGTTTTTGCAGCTGGTCGGCCAGAGCACGCGGCAGACCGAGCCCGCGTGACCCGCCGCCTCCTTCCCACCCTGGCGCTGCTGCTGCGTCATGAGGCGCGGCTGGTCTGGCGCGGCAGCCTGTTCGGCGGTCGGCGCGGCTGGATGCTGCTGCTAGCCGTCGCGATCGCCCTGCATGGAATTGGCTACCTGGTGGCCGTGGGGTTCAGGCATGTCAGCCTGCCGCCCGCTGATCAGGCGCTAGGGGCGACGCTGGCCCTGTTGTTCGTGGGCGGGCTGATGCTGAGCCAGGCGGTGCAGCGGGCCAGCGAACTGCTGGACGACAAGACCGACCTGGGCTGGCTTCTGTCCACCCCCGTTTCGTGGCGGCATATCCTAACCGTGCGGCTACTGGCGGTGTCCGGGTCGGTCGCGCTCTACTGGCTGCTGTTGCTGGTGCCGTTGGCGGACGGCATGGCGCTGCTCGGCCGGCGCGACCTGTTCGGTGTAGCGCCAATGCTAGTGGTGTTGGCGCTGCTGGTGACGGCGTGCGGGTTTGCCGTCACCTTCGCGTTGCTGCGTGTTGCCGGGGTGCGTCGGACGCGCAGCCTGGCCAATGCGCTGGCGACCGTGATCGGGGCTGCTGTCTTCCTGTCGGGCCAGACGCGCTCGCTACTGCCGCCCGGCCAAAGCGACGCGTTCTGGCACAGCTTCACGCCCACCCAAGAGGCGGCTGCGACGGGGCTGGCCTGGCTGCCGGCGCGCGCTTTGCTGGGCGCACCTGGGCCGCTGGCGCTGCTGTGCGCGGTGGCGATCGGCGCCGCCCTGGTGACCAGCCTGGCGCTGCAACGCTGGTTTGCGGCCGGCGCCCAGGCCGTTGTGGCCGGTAGCACCGATATCGCGCGGGCCCGGCAGGCCGATGGCCGTGCCTTCGCGCAAACCCCCTGGGCGGCGCTGCTGGGCAAGGAGGTACGTCTCCTGCGCCGGTTCCCGGGGCTGATCGGGCTGGCCGCCTACTATCTCATTTACCTGGTGCCTGCGGTGGCCGCCATTTGGCACGGGGCGGGCCATGGCGATGCTAAGCTTCTGGGCGCGGCCCCCGTGCTGAGCGCCGGCGAGCTGGCCCGGCTGTTCATCAGCGTCACCGTCATGGGCGATGAAGCGGCCGAGTTGGTGCAGACCGCGCCGGTGTCCGCCGCGGCACGGCAGCGCGCCAAGCTGGCCGCGGCAGGGCTGGGCGTGGGCACCATCATGGCCCTGCCGGTGGGCGGGCTGGCCGCCGCTTTGCCGATAGCGGTCCCGGCGATGCTGGCCGGCATGTGCGGCAATGTCGGCTGCAACCTCGCACTCGGCCTGTGGCGCCCCGCCCCGATCCGGCGCACGGATTTGCGGCGCAACCGGCGCGGCTGGGGCGGGCTGGTCAACGTCGTGGGGTTTTTCTTCAGTGCGAGCTGGTCGATGGCGACCTGGCTGTTGCTGCGCGGAAGTCCCTGGGCCGTTCTGCCGGCGGTGCTCGCCTTGGCGGTGCTCGCCCTGTGCCGGCCCGGCGAGCGCACCGATTGCTCAAAGGCTGCAATGGCCGCCACTCTCTGATACTTGGGGGCGGACACAAGGATGGCGTGATCTTGGACGAAGTCAGCACCCCCGACCGGCACCTCTCCGGCCATGAGCCCAAGGGCGCGCACGATCCGGCCGCCTTGTGCGCCCGCATCCTGGAAAAGCTCACTTACGAGGTCGGCCGAACACCGCAGCAGGCAAGCCAGCGTGACTGGTTCGTGGCCGCGGCCCACACGATCCGCGACTTCGTCGTCGAGTGCTGGCTGCGGTCTGGCCGGCCACAGGCGACGGACGGCAAGCGGGTGTATTATTTGTCGCTGGAATTCCTGATCGGCCGGCTGATGTTCGATGCCGCCGGCAACCTCGGCCTGCTGGAGCCGATGCGGGAGGCGCTGGCCTCGCTCGGCGTCGACATCGCCGTGCTGCGCGAGCAGGAACCGGACGCGGCGCTGGGCAATGGCGGGCTGGGACGGCTGGCTGCCTGCTTCATGGAAAGCATGGCGACTCTGCGCATCCCGGCTTATGGCTACGGCATACGATACGAGCACGGCCTGTTCCGTCAGGAAATCGCCGGCGGCGTGCAGCACGAACTGCCGGAGGACTGGCTGTCGGTCGGCAATCCATGGGAATTCGTGCGCCCGCAGGTGGTTTACGTGATCGGCTTCGGCGGCGCTGTGGCGGCCAGGGTCGATGCGCAGGGCCGCCCGGAATTCGATGCGCACGGCCGCCCCGCCTATGCCTGGAACCCGGCCGAGATCATGTCAGCAGTCGCCTATGACACACCGGTGGTGGGTGCGGGCGGCGATCACGCCAACACGCTGCGCCTGTGGTCCGCCCGCGCGACCGAGCCGCTGCATTTGGAGAAATTCAATCGCGGGGACCATGTGGGCGCGCTGCGCGACCGTGTGCGCACCGAAGCCGTCAGCCGCGTGCTGTATCCCGGCGACGAGTTGGAGGCCGGACAGGAGTTGCGGCTGCGCCAGGAATTCTTCTTTGCATCCGCCTCGTTGCAGGACCTGGTCGCCCGGCATCTGCGCGAGCACGGCAGGCTGGACAACCTGGCCGAACATGCCGCCATCCAGCTCAACGACACCCACCCCGCTATCGCGATTGCCGAGCTGATGCGGCTGCTGGTCGATGAGCACGGGATCGATTGGCAAGACGCCCGGCGGACGACGATTGCCACGTTCAGCTATACCAACCATACGCTGCTGCCCGAGGCGCTGGAGACCTGGCCGGTGCCGCTGATCGAGCGATTGCTGCCGCGGCACATGCAAATCATCTACATGCTCAACGCGCAGCATCTGGAGCGTGCGCGGCGCGACCACAATGCAAGCGACGCGCAGCTTGCGACACTGTCCTTGATCGATGAGAGCCAGGGCCGCCGCTTGCGGATGGGCCACTTGGCCTTCCTTGGCAGCCACGCGATCAACGGCGTCTCCGCCCTGCATACCGAGTTGATGCGCCAGACGGTGTTTGCCGACCTGCATGCGCTCTACCCAGGCAAGATCAGCAATAAGACCAACGGCATCACCTTCCGCCGCTGGCTGCACCGTGCCAATCCAGGCCTGACCCGGCTGTTGGTCGACACTCTGGGCGAGGCTGTGCTGACCGATCCGGACCGCTTGCAGGACTTGGCGCAACATGCCGATGACCCAGCCCTTCAGCGCGCCATGACGGACCAGCGGCGTGTCGCGAAACTGGCGCTGGCACGCGTGGTGCGGGACCGCCTGGGCATTGCCATCGATCCCGGTGCGATGTTCGACGTGCACATCAAACGGATCCACGAGTACAAGCGGCAGCTGCTGAACGTTCTGCACACCGTTGCCCTGTACAACATCATCCGCGCGCAGCCGATGAGCGATCACGCGCCGCGGGTGAAGATTTTTGCCGGCAAGGCGGCACCTGGCTATCGTATTGCCAAGCAGGTGATCCGGCTGGTGCACGATGTGGCGCAGGTGATCAACAACGACCCGACCGTGCGGGAGCAGTTGCGGGTCGTATTCCTGCCCAACTACAACGTCAGCCTGGCCGAACAGATTATTCCGGCGGCCGACCTGTCCGAGCAGATTTCGACGGCCGGCATGGAGGCATCCGGCACGGGCAACATGAAGCTCGCACTGAATGGGGCGTTAACCATCGGCACGCTGGACGGGGCAAACGTCGAAATCCGCCAGCATGTTGGCCCCGACAACATCTTCATCTTCGGCCTGACGGCAGAACACGTGTCGGCGCGCACTCGGGGCGACCTGTCTGGCTACGCCGCCGTGGCCGGTTCGCCGGCGCTGGCCCAGGCGATCGAGGCGATCGCGTCGGGCGTATTCTCGCCCGACGAGCCGGACCGTTACCGCGAGCTGATCGACACCATGCTGCGGCGCGACCGCTTCCTGGTGACCGCGGATTTCGACAGCTACAACGCGCGCCAGGACGATGTGGCACAGATGTGGCGCAACCCTGACAAGTGGTGGCGCACCAGCCTGCTCAACATCGCCGGCATGGGCTGGTTCTCCTCGGACCGCACGATCGGCGAATATGCTTCCGAAATCTGGAATGTCCGTTCGGACCGCGCTGCCACATAACAACACGTCTCGCGCGATACGGGAGCATATCTGTTTGGAACACGCACCACTCGCCAGGCATGCCATGGCTTACGTGCTGGCCGGCGGCCGTGGGAGCCGGCTGATGGAGCTGACCGACCTTCGTGCCAAACCAGCCGTCTATTTCGGCGGCAAATCCCGTATCATCGATTTTGCTTTATCTAATGCTCTCAACTCGGGGATTCGCCGCATTGGTGTTGCCACGCAGTATAAGGCCCATAGCCTGATTCGTCACCTGCAGCGTGGCTGGAACTTTTTCCGACCGGAGCGCAACGAAAGTTTTGATATCCTTCCAGCTTCGCAGCGTGTGACGGAGACGGGTTGGTATGCGGGCACCGCGGATGCGGTGTACCAGAACATCGACATCATCGAGAGCTATGCGCCTCGCTACATCGTGCTGCTCGCCGGCGACCATATTTATAAGATGGATTACGAGCCGATGCTGCAGCAGCACGTCGAGCAGCACGCCGATGTGACGGTCGGCTGCATCGAGGTGTCCTGCGCTGAGGCCTCCGGCTTCGGCGTGATGGCGACAGATGCGCATGGCAGGATTACGTCGTTCCTCGAAAAACCCGCTAACCCGCCAGCCATGCCGGGCAAGCCGGGCCGCACGCTTGCCAGCATGGGCATTTACGTGTTCGAGACCAATCGCCTGTTCGATGTGCTGCGGCGCGATGCCGCCGACCCCGCCTCCACCCATGATTTCGGGCACGACATCGTGCCCTACCTCGTCGCCCACGGCCGCGCGGTGGCGCATCACTTTGAAAAGTCCTGCGTGCGCTCCTCACCCGCCAGCCCGATCTACTGGCGCGACGTGGGCACGGTCGATGCCTATTGGGAGGCCAACATCGATCTGACCGACTTCGTCCCCGGGCTCGATTTGTACGACCAGAACTGGCCGATCTGGACCTATGGCGAGATCGTGCCGCCGGCCAAGTTCGTGCATGACGAGGACGGCAGGCGCGGCCAGGCAATCAGTTCGCTCGTGTCCGGCGGCTGCATTGTTTCAGGTTCGGAGGTGCGCCAATCGCTGTTATTCACCGGCGTGCACGCACATTCCTACACCTGCATTGATCGCGCGGTGGTGCTGCCCTACGTGCAGATCGGCCGGTACGCCCGGCTGTCGCGCGTGGTGATCGATCGCGGCGTGGTCATCCCCGAAGGCCTGGTGGTGGGAGAGGATGCCGAGCATGATGCGGCACGCTTTCGCCGCTCGCCGCGCGGCATCTGCCTGATCACCCAGCCGATGATCGACGCATTACGCTAAAGGTGCGCCTGCAACAACGGAAGGCACACATGATCACCATTCACGGCGTATTCGGCAGCCCTTTCGTGCGGGCGTTGCGCATTGGACTTGACGAGAAGGGCCTGCCCTGGGCCTGGGCGCCGTTCAAGTTGGGCGAGCACAAGCAGGAGCCCTACCTGTCGCTGCACCCGTTCGGCAAAATCCCCGCTATCGTCGATGACGGTTTTAACCTGCACGAAACCAACGCCATCTTGCGCCACATCGATCGTCAAGCGCCCGAACCGGCGCTGATCCCCGACGACCCGCAGCGCGCGGCGCGCATGGACCAGATCATGTGCATCGTGGACAATTATTTATGGCCCGACGTCTCCCGCCCGATCGGCTTCAACCGGGTGATCGCGCCCAGGATAGGGGTGCCGGTGGACGAGGCGGCCGTGGCCGGCGCCTTGCCCAATGCCCGGACGGTGCTGCGCGTGATCGACACGCTGCGGGGCGGGGCTGATTTCCTGACCGGCGACACGATCAGCCTGGCCGACGTTGCGGTGCTGCCGCATGTCGACTTTCTCGAGCGCGCACCGGAGGGCCGCGAGCTACTCGCCTTGCATCCAGGGCTGGTTGCTTGGCTCGCCCGTATGGCGGTCCGTCCTAGCGTGATCGCCAGCGCCAGGTCGCCAGAAAAGGTGCTGGCAGCTGCTTGATCGCCGCCAGGATAGCCGACGGCCTACGAAAGCGCCGGCGATAGAACCCGCGCTGGCCGCGGCGCCCGACCGGCGGCTGCGGGTATTGTCCGTCGTCTCGGAGATTTTTCCGCTCATCAAGACCGGCGGCCTGGCGGACGTCGCCGGCGCGTTGCCGCGCGCGATGGAGGCGCTCGGCATCGACATGCACAGCCTGGTGCCCGGTTATCCCACGCTGGAGGCGCCACTGGCATCCGGCGATCAGGTCTGGTCGGACCCGTGGTTTTTCGGCGGCCCGGCCAGGCTGGTGGCCGTGCGCACGGGGGCGATGCGCTTGTTCATCCTGGACGCGCCTCACCTTTATGCACGCCCCGGCGGTCCCTACGCAGACGCGCGTGGCCAGGATTGGCAGGACAACCCGGTGCGGTTCGCCGCCCTGTCCCACGCCGCCTACCTGCTGGGGCGCGGCGCCGTGCCCGGTTTTGTGCCGGATGTGGTGCACGCGCATGACTGGCAGGCGGGCCTGGCGCCCGCCTACCTGGCGCTGTCAGGCGCGCCCAGGCCGGCCAGCGTGTTCACCGTACACAACCTCGCCTTCCACGGTTGGGCGGCGCCCGGACTGCTGCCCGCACTGGGCCTTCCGGCAAGTGCCTTCACCACCGAGGGTGTCGAGTTCTTCGGCGGCATCGGTTTTTTGAAGGCGGGCCTGTACTACGCCGACCGGATCACCACCGTTTCGCCCAGCTACGCCGCCGAGATCTGCACGCCCGAGGGTGGCGCGCCTCTGGACGGGCTGCTCCGGGCGCGCGGGCGCGACCTGTCCGGCATTTTAAACGGCATAGACACCAATATTTGGAACCCGGCTGCCGACTCGTTTTTGCCGGCACCTTTCGACAGACAAGATGTCTCCGGCCGCGCGGCAAGCAAGGCGGCCCTGCAGTCCGGTTTTGGGCTAGCGCGGAACTCTTCGGCCCTGGTGCTGGGCGTGATCAGCCGGCTGTCCGACCAAAAGGGCCTCGATTTGCTGTTGGATAACATCGAGACGGTCCAGGCAATCGGGGCGCAGCTGGTGATGCTCGGCTCGGGCGATCCGGCCTTGCAGCAGGCATTCTCGAACGCGGCCGCCGCACGGCCCGGCCGCATCGGCGTACAGCTCGGCTACAACGAGAGGCTTGCCCACCTGATTCAGGCCGGTAGCGACGCGATCCTGGTGCCGTCGCGGTTCGAGCCGTGTGGCCTGACCCAGCTTTGCGCGCTGCGCTACGGCGCGGTGCCGGTGGTCAGCCGCGTGGGAGGGCTGGCCGACACGGTCATCGATGCCAATCCGGCTGCCAGGGCGGCTGGCGTGGCCACCGGCGTGCAGTTCGCGCCTGTCACCGCCGCCGGCTTACGCAGTGCCCTGTCCCGCGTATCCGAATTGTGGGCGAGGCCCGAGGAATGGGCGAGTCTCCAGGCCCGTGGCATGGCGCAGGAGGTGGGATGGGCCGGACCCGCGCGGCAATATGCGGCGCTCTACCGCGAGGCGATCGCGGCCGTGGCCTGATCTCGCAGCCACGCGGCCACGCCAAGGCCTGCCGCCATTCCAGTCGCGAAACAGCCTTGTAGTAGGTAGCCCCCCGTGGGCGCGTCCCAGTCGAGCATCTCGCCGGCGACGAACACGCCGGGCAACCGGCGCAGCATGAGGCGGCCGTCCAGTTCGCCGGCTATGATACCGCCGGCGGACGAAATGGCGCGCTCGATTGGCTGCAGGCCGGTGACATGCACCTCCACGCTTTTGATCAGCGCAGCCAGCCCCGCGCGGTCCCGGCCCGCATGTGCCGCCATCTGCACCAGTGCGACGGCTGCGGGGTCGAACCCGGCCCGGCGAAGGTGGTTGGACAGCGATCGGCCCTGCCGCGGGCCGTCCACCCGTGATTGCAGCTCGGACGCCGGCAGATCGGGCCGTAAGTCGAGGTGCAGGAATGCCGTGCCATCCCGATCCAGCGCCGCCCGGATCGGCGCCGAAAGTGCATATACAGCGCCGCCCTCCAATCCGGTCCGGGTGATAACCGCCTCGCCCCGGACCTGCTCTTCGCCCACCGCCAACGCGATACGCTTGAGCGGCCTACCTTCGGCACGCGCCAGGAGCTCGGGCGGCCAGGAAACATCCACGCCGCAATTGCTGGGCCGGAGCGAGGCAACCTCGACCCCGCGCTGCCGCAGATACGGCAACCACGCGCCATCGGACCCCATGCGCGGCCAGGACGCGCCACCGAGCGCCAGCACGGTGGCGGGCGGGTGCCGCTCAGCCCACCCGCCTGCCGTTTCGAACCGCAGTCCCCCGGCCTCGGTCCAGCCAAGCCAGCGATGCCGGGTGGCCAGGCGCACGCTCTGCGACTCGAGTCGCCGCAGCCAAGCGCGCAACAAGGGCGCCGCTTTCATGCCGGTCGGGAACACTCGGCCCGAACTGCCGACGAATGTCGGCTGGCCCAACGCCTCGGCCCAGGCCCGCAGCCGATCGGGCGGGAACGCGCCGACAGCGCGAGCCATGAAGCCGCTTCGTTCGTCGTAACGTGCCAGAAAACGGTCGAGCTGTTCGCTATGCGTGAGGTTCAGCCCGCCACGGCCAGCTAGCAGGAACTTGCGGCCGGCGGACGGCATGCGATCGAAAACTGTGACCGGGACGCCGAGACCGACTAGCGTCTCGGCCGCCATCAGGCCGGCCGGGCCGGCCCCGAGCACGGCGACCGGCTCTTTATGAGCGAACCACGCGAGGCCGCTTTCACTCGCGCTCCTAACCATTCTGCAATCTTCGGCTGCCATCCTGCACGCAAGCGGCTGCCCGGCCGGGCCCGCATCGTCACGCTTGCAAAGGATATACGTTCAATGAGCACGCAGCCCCAGACCGTGACGATCGCCCAGGCACGCGCCAGCCAGGCCAGCGGTCTTCTGGTCCTCGATACCGGCGCAAACATCGCCGCGGCCCTGCCAAATCCGTCACTGGTCGCCCGGGTGGCTTCGTTCACCGTCTCCGGCCCTGCGCTGTTGACCTTTCCGCAGATGTCCGCCTTGGTGCCGCTCGGTTCAAAGCTGCATGCGGCCACGGGGGCGCTGCAACTGACAGGGGCCTGCACACTCTCAGTCGCGCAGCTAGCTGGGTTGGAGGCGCTGCCCGGTTTCCTGGTGAGCCCTTCCGGCAACATCAACCTGACTGACACCACCACGCAGATCGTCGGCATGCTGGCTGCGCACCCCGCCTGGTTTGCGCAACTTTCGACCGTTACCATCCAGCTCGACGGCAGCTCGCTCGGCGCTTATCCCGCCACACAGCTGAACGGCCTGATCACACACGGCAAAACGCTCATGTTCGTGCCCTCGCCCGGCCACACTACGTTGAACATCGCTGCGGCCGCGCACGACCTTGCCACCAACGCAACCTCGCTCGACTCGCTCGAGCTGCATCAGGCACTTACCTTCACCGTCACTAATGACGGCGCAGCCATTTCGGCCGCAGACGCCGCCGCGCTGCTAACATTGGCAGGCTTCAACCCCGCCGCACATGCGCTGACGATATCGGACACGGGCGCCAACCTGTCGCCGCGTTTGACCGGCTTACTGGGCCATGGATTCGGCCAGATACTGGTCACCTCCGGGACGTTGGCCGGTACGTCCACCCAGCTGCTCGGACCGATGGTCCATTACGCGGCTGGCAGTCATGCCCAGCTCGCCGCCAGTGCCACTGTCGGAACGGCTACGGCTGCGTCGCTGGCCAACCTGCCAGGCTTCTCCAGCGCCGTTGGCACCGTGCTGACGGTTTCCGACACGGCGGCGAACCTCCTGGCGACCAGCTCCGCATGGCTGAGCGCCGCGAGTGCCGCGTCGCTCTCGGCGGACGCCACAATCTCCGCGCAAAACGCGCTAGGCCTCGCGCAGATTGGGGCCGTACTCGGCGGCAACTTTTCATTGGCGGGTCACAGCCTGACAATTGCCGACACCCTCAATGCACTCGTCGCTTTGCCGTCCTCGGCCGAGAGCCTAGCTGCCGCTGTCCAGCTCACTGCCGATGCCACCGTCAGCGCCTCGCAGTTCCTCTCATTTCGCGCGCTGCCTAATCCGTCCGCGGCTGGGCACGCAATCACGGTGTCCGACACGGCTTCGAACCTGCTTGCACTAACCGGCAGCCTCAGCCTCATTCACACGACAGCCCTGTCCGCCGACGCCAACGTGACGGCCGCGCAGCTTACGAATCTGACGAACCTTCCGGGTTTCGCCGCTGCCGGCCACGCGATCACGGTCAGCGACACCGCGCCAGATCTCCTGGCCCTGTCTCCCGCTGCCCTGTCGCAAGTCACCGCAACATCATTGTCGGCTGACGCGAGCTGCACCGCACAACAGGCCCAGGCGCTGTTTTCGGAACCTGGGTTCACCACCGGCGGTCACCAGCTTTTTGTCACCGACACAGCGACCAACCTGCTTGGCCTGCCGCATGGCATCCAGGTCGCCGCTACGCTTCTTTCGCTTTCCAGCAATCAATCGGTTTCGGCTGCAACGCTGGGCCAGCTTGCAGCCCTGGGCATCAAGTTCGCCGAGAATGGTCACACGCTGATCTGCCAAGACACGGCCGCCAATCTCGCCGCTCTGCCGGAAACGGCGCTTGACCTGGCAAACGTCGAGATATTGGGCACCAGCGCCACGGTGAATGCTGGCACAGCTGCTGCGCTTGCTGCATTGCCGAATTTCTCAGTTGCGCAAGGTGTTTCGTTAACGGTTCAGGACAGCGTAGCCAACCTGATCTCCCTCGGCCAAGCAGGGCCGGCTGCGGCTACGCTGGAGCTTCTGCCTACCGGCAGTGTCGTATCCGTGTCGGCGGCACAGGCCGCGGTACTCGCGGGCCTGCCGCATTTCTCCACTCAGGGCGCGCACATCACCATCGCCGATACCGTTGCCAATCTGACCGCCGCCGGTGCCAACGTGCTTGCCACGCTCGGCGGCCACGTCGATGTGATCGACAGCGCTGCGAACATGGCGGCATCGGCCGGCAGCCCGCTGGTTCAAGCAGCCAATCAAGACACTCTATCCGGCAACGCCCAAGTTTCCGCCGCCGTGGCGGCTCAGCTTGCATCCATTCCACATTTCAGCGCCGGTCCTTATCAACTGACCGTTGCGGATACAGCAGCCCACGTCGCCTCCTTTGCCGCCGCGATCTTACCGGTCGCGACACAGGTGATGGTTACCGATTCCGGTCCCATCAATGCCCAGGCTGCCAATGCGCTCGCAACCCTGTCCGCCACTGGCGTGCTCAGTTTCCAGGGCGGCGACCAATTGCTGGTTCAGGACAGCTACGCTGCGCTCACAGATAGTGCCAATGCGGCCGGCATCGCGTTGGCCGCACGCATCGGCCTAGTCGATACCGCAGCAAATCTCGCAGCGGCGGCGTCCCATAACTGGGGCGCACTTAACCCGAGCTACACATTGTCGCAGTCCGGTGCCGTGTCGGGTGCGATCGCGACATCGCTGGCGGCACTCGGCTCCCATTTCTCGGCAGGCGGCTTTGGGCTCAGCGTCACGGACACCGCGGCGGGCGTCGTAGCCGCCAGCAACGCACTGGCCGCCCTATCGATCGCCGCGGCGATCACCGACACTGCCTCCAATGTCTCATCCCAAGTCGGTGCACTTGCAGGACTGGGGCAAGCGATCACGTCGATCCGGCTGAGCGATACAAGCCCGGTCGGCGCGGCACTTGCCGCCTCGCTCTCCAGCCTCGCCGCGGTACTAGCCGGTCCGGCGCTGCAAATCGCCGATAGCGCCGCCCAGGTAGACGCCAATCTCGCCGGCCTTGCCGCGTTGCGAACGCACGTCGCGATACATGTGACCGACAGTTCGGCCAACGTAGGAGCCTACGCTGCCGATCTGTCCTCGTTGGGCAGCCAGCTCGTTGTGTCTCTGACTGACGGCGCATCCGTGTCGGCCACGGTCGCAGCTTCCCTGTTCCCCGTGCAAGGGTCGCTTGCAGCCGGCTCCACGATCGCAGTCGCGGACACGGCGGCCGATATAGCCGCGCATGCGACAACACTCGCGGCCATGCTGCCCGTTATCGGGCAGATTACCCTCACAGACGGCAACACACAATCCGTTACCACCGCAGCCGCGCTGGCTCCCCTCGACAGCCGTCTAACCGTGGGCACCACGTTGATCGTAGCGGGATCAGCCACGGCAGTTGCGGCGAATCTCGCGGCACTCACACGCCTCAATTTGGATGGCCACTTGCAAGCCGTGCGGGTTGTGGGCTCCACCAGCGACATTACCGCCCAGCAGACGGCCTTGAATTCCCTGCCTTCACAGGTGACGGTTGTGGACACGGCCGCAAACGTCAATTCGGGTCTGACGGCATTGACGCAAATCACTGGGTTACAGACCATCACGCTGACCGATACCGGCACGCCCGCCCTGTCCATGTCGGTAGCCACCCTTGCAGACAACGCGTCCGTCCTGGCCAAAATCAATGCACCCTACACGATCACGGTTGCTGATACCGTTGCGCACATTAACGCGGACTTGTCGGCCGGCGACGGCTCGGTCATCGTCGCCCATCTCGGTCAAATCAGCCAGATTATGACGAACGACGGACAGCCATTGTCCCTGTCCCAAACCTCGCTTCTCACCGCTGGAATAGACGACGGCCCGAATTCGGCGCTGGCGAAGCTCAGCGGTAGCATTACCGCCACCAACGTGGACGTCGCGCACCTTGCACTCGTCGCTGGACGATACCATGCGCCGGATGCGATCACGATAGCCGACACCAGTGCGGACATCACCGCCGATCTCGCACAGGGAAACGCATCGGCCATCCTGGCTGCCTTGCCTCAGATAATCAACATCACGTCGACGGACGGCCAGCCCGTCAGCCTCGAGGCAGCAATCGCCCTCAGTGCTCACGTCGACGACGGGATAAACTCCGCACTCTCATTTCTGAGCGGGGCCCAAGTCGATGTCATCAATGCCAATGTAGCTGATTTACCTCGCCTCACAGCACTTCAGGTATCGCCATCGGAGATATCCGTAAACGACACCGCCGCAGCCATTTCCGCCGATCTCGGTTCTGCACAGTCAAGCCTGCTGCAGGATGTCGCTCACCTGATATCCATCGGTGTGTCGGACAACTCGACGATAAGCCTAACCGAAGCGCAGTTGCTTGCTCCGCACGTCGATGACGGCGCGGGTTCTGTACTCAGCAAAACGACTGGCGGTCACCTCGCCGTGACTAGCGTCGCCGCTGCCGATATTACGACTGTACTTAGCCTTCCGGTGGAGCCTGACACGATCTCCATTACGGATACCGCCGCTCACGTTGTCAGCAATCTGACCATTGAACTCGGTAACCTCGGCCGGATTTCCGGCATCAATATATCAGGTGGAGCCATTACGCTTTCGGCCGCCGAAGCCCTTGCCCCGCATGTCGACGACGGCGCGGGCTCACTTATTGACCTTGTCACCGGACATATGTTCAACGTCTCGGGAGCTTCGGTTGCACAGCTTTCCGGTTTGAGCTCGCTTTCACATGCGCCAATATCGATTGCCGTCAGCGACACGACGGGCAATATAGTCGATGACCTAAGCTCACCGAATTCGGTCCTTGCAGGAAGCGCCTATCTCTTGGGGGCAATCACGGTTACTCATGGAACTCTGGATCTGACGGACACACAGGCAGTCGCTATATTGGGTAATACGGCTTTAGCCGCAGTGCTTGGCCATCTCGTACCGGGCACGCACGTTGCTGTCTCAGGTGTCTCGCTTGCCGATTTACCCACGATCGCATCGTCGGGCTGGCCTCATCTCGCAATCGGTGTTTCGGACACCGCCGCCCATATAACCGCCGATTTGGCGTCCCAGACCTCTACTCTCCTTAGTGAGGGGTCGGTCATATCGGGCGTTGTGTTGACAGCGGGTGGTATCGTCAATGCGACTAGCCTTGCCAGCATGGCCAGTCTACCGAATTTCCAAACAGGGGGCGAAGACTTGATCTTGCAGGATTCGGTCGCCGCGACATTGTTTCTTACTGCGGCCACGCGGTCCCTGGCGCAATCGGTGGTTATCGACGACTCCAGCGCCCACGTTGCCGCAAGTCTGGACGCATTGCAGACAGCGTTGGCAGGTCAGTTCAGCATCAACCTAACCGATTCCTCTCCCATCATATCAGTCACGGCGAGCCAGTATCAGGCGGATCGGAGCATACTGGACGCGATAACGAACCCGGGCGTGACAACCGTTACGGGAAGCGCAAACGTCCTGTCGCAACTTGCACCCGCCCTGGCCGGCGACGGCGATATTTCAACCGTACATGTCACCGACTCAGCGGCTAATGTTGTCGCCAACCTCAACGGCCTGCTGTCAGCGGCCGCGAAACTTCACGTCACACTGACCGATGCGAGCATTACGGCAAATCTGGTAACGCCGCTTCTGAGCATTCCGACATTAAGCCTGTCCGGCCTTCCGGTTATCGACGCGGGAACACAGATCGCAGCAGTGGTCGAAGGTGGAAATGCTGCAACGTTGGCCTACCTCAATACATATGGTGCGTTATTATCCGACAGTAGTCCGGTCAGTGTGGCCGATGCAGCAGCACTCGAAAGCCTGTCAGGCTTCAATCTGAATGGCCACAGCGTTGTCGTTTGGGATACGGCCCAGCATCTCACGACAGCCGCGTTTGCCGCCGCACTCAGCAATGGTCTCGTCAGCGCCATCCATCTCAAGACCACCAACGGCGCCGTATCAGTGTCGGCACAGGCCGCTGCTGCTCTGTTTGCCTTACCCGGCTTCAGCACCCTCACGCCAACGGGCGTGGCCAATCAGCTCTACGTCTCGGACTCGGCTGCTCATATTGATGGCGTGCTCGGTGTGTTGACCGCAAATCGCGGAGCAATCGCCGGCGTGGTCGTCAATGCGAGCGGGCCCGTCAGCGATCAAACTCTGGCGGACCTGCAGGCTTTGCAGGCAACAGTTGCACCGGGCGTCGGCCTAACAGTGCGAGATACCGCCGCCACCATCGCCGCCAACGCGACCGTTCAATCGACCGGTCACTCGCTGGCGCCCGTCGGCTGGGTATTGTCCGGTAACGCGACGGTGAGCGAAGCGACCGCCGCAGTTTTGGGCAGCATACCCAATTTCAATACAGCCGGTTTCCTGGTCACGATCTCGTTGAGCGCTGACACGCCCATTTCCGTAACTGATGCTAACGAACTCGGAAACCTGGCTGGTTCGTTGAATTTGAACGGCTATCGTCTGATCGTCGCCGGTTCGGTGGCGCAACTCGCCGGGCTTTCATCAGCAGCACTTCAGCTTGTTACCCCTGCCCTCGTCGACACGGCCGCCAATGTCGCAGCATTGCCGGTTAACTCACCTCTTTTACGTGGCACGGTGGAGATTGCCGGGACTGACCCGCTGACCGGGTCCACGGTGGCGACACTGCTAGGCCTTATCCACTCGAACGGCCAGGGTATCTCTCCCGGCGCCTTGACAATCGACGGGATCCACAATGTGGCGGATACTGTCGCAAACCTGCGCACTCTCGTTTCGAGCATGGGTTGGACAATGAACGCTGCGGAGCAGGCAGACTTTCAGTTGGTAGGCCTGGACACCATTGCCGCCCTCACTAACCCGGCCAACACCGCACTTCTGCACACCTTCAATGCGAGCACGATATCGGGAGATACGACAGTCGACGCCTTGACGGCGGCTTCCCTGGCTTCAGTGTCAGCCGCCATACATTTTACCAAGGGCGGCTTTCACATTACTGTTGAAGATACTGCCTCCAACTTGCTCAATCCAAGCAACTCCGCAGGGTTGGCGAGTGCCGATACCATTCTGTTGGCTGGTCCAGATCACGCCGACGCGGCCGATGCCGAGAGTCTACTCACCATGCCTCACTTTCAGCTGACAGTCCCACTGACGATCATTGACAGTTCGGCGAATCTTTTGGATGGCCAACTCGCTTCGATCATCCAGAGTAGTGGCTTCTCCTCCCATGTGCACATTGAGCTCGCAGGGCCAGAAACCCTCGATGCGCAAACAGCTGCCAGCCTTGTCGGGCTGCCTAACTTTGCGGATACGCACGATCTGACGATTTCGGACGATCCCTCCTATTTGCTGAATGCCGCCAGCCTGGCTGCCGAAACGATGGCGAGCGTTGTCACGTTAGCCAGTGACGAGGTCGTTTCCGCAAATTCAGTTCTACGCCTGAGCGAACTTCCGCATTTTACGCCGGGAGGCTTTCACCTCACGCTGGCCAGCAACGACTTCGCAAATGCGGCGACCTTGAAGGCAGTGGCAGACTTGGGTGCGGCGTTTCAAACCGATGGTCACTCCGTGACGATGATGTCGGATGCTCTGGACCTGTCCCCAGTAGAGTTCACGGCCTTGCAATCCGATAACATCTCACACAACGGTTATCAACTTGGGTTCATACCAACCGCGGTATTCGTGAACGACACCGGCGATACGCTGAGCCTTTCAGGCACCGGCTTGGCGGGTGGAACGGTTCGACTATACGCAAGCGACGGGACACTTCTCGCCACCCAAACGCAGGCGGCCGCCGCCTTCTCGATTTCAACCAACGATGTTGGAGCAGGTCACAATTTCGCTGTGACCGAATCAGCGCCTGGCGCTGGAGGCGAGGGAGCGCCCTTAATCGTGCTGGATGCCGCGGCGTTGGAAGCAGAGGTCGCGGCGGCGGGGGCAAGTTTCGCGAGCAGCGGCGCCATACAAGTCGATAACGGGAAAGCTGTAAACATTTATACTACCGGGACCGTCCCCAACCTGCTGCAACCTGCTTTGGTCTACGACCCGAGCGCTCATACGCTTTCACTAGATGTCGCAGGGCAATCGCCGCTCACACTGCTGACGCTTGGAACGACTACTCATCCGGCATCATTGGATGCGGGCGAGATCGTCTTTAAGGTTCACGGTTAGCTGCTTACTGATGGAGCGGCGACACATAACTGTGTGGCCGCTCCGTTCGAAGAGCTTGGGCTTAAGGGCTAGCGCAACATCGCTGCGCAAATTGGCCGCCAAATAGTTAAACGGCGTGGGCCGCGGCACGTTTGATTTCGGGATGATGGGTATCTACGGAGGCTTGAACAACTTTGCCACGCTAATCGTCTTCTGGAAATGGCCATATCAATGTTAAGACGAGTAAAGCACCAGCTTTTGCGATGCTGCAACTAGCTCTGCGCTGGTTCCGTCGTCCCAGCTCGCGACATCCGGTTTGCTTTCGCCAACGTGCATCATAACCGATAGAAGGACATTGTCGATGAGCTCTCTTCTTTTCGGGTCGAGCTTTACACCGGGCTTCTCGACAAGGAATGCCACATGAGCGCAGAGATCCCGGCTGGGTGGGGCAACTACGTCGAACCAGCGTTAATGGCGGCGCGAGACCATATACTCATCCAGCGAGTTCGGGCTTGCGGGAACGCGACGGAAGGCGAACACGGCACCGCCAAACGGATCCTCGGGCAGGGTCTGCTGCACCAGCATTGCAAGGCCCGTCATGCCTTTGTGCATGTCGGTCGTGCTATAGGCCAGGTTGACGCGCAGCCAGGACGCAAGCGCGATCATTCAGCCCATCGGGACGTGGCGGCGTTGGTGACGTGCAGGGCGAAGGCGCCGCGGCCGGAGCAAGTTGGGCGGCCATGTGCCGCGCGCGGGCTCTGTCTCCACCTTTGCAACCTTGGCGCCGCGCGCGAGATGATCGAGGTTTGCACGCGGATAAGCCTCCGACGCCAGGTATTGAGCTGCCCGGAACTGATCGGGTATTCGCGGGCAACCTCCGTTCGGGTCAGGCTCAAACCAAGGCTCTCTGCGACGATCTCGCGCTTCTGCTCCAGGCTCCATCGCCGACGCTCGCTACGTATGACGATCTCGACGCGGTCGCCACGAGCACTCCTATGACGAATTAGACGAGCGCTCTGATCGGACTTGGCCGCCGATATGTTGTCGTCCGTGGCCGACTTGCATCACGATCCCGATGCGCGCCGCCATATGCCGCCGCCGCCCGCTTACGATTGAAGCGCTGTTAAGAGGGGACGAAAATGGCCCCGTAGGTGGGATCGACGTGAACCCTCCACGACAGCTACGAGAAGTCTGGCAACTCTTACCGGTTACCTCGAGCCTCAAAAATCACGTTCCACTTGGATAGGAAGCTGGAACTTGCGTCTCATTGCGTCCGATAAACACGTCTGTCCCTGACCCGCACAAAACTGATTTGCGAAGGGCGAAGAGTTCACCACTACTCGCCACGGCACAAGACGGCCTAGCCTCAACGCCATAACGTCTAGGCTTTGGCTGCCGCGACGCTTCCTCTATGATGTGCTTCAAGGCGGCACTAAGATCGCTCTGACGTCCTCCACAAGCGGCCGGTATCGGCGGTTATCCGCTGATGCGGGCGCCTGGTTGGAGCAGCACGGCGTCGCTATCGGCGAGCTTGACGACGATAGACTGGAGCGTCTCGTCTTCCCTCAGCTCGATTGGAAAATGGAAGCCGCAATAACCATCGCCCAGATCGGCATCGAGCAGGTCGCGCCTGAAAATGTCCACTCGGCCGGAACCCACACAGCGCGGGCCGGCAAAGGCCAGAACAAGCTGGTCGCGCAGGCTGCCAACCCTGGCATAAATCCAGCCAGCTACCAGGCGTTCCTGCACCATCTCGATCGCGCCACGTATCATCCAACCCCTCCCGCAAACCGCGCCAAACACCGGCCGCTGCTTTTCCCACCGCGGCGCGCATAGCTAGCCGCCGCACAGGCATACCGCGTTCCGCCAGCGCTTCAATGCCTTGTCGGAGCCGCCGGTGAGAAGGCGGGGATCTGGCCAGAATTGTTCATACATCGAGCATGATGATGGCGTAGTCCGCTCAGGAGAATTCTCTGTCATTGAGCGTGGAGGGCGGCTTCGGCGCGCTTTGCCCGGCGGCGGACAGTAACACGGCCAGGATCAGCCGAAGGGAGATCGCTTGCAGGAAATCTGCGACGACATCCGACGCGTCAACCCAGGTTCATGGCCCGATGTTCCAGGGGTGGAGCGGGTAAGAACGAAATCACGTCAACCCTTCCTACCGGAAGACAGGTGACCACAGAAGCCCGCCGCTGGTCCAGGGGCGGTTGAGCCCTCGATCGACGCTGATCGATCCGAAGTCACGCGCGAACACCTCGCCGTAATTGCCGACCGCGCCGATGGCGCGCAGACCCCAGCCCCCGGCCAGGCCCAACCCGCCCATCGCACTCGGACGACTTCCCAGCAGGGTGCGTTCCATCTCGTCACCGTCGCGCGCCCGCCCAGCGGCGTTGGCCTGGGTGATTCCAGATGCCTCTGCCTGGATCAGGGCGTATCCCACCCAGTCCACCACGCGGGCCCATTCCGGGTCGGAGGCGGGCACCACGGGACAGAGCGGGTCCAGGGTAATCAACTCGGGCAGAATGACGAAGGCGCTTTTCTGACCGTGAAATCCCGTGCGCCCTTCCGCGAGCGAAGACACATCGCCGGTCTGCGCGCGGCAATGTCCGGTGACGAGTGCGGCCTGCATCTCGCCCATCTCCTCGAACGGGAATGGCAGGAATTTGATGCCGCGCGCGCCCAGCACACGTGTCGCGTCGTCCTCGGCCGGCGTGCCCCCGATGAAACATACAGGCTTGCCGGCCAGGTCGGTGAGACGCGTGATTCCCGTGTCGCGGCGGACAAGAAAGCCTTGACCATCGAAGAAGATTGGCTGGCCGAAGGTCACGCCGTAGCGCGCCGCCAGGCCCGGATTGGGTGAGGTGCCGACGAGCAACGCGATCTGGCCGGTCTGTAGTGCGGTCAGGCCCTCCTGCTCGTCGTGGTAGCCATTTAAGATAACACGCCCTGCGTCGCCCAGCACGGCGGCAGCCACGGCGCGACAGATGTCTTCACCGAATGCTTCGGTACGCCCGTGCGTGTCGTCCTTGCTGTAGTCGCCCGGCTCGGTGATGCTGCCGCAGGCCAATGTGCCGGCCGCCTTGACCCGGTCGAGAACGGTCCCTGCCCGACACGCAAGCGGGGCAACACAGACGAAGATCAGAGCAAGAAGTCGAAGCAAAGCAAGCCCATTCGCAAAAGTTTTTTGGCTCTTCTTTCCGAAAGAACCCCTTTTCTGGCAAGAATGGGGGCGAGCTTCCACCCGCCCCCCTCTTCGTTTCAGCCGCCCCAGCCGGGTTGGGTCGGCAGGCCCGGCGTGGTGCTCGGGCGCGGGTTGAAATCGGCCGGCGGCGGATCGGTCAGCACACCGCCCACATAGTCGGTGGGCGAGATGTTGAGGTGGTAGCAGCCCTGGTTGCCGTAATGCGGCAAGGACAGGACGGCGGCCTGCGGGATTTCCGCGTATTCGGCCGGCAGCGGCGCTACCGTGCCGGCAAGGCGGGCATTGTCGAACACCTCCGTCAAGTCGGCGATGCCGGGCTTGTTGTCGAACGGCACCAGGTTTGGCTGATTGAATTCCGTGACACCGAGTTTCTGACCGCGCCGTTCATCCGGCAGCGCGCCCAGCGGCTGCAAGCTGAACAATTCGTTGATGAACTTAATGATTGATGTGTGCTCGCTGTACTTGTGCGAGATCGCGTGCACCGAAGCATATGGCGAGATCACGATGGCCGGGATGCGCTGGCTGGCCTCATTGGGATTGCCAAACGTGTCGGTGTTGCGTGTCAGGTCCGGCACGTGATCGTAAAGGCCGTCGGTCTCGTCATAGGTGATGATGATCGCACTCTGGCTCCAATACGGGCTGGCGGCGATCGCGTTGACTTCGTCGGCCACCAGCGCCTCGGCGATCTGCGCGTCCGAATAGCCGGGGTGGTCGTCGCTGCCCTTGAAGTTCGCCTGCACCGTGGCGTTCGTGTCGGTCGGCACCAGGCCGTCATTATTGCCGTAGCCGCCGCGCACGTAGAACACGCCCGAGCTGGGCAGCGCCTGTGCGGAAACGGCGGAGAAGAAATCGCCCAGTCCGTGCAGATTGTTGGCCAGAACGTTTGTGTTGTCGCCCAGATAGCCGAAATACTGCGGGCCGTTATGGTGCGTGATGTAGGTGGCGTAGGTGGCCGGGCCTGCACCGTCGGTCGGCTCGTGATCGTAGCCTTCCTGGAACCAGCCCCAGTTCACCGGGGTGTTCTTCGCGCCGATCACCTTGATGTCCGACCGCACGTCGGCGAGGTCGAGCGCGGGGTTTTCGTCGTTCTGGATGATGGTGTCGATGTTGCTGCCCATGAACGACAGCGGCAGGCTGGCCGAGGTCATGTTCAATGTAGGCTGGCTGGCGGGCTCGTCATTCGGGCCGTAGGGCGGCTTGACAGGCGAGGTATCGAGATTCGAGCCGGCATAGGGGCCGAGGTCGTTCAGCATCGGCAGGCCGCCGGTGGCCTTGACGAGCGGATTGGCGATGTTGCTGCCGGCGAGCTCGGGGTGCAATGCCAACTGCGTCAGACCGTTCTGGCCGGAGATCATGGCGATCGCGTTCGGCGTGGACGCGGACGTAATCGACATGTGGAAATTGTCGAACAGCGCGAAGCGGTCGGCGTACTGCCAAAGGAACGGAATGTTGTCGCAGTCGAGATGGCTCATGACCAGCTCGGCTTTCTGCTTCTGCGCCAAAGTGGGCGGCGGCAGGCTGGACAGCGGGGCGCCGGTGGTGCGCGACACGATGTTGCCGTTGGCGTCCGTGGTCAGGCCTTCGGCATTCAGCGCGAAGCGGTCGTTCTTTGTGACCCCGTTCACGACATGCTCGTCATTGACGATGCCGGTGTGGCTGTGATCGACGCTATCGGTATCCTCGGGGTGCAGCGGCACGGTCGCACCGTTGATGTCAGTTACGGTCAACGGAATCTTGAAGGGCGAAATCGTGCCGACCGACTTGTCGGTGTTGACGATCGCCTGGGTGTAGCCGGGCTGGCTGCCGCCGGGCACCAGCCCGTCCACGCCGGGAAAGGTGCCGAAATGCTGGTCGAAGGAACGGTTCTCCTGGAACAGGATGAACACGTACTTCACCTTCTGCCGCAGCAGAGCCAGCTTCTGCGATGAGGTCAGGTACCCGGCTCGGACGAGGGCGGCACCTGCATGCTGGCCACCATCGCGCTGGAGCGCGGACCGGTGGTGATATCGGGCTGCGCGGCGAACAGGGCGGTCGGCTGCAACAGGCCAAGGGTCGTCAAAGCGGCGCAACTCGTGCGCCACACCTGCTTGCGGGTGGGTGTCACTGTATGTCTCCTGATGAGGCCGGCGCGGGGCGCGAGCCGGGCGCAAACTGGCTACAGCCCATGGAGCAAACTATCTCGGTTTGGCGACAATCCTGTTGCAGTCTGATGACAAGGCGAACGACTTTCAACCCAGGCGTGTGCACCTTTGCCGTGGCCACCATTCGACCCCGCGCGACGCCGTGCTAGGGATGCAGCCCACCAGCGAATGGCGATGAAATGCACAGTCAAGCGATAGACTACACCGCCGACGGGCTTCACATGCGCGGCCATCTGGCGTTCGACAATGCCGGGCGGGGATCCCGGCCGGGCGTGCTGGTTTTCCCGGAGGCATTTGGCCTGGGCACCCATGCCATGGGTCGCGCGGAACGCCTGGCCGGCATGGGCTATGTGGCACTGGCGGCCGATTTGTACGGTGAGCGCTATCTGGCCAAGGGGTTGGAGGAGGCACTGAATCTTCTGGCGCCCCTGCGTGCGGACCCGGCCCGGATCCGCGCCAGGGCACAGGGCGCGCTGGACGCGCTGCTCACCCGGCCGGAGGTCGATCCCGGGCGGATCGGCGCGATCGGGTTCTGTTTTGGCGGCACCATGGCGCTCGAGCTGGGCAGGGCCGGTGCTGCCGTGCACGCCATCGCAGGGTTCCATAGCGGCCTGGCCACCAAGTCGCCGGAGGATGCCGCCCATATTCGTGGCCGTGTGCTGGTCTGCATCGGCGCCGATGACCCGAGCATCGATGCGGCACAGCGCGCCGCTTTCGAGGCGGAGATGCGGGCCGGCGGGGTGAACTGGCAGATGTCGGTTTACGGCGGCGTGGTTCACAGTTTTACGAATTCCGATGCGGACACGCTCGAACGGCCGGGTTTCGCTTACAACGCGCAGGCCGACGCCCGATCCTGGTCCGAGATGCGCACCATGTTCGACGAGGCGTTCGGCACCTAAGTCGCGCAAGCATTCTGCACACCCACACCGACGAACGAAAGGTTCACATGCCCTCTCACCCAACTTTGCGTGCCCTGCTGCTCGGATCAGCGCTGTGCCTCGCCCTGCCAGCGGCGCACGCCGCCGACAAACCGGACAAGGCGCCGCCAGCCGAAAAAACGGAGACGCCCCATGACGGGCCGTTCAAGCCGGAGGCCAAGATCACGGACGGCACGGTGAATGTGGGCGGGCGCCCCATCGCCTACAGCGCGGTCGCCGGCACCTTGGTGGTGCACGCCAAGGGTTGGGACGACGTGCCGAAGGCTGAGCACGAGGACGGCAAGGGCGACGAGGCGAAGGAGGATGACGACCGCGGACCGTCTGCCGTGGCCTCCATGTTCTACGTTGCCTATCTGGCCAAGGGTGCGGCTCCCGAGGGACGGCCGGTGACGTTCCTGTTCAACGGCGGCCCCGGCTCCTCGACGGTGTGGCTGCACATGGGCGCGTTCGGCCCGCGTCGCGTGGTGACGGCCGATGACAGCCACACCCCGGCCGCCCCCTACTCCATCGTCAACAACGACCAGAGTCTGCTCGATGCCAGCGACCTGGTGTTCGTCGATGCACCGGGCGCGGGGTTCAGCCGCATCGCCGGGAAGGACAAGGAGAAGGAGTTTTATGGCATCGACGCGGACGCGCATGCGTTTGCCGAGTTCATCACGAAGTTCCTGTCGAAATACGGCCGCTGGAATTCGCCAAAATACATCTTCGGCGAGAGCTACGGGACCACGCGATCGGCGGTGCTGTCGAACCTGTTGCAGTCCGACTACGATGTCGATCTGAATGGCGTGATCCTGCTGAGCCAGATCTTCTCGTTCGACACCAGCGTGGACGGGCCGGAGACCAATCCGGGCATCGACGTGGCGTATCCGCTGGCGTTGCCGACCTATGCGGCGACCGCCTGGTATCACCACAAGCTGCCCAACCAGGCTGCCAACCTGCCAGCGTTCCTGGGCGAGGTCGAGCATTTCGCGATGACCGACTATACGCTGGCGCTGGCTGCCGGCAGCGCGCTGCCTGCCGACCGGCGCGAGGCGATCGCGGCCAAGCTGCACGATTACACGGGTCTTCCCCTTGCCTACATCAAGAAAGCCAATCTGCGTGTCAGTGGCGGCGAGTTCGAAAAGAACCTGCAGGACGATACGGACACCACGACAGGCCGTCTGGACACGCGGTTTTCCGGACCCACGATGGATCCGCTGAGCAAGGAGGCCGATTACGACCCGCAATCGGCGGCAATCAGTTCCGCCTACGTGTCCGGCTTCAACGATTACGCGCGGCGTGTGCTGAAATATGGCGAGGGCGTTGCATACAAGCCCGAGATCGATGTTTTCCGGTGGTGGAACATGCAGCACCAGCCGCCGGGGTCGGAGGAGAAACTGCCGCAATCGGCCAATGTCATGCCGGATATCGCGGCGGCGTTGAAGATGAATCCCAATCTCAAAATCCAGCTGAACGGCGGCTATTACGATCTGGCGACCCCGTTCTACGAAGGTGTCTACGAGATGCAGCATTTGCAGATTCCGCCGCGTCTTCAGGGCAATATCGAATTCAAGCAATATGAATCCGGGCACATGGTGTATGCGCACCAGGCTTCGTTGCAGCAGCTACATGATAACGTGGCTGGCTTCATTGGCCGCACGCACGGGAAGTAATCCCCTTCCCTGCGCGCCAGGATTGCAGGCACGGGCCGGGCTTTGCTGATGTCGACGTCTGACGTTTACGTGAGCTACAGTCCGGCCAGTTGACGCAACCCTTAACATGGGTGACGTTAACGTTAGGTCATCGCCAAAGACGATGGTTGAGGCGGTGATCTTCGCGCCCACAAAAATAAAAGGGGAGTTTGAAATGCATAAGCTATTCGGTGGCATATTTGCCGCGTCCGTTGCGTTGAGTGGCGTGGCGAATGCCGCGGGCATGACGGCTGGTCTGTATGGCAGCTACGGCGTCGTGGCGTCGGCCACGTCGCAGTGTTCGGCTGTCGGTCTAAGTCAGGGTTCCGGCAATTTTTCTGAATTCAAGTTTCCAGGCGACGGTAAGTCTGGATTTACACTCTACACGCCGGCTTTCGGCATACTTCAGCTGTGCTCCGGCTTCGCGGCTATACCGGCGGGCGGCCTGAATGGTTATACGTCGAATGCACAGTGCGCCACCTTTGGAAGCTTGACGCTCCCAGCGGAGACCGTGAACTTCAAGTTCACATCGACGATGACTGATGCCAACTCGGGCGTTGGTTCGACCACCATCACGATTCCGGCGGCCGACCCCGTAGGCGGCGGCTGCACGGCGACGGTGAATACGGCTGTGGTTCGCACGGGCAAGTAAGCCCGCACGGCGGAGAAGGAGAAGGGCGGCGCCGCTGAACGGGCGCCGCCCTTTCTTATGTGTTGGTGAAGTGGGCGCCACTCTCGGCCAGCTTCACCAGTAATGGCGCCGGGCGGAAATCGGCTTCCGATATCGATTGGAACGCGCGTAGCCGATCCAGCACGGTTTTCAATCCAACCGTGTCCGCGTAGAACATCGGGCCGCCGCGATAGGCGGGGAAGCCGTAGCCGGTGAGCCATACCATATCGATGTCGGACGCGCGGTAGGCTTTGCCCTCCTCAAGGATCAGCGCGCCTTCGTTGATCATCGGGTAGATGCAGCGCTCCAGGATTTCCTGGTCGTCAATTTTGCGGCGGGTGACCTGGCGTTCGGCGGATTGGCGGAGCACCAGCTCTTCTACGATCGGGCTTGGCGTGTGCTCGCGCTTCTCGTTGTAGTCGTAGAAACCCGAGCGGGTTTTCTGGCCACGGCGGTCGCGTTCGCAGAGCTGATCGCGCAGCGTGATGCCTTTGGATGTTTCCGCCGACCAGCCGATATCCAGTCCGGCCAGGTCGGCCATCTGGAACGGGCCCATGGGGAAGCCGAAATCGTAGATGACGCGGTCCACGTCCCACGGCATGGCGCCTTCGAGGATCAGCTTGTTGGCCTCGCGCTGACGCAGCTCGAGCATGCGGTTGCCGATGAAGCCGTGGCAGACGCCGGCGACGACCGCCACTTTGCCGATCTTTTTCGAGAGCTGCATCACGGTTTCTAGCACGTCGGGTGCGGTCTTGGCGCCTTTGACCACCTCGAGCAGCCGCATAACGTTGGCGGGCGAGAAGAAGTGGGTGCCGCACACGTCCTGCGGGCGCTGGGTGGCGGCGGCGATTTCGTCGATATTGAGATACGAGGTGTTGGAGGCGAGGATCGCGCCCTGCTTCACGATGCGGTCGAGCTTGCCGAAGATGTCTTTCTTGATCTCCATGTTCTCGAACACGGCCTCGATCACCAGGTCGCACTCGGCCAGCTCTTCGAGGGACATGCTGGGGGTGAGCAGGCCCATGTTGCGTTCCACCTGCTCGGTGGTCAGGCGGCCTTTTTTCGCGGTGTTCTCGTAATTTCCGCGCATGACGCCGACGCCGCGTTCCAGCGCTTTTTCGTTGGCTTCCACGATCGTCACCGGAAAGCCGGCGCTCAGGAAATTCATGCTGATGCCGCCGCCCATGGTGCCGGCGCCGATGATTCCGACGCGTTTGATGGGGCGGGTGGCGGTGCCGCGCGGGAGGTCGGGGATTTTCTGCGCTTCGCGCTCCGCGAAGAAGAGGTAGCGCTGTGCCTTGGATTGGGTGCCGCCCATCAGCTCCATGAACAGGCGGCGCTCGGTCTGCTCGCCTTCGTCGAAGGCTTGCGACACGGCGGCTTCGATGCAGCGTATGTTGTATTCGGGGGCGTCGAAGCCGCGGAACTTGCGGGCGTTGGCGCGGCGGAACGCGGCGAAGACGGACGGGTCTGCTTGCACGGACAGGTCGCGTATGCGGCGCAGCGGTTTTGCTTCGGCCACCAGTTGGCGGGCGTAATCCACGGCGAATTTCGCGAGGCCGTCCTCGGGCGCGAGCGCATCGACCAGTCCTTTGTCGAGCGCCGCCTTGGCGCCGATGGGCGTGCCGCTGGTCACCATGTCCAGCGCGGTTTCCACCCCGACCACACGTGGCAGGCGCTGCGTGCCGCCGGCGCCTGGGAGCAGGCCGAGCTTGACTTCGGGCAGGCCGAGTTTCGCGCTCGGCACGGCCACGCGGTAATGGCAGCCGAGCGCGGTTTCCAGCCCGCCGCCCAGCGCGGTGCCATGGATGGCGGCGACCACCGGTTTTGGGGATTGCTCGATGGTGCGGATGACGTCGTGCAGCGAGGGTTCGACCATGGGGCGGCCGAATTCGGTGATGTCGGCGCCGGCGATGAAGGTGCGGCCGGCGCAGACCAGGACGATGGCGCGGACGGCGGGGTCGGCGGCGGCCTGGGTGATGCCTTGCTGGATGCCCTGGCGGACGGCGGCCGAGAGCGCGTTGACCGGCGGGGAATTGACGGTGAGCACGGCGATGTCGCCGTCGGCTGTGAGGCTGGTCACTGCGTTGATGTCTGGCACGGTCGCTCCATCCCTTGTTTACGGGCATGTTTGGCACATGCCGTATGGGGGAGGCCAGATGCGGGGCGGGGTTGCGCGGGGTATGCGCGTGCGGCCCCGCATTCGCGGGGCGAATGCGGGTTAAGGGGTGTCGGGCGGGGCGGCCGTGTTCACCATCGTCGGGTATTTTGGCGAGGCGTTGTTTCCGGCGGGCCGGCGCTGGCAGTTTGGGCCTCGGGCGCCTGATTGGGCGGCCTTGGGCTGCTGGGGCACGACGCGGTGCGCGTATTGGGCGGTTTGGCGATTGCAGGGGCGTCGGGCACGCGCGGGCCGAGGCCGAGGTCTCGGCCGATGCTTTGCAGGATGCGTTGGACCTGGGCTTCGTCGTCCAGGACGGGGTCTTCCAGCATGCAATCCAGGCGTTCCACGTAGTCGCGGCGCAGGGGCTCTGGCTCTGGGCGCGGGGGTGGGGCGGGGTCGGCGGCGGCCTGGCGCTGGGTGGCCTGGGTGCGGGGGGCTGGGTTGGGGGTGTGGCCTTCGGCGAGGTACATTTCCAGCAGCATGGTCTGGCGGATGCAGCGGCTGATGAGGGTGAAGAGTTTGCCGTGGTTCGGTCCGCGGCGGCGCGCTTCCTCTTTCCACTTGTCGATTTCGGCGGCCATCGAGGTTGGGATGCGGGTCACGGCGGGTGTTGTGGCGATTTCGTCGAGCGCGCGGTCGGATGCGGCGCGGGCGAGTGTCATGCCGCGGTCGATCAGGTATTCGCAGTAATCCAGGTTCCGCGCGCGGCGCTGATCGGCGCTGGGCGCCGGCTCGGACGGGTCGCGGAGTTGGAAGCGTGCGTTCACGGTAGGGGCCTGGTGCGTGGTGGCGGGTGGTAATGACCACGGGAGGGCGGAGCTGGGCAAAGGAAAGTTTTCCCTGGGGCGTTTGGGCCGGTATGCGAGGCGCTTTGGCCGGTAAGAGAGGTTTGCTTGTTTCAGAGGTTGCTTTGCCAGGCGGGGCGTGGCGGAAGGCGCTTCGCTTTTCCGCCCTACGGGGAGAAAGGTGTTCCTTTTTTCGATTGGGGGGCCTGTTCCTTTGCCCTGACCTGCGCATTTCGGGCGGTCGCGCGGAGTGGCTGTCGAGGATGGCCGCAGGCCACCGCGCGGGGTTCCCATCGCGCAAGCGCGATGGGTGGCCGGAGCGGCGCGGCACGCTTCGTTGACGGGCGCGAGCACGGCGGCAGGGTGGCGCGGGAGAGGCGCGAGAAAGCTATGGGTTACGCTACGCTAACCCATCCTACGTCCCTGTTCGATAGCGTCCGTCAAAGCTTGAAATGGTTCTCCGGAAGCTCGATCTCGGAGATACCCGAGCCTATTTGCCGGAAGTTATTTTCGGGGTCGTCTTTGTCATCCAATTTCAGGAGAACCCTCAGTATCTTGTTAGCGTCCTTGGCAAGGTCATCAACAGCTTTATTATAATCAAGCACTACCGCCTTTGCATCATCAACAGTCTTGGTCAGTTTTTTTTGCTCTTCCATAACGGGCTTTAGTTTTTTGATCAGGTCGTCAATCGCCTTAAGAATTTTCTTTGTATCGTCGGTCATTTTGTTTTCGTAGCGTCTTAGACTGGCTCTGGCGTTTGTGACGTATCTGAAGATGGATTCCAGGCCATTCTTCTTACTCATAGCTAACTCCTCAGTTCTGATGTGAGCCGCGAGCTAGCAGCGCAGGCCGCGGTGGTGACGTCGGCGCCGCTGTGGGCGATTTAGTGGATACCGTCAGCCGTCGGGATTGTTGGTCGCAGCCTCCAAGGAGGTCATCATTTTGATGGCTTCGCAGATCGTCTCGAAGCCTTCGCTCACCACCCTGGGTATGTCGTCGAACACGTTCATCAACTCGACGGCGCGCTTGATCATCGGCAGTGCGGGTTTGATGAGTTCGGGATAGCCGCCGACCGTGGTCTTGGCCGATGAATTGAAGTGCCGATCGAGCAGCTTCTTCAGGTCGCTGCGGACTTCCTGGGCGTATTTTTCGACATACTTTCCGTAGCGTTCATTGTCGTCGGCGTCGAGGCTGTCCTTTCCGTCTTCGGTTTGCTCCTGCTTGTCCAGGGCGGCGGCGAGTTTCTTGCCTTTGGGAACGATCTTCCGGGCGTCGGACACGAGAGAAAGGAAGGCGTCCTTTTCCTCTTCCTCCCGGAACCAGTGCGCGACTTCCGCGGCGGTGAGGATGGTGTCTGCGGTGATCCAGATGGTCATGACGCTCGCTCCCGCCATGGCGGCGGTGCTAGAGGAGATGAGCTCGGCGCCTTCTGCCACCTCGATAGCACCGCCGGCGATGCTGGCTGCGCTAGAGATGATGCCGTGCCAATCGTCCTTCTTTATCGCCTCAACCAAGCTTTTGACGCCGAGGGCGATGTTGACGGCCCCGAAGAACTTGCGGCCCATGTGCACGGCCGTCTTGGAGTGCTCGACCCACTTTTTCACCGTTTCGAGAGCTTGTTCCGCACCGGGACTTCCGGCGTGAATGGCGTTCTCGACGAGTACCTTGAATAGTTTGGACATGAACTTCGGCGGCCTGCGCGCCATTATCGGAAAGCAGGACAACAAGGTCAGCGAGGCTGCCTGTACCGGGAAGTTCGTGTGCTTCCTTGAACTTTGCCAGTCGCATCGACGCATCCGACACCGAAAAATATAGTTCGAGGTGTTTCTGCAGCCGCTTGGCCTCGGGGGTGGCGAGATCGCCGCTCGCACGGACGGCATCGAGCCAGGCGCGCATGCCGGGCTCCAGCCTCTTGAGTTCGCGAACTCTCCATGTCGAAGTTCAATTCGGGGGTCGGTTTGGCGTTGGCGGCCGCCTCGACCTCCTGGTCGGCGTGCATAAAAGCTGAGGCTGTCAGCAATCGCGTAGATGGCGGCTTTGATCTCGTGAATTCCCGCAATCGGCGGCTTCGGGGTTCTTCTCCGCTTCGGTCACGAACGACCAGAGGTGCGGCTCCGCCGAGCGCCATAGGCGCACTGCTTCCGGCCGTGTTTCCGGGTCGCGCCATTTCTCGACGACCTGTTGAACCTGGTATAGCCACACGTCCAATCCGCCTGTGAGCCCCACCCTCCACGAACTAAAGGCCGGAGGCGCCGTACGCCGATAATCCTCATTCGCCAAGTCTGTCAGTATCATTAACACCAATGTGATTTCGCCGCCATCGAACTTGGCCTTGTCCGGCTTCGCGTGAGCTGGCGCAGGATGCGAGGCCTTTTTGGCAGCAGCGGCATGAGGGTGGTTGCTGCTTGACGGGATGATCTGATGCGCAGCCGGCGACGCGGCGGCGCCATCGCCGTCGAGGCGCAATCCGGTAAAACGTTCGACCCATTCAACGACTTCCCGACTCGAGGAACCCATTCGACGACTTCCCGGCTCAGAACATCGGTCATGGCAACCCTCCCATTGAATCATATCTTTTTAGAAACAAGCCCATTCCGATCGGCTGCGGAAACCATCGCGCATCGGTTGGCTTCCACCCGTGCTTTCGCGCGGCGGTCAGAGTGCGGCCGAATGGGCCGAGCGCACATCATCAGAATTGATGACGGCCGAAACGCTTCAGGTGTGAGGGAGGGTGATGCGGCCCAGAATGGCGACCACTTCGGTCTGGCGGCGGCATCCGGTTTTTTCCAGGATGCCACGCACCTGCGTGCGCACCGTGTTGCTGGAGACGGCGTCGGCGGTCGCGATTTCGTCCACGGTGGCGCCGGAGGCCAGGTGGCGGGCGACGCGGGCTTCGGCGGGGGAGAGGTCGAAGAGGGATCCGATGAGTTCGACGGGGGGCGCGTGCGGTAGGGCGATCGGTGTCAGCACGAAGATGGCGGCGCAGCGCAGACCGAAATCGCGCCCGGCGCCAGCGATGGGGATGACGTGGGCCACCATGGCGGCGGCCGCATCCAGGCCACGGACGGGGAAGGAGCGTACGTGGCGGCCTGGGGCGTCGAGCGTCGCCATCGCCTGGATGAACAGGGATTGGGCGTGGCGATCCTTGAGCGACACCTTGTCGCGGGCGCGCCAGCGCAGGTGATCGTGCAGGGCTTCGGCCAAAGCGTTCGCGGCGAGCACGGTGCCGAGATCGTCCAGCACCAGCGCGGGCAGGCCGATCCTGTCCAGCGCTTCGCCCAGGGCGCGGGCACGCTCCATCTGCAGCCGGGCGGATATCAGCGCGCTGCGAGCCAGATGGGGGCGCAGATCGTCGAGCAGGCGGATGGTTTCGGGCTCGACCAGTCCGCGCGCGTAATCGCGCTCGACGCTGAAGAGCAGCCTGTCGCCGGTGGGGATGTCGATGGTGGTGGCGGCGGCCCAGCCCAGGCCGCGTGGCAGCAAGAAGTCTCGGTTGGCGGTGTCGGACATGAACTCGTCCGGCGTCTTCGCGGCTGGTGAAAAGAATCCCGCATGGGGCGCGCCTTGGATCAGGCCCAACCGCGCTGACTTCGTGAGCCATTCGTCAGCGACGAACTCGTGCATGATGTCCCGGACCGACGCGGACGCGGTCCAACGGAAGATCCCACGCGCCGGGGTTGCGGTTGCCAGTATGCCGCCGCGGGCGTGGACCATATGCGCGATGTCGGTCAGGACCTGCGGCCAGAGGTCTGGGAGGAACGCGCATTCATAGATGCGATCAACCAGGTCTGCGTTCACAACTCAGCTCCCGCGGCGGACAGGGTTGGGATGACGCGGTTGGTGATGGGAACGTAAATTCGGAGGCAGACTCAGCGAGCGTCGGGTGGATGCAGTCCGTGGTTTCACGCCTCGACGGACGGAAACTGATTTGGCTCTGCTGTAGCTGGCGAAATGTGCCGCGATTGGTGGACTGCGTCCACCCTGCTGCTTTATTCCGGCCACTCACCTTTGTCGGTCGTGGTGTCGTTCAGGGGCGGACCAATTGGCGGGGTAGAGGCCTGCGGCGACACAGCGGCGGAAGGTGGAGAACGGCCAGTCGATCGGGTGTTGTGCGAGCCCGTGTTTGACTGGGTTAAAATGGATGTAGTCCATGTGGGCGGTGTCGTCGCGCGCGTTGCGGACCGTGTGTTCCCAGGAGCGGCGTTGCCAGATGCCACGCTCGCGGCGGCGAGTTTTGTGGCTGGCTTGGGTTGAAGGCGGGTAGCGATTTGGAAAACGCGATTTCAGGGTTTGCCAGCGTTTTGGGTAGTCGCTGTCGCCCGGCGGCAGGGTCCAGAGGCAATGCGTGTGGTCCGGTAATACGACCCAGGCGTCGATGTGGAACGGCTGTGCCGCACGTGCGGCTTGGATGGCCGATCTGAGTTCAGCGATATGCCGGATCAGTAGATCGGAACCGCGTTCGTGAAGGTTGGCGGTGAAGAAACAAGTGCCGCCGGGGACGCGATTGCGGCGGTAGTCGGCCATGGCGGGTCTTGGACTTTGCGGGTGTGGGTGGGGTTGGTGCGAGTGGTGGACTGCGTCCACCCTATTTTGGGGGGGAGACCAGGGCGAAGCTTGCGTTTTGGGGGTCGGTGCCGTGGGCGATGCGGCTGCCGCCGGGGACGTCGTGGGGGCCCATGGTGATGGTGCCGCCGCCGGCGTGGACGTGCGCGATGGCGGTGTCCAGGTCGGGGACGGTGAAGTAGAGGGTCCAGTGGGCATGGGTGTCCCGCATTTCGGCGGCGGCGCCCAGGCGCGTGTCGCCGAGGTCGAGGAAGTGGTAGCCGCCCGTGGGGCCCATATCCATCGTTTCGCGGTTCTGCCAGCCGAACAGGGCGCCGTAGAAGGCCAGCGCCGCGCCCATGTCGGTGGTGGAGAGCTCGTTCCAGCCGCAATGTCCTGGCTCGTTCGGGGCGAAGGGGGAGGATGTGGGCTCGGTGGTGGCGTGCATGATGTAGAACGGGGCGCCTTGCGGGTCCGTCAGCAGGGCGAAGCGGCCGACGCCCGGCAGGTCGTGCGGCGGGACCAGGATGTGGCCGCCGAGCGAGCGGGTTTGGCTGGCGGTGGCGTCCACGTCGTCCGACGAGAAATAGGGGAGCCAGGCGGGGCGGGCGCCCCCCTTCTGCATGTCGTCGGTGAGCCCGAGCACGCCGCCGACCAGGCCGCCGGGGGCGGCGATCATGCGGTAATCCACGTCACCGGGGGACTGGGCGTCGATCTTCCAGCCGATGACGTGGTCGTAGAAACGCTTGGCGCCGTCAGGGTCGGGCGTCATGAGTTCGTACCAGATCGGCGCGCCTGCACGGCTGGGCATGGTGTTCTCTCCCCCGAGGTCACGATGGCAGGGTTGACTATAGCATCGATGTCGGAGGCGATCATTACTGTATTGCGGACGGCTACCCGCACGCTGGCCGTTACCCGAGGTGCCATGCGGCGCGGGCTATGCCCGGTCCACACGGGCGGCGTAGCAGCCGGGTTTGGCGTTGTGCGCGTGCAGGTAGGCGGTTCTTGGGTCGGCGAAAAACCGCGCGATCGCCGGGGCGAGTTCGGTGCCCTGCATCACGTCGGCATCGAGCATCATGTCGTCCGCGTCGAAGGCGCGCAGCGAGATCAGCCGGCGGCGCAAGACTTCGGGCACCTCGTCCACGCGGTCGTACGGCTCGGCCGCGGCTTCGCTGATGAATACGGCGTGCGACGCCCGGTAGGGGGAGCTGGCGCGGGTTACGTGCGCGAAGTTGACGAGCAGCAGGCGCTCGCCCGGGGCCGCGTCGCGCATGGCGATGCGCTCCGGGAAACCGGGGCAGGCGTCCACGGTCACGCGCCTGGCGCCGAGCGCCTGCAGCGCCGCGTCGGGCAGGCCGAACAGGTGGCGGAAGGGTTCGGGTGACAGCCCGGAGATGCGGAAAGACATTGATGCGCCCTCGATCTGGTGTGGCGCCTACATGCGGCTGACCGACCCCGTGCGCGCTCCGTTTCCCGCGCGGCAATTTTTTTTCAGGCCGCGCCGCCGAGGACGTCGATCCGGTAGCCGGGCGCGCGCTGTGCCGCCGTGACGCCGAGCCACGGGGCCACGCCTTCGATCAGCAGCCTGGCCGCGTCGTCGCCGGTGGTGGGGGTGTCGGTCTCGCCGGTCCAGTTGACCAGCACGGCCGCCCCGCCCGGCCGCAGGCTGCCCAGCACCAGGCGGGCCACGCCGGCGATGTCGGCCGGGTTGAGAAAATACAGGATTTCGGAGAGCACGATCAGGTCGAACCCGCCGGGCGGCCAGTCGCGCGGCACCTGCGCGCGCGCGAACGTTACGCCTGGCAGGTCGGCGCAGCGCGCGGCCGCCCGGCGCAGGGCTTCGGCGGCGAGGTCGAGGCCCAGCACGCGGTCGCAGCGCGCGGCCAGCGCGCGGGTTTGCACCCCGATGGAGCAGCCGACCTCCAGGCAGTCCGCAAACCTGTCGCGTGGGAGGGCGGCCAGGGTCGCCGCGTATTTCGCCTGTTCGTAGCCGCTTGCCTCGAAGCCCCAGGGGTCGTCGCCGCGTGCATAGATGCGGTCGAACACGTCCGCACCCCATGAGGATCGGCCGCTCATGCGGGCATGTCGCGCTGGAAGAACCAGGCGGCCGCCTCGGTCAGCGTCTCGTCCGGCGCGGGCTGGCGCAGATAGGTGCCGAGGTCGCGCATCAGAAGCTCGGCCGGGTGGCCGGCGGCGAAGGCGGAGAGGCCGAGGGATCGCTGGGCCAGCCGGATCGCGTCCAGCGCGGCCGATTCGACCGCGATCCTGGCCAGGTTGACGCCGGCGGCCACGTCGCCCGGGTCGTGCATGCCGGTCTCGGCAAGATCGGCCGCGCGCCCTACCCAGAGCAGGGCGGTCTGCTGCGCGATCAATATTTGGCCGAACCGCGCACGCTGATGCGGGTTTTCCGAACGGCCCACGCGCCACCAGTTCGCGCCGTACATGATCGACGAGCGACACCAATCCGCCGGCCGTGACGGCGGAGGTGCGCCAGGCGCCGGCGGAGAATTCCGGCTGCCGCAGATAGTCGCCCGGCATGCCCACCTGCTCGGCCCGCAGCCCGGAGACATCGACGGTTCCGGTGACCGCCGCCCGCATGCCGGACAGGCGCATGGCGCTGGGCCGCGCCACGGCCCCGTCCAGTGCGACCAAGGCCATGATGGGGTCGCCGGACGGCGGCTGCGCGGTGACCAGCGCGCGGGACACATGCCCCGCGCCGGAGCAGAAGATCTTGGCCCCGCGCAGCGTGCCCTGGCCCTCCACCTGCAGCCCCGGCGGCGCGTCGGTGACCCAGAGGCCGAACAGATGACCAGCCAGCACGTCGCGCGACAAGGCGGCCAGTTGGGCGGGTGAACCGTAGGTGGCCACGAGCTTGATCGCGTTGACGTGGCCTTCGAACAGGCGGCCGGTGGCCAGGCTGCCGCGCCCGATCGTGACCAGCATGTCGCGGATCAGCCTGGCGCCTTCGGCCGAGCATCCCGCGCCCAAGCCGCCCAGCTCCCGTGGCAGTGGCGCGGCCAGTGCGCCGATACAGCGCAGATCCTGGATGTTTTCGGCGGGGAACGCAGCCCGCTCGTCCAGATCGGCGGCGCGCGCCTGAAAGGCGGGTACGAGTGCCGCGAGGTCAGCCGGGTTCAGGACCATGGCGGCGGCAACGTGGCCCGGCGCGCCGGGGTTCCGCCTTCGCCCAAGGCGTGGGTTGACAGGCGGCGGCCGGCCACCGAGCGTCGCCGGCAACCAACAAAGGACACGCCATGATACGCTCTGCCTGCCTCGCCGCCGCCCTTTTTCTGGCCGGTTCGGGGGCGGCTGCCGCCGCCGAGGTCACGCAAAGCGTGGCCGTGAACGCCTCGCCGCAAAAAGTCTGGCGGTTGATCGGCCCGTTCGAGGCGATCAGCGCCTGGCTGCCGAATGTGGCCAGCAGCCCGGCCGATCACGGCGACACGGTCGGTTCCGTGCGGGTGATTACGCTGAACGCGCCCGGTCATCCCACCGTCACCGAGCGGCTGACCGCGCATACGGCGAGCAGCTACAGCTATGCGATCACGAACGTCGATCCGCATGTGCTGCCGGTGACGGGCTACACGTCCACCATTACGGTGGCGCCCGCCGCGTCTGGATCGACGGTCACCTGGCGCGGGAGTTTCTCGCCGGCGGGTGGCGCCGATTCGGCGACGGCGGAGAAGGCTGTGGCGGGATTGTCACCGCTCCGGCCTGGACAACATCAAGGCGATGGCCGAGCGGTAGAGCGACGCTGCCTGGGCGTGGCGGTCAGGAGCGGATGAGCTTGATCCGCTTGCCGGCCACGCCCAGCGCGATCCGTCCCTGCTTCAGCGCCAGCGCGTCGTCACCGAACACTTCGCGGCGCCAGCCGTGCAGGGCTTGTATGTCGGGCGCCTCCTCGCCGGCCAGCCGGTCGATGTCGTCGGACGAGGCGAGGAGTTTCGGGGCGACGTCGTGGCTTTCCGCCTTTTCCGCCAGCAGCACTTTGAGCAGGGCGACCAGCGCGGGGGATGGGCGGGCGCCCTCGCGGGCTGCACGGGCCTCGGGCAGCGCATCTTCCGGCAAGTGGACTGCTTCGGCGATCGCCTCCAGCAGCGACTGGCCGGTCTGGCCGTCGGCAAAGCCGCGTGTGATGCCGCGGATACGGCCCAGCGATGCCGCGTCCTGCGGGGCGGTGGCGGCGATTTCCAGCAGGCTCTCGTCGCGTATCAGGCGCTGGCGGGGGATGTTGATGCGCTGCGCCTCGCGCTCCCGCCAGGCGGCGATGGCGCGGAGCACGCCCAGCATGCGGCGGTTGTTGGTGCGGGGGCGCAGCCTCTCCCACATCGTTTCCGGATCCGGGCGGTAGGTGGCTGGCTGGGCCAGTTCGGCCATTTCCTCGGACACCCAGGAGAGCCGGCCTTCCTGTTCCAGCCGGGTGGTCAGCCGCTCATAGACCGTGCGCAGGTGGGTCACGTCCGCCGCCGCGTAGGCGAGCTGGGCTGGGGTGAGCGGGCGTGCCGACCAGTCCGAGAAGCGGTGCGCCTTGTCGATCTGTCCGCCGGCCAGGCCGGCCACCAGGCTGTCGTAGCCCACCTGGTCGCCGAAGCCGGCCACCATGGCGGCGATCTGGGTATCGAAGAGCGGGGTGGGCACGGCGCCGAACATCTGCAGGAAAATCTCGACGTCCTGCCGTGCGGCGTGGAAGATTTTCACCACGGCGGGGTTGGCGAACAGGGCGCCGAGCGGGGAGAGGTCCAGGCCGGGCGCCAGCGCATCGACCACGGCCACATCGTTCACGCCGCCGAGCTGGACGACGCACAGCTCCGGCCAGTAGGTGCGTTCCCGCATGAATTCGGTGTCCACCGTGACGTACGGCTCGGTGGCGAGCCGTTCGCACAGGGCCGCGAGAGTCGGGCTGTCGGTGATCAGGACGGGTGCGGGGAAGGCGTCGCGCGGCACTCTGGTGAAGTCGGGGCGGGGCATCGGGTTACATACATCGGACATCTGGCTTATGGAACCAGCCCGCCCCACCGCCTGACAGGACGATCACGATGCACGCCTATCGCACCCATACTTGCGGCGCCTTGCGCGCCAGCGATGCGGGGCGCCCTGCCCGCCTGTCCGGCTGGGTGCATAGCAAGCGCGATCATGGCGGGCTGCTGTTCATCGATCTGCGCGATCATTACGGGTTGACGCAGCTTGTGTTTCCGCACGGTTCCGCGGCGCTTGCGGCGGCTGACGCCGTGCGCGTGGAGAGCTGCATCACGGTGACGGGCGACGTGGTGGCGCGCGCGCCGGAGACGGTGAACCCGCGCCTGCCGACCGGCGAGATCGAGGTGCTGGCGCGCGAGATGACGGTGCAGTCGGATGCCGACGTGCTGCCGATGCAGGTAGCCGGCGGCGAAAGCTTTTCCGACGAGACGCGGCTTTCCTATCGCTATCTCGATTTGCGGCGGGAGCGTGTGCACGCCAACATGATGCTGCGCGCGCACGTGATCGCGTCGCTTCGGCGACGGATGGTGGAGCAGGGTTTCACCGAGTTCCAGACGCCCATCCTGACGGCGAGCTCGCCGGAAGGGGCGCGCGATTTCCTGGTGCCGGCGCGCAACCATCCGGGCAAATTCTACGCGCTGCCGCAGGCGCCGCAGCAATTCAAGCAGCTGCTAATGGTGGCGGGGTTCGACCGGTATTTCCAGATCGCGCCATGTTTTCGCGACGAGGCGAGCCGGGCGGACCGGTCGCCGGGGGAGTTCTATCAGCTCGATCTCGAGATGAGCTTTGTGACGCAGGAGGATGTGTTCGCGGCTGTAGAGCCGGTGATCGGCGGGCTGTTCGAGGAATTTTCGAAGGGCCGCGCGGTGGATGGGTCCCCGTTCCGCCGCATCCCTTACGATCAGGCGTTGCTGGAGTATGGGTCCGACAAGCCGGATCTGCGCAATCCGATCATCATACGCGACGTGACCGCGCAGTTTGCCGGCAGCGGGTTCGGGCTGTTTGCCAAGATCGCGGCCGGTGGCGGCATTGTGCGCGCCATTCCGGCACCTGGCGCCGGGGCGCGGCCACGCGGGTTTTTCGACAAACTGAACGAGTGGGCACGGGCCGAGGGCGCTGGCGGGTTGGGCTACATTGCGTGGGATGCGGACGGGGCGCGCGGGCCGATCGCCAAGAACCTGGAGCCGGACAGGCTGGAGGCGGTGCGGGCCGCTTGCGGATGCCAGCCGGGCGACGCGGTGTTTTTTGCAGCCGGCGCGCACGAGGCGGCGCAGAAATTCGCCGGGCAGGTGCGTACACGGATTGCGACCGAGCTCGACCTTGTCGAGAAAGATGCTTTCCGGTTTTGCTGGGTGGTCGATTTTCCGATGTACGAGCTGAACGAGGAGACGGGGAAAATCGATTTTTCCCACAACCCGTTCAGCATGCCGCAGGGCGGCATGGAGGCGTTGCAGACGCAGGACCCGCTGACGATCAAGGCGTTTCAATACGACATCGTGTGCAACGGGATCGAGCTGTCGTCGGGTGCGATTCGCAACCATCGTGCGGATATCATGATCCGTGCGTTCGAGATTGCCGGCTACACCGCGGCCGATGTGGAGGCGCGGTTTGGGGGGATGTTGAACGCGTTCCGCTACGGTGCGCCGCCGCATGGCGGGTCGGCGCCGGGGGTGGACCGGATGGTCATGCTGCTGGCCGATGAGCCGAACATACGTGAGGTGATTCTGTTTCCGCTCAATCAGCAGGGTGAGGATTTGCTGATGGGGGCGCCGGCGGAGGTGCCCGCGGCGCGGTTGCGCGAGTTGTCGATCAAGCTGGATTTGGCGCCGAAAGTCGTGAAGGGGTAGCGCTTCTTTTTTGCAAAAAAGAAGCAAAAAACCTTTTTCCGGCTGTCGCGGACTCAATGGACAAAAGTTTTTTGGTCCTTTTTTTCAAAAAAGGACTGCTTGCTTAACTTCGCTGCGGCATTCCCGTTGGCACAATCGTCTTAGCAATGGACGCATCCAGCGCCTCATACGCCGCGTAATCAATGGTCGCATACAGTTCCGCGCGCGTCTGCATGCGGTCGATCGCGTTCTGCGCGCCGCCATCTCGGGCGATGACCGTGTACAGCTGTTCCTGCGCGCGGGCGGCCACGCGGAGCGAGGTGACCGGCCAGATCACCATGTGGTAGCCCATCTGCTCGAATTCCGCCGCCGTAAAGAACGGCGTGCGGCCGAATTCGGTCATGTTGGCGAGCAGTTTCACACCCGGCATGCGCGCGGCGAATTCGCGAAACATCTCGGCCGTGTGGAGCGCCTCGGGGAAGATCGCGTCCGCGCCCGCTTCGACGTATAGTTTCGCACGTGCCACCGCGCCCTCCAGGCCTTCGCTGGCGGCGGCGTCCGTGCGCGCCATGATGAACAGGTGGCGCCGTGCGCGCAACGCGGCTGCGATCTTGGCGGCCATATCGGCGGGGCTGGCCAGGCGCTTGTCGTTGAGATGGCCGCATTTCTTCGGCAGCAACTGGTCTTCCAGGTGCACGGCCGCCGCGCCGGCATCCTCGAAGGCGCGCACCATGTGCATCACGTTCAGTGCCTCGCCATAGCCTGTGTCGCCATCGACCAGAACCGGCAAGCCGGAGGCGCGTGCCACCTGGCGCACGAAGAAACACACGTCTTCGACCGTGATCACGCCCAGATCGGGCAACCCCATGGAGGCTGACATCGCGGCGCCGGAAAGATAGACGCCGGGGAAACCGGCAGCGCGGGCCTGCAAGGAGGCAAGCCCGTTATGCGCGCCGGGCAGCCGCACGATGCCCGGCTGCGCGAGCAGCGTGCGGAAACGGTCGCCGGCTGGCTCGGCCGGCAGGTCGGCGCCGACAAGGTATGTCATGCGTGGCGCTCGGCCAGCGGCACGAATTTCAAATCCTCCGGCCCGATATAATTGGCCGTCGGCCTGATGATCTTGCCATCCTGACGCTGCTCGATCACGTGCGCCGCCCAGCCGCTGGTGCGCGAGATGACGAAGAGAGGCGTGAACATGGCGGTGGGCACGCCCATCATGCGGTAGGAGACGGCGCTGAACCAATCGAGATTGGGGAACATCTTTTTCAGATCCCACATCACTGTTTCCAGCCGCTCGGCGACGCTGAACAGTGTTGTGTCGCCGGCTTCTTCGCTGAGCCGCTTGGCCACGTTTTTGATGACCACGTTGCGGGGGTCGCTGACGGTGTAGACCGGGTGGCCGAACCCGATCACCACCTCTTTCTTCTCGACGCGCGCGCGTATGTCCGCCTCCGCCTCGTCGGGTGTCGCGTAGCGCTGCTGGATTTCCAGGGCCGCCTCGTTGGCGCCGCCATGCTTGGGACCGCGGAGTGCCGCGATGCCGCCGGTGATGGCCGAATACATGTCGGACCCGGTGCCCGCCACCACGCGGGCGGCAAAGGTGGAGGCGTTGAATTCGTGTTCGGCGTACAGCACCAGACTTGTGTGCATGGCCCGCACGTGTGTCTCGCTGGGGGCGCGACCGTGCAGCAGGCGGAGAAAATGGCCGGCGATGCTGTCGTCTTCGGTCTCGACCTCGATGCGGCGGCCGTTATGGGAGAAATGCCACCAGTACAGCAGGACCGATCCCAGGCTCGCCATCAGCCGGTCGGCGATGTCGCGCGCGCCGGGCGCGTTGTGGTCCTCGCGCTCCGGCAGCTCGCAGCCCAGCATGCTGACCGCGGTCCGCATCACATCCATCGGGTGCGCGGCTGCCGGTATCTGTTCCAGCACGCGGCGAAGGCCTGCGGGAATGCCGCGCAGTGCGCGCAGTTTTGTTTTGTAGGCGCCCAGTTCGGCGATGGTCGGCAGCCGGCCGTGCACCAGCAGATAGGCGATTTCCTCGAATTCGCAGGTTTCGGCGACGTCCAGGATATCGTAGCCGCGGTAATGCAGATCGTTGCCGGTGCGGCCGACCGTGCACAGCGCGGTATTGCCGGCGATGACACCTGACAGGGCAACGCTCTTCTTGGGTTTCGGCGCGGCGGGCGCGGTCTCGCTCATCTGTCCCTCTCAGAAAATACCTGGCTGACCGACAGATAATTTGCCGGACGGCATGGCGATCGTCAGTCCCGCCAGCTCGTCCGCACGCAGGGTCGGCAGGCGCTGCGCCACGTCCAGGAAACGCTCGGCCTCGGCGTGGTCGAGCAATCCTTCCGTCAGCATGCGGAATTTGCGCACGTAATCCGCGCGCTGCCACGGCGTGGCGCCCAGCGGATGCGCGTTGGCCACCGCCAGCTCGTCGGCGATCACCGCGCCATCCTTCAGGGTGATCAGCACGCGCCCGCCGAACGCCTTTATCGCCGGATCGACCGCGTGGTAGCGCTCGGTCCACCTCGGGTCCTCCACCGTGCGTATCTTGCGCCACAGCGCCACGGTGTCCGGCCGGCGCGCCCGCTCGGGCGCGTAGCTGCGGACATGGTGCCATTCGCCGTCCTGCAGGGCGACGGCCACGATGTACATGATGGAATGGTCCAGCGTCTCCCGGCTCGCCTGGGGATCGAATTTTTGCGGGTCGTTGGCGCCCGTTCCGATCACGTAATGGGTGTGGTGGCTGGTCTCGATCACCACGTCCGTCACGTCGTCCCAGTTCTGCACACGCTTGCCCATGCGGAACGCGAGGTCGATGAGCGCCTGGCTTTGATATTCGGCCGAGTGTTCCTTGGTGTAGGTGTCCAGGATCGCGCGTTTCGGCTCGCCCGGTTCGGGCAGCGGCACCTGGTAATGCGCGGACTTGCCGTCCAGCATCCACGCGATCACGCTATCCTCGCCTTCGTAGATCGGCGAGGGCGCCCCTTCCCCGCGCATGGCGCGATCCACCGCCTCGATCGCCAGCTTGCCGGCATGGCTGGGGGCGAAGGCCTTCCAGCTGCTGATCTCGCCCTTGCGGCTTTGGCGCGTGGCGGTGGTCACGTGCAGCGCCTGTTGCACCGCCTGGTAGATGATGTCGGTCGGCAGGTTCAGCAGCGTGCCGATACCGGCTGCGGCCGACGGCCCGAGGTGGGCCACATGATCGATCTTGTGCGCATGGAGGCAGATGGAGCGCACCAGATCGACCTGGATCTCGTATCCGGTGGCCAGCGCCCGCACCAGCGCGGCCCCGTCCCGCTGGGTCTGCTGGGCCGCCGCGAGAATTGGCGGGATGTTGTCGCCCGGGTGGCTGTATTCGGCGGCCAGGAACGTATCGTGATAGTCCAGCTCGCGCACCGCGGTGCCGTTGGCCCAGGCGGCCCATTCGGCGTGCACCCGCACATCCGGCCCGCAGCCGAACACGTTGGCCCCGCCGGGGCGCGGATGCGCCAGCGCCTGGTCGCGCGCGGAGACCACCGGGTGCCGGTTGATCGAGGCGATGGCGACCGACGCGTTGTCGATCACCGCGGTTGACGATCATCTCGGCCACCGTCGGGCAGCACGGCGACCTGGTCGGCGGCGACGGACGCAATGTGCCACGCGAGCTGGTCCTCGCGGGGCAGACGGTCGGCCTCGGGGTGAACGGTGACGTCGTGCAGCTTCATCCAGCGCTCCGGAAAGGCGGTCTATGTCGCGCCTAACTGCCGTGCGGGCGCGCAAGGGTCAAACGGCCTGCCTTGCGTGGCGCACCCTTTGCCACGACAACCCGCCCGCATGCCGCCGCCTCTCCTCTCGCTCCAGGACATACACCTTACCCTTGGCGGCGGCGGCCCGCTGCTGGACGGGGCCGAGCTGTCGGTGGGCGCCGGCGAGCGCATCTGCCTGGTGGGGCGCAACGGCTCGGGCAAGTCGACATTGCTGAAGATCGCGGCCGGGCTGCTGGCGGCGGACGGCACGCGCTTCCTGCAGCCGGGCACCACCATACGCTACATGCACCAGGAGCCGGATTTTGGCGCCGCCGCCACCGTCGGCGCCTATGTGGAGGCGGGGTTGGGCCCGCAGGACAGCCCCTATCGCGGCCGCGCCCTGCTGGAACAGGTGGGCCTGACCGGCGATGAACCGCCCGATACTTTGTCCGGCGGCCAGGCGCGGCGCGCGGCCCTGGTGCGGGCGCTGGCGCCGGAGCCGGACCTGCTGCTGCTGGACGAGCCCACCAACCATCTGGACCTGCCGGCGATCGAGTGGCTGGAGGCGGAGCTGCGCCGCCTGCGCGCCGGCATCGTGCTGATCAGCCATGACCGGCGGCTTCTGGAGGCCGTCTCCCGCAGCATCGTCTGGCTGGATCGCGGCCGCACCAAGCGGGTCGAGCGCGGGTTCGCGGGCTTCGAGGCCTGGCGGGACGAGGTGCTGGAGCAGGAGGAGCGCGACCAGCACAAGCTGGCCCGGCAGATCGCGCGCGAGGAAGACTGGATGCGCTACGGCGTCACCGCGCGGCGCAAGCGCAACGTGCGGCGGGTGGCCGAACTCGCCGGCCTGCGCGCCGCAAAGCGCGAGCATGTCGGCCCCGCCGGAAACGTGCGTATGGCGGCCAGCGAGGCGGAGGGGTCGGGCAAACTGGTGGCGGTGGCCGAGGACGTTTGCAAGGCTTATGACGGGCCGCCGGTCGTGCGCGATTTTTCGGCGCGCATCATACGCGGCGACCGGGTCGGCATCGTCGGGCCGAACGGCGCCGGCAAGTCCACGCTGTTGAAACTGCTGACCGGGGCGATCGAACCCGACCGGGGCCGCATCAAGCTCGGCACGAACCTGGAAGCGGTCACGCTCGACCAGACCCGTGAAAGCCTGAACCCGGACGCGACCCTGTCGGAAACGCTGACCGGCGGCTCGGGCGACCAGGTGCTGGTGAACGGGGAAAAGCGGCACGTCATCGGGTACATGAAGGATTTTCTGTTCCGCCCGAACAGGCGCGCACGTCTGTGGGTGTGCTGTCGGGCGGGGAGCGCGGGCGGCTGATGCTGGCAGTGGCGCTGGCCCGGCCGAGCAATCTGATGGTGCTGGACGAGCCGACCAACGACCTCGATCTCGAAACGCTGGATCTGCTTCAGGAAATGCTTGCCGACTATCAGGGGACGGTGCTGCTGGTCAGCCATGACCGCGATTTCCTGGACCGAGTCGTGACTTCCACGCTGGCGGCGGAGGGCGACGGGCGCTGGGTGGAGTATGCCGGGGGCTACACCGACATGCTGTCCCAGCGCGGCCCGGCCAGCGTGGCGCGCGTCGAAGCCCGCCGGCGCCCGCCAGCGAACGCGTCACAGAAACCGGCTCCGGCGCGCGCGAAGAAACTGTCGTTCAAGCAGGCGCACGAGCTGGACACGATCCCCGACACGATCGCCAAGTTGCAGGCCGATATCGTGCGCTATCAACGCATGCTGACCGACCCCAATCTGTACACGCGTGACCGGAAGAAGTTCGACGCGACCACGTCCGCGCTGGCGGCGGCGGAGACCGCGCTGGCTCGGGCGGAAGAGCGATGGTTGGAGTTGGAGATGCTGAAGGCGGGGTAGAAGGCCTTCTTTTTCGAGAAAAAGAAGCAAAAAGCTTCTATCAGTGCTGTCGCGGATTCAAATGGACAAAAGTTTTTTGGTTCTTTTTTTCAAAAAAGAACCGCTTCTTGGAGAAACACACATGAACGCACCTATGAACCGCCGCTGGACCCTGACATCACGCCCGCAAGGCCTGCCCAAGCGCAGCGATTTCACTTACGACACGTTGCCCGCACCCGACCCGCAAGATGGCGAGTTCCTGGTGCGCACCCACTATATCTCGCTCGATCCGGCCATGCGGGGCTGGATGAACGACGCGCGCAGCTACGTGCCGCCGGTCAAATTGGGCGAGGTGATGCGGGCGCTGGCGGTGGGCCAAGTGGTCGTATCCCGCAACAAGGACTTTGCCGAAGGCGACCACGTGGTGGGTGTGTTCGGCATGCAGGACTACGCGATCTCCGACGGGGGAGGCGTGCAGAAAGTGGACGCATCGCAGGCGCCGTTACCGCTGTTCATCAGCGCGCTCGGCATGCCCGGCATGACGGCCTATTTCGGCTTGATGGATGTGGGCGCGCCGAAGGCAGGCGAGACGGTCGTGGTCTCGGCCGCATCGGGCGCGGTGGGCGCGCTGGTCGGTCAGATCGCGCGCATCAAGGGTTGCCGCGCGGTGGGCCTGGCCGGGGGTCCCGAGAAATGCGCCTATGTGCGCGATACGCTGGGGTTCGATGCGGTCATCGACTACAAGAACGAAGATGTCGGCCGTGCGCTCACGCAGCACTGCCCCAAGGGGATCGACGTCTATTTCGACAATGTGGGCGGCGACATTCTCGACGAAGCGCTGGCGCGTATCAACCGGTATGCCCGCGTGGTGATCTGCGGCGCCATCTCGCAGTATAACACCGCGGCTGTCGCCGGGCCGAAGAACTATCTCAGCCTTCTGGTCAATCATGGCCGCATGGAGGGGTTCGTCGTGTTCGACTATGCGGCGCGCTATGCCGAGGGCCTGGCCGCCATGGCCGGCTGGCTGCGCGAGGGCTCGCTGAAATCCCGCGAGGATGTGGTGGAGGGGCTGGAGACGTTCCCGGAGACGCTTCTGAAGCTCTTCAGCGGGGAGAACTTCGGAAAGCTCTGCATCAAGTCGGTCTGAGCATCCGGCCGGGCGGCATCGGCGGCTGGGTGCGGGCGGTGGTCGGGCGTGTTCTCCGCCCGGAGCGCCGCTTCTTCAGCCAGGGAAGTATCTCGTCCGATCGAACAATTCGTTCGATCGGATGATGCTTCAGGAGGCCGAGGCCAGCCGATGGATTTCGCGTTCGGCGGTTTCGCGGAACCGGAGCGTGACCATGGCGCGTGTCTCGGTCACCTGGGCGACCCCTGCCCAACTGCCTTCGTCCGTCACGACGCGTTTGGCCGGGTCTGTCTTCATGTCCGGCAAGCCGATTGCCCGCCCCGTGCCTGACCGGAGCTTGAGATGGAACAACGCCGACGCGAGTGCCGGATCGATGTCGGCGATTTCTATCCCGTCGATTTGAAGCTTTGGCATACTTGCCGATACTGTGATTCCGACAAATCAGCCACCAATCGACGGTTGTGAATTTTAGGCGAACACCACCCTACTACTCACGCCTTCGAGAGTGTATTTGGCTTCATTGTGAGTGGTGCTGCTGGAGGGGATTGAACTCTCGACCTCTCCCTTACCAAGGGAGTGCTCTACCACTGAGCTACAGCAGCGCCTGGGCGCGTGCCTAATGCGTGGCACGCCCCGACGCAAGCGGCGATCCGGGCCGTGCCCGAAGAGACGAGCTGTCCCGGTGATCAGCCCGCCAGAAAGGCCAGCAGATCCAGATTCAGCCGGTCGCGGTCCGTATAAAACAAGCCATGCGGCGCGCCAGGATAGATTTTGAGTTCGGCATGGGGCACCAGCTTGGCGGCCTGCTCCGCCGACACGTTTGGCGGGACCGTCGCGTCGGCTCCGCCATGGATGATCAGGGTCGGAATCGTCAGCGCCTTCATGTCGGCGCGGAAGTCGGTTTCCGAGAACGCACGCACGCAGTCGATCGTGGCTTTCGGCGAGGCCGGCATGGCCAGGTTCTGCGACCATTGCAGGAACTCGGTGCTGATGGAGAACGTCAGCAGGCCGACGCCATAGAACTGCTTGCCGAAGGCGGCGAGGAAGCCGGGGCGATCGTTTTGCAGACCTTCGATGATGCCGTTGAAGACGGTGCGGTCCACGCCGTCCGGATTGGAGGGGTCTTTCAGCAGATATGGCGTGACGGCCGCCAGCAGCACGGCGCGGGCGAGGCGGGCGGTGCCGTGGCGGGCGGCGTATCGGGCCACCTCCCCGCCGCCCATTGAGAAACCGACCAGGGTGACGCCCGACAGGTCCAGAGTCTCGAGCAGGGCGGCCAGGTCATCCGCCATTGTATCGTAGTTGTAACCGGTCCAGGGCTTTTCCGAATGGCCGAAGCCACGGCGGTCGTAGGCGATGACACGGTAGCCGTGATCGGCCAGGTGGACGGCCTGGTATTCCCACATTTGCGCGTCCAGCGGCCAGCCATGGATCAGGACGACGGGTTGGCCGGTGCCCCAATCATTGTAATGGAGGCGGGTGCCGTCCTTTGCCTGGAAAAAGGGCATGGTCTGTCGGTCCTTTGCGTTCGGCCTATGCAACGGCGCCGGCGCGCCCGGGTTCACGCGCGGGCACGCCTGGCGTAGAAGCGGCCAGCTCCGCCGAAGGATAGAACAGTGCCCAGCCTGACCGTGACAGACACACGCGGCGCAACCCGCACCATCGACGCCCGTGTAGGCGTGAGCCTGATGGAGAATATGCGCGCGGCCGATTTCGAGGATCTGCTCGCACTGTGCGGCGGCTGCGCATCCTGCGGCACCTGCCATGTGTTCGTCGACGACCAGGATTTGGCGAGGCTGCCGCCTGTTGGGGAGGACGAAGACGATCTGCTGGACATGGCGCCGATACGACACGCGAATTCCCGGCTATCGTGCCAGATCGTGTTCTCCGTGGCACTCGATGGAATGGCGTTGACAATCGCGCCGGCGGTTTAGAAAAAAACTTTTTTCGAAAGAAAAGACGCACGAGCGTTTTCAGCGACGTGCTCACGCGATTGTTGACGCGACGTGCCTTGCGTCACTGGCGGCAAACTCACAAGCGTGGGGCTGGAAACTTGCGAGGCGCCCATGTCTTCTCCGCTTACTCGACGCGATCTGGTCGGCACCGTGGCGGTTGGCGCCGTGGGGCTGGCGAGCAGCCCGCAATTGGCTTTGGCCGGGCCGGCCCAAGCCGCATCGTCAGCCACGGATACGGCTTCCGCGCCTGTCCCTGCACCGTCCTCCGTGCAGCCTGGCGCGGGCGGCGCCTTGCCTGCGGGGGCGGTCGCCGAAGTGCACCAGATGGCCGGGGGAGGCCATCCCAACCTCACGACCAATGTCGGCATCGTGGTGGGAGACGACCAGAACTCGCTCAAGGCCGGCGTGCGCGGACCGAGCCTGCTGGAAGATTTCGTGCTGCGCGAGAAGATCACGCATTTCGACCATGAGCGCATTCCTGAGCGCGTGGTGCATGCACGGGGTTATGCAGCGCACGGGTATTTCGAGCTGACCCATCCGCTTGGCCAATATAGCCGCGCCGACATCTTCCAGCGCGCCGGTGAACGCACACCGGTGTTCGCCCGGTTCTCCACCGTGGCCGGCAACAAGGGTTCGGCGGACCTCGCGCGCGACGTTCGCGGCTTCGCCGTCAAATTCTATACCAAGGAGGGCAATTGGGACCTCGTCGGCAACGATATCCCGGTCTTCTTCATCCAGGACGCGATCAAGTTTCCGGACCTGATCCATGCCGTGAAGCAGGAGCCGGATCGCGCCTTTCCGCAGGCGCAGTCGGCGCACGACACGTTCTACGACTACATCTCGCTCACGCCAGAATCGATGCACATGCTCATGTGGGTGATGTCGGATCGCGGCATACCGCGATCGCTGCGCATGATCGAGGGTTTCGGCATACACACGTTTCGGCTGGTGAATGCGCAGGGTAAATCGACCTACGTCAAATTCCACTGGCGGCCGAAGCTCGGCGCGCAATCGGTGCTGTGGGACGAGGCGGTGAAGATCAACGGCGCCGACCCGGATTTTCATCGGCGCGACATGTGGAACGCCATCGAGCAGAAGAATTTTCCGGAATGGGAGCTGTCGGTCCAACTGTTCGACGACGCGTTCGCAGCCAAATTTCCGTTCGATGTGCTCGACTCGACCAAGCTCATCCCCGAGGAGCTGATCCCGCTACGCCCGGTCGGGCGCATGGTATTGGATCGCAACGTGAGCAACTTCTTCGCCGAGACCGAGCAGGTAGCATTCTGCACGGCGAACGTGGTGCCGGGCATCGATTTCAGCGACGACCCGCTGTTGCAGGGGCGCAATCACTCGTATCTGGATACGCAGTTGAAGCGGCTGGGTGGGCCCAACTTCAACCAGATCCCGATCAACCAGCCGCGCTGCCCGATGGCCAATTTCCAGCGCGACGGACATATGCAAATGTCCGTGCCGACCGGGCGCGTGGGCTACGAGCCCAACACGCTCGGCGTCGGCACCCCGCGGGAGAACGCCAAGGCGGGTTACACGAGTTTCGCCGAAACCGTGTCGGGTACGAAGGTGCGGCACCGGTCGGAGACGTTCGCCGACCATTTCAGCCAGGCGCGGCAATTCTACGACAGCCAGACCAAGCCTGAGCAAAACCACATCGTCGCGGCGCTGACGTTCGAGCTGAGCAAGGTCGAGACGGCAAGCATACGCACGGCCATGCTGGCGCAACTGGCCAACATCCGGCCTGAGCTGTCCGCGCGCATCGCCGACGGGCTCGGCATGCCGGCCGTCTCGCCGGCGCCGGCGGCGGTGCCCACGCGCACCGACCTGCCGGCCTCGCCGGCTCTCAGCCTGCTGGCCAAGGCACCGAAGACGCTCGCGGGACGACGCGTCGGCGTGCTCGTCGATGAGGGCAGCGACACCGGACAACTGCGCGCGCTGCAGGCGGCGGTGCAGAAAATGGGCGGGCAGATTGCGCTTGTGGCGCTGCGTGTAGGCACCGCGACCAAGGCGGATCCCGGGTTGCCGCTGGCCGACTACTATCAGCTGGCGGGCGGCCCCTCGGTATTGTTCGACGCGGTGGCGGTGATCGTCCCGGAGGCGGCCGCGCAGAACATGGCCAAGCAGGCCGAGGCCGTCGCTTGGGTGCACGATGCGTTCGCACATTTGAAGGTGATCGGACATACGCAGGGCGCGCAGCCGTTATTGCAGGCAGCCGGTGTCAACCCGGATGAGGGTGTCGTCGCATTGGGCGGCGGCGGCGCCACGCAATTCGCCAGCGCGGCCGCTTCCGGCCGCATCTGGTCGCGCGAGCCGCTGGTGCGTGTCGTTTTCTAGAGCATGATCCGCTCGCATTGGCTCACGGACCAAGCTCTAGCTCATTGTTTTGGCGGGCATCTTTATCCGACCGAACACTCTGTTCGATCGGATGATGCTCTGACGCGTGCACCGGGCATCATCCGATCGGACGAGTCGTTCATGGATGATGCTCTGGCTTCAACACCCAAGGGAACGTCAGACCAGTTCCAGTGCCACGGCGGTCGCTTCGCCACCGCCTATGCACAGGCTGGCGATACCCCGCTTGCCGCCGCGCGCCTGCAACGCAGCGATCAACGTGGCCATGATGCGCGCGCCCGATGCGCCGATCGGGTGGCCCAGCGCGGTGGCGCCGCCGTTCACGTTCAACTTCTCGTCCGGGATGCCCAGCGCGGCGGCGGCGATCATTGCCACCACGGCAAACGCCTCGTTGACCTCGAACAGATCGACATCGTCCACGCTCCATCCAGCGCGTTCCAGCACCTTTCGGATAGCCGGCACCGGCGCGGTGGTGAATTGCGACGGCGCGTGAGCGTGGGCGGCGGTGGCGACCACGCGGGCCACCGCATGCAGGCCGTGCCTGTCCGCCACGCTGGCGCGAGTCATGACGAGCGCTGCCGCGCCGTCGGAGATCGAGGAGGCGTTGGCCGCGGTGATCGTGCCGTCCTTGGCGAAGGCCGGCTTCAGCGTGGGTATCTTGTCGGGGCGGGCGCGGCCGGGCTGTTCGTCGATGGAGACGACCGTATCGCCGCCGCGTCCGGCCACGGTGACAGGGGTGATTTCGGCGGTGAAGGCGCCGCCGGCGATGGCGGCCGAGGCGCGTTCGAGGGAGCGGAGCGCGTAGGCATCCTGGGCGGCTCGCGTCAGCTGGTATTCGCGCGCCGAGTCTTCGGCGAAGCTGCCCATCAGCCGGCCGGGTTCGTAGGCGTCCTCCAGCCCGTCCAGGTACATCGAATCCTTCACCACATCGTGGCCGATGCGGGCGCCGGCGCGGTGCTTGGCCAGCAGATAGGGGGCGTTGGACATGCTCTCCATGCCGCCTGCCACGACCAGATCGGCGGTGCCGGCGGCGAGTGCCTCGGCGGCCATGATGGCGGCCTGCATGCCGGAGCCGCACATTTTGTTCACCGTGGTGGCCTGCACGCTGTCCGGCAGGCCGGCGCCGAGGGCGGCCTGGCGCGCGGGGGCCTGGCCGAGCCCGGCCGGCAGCACGCACCCCATGTAGATGCGGTCGATGCGGTCGGGGGCGGCACCGGAGCGGGCCACGGCTTCGCGCACGCTGGCCGCGCCGAGCGCGGTTGCGGAGGCGCCGGCGAGTGCGCCCTGGAAGGCGCCCATGGGCGTGCGCGCGTAACCGGCGATGATGATTGGGTCGTGCTGTGGCATGAACTCACCTTGTCGGCTGGCGGGGGCTGGCTAGAAGCGTGGCGTGCCTACGGCGATCTCACACCACACGGCGCTTGTTCTGGCCAGTGTCGCGGCCCTGTGCGCGGCGCAGGCCGGCCCGGCGCGCGCCGATCCGCCCGGCGTGCCGCAGACCACCGCGACCGCGGATTACATCAATCCGGACCGGCCGGGCATCGCGGACGGCAGCACGACGATCGGGCCGGACCATGTGCAGGCCGAGCTGGGGTTCCAATACGAATATCACCGCGACCCGCAGGGACATTTCCAGCTTTTCTTCATGCCGACCCTGCTGCGGTTCGGCTTGTCCGACACGTGGGAAATTCGGGTGGAGGGGAACAGCTACACCTGGCAGCGCGCCCGCCAGGGTGGGCAGGTTGCGGTGACGGACGGGTTTCAGCCGGCGTCGATCGGCGTGAAATATCATTTCATGGATGATGGAGGTTTCAGCCGGCCGTCGGTGGGCGCCATTCTGCGCGTGTTTCCGGCCTGGGGGACGGGGGCGTTCCACACGCGCATCACGACCGGCGATATGCGGCTGGTGGCCGACTGGAATTTCGCCAGCACGTGGTCGCTGAACCCGAATATCGGCGTGGCGCGCTACGAGGATGCGGGCGGGCACGCGGTGACACCGGCGTTGTTCGCCATGACGCTGAATTACAATCCCAGCCCTGTGCTAAACTTCTTCGTCGATACCGGGATGCAGTCGGCGGAGGCACATCGCGGGCGCGCGTCGATCGTGGTGGACGCGGGCACGGCGGTGATCATCGGGCACGATGTCCAGCTAGACGCGAGCGTTGGCTGGGGCGCGGCGGGATTGACCACACCGCAACCTTTCGTGGCCGTGGGGGTAAGCAAACGATTCTAAACCGGACAAATTCGTTCCGATTGCTCCGCGACAGCACTCGCAAACGTTTTTTGCTTCTTTTTTTCAAAAAAGAAGGGCTTGTCTTCGCGAGCTGAGTCAATCTGAAGGCGGGTCGGTTTCAGTCATCGTATGCGATGAGCGTTTCGACAGGCACGTCGAGTTTTGTGCGTCCGCCGAGAAAGGTGAGCTCGATCAGGGCGGCGGCCAGCGGCACCTGGGCACCCGCGTTGCGCAGCAGGGCGATGCCGGCGGCCATGGTGCCGCCCGTGGCCAGCAGATCGTCCAGCACCACCACGCGCTGGCCGGGCTGCACGGCACCCTGCTGAATTTCCACCCGGTCGGTGCCGTATTCCAGCGCGTAGTCCAGGCCGACGGTGGCGCCGGGCAGTTTGCCGCGCTTGCGGATCATGAGGAAACCGCAGCCGAGGTGAAGCGCCAGCGGGGCGGCCAGCAGGAACCCGCGGGATTCGATGCCGGCCAGCAGGTCCGGTTTTTGCGGCCTGATGCGCTCGCCCAGCGTGTGGACCGCCTTTTGCCAAGCTTCCGGGTGCGCGAGCAGCGTGCTGATGTCGTAGAACAGAATGCCCGGTTTGGGGAAATCCGGCACCGAGCGGATGTGATCCTTGAAATCCATAGTTTTCCACACGCCCCGAAAACGAGTGGGCTTTATAGGCGTGCCGCGCGCCGCTTGCCCACACCGGCCGCAACCGCCTAATTGCGCGCAATGTCCCGCACGCCGATCGCCACCCTTGCTGTCCTCGCCGTGGCTGTCGTCTGGATCGCGGCGGCGGCGGTGCTGGGCGACTATGTGCGCCCGCTGCATTGGGCGGTGCAGGCGATCTATTACCCCGTGGCCGGCTTCGGCTGGGTGTTTCCGGTATGGTGGCTGATGCTCTGGGGCGCCCATCGGCGCTGAGCGGGGGCAGCCGTCCCGCGTTCCGGCGCTGACCGGGTTGCGCGGCGTGGCGGCGGTGTGGGTGGCGGGCTACCACCTGCTGCTGCCGCCCGGGCTGATGTCCGGGCTGGCCGCGCGCCTGCTGTCGCGCGGATACCTGGCGGTGGACCTGTTCTTCGTGCTGAGCGGCTATGTCATGGCGCTGACCTATGGCGGGCTGTTCGCCGCGGGCTGGCGAGGCCGGGATTTCGCGGGCTTTCTGGTTCGGCGCTTCGCACGGCTGTATCCGCTTTATGGCACGATCCTGATCACGAGATTCGGCTACACGCTTGCGCGCTACGGCAGTTTCGACCTGCCGCGCCCTTGGATTGCCGCGCCGCTGCCGCATCCGTGGACCGACATCCCGGCCAATTTGTTGCTGATCCAATCCTGGGGCGTGGCGCCGAGTTCGATCGGGCCCGCCTGGTCGATCAGCACCGAATGGGCCGCCTACTTCGCCTTTCCGCTGCTGGCCACCATCATGCTGCATCGCGGCCCGCGGATGGCTGTGGCCGGAGCGGCCGGCGGCGTGGGGCTGTTGGTGGCGACCGCCCTGCTGCTGCACCGCCCGGGCCATCCTGTGACGCTGGACGCCTGGAACGGGCTGACGCCGAGCCCGATGATGCGCTGCCTGGCGGGTTTTTCGATCGGGCTGGGCACCTGGCGAGTTGCGGCCGATGCCGAGCGTTTGTTCGGGCACCCGGCGATGCCGGCCGCCGTGCTGGCCTGCCTGGTCGCACTGGTGGCCGCCCGCGCGCCGGATCTGGCGATCTATCCGTTGTTGGCCTGCCTGGTGCTGTGTTTGGGCGTCGGCCGGGCGCGTGCCGTGCGACTGTTCGCCTGGCCGCCGGTCGTGTGGCTCGGCGAGATCTCTTTCTCGCTCTATTTGCTGCACATTTTTCTGTTGCATCCGCAGGACCAGCTTCGCGCCACGCTGCGCCTGCTGTTGCCGCCAGCCGTGGCCGATGTGCTGACGGTGTGTTCGATCCTGGTGTTCCTGCTGGCGGCGTCGGACGTGTGCTACCGCGTCATCGAGCGCCCGGGCCGCAGGCTTGTGGCGCGCCTGGTGCGCGTTTGATAGGTTTTCGCATCAGCCGATAGGAGGGTCATGGAGCCGAAAGCCGCACCGCCAACGCCTCGGGGCGTGATCGCCTATCTGACCGTGAGCGGCGGGGAGAAGGCGGTGGCCTTCTACACCGCCGCGTTCGGTGCGCACGAGACGTATCGGCAGCTGGCCGATGACGGCGTGCGGCTGCTGCATGCGCGCATGACGGTGAATGGCGGGACGCTGATGCTGTCGGACGATTTTCCGGAATATGCGGGCGGCGCGTCGCAGGCGCCGGTGGCCGGCCAGCCGCGCGGCATCATCCTGCATATGGCGACCGACGATTGCGATGCGGCTTTCGATCGCGCCGTGCAGGCCGGCGCCAGCCCGATCATGCCGCCGGCCGACATGTTCTGGGGCGAGCGCTACGCCCAGTTGCGTGACCCGTTCGCGCATACCTGGTCGTTGAGCGGGCCGGTGAAAGGTTGATTGTTGGGCGCCCGATGATCTACATTTATTTTGTAGATCATCGGGGGTGAGCCATGCAGGTCGGGAAATGGGGCAATAGCCTGGCGATACGCCTGCCCGCTTCGGTCGTCGATATCGCTCGGTTTGAAGGAGGGCGACGAGATCGAGATCGGGGTCGCAGGCGAGCGGACATTCGACATTGCGCGCAATCAGAGCCAGGCGGAGGCGCTGGCCCGCCTGCGTGCCTTGCAGCGCCCCCTGCCCCCTGGCTTCAAGTTCCGGCGCGACGACGCCTATGAGGAATGATGTTTTCCTCGATACGAACATCTTGGTTTATGCGACTGACGAACGGGATGCGCGAGGCAGGATAGCGGTATCGATCATTGCCCAGGGCGGCGTGATCAGCGTTCAGGTGCTCAACGAGTTTGCGTCCGTGATGCGCCGAAAGTTGCGCTGGGGCTGGCCGGAGATCGAGGCCACGCTTGCCGCGCTCCGGCATTTTTGTCCGGCGCCTCGTCCCGTGGATGTCCGTACCCACGAACGGGCTTTGAGTATCGCCGGTCAGACAGGCTACGCCATTTTCGACAGCCTGCTGGTTGCCTCGGCGCTGATCGCGGGGTGCACGGCGTTGCTGACGGAGGATATGCAGCACGGGCGCGTCATTGACGGCCGGCTGACCATACGCAACCCGTTCGCTGCAGTGAGGGGGTTTGGTCGGAGCGAGAGGATTCGAACCTCCGGCCTCTGGCTCCCGAAGCAAGCGCTCTACCAGGCTGAGCTACGCTCCGACCGAGGGGCGCGTATAGCGGTGGCTGGTGTTGGCCGCAAGGCGCGCCGCCCACGGATCGCGCGCACGACGTGTTAACCCAGTGAGGTCGGCCCGCGGGCGCGCGGAGTAGGCGCCAAGGGCCGGCTGCCCAGGGCTGTTGATGCGCCCTACGCGGAAGCCATGCCAGGACAGTCCAAAATGCCTTCCTTCTCTTCGCTGAGGCTTCGTCGTTACAACCGGAATGCTGATTAAGCCCGCTTCCCGCTCACCTCGCCGACACTGGTTGATCGTCGGGCTAAGCCGGGGGGTGCCGCCCGTTGTCTATATCTCCTCTTCAATGTCGACCCGGGCGTCCCGACCGGGCCAAGTTGACGCGTGCGCCACTTGCCTGTGCGAGACGCAGCCTCAATCATTTGATGACGAGACTGAATTTATCATAGTAGTTCGTCAGAGTGCGGCTGTTGACGTTATAAGCGGTCAGGCCGAACTGCGTCGGGATGCCCGAGGTGAAATTCGGGTTGGCTCCTCCGCTTCCTGACACCAGCTTAAAGTTCGTGCTGGTGAGCGTGCCCTTGAGCGTCAGTGGCTTCCAGGTCGTGCTGGTGTTGGTGTTTCCAAGATCGCCGGTCACATAGACACTGCCGCCCTGGGCGACAGCTAGGCCGACACCCTGCCCCTCGCCAAACGCACCTGGACCAGACTGGAAGACGAACTTGAGAGTGAAGGACCGTCCTTCGAGCGGTTGCGACGTCGTTGCGGCAGTATCCACGCCGTAGCCGCCGCCAGTCTGGCCGCCAGCAGTGATCGTTGTGTTGTTCAGCGCCGGGGGCGGGTCTCCGACGCTCGTTGTGACGGACATGGTTCCGCTGCCGCCGCCTACGCCATACCCCCCGAAACTCCAGTGCTTAAACCTGCTATCTTTTATGGAGATTGTCTGTGCGAAGACAGAAGGAGAATTTGACAACAACAAGATTGCTGCCACGACTGCCATTTTTGCCATGTGAATCTTTTTTGACATCGCATTGCTCCCCCGGGTTGAGCCTGGTTTTGGGTCGGCCCAATCCAAGCTCATTCCATTGTAGCAGTTTTCAGAGCAATCCGTAACCTTTGGGCTAAATCGTGGCAGCGACGCCACTTTGGTGGTTTGGAGTAAGGGTGCCATGCCAAAGCGCATTGCACCCTACTTTTGCCGAGGATGAGTTTGGCCGAGCAGGGTCAGCTTGGGCTTTGTGCACACTGCGTCGCAGCGGTCAGCAGTGCGTAGCCCGAAAATCTCGACACCATTGGCCAACTCAGCCTGAACGGCGACAACGGGAGCCTTGTGCCCGTGCCCGTCATCCCACCAGGCATATTGCGGAATCTGTCGGAGCAAGGGTGTGCTGATGTGCAGCCTATTGCGATACGATTACTTGCGACGTCTCCGGTCGGCGCCCGGCCCAGCCGCGCGCGCGTCCACGCGCCGGGGGTGGCATGATGCCAGTTGTCCGTTCCTGCTCCCTTGATGTCAGACCTCGCTTGCCGGGGTGGCGCGCGGGCGAGGCCGCCGCGGGCGCCCCGAAGGGGGTTGGCCGTGAGGGCGAGACGCCATGGCGGGCACGCTGCGACAGAACAGAGGGACGTTCACTCGTTACGGCGCGTTCCACACCATCGTGATGGTCGGGAATCTCATGACGGGCCCGATCGCGATGTCCCGCCGTTCGACCGCGCGAAGACCCAGCGACGCGTAGAACGGCTCGGCGCCGAGCGTGGAAAAACACATCAGCGTCCGAACGCCGGCCGCCAGCGCGTCCCGCCGGCACCGCTCGAAAATCGCGGCGCCCAGCCCCTGCCTGATCCAATCCGCATGCGTGCCGAAGTGACGCAGGTGCGCGACCCCGCTTTCGGTCTTTTTCGTGCCGGGCTCGTCGTGCGTCCAGCCGCCGCAGGCCACGATCCGAGTGCCCGGCGCCACCTGGACGTAGTAGGTGCCGGAGGCGAGCAGTCCGGGGTTGGCCACCGTCATGGCCGGCAGGGCCACGGCCAACACCGCCGGGTCGTAGTCCGCCGCCATCAGCCGCGGATACGCGCTGGCCAGAACCGCGGTGACCGAGTCCGCATCGTCCGGGCGGGCGACCCGCAATTCGCAACCAGGTTCGCTCATGACGCCTCGTAGGGATGTCCAGGCCAGTGGCCGGTCACCACGGTCTGGCAAACGTTTCGCCGGTTTCCAGCAGCGACTTCAAGTTGGACAGGATGCTGGGCCAACCGCCCGAAACCGCCTTGATCAGTTTGGAATCGGGCACCGGCGATTGATGCGTGACCGTCAGCTTCACCACGCCATCCTTGGGTTCGATCTCGTACGTGCAGCGCGCCATGCCCTCCGCCCGCAATTCCTCGCGGAACTCGTTCTGCCACTCCATCACCATGCGGCGCGGCGCATCGGCCTCGATGATGTGGCCGCTATCGGCGACGCGGCCATCCTGGAACAGCAGCTTCCACGGCGAGCCGGGTTGCCAATCCGTCTGCTGGTGCATACCGAACCAGTATTCGCGCATCATCGCCGGATCGGTCAGGGCCTGCCACACCGCCTGCGGCGTTGCCTTGATGTAGATCACGTAAATGAAGTCGGAGGCGTACCGGTCGCTCATGGGTTGTCCTTTTCAAGTCTGGTTTTGACGGCGAGCAGCGCATCCAGATGGACGCGCTGGAACTTGGCGATCCAGCGCTCGGCGATCTCGGCGATCGGCACCGGATTGAGGAAATGACGTTTCTCGCGGCCGCTGCGCTCGGTGGCGACGAGATTGGCGTCCTCCAGGATGGCGAGGTGCTTGGCGACCGCCTGGCGTGTCATTGCCAGCCCGCCGCACAGCTCCCCCAGGGTCTGGCCATTGCGGGCGTGCAATCGATCGAGCAGCCGCCGCCGGCTTGCATCGCCCAGGGCCCGGAACACCAGGTCATCGTCCATGCGCTAAACATGCAACCTTTTGGTTGCGTGTCAACGGTGCTGCGGCATGGCGCGGGGGCTTGACGACTCCGCCGGCCATCCACCACCTTTGGCTTACCAACAACCGAAAGGAGGTGATCCAGTGTCTCATTGTTTGATGCACCCGAGTGCCGTCGCGACCTGGACCTTCACTGCCGGATCTTTCAACCGCGCGGGTTGATCCATAGCGAGGCGGCCTCGGCCGTCACACAATGCGAAGGCCCCGGGACGTGCGTCCGGGGCCTTCGTTGTTGTTACAGCCGCGCGCTGTCCGCCGGCTGGGCGCAGGATAGCGTGGCCAGGCGGTCCAGCACCGCTTCGGCGCTCGGCACGACCTCGAACAGGTTCCAGGCGCTCTCTGACGCGAATTCGTCGTCGACCGCGCGGTCGAACGCGGCGAGCAGGCCGTCCGCCCAGCCACCGATATTGCAGACCAACACCGGTTTGTCGTGCAGACCGAGCTGGCGCCAGGTGATGATTTCGACGGTTTCGTCCAGCGTGCCGAGGCCGCCGGGCAGGGTCACGAACGCGTCGGCGGAATCGAACATCAGGCGTTTGCGGCTGTGCATGCTGTCGGTGACGATGAGCTCGGTCAGGCCGGCATGGGCGACCTCCAGCCTGGTCAGGAATTCGGGGATGATGCCCAGGACCTCGCCGCCGGCGGCCAGCGCCGCGTCGGCCACCGCGCCCATCAGGCCGACCCGGCCGCCGCCATAGACCAGGCGGATGCCGCGTGCGGCCAGGCCTTGGCCGAGCGCGATGGCGGCCGCGCGCCAAGCGGGGTTGCGGCCCTGTCGCGAGCCGCAGAAGACGGTGACGGATAGGGGCACGTGGCGGAAACTCCGTTAAGGGAAGGCCTTCTTTTTTGAAAAAAAGAAGCAAAAATTTCTTTCAGTGCTGTCGCGGACTAAATTGACAGAAGTTTTCTGGTCCTTTTCAAAAAAGGACTGCTTGCTTTCACACGATCTTTCCACCGAACGGCGGCAGCAGGTCGGGCGCCTCGAACTCCACCACCCACAGATCGGGGTCGCGGGCGGTCTGCCGCGCGACATAGGCGTCGGCCACCGGCTCGTCCACAGCACCCGGGCCGGTGCCGCGCATCCAGCGCGCCTCTCCATCTTCGCTGGCGAGCTGGCTCAGCACGCTGACGCCGCCCTGGCCGCGCAGCACCACGAGTATGCCGCCGGCATCGGCGTCCCCGCGGCGCAGCACCGCGCCGCTGCGTCCATCCTGGAAGGCCAGCCGCAAGGCCGCCGACACCCACAACCCCGCCTTGACCCGCGCCTCAGCCATGCCAAACCTCCCACGCAACCCTGCAAGGCCACGCCATTGTTCCGCTTGCTACCATTTGCCCTGCTCTGCGCCATGTCATCGGCGCGCGCCGCGCCGCCGCCCGACCATGTGGCCTTCGGGCTGGACTGGCTGGCGGAGGCGGAATATGGCGGCTACTACCAGGCCGTCGCCCAGGGGATTTACGCGCGCCACGGGCTGGACGTGACGTTGCGCCAGGGCGGGCCGCAGGTGAACCAGGCGCAGTTGCTGCTGGCCGGCCGCCTCGATTTTTCGATCGCGGGCAACAGTTTCATTGCGCTGAATTTCGCCAAGGAAGATCTGCCCGTCGAGGCGGTCGCGGCGATGTTTCAGAAAGACCCGTCCGTCGTGCTCGCCCACCCCGGCGTCGGCAACGACAGTTTCGAGTCGTTGCGCGGCAAGCCGATCATGATCGGCGCCGACACACGCATCGGCTGGTGGAATTTCGTGAAGGAAAAATACGGGTTTTCCGACGACCAGATACGCCCTTACGCCTTCAGCCTGGCGCCGTTCCTGGCCGACAAGGGAGCGGTGCAGCAGGGTTATCTCGGATCCGAACCGTTTTTGATTCGGCAGCAGGGCGGTTTCGATCCGGTCGTGCTGCTGCTGTCCGATGCCGGCTTTTCCGGATATGCAAGCCTTATCCTGACGAAGCGTGAAACGGCCGATGCGCGCGCCGAGCTGGTCCAGCGCTTTTTGGACGCCAGCGAGGAAGGCTGGCGCAGTTATCTGGAAAGCGACCCGCGCCCTGGCAACACGCTGATCAAGCAAGCCAACCCGGAGATGACCGACGCGCTGCTCGACTATGGGCGTGAGGCGATGCGATCGCACGGGATCGTCGAGGCCGACGATGCGCAGGCGCTCGGCATCGGCGCCATGACCGACATACGCTGGAAAGATTTCTTCCAATCCATGGTCAAGGCCGGTTTGTATCCGGCGGACATGAATTACCGTCAGGCCTACACGCTGAAATTCGTGCACAAGGCAAACCCGGTCGCACCCTGATGCTGGAAATCTCGGGCGTCGGCAAAATTTTTGCCGACGGCACGCGCGCACTCTCCGGCATCGACATCAAACTCGGCCGCGGCGATTTCCTGGTGCTGCTGGGCCCGTCCGGCTGCGGCAAGTCGACATTGCTGCGGCTGATCGCCGGGCTGGAGCTGCCGAGCGAGGGCCTGCTTCTGTGGGATGACGGGCCGCCCGCGCCGGGCGCCATCGGCTACGTGTTCCAGGACGCGACATTGATGCCGTGGGCCACGGCGCTGGCCAATGTGATGCTGCCGCTGCGGCTGCGCCGCGCCCCGGAGGCGGAGGCGCGTGCCCGCGAGGCGCTGACCTTGGTGGGCCTGAGCGATTTTTCCGAAGCCCGCCCCAAAACCCTGTCGGGCGGTATGCGCATGCGCGTTTCCATCGCCCGCGCGCTGGTCACCGAGCCGCGCCTGCTGCTGATGGACGAGCCGTTTGCCGCACTGGACGAGTTCACCCGTCACCGGCTGCAGGACGAGATTTTACGAATTACGGCAACGCTTGGCTGTGCCACCGTGTTCGTCACCCACTCCATCTATGAGGCGGCCGCACTTGCCAGCCGCGTCGTGCTGATGAGCGCGCGGCCGGGCCGCATCGCGGCCGAATTCGCCGGGGCACAACCGGGCGAGCGGGGGCGGGCCGGGGAAAAATTCGCCAGGCGCGCTGCCCAGCTGTCGGACGCGGTGCAGGCACTGCACGTGCCAGCGTGAAAGGAGCAGCCGCGTTCCTCGCGTCGCTGGCGCTGTGGCAGGCGGCGGTCATGCTGCTGCACACGCCCGCCTACCTTGTGCCGTCCCCGGTGGCGATCGTCCGCGCCTTTGCCGGCGACGCGCCGGGGCTGCTGCGGGCGCTGCTGGCCACGCTTTCGGTGACCGGCGCGGCGCTGGCCTGCGCGGTGGTGCTGGGCGTGTCGCTGGCCTCCGTGATGGCCGCGAGCCGCATTGCCCGCGCGCTGCTCTCCCCCTGGACGGTGATCTTGCAGGTGACGCCGGTGGTCGCCGTGGCCCCGCTGATCATCGTCTGGGTTGGTGACCCGTTCGCGGCCATGACGGTGTGCGCGACGGTGGTGGCCTTCTTCCCGGTGTTTTCCAACACGGCGGCGGGCCTGGCGGCCACCCCGCCCGAGCTGCTGGACCTGGCGCGGCTGAACGGCGCCAGCCTGGTGCAGGAGATCTTGCTGATCCGCCTGCCGGCCGCCGTACCCTACATGCTGGCCGGGCTGCGCGTCTCCGGCGGGCTGGCGCTGGTGGGGGCGGTGGTGGCGGAATTCGTGACCGGCGCGGGTGGTGTCGCCTCCGGCCTGGCGTTCCGCATCCTGGAATCGGGATATCGGCTGCAGACCGCGCGCATGTTCGCGGCGCTGGCCCTGCTTTCGGCTGCCGGGCTGGCGATCAGTGGCGCGCTGGGCTGGATCAGCCGCCGCGCCCTGGCCCGCTATGGCTGAGGCTAGGCGGGGATGCCCCGGCGCTGTACATTCGCCTTATGGCGAGTTCTTCGAAAAAAATGACCGACGGCCAGCGCGCCTACGAAGAAAAACGCGCGGCCCGCGCCGGCATGTCGCTCGACAAATGGCTGGCCGGCAAGGAGCGCGAGGCGGCAGAGGCCGCGCGCGTCAAGGCCGTGGAGCAAAAACCCGTCAAGCCGCCCGGGTTCATCAAACGCATGCTGGACCGCGCCCACAAGCCGCTGTGATGTGCTGATCGCCCACGCGGACTGGAGCAAGCACCCGCACAAGCGCTGGATGACGGTGATCGGGCCGGACCGGGCGGGCTGGCGCATCACCGCCCCCGAGCCGGTCGGCGATCCCGCGACCTTGCTGGCCCGTCTGCTGGCCCGCGCCCGTGGGGCGCCCGTGGCCTTGGGGCTGGACTGCCCGATCGGCCTGCCCCGCGCCTATGCCGCGCTGCACGCGACCGAGGCGGATTTTCCGTCTTTCCTGCGGGGGCTGCACGCGCGGCCCGGCTTTCTGGAGGTGTGCGAAACACTGGACGACATTTCGTCTGATCGCCCGTTCTATCCCGCGCGTGGTGTGGCCGGGATGACGCGCGCCGCCCACGCCCACGCGCTGGGGCTGGAGGGTGCGGCCGCGCTATGCCGCGCCTGCGACCGGGCGACGGCCGAGCGCCCGGCAGGTGCGCCGGTGTTCTGGACGTTGGGGGCCAACCAGTCCGGAAAGGCGGCGATAACCGCCTGGCGTGAGGTTTTGGCGCCTGCCCTGCGTGGTCCGGCGCCGCCGCGCCTGTGGCCGTTCGACGGTGCTTTCCGCGCGTTGCTGGCGCCTGGGCGTGTGGCGGTCGCCGAGACCTATCCGGCGGAGGCGATGCGCCAACTGGGGGTGCGCATGGCGGGGAGCAAGCGGCGGCAGGCGGACCGCGCGGCGCTGGCGGAGGCGCTGGGGGCGGCCATGGCCCGCCTTGGCGCGGCACCGGACGGGCAGATGGGGGTGGAGATGGCGGGCGGGTTTGGCGCGGATGTATCGGGGGAGGACCGGCTGGACAGTGTTTTCGGCGCGCTGTGCGTGCTGGCGGTCGCGACCGGACAACGGTCGGACGCCGCGCCCGACGACCCTTGGATCATGCGCTGGGAGGGCTGGGTGCTTGGGCAGACGGCTTTGCCGATCCCGGCCAGGCAGGGGGACCTCGCAACAGGCGCGCTCGCGTCTCAGGCAGCTTTCAACGACAAGAGCGACCGGCATTGATGCACGCGGCAGGCGATCCACACGCACTACATCCACCGCCGATTTTTCGGCTCATGCCTGGGTATGCTGAGTGAGGCGTGTAATAAAAGTTTCTTTCCCTGTATTCCTGTCAGGTCAAACCAGCGCGCGCGTTAATTCGGCAAGTTTGGCGACCGTGTTCATGTTGCGCGCCGTCCCGTGGGTCTCACTGGGTATGCGAAGCCGCGTGGTCGCCATACCTTCCGGATACAGAATGAACAATTCGCGCTTACCCAACCGGATCTGCTCATTCCTGGCACCCGTTACTCCGTCGAAGGGATCGGTCGGCAACTTCCCATCGACGAACAGCGCCATGACGCGATTGCCGGGCGAGTCCGTGAAAGGATTGCGAGCAAGCGTCTCGGCGATTTCGGCCGCCGTGCGCACCACCACGCCCACGCGTCGCCCTGCATAGGCGTGCAGCCGACCCTCAAGCGCGGAACGGATTTGATCCTCTGCGTCGTCGCTCCGAAAAACGACGTTGCCACTTGCAATGTAGGTCCGCACTCCGACGCACCCTGCCAACTCGCACATGCCGACCAGAATGCCCATCGGCAGCTTTCCGGTGCCGCCCACATTGACCGCCCGGATCAGGGCCACATACCCGGTCATTTTCCCCGTCCCAGCCGTCCCGCATATTGGAGAGGCTGGCGCATCGCGCAGGCGTCCGTCTCAAAAACCCTGCAGAAGCTCCAGCGCCGCCCCAGCCAACGCCTGCGCCCCGAGCGCAATGCATCCCTCATCCGGCTGATACCCCGAATTGTGCAGATGGTCCGCCCGCCCCGCGGCACCCGAACCCACGCGCAACACGAAGCTCGGGACGCGGGCAGCGAACTCGGCGAAATCCTCCGCGCCCATGCTCGGCTCGCCCGGCTGGAACACATCTCCGAGCTGACGCTCGATGCCGGCCACGGCCGCATCCAGCACGGCGCCCGCATTCACCGTGGGCGGCACGCCGGCAATCCATTCCAGCGTCGTATGGGTGCGGAACGTGGCATCGTTGCCGGCGCAGATCCGCCGCACCGCCGCCTCCGCCTTCGCGCGCACCGGTGCCGACAGGGTGCGCACGGTGCCGAGCAGCTCGCAGGAATCGGCGATGATGTTGTGGACGGTGCCGGCGTGGATGGCGCCGACCGTGACCACGCACGGGTCAAGCGGTCCGATTTCACGCGAGACGATCGTCTGCAGAGACCCGACCAGCGCGCACGCGGCTACGATGGGGTCGACTGTCGTGTGCGGGTAGGCGGCGTGGCCCGACACGCCGCCCACCACGATGCGGAACCGGTCGCAGGCGGCGTAGGTGGCGCCGCGCACCGCGCCGAAGCGGCCTACCGGTATGTCGGGATGGTTATGAAAGCCGAGGCATAAATCCACCCCCTCCAGCACGCCGTCCTCGATCATCGCGCGCGCGCCGCCCAGGATTTCCTCGGCCGGCTGGAACACCAGGCGGACGCGGCCGGGCATTTGCGGCGCCAGGCGGGCGAGGATTGCGGCGACCCCCAGCAGCGTGGAGCTATGCACGTCGTGCCCGCAGGCGTGCATCTTTCCGCTGACCTGGCTGGCGAAGGGCAGCCCGGTGCGCTCCTCGATCGGCAGCGCGTCCATGTCGCCGCGGATGATCAGGGTGGGGCCGGGCCGGCCGCCTTCGATGTCGGCCACCACGCCGGTGCCGCCGACGCCGGTGCGCGCGGCGAGCCCCAGACGGGCCAGTTCGCGCGCGATGACGCCGGCGGTGCGGTGTTCCTGGAAAGCCAGTTCGGGGTGGGCATGCAAATCGCGCCGGACGGCGATCAGCCCCGCTTCCTCGGCCAGGGCGGTTTCGGCGATGGCGCCGCGAATATCGTTCAGATGTCCCATGGGCGCCCGCTTTCACAACCTGACGTGGCAACGCAAAAGATGTAGCTTGGGACCTGCTGCACCACCCTGGCAAGCAGAGAGCGCGAGCAAAAGCCTTGGATCAAGAGTTTTCGGCCCTGACACACGCGGCGACGCACCAACCGGCCCCGACAGGACTGGTCACGCCCGTCATCCTGTCGGGCGGATCTGGCACCAGGCTTTGGCCCGTGTCCCGCGAGAGTTTTCCCAAGCAGCTTTGGCCGCTGATTTCGCACCGCTCGATGATCCAGGAGACGGCACGGCGCGCGGCCGGCCCGGGTTTTGCCCCGCCTGTGGTGGTCTGCAACGAGGAGCACCGGTTTCTGATTGCCGAGCAGATGCGAGAGGCCGGCATCGAGGGCGCCCGCATCCTGCTGGAACCGGTGGGCCGCAACTCCGCGCCGGCGATCGCGGCCGCCGCCCTGCTTGTGGCGGAAACCGCGCCAGATGCGGTGCTGTGGATGATGGCGGCCGACGCCTCCATCACGCGCCATGAGGCCCTGGCCGACGCATTGGCCAAGGCCGTGGCTGCCGCCCGCGCCGGCCGCTTCGTCACGTTCGGCATGAAGCCGAGTTCGGCCGAAACCGGTTATGGCTATATCGAGGTGGGCGCGGCGCTGGACGATGCGCCGGGCCTGCATGCGGTGGCCAGTTTCGTGGAAAAGCCCGACGCGTCCGCCGCCGCACGCCTGTCCGCGGGGGGCGGCCATTTGTGGAACAGCGGCATGTTTGTTTTTACCGCCGCAACCTTGCTGGCCGAGATGGAGCAGTTCGCGCCGGACGTGATGGAAGCCGTCCGCCACGCCATGGCCGCCCGCAGCACCGATCTGGATTTCTGCCGCTTGGATCGCGCCGCCTTCAGCGCCTGCCCCAACATCAGCCTGGACTACGCGGTGGCCGAACGCACGCGCCACGCGGCTGTGGTACCGGCCGATCTCGGCTGGTGCGACGTGGGCAGCTGGAATGCGCTGTGGGAGCTGGGCGCGAAAGATGCGGACGGCAATGTCAGCATGGGCGACGTGTTGCTGGAAAAGTCGGTCAATTGCTACGCCCGCAGCGACGGCATGCTGACCGCCGTCGTCGGGATGAGCGATGCCGTGGTGGTGACCACGGAAGACGCGGTGCTGGTGATGCACCGCGACCGTGCGCAGGAGGTGAAAGCCGTGGTGGAGCGGCTGCGCGCCGCCGGCCGGCACGAGGCGGCGGCGCATAACCGTGCTTATCGCCCCTGGGGTTTCTACGAAAGCCTGATCAGCGCGGACCGCTTCCAGGTCAAGCGCATCGTGGTCAAGCCGGGCGAAAAGTTGTCGTTGCAAAAGCATTTTCATCGCGCGGAGCATTGGGTGGTGGTGGCGGGCACGGCCCTGGTGGTGCGCGACGACGAGCAGGTGATGGTGCGGGAAAACGAGAGCATCTATCTGCCGCTGGGCTGCGTGCACCGGCTGGAGAATCCCGGGCGGATCGCGCTGGAACTGATCGAGGTGCAGTCGGGCGCTTACCTGGGCGAGGACGATATCGTTCGGCTGGAGGATACGTACGGACGTAGCTAGGGCACCGTCCGATCGGTTTGCAGCCTGGCTGGTGCTGCTCTAGCAGGCTGCGGGGTTGGCGATGCCGGCGGGATGAGGGGTTGGCCCGCTTTGGACGCCAGTGCGGTCAGCGCCGAGAGGAATGCGCGCATGTCGTCGCGCCGGCTGCCTTGACCCTCGACCATGTCGAGCAACACATATCGCAATGAGGGAATGTTCAGTGCATCGGTCATCAGGCCCGCGTAGTAGTTCGTCCACAGGCTTTTGAAGGCGTCGGGCCCGAGCCGGTTCGTGGCGAACCATTCGGCGTAGCCGAATATCCAGTAATCCTGTAGCCGCTTGTAGTCATCCGAACCACGCGGCGGGCGGAAATCGTAGTCCAGGAAACGCACGGGAAACCGTGCGGATATTTCGGTATAGTCCTGCTGGAAATCGGTGAACAACGCCACTTGCTGCGCCCGCTGCGTCAGTTGCAGCGAGGCGTGTGACGTCCATGCGCTGTAGGACGTGGCCGACAGCGCCATCAGGCCAATGATCAAGGACAGCCAGTTGGAGATATGAACACGGTCGGTGCGGCCGGCGGCGAGATGTGGCCCGGTGGGGCCCACTTCCTTCCTGTCGGACATGACGTTCAGTACATGTGTTGTCCGCCATTGATCGACAGCGTGGCGCCGGTGATGAAATCGGCGTCGTCGGCGGTCAGGAACGCCACACCGCGCGCGATGTCGTCCGCCCGGCCCAGCCGCCCGACCGGAATGCGCGCGATGATTTTCTGCAGCACGTCCTCCGGCACCGCGCGGACCATATCGGTATCGACATAACCAGGTGCGATCGCGTTGACGGTGATGTTGAAGCGCGCGCCTTCCTGCGCCAGCGCCTTGGTGAAACCGTGAATGCCGGATTTGGCGGCGGCGTAGTTGACCTGGCCATACTGCCCCGCCTGGCCGTTGATAGACCCCACATTGACCACACGCCCGAATTTTTGCGCACGCATGCCGTCGAAGGTGAGTTTGCAGAGATTGAAGCAGGAGCCGAGATTTGTATCGATTACCGAATCCCACATGTCGCGCGTCATCTTGGCCATCACGCCATCGCGTGTGATGCCCGCATTGTTGACCAGTATCTCGATCGCGCCGTGCTGCTCGCGGATTTCGCCCACCGCCTTCTCGCAGGCGGCGAAATCACCGGCGTCGAAACGCATCACCGTGATGCCGGTCTGCTCGTGGAAGGCGTGCGCGGCCTGGTCGTTGCCGGCGTAGCTGGCCACCACGTGGCGGCCCGCCGCCTTCAGGGTGGCACTGATCTGCGCGCCGATGCCGCGCGTGCCGCCTGTCACAAGTGCTACCCGAGCCATTCCAGCCTCCCTACCCGCCCCTGCGTGCGTTAACCCCATACAAGCCGCTACCCTCTACAAGGGCAAGGCGCGGGACGGGGCGGCCGATCAAAACTGCTTGGACGACTCGGAAGCGTAAGGAGATTTTAACTTTCTCGACAGATTATCCCTTGGCCGGCCGGCATTGCGGCCAGCCGCCACTCACTTTGCGGGAGACCGTTCATGCACCCGTCCGACCTTTCCGTCTCTCGCGCGCCCTATGGGCTGGCTTTCGCCATCGAGGACCTGGTCGCGGCCCGAAGCTGGGCGGAGCAGCGGCATTTGAAGCTGTCGGTCGTACTGGATTGCACGATGGACGGCGCCGAATTTGAGGAGCTGCTGGTCATAGCCCCACCAGGCGCCAGGCACCGCACCATGACAGTGTGGCGCACGCAGGATGGGGTGTGTGCCCAAACCCCATCGGGCCAACCGCACAGTTTCGCCACCATGGCTGACCTGCTCGGCCACATTCGTCCGATCCCTCGCCGCACACCATGGCGGCAGCGCCTCGGCCTAGCCTGATCCCGCTTTTTCGGGAGAGCGGCTGCCACCGAGTGCCTGCCGGATGGCGCCCAATGCGGCTTCGATCGTCTGAGGCAATGTTCCGTGCACCTGCACCACGATTGGGCGCTCATCCGCTGTCGGCTCCTGCAACGTTGCGAGCTGGCTTTCCAGCAGGCTCGGCGGCATGAAATGCCCGGTCCGCCGCGCCAGGCGTGCCTCCAGCACGGCTCTATCGGCATGCAGATAGAGCAGCCTGACGTTCGCGCGGCCGCCCACCAGGCCCGTCCGATAGGCGCGTTTGAGTGCCGAGCAGGTGATCAGCCCGGGCTCCGCGGCCGCCACCCGCGCGTCGATCCAGGCCCGCACGGCTGCCAGCCATGGCGCGCGGTCTACATCGTCGAGCGGCACGCCGGCGTGCATTTTCTGGATGTTGGCCGGGGGGTGCAGCGCATCGCCCTCCTGGAACGGCCAGCCCAGCCGCGCGGCCACCGCCTCGGCAATCGTCGATTTGCCGACCCCGGTGACCCCCATCACGATCAGCACGGCGCTGGGTGCTTCGCTCACGTCGCGGGTGGCCGATCAGCGAGGGGTATAGCGGGTCACCCGGCCGGCATCGGCCACCAGTGCCAGGGTGGCCATGCCTACGAACAAGCCGGTTTCCACCACACCCACGATCTGCCGCATCTGCCTGTTCAACGCACCCGGATCGGCAATCGCGCCCATCGTGCAGTCGATGATAAAATTGCCGCCATCCGTCAGGTACGGCGCTCCATCGGCGGTGCTGCGGCGGAGGACGGATTCCGCCAGATCGGACAGCCGCGACTGCGTCAGCTCCCATCCGAATTGCGTCACCTCAACAGGCACGGCGACGCGCGTGCCCAGCCAGTCCACCAGCTTTTCGCCATCGGCCACGATCACCAGCTGAGCTGCCGCACTCGCCACCAGCTTCTCGCGCAGCAGCGCGCCGCCCAGGCCTTTGACCAGGTCCAGGCTGTCCCGCTTGATCTCGTCCGCCCCGTCGACGCACAGGTCAACGCGTGTGTGGGTGTCGAATCCCACTACCCGCAATCCCCCCTGACGTGCCTGCGCCGCGCTCCGCTCGGAAGTCGGGATGCACACGATGTCCGGCTGACGCGCGATCAGCGCTTCGATGAAAAACGCGGCCGTGGAGCCGGTACCCAGGCCCACCACCATGCCGTCCCGCACCAGCCCTGCCGCTTCCTGCGCCGCCTCACGCTTGAGCGCGTCCCGGTCGCTCATGGCTGCAGATCGGCCGCGGCCGCCTCATCGAGGAACCAGGTGAGCTGGCCTGCCGCATGCACCCGGGCGGCCGGCTGGGTCAGATCCCCGTCCAGCACGCGGCGCACCACCTTCGACTTGCCGGCGCCGGCCACCATGAAAGCGACCTCGGCGCTGCACGCGATCGCCGGATAGGTCAGCGTCAGCCGCGGCTGCGGCACGCCCTCGGTGACCGGCGCCACCCAAGCCAGCGTCTCCTCCAGCGCCGCGGCGCCCGGAAACAGCGATGCGGTATGACCGTTATCGCCCAGCCCCAACAGCATGACGTCGAACAGCGGGCGTGACATGTCGAGCGACTCCGCCCCGTAATAAGCGGACAGGGTCGTCTGGTAATCCGCCGCGGCCTGCGCCAGCGTGCCGGCGGTCGGCATGGCGTGGATTTGGCTCGGCGGAATGGAAACATGCTCGAGCAAGGCGGTTCTCACCATCCCAAAGTTGCTGTCCGGGCTGTCGGGCGGCACGAACCGCTCATCGCCCCAAAACAGGTGTGTGCGTGCCCATGGAAAGCGATCCCGGAAGGGCGCGGCCGCCAGCAGCTCGTAGAGCCGCTTGGGCGTGGACCCGCCGGATAATGCGATGGAAAATCGCCCCTCCTGCGCCTCCGCCAGTCCGGTCAGCCACGCGGCCACATCGCGCGCCAACGCCTCCTGGTCGGCTGCGCGAACGATACGGGTCGGCGCCATGTTCAGCCCTCCCCACCCAGGATGAACCGCTCGACAGCGATTGCAAAACCCTCATCCTCCGATGACTCCGTCACCCGCATCGCCTTCTTCTTGACCGCCTCGCTGGCGTTGCCCATCGCGATCGACAGGCCGCTATGGGCGAACATCAGCGTATCGTTCGGCTGGTCCCCGATCGTCGCGATCTGGCCAGTATCCAGACCCAGCCTGCGCGCCAGCCACTGCACGGCAAAGCCCTTATTGGCCTCACTGTGCGTGACATCGATATAGTAGGGTTGCGAACGCGCCGCCGATGCGCCGTCTCCGAGCGCCTGCTGTATCTTTGCCTCGGTCGCCTCCACCAGCGGAAGATCGTCGCTGACGCCCACGATCTTCACCGCATGGTCCAGCGCGGCGCCGAATTCGGCCGTGATCTTCGGCGCGAATTTCACCGTCCATTGCTCACGGGCCACATGCGGTGCCGCGCCATCGTGCACCAGCCAGTCCTGGCCGCTATAGACCCATGCATCCAGACCGGCCTCGGCGAAAAGTTCGACGCTGCGCTCGGCCACGTCGCGCGGCAATGTGCGTGCTTCGATCTCACTCATGTCGGGATTGACCCACAAGCCGCCGTTGAAGCCGGCGACGGGCGTGTCGATGCCGAGCGGTTCGATCAGCATCGCCATCCCGCGGGGTGGCCGGCCGCTGGTGATCGCAAACCCGATCCGCTTCGCGCGCAACGCCTGCACCGCGGCGACGGCGCGCTTCGTCAGCGCCTTCTCCTTGGTGACGAGCGTGCCGTCCACATCGGCCAGCAGCAGTTTGATCTCGGCCATGTCGCCCCCCAAAATTCGTCAGCGGCCGGATGAGGCCCAGGCGCGACCATCCTGCCGCAACAACTCGTCCGCCTCCTCCGGTCCTTCCGTGCCGGCCGCATAGGGATGCACGTGGATGTGCCCCGCATCCCACGCATCCAGCGCCGGCTGCACCACCTCCCATCCCGCCTCGACATTGTCCGCGCGTTGGAACAGCGTGGCGTCGCCGACCAGGCAATCGTACAGCAAAGTCTCATAGCCCGTGCTCGGGCCTTCATGGAAATAGTCCGCGTAGTTGAAGTTCATGTTGACGCCGCCAAGCTTCACGCGCGGCCCCGGCACCTTTGCGCTGAACTGCAAGGTCACGCCCTCGGTAGGCTGAATATGCAGATACATGATGTTCGGCGTCAGCTTCTCCACCGGCGTCTCACGGAACAGCGCAAACGGCGCCTGTTTGAAATGAATGCTGATTTCCGTTCGCCGGCGCGCCAGACGCTTGCCGGTGCGGATATAGAACGGCACACCGGCCCATCGCCAGTTGTCGATCGTCAGTTTCATCGCGATATAAGTTTCGGTGCTTGAGTTCGGGTCCACATCCGGCTCCTGCCTGTAGGCCGGCACGGCGGTCTCGCCGGTACTGCCCGGCGCGATACTGGCCGCGCACCACGTCATGCACGGCGAGCTTGCCGGACAACGGATGGATCGCCTGGATCACCTTTGCCTTTTCAGTCCGTACCGCATCGGCATCGAACGAGATGGGGGCTTCCATCGCCACCATGCTCATCAACTGAAAGATGTGATTGGGCACCATGTCACGCAGGGCGCCCGTCCCCTCATAAAACTTGCCACGCAGTTCGACGCCCACGGTTTCGGCCGCCGTGATCTGCACGTGATCGATATTGTCCCGCTTCCAGATCGGCTCGAAGATGCCGTTGGAGAAGCGCAACGCCATGATGTTCTGCACCGTCTCCTTGCCGAGATAGTGATCGATGCGGTAGATTTGCTGCTCGTCCATGCACGACAGCAGCGCCGTGTTCAGCGCGCGCGCGCTGGCCAGATCGTGGCCGAACGGCTTTTCCACCACGAGCCGGCGAAAACATTTGTGTTCATGCATCAAACCCGCGGCATGAAGCTGTCTGGCGAGCGTTTCGAAGAACCGCGCCGCGGTCGCGCAATAAAACACCGCGTTCGTCTGGTCCGGTATCAGTTCACACAGTCGTGCGAACGTAGCCGGATCGGCGAAATCGCCTTTTTGATAGCCGGTGCGGTCACACATCCAGTCCCAGGCCGCGCTGTCCAGCTTGCCGGAGGAATCCGCGGTGCGCTCGGTGACGAAATGCTTCATCGCTTCGGTCAGATGCGCGCGAAATGCCGCATCGTCCATGTCGCGCACGTCCACGCCGACGATACGAAAATCTTCGTCGAGGAGGCCGGCCAGCCGCAGATTATAGAGTGCCGGCATCAGCAAGCGCCGGGTCAGGTCGCCACCCGCGCCGAAAATCACGAAGGTGCACGGCGGCGCCTGGGACGCGCGACCCAGCACAGCCGGGTCGCTGGGCGGCGGCAGCTGTTCGTTCACGCGGCTCTCTCAGGCATGCGGTTCGACATGGCCGCCGAATTTGTTTCGCATCGCACTCAGCAGCTTCTCGCCGAATGTGTTGCCCGAACGAGAACGGAAACGCGCGTACAGCGACGTGGACAGCACAGGCACAGGCACCGACTCCTCGATCGCCGCCTCCACCGTCCAGCGCCCCTCCCCCGAATCGCTGACGTGGCCGGTGAACTCGGAGAGCGTCTCGTTCTCCGCCAGGGCGGACGCGGTCAAATCCAGCAACCAGGACGAGACGACGCTGCCGCGGCGCCAAACCTCGGCGATGTCGGCGATATTGAGGCTGAACCGCTGATCCTCGGGCAACTCGGTCGAGGATTTACCCTGCAGGACATCGAAGCCTTCGGCATAGGCCTGCATCAGCCCGTACTCGATGCCGTTATGCACCATCTTCACGAAATGCCCCGAACCCGCAGGGCCGCAATACATGTATCCTTGCTCCGGCCTCGGATCGCGGTTGTGGCGCTCCTTCGTGCGGCCTATGTCGCCCATTCCGGGCGCCAGCGTCGAAAAAATCGGGTCCAGCCGATCCACGACCTCGGACGGGCCGCCGATCATCATGCAATAGCCACGGTCCAGGCCCCAGACGCCGCCTGACGTTCCGACGTCGATATAGTTTATGCCTTTCTCGCGCAGCGTCTTCGCGCGCCTGATGTCATCCTTGTAGAAGGTGTTGCCACCATCGATGATCGTGTCGCCTGCCTCCATATGCTCGGCCAACGCCGCCACCGTGTGTTCCGTGATTTCGCCGGCCGGCAGCATCACCCACACCGCGCGTGGTTTCTCCAGACCGCGCAACAGATCGGCCAAATCGGATGCACCGATGGCACCCTCACCGGCAACGCGCTTCACCGCATCCGAACTCTGGTCGTACACCACGCAATGATGCCCGGCGCGCATCAGGCGCACGCTGATATTGCCACCCATTCGGCCCAGGCCGATGACGCCCAGTTGCATTCTAGATACCTCCGGAAAAGACCAGGCCAGGAGCGCTGCCCCTGGACCAAGCCGGGGCCGGGAGGCCCCGGACCCCATTATTGAAGCGCGGCACCTACGGCGGTTGTCAGGGCCGACAAGCCTGCGCCTACATCGCTGCCCAGATGAACGCGCAAGGCACGGCGCCCACGCTCGGCGAGCACATCGAAATCGCCGCGCGCCTGCGCCGCTTTGACCACGCTGAACGTGTAGCCCTCGCCAGGCACCGCCAAATCCGCGGCATCGTCGGCCGTGATCTGGAGGAAAACGCCGCTATTCGGACCACCCTTGTACGCCTGACCCGTCGAATGCAGAAAGCGCGGCCCAAACTCCGCGACCGTCGCCAGCTTGGTGCGGTCCCGGATCAGCAGCCGCAATGCCTGCAATTGCGCGATATGCGCCGGATTACGCTGCACATAGGCCAGCGTGGCCACATAATCGCCTGCATGCGCACGGGCAAAATGCGCGCGCAACACCTCCACGAGGGAGCCGCCCGTCAGCGCCTGGGCATTTCTCTCATCGGCAAACAGCCTCACCCCATCGAACGTCGCGAACGGCGTCTCGTCCGGCAATTTGCCACTCTTGCCGGCCGAGTCGGTCAACTCGCGCGTCTTGATCTTGCTCGCTTCCACATCCGGTTGATCGAAGGCATCGATCCCGATCACGCTGCCGGCCACGGCCGTCGCGAACTCCCACAGGAAGAACTGCTGGCCGAGCTCCTGATGTCCGTTCAACGTCGCCCGCACGACCGGTTGCCCAGCCGCCTCCAGCGCCGCCACCGCGGCGTCCTGGGCGGTATCGGGCTTGTCGTCGGCGTGCAGATACGCGAACAGACGATCCTGGCCATACATGTCGGGCGCGGCCGGCGTCTCGCCATCGATCGGCACCAGGCCGCGGCCCAATTTGCCCGTGCTCTCAGCCAGCAATTGCTCCAGCCACGCGCCCAGATCGGCAATGCCTGGTGACGCAATGATGGTTACCTTGTCATGACCAGCACGCTGCGCCTCTCCCAAAATCGCGCCCAACACCACGCCAGGATTGGCCTCGGGCGGCGTACCCGCCGAACACGAATGCACCATGCGCATCGTCGCCTGCAGGAACGCGCGCACGTCGATGCCGATAGCGGCCGCCGGCACCAGACCGAAATTCGACAGCACGGAGTAGCGGCCGCCGATTTCCGGGTTGCCATAAAAGATTTTACGGAAGCGATCCCCCTCCGCCACTTTCTGCATGTGCGAGCCCGGATCGGTGACGGCCACGAAATGCTGGCCGGCCTTGTCCGCGCCCACGGCCTTCTGCATGCGATCCCAAAAATACGCCTTCAAGATATTCGGCTCGAGCGTGCCGCCGGACTTGCTCGACACGATCACCAAGGTTTCAGGCAGATCGACGGCATCTTCGAACGTCTTGATCTGCTGCGGATCTGTGCTGTCCAGCACGTGCAGCTTCGGCCAGCCCGCCCGGTGGCCAAATGTCTTGCCGAACACTTCCGGGCCCGAGGCTAGACCCACCCATACCGAGCAGCAGCACGTGCTTGAAACCGGCCTTTTGCACATCCTGCTGAAAAGCGATCAGCTCATCCACATGCGCCAGGCGCTCGGCGACGACATCGAGCCAGCCCAGCCATTTCGCTTCCGGGCCACTCGTCCATAGCGACGCATCATGCGCCCACAATTTTCGCACCGCACCGTCGTTGCGCCAGCTTTCCAGCCGCGCATCCACCGCCTTGTCCAGCGCCTCCGGCAGGCTGGTGCGCAGGCTGGAAATGCTGCTGCCCAGCAATGTCGCGCGCTTCTTGGCCACCGCTAGCAACAACGCATCCGCCGCGTCCGCAAACAGTTTGACGCCGTCCTCCACCAGATGCTTCGTGACACCCGGCAGGTCGAGGCCCAACCGCTCGGCTTCGGCCAGCACGTGGCGGGCACCCTCCACATCCTCGGTCAGGGAGGCACGCACGTGCCCATGGTCGCGAAACGCATCCATGGTGGCGGGCGGAATGGTGTTGACCGTATCGCGGCCGATCAACTCCTCCACATACAGCACGTCGCTATACGCCTTGTCCTTCACGCCGGTGCTGGCCCATAGCAAGCGCTGCGGATTGGCGCCCGCCGATGCCAGCTTGCGCCACCGCTCGCTGGCGACCAGATCCTGGAAATATACATACGCTAGCTTGGCATTGGCGATGGCCACGCGGCCGCGCAGCTTGCGCAAGGCATCAGCCTCGGGGTCCCCTGCCGCCACGCGCTCGTCGATTTTCTTGTCGATCTGCGCATCGATCCGGCTGACGAAAAAACTGGCCACGCTGGAGATCCGGCTGATGTCCTGGCCCTTGGCGTGCCGATCCTCCAGCCCGGCGATATAGGCTTCGGCAACCGCCTTGTAGCTGTCCTGCGAGAACAACAGCGTCACGTTGATGTTGATGCCTTCGCTGATCAACGTGCGGATGGCGGGCACGCATTCCGGCGTGCCGGGCACCTTCACCATCAGGTTCGGCCGATCCACCCACGCGTGCAGCCGCCGTGCCTCGGCCACCGTCTCGTCGCCGCGGAGGGCGAGATAAGGTGAGACTTCAAGGCTGACGAAGCCATCGAGTCCCTTGGTGCGCTCGAATACGGGATGCAGCACCTTGGCGACATCCTGGATGTCGGCCACGGCCATTGTCTCGTAGATATCTTGCGCGTCGTGCTCGCCGCCGGCGGCGAGCTGCTTGAACTCCTCGTCGTAATCCGTGCCATGGCCCATCGCTTTTTCGAAGATGGACGGGTTGCTCGTCACGCCGCCCAGCCCGTCTGTGTCCACCAGCTTTTGCAAGCTGCCGTCACGAACGAAGCTGCGGCGGACGAAATCCAGCCAGGGCGACTGGCCCTGGTCCAGCAACTGCTTGACCGGGTTGGCGTGCGCAGTCATCGGTGGGTTGGCAACCGTATCCATGGCGTGCTCTCCTCGGAAGCGGATTATCCGCGGCCGGCCTGCCGTCGTGCGGCTTCGGCCACCGCGTCGGGCGTGAACCCGAATTTCTTCAGCAGCGCGGACAGTGGGGCGGACGCGCCGAACGTATGCATGCCGATCGCCGCACCCTTGCTGCCGATATAGCGGTCCCATCCGATCGTCGATCCCTGCTCGATCGACACACGGGCCGTGATGTGCGGCGGCAACACGCTATGCCGGGTACTCTTCCGGCTGATCCTCGAACAATTCCCAGCTTGGGAAACTCACGACGCGCGCGCGAATGCCCTCGGCCGTCAAAGTCTCATACGCTCCGACGGCGAGGCTGACTTCGCTGCCCGTTGCAATCAGGATGACTTCCGGCTCGCCACCCTGCGGTGGGTCGGCCAAAACATAGGCGCCCTGCTTCACGCCCGCGGCCGGCGCGTATTTCGTGCGGTCCAGTGTCGGCAGCGCCTGGCGCGACAGGATCAGGCAAGCCGGCTGTTCCTTCAGCGTCATCACATGGCGCCACGACTTGGCCACTTCGTTGGCGTCCGCCGGACGCAGCACGATCATGCCGGGAATTGACCGGAGTGACACCAGCTGCTCGATCGGCTGGTGCGTCGGCCCATCCTCGCCCACGCCGATACTGTCATGCGTGAAGATATAGACGACGGGGAGCTCCATAATGGCCGACAAGCGTATGGGCGGCTTCATGTAATCGGAGAAAATCAGGAAGCCGGACCCGTACGAGCGCAGAGCAGACAATGCGAGCCCGTTGCAGATCGAGCCCATGGCGTGTTCGCGTATGCCGAAGTGCAGGTTACGCCCGCCGTAATTATCCGCCTCGAAGCTGTTGGCGCCTTGAAACGTCATGTTGCTTTTGGTGGACGGCGCCAGGTCGGCGGCACCGCCGATCATCCACGGCACGTGCGGCGCGATCGCGTTCAGCACCTTTTGCGAGGAATCGCGCGAGGCGAGGCCCTTTGCGTCGGCCGGGAAGGTCGGGATTTCGCTGTCCCAGCCATCGGGAAGCGTGTGCTGGTTCATCATCTCCAGCTCGGCCGCCAACTCCGGGTATGCGGCCTTGTAGCCGTCGAGCAGCTTCAGCCAGGCTGCCCGCGCCGCGGCGCCACGTTTGCCGATGCCGTCGTTGAAATGCTGGTAGACGCCGTCCGGCACCAGGAAGGACGAATCCTCCGGCCAGCCATAGGCGCGTTTGGCGCCGCGCACCTCCTCGTCGCCGAGCGGTTCGCCATGCGCGTGACGGGTGCCGGCCTTTTTCGGCGCACCATAGCCGATCACACTGGTGACCTTGATGAAGCTCGGCCGGTCGGTGACCGAGCGCGCCTCCTCGATCGCGCGGCCCATCGCGTCCAGATCGTTCGCATCGTCCACATGCAGCACGTGCCAGCCATAGGCGGCGAAGCGCGCGGCCACGTCTTCATCGAAGGCGAGGTCGGTGCCGCCCTCGATGGTGATGTGGTTGCTGTCGTAGATCCAGGTGAGGTTGCCCAGCCGCAGATGGGCGGCGGTGGAGGCGGCCTCGCTGCTCACCCCTTCCATCATGTCGCCATCGCCGGCGAGCACATAGACGTGGTGGTTGAACAGATCGAAACCCGGCTTGTTGTAACGGTTGGCCAGATAACGTTCAGCCATCGCCAGGCCCACCGAATTGCCGCAGCCCTGGCCCAGCGGTCCGGTCGTTGTTTCCACCCCGGATGTCATGCGGTATTCCGGATGGCCCGGCGTCTTGCTGTCCAGCTGGCGGAAATTCTTCAGATCGTCGATCGTCAGGGCCGGGCCGCTGCGATCCTCGTGCTCGTTGACGGCGCGCATGCCGACCAAATGGATCAGCGAGTAGAGCAGCATGGAGGCGTGGCCGACCGACAGCACGAAGCGGTCGCGATTCGGCCAGTTCGGGTCGGCCGGGTCGAAATTCATGAAACGCTGCCACAGCGTGTAGGCCACCGGCGCCATCGCCATCGGCGTGCCGGGATGCCCGGAATTGGCTTTCTGGACGGCATCGATCGCCAGGGTGCGCATGGTATTGATGCACAGCAGGTCGATGTCGCCACCCTTCTGCGAAGCATCCATCGAAGCCGAATTATGGTCTGGTGACATGCGTTCTCTCCCCCTGCCCGGCCGGAACGATGGCCGCGCAAATCGCTCCGTTGTTGCGCCGGATCACATCCCCGTAGTCAAGACGCGCCCGCCACCGCCTGGTTGCAAGCGCTCGTCCCGCCCTACTCGGCTGGTGTGTGCTCCAACACCGGCGCGCGCCCTGTCATGCCGAGCCGCGCCTTGACCCGTTCCCGTCCGGTCTGGAACGTTACATACAGCATCGGGATAAGGAAGATGCCAAAGGCGCTGGCGGCCAGCATGCCGGCAAAGACCGGGGTTCCCACGTCCCGCCGGCTGATCTCCGCCGCGCCGGTCGCGATCACCAGCGGCACCAGCCCAAGCACGAAGGCCACCGACGTCATCATCACGGCGCGGAACCGGGTCTGCGCCCCCAATATGGCGGCGTCCGTGATCGAGAGGCCGCGCTCGCGCTGGTCCTTGGCGAATTCCACGATCAGGATGCCGTTCTTGGCCGCCAGCGCGATCAGCACCACCAGCCCGATCTGCGCGTAAAGATCGAGTGACAGGCCGGCCAGCGAGATGCCGATGAGCGAGCCCAGCACGCCCACGGCGACCGACAGCAAGACCGGGATGGGGATCACCCAGCTCTCGTACAGTCCGACCAGGAACAGATAGGCGAACAGGATCGCCAGCCCCAGGATCACCCCGGTCTGCCCGGCGGCGGCCACTTCCTGATAGGCGGTGCTGGTCCACTCATACGCATAGCCGGCCGGTAGCGTGTGGGCGGAGATTTGCGCCATGGCCGCGATCGACTGGCCGGAGGAGACGCCCGGCGCCGGGGAGCCGTTGATGGTGACGCTGCGGTAGTTGTTATACCGGTTGATCACCTGCGGCCCGAGCTTGATCCGCACCTCGGCGATCGAGCGCAGCGGCACCATCTCGTTGGTGCGATTGCGAATGTAGATCTGCCACAGCGCGGGTATGTCGTTGCGGTCGTATGCCTCACCCTGGATGTTGACCTGCCAGACCCGGCCATACAGGTTGAAATCGTTGATGTAGATGCCGCCCAGCGTCGCCTGGAGTGCTGCGAACACGTCGGACATGTTCAGGCCCAGCGCCTGCGCTTTCTCGCGATCTATGTCGAGGAACAGGCTGGGATTGCTCGCGGTGAAGGTCGAGAATGTCGGCCCCAGGCGATGATCGCTGCGCGCGGCGGCCAGAAGGCCGTTCAGCGTGCTGTTCAGCTCGCTCGGGTCCTGCCCCTGCAGCGCGTCGAGCTGGTATTCGAAGCCGCCCGCCGTACCCAGGCCGATGATCGGCGGCAGGTTGAACGCCAGCACGTTGGCCGAGCGTATGCCCGCGCCCATGCCGAATACCTTGCCGATCATGGCGGTGATCGAGGTCTGCGCCGTGGTGCGGTCGGCGAACGGTTTCAGCCGCACGAACATGAAGCCGCTATTGGGCTCCTGCGCATTATCGAGGATGGAGAAGCCGACGATGGCGAACGTGTCCTGCACGCCGCCCATCTTGATGACGTTCTTCTCGACTTCCGAGACCACGCGGCTGGTGCGCGCCACCGACGCGCCGTCCGGCAGCTGCATGGCGACGAAAAAGCCGCCCTGATCCTCGCTCGGCAAGAAGCCGGAGGGCGTGATGGACGCCAGCCCGAAGATGCCCGCCGCGCACAGGCCGACGATCAGCAGCGAAAGGACGGAAAACCGCATCAGCCGGCGCACGATCGAGGCGTAGCCGTCCCGCGTATGGTCTATGCCGCGCAGGATCGCCGCCAGCGGACCACGCGTGCTGTGCGCGCGGTGGCGCAGGAACAGGCCGCACAAGGCCGGCGACAAGGTCAGCGCGTTCAGCGCCGAAATCAGCATGGCCGCCGAGATCGTGACCGCGAACTGCTTGAACAGCACACCGGAAATACCGGGGATGAAGCCGATCGGCACGAAGACGGACAGCAGCACCAGCGTGATGGCGATGATCGGCGCGGTGATCTGCCGCATCGCCTCCTTCACCGCGTCGCGCGGGTCCCAGTCCGGATGCTCCTCGATCACACGCTCGACATTCTCGACGACCACGATCGCGTCATCGACCACGATGCCGATCGCCAGCACCATCGCCAGCAGCGAGACGGTGTTGGCCGAGAAGCCGAGCGAGAGCAGCACCGCGAAGGCGCCGATCAGGCTGACCGGCACGGCGATCACCGGGATGATGGTGGCCCGCCAATTGCCCAGGAACAGGAACACGACGAGGGCCACCAGCAGGAACGCCTCAGCCAAGCGTTTTCAGCACCTCGCTGATCGTGTCGGTCACGAACAGGGTGGAGTTCCACGTCACCTGATAGTCCAGGCCCTCCGGGAAGCGCGCCTTCAACTGGGTCAGCTTGGCGTTGACCAGCCTGGCCGTGGCGACCGCGTTGGCGCCGGGCGCCAGATTGATGCGCATGGCGACGGACGGCTTGCCGTCGAGGCGGCTCTCGCTATCGACATTCTGCGCGCCCAGTTCCACCCGCGCCACATCGCGCACGCGCAGCAGCGATCCGTCCGGATTGGCGCGCAGCACGATGTCGCCGAACTGCTTGGCGGTGGCCAGCCGGCCCTGGGTCTGCACGTTGAACTGGAACTGCACGTCGTTGCTGGCCGGCCGCGCGCCGATACGGCCCACCGGCGCCACCAGGTTCTGCGCCTGAGATCGCGGCGATCACGTCGTCGGGCGACAAATTCAGGTTCGTCAGCCGCTGGCTGTCGAACCAGATACGCATGGAATATTTCTGCTGGCTGAACAGCTGCGCCTGGCCCACGCCGTTAATACGCGAGATCTCGTCCAGCACGCTGATCGTGACGTAGTTGGTGATGAACAGCGTATCCTGCCGACCGTTCGAGCTGAAGAAATTGACGAATTCCAGGACCGCGCTGCTGGCCTTCTGCACCGTCAGCCCTTGCTGCCTGCACCGCCGCCGGCAGCTGCGACAGTGCGGTCTGCACCCGGTTGTTGACGTTGACGGTGTTGATGTCCGGATCGGTGCCGAGCGCGAAGCTGACGGTCAGGTTATAGGTGCCGTCGTTGGAGTTGGTGCTCTTCATATAGAGCATCTTGTCCACGCCCACGACCTGCGCCTCGATCGGCTGCGCGACGGACGCCTCCACGTCGGCCGCAGACGCGCCCGGATAATTGGCCGAGACCTGCACCTGCGGCGGCACGATGTCCGGGAATTGCGCGATCGGGATGCGGGACAGCGAAATCAGGCCGGCGATCGTGATGACGATCGCAATGACGATCGCCAGCCGCGGCCGATCGACGAAGACGGCGGATATCATCGGCGCTGCTCAGCCGGCATGGGGCGGCGGTGCGACGGGGGCAGGTGTGGCGGGGCCGGGGACCACCTGCATGCCGGCGTGCACGCGCTGCATGCCCTCGGCGATGACCGTCTGGCCTTCGGTCAGGCCGCTGATCACGGCCGCGATCGCCGGTGTGGACTGGCCAAGTTGCACGCGTGTCTGCTGGGCATGGTTTTGCGCGTCCACGGTAAAGACGTAATCGCCTTGCTGGTCCGTCAACACCGCCGAACGGGGCACGCCTAGCACCTCGATCGGATTAAGCCCCTGGACCAGCACCTGCACGAACTCGCCATCCACCAGTTCGCGCGTCTGGCTGGTCGTGCCGGAGGCGGGCTGCGCGCTGGACGGGACAGAGCTTCCCGCGGCGGCCGGCTGAGATGGTGCCCCAGCCTGGGGCGCATTGGCGGCCAGGACGGGATTGGGAAAGACGGCGCGCGCCGTCAGCGTGTCCGTGGTCGCCGAAATCGTCGGGTCGATGTAGTCGAGCTTGCCGTCCTGGCTGATAGATGCGGCCATTCGGCAGCGGATGCGCACCTGCACCGCCCCGAACCCGCCCGCATCGGCGTAGCGTTGCCGCAGATCGAGTGCCGAGCGCTGACGAAACGGGGAACACCACATACATCGGATCCTGGCTGACGATGGTCGCCAAAGTGCCACTCGTCGGGCCGACCACGTTTCCCTCTGTCACCGCGGTCCGGCTGATCTTGCCGTCGATCGGCGCCTTGATCTGAGTGTAGGCCAGGTTGATCTGCGACGTCGCCAGATTGGCCTGCGCGGCCAGCACCTGGGCCTGCTGGCTGCGCTGCTGGGCGATGGCCTGGTCGTAGTTGGAGCGCTGGCCGGCCGGCGTGTTCAGTAGCGCTTGCTGGCGGTCGAGTGTCTGCGTTGGCATTCAGAAGCAGCGCGTTGACCTGGCCGAGAGCCGCCTGCTTGGCCAGGAAATCGGCCTGGAACGGCCCCTCCTCCAGCTTGTAGAGCAGGTCGCCCTTCTTGACTTCGCTGCCTTCGGTGAACAGCCGCTGCTCCAGAAAGGCAGTCTCGCGGGCGACGAGCGCCACCCGGCTGACCGCGTCCACCCGGCCGATGAACTCGTTGGTCTCGGTGATCGGCGTACGCTCGGCCTTTACGACACCCACGGCGGGCGGCCCCATGTTGGGCTGGGCCGCCACGGGACTGGTCATGAGAAGCAGTGTAAGCGCCAGGATGCGTGTTTGCTGCGTCACGGTTCCCTGCACGCTGTTACGTTGCGACACTCAGGATGGTCGCGTCGGCCGGGCTGTTCAATAGGCCTGCCTTCTTCGCGACCAGCCCGACCCATAAGTGTCACAAACGACTATGTCCCCGCACCCTCGGCCGAGTCGCGGGGATGCCGGCGCCCGCCGGCACGGGCGTCAGCCTGGCCCGCCGCTTCGGCGTGCATCGCGGCCAAGCACCGGGCGCCTGAACCAGGGCGTCAGGTCGGGATCTGCAGTTTTTGCACGGCCTCCTCCAGCTCCTGAAAACTCGGCATGAACTCGTTGGGCACCATCTTGCGACCGGTCTCCACACTGACCTGCGGGGCGTTGCCGTGCAGGTGGGCGACCAGAACGGCGCGGGTCACGTCGCTGTAGCGTGCGTCTCCCTCCACGATGCCCTTGATCCGGACAGCGCAGGGGGCGGCGATCCCGTAGGCCAACAGAACGCCCAGGAACGTGCCGACCAGCGCCCCACCGATCATTTCGCCAAGCACCGCCGGCGGCTCGTTGATGTGCGCCATCGTCTTGATCACGCCGAGCACGGCCGCCACGATCCCCAGAGCCGGCAGCGCATCGGCCATGGTCTGTATGGCGTGGCTGCCGTGCAGCTCCTCGTGCAGCGTCTTCTTTAGTTCGCGCCCCATCAGATCCTCGATCTGGTGCGGGTCGTCCGCATTCATGCCGATCATGCGCAGGTAGTCGCAGATCAGCGCCGAGGTGTGGTGGTCCGCCATGATTTTAGGAAAATGCTTGAACGCGTTGCTCTCGGCCGGTTTTTCGATATGCGGCTCCAGCGCCATGGCGCCGCGCTGGCTGGCCAGCCGTGTAAAGAAATACAGCAGGCACAGCAGCTCGATATAATCGGCTTTCTTATAACGCTCGCCTTTCAGGATCATGCCGAAGCCGGCCAGCGTATGCTTCACGCCGGTCATCGAGTTGGCCATGATGAAGGTACCGATCGCCGCGCCCAGGATGGTCAGCAGTTCGAAGGGCATGGACGCGATCAGCGGCCCGATCGCGCCCCCGCTGGCGACAAAACTGCCGAACACGCAGGCGAGCAGAAACCCCAAGCCGCCGATCGTCAGCATCGCCTGCTCACTTGCTGACGGCCGCCGCCTGAGCCTGCGGCGCCGAGCGCAACAGCAGGATGGCGATACGCCGGTTGGCAGCGGCCAAGGGCGTGCCTGGCACAAGCGGGTCGCGATCCCCATGGCCGGTCACGTCGCGCACGCGGCTGTCCGGCAACCCTGCTTCGGTCAGAACGCGACGGGTTGCGTTGGCCCGGTCGGCCGAGAGATCCCAGTTGGTCCGGCCCGGTCCGGCATAGGGCGCCGAATCGGTGTAGCCGGCGATGGCCACCGGCTCGTGCAGTCCCATCAGCATCGGCGCGAGGCGCCGCAGCACCGCCCGCGCGCGGTCGTTTGGCTCGGGCGAGCCGGTGGCGAACATCGGCAAGCCCTCCGAGTCGTGTATCTGCACGCGCAACCCCTCAGGTGTGAGGTCGATGGAGAGCTGGCGGGCGATCGGGGCCAGGTCCGGGTCGGTCTCGATCGCCTTGCGCATCGCGGCGGCCGCATGGGCGAAACTCGCCTGCTCCTGCTTGCGGGCCTGCTCGGCTGCGCGCAGCTGGGCGGCCTGGTCGGCCGCGCCACCCTGCCCCGGGCGGCCCTGCCCATTGCCCATGCCGGCCGCCTCGCCCTGCGCGGCCCCACCCACGAGTTCGGCGTGCGTCGTATGGGTCGCCAGCGTGTCGCTGCCGTCATCCTCCTGATCGACGGGCGGTGCGTTGGCGTTCATCACCGCGACCGTGCCGCGATCCGAGATCGCCTCCCCATCCATGAACGGCGACTGCCCTGCCAACGGCCGCCCGGTGCCCGATCGCTGCACGCTGACAGAGGCGCTGGGGCTGAAATAATCCGCCAGGCCCCGCCGCTGCGCCTCCGTCGTGGCGTTCAGCAGCCACATCAGCAGGAAGAACGCCATCATGGCGGTGACAAAATCGGCGTATGCCACCTTCCACGCCCCGCCGTGATGACCGGCCTCCACGATCTCCTCCCGCCGGATGATCGTAGTTGTCTTGGGGTCTCGCTTGCTCATCCTACCACCGGGGCTGCTCGCCGGCGGCATCATCGCGCGGCTTGGTTAAGGCGGCTTTAGGATGGGGGCCGCGGGCGAGGGCGGCAGAACGGCACGTGGCGGCGGCTCGCCGGCCTGGGGCGCCCAGTGCGCCGTATAGAAATCATAGGCTTCGGCCAGTTCGCCGGCCCGTGCGCGCTGCCCATGGCCCACCAGGCGGATATCGGCCCAGAAACGCGGGTCGGGGCCGCCATGCTCGCGCGCGCTGCGCACCAGCAGGACCACAGCATCCGTCAGCGGCGGATGCGGCAGGGCGAAATAGGCCCATCGCAACTCCGCCCCGACAACCGGACCCCGCAGCCGAAATGCCAGTTCAGAGGCCAGCCCATACTCGTCAGCCGCGACGGCCTGGCTGCCGGAGGCAAGTCGCGCGGCGAAGACCTGTCCGGCCAGGTCGGACCAACCGGCGAGCCGGATCAGGGTGAAGTCGGCCGCCCGCGGCAAGGCCAGCACGGGGGCGGCCGCCTGCACATAGACCGCGGAGGCGCACACCGCGCCCACCGCGCTCGCTGCCCGCCAGTACCGAGCCGCCGCACACGCGGCCAGGGTGGCGCCAGGATAGAGGACAGCCGGCCAGTTAGCCTGCACCCGGTCGCCCAGCGCGTGCATCACGAACACCAACGCCGGCAACAGCGTCACCCAGCCCAGCAACGCCGGCCCGGGCCTGCCCCGCACGCCGGGGCGCAGCACACGCAGCACGCCTGCGACCAGCAGCACCGCGACGACCGGCGTGGCCAGCCCTGCCTGTCCCACGACCAGCTCGGCCATGAACCGCGCTGCACGCCAGGGTTGCCAATCACCCGCGCGGCCGCCCTGTTTGAGAAAACTGGCCCAGCCATGCCTTGCATTCCAAACCAGCACCGGCGTGAACAGGCCTGCCGCCACAACGCCGCCAGCCCAAAGCTGCCACGTGCCGAACCAGCGCCGGGCGGCGGGCACGCTGACCAGCCATCCCAGTATCGCCGCCCCCAGCAGAAACGTCGTGTATTTGCTGTCGAGCGCCAGCCCGGACGCCATCCCCACCCCCAGCCACCACGCGCCCTGGCCGGTGGCTATCAGCCGCCCAAGGCAGGCCAGCGCGGCCGTCCAGAAGAACAGCAGCGGCGTGTCCGGAGTCATGACGACGGCGCCCACGTTCAGCACCAGGGTCGCATTGAACAGGCAGGCGGCGACGATGCCGGGGCGCCGGCCCTGGCCGGGCCAGAAATCTGCTGCCGCGCGCATCAGCATCAGCGAGCCCAGCAATGCCGAGACCGGCCCCAGCAGCCGTATGCCGAGCGCGGTCTGGCCGGCTACCGACGTGCCGATCCGGATCCACAACGCCACCATTGGCGGGTGATCCAGGTAACCGCCCGCCAGGGCCCGCGACCACACCCAGTAATAGGCCTCGTCCGCCGACAACGGCGTTCGCGCGGCGATCGCCAGGCGCATCCCGGTCAGGGCCAGAAGTCCCAGCCTGAAGAGCGGAATCGCGCGCGGCGCCACTCGATTCGTCAACTCGTATTCCACCATTCCCGGCGGCAGGTGGACCAAGACGGCCGGCACAGGCAACCCGGCATGGCTGTGTGCCTCTGGCGGGTTTGACCCCCCACCCCCATTATCCTATCGACGCTGCACCGCACCACGCCCGGCCCGGAGCCCCACTCACCTTATGCCCGACATACGCGACGCATCGCTGGTTGGCCGGAACACCGCCGCGGCGCTGGTCCGCCGCCCGGTTTCCCCTCATATCGGCATCTATCGCTGGCCGATCACCATGGTCGCCTCGATCCTGAACCGCGCGACCGGAATAGCGCTCTCGGTCGGCGCGCTGCTGCTCGTGTGGTGGCTTGCCGCGGCGGCGTCCGGACCCGCGGCATTCGCGTCGGTGCAGTCGTTCATCGCCTCGCCGCTGGGGCTGCTGTTGCTGCTCGGCTGGACGGCTTCGCTGTTTTACCATTTCTTCGGCGGCATACGGCATCTTGTCTGGGACGCCGGCCACGGCCTGGCCAAGCGCGACCTCAACTGGGTCACCTGGGCGATCCTGGGTCTGACGGTACTCGCCACGGCGGGTGTGTGGGTGGCCGGCTACGTTCAGATGGGGCTTGAGCCATGGGCGCCGCGCAGAAGACCAGCACCGCTGCTGCCCAGATCACCGTCATGCGCAGCCAGCTCGGACGGGTGCGCGGCACCGGCGCCGCGCATGCCGGCTCGCACCACTGGCGCGCCGAGCGGCTGACGGCGGTCGCCCTGGTGCCGCTGACGGTATGGTTCGTGATCGCCGTGCTGGCCCATCTGGGCGCCGACCAGCCGGCGATCGCCGCCTGGGCCGGCCGGCCGTGGAACGCCACCCTGCTGCTGGCGCTGGTCGCGATGACCTTCCACCACATGCATCTGGGCTTGCAGGTGGTGTACGAGGACTACATCCACTCCATCCCACGGCGTGAAGCCGCGATCATGGCCACCAAGGGCGCCTGCCTGCTGCTGGGTCTGCTGGCCGCCGTGTCCGTGCTCAAGCTCGCCGTGTGGCAGCGCATTAGGGTCGAACACAATTCATGAACGCGATCAGCAAGCCGTCGCACGGCGCCTACACCGTCATCGACCACACGTACGACGTGGTGGTGGTGGGCGCTGGCGGATCCGGCCTGCGGGCCACGCTGGGCACGGGCGCGGCCGGGCTGAAGACGGCGTGTCTGACCAAAGTGTTTCCGACTCGCTCGCATACGGTGGCCGCGCAAGGCGGCATCGGCGCGTCGCTGGGGAACATGGGCGAGGACGATTGGCGCTGGCACATGTACGACACCGTGAAAGGGTCGGACTGGCTGGGCGACCAGGACGCCATCGAGTATATGTGCCGCGAGGCGGCACCGGCGGTGTATGAGCTGGAGCATTTCGGCATGCCGTTCAGCCGCACCGAGGACGGCCGCATCTATCAGCGGCCGTTCGGCGGCCATATGAAGGATTATCGGCAGGGAACCGGCGCATGCGCGCCTGTGCAGCGGCCGACAGCACCGGCCATGCCATGCTGCACACGCTGTATCAGCAATGCCTGAAGCACGAGGTCGAGTTCTTCATCGAATATCTCGCGCTCGACCTGATCATGGACGATGAGGGCGTCTGCCGGGGCGTGACTGCCTGGTGCCTTGAGGACGGCACGATCCATCGCTTCCGCGCCCAGCTCGTGATCCTGGCGACGGGCGGATATGGCCGCGCCTATCTGTCCTGCACCAGCGCCCATACCTGCACGGGCGATGGCGGCGGCATGGCGATGCGCGCCGGCCTGCCGACGCAGGACATGGAGTTCGTGCAGTTCCACCCGACCGGCATCTTCCCTGCCGGCTGCCTGATCACCGAGGGCGCGCGCGGCGAAGGCGGCTACCTGACCAACTCGGAGGGCGAGCGCTTCATGGAGCGCTATGCCCCCTCGGCGAAGGATCTGGCGTCGCCGCGACGTGGTCAGCCGTTCGATGACCATCGAGATCAATGAAGGCCGCGGCGTGGGTCCGAACAAGGACCACATCCTGCTGCATCTGGAACATCTTGGCGCCGACCTGCTGCACGAGCGGCTGCCCGGCATTTCGGAGACGGCGCGGGTGTTCGCGGGCGTGGACGTGACCAAGGCGCCGATCCCGGTGCTGCCGACCGTGCACTACAACATGGGCGGCATTCCCACGAACTATCATGGCGAGGTGCATCAACCCGACGCGCAACGATCCGGACGCGACCGTGCCCGGGCTGATGGCGGTGGGCGAGGCGGCCTGCGTGTCCGTGCATGGCGCCAACCGTCTGGGCACCAACTCGCTGCTCGATCTGGTGGTGTTCGGCCGTGCCGCCGGCCATCGGGCGGCCCAGGTGGTGACGCCGGGCGCCAGCCAGGCGCCGCTGCCGCCGCGGGCCGGCGAGGCCAGCCTGGACCGGTTCGACTGGACGCGCCATGCCAGCGGCGGCACCGGCGTTGCCCAGTTGCGCGAGACGTTGCAGCGCACGATGCAGAAGCACGCCGCCGTTTTTCGCAGCAGCACGCAGCCTGACCGAGGGCGTGGACAAGCTGCACCAGCTCTGGGGCGGACTGTCCGACATGGCGGTGACCGACCGCAGCACTGATCTGGAATTCCGACCTGGTCGAGGCGCTGGAATTGCAGAACCTGGTGCGCAACGCGGCGGCCACGATGGTGAGCGCCGAGGCGCGCCAGGAAAGCCGTGGCGCGCAGGCGCATGACGATTATCCGGACCGTGACGACGCGAACTGGATGAAGCATTCGCTGGCTGGGTGGACGACAATGGCGACGTGCACTCGGTTACCGCCCGGTGCGCATGCAGACGCTGACCAACGAGGTCCAGGTCTTTCCGCCCAAGAAGCGGGTTTATTAGAGAGATCGATATCAATGGTCGAGCTTACGCTTCCGAAGAACAGCCGGTCGGGCGCGGCCGCACTTTCAAGGCGCCTGCGGGCGCCAAGCGCATGAAGGAATTCCGCGTCTATCGCTGGAATCCCGATGACGGGCAAAATCCGGTCTCGACACCTACACGCTCGATCTCGACCGCGTCGGGCCGATGGTGCTGGACGCGCTGATCTACATCAAGAACGAGATCGACCCGACGCTCACTTTCCGCCGCTCCTGCCGCGAAGGCATCTGCGGCAGCTGCGCCATGAACATCGATGGCGGCAACACGCTGGCCTGCCTGAAGCCGACCGCCGAAGTGAAGAAGCGCGGTCACCATCTATCCGCTGCCGCATATGCCGGTGATCAAGGACCTGGTGCCCGATCTGTCCACCGCCTATGCCCAGCTGCAGTCGATCCAACCCTGGCTGCAGGCCGACAGCCCTGCCCCGCCGGACGGCGAGCGCCTGCAGAGCCGCGAGGAGCGCGCCAAGCTCGACGGCATGTGGGAGTGCATCCTGTGCTATTGCTGCACCACCTCCTGCCCCAGCTACTGGTGGAACGGTGACAAGTATCTGGGCCCGGCGACCCTGCTGGCCGCCTATCGCTGGATTGCCGACAGCCGCGACGAGAATACCGGCGCCCGGCTCGATGCGCTGGAGGATCCGTTCAAGCTGTATCGCTGCCACACGATCATGAACTGCACGCAGACCTGCCCCAAGGGCCTGAACCCCGCGCAGGCGATTCAGGAGATCAAGCAGATGATCGTGGAGCGGCAGCTAGGTCTGCCAGGGCATGGCAGGCTGGTTCAGTCTCCGTCGATTGACGACGGGAAGCCGGAAAATTGTTCTCTCGGTGACCTCGCACCCGGCATGGGCGCGCTGCGCGCCTGGTCGGATTCGCTGCTGGTCGATCATGCCGTTTTTCGTCTAGTTTGGGACAACTTCGCCGAGGTCATTCCCGGGAAGCTGTACCGGTCCAACCATCCGACGCCAGGCGCGGCTGGCGGCCGCGAAGCATCGGCTTGGACTGCGCACCCTGATCAATCTGCGCGGCCACCGCCAATGCGGGTCCGACGCCTTGTCGCGCGAGGCGGCGCACAGCGCTTGGGCCTGACGCATGTTGACATGGCGTTCGAGAGCCGCGGCGCGCCGCACCGCGAGCGCATCCTGCGTTTCGCTGACATCTATCGAGACCTGCAAACGCCGGCCCTGATGCATTGCAAATCCGGCGCCGACCGGGCCGGCCTTGCGGCTGGTCTGGCCATACTTGTTCGAGGGTGGCAGCGCCGCTCAGGCCTTGGCCCAGCTCTCCTGGCGGTACGGCCATTTCAGCCGCTCGCGCACCGGTATTCTGGACGCGTTTTTCCGCCTTTATGCGCGCGAGGCGGAGGGGCGCATCCCATTTCTGGATTGGGTGAGCACGTCGTATGACGAAGGCCGTCTCCGCGCGGATTTTTCGGCCTCGCGCATGTCCAGCTTCGTCAACGACAGGCTGCTGGCCCGGGAATAGGGCGGAGGCTTCGGCTTAACGTCCTGCTAAGTCAATTACAGGATCATAGCTCCACACACGCCCGCGTTGGCGGAATGGAGTGGTGCCGTGGCCGAGGACCCCTGCCTGCCTACGTCCGTCTCGGCGCATCCGAACAGCGGCCTGCCCAGCTATCATCGCGCCCACCGCATCGTCGGCCGTATCAGGCATCGGGTGCACGTGCACGCGGCGCAATCCGGTGTGCATCGCACCCAATCGGTCGCGTGCGGCAGGCCGGAAATGGCGCGGGATGGCGGCTTGCCGGCGATGCCCGCGGGCCGGCTCCCGCGCGCGGCTACGGTGTCCGGCAAGATGGCCGCCCTGGCCAAGGCCGCGGCCGTGCTGACAGCGGTCGGACTGGCCGGTGCAGGTGCTGCCACGCTGTCAGGATTGGCACCACCGTCTCCCGTAATCACCCAACCCAGCCGAAGCGCATCGGACCCTGGTGTCACCGGTCCAGTTCCACCAGGCCCGCGAGGTGATCCCGGCGGCCGCCCGGTGCCAGTGCCCGAGCCACCGAGCATCCTGCTCGTCATCGTCGCCGGCGCTGGCGTGCTTGCCGCGAAATGGCTGGGGCGAGGTGAGGCGAGCTAGCTCAGCTTTTCGTGCCGGCTACGACGCTGCTCAATTCGGTCCCAGATCAGGCCAGCCGGGTTGGTGCCATCGAAACGCGCGATCTCCTGCAAGCCGGTGGGCGAGGTCACGTTTATCTCGGTTAGCCAATCGCCGATCACGTCGATGCCAACGAAGACAAGTCCCCGGTCGCGGAGCATCGGTCCGATCCGGTTGCAGATCTCCTGCTCGCGAGCGGTCAGTCGGCTCTGCTCGGCGCGGCCGCCCACATGCATGTTCGACCGCGCCTCGCCCTGCGCGGGCACACGGTTGATGGCGCCGACCGGCTCGCCATCCACGAGAATGATCCGTTTGTCGCCCAGGCGCACCGCCGGTTCGTAGCGCTGGATCATCAGCGGCTCACGTGAGCTGACGAAAAACATTTCGAGCAGGGAGGCGAGATTCTCGTCATCGGGCCGTATGCGGAACACGCCGGCGCCCCCGTTGCCGAATAGCGGTTTGACGATGATGTCTCCCCAGGTCGCCCGGAAATCCCTGATGGCATCGGGGTCCCACGTGATGAGCGTGGGCGGCATCAGATCCGGATAATGGGTGACCAGCAATTTTTCGGGGGCATTCCGCACGGCCACCGGATCGTTTACGACGAGAGTCGTGCGCTGAATATGTTCCAGCATGTGTGTCGCGGTGATGTAGGCCATGTCGAACGGCGGGTCCTGGCGCATCAGCACGACGTCCATGCTGGCGAGGTCGAGGCGTTGCTCGGCACCGAATGTCGCGGGGCAGGCCGCGTCGTTCTGTACATGGACACGGCGTGCTCGCGCAGTCAGGCGCAGGGCTGGGCCAGCCGCCACGTCGCGCGGTCCCTCACCCAGGGAAAGGTGGCGAACCTCGTAGTGCCACAAAGCGTGCCCGCGTGCCTGGGCCTCCAGCATCAAGGCGAAGGTGCTGTCGCCCGCGATGTTGATGCGCTCGATCGGGTCCATCTGCACGGCCACCCGCAACCCGCCAGCCACCATCGATCCGTCCTGTGCCATGATCGCGGCGCGTGTAGCAGGAAGCCGCCAAACGGCAATGAGGCCGCGCAGACCCTGCCCCTGCCTCAGTTCAGGCGGAACGCATCGGCGATTCGGCGCACCCGGCTTTGCCGGTCGACCAGCATGACGTCGAAGCGCACGCCCTGCCTGCCCCAGTGCGGATGCTCCCCGAGCAAGATTTCTGCGGCGGCCATCAGGCGGCCCTGCTGCCGCGCACCAAGCGCTTCGGCGGCCATGGCCAGGGTAGGGCGCGCTTTCACCTCGACGAAGGCGACGAGACCGTCCTTTTCGGCCACCGCATCCACCTCCCCCGCGTTGGTGCGCATGCGCCGCCCCAGGATGGACCAGCCATCGGCTGCCAAGGCCGCGCAGGCACGCTGTTCGGCCGCTACTCCCATGGCGCAATTCGTCATCATGAACGGGTGAACCTTGTTTTGGGGAGTATCAACGCAGCTAGTTCTTACAGAAGCGTTAGTGGCTGCCGTAAATCAGGTGGTAATCCAGCTCGAAACTGAAGGTGACCTCGTTCTCGGGCATGTCATCGTTGAACGGCGGCAGCTTGTTGTCGCGGAACACCGCCATCCAGGCCGCGTCGAGCAGATGCGAACCGGACGAGCTGATCAGCGTCAATTTGCGGACGGTGCCATCCCGGCTGACCGTCATCCGCACCACGGCCGAGCCTTGCTCGCCATTATCGGCCGCTTCACGCGGATAATACTTATGTTCCTCGACGAATTCGCGGAGCTCCTCACCCCAGTCCGACATGCCGTGGGTGCCCACGACGTGACGCACCGAATCGTGCAGCGCGCCGTGTTCGACGACAGGGCCGGCCGACAGATCGAGCCCGCGGCCGAGCGAGGCGGCCGCCGGCTGGCGCGACGAGCGCTGTGAGAGGTCGAAAGGCACGACATGCGCGAAGGGATTGCGGTCGGCCTTGGGCCGTAGCGCACTGCCATAATGACGCGCCGGCGGTGGTACGGGCACATGCTCGGTCGGCCGCTCTTCGGGCGGTGCAGGCAGCTGTTCGGCCCCGCCCAGATTGACCTGCGCCTGAGGTTCGGGCGCGATAGGGCCAGGTGCCGGTGAACCGGCGCCCTCGAACTGCACGGCAAACGCCGGCGCCTGCTGCTCGGCGGCCGGCATCCCGCCCCTGCTGAGCCACCATACGCCGAGCAGCACCGCCACATGAAGGGCGCCCGACACGACCCCGCCACGCCGCGTGCGCTCCGCAGCGGCCCGCGAGACCCGCCATCGCGGCGTGCGCACCCGCAACGCCGGGCGCGAATCGATCATGTCCCCTGCGTCGCGCACCGCGTCCATGTGTCAGCCGGTCAGGGCTGAACCCGGGTGGCCGGCAGGATGGCGCGTTGGGGGAAATCCGTCACGGCGACCTCCGCACCGGCACTGCGCGCAAACTCCGCCACCAGCATCCATCCTACCCCCAGCAGCACCGGCCCCAAGAAAATGCCTAGCGCGCCGAACGCCAGCACCCCGCCCAGCACACCCAGAACCGTCAGCAAAAACGGGATCTGCGCGCCGCGGGCGATGAAATACGGCCTGATCAGATGGTCGGTACCCGACACGACCACCACACCGTAGATCAGAAGAAATATGCCTCGTCCCGTATGATTGCTGGCCAGAAGCCACAGCCCGGCTGGAATCCAGACCAGCGGCGCGCCCACCGGCAGCACCGCCAGAAACGCGGTGACGGTGCCGAGCAGCACGACGCGGGGCACGCCCGCCAGACTCAGTCCGAAGGCGGTCAGGAAACCCTGGATAATGGCGGTTCCGAGTATGCCGTAGACGGTGCCGCGCACGGCGCGCGTGGTGGTCGCGATCAGCCCGGGGCCGTATCGCCCGGCGATGCGGTGCACCAGCGCCTGCAGCCGCGCGCCCAAGGTGGCGCCCGAAACCCACAGGAAAAAGGCCACGAACAGGGCGATGAAAAACTGCAGCAAACCGCCGGCCACCCCTAGCAGCAGTGACAGGCCGCGCTCGGCGAACATCCCGAGATAAGGGCGGAAAAACGCGGTCATGCTGGACAGGTCGGCCGCCCAGGCATTCCAGGTGTCGGTCAGGACCGAGCCGGCCAGCGGCACGCTAGACAGCCAATGTGGCGCGGGCGGGATGTCGGCCAGCCAGGCTTCCAGAGACGCGCGCAACGCCTTCACGTCGGCCGCGCCCCCCGGGACGGCCAGCCCTAGCGGCAAGACGATGACCAGGGCGGAAACCGCCACCATGATGAGCGCGGCCAAGGCACGCGGCAGGCCCAGCTGGGCGGTCAGCCACCGGAAAACCGGCCAGGTCGAATAGACCAGGATCGCCGCCCATAGAACGGCCGAGAGGAAGGGATAGATCACCAGGCCGCACCCGAGCGCGATGCCGCCAATCAGCATACTCATCAACACGCGTTCGGCGATCATGTCCGGTCCTCACGCAACCGGCCACCCGGCCTGCTAGACCAGCCGGCGTGTACGCCCGGGGGCCACCCGTGGCAACCAGCCTGGATATAACCCGGCGCAACGAAATAAAAACCTGGAAAATACTCAAAAAACGGTCATATGTAGCAGAAGCCGGGATGACGACTCCGTTTCGCATCGCTAGTGTTGCCCTGCATACAAAGGTACGGCGTTCAACACACCGCTTTGGAAGCAGTTTTAACCGGATGCCGTCGTATGAGGGGAAGCACCCTGGCGGCGGCGTCACAATATCGGACGGTTTGATGCGTTTTACCGAGATCGGCCAGCAGCTCAGGGCATATCGCCTGGAATCCGGCTTGCGTGCGGAGGAGATCGCCGCCCGGCTCGGCGTGTCTCGTGCGGCATTGTATCGCTATGAAAAAGGCGAGGTCATCAAGCTCGACACGGTGAATCGCCTGGCGGAGCTGCTGAAGATTTCGCCCCTGTCGCTTTTGGGGATTGGAGTTCGAATATTACAACCGCCCGATCGGGTTCTTCGAGCGGCTGCGCCAAGTGGAAGAGACGGCCGACCAGATCCTGCAGGTCAGCTTTCCGCTGGCTTATCTCACCTCGTCCGACGAGCTCGATTCGATCGAGGCGGAGCTGTTTGCCGAGGCCGCCGGCGAGGCAGGGACAGACCGCACCACGGCGCGTACCACGGCCGAGCAGGTGCTGAGCATCCTGGCCGAGCGCAAGCGTATGTTCCGCATGCGGCGTCCGAGCATCATTGCGATGCTCTCGGGCGGCGCTATCACTCGTTTCCTTCAGCAGGGGGTGGGCCAGGGCATCGCCAAGTCCGAGCAGTTGCGCCAGCGTGCCCGCGCGGTGGCCAGGACCGAGATGCAGAACATCGCCAATCTCATGGAAGCCGAACCGATGGGTTTGCAGTTCGGCCTGTTGGCCGGCGGCGAGCCCTCGGGCCAATTCCAGATATTGCGCGCGAGAGACCGTGCGATGCTGGCCATCAACCCGTTTCGCACCGACACGATTCCGCATTTGCAAGCAGGTGTCGCGATGATCACGGGTGCCGAGGAGGCGTTGGCCGCGCATCAGAGAGTGGCCGAAGCGATGTGGCGGGAGGCGGTGAAGGGGCCTGCGGCAGCGCAACAGTTGAGGGAGTTGATCAAGAATGTTCTTTCCTGAAAGAAAGAACCAAAGAACTTTTATCCATGTAGGCTCGCATAAACCAATAAAAGTCTTTTGCTTCCTTTCTTCAGAAAAGAAGGACGTCCTTCTTTGAGTTTATCCTCCTCCCCGGACGTGGTCATCGACTCCGAAGAAACCGTCTGGCAAGGCCGCTTCGCGCTCCAGCGCATCGGCTTTCGCCAGCGCCGCTTCGACGGCACGATGTCGGCCCCGCGCGAGTGGGAATTGTTGCGCCGCGGCACCGCCTCCGCCGTCCTGCCCTACGACCCGGTGCGCGACCTGGTGGTGATGATCGAGCAGTTTCGCCTGCCCGCCTATGCCGCCGGGCTGCCGCCCTACATGATGGAGCTGGCGGCCGGCCTGATCGATGGCGCGGACGATGCGGAAACCACTATCCGCCGCGAGTCGGTGGAGGAGATGGGGCTGGAGCTGGGCCGGATGCACCGTATCGGAGACTTCCTGCTGACGCCGGGCGGATGCGACGAGCTGTGCACGCTGTTCGCGGGCGAGGTGGATGCCGGTGGGGCCGACGCGGATGGGCTGATGGGGACCCGGGGCTTGGCCAGTGAGCAGGAGGATATCCGAGTTTGGGCACTGCCGGCCGGCCGAGCGATCGAGCAGGCGCTGGCGGGCTGCTACCCCAACTCGGTGGCCAGCATCGGCCTGCTGTGGTTCGCCGCGAGGCGCGATTGGCTGCGGGCGCAATGGCTGACGTGACCGATCTGGTGTCGACGGCATGGCTGGCGGAGCGGCTCGGCACCCCTGGCCTGCGCGTGTTCGACGCCACGTTCTACATGCCGGCCGAGACGCAGGATGCGCGGGCATTGTTCCGTGAAGCTCATATTCCCGGCGCGCGGTTTTTCGACCTGGACGAGGTGGCGGACCAGGAAACCGACCTGCCGCATATGGCGCCCACGGCCGGTCGGTTCGAACGGCTGGTGGGGGCGCTGGGCGTGTCGGATGGCGACCACGTGGTATTTTACGACCAGAAGGGCCTGTTTTCCGCGGCGCGCGGCTGGTGGCTGATGCGGCTTTTTGGGCACGAGCGGGCCAGCGTGCTGGATGGCGGACTGCCGAAATGGCGTGCCGAGGGGCGTGCGACCGAGCCCGGCATGCCCTTGCCGGCCAGTCCCGGCCAGTTTTCGGCGACGTTGCACACGGCGCGACTTCGCGGTCTGGGCGACATGCTCGAGATTGTGTCAGCCGGGCGGGACCTGGTGCTGGACGCGCGGGCGCCCGGCCGCTTCAGCGGCGCGGCACCGGAGCCGCGGCCTGGCCTGCCGAGCGGCCACATGCCGGGCGCGCATAATCTGCCGGCCACCATGCTGCTGAGGCCGGACCAGACCATGCTACCGCCGGACAGGCTGCGCGGCTTGTTTGCCGAGGCCGGCGTGGACGGCACGCGGCCCGTGATCACCAGCTGCGGCACCGGGGTGACGGCCGCTATCCTGACGCTCGGCCTGGCGGTGGCCGGGTTGCCGGAGGGGGCGCTCTACGATGGGTCCTGGACCGAGTGGGCCGGCCGTCCGGACACACCGAAGGTGGCTGGGTGACCGGGAAAAAGCTGGGGGTGGCCACGCGGCTGTCGCATGCGGGGCGGGCCGGCACGCACGCCCATGGCTTCGTCAATCCGCCGGTGTATCGCGGCTCGACCGTGCTTTACGAGGATATGGCGCAGCGGCGCGCCCATATGCGCCGGCGGTTCGACCAGGCTTTTGTCTATGGCACGCACGGCTCCCCGACCCACCACGCTTTGGAAGACGTGGTGGCCGAGATTGAGGGTGGCACGCGCTGTCAGATTTTTTCGACCGGCCAGGCCGCCTGCACCACCCCTTTGCTGGGCTATCTGGGCGCCGGCGACTCCTTGTTGATGCCGGACAGCGTTTACGGACCCGTCCGTGTGTTCTGCGATACGATGTTGAAGCGGCTCGGTATCGCGACGACGTACTATCAGGCCGAGGCGTCCGCGGCCGATCTGGCGCCGCTGTTCCGGCCGGAGACGCGCGTACTTTACCTGGAAAGCCCTGGCAGCCACAGTTTCGAGGTGCAGGACGTGCCGGCGCTGGCCGCGCTCGCGCGCTCGCGGGATGTGTCCGTGCTGATGGACAATACCTGGGGCATCGTGTCGTTCCAGCCGTTCGACCATGGCGTCGATGTGTCGATACAGGCGCTGACCAAATACGCGGCGGGCCATTCGGACGTGCTGATCGGCTCGGCCACCACGCGAGAGGAGGGTCATTGGCGGCGCGTGCGCGATGCGGCGCTGCAATTGGGGCAGTATGCCTCGCCGGACGATTGCTGGCTGACCTTGCGTGGCCTGCGCACGATGGCGGTGCGGCTGGAGCGGCAATCCGCCTCGGGGCTGGAGGTGGCGCGCTGGTTCGCCGCCCGGCCGGAGGTAGCGCGCGTGCTGCACCCTGCTTTGCCGGGCGCGCCGGGCCACGCGTTGTGGCGCCGCGATTTTTCCGGCGCGTGCAGCCTGTTCGGGGTGGAGTTCTTGCCCGAGATCGGCATTGAGGCGACCCATCGGTTTGTCGAACGCCTGGCGCTGTTCGGCATCGGCGCGTCCTGGGGCGGCTATGAAAGCCTGGCGCTGCCCACCACCGGCTTCGTCACGCGGACGGCGGGGCCGCAGCCTGGGCCCGCGGTGCGCTTCCATATCGGCCTGGAAGATGCGGCCGATTTGATCGCCGATTTGGAGCAGGCTTGGCCGGCGTTGCGTGAGACTTCGCCTTGATCCCCGTCCTGCGCTTCGACGAGCGCGGCCTTGTCCCGGCGATCGCGCAGCAGCATGACACCGGCGAAGTGCTGATGCTGGCGTGGATGAACGAGGCTGCCGTGAGCGAGACCTTGGCGACCGGGCGCGTGTGTTACTGGAGCCGGTCGCGCGCAAGCCTGTGGCGGAAGGGCGAGACATCAGGGCAGGTGCAGCGCCTGGTCGAATTGCGATGGGATTGCGACGCGGACGCGGTGCTTCTGCTGGTCGATCAGACCGGGGTGGCGTGTCATACCGGCCGGAGAACGTGTTTTTTCAATGCCTGGCAAGACGGACAGCCTGTGGAGATCATGGCACCGCAATCCGATCCCGCCACGCTCTACCGGCGGTGACTGCGGGTAGAACGATATGGCTGCTTGCCGGCGAAGCCAGCGGCGACGTGCTCGGCGCGCGGCTGATCGATGCGCTGCGTGCCCGCCGGCCGGACCTGTCGTTTGCCGGCATCGGCGGCCCGCGCATGGAGGCGGCGGGTCTTGGGAAAAGCCTGTTCCCGATGCGGGATCTGGCGGTGATGGGGCTGGCCGAGATACTGCCCCGGCTGCGGGCGCTGAGCCGGCGGCTGGACGAAGCGGTGCGGGAGATCGCCAGCACGCGGCCGGATCTGCTGGTGACGATCGACAGTCCAGGCTTCAATTTGCGCCTGCTCAAGCGCGTGGCCCCGCTTGGGATACCGCGCATCCATTATGTGGGGCCGCAGGTCTGGGCGTGGCGTGAGCGCCGGGTGCGCGACTATCCGGGCCTGTGGGAGCGGCTGCTGTGCCTGCTGCCCTTCGAGGTCGCGTTCTTCGCGCGTCATGGGCTGCCGGCGATCTTCGTCGGTCATCCGGTGCTGCAATCGGGCGCCGACCGGGGCGATGCGGCCCGCTTTCGGGCGTGCCATGATATCGCCCCCGAAACACCCATCCTGGTGTTGATGCCGGGTAGCCGGCGGACCGAGGCGCCGCGGCTGATGCCGGTATTCGGCCGCACCGTGGCGCGACTTCAAGAGTATTTTCCGGGGCTGGTGCCGGTGATCCCGAGTTCGCCCGCCGTGGCCGAGATCGTGGCGCGGCATGCGGCAGGCTGGCCGGTGCGGCCCTTGATCCTGACCGACATGGCGGAAAAACACGATGCGTATGCGGCGGCCGGCGCGGCGCTGACGAAATCGGGCACCTCCACGCTGGAGCTCGCGCTGGCGGGCGTGCCGATGGCGGTGACGTATCGGGTGAACCCGGTCAGCGCAGCGCTGGCGCGGCGGCTGATCCGGGTGCCGCACGTGGCCATGGTGAACCTGCTTGCAGGGCGGGAGGTGGTGCCCGAGCTGTTGCAGCAGGATTGCACGCCGGAGAAGCTGGCGGCCACCGTGCGGCGGCTGCTGACCGACCCATCCGCGGCGCAGGCGCAGCGCAGTGCGTTCGGCCAGGTCATGGCCAGCCTGCACGCGCCGGACGGCACGCCCGCGGACGCCGCGGCGCGAGCCGTGCTGGAGCTGCTCGACGGTCCGCGTGACGCTGGACCGCCGAACGGGGCGGCTGTTACAAGGTGGACGGCGCAACCCTTGCCTGATTTGGGAGAACGAATATGAAAGCTTTTGTTTATGCCGGCACACTCGTCGCCGGCCTGCTCGCCGCCGCGCCCAGCTATGCCCTGGATTTGACCGGCACCTATCTGGCCACCTTCTCGGTCGCGAGCGGCCCGAACAAGACCGTCTGCTTCCAATTGACCAGCACCGGCGCCGCCGCGCCCTACAAGGATGCGGGCACGGTGACCTCGGCCAAGTTCCCGAACTACACCGGCAGCTACGTCGTGTACAAGAACGGCTTTCATTTGGCCTTCGCCAATAGCGGGCACGACTCCGTGACGGTCACGGGCACGATCGCCGGCGGCGCGTTGACGCATAGCTCGGCCACGGAATTCACGGCGGCCGGTGCGATCAACAATGTCGGCACGCTGGCTGGGACGGCGAGCTGCGCGAATTAAAACAACTTTATCCGACCGAACAACTCCGTTCGGTCGGATGATGCTCTAGGCTTGCTGTCGTCGGCAGGTGCGGTGGCGAACTGCACTGCACCTGCCACTGCGCAAGCCGCGCAGGTTTTATTCGCGCTGGACGCGGGGTCAGCTTCGCAGCAGGGCCTGGGCGCATGCGTCCAGGATGGCGCTCTCGTTCAGCCCATACTCCTCATACAGATCGGGTATGTCGCCGCTCTGCCCGAACCGGTCCACGCCGAGCGGGACCACGCGTTGGCCGCGCACCGCGCCGAGCCAGGCGAGTGAGGCGGGATGGCCGTCCAGGATGGTGACCACGGCACTGCCGGGCGCCATCGGTGCCAGCAGGCGCTCGATATGGCTTGTCTCCGCCCTGCCCTGGCGGCGGGCGCGGGCGGCGGCGAGCCAGCCGGCGTGCAGCCGGTCCGGGCTGGTCACGGCCAGCAGGCCAGCGCCGGGCACGTCGTCGCGCAGCGCCTCGAACGCCGCTTCGGCCTCGGCGGCCAGCGGACCCTGATACGCAAGCGCGAGAGACGACCCTTCGGCCGGCGGAACCACCCAGTGCGCGCCGGCGATCACCGCGGCGGCATCGAGGGCGCGTGTCTTGTGCAGAAGGGCACGGGTAGACAGGCGCAGCCAGACGGCGGAACCGTCCGGCGACTGCATGTGGCCCAGCGCCCAGCGCAGCATGATGGCGAGCTCATCCACATAGGCCGGCTCGAAACTGGCTAGCCGGTCCAGTGCCATGCCCAGCAGCGGCGTGTTGACGGATTGGTGCTGCCCGCCTTCCGGAGCCAGGCTGATGCCGGACGGGGTGGAGACAAGCAGGAAACGCGCATCCTGGTAGCAGGCGTAGATCAGCGCATCGAGGCCGCGGTTGACGAAGGGATCGTACACCGTGCCGATCGGCAGCAAGCGGGCGCCGTTCAGGGCGTGGCTGAGGCCGGCCGCGCCGAGGAGGAGGAAAAGATTTTGTTCGGCGATGCCCAGCTCGATGTGCTGGCCGGACGGGCTCATGCCCCAGCGCTGCATGCTGGCGACCTTGGTGTCGCGGAACACGTCGTTGCGCGTATGCCGGTCGAACAGGCCGCGGCGGTTCACCCAGGGGCCCAGGCTGGTGGAGACGGTCACGTCCGGCGAGGTGGTCAGCATGCGGGTCGCCGCGTCACGCCACGGTCCTTCCGCGCGGCCGATTTCGCCTAGTATTTCGCCGAAACCGGTCTGGGTGGAAAGGGTGCGGCCGGCCAGTTTGCCGAGTGGCACCGTGTCCGGCAGCCTTACCGCTGGAGGCGAGAACAACCGGCCGGCTGGCGAGAGCTTTCGTGCGAACGGGACACCGGCTACGAATTCGGTCATCGCGTCGGCGGGCAGGTCCAGGCCTTCCCAAAAATCCCATTCGTGGCCGGGGCGGATGCGCATCTCGTCCCTGAAGACCTGCATCTGCTCGCGGGTCATCAGGCCGGAATGATTGTCCTTGTGGCCGGCGAAGGGCAGGCCCATGCCCTTGATGGTGTAGGCGATGAAGCAGGTGGGCCGGTCGCCATCCGCCTCGGCGGCATCGAAGGCTTCGAGCAGCGCGCGCAGATCGTGGCCGCCGAGATTGGTCATCAGGGCGGAGAGTTCGGCGTTGCTGAGCGGGTCGATGATGGCGCGGAGTTCGGCCGAGCGGCCGAGGTCGGCGAGCAGGGCAGTGCGCCACGCCTCGCCGCCCTGGAAGGTGAGCGACGCATACAGCGAGTTGGGGCAATCGTCGATCCAACGCTGCAACAGCTCGCCGCCGGGCTTGGCGAAGGCGGCCATTTGCAGATGGCCGTGCTTGATGCGGACGACGTTCCAGCCCATGTCGCCGAACAAGCCCTCGAAGCGGCCGAACAGCCGATCCTGCACGACGGAATCGAGGCTTTGGCGGTTGTAGTCCACGATCCACCAGACATTGCGGACGTCGTGCTTCCAGCCCTCCAGCAGGGCCTCGTAGATATTGCCTTCGTCGAGCTCGGCGTCGCCGGCGATGGCGATGTGGCGGCCCGGGGGCACGTCGTCCGGCAACAGGCCGTGCAGGCGCACATAGTCCTGGATCAGGGCGGAAAAGCTGGTGGCGGCGACTCCGAGGCCGACCGAGCCGGTCGAGAAATCGACTTCGGGGCCGTCCTTGACGCGGCTGGGATAGGCTTGCGCGCCGCCGAATTTGCGCAAGTCCTCCATTTTCTCGCGGGTCTGGCGACCCAGCAGATAGTTGGCGGCGTGGAAGACCGGGGAGGCGTGCGGCTTGACGGCGACCCGGTCCTGGGGGCGGAGCTTGGCGAAATAGAGCGCGGTCATGATGGAGATGACCGAGGCGCAGCTTGCCTGGTGGCCGCCGACCTTCAGGCCGTCGCGGTTCGGGCGGACGTGGTTGGCCTGGTGGATGGTCCAAGCTGACAGCCAGAGCAGCTTGCGCTCGATCTGGCGCAAGGCGGCCAGCCTGGGATCGAGGTCGGCGGGCAGGGTGGCCGGTCCGTCCATGCTGGAAGAATCCTCTGGTGGGGCGGTTTTCCCTCAGATAGGACCGCGGGTCATCCGGCGAAAGTCACCGCCGGCCATGGGTGGGGACGATGGGTGAAACAGTAGAGACGCACGAGCATGCCGAGCACGCCGCCCATGAGGGACGGCGCCACACGGCGCTGTTGATCGCGGTGCTGGCGGCGGGGCTGGCGTTCTGCGAGCAGGGGGCGCAGCACGCCGATACACGCATGACCGAAAGTGCCGTGGCCGCGACGGATGTATGGGCGGAGTACCAGGCCAAATCGACACGGGCCAACGAGGATCGCGACCTGGCCGACATCGCCGCCGCGATCCCGACCAACGATGAGGCCGCGCACGCCGCGCTGGCGAAAAAGTTTGCCCAGAAGATCGAGCATTTCGAGAACGATGCGAAAACCGGCAAGACCGCGCTGGCCGATCACGCCCGCGAGCTGGAGGCGGAGCGGGACCACGCGCATCTGCGGCTGGAGGCGTTCGACAATGCCGCGGCCGCCCTTCAGCTGGGAATCGTGTTGACCACGGCTTCGGTGATTACCGGGTCGGTGATGCTGGTGTGGGGCGGGGCGCTGCTGGGGGTAGCGGGCGCGGTGCTGGCGGTGCTGGGCCTGGTATATCCGGCGTTGGCGGCGATCTAGCATCGGGGTTGAGGGGCGCGGCAAGGGCTCCGCCCGTGACCCGTTGGGGCCAGCCGGCCCCAAACCCCATCTATTTAGCTGCGCACATTGGCGTCGCCTACCGCGCCCGCTGAGACGGCGGGCGCAGAGCAGGTCGAGCGCGGTGGCGCCCATCAAGGCAACCAGGCCGATTGCCGCGCCCTCCGGCCTGCGGCGGACACCGCCCAGCGCCGTGCCGATGTCCAGCACGTCACCGGCGACCCTGCCCCAGATCCAGGGCGTCGGGTTGTCCGATGTCAGGATCAGAACCCCCGTGCCCACCTCGCGCAGGCCGAACAGTCGCAGCACGTCCTCGGACCCGCGCAAGCCCAACGCGCGGGACAGGCTGCGGGCCGAGGTGAGCTCAATGGCGCCCAGCCCGATCGAGAACCAGCCGAGAAAGCGCGCCAGTTCCAGCGCTTGGGAGCGCCCTGGCGCCCGCTTGGCGGCCGTGCGCGCCGTCTCGGCCAGCGCGCGGGCGCGTTCGGCCGCGCGGGCCTGTGTGGCCGATGCCATCACTCATCCTCCTCCAGGGTGACCGCCACATCCGCATTGGCGGAGAGGCGTACGGTGCCGTCCTCGACCTCGGCGATCAGGCCGGTGGAGATGAAATGATGCCGTCCATCTCCCGAAATCGGTTTTCGTCAGCTTGATGCGGTCGCCCTGGACGTGGTCCACGGTGCCGACATGCACGCCGTCGGCGCCGATGACGGGGGCGTGTTCCTTGATCGCGGTCAGATCGGGCATGTGTGTTCCTTGCGGGTAAAGACGCGGACCGGCAACGCCGGGGACTGGCGCGGGTGCGCCAGCATCGCGAACAACGCTTCGTGCTCTGGAGAGTTATGGGGCAGACACATTCGACTTGGAGTTTTCATGAAAAGCCCGCGCCCCGCCAAACCGCTATCCTATGCGCCGGAGGCGTCCTACCCGGACGAGAGCGGAGCGCACGAGGCGATCGCGGCGGCCCTGGCGCGCATCCAGCGGACCACGGCGCTGGATTACGGGTGGGCGGCGCGCGGCGTGCACGCGAAAAGCCACGGGCTGCTGGAAGGCGAATTGCGCGTGCTGCCCGGCCTGCCGAAAAAACTGGCGCAGGGGTTGTTCGCCGAGCCTGGCACCTACCCCGTCGTTATGCGCATCTCGACCAACCCAGGCGACATCATGGACGACAGCGTCTCCACTCCGCGGGGCATGGCGCTGAAGGTGATCGGCGTGCCTGGCGAACGTCTGGTGGGGGATAGTGGCGCGACGCAGGATTTCGTGATGGCCAACAGTCCCGCCTTCATCGCCCCGGATGCGGGCGCGTTTGCCGGCAGCGTCGGGTTGCTGGCGGCGACCACCGATACGGGCCAAGGCTGGAAACGCGGTTTTTCGGCCGTGTTGCGAGCCATGGTGAGCACGCTTGAGACGATAGGGGTGCAGGCAGGCACGTTGAAGGCGCTGGGCGGGCAGCCACCAACCCATCCGCTCGGCGAGGTGTTCTATTCGCAGACCCCGTTCCGCTACGGCGCCCATGTCGCCAAATTCTCGTTAGTGCCGACCGCCCCGTCCTTGACCGCCCTGACGAATGCGACCGTCGCTCTGGCTGGCCGGCCGAACGCGTTGCGCGAGAGCGTGATCGACTATTTCCGCGAGCACGACGCGGAATGGGAATTGCGCGTGCAGTTGCGCACCGACGAGGCCACCATGCCGCTGGAAAACGCCGCGGTGGCCTGGCCCGAGTTGAAGAGCCCGTATGTCGCGGTGGCGCGCGTGATCGTGCCGCGGCAGCCGGCGTGGAACGAGGCGCGCGCCCGCCAGGTGGATGACGCGCTGGCGTTCAGCCCGTGGAACTGCCTGGCGGCACACGAGCCGCTTGGCTCGATCAACCGGGCACGCCACGACACCTATGCTCAGTCGGCCGATTTCAGGGCGCGCACGAACGGATGCCCGATCCACCAACCGGCGCGAAAGCTCGAACTGTCGGACGAGCCGCCCCGTGTGTTCGGCACGACGCGCGGGCGGGAGGGGCGCCGTCCTGGCACGCCCGACGCGCGGCCGGATGGGCGCGGCCAGCCGCTCAGTCCGCTTGGGCGCCAGATGGCGGTGGGTGCCAGCGGTCTGGCGGTGCTGGGCGTGGTGGTCGGGGCCGCGCTGCTGACACGTGCGGCGGTGCGCCGGCGCCGCACGGCGCGGTCGTTGCCCAGGCAGGCGCGCCGGGGTTTCGCATCGCGCTGGCTCGGGAGTTGGGGCCGGCGTGCGGAGTCTCTGCCGACGGCCGCTCAAGGAAAGAACTGGCTGGCCGATCGGGAGGAGTCAGCGATGGACGCGGCGCGGGGTCTGATGGCGTTGGGCGCCCAGGTTTTCGAGGCCGTGCGGCGGAAGTGAGTGCGCCTACGCCGTGGGGCGCGTGTGCCGCCTGTGGTGCTTGGGCGCCGGTGCGGCCGGCGCTTGCGAAAACGATGTCAGCAGGCGGCCGGCCGCAAAGGTTTCCGCCTGCTTGGCCTGACCGACCACGGCGCCCATGCCGAAGAACTCGTGCGTGACGCCCGGGAACGTGCGCTGCTGTGTATCGACCCCCGCTTCGGTGAGTTTTTGCGCGAGCGCTTCGTTTTCCGAGTGCAGCGGGTCGATATCGGCCGAGACGATGGTGGTGGGCGGCAGGCCGTGCAGGTTGGCGGCCCCCACGACGTTGAGGCGCGGGTCCTGCAGGTCGGCGGGGCTGTTCGTGGTATGGGCGAAGAACCATGCCATCGCGGCGCGGTTGAGCGGCACGGCCTGTACGTTCTGGTCGTAGGACGGCGTGTGCAGGTCGGTGCCGACCACGGGATAGATCAGCAATTCGTGGATGGGGGCGCGCGCGTGGTGGTCGCGGGCCCAGATCGCCGTGTCGATGGCGAGGTTGCCGCCGGCACTCTCGCCGGCCACCGCGAGCGCGCGGGGGTTGCCGCCTATGCTGGCGGCATTGTGCACCAGCCACGCATAGGCCGCGGCCGCGTCGTCCTGGGCTGCGGGAAATTTCGCTTCGGGCGCGAGGCGATAGGCGACCGAGAGCACGATGGCGCCGGTGCTGTTGGCCAGCACGCGGTCGGTCGCGTCCTCGGTATCGAGGTTTCCAAAGACCCAGCCGCCACCATGGAAAAACAGGATCACGGGCGCCGGTCCAGTGACTGCGCGGGGATCATAGACGCGCGCCGCCAATGGACCGGCGGCACCTTGCACCTGCGTGTCGTAGACATGGGCGACATGCGGCTGCGTCGGCTTTACTTCCTGACGCGCCACGCTCGCCGCCGCGTCGTCGATGCCGGGTTGGGCGCGCGCCTGTTCGACCGTAAGGCCGGTGAGCGGCTTGGCGCCGGATGCCTGCAGCGCGGTCAGCACGCGCAGCATGTCCGCATCGGCACGGCCGGTCGGGTCGGGCGGCATGGACGCTGTCTGGCATCCGGCCAGCGCGAGCAGAGAGGCGGCGGCCAGGACGATGGTGCGGGACATGATTTTCCAGGCTTGAGGCGGGATGGCATTCTGGCGAAAGCAAGGCCTTCTTTTTTGAAAAAAAGAAGCAAAAAACTTTGTTTAGTGCTGGCGCAGAACGAATGGTCAAACGTTCACGCCGCGCCGGAGGTCCGGCGCGGCGTGGCGCTTTACGACAGGTGAAAAACCACTTTGATGCACTCGTCCTTCTTGTCCCTGAACGTCTTGTAGAGTTCGGGACCTTGCTCGAGGTCGGTGCTGCGGTGGGTGATCAGGAACGTGGGGTCTATCTTACCTTCCTGGATCAGCTTGGCCAGCGGTTCCAGGTAGCGTTTGACGTGGGTTTGGCCGGTCTTGATCGTCAGGCCCTTTTGCACGACGGACGCCATGTTGACCGGGATCGGGCCGGAATATACGCCGGGGACGGACACGTTGCCGGCGGGGCGGACGGCGGTGATCATCTGCTCCAGCGCATAGGGGCGCTGCATGCTGGTGAGCTTTTCCTGCACTGCGCTGATAACGCCCATCAGGCCGTGCGTGCCCTCCGCCTCCATGCCGACGCAATCCATGACCGAGTCGGGACCCTGGCCATTGGTGATTTCCTTCAGGCGCTCGAGCACGTCTTCCTTGGCGAAATCGATGGTGTGCGTGGCACCGGCTTTTTTCGCCATGGCAATCCGCTCTGGCACGGTGTCGATCGCCACGACGTTTTCCGCACCCATGATGACGGCCGACCGGATCGCGAACAGGCCGACCGGGCCGGCGCCCCAGATGGCGACCGTGTCGCCGCCCTGGATGTCGCAATGCTCGGCGCCCTGCCAGCCGGTCGGCAGAATGTCGCTGAGAAACAGCGCCTGCTCGTCGGTCATGCCCTCGGGCACCTTCATCGGCCCAACATCGGCCATCGGCACGCGCACGTATTCGGCCTGGCCGCCCCAGTAGCCGCCGGTCAGATGCGAGTAGCCGAACAGGCCGGCCGTGGGATAGCCGAACATTTTGGCGGCCATCGCACCGTTGCGGTTGGATTTCAGGCAGCACGACCAATTGCCGAGCTTGCACATGCGGCATTCGCCGCAGTTGATGTTGAACGGGACGACGACGCGGTCGCCCTTTTTCAGCTTGTGGTTCGGGGAACCGACTTCGACCACTTCGCCCATGAATTCGTGGCCCAGCACGTCGCCGGACTCCATGGTCGGCATCTGGCCGTCCATCAAATGCAGGTCGGAGCCGCAAATGGCACAGCTCGACACTTTGAGGATGATATCACGCGAGTCTTCGATTTTCGGGTCGGGGACGCTGTCGCAGCGGATATCGCCTTTGCCGTGCCAACAGAGTGCTTTCATTGCCGTGTTCCCTGGAGAGATGTGCGCGTCGAACGCGGCTGAAGCCGGTAGGGCGCGCGCGGGACGGCGCATCGGCGTTGACAAACGTGTTACCAGCGCGAGGCGGGTCAGTCCTGGTCGTAGCCGAATTTCTGCAGGAATCCGGCCCAGTCCCGGGCGGCACGCGTGCGGATGCTGCCCGGCAGATCCTGCCGCCAACGCCCGATGGATGCTTCCGGGGATGCGCTCGTCCCATGCTTGGCAAACATGTTTTCGCTCGAGCGGGAGATCACGGGGGTAATTTCGGCGCCGAGGAACAGCGAGAGCCGCGCGAAGGTGTCTGCATCGCCGCGCACCATGTCTTCGTAGCGCAGCACGTGCAGCGCGCCGCCGGCGGTGTCGGCCAGTTGGTGAAGCTGCCGGCAGCTTTGGCTGAGCTGCGCAAACGCCGTGTCGTCGCTGGAGGAGAAATAGGCGATGTGGGAACACAGCACGTCGCGCGGGTCGCGCACGATGACGATCTCGCGCATGGTGGGGAAGACGCGGCGGACAAACATGCGGCTCGGGCGGTGCAGATTGTTGTTCTTTTCGGCGAAATACGCGACGGCGCCGCGGCCACGGTCGAGCGCCAGGCGCCGGTAGTATTCGCGCACGATATCGGCCATGGCGGCACCGATGCGCGACGGCGCCCAGATTTGGTGCAGATCGTCGAGCGGTTCGCGATGGTTGAAGGCGTGGGTGTATTGCGGTGCGGTGAAGGGATTGGAACCGACATGGTATCCGTCCCCCTCCAGCCGGTCGGGGTGGGTGGAGCGCTCGAAATTCGCCGGCGCGGTCAGCACGCCGTAGGCGGCTGCATAGTAGGAGAGCAGCCGCACCTCGTAGGGGATCAGTTCGGCGACCACGATCTGGGGTGAGGCAGCCAGGCAGCTCATCAGGTATGTGGTGCCGGACCGGCCGGGTGCGGTGACCAGGATCGGGTTCGGGCCGTCGTCATGGCTCGGCGCCGGTGGGGGCAGGATGGCGGTGTCCGGGCCGACCGGCGGTGCGCGCGGCACTTCGCGCAGGCCGTTGGGCAGGATCATGCCGTCTTCGGCGAAATGCACGCTGACCTGGTGATCGGCGATAGCCGGCAAAGGCGGCGCGAAGGTCAGGGCGAAGCCGTGGGCCCCATCCCCGTAACGCCCGAGTGCGACGAGATCGCGGCGCGGCCGGTCGGCCACGACCTGTGCGACCTCCTCGCCATCGACCCTGATGCGGAGTGCCAGCCGTGTGTCCGGCTGGGCATCGTCGGCCGCCCAGCCCGAAACCCCTTCGCGTGTGACGGCATCGACGTGTCCGCCGCGCATCGACAGGCCATCCCCTGGAATGGCCGCGTTCTGGGGTGGCGTGGCGCGCAGCGTCAAGCACCTCTGGTCGCCTTGACACGTGTAAAACCCGCATCTAGCAAGCCCTGGCTCGCCGGGAACGGGGTTTTGGGGCTTCGGGAGCCGTCATGGGCGATGAGGATAGCGGCGCCGGCGGGTCTTTCGAGGACCGGTTGCGCGCCGCGCGCGGCCGGCAGGGGATGGACGCCCCGCCAGCCGCCGGCACCGGCCTGGACGGCCGGGAACAGTCGGCGCTGGGCATGGGCCTGCGCGTGGGGGTGGAGCTGGTGTCCGCCCTGGCCGTGGCAGTCGCCATCGGCTGGGGCCTGGATAGATGGCTGCACACTTTGCCATTGTTCTTGGTCCTGTTCCTGGTTCTGGGAGGGGCGGCGGGATTGCTGAACGTGTGGCGCCAGGTCGGGCCCGCGCAAAAGCGTTAGGAGAGGGTTTCGAGGTGGCTGCCGAACACACGCAAGCGATCGACGCGCTGGGCCAGTTCCGGCTCGAGCCGGTGGGCGCGATCGGGGCGGCCATCGGGTTTTCGCAGGCAAACCTGCTGATGCTGGTCGGATGCGGGCTGGTGCTGGCGCTGCTGTATTTCGGGTCGCGGCCCCGCGCCGTGGTGCCGGGCCGGCTGCAAGCGGCCGCTGAGCTGGCCTACAGCTTTCCGCGCAGCATGGCGCTCGATCAGATCGGGCCGGAGGGCGCGCGCTACTTCCCGTTCATCTTCACGCTGTTCTTCTTCGTGCTGATGGGCAATCTGCTGGGGCTGTTCCCCTTCTCGTTCACCTACACAAGCCATATCGCGGTCACCCTGGCTTTGGCGCTGCTGGTGATTACGGTTGTGACGATCGTGGCGCTGGCGCAACACGGGCTGCACTTCTTTTCGTATTTCTTTCCGCCAGGCGCACCGGTTTTTTTGGCGCCGCTGATCGTGCCGATCGAAATCATCTCCTACTTGTCGCGTCCGGTCAGCCTGTCGATCCGGCTTTTTGCGAACATGGTGGCCGGGCATGTGATGTTCGCGGTTTTCGCCAGTTTCGTGGTCATGCTGGGCAGCGCCTCGGTCATCGGCGCGATCGGGGCGATCGGTCCGCTGGCGATCAACGTGGTGCTGATGGGGTTCGAACTGCTGGTGGCGGCACTGCAGGCATATGTGTTCGCCATCCTGACCTGTATCTACCTGCACGACGCGGTGCACCTGCACTGAACCGCGCGCGCAATCTTCTGCTTCGATAAAGGAAAGTTTCTAATGGACGTTCAGACTGCCCAGGCTTTTGTTCCAGCTGCCAAAGCGATTGGTGCGGGCATCGCGGTGATCGCGCTGGCCGGCGTGGGCATCGGTATCGGCAACATCTTCTCCGCGCTGGTCAACAGCGTGGCGCGCAACCCGGCGGCCCGCGACCAGGTTTTCGGGCTTGGCATCCTGGGGTTCGCGCTGACGGAAGCGGTGGCCCTGTTCGCGCTGCTGATCGCGTTCCTGATCCTGTTCACCTGATCGGCTCGTCCGCCCCCGTGCGCATGACACGCCTTGCCTGTGCCGCCCTGCTCGCCTCGTGCGGGCTGGGTGTGGCGCATGCCGACACCATGCCGCAGCTGGAGTTCGGTAACAGGCTGCTGCTGGCCCAGGTGATCTGGGGTGCCGCGATTTTCGTCGGTTTTTATCTGCTGGTTTCGCGCTGGGGCCTGCCCAAGGTGGGCGCGGTGCTGGATATGCGGGCGGCGACGATCGCCGGCGACCTGGACCGGGCGCGCGCGTCCAAGGCCGAGGCGGACCGTGCGGCCGCCGAGCAGGAGGCGGCGCGGCGGCAGGCGGCGGCCCAAAGCCAGGCGGCGCTGGCCCAGGCGACACAGGCTGCCAAGTCGGAGGCGGCTTCGCGCGCTGCCGCGCAGGAGGCGCGGCTTGAGGCACAGATCGCTGCCAGCGAGGCGCAGATCGCTGCGGCACGGGCTTCGGCGATGGGGGCGGTGCGCCAGGTGGCGTCCGAGACGGCCGCGCTTCTGGTGGGACGGCTGACGGCGGGCCATGCGGACGCGCATCGCGTGGACGAGGCGGTGGGGCAGGTGCTGGCCGAGCGTGGGCTGGCGTGACCGGAGTTTTGCGCGCGTGATCCATCTGCTCCGCGACCCCGAGTTCTGGGTTCTTGTCGCCTTCGTCCTGTTTTTCGGGATTTTTGGGCGCCGGCTTTGGGCGGCGGTGACCGGTCTGCTGGATGGGCGCGCGCGGGCGATACGCGCCGAGCTGGCCGAGGCGCAGCGGCTGCGGGCGGAGGCCGAGGCGATGCTGGCGGACGCCCAGCGGGCGCGCACCGAGGCGGTGGCGGAGGCCGAGCGCACCGTGGCGCGTGGGCGGGAGCAGGCGGCGGAGGTTGCGCGGGCGGCAAGCGCCGAGGCCGAGGCGTCGGCCAAGCGGCGCGAGCGCGTGGCGCTGGACCGTATCGCGGCTGCCGAGAAGGCGGCGGTGGCGGAGGTGCGTCAGACCGCGGCCGATGTGGCCGCGTTGGCGGCCCGCCGCGTGATCGCGGCCGGGCTGGGCGAAGAGGCTGAGACGGCCATTCTAGACCAAGCCATAGCAAATCTACCGCGGGCGTTGCGGGCGGCCTGAGCGCCGCTTTTCGTCTTGACGACGGATGTAAAGGCCTCGCCGGATCGGCTGTATGGCCGTCAGCGCACGCATGCGCTGCGGCCACGGCAGCAAAAGCTGCTCGAAGTCACACTGCCGCGGCTGCGTTTTGCGCCTGGCACGCCGATGCCCGCGGGTTGCGATCGACTGTGGGTGGAAGTGGGTTTTGGCGGAGGCGAGCATAGCCGGGCGCAGATCGCGGCCCATCCTGACGCGCTGCTCGTCGCCTGCGAAGTCTTCGAGCAGGGGCTGTGCTCGTTGTTGGCTGCGTTGGTCCCCGAGGGTGGTGAGGCGGATGCGCCTTTGCCGCCCAATCTGCGCATCTGGCCGGACGATGCGCGGGCTTTGCTACGAGCGTTGCCTGAGGGCAGTGTGGACCGGCTCTTTCTGATGTTTCCCGATCCGTGGCCCAAGGCGCGCCACGCGAAGCGGCGGTTTGTGCATCCGGAGATCGTGGCGTTGGCCGCGAGCCGGATGCGGGCTGGGGCGGAGTGGCGGGTGGCCAGCGACGATCCGACCTATCAGGCGTGGGTCGAGGAGGTGATGGGGGCGCAGGCGCTGTTTCAGTCGTTACAAACTGCAGGCGAGCGGCCCGAAGGCTGGCCGCCAACCCGGTATGAGGCCAAAGCACGGCACGCTGGGCGGTGTCCAAGATATTGGCGCTTCATCCGAACCAACTTCCCTACTGCTTAAAACCCCAACGTGGCACCAGCCCAGGCTTCGGAGTTTTCGGACGCTGGTTCGATGCCGGAGGATGGACATCTCGGCTTGTAGCGGTTCAGCAGGGCACGCAACTCGTCGCGGGAAGGATCGTCGGGGTTTTTGTGCGAGACGAACTCGCGTTCCGCCATGAAGCTTGCGTAGCCCAGCGCCAGATATGCTGGCGATAGCCTGGCCCGGCGGGCGGCTGCCTGGATTTGAAGCGCGGTGTATGAGTCGCTGGCACCATAGTCGCGCGCAAGCTGGGGCCCAAGGCGCTGAGCGTAGACGCGGGCGGCCGATCGCCATCTCCAGGTTGCTCTGCAACGGCCGAGCAGGTGCTACTCCCCCGCCGTCGGAATTAGGCGGGCGGTATCGGACCGCAGCACGCCCTCCGGCAGCATGCGTTGCAATTCGGGACGCCTGTCCAGCAGCTGGTGTTTGAGGGCGCCGGCAATGTGCAAGGCGATCAGGGCCAGAAGCACCCAGCCCAGCAGGCCGTGTATTTGGGCGAATACGCTGTGAATCTGCTCCTTGGTCGCCGGATCCTGGTGCTCGATGAAGCCGATGCGGAACCAGGGGATGACGCCGAACAGGTTGAGCGGGTTTTGCGGGGCGCCTTTCCAGGCGCTGTCGTGGATCCAGCCGGTGAGCGGCATGAGGAAGATCAGGGCGTAGAGGCTGTAATGCGCGGCGTGGGCCAGGGTGCGCTCCCACGGGCGGTAATCGGCCGGCATGGGCGGGGGCGGGTTGGCGTAGCGCCATAGGACGCGCATGATGGCCAGGCCGAGCACCGTGATGCCGATGGATTTGTGCAGGTTGATCATCGGCCGTTCGGCGGATTTGGGCAGGCTGTCCACCGTCCAGACGATCAGAAAGTTGGCGAAGATGCCGGCGGCGACCAGCCAGTGGAACAGCATGGCCAGCCTGGTGTAGCGCGCCGGGTGGTTCTGGGCGGGTTCGGCGGATGAAAAGGTCGTGGCGGACAAGGCAGCCTCCGGACATTCGGCCATGCGGCTCGGTCCGCATGGCGTATTCTTAAATCTTTGGGCGATGCGGCGCGCCGCCATGTCACCACATTGGCATGTGATGCGGTCTGCCCCAAGTCCGTCAACACGCCAGGATGTGCCGCCCTGTCACATACGCTGACCCAGGCTTTTCGTGCGGCGTCTCCGCGGACGCGGCCGCCGCCTACGCCGGCAGCCAGCCTGCTGATCCATGGCGCGGTTCTGGGGCTGTGGCTGGTGTTGCTGGCCCGCGCGTTTGGCGGCGGCGGCGTGTTCGCCTGGTCCACGGGCGTGGTTTATGTGGGCTACGACACCGTGCTTTTAGCCTTTGTGTTCTGGCAGACATTGGGGCTGTGGCGCACGCCTGCGCGGCCTGCCGCTGTGACAGCGCCGGTGAGTCTCGGGGTGATTGTGGCCGCCCATAACGAGGCGGAGATTTTGCCGCGCACGTTGGCCTGCCTGTTCGCGCAGACGGATGCGCCGGACCAGGTGGTGATCGCCGATGACGGCTCGTTCGACGGCACGGCGGCGCTGCTGGCCGGATACGGCTTGTCGCCGCCACCGCTGGGCAGTCTGGGAGACCCCTCGCCCATGCATCCGGGGCTGCGTTGGCTGCGGCTGCCGCATGGCGGCAAGGCGCGGGCGTTGAATGTTGCGCTGGAGCTGGTGCGGACGGACGTGGTGTTGACGGTGGATGCCGATACGCTGCTGCACGAGGGAGCGATCGGCGCGATGCGCGGGGCGTTCGCGTCCGATCCGGGGCTGGTGGCGGCGACCGGGGTATTGACGCCCTTATGCGGGCCGGGTGCGTCCGGCCGGTTTTTCGAGTGGTTCCAGACCTACGAGTACATCCGTAATTTCCTGTCGCGCTATGCGTGGAGCCGGCTGCATTCGCTGCTGCTGATCAGCGGGGCGTTCGCCGGGTTTCGCCGCGCGGCGGTGGTCGAGGTCGGCGGGTTCGATGACGACTGCCTGGTGGAGGATTACGAGCTGATCCACCGGCTGCTGCGGTTTTCCGCGCTGCATGGGCGCGGGTGGCACAGCACTGTGCTGGGACGGGCACGGGCGCTGACGGATGCGCCTGGGACGGCGGGCGCGTTCCTGCGGCAGCGGCGGCGCTGGTTCGGGGGGTTCTTGCAAACGCAGTATTGGTATCGTGACATGGTGGGGGCGCGCCGATACGGCTGGCTTGGCACGGCCATGCTGCCGGTGAAGGCAGCCGATACGCTGCAGCCTGTTTATGGGCTGACGGCACTGGGCTTGCTCGCCTGGTTCCTGGCGCGGGGGCAGTACGGCGTGCTGCTGCCGGCGGCGGGCGTGATGGTGGGAAAGATCGGGATCGATCTTGGCTTCCACCTGTGGTCGGTGGTGCTGTACCGGCGCTGGACGGGGGATGACCGGTCCGCGCGGCTAAGCCACGCGCTGCTGGCGGCGCTGGCCGAGCCGTTCACCTTCCAGGTGTTTCGTCATAGCGGGGCGGCCTTGGGTTGGTTCGTATTCCTGACGGGACGGCGGAGCTGGGGGACGGCGAGCCGTTTCGGGGCGTTGGCGAGCGGCGAGAAGGCCGGCTAACCCCAGCCTCGACATTGCTTCCCGACGCCCCCACTTTCGGCCACGAAGGCGCGAGCAGGAGCAGCGGTACGATATGACGCAGTCGAGTTTTACGATGAGGGCACGTATGGACGAGGAGGAGCCGGATCACGATCCGGACGGCCCCGATGTGCCCGAGCCGATCGGGCCGGAGAAGAAGGAGCCGGACGACAACAAGACGCTGAGCTCGCCGATCAACGAGCTGGAGCATCGGCTGCTGAAGCAGCGCAAGGTGCTGATCTTTGGAGCGATCGACGACAAGGTGGCGCGCGACGTGACGGGTCGGCTGCTGGCGCTGGCCGGGGCGTCGGCCGAGCCGATCGACGTGTATGTCAACTCGCCTGGCGGGCATGTGGAGAGTGGCGACACCATTCACGACATGATCCGGTTCGTGGATGCCGAGGCGCCGGTGCGCATGATCGGCACCGGCTGGGTGGCCAGCGCCGGGGCGTTGATTTTCCTGGCGGGGAAGAAGGAGCGGCGGTTTTGCCTGCCGCAGACCAGGTTTCTGTTGCACCAGCCCATGGGCGGGGTGCGTGGGCCGGCGGTGGACATCGCGATCGAGGCCAGGGAGATCGTGAAGATGCGTGAGCGGCTGAACCGGCTGATCGCGCATGAGACCGGGCAGAGCTACGAGAAGGTCGCGAAGGATACGGACCGCAATTACTGGATGAGCGCCGAGGAGGCGATCGCATACGGGATGCTGTCGAAGACGATCGCGAGCCTGAAAGAGCTGGACGCGGCTTAGTCATGGGGGCTGGGGCCGACTGGCCCCAGTGGGGTCCAGGGGTGTCACACGAAGGCGTGCTCCGCACGAGGCCCCTGGCCTTCCGCATCGGCATAGATTTCGGCGGCACCAAGATCGAAATTGTTGTCCTGGCACCCGATGGCGCTGTGGCGTTCCGGCGCCGCGTGGCCAATCCGCGGATATATGACGACGCGCTGCGGGTGTTGGCTGGGCTGGTTGCCGAGGCCGAGGCGGCGGTTTCGGCGCCGTGCAGCGTCGGGGTCGGTATTCCCGGGGCGATCAGCCCGAGCACGGGCGTGGTGCGCAACGCCAATTCGGTGTGGCTGAACGGGCGGGCTTTCGACCGCGATCTCTCGACGCTGCTGGGGCGCGTGGTGCGGGTGGAGAATGACGCGAATTGCTTCGCCTTGTCGGAGGCGGCCGATGGGGCGGGGGCCGGATACGACGTGGTGTTCGGGGTGATTTTGGGGACCGGGTGCGGCGGCGGAATTGTGGCGGGTGGGCGGTTGCTGGCCGGGCGGCATCGGGTGGCGGGCGAGTGGGGGCACACGCCCCTGCCCTGGCCGGAGCCGGGTGATTTGCCGCCAAAGCCGTGCTTTTGCGGCCATGCCGGCTGTTTGGAGCGCTATATTGCCGGCCCGTCCCTGGCCGAGGATTGCGATGGGCCTGGCCATGCGGATGCGAGCGGCTTGCCGGCACGGGCGGCGGCGGGCGAGCTGCGGGCGCAGGCGGCGCTGGCGCGCCATGCGGACCGGCTGGCGCGCGGGCTGGCGATGGTGGCCAACATTGTGGACCCGGATGTGATCGTGCTGGGCGGTGGGTTGTCGGCGATGCAACACCTGTATGAGACCGTGCCTGGGTTGATGGCGCCTCACATACTCGCGGATGGCGCGAGCACGCCGGTGGTGCGTAACCTGCACGGCGATAGTTCGGGGGTGCGCGGGGCGGCCTGGCTTTGGCCGCTGACGTGATCCCCGGCGCCAGGTGGATCGAGGTGGGCCGTGGATATCATCAGCAGCAGTGGCGACCCGCTTGAGGCGTTGACCGCGTCTTCCTTGGACCCGCTGTTTTGGCGCCCGGCCAGGCTGGGCGTGGTGAGCGCGTGGTATGGGCATGTGCCGTTCGCGCAGTGGCTGATGGCGGCGGCGCGGCCCGGCTGCCTGGTGGAGCTGGGCGCGCATGCCGGCGTGTCCTACGTTGCGTTTTGCGATGCGGCGCAACGGTCTGGCGTGGATACGAAGTGCTACGCCGTTGATACCTGGCGGGGCGACGAGCACGCCGGGTTCTATGACGACAGCATCTACGCCGACCTGGCTGCGTTTCACGACCGGCATTACTCCGCGTTTTCGCGGCTGATGCGGTGCACGTTCGACGAGGCATTGCCGTTTTTTGCCGATGGCAGCATCGATCTGCTGCATATCGATGGGCGGCACCGGTATGAGGATGTGTTCCACGATTTCGAGAGCTGGCGTGCGAAACTTTCACCGCGCGCCGTGGTGTTGTTCCACGACACCAACGAGAGGGCGCTCGATTTCGGCGTTTGGCGTTTGTGGGGGGAGTTGCGTGAGCGGCACGAGCATTTCGAGTTCCTGCACAGCCATGGTCTAGGTGTGCTGGCCTACGGACCGCAGGCCCCGGAGGCGGTGCTGGCGTTGTGCCGGTCGCCCGATGCGGCGCGGTTGCGGGCGCGGTTCAGCCTGCTGGGTGAGCGCTGGGAGCAGGATTTTCTGGGTGTGCAGCATGAGGCGCGGGCGGCCGAGCTGAATGCCGGGCTGGCGCGGGCGGCCGAGGCGATGGAGGCGGCGCATGCGGATGCACAGGCGCGGATCGCACATGAGCGTGGGCGGGTGGAGAAGCAGGCGGCGCTGTTCGAGGCCGAAAAGGAGATTTTGCTGACCCGGACGGCCGGACTGCAATACGATATCGAGAATTTGCGCAACGATCTGAGCCATGCGCTGTCTCAGCTTTCGTTCACGCAGACCGAATTCGGCTTGGCGCGAGAGCGAAGTGGCTGCGCGGGAGAGCGAGATTGCCTGGCATATGGGCCAGATTGCCCACGCCCAGGGAGAGGCGGCCTGGCTTGCGGGAGAGAACGCTTGGTTGCAGGCGCAACTGGGGCAGTTGCAGGGTGAGCGCGAGATCATCCTGGGATCGACAACGTGGCGGCTGATGTCGGCGCTGATCAGGATGGCGGGTCGCGTTCCGCGGCCCGTACGTCGCGCGCTGCGGCGCGTGCTGCGCCTGGCGCGGCGCAGGCCGGTTTTGGTGGCTGCACAGGCCGGCGCAATCTCCCCGAGCGTGGCGCCGCGGGCCGTTGCTTCCGAAGCCGTGATGGGGGGCGCACAGACGCCACACTCTCTGCCGGAGGCCGGTTCGCTTGGCCAGGTTGAGCCGCCAGCGGCTGCGGTTTTGCCCGACTCTGCGGCGCTGAAGCGGGCGACCAAACCTACGGCCACGCCGCGGCCCGTTGTGACCGCACGGCGCGTGCCGGGCCAGCGGCTGGTGTTCATTTCCGGCGAGCACGACACGCCGGGACACGATTACCGCGTGCTGCGCGCCGTCTCCTCTGCCGTGGTGCTGGGGTGGCAGGCGGAAGCGATGACGATAGAGGCGGCCACCGACGCGAGATTGGAGGGCGCGGACATGGTGGTGATCTGGCGTGCCACCTGGTCGGCGGAGATCGACCGTATTTTCAACCACTGCCGCAGATCTGGCATCGTGACGATCTTCGATGTGGACGATTTGATGTTCCGGCCGGAGTTGGCGCGGAACGTGTTGATCGACGGCATACGCTCACAGCGTTTGTCCGAGCTGGATGTGCAGCGTTTTTATGTGCGGGTGAACCAGAGCGTGCGGGCGGCCGATGTGTGCACCTGCACGACCGCGGAGCTCGCCTCGCATTTGCGGTTGTTCAAGAAGCCGAGTTTCGTGGTGCCGAATTGCTGGAACGAGGAGACGTGGCGGCGTTCGCGCCTGGCCGTGCGGCGGCGGGCGCAGACCGAGGCGGACGGGCTGGTGCGCATCGGGTATGCGAGCGGCACGCGCACGCATCAAAAGGATTTTGCGGCCGCTGTAGGCGCGATCGCGCGGCTGCTGCGGGACCGCGCCGAGTGCCGGCTTGTGCTGTTCCGTGATCCGGACAGCGGCGAGGGGATTGTGATTGCCGACGAGTTCGAGGAATTGGGCGAATTGCACGGGCAAATCGAGTGGCGCGACAAGGTGGCGCTGGTCGATCTGGCGGACGAGATCGCCCGGTTCGACATCAATGTGGCGCCGCTGCAGGTCGGCAATCCGTTCTGCGAGGCCAAGAGCGAACTGAAATACTGGGAGGCGGCGCTGGCCGGCGTGCCGACTGTGGCCTCGCCGACGGGACCTTACCGGCGGGCGATCGACGACGGGCGCACGGGGTATCTGGCCAATAGCGAGGAGGAGTGGTTTGTCGCGCTGTCCGCGCTGGCGGGCGATGCGGGGCTGCGGCGGCGCGTGGCGCATGCGGCGTATCTGGATGTGCTGTGGCGGTTCGGGCCGCTGCACCATGCGGCGGCACTCGGCTCCATGCTGGACCAGGCGCGTGGCGGACGGGTGGCGGCGCGGGCGATGCTGCTGGACCTGCTTGCGTCTGAGCAGAAGCGCACCGCGCCGCATCTGCCGGAACGCGACATCCTGTTCGAACGGGACGCGCTGGGACAGGCCGAGGTGACGGTGATTGTTCCAGTCTACAACTATGCCCATTATGTGCGCGAGGCGCTGGACTCGGTGCATGCGCAGACGGCGCCGGTGCTCGATCTGATCGTGATCGAGGATTGTTCGCAGGACGCGTCCCTCTCCGTCGTGCTCGAGTGGGCCGAGGCGCACGCCGAGCGGTTCAATCGATTGCTGGTTGTCAAGCACACGGCCAATGCCGGGCTGGGGTTCGGGCGGAATACCGGGTTCGATCTGGCCGAGACACCGTATGTGCTGCCACTGGATGCCGATAATACGTTGCGGCCGGAGGCGGCTTCGCATTTGGCGGCGCGGCTGCGCGGGTCCGGTGCGGCGTTTGCTTATCCGACCATCCAGCGTTTTGGGAAAGACAACCTGCTGATCGGCGACGAACCGTTTTTGGCGGCCCGACTGGTGAGCGGCAATTTCATCGATGCGATGGCGCTGGTGCGGCGGGACGCTTGGGCCGCGGCGGGTGGATACGACCATGTGCGTTTTGGCTGGGAGGATTACGATTTCTGGTGCCGGCTGGTGGAGCTGGGGCTTTGGGGCGAGCATGTGCAGGAGGTGCTGGCCGATTACCGCGCGCACGAACAATCCATGCTGCACACCTCAACGGATGTGAAGAATAACAAGATCGCGCTGATCGCCGACATGAAGAAGCGGCATGCCTGGCTGGATATGAGTGCGATGACGTTGTGAGCAGGTTGTCCCGTATCACAATCCTCCTGGAGAGTGACTTCGTTAAGGGAAGGCAAGACCTTCTTTTTTGCAAAAAAGAAGCAAAAAACTTTCATTAGGCTGTCGCGGACTCAACAGACAAAAAGTTTTTTGGTCCTTTTGTTCAAAAAAGGACTGCTTGCCTTTCTGTGCTTCACCTCAAGGGAGGTGGGTATTACACGAGTAAATTCACCGATTTCTGCGACTCCAGCCCCTTCTGCTGCTGGGCCAGAAGATCGCTGGCCTGCGTGGCGTCCGCCTGAGGCTGCGGGCGCGGAGCGCGCGCGGGGTGAAAAATCGGATGCGCCTGCGTGGCTGCCAATGCTGCGATCGCCATGTGCCTGCCCTTCTGAACTGTTCCGCAACAGCATACCGGCGGCGAGTTAACGACGGGTGAATCAGCCGGCGTGCGCCTTGAGAATGGCCGCCAAGCGCGCGTAGGCCGGGTGCTGGCCTGGGTTGCCGTGTCCCTCGAGAAACGCGCGGGACACCGAACGTAGTTTTGCGGCGAACCGGCTTTTGATTGCCCGATCGCAGGCCGCGATGCCCGGCATCGAGCGCAGACGTTCGAGCTGCGCGTCCAGCCCGGGCGCGCAGTGCAGCGTGCGTTCGTCGTCGATGAGGCCGGGGTCGTCAGCCAGCGCCACGAAACGTGTCACGATCTTGTCGGTGCGTGCCACCTCGGCCCGGTTGGTAGCACTCCATGTCGCGTCGCCGCGGGCCACCTTCATCAGCGCCTCGGGCGCGCTGCGAAAGGCATGATGCGCGACCCAGGCCAAATCGGCGCTGACCGCGTCCTGCGGCACCTTGATGCCGCGCAGGCGGCCCATGTGGTGGCAGGGCGCGCCGTCCTCAATACGGTATGAAAATGGCATGTCGAGCGTGGGGTAGGGAAAATGGCAATGCGCGTCCCAGAACTGGTTGGAGCGCACGAGACTTTTGAACACCGGGTTGATGGCCGCCTCGCGCCTGCTGAAACGGCGCGTGCTGGGTATGTCGCGCCAGACGGCGTCCGGAGACGCCGCGAAGCATAGCCAGCGCAGGGCGATGGCTTCCGTGTGCTGATACTCGTGCCAGCCGATGACATCGGCGATGGAGCCGAACATGCCGGGCTGGAAGCCGACATATTCGTCGAGGTCCAGCACCATGGTCCAGCGGTAGTCCACCAGGTCCGGCAGCGCCTTGAAGGCGTGGCCGTACGCCTTCCACTGCGCGCGTGCCGTGGGCGACAGCTCGTTGCGGACCCAAGTGATTTCGCCGCGGTCGGCCAGCAAACCGAGCAGCTCGTCCGAGCCATCCTCGTTGTCGTTGCTGTAGATGACGGCATGGTCGAAGCCGACCGCGCGGTGGTGTGCCAGCCAGTCGAGAATGTACGGACCCTCGTTGCGGGCGGTGGCCAGCACGGCCGCGAGGCGCTTGGGCGATAGGGTTCGGCGGGCGAGCGCGGTCAGCGCCAGCCCGGCTTGAGGCCGCAGCGCGCCCGATTGCAGCACGGCGACGTGGTCCTCGCTGGCCGGCGAGACTGTGCGGCGGGTGGCCGGGCGGCCGGCCGCATCCCAGGCGAGCAGGCGTGGCAGATGGGTGGTCAGCCAGGGATCGCCTGGCATCGCGCGGCGCAGCAAGGCGAGGTCGGCCGGCACGGTGGCCAGACGGTGGGCGAGCACCGCCAGCTCGTCCGCGCTGAGCACGCGGATCAGGGCTTCGGCGAGGGACAGGCGGATGCGTTGGGCGTGCAGCAGCGCCATGAGCGTGCCGGCGGACATCGGCGCGCCGGCTGCCAGGGCCAACTCGGCCAGGACGGCGCGGCCGCGTGGGGCGAGCGTCTCCGCTCCCGTGGGGTGCAGCTCGAAACGGTCCAGCACGCGGTCGCCGACACGGTCGAACAGCACGCGGTTCGGCCTGGGCGGTGGTGCGCCTGTGACCACGCCGAGGTGGCGCACCGGAGCGATGGGATGGCGCAACTCTACGCGTCCATCGGGCACGCGCTTGCAGCGGATGCTGATGGCCGGGGCCGAAAATCCGTCACCCTCGGCCGAGATGGGGCGGCCATCCGGCGCTATCAAAAAGCTGGTTTGCGGGGCGCCGCGGGGGATGCAGGCGATCAGCGCCGTCAGGGGTGTGACCGTTTCGGCCATGCTCACCTCGGTCTGGCCGGGCTGCACCGCCAGCCAGGTGGCGCGGCCGGTGCGCAGGGTGAACAGGTCGAACTTTTCGGCCGGTGCGGCGGCGGCACGGCGCTGGAAGAGCGTACGAAAACTCATGGGTGGGCGGCGGTAACCCGCCAGACCGTGTTGCCCACGTCGTCCGCCACCAGCAGCGCACCCTGCTTGTCGAGCGCCACGCCGACCGGGCGGCCTTGGGCGTTGCCATCGCGGTCAAGAAAACCGGTGAGTACGTCAGTCGGCTGGCCGACCGGCTGGCCACCTTCGAACTTGACGAAAATCACCTTGTAGCCGCTGCGTGGCTTGCGATTCCAACTGCCGTGCTGGCCGACGAAGGCGCCCTGCTGGAAGGCGGCTGGCAGCTCGCCCGGTTTGGAAAAGGCCAGGCCGAGCGAGGCGGTGTGCGGGCCGAGCGCGTAGTCGGGCGCGACGGCGCTGGCGACGAGGTCGGCGCGCTGGGGCTGGGCGCGCTCGTCGATATGCTGGCCGTAATAGCTGTAGGGCCAGCCGTAGAATGCGCCGTCGTGGATGGTCGTCATGTAGTCGGGCACCAGGTCGCTGCCGATCTCGTCACGCTCGTTGACGGCAACCCATAGCGCGCCGCTGGACGGCTCCCACCCCATGCCGACGGGGTTGCGCAGACCACTTGCGAAGATGCGATGGGCGCCGGTGCGGGCGTCGATCTCCCACACCGCGGCGCGTCCGGTTTCGGCGGCGATGCCGTTTTCCGCCACGTTGCTGTTGGAGCCAACGCTGACGTAGAGCTTTGTGCCGTCCGCGCTGGCGACCACGTTCTTGGTCCAGTGATGGTCGATGGGGCCGCCCGGCAGATCGGCGACCTTGACCGGCGCGGAGGTGAGCGTGGTCTGGCCCGGCTGGTAGGTGAAGCGCAGCAGCGCGTCGGTATCGGCCACGTAGAAATCGCCCCCAACTAGAACCATGCCGAACGGCGAATTCAGGCCGCTGGCAAAAACGAATTTCTGTACGCCGCCCTGCCCGTCCGGCCGCAACAGGGTGATGCGGTTGGCGCTGGGCACGCCGGCACCGGCATGTTTCTGAATTATTTTGCTAAAGAAACCTTTAATGCCTGCCGTGTCGGCCGGGCGGGGCGGCGCGTTCGTTTCGGCCACCAGGACGTCTCCATTCGGCAGCACATACAGCCATCGCGGATGATCCAGGCCCTGCGCCATGGCCGCGACCGCCAAACCCGGCGCGGGCGTCGGATGGCCGCCCGGAGGCCAGAAGCGCGCAGGGGCGATGTCGACCGTGGGGAACCACCCGGCGTTGGGGGGTGGCAGTTGCGGGTGCGGGCCGATGCCGGCCTCCACCGGCAGGGTGGCCCGCTCGCCGCACGCGTACAGGCTGAGCAGGCCGGCGGCGAGGATCAGGCCGGAGATGGCGGAGAGTTTGCGCATAGCGAGGGTTCCGCGACGGGGTGCCGGCATATTCGCGCAGACGGCGTGAAAGCGCGAGACGCCGGACGCTTGACGGCGGGCGCGCGCGGGCGTGGACTGTTGGGGTGTCGAACCGGGTCGACCGTTTGACCTCAGCCGCTGCACCGCCCCGAAGGCGAGGGGCTTTCGCGTGCCTGGCGCTCCTCGGCCTGTGTGCGTTCGCGGGCTGCCAGACGCAGGTCTGCTCGTCGCAGCCGATCGCCGTGCTGCCACTGATCGACGAGCCGAGCGGGTTGTATGTGCAGGTGACGGTGGATGGCCGCGCGCTGAAATTGCTGCTGGATACGGGCAGCACGCGGACGTTGCTGACCAGCGGAACCGCGCAGCTGCTGGGGTTGCGGGTCGAGCACTTGCTGGACGACACCGAGGTGCTGGACGGCTATGCGGTGAACGGGGTTGGCGGCCGGCGGCATATCGACCGGGGATGGCCGCATCGCATCGAGCTGGGCCTGGCGCCGATCATTGCCACACCGGTCTCGATCGTGTGGTCGGGCGATGCGAGCTGGGACCCGGCAGGGGACGGCATTCTGGGGATGGATTTGCTGGCACGCTACGATCTGGATCTGGATTTGACCGGCCAGCGCCTGGCCTTGTTTGCACCGGGTTCATTGTGCGTGCCGCCCACCAGCCATGCGCGGCCGCTGCGCGAGCTGGGGGATGCCGATAATGGCCCCTGGGTCACCGCGTCGGTGGGCGGCGTATCGTTTCGGACCTTGATCGACACCGGCGCCCAGCACAGCTTCATCATGGCCGCCGCCGCGGCCCGGCTGGGCGGGGCGGGTCGGCCTGGCCCGGCCGACCGCCATTTTCAGGTGGTGGGCGTGGGGTCCGCGCGCGAGCCGGCGGTGCTGCGCGGATTTGAGCAGCTGGTGGTGGGGGATACGGTCATCCCGAAACTCGACATGGCGGTGGTGGCCACGCTGCGCGGACCGGGGGTGATTCTGGGGGATGATGTCTTGCGGCGCCTGCATGTCTGGGTGCTGACGCAGGGCGATGTTTATGTGGCGCCCTCTCGGGACGGGCCGAGTTCTTGAGGCGCGTGGTATCGGCTGCTTGAGCAGATGTTTCACCACCGAGACACGAAGGACACCAAGGATTTTACGAACGCTCTATGCCCGACGCCTTGACTTCTCATTGCGAGTGAAGCGACGCGATCCACAGTGCCAAGCGATATACGCTACTTACTCGAGGGGTGGATCGCTTCGCTGCGCTTGCCATGACGGGATTACGATACTTCGTTATTCAACGATAGATTTTTGTGTTTCATCCAGTCTGTGACACGCTCGTTCACTTGCTCGGGCGCTTCTTGCTGCACCCAGTGGGAGACGCCCGGCAGCCGGCGGAGGGTGAAATCGGAGACGTAGGGGGCGTAGCCTTCTGTCAGTTCCAGTCCGAGCGCTGTGTCCTGCTCACCCCACACCATCAGCGTCGGCACGTCGATGCGGGGCGATTCGGTTGCGTGTAGCAGGGACGAGAAATTGGCGCGGTAATAGTTGATCATGGCGGTGAGCGCGCCGGGCTGCAGGGCGGCGGTTTTGTAGTGGGCGAGCACGTCTGGCGGGAAGGCCGATTTGTTGACGGCCATGCCGCGGAACGCCTCGCCCACGGCGCGTGCGCCGGCGGCGCGCAGCAGGGTTTCGGGCAGCACGGGGAATTGGAAGAACAGCACGTACCAGGAGCGTGCCCATTGGCGCGGCGAGCGGCGCAGCACCGCGCGGAAGACGGCGGGGTGGGGCACGTTCATGATGACCAGCCCGTCCAGGGCGCGAACGCGCTCGATGGCGAATTGCCAGGCGATCAACGCGCCCCAATCGTGGGCGATCAGCAGGCGGCGGCGGGCGCCCAGCGCGTCGAACATGGCGGCCACGTCCTCGACGAGACGCTCCATGCGGTAGGCGGCGCGCGCCAGCGGGCGGGAGGTGCCGCCGTAGCCGCGCAGGTCGGGGGCGACGGCGTGCCAGCCGTGTTCGGCCAGCGCCGGGAGCTGGTGACGCCAGGAGAAGCGGGACTCCGGAAAACCGTGCAGGCAGAGCGCGATGTCGGGACCGGTGCCTGCTTCGTCGATGGCGAAGTCGAGCGTGGCGGTGTGCAGGGTGCGGGTCGTGATCATGCGTGAGTCGGACGGTAGCCCATACGTCGCATGACACGAAGCGCAATTGGGGAGCACCGGCGCGGTGCCGAGCCGCAAGGGTATTTTAGTCCGGCGGCTTTGGTCGGCGGGTCTGGTGGTAGGCGACGACGGAGCGTTCCAGCGCTGTCAGGGCGGGTTCGGGGCCTGGCGGGATGATGGGGATTGCGCGGCGCGATGGCGGGGCGGGGGTTTGGTGGCGTGGGGCGAGGCGAGAGGATGCGGCGCCCAGCTCGGACCGGATGTGGTCCAGTATGTCTTCTGCAGGGCGGGTATCCTGTTGCAGGCGCTCGTCTTCGAACGTCTCCCGGTAGAGCCGTTCGGCGTGGAGTTGTGTGGCGTCCGAGGCAGCGGGTGCGGCGGGTGGGGGCTGGCTGGCGCGGGGTGCGGGTTCGGCGGTGTTGTGGGGCGCGTCGCCGGCGGCGAAGCGGTCCTCCAGGAGCATGGTCTGGCGGAGGCAGCGGGAGATGAGGGTGAAGAGCTGGCCGAAGATGCTGTCGCGCGGCGGGGGCGCGGGGGCGTCGGCGCAGGTGAGGCCGGGGATGGGGGTGCGGGGTGCCGGCGGCGGCTGCATGTCGCGCAGCGCCTCGCGGTGGGCGGCGCGGGCGAGATCCATGCCGAGATCGCCCAGCTCCTCGCAGCGGTCGAGGTGGCGGGTGCGGCGGACGGCGCGGTCCGGGGCGGGCTGGATGGTGGACAGGGTGGGCCTGGGTGGTTTGGATGGCGGGAACGGATTAGGAACATGGATGGTGGGAGCTGGGCAAGTTTTTTGGGGTGGCGGGTGTTGGGTGTTTGTGGGTGGAGTGCAGTTGCAAGGCGCGTTGTATCCTGCGCTAGCTGTTAGCGTGGTCATGGCGGAAGGCGCTGCGCTTTTCCGCCCTACGCCGGCTGGGTGCCAGATAGCCAGAAGATGATCTTTCGCCCAAGCGAAATAACGGCCGGCGGACGTTGGCACAAGCCGAAGTCACGCCCACAGATAAAGCATCCGGCGATCTCGGCTGTGGCGGCTCTCGCGTATATATGCGTTTACTGATGCTGTAGTGAATTATTTCATACTTAAAGCTTACCGAAATCAGACGTCACAGTGGGACTACTAACATTCAGAGATGCGTCTTTTATTAAAGATGCAAGTACCTGCAGGGGAGATACGATCGTCATCTCCCTCCGGTTTGAGCATATCGCGCGCTTTGAGGAGCAGCGATAACGCAAGAGGCCGATTGCCTTGCTCCAGAGCCAACCTTCCATCGATGAACATTGACCTGAGCCCCTGATTTCCATCCAGTTTTCAGTAAAGTCCGCCCGATCAGGAGGCGGAAGGATGAAGAAGTCGAGGTTCACCGAGGAGCAAATCATTGGCGTCCTGCGTGAGCAGGAGGCCGGGATGAAGACTGCGGATGTATGCCGCAAACATGGCATCAGCCCGGCGACGTTCTACCAGTGGAAGGCCAAGTTTGGCGGCATGGAGGTTTCCGAAGCGCGGCGGCTGCGCACGCTGGAAGCCGAGAACGCGCGGCTGAAGAAGCTGCTGGCGGATGCGATGCTGGATAACGCCATGCTTAAGGACATCGCGGGAAAAAAATGGTAGCGCCCGGCGTGCGGCGGCAGGCCGTGGCCGATCTTCGTGAGCACCACGGGGTAAGCGAGCGTCGGGCGTGTCAGGCATTAGGTGTGGATCGCAGCATGGTGCGCTATCGCACGTGCCGCGGCGAGGATGCCGCAATCCGGCAGCGTCTCCGCAGTCTGGCTGGAGAGCGGCGCCGTTTTGGATATCGGCGATTGGGCATCCTTCTCGCGCGTGAGGGCATGCGTCTGAACCATAAGAAATTGCGGCGCCTGTATCGCGAGGAGCGATTGCAGGTGAGGCGGCGTGGCGGCCGCAAGCGGGCGCTTGGCACGCGCCGACCGATGATGCTGCCTGCGGCAAAGAACGAGCGTTGGTCTCTGGACTTTGTATCAGACACGTTGGCTGATGGAAGGCGGTTCCGCATCTTGTGCGTAGTCGACGATTTTACGCGCGAGTGTTTGGCATTGGTCGCGGACACGTCGCTGAGCGGCGCCCGGGTTGCGCGCGAACTGGATGCCATTGGCGTGCGCCGCGGATATCCCACCAGTGTTGTCAGCGACAACGGCACTGAGCTGACGAGCACAGCGATCTTGCGCTGGTCGCAGGACCGCAGCGTGGCCTGGCACTACATTGCACCCGGCAAACCGACACAGAACGCGTTTGTTGAAAGCTTTAACGGCCGGTTGCGTGACGAATGCCTGAACGAGACCGTGTTCACGTCGTTGCGGCAAGCGCGCGTGGTGTTAACCGCCTGGCGCTGCGACTTTAACGAGGTGAGACCACATTCGGCTTTGGGTGGTCAGCCCCCCGCAGGGCTCAGCGTGCCGCCGTGCTCGCCTGCGTCAAGCCCGCTGCGCGCCGGCTTCGCCGGTGGCCTTCGGCCAGGCTTGACCCAGGCTGCGTGCGGCTGCGTGGAGGATTGTGGCCGGGGCGGAAAAACGGCGCTTAACCGAACAGAAAAACACCGTCAGGATGGGCCTGGCGGAAACCGCGGACTTTACTGTTGAGTGGAGGGAAGTCGGGGCGCAGGTCAACATGAGCCGTCCTGGCCAGTCGTTCTCTTGATTAGACATATTCAAAATCTGAGGGGTAAGACCGCGCCTGAGCTCTACTACCTCCGTCGGCTTATGTAGTTCAAGCAGCACATACGCCAGATTAAAGCGAACAGATTGAGCTTGCGGGGATTCAGCACCGATCTTGCCACGTTGTTCGTCGAGTAGGGCACGTAGAATCCGCTCGGCCGCCTCAAACCGACCGCTGCGTATCCATGCAACTGCAAGATTTAATTGCGCACCCATATGACTCACCTCTGCCGGATCGCCACCACCATGCTCGTAACCCGCCACCACCTCGCTCCAGAGCTGAGCAGCAACATCAAATTTCGACTCACGAAAATAAATTCCGGCGAGTACATCTTTGGCTCTCACCGCCCGACGGGCGAAAGGTCCAAGTTTGCGCTCTAGTTTCGGCAGGGCTTCTTTCATCAGGGCTTCTGCTTCGTCAAGTCGGTTTTTTCGATAAGCATTTGCAAGTGCGGCCGCTACATAATTGGGCCGTGCATCTTCGGCACCGTATTCCGATATCTCAGTCTCTAATAATCTCCGGAGGATCGACGCGCCTTCGGATGGCCTGCCTACCATATCGTATGCATTCCCAAGATAGAGTAGTATCCGTTCCCGAAGGCGCGGCGGTATATCAGGAACACGCTGCGCTACGATTGAGGCGACTTGCAGATCGTGTATGTAGTTAGGTAAGTCCATCGAGGCGCCTGACAGGTAGCCTTTTTCTAACCACAACCACGCGGAAAGATCGGCTCTGGCAGGGTGCAATTGGGCAAGGGCCTGCTCAGCTGCATCGACCCGTTTGCCGGCCGCAGGTAGCCGGCCCATGCTGGTCAGGACGTCTGCAGTTCGAAGCTGAATGTCAGCGATAGTGGCTAAATCCGGCTCACGCTCCGCTTGTGCTGCGGCCAGTGCGCGTTCGCCTTCGGTCAACGCTCGGTTATAGTCGGTTAGGTTGGTGAAAGCTGTCTCCATTGCAGCGTGCAAGGCGGCCCGCACCTTCGGTCGATTGTTGCCGAGAACGCCATCGATCTGCGCGGCGGCTGAGCGTAAGGCGGATGCGACAGTCAAATCGGATTTTCCACTCACGTCCGGATCGGCCGCGCCGATTATGTCTTCCGTCAAAAATTGATTGATTGCTGTCACTGTGGCGGATTGCTGCTGTGCTTCGTCACGCGCGCGTGCTGCACGAATAGCTGATATACCCGTACCCAAAAGTCCCAACGCCAGCGATGCAACGGCGAGTAACAACCAGGGCCTTCGCAAGCGGGCTCGGTCGAGCTTGCGGGCGAGCCGCAATGCCTCCGCCTCAAGTTTGTGTTTGCGCGAAGCTTCCACTCGTCGGATCTGAAGTCGTTCTAGTCGATCGGCCAGGATGGCCGCCGACGGCAGACGGTCATGCGGGTTGCGGGCTGCCGCTTTTAGAACATCTTGACGAAGCAGCGGGTCGGCCATCTCGGCTTCACAGCCGATCGTGAGCGGCCGGTTCAGGTCGCACACGACCAATTGGTAGAGAATCACCCCAAGCGCATATACGTCCGCGGCTATTGTGGGCGCGCCGCCGGCGATTACTTCGGGCGCCATGTATCTTAGCGTGCCGCTGAGGCGTTCGCCGTCTTGGGCGGCGGCCGCGGTCAGGCCGAGGCCGGTGACGGTCACGGCTTCAAGGCGGGCGGTTTCGGTAAGACGGCCGGAGCCGAAATCGACCAGGCGAATGGCGATGTTTGCGCCTGCACCGCTGACCAGGACGTTGCTCGGTTTGATGTCGCGATGCAGCACGCCCACGTCGTGGGCGGCGGCCACGGTGCGGGCGATGCGGGCGACGATGGCGATGCGATCGGCAAGCGGGATCGCCGCAAGGCCCCCTTGCGCTTCGGCCCATTCGGGCAGGCTTTCGCCGCCGAACGGACTTTCAAGGAAGGCGGGGCGGGTCTTAAAACTCCATTCGGTGATGCGGACCAGGTCGGGGCGGTCGCCGAGTGCATTGTGCAGGATGCGCGAAAGTGCGGCTTCGCGTTGCAGGGCGCGCAGACGCTCGGCGGTGTCGGCGAACTTGAAGACGCGTTGTTCGCCGGTCTTTTCGTGGTGGGCCAGCCAGACGTCGCGGGCGGCGCTGCCGCCGAGGGCGCGGTCCAAGCGCCATTGCGGGCGATTGGGCACCGGATCGCCAGTTCGGAAGGTGAAGGCCAGTTTTGGCAAGTCGGGCGCGGCTTCGATCTCGATTGGCAGACCGATGCGGTAGCCTTCACCACGCACCGCCTCCACGATGGCGCGGCCTTGCGCGCCCAGTGCCTCCCGCAGCTTGCCGATCGCGGTGTTGATCGATTGTTCGGTGACGTTTGTGTCTTTCCAGACTGTGGCAAGCAGGTCCTCCTTGCTGACCACGCGGCCCGCATGAAGCAGCAGAACCTCCAGCAACAAAAGCGGCTTGGCTTCGATGCTGCGCAGCTGGCCGCCGACTCGCAGCTCGCGACGCTGCTGGTCGAAGGTGGCAGCGCCCACTCGCCACACACGGTTATGCTGATCGGGTTGGGGATGGCTGGTGTCCGGCATCTCGCAGCACCCTCGGCCTAATTTTGGCGGGCGGCTCTCCCGATGCGGGAATTCCGAAGCCGCTATCCGCGTGGAGCGTGCAAAAGCGCATTCTGACGGTCAAGGCACGCGTTCGGCTTGATACGACTACGGAACGCACTGCCTTGCAAAAACAGTGGGTTACTAGGTTGAGAATTTCTTGAGGGTCCACCGGCGAAAGTTTCGGCGACGAGCGGGCCGGTTTGGTTCCAGGAAGGTGAGGCCAATGCGGCGCACAACCTAACGAAAGGGACCACAACCATGACGCGAAACAATTTGCTCGGCCTGTCGCTGCTGCTTGCCTGTGCGGCCCCCAGCGTGTCGATGGCGCAGACGGCGTATCTGGAACAGTCCGGTATCGTGGGGCAGGGCAAACTGCTGACGATCTCGCGCCTGCCGACTGCGAACGCTAGCGGCAAGATCAGCTACTATGACGGCACAATCAACATCGTGGTCAGTCCGGCGGGCGTGCCGTCGGTGGGAACATCCAGCTTTATGATGTCAAAGAAGCTGGTGACCGACCACTTCGTTCCAGGTCGGTATTACGTGAAATACGGGAACGCCGCGACACAGTTCAGCACGCTAACGGATGGCGTCGGGCAGGGCGGCAGCACGATCTGGTCGTTGGTCATGGACACGAGCCCAGATGGAAATTTCCCCCAACAGGCCGTCTGGCAGACTGGCGCACCCGCTCCGGATGTCGCGGCGAGACTCAACGCAGCGAAAGTGCCGCCCAATGGCAACTACTCTTACGGCACATTTCCGGTCGGCAATCATTTGGATGGCTGCTGCAACGGTAACGATTTCAGCTCCGACGACGGACTTCTTGCTGCGGAACAAGTCGGCCAAAGCTTGATACTGACCTCTTACACGGACGGGGATGGTCACGATCAACCTGATCTGACCGGCTCAATAACCTTAGGCCTCTGCACCGACAAAGCGTGTTCTAACGCGCCGATGTGATATTAATCTTGTTCTAAATAGGTGTGTCATGCAAACTCAATGGTCCCGCCTCGCCCTCTACGCGGCCGTGGCACTCACCCTGCTTGCCATCCTGTTTCCGCCGTTCAACATCATCGGCGGGCTCGACGAATACGGCTTCATCCTGTCCGGGCCGCCCGGGTTTAGCGAAGCGCTGAACCAGGCCAGCCGAATGCTCGGGCCGGATGCGCGCCGGATGGCGGGTGGGATGCACTTCAGCATCGACTTCGTCCGCCTGCTCATCGAACTGGCGGCGATCTGGGGCATCTACTTCGCCCTGAGACGCACGGTGCTGAAACCTGTCGTCGCCTAGGTGCGGCAATTGGAACCGGGGTTGGCGGGCACGTCCGTGCCAGCCCCGAGCCACCCACATTTAGCCAAATGGATCGCGCGTATGAAAAACATTCTGTTCGTCGCCCTCATGGCGGCAGCGCTGTCCGGATGCGACTATACTTCCGGAACCAAAGTGACGTCTGATCAGGCTCAGCAATTCACGGTCGGCGTCTCCACGCTGCCCGAGGTCGAGGCAAAGTTGGGTCAACCGACTGAGACCACGACCAATTCAGACGGCACACAAACGGTCGTCTATCAGTTCAACAATACACATTGGGGGGCGATGAACTATGTGCCGATCGTCGGTTCGCTCCACACTCATGTGGATCAGACGTCGAACAAGACCACTTTCATTTTTTCCAACACCGGGATCCTGCAATCCTACTCGAGTGGCTCGGGCAGTAACGGCCTGAGCAATTGACACGCGGCGGCGTGGGTGGAGCGAGGCGATGGGCGAGAGAAGACGGCGATTCTTGCGATCGGTGGCTTGGCGTCACCTCGGGCTGGCTGCCTGCCTTCTTGCGCATCCCATTCTGGCGGCCGAGCCGACAGCGGAAGAAAAATTGTTTGACCGCCCGGTAGCCGTGCAGAAGCTGGACGCGGTTGAAGGCCCCCACCCGGCCGAGGCCATCACCTGCACCTGGTATGCGGACCTGATGATTCGCGAGACCGGCACCGACTCGCCCGGGACCGGGCCGGCCTATGTGGTGCGGCCGGGTCCCGCCGGCGAAAGACCCGTCTGCCGCGCGGCGGCGACCGGGCGCGACGTGATGCTGGGCACGGACAATTTGTTCCTGCTCGGGCGCAAGGGCCCTTACCTGGTTTTCGAGGAAACCGATGCGAACGGGCCCGAACCGTTTTTCGTGCGGCATCTGCCCGAGGGCCGCCAGATCTATACCGATCAGACGGGCGCCGGTCTCGCAGCGGTTTCGCTTCAAGGCGACGCGCTGCGCCTGCGCTACGAGCGCGACTACGCGGCACCCTGCTCGCTGCTCAAGGACGGGGCGGCCTGCTGGAGCCGGGCGATGCGCGAGGGGCATTTCGCGCGCGCGGTCGCGTCACAGCCGCCACCGACCGATTGCGCGGCCACATACAAGCTTGCCAGCGGCGTTACCTCGGACATGGCAAGCCTGATCGTCTATGAGGTGGATATGACACTCACGCCGGACGGCCGGGCAGCCGTGCTCTCCCGCGGGCGGGTCGGCTGCCAGCCACAAGACTAGCAGGCTGCGGAAAAACCCTTCGCCAAACCGGTGTCGATCTGATTCTATGAGGCAGCCAACTGTAGCGTGGGTGGAGCGTAGCGCAACCCACGGACCGTCGTGCCCGCTCATGTAGCAACCTTCACCTTCTTTCTCGTCTGGAATGTGGGTGGAGACTTGCGCTGCGAGACGTGGGTTACGCTTCGCTTCACCCACGCTACGCCTTTGTTGTTGCGATGTAGTCCCCGATCACCTTCTCCAGGACGTCGAGTGGCAGCGCGCCTGAGAGTAGGCCGGCGTCGTGGAATTTCTTGATGTCGAATTTGGCGCCGAGCGCCTGCCTGGCCTGGGCGCGCAGGCGTAGCCAGGTGAGTTTGCCGACCATGTAGCTGCAGGCCTGGCCGGGCCAGACGCAGTAGCGTTCGACTTCGGTGATGGCGCTGCGTCTCCTTGTCGCCGAGCGTGTCGACGAAATAGGCGACGGCGCGTTCGCGGCTCCAGCCTTGGGCGTGCAGGCCGGAATCGACGACCAGGCGCACGGCGCGGAACAGCGCGTCCTTCATCTGGCCGATATGACCGATTTTGTCCTGGTCGTACATGCCCATTTCGACGGCGAGTTGTTCGGCGTACAGCGCCCAGCCTTCGCCGTAGCCCGAAAAGAACACGATCTTCCGGATCAGCGGCAGGTCGCTCATCTCCTGCGCGAGAGTCAGCTGCAGGTGATGGCCGGGGATGCTTTCGTGGTAGGTAAGCGTGGGCAGCGACCAGCGCGGCACTTCGGCCGTGTCGCGCAAATTGATGTAGTAGGCGCCCGCGCGGCTGCCATCGAGCGTGCCGGGCTGGTAGTAGCCGCCTGGCGCGCCGGCCTCGATCGCCTTGGGCACGCGGCGGATCTCTACGCGGGCTTTCGGCAAAGCACCGAACCAATCGGGGAGTTTGGCTTGCACCACCTGCACCTTCTTGTTCAGGTCGGCGATCAGCTGGTCTTTCGCCGCATCGGTGTTGTCGTAGATGTAACGCTTGTCGGCGCCGAGTGCGGCGAGGCGCTGGCCGACTGTGCCGTGCGAAAAACCTTGGGCGCGCAGCTCGGTGTCCAGCCCGGCGGTGAGTTCGGCCACCAGTTTCAGCCCGGTCTCGTGGATGTCGGACGGGGACATCGACGATGTGGTGTAGTTGCGCAGGCCCAGCGCGTAGTGCTCGGCGCCCTTGGGCAGGCGGGCGACGCCGGCGTCGTGCACGGCGGTCTTTCGGGCATTGGTAAAATAGTCGGATTGGCGGGTCAGTGCCGGCACGATCTTTTGCGTGTAGATGGCGGTGGCGCGGGTGCCGTAATCGCCGGCGAGGCCCGCTTCTTTCGCGCGGCGGACGACCGAGGTGACGAGCGTGGCGTGATCGGCCGGCGTGTCCAGGAACGCCTTCATCTGGATCAGCGTCTTGTCGATGACGAAGTCGGGCGGGGAGACGCCCAGTGCGGCATCGTGCTTGATGCGCTCCAGCTCCTGATCCATCACGGTGGCGACCGCGTCCAGCCGCGAGATATAGGCTTCAGCGTCGTCGGCGGTTTTGATGTCGTGCTGGGTGTCTAAAAAATCCGGGTAGTCGTGGTAGGCGCCGACGAGCTGGCTGACGACGTAGGGTGAGGACACGCTGCCGCCGTTGGTATCGAAGGCGTCGTTGCCGGCTTTGCTCACCTGCAGCAGGAACAGCACCGTGTCGTAACTGGAGACGTCCAGGCCGTGCAGGGCGCCGCGGTCGATGGCTTGCAGGGCGGAGAGGCGTTCCTCAACATCGCGGCGGTCCTTGGCATCGGCGGCCAGGGAGGCGTCGGACAGTTTCGACTTCAGCGAGGCGAGCTTGCCGCGATCCAGGCCGAGGCCGGTGGCGAATTCCGGATTGCGGTGCAGCTGCTCGTCCACGAAGCGGTCGAACAGGGCGCGCAGTTTGCGGGATGCGTCGGTGTCGTCGGGGGGTGGGGCGGCACGGCCCATGCCGGGGACGAAGCCCAGCGCGGCCAGTGTGGCAAGCAGGGTGCGGCGGTGCAGCATGGCGGTTTCCTGTCCCATCGTTTCGTCACGTCTAGACGACTTGGCCGATTGCCGAAACCTGGGCGGACTCGTGAATAGGACGTTAGTTGACAGGCCGCCCCGCGGGCGTGTTGATCTCGAAACCTTGTCCGGACCGCGCGCCCATGCCCGCCACCCTGAAGCCCCTCCGCTCCAAGACCGCCCGCAAGCCCGCCGCCGGTGGTTTGTTCGAGAGCGTCAAGACGCTGGTGTATGCCCTGCTGATCGCGCTGTGCATTCGCACGATCGCCTTCGAGCCGTTCAACATCCCGTCCGGCTCGATGATCCCGACGCTGCTGATCGGGGATTTCGTCTTCGTCAGCAAATATTCCTATGGCTATTCGCATTACTCGATGCCGTTCTCGCCCGACGTCTTTTCGGGCCGCATCCTGGGGTCCTATCCGCATCGCGGCGATGTGGTGGTGTTCCGTAACACGCGCGACACCAGCGAGGACTGGATCAAGCGGGTGATCGGCCTGCCGGGCGACCGCATCCAGGTGAAAGAGGGCCAGCTCTACATCAACGGCACCGAAGTGCCCCGCACGCCCGAGGGGGCCTACGAGACCGCCGATTCCGGCGGTACCCGGGTGCAGGACCAGGAGTATCTGGAGGCTTTGCCGGGCGGACCGCGCCACCATCTGCTGAAGCAGAGCGACGGGCAGATATATCCCGGTTCGGATTTCGATCCGAACAACACCGATGAGTACGTGGTGCCGGACGGACATCTGTTCATGATGGGGGACAACCGGGACAACTCGGCCGATAGCCGGTTCATGAACGGGCTGGGTTTCGTGCCGTTGGAGAATGTCATTGGCCGGGCGCAATTCATCTTTTTCAGCTTCGACGCCGAGCATCCGTGGTGGGAGTTTTGGATGTGGCCGTTTGAAGTGCGCTGGGGCCGGTTGCTGAAAGGCGTCGGCTGATCGGAGCGGCGGCCCGCCCGGACCAGCAGGGTCGCTTGCAGCAGGCCGAAGCGCTGCTTGGCCATCGTTTTGAGCGCCCGGACTTGCTGGCCGAAGCACTGACGCACCGGTCCGCCGCCCTTGGGCGGGTTGCCGGACGCGGTCGCAAGAGCCCGCGGGCGAGCGGCGCCGGGTCCAACGAGCGGCTGGAATTCGTGGGTGACCGGGTGCTGGGCCTGGTGATGGCCGAATGGGTGGCCGAGCGTTTTCCCGATGAGCAGGAAGGCAAGCTGGGGCCCAGGCACGCCCATCTCGTCTCACGCGAGGCGGTGTGCGCGGTGGCCGAGCGGGTTGGCCTGGCGGGGGTGCTGTCTTTGGGTGCCAACGAGGTGCTGACCGGTGTGGGTCGGCTGGCGACCGTGCTGGCCGATGCGATGGAGGCGGTGATCGGCGCCCTTTATCTGGATGGCGGACTGGACCCGGCGCGGCGTTTCATCCGCCAGGCCTGGAACGAGCCGATGCAGGCACAGGTGCTGCCGCCGAAGGACCCGAAGACCGCGTTGCAGGAGCGCGTGCTGGCACGTGGGGAGACGCTGCCCACGTATCGCGTTGTATCCAGCACCGGGCCCTCGCATGCGCCGCATTTTGTGGTGGAAGTGGAGGCCTGGGGGCAGACGGGGACTGGCGCAGGGGGCACCAAGCGCATGGCGGAGCGTGAGGCGGCCGGTGATTTACTCCGGAGGATCAAGTAAGATGTTCTTTTCTGAAGAAAAGAACCAAAAGACTTTTTCAAGTTGGTGTACGCCGGTTGTCCCCGCGCGCGTAAATGAACAAAAGTCTTTTGCTTCTTTTCTTCAGAAAAGAAGCGCTTCCCTATGACATCCCGCTGCGGTTTCATCGCGATCGTCGGCGCCCCCAACGCTGGCAAATCCACCCTGCTCAACCGCATGGCCGGCGCCAAGCTCTCCATCGTCAGCCCGAAAGCCCAGACCACCCGCTTCCGCGTGCTCGGCATTGTGCTGCGTGGCGACGCCCAGATGCTGCTGGTGGACACGCCGGGGATCTTCGCGCCGCGCCGCAAGCTGGACCGCGCGATGGTGGCGGCCGCCTGGACGGGCGCGGAGGATGCCGATTTGACGCTGTTCCTGGCGGACGCCCGCGCGGGCGTCACTGAGCAGGTTGGCGCCATTGCCGAGCGGCTCCGCGCCTCGGGCCGGCGAGTTTGGCTGGTGCTGAACAAGGTGGATCTGGTGGCGCGCCCTGCCCTGCTGCCGCTGGCGGCCGAGCTTTCCGCGCTGTGCGGCACGGACCAGGTGTTCATGATCAGTGCTGCGAACGGCGACGGGGTGGCCGATCTGCTGGATGTGGCGGCGGCGGCGCTGCCGGAAGGGCCGCATCTGTATCCGGACGACGAGATCACGGATTTGCCCGACCGGCTGCTGGCGGCCGAGATCGTGCGCGAGCAGATTTTTCTGCAGACGCATGAGGAAGTGCCCTACGGCACGACCGTCGAGACCGAGAGCTTTACGGAGCGTCCGGACGGGTCTGTGCGGATCGACGCGACCATCTACGTGGCACGCGCAGGCCAGAAAGCTATCCTGATCGGCGAGGGCGGGACGCGGGTACGCGACATCGGCGCCCGCGCACGGTCGCATCTGGGACAGTTGCTGGAGCGGCAGGTGCATTTGTTTCTCAACGTGAAGGAGCGGTCGGGCTGGGACGAGGAGCGGGCGCGGCTGCGCGCGATTGGGCTGGACGACCCGGGACTGAGGGGGCGTAATCGATACCGGCGTTATCGATTGGTAACGTTTCGACGATAACGTTCTCGTGTGATGCACAGTAGTCCACTCGTCTCCGCGCATGAACCGGCCGCCCCGCTTCCCGCCGCCTCTGGCTTGCAGCGCCGGCTGGGCATGTTCGTGGCGGTTTGCATGCTGTCGCTCGCTGTTCTCGCGCTGCTGAGCCTGGCCGACATGCGGCGCCGGGCGATTGAGGATGCGCAGGCGCAAACCTCCAACCTGTCCCAATCCTTGGCCGACCAGGCGCACGACACGCTGTTGACGCTGGACACCGTGCTGATCGGCTTGCGGGAGCGGGTGGAGACGGATGGGCTGCAGCCGGCCGCACGGGACCGGCTGAACAAGCTGCTGGCGCTCCGCGCGGCGACACTTGGGGCCGGGGTGGCGCATCGTTTCAGCGTGCTCGACGAGGCGGGACGGACGGTTGCGACGTCGGATCAGCCGGCCGAGGCCGGGTTTGCCGCGGGCCATGCCGGGGCGGCCGCATTGGCCTTCTTCCGCTCGCACAGGGATGGGCCGGGGCGCGGGATGCTGGTTGGCTGGCCGGTGCGGGATTGGCAGGACGGGACCTGGGTGCTGACGGTTTCGCGGCGCGTGGACCGGCCCGATGGCAAGTTCGCCGGGGTGGTCGTGGCCAGCGTTCCTACGGCGCTGTTCAGGGGGCTTTATGCGCGGTTCGACGTGGGCGCGCATGGCGCGATCCTGCTTGGCCGTGCGGACGGGGTGCTGGTCTCGCGCTGGCCGATGGCATCGGGCGACGAGGGCCGCGACCTGAGCGGCGGCGACTTCTACCGGCGCATTTTGCGGCCCGGCGACCAGACGGGGATCGAGCATCGTAGCGTGATAGACGGCACCCTCCGCCTCGGGAGCTATCATTGGGTCGCGGGGACGCCGCTGTTCGTGATGGCGACAAGCGACAAGGTGGCGGTTTTGGCGGGTTGGCGGCGCGAGGCCTGGCTCCATGTGGCGGGGCTGCTCGGCATGACCGTGACCCTGGGTGTGCTGGCGCACCGTTTGTTTGCCCGGATTGCCGAAGCCGAGCGGGTGCGTCGGCTATTGGTGCAGAGCAACGCCAGGCTGACCGCCTCGGAAGCGCGCACGGCGCGGGCGAACAGGTTGCTGGAGATGGGCGAGCAGATCGCCCAGATCGGGCACTGGCACCTCGATCTGGCGGGCGGCCATCGGCTGACCTGGTCGGACGAGGTCTATCGCCTGTATGGCGTCCACCCTGCCGGCTTCAGCCCCACGCTGGCCAATGCGCTGGACGCCTATCATCCCGACGACCGGAACATGGTGGCCACGGCCGTCAAGGGCTGTATCGAGACCGGGAAGTGTTACGAGCTGATCTCGCGGTTGCAGCGGCCGGACGGCACCGTTCGCCACATACTCTCGCGCGGCGTTCCGCAAACCGATGATGCCGGCAAGACCACCTCGATTTTTGGCATCGTGATGGACATCACGCGTCAGAGGGGGACGGAGACGGCGTTGTTGAAGGCGCATGCGGAGGCGGAGGCGGCAAACGAGGCGCTGGCGGCCGCCAATCGCACGCTCGAGACATTGGCGATGCAGGATGCGCTGACCGGCTTGGCCAACCGGCGCCATTTCGACCGGGCGCTGGAGCGGGAATTTCGCCGCGCCGTCAGATCGGGGCACCCGCTGGCGCTGGTCATGATCGATGTCGATCATTTCAAACGATACAACGACCTGTACGGCCATCCCGCCGGCGATTCCTGCCTTCGCGCGATCGGCGCGCTGATCCCACCCTTGCTCAATCGGCCGGGCGATACCGCCGCGCGCTATGGCGGCGAGGAGATCGCCATCCTGCTGCCGGGCATCGACGAAGCGGGCGCGTTCTCAATCGCGTCGCGGTTGACCGACGCGGTGCGCGAGATGGCGCTGGCGCATGACGGTAGCGACGCGGGCGTGGTGACCATCAGCGCGGGCGTGCACGCTGTCGTGCCGGTGCATGAACGCGATATAGCCAGCCGGCTTGTGGCGCAAACCGATCGCGCGCTTTATGCCGCCAAGCATGCTGGCCGCGACCGCGTCATCTGTTTCCGCAACGTCGCCCGTGGCGCAAAGCTCGGCGTACCGGCGGCCGGCTTCGAGGCTGAGGCGGTGGCAGGCCCCTGATCTTTTGCTCGCCAAGGCGTGCATCCAAGCTGTGAGGTGCGAGGCATTCGGGGCTTCGTGCGAGGAGCACGGCTGACGTGGAGATGGCGGGCTTGATGCTTGCCCCGGGGCCGCAGGCGACGGTCCGGGAACGGTTTGAACAGCAGATCGCAATTGGCTACGCGTCGGAGGTCGAACGCTGTGCGGCGGGAGCGGCCGTAGCTGCGCTGGGCGGGGGGCTGGAGCGCGGTCGGACCATGCTGCGCGACGCGCTGACGGCGGAGGCTTGCCGCCCGCCCCTGCAGGGCGGCCCGTTGCTGACCGTAGTGCTCGCAGCCCTGGTATGCGGCGAGCTGGATGCAGTGTCGGACCTGCTGACGTGCGCGGCCGGCCCGGAGATTTCGGTCCGGGTATCGGTGGTGGAGCGGGTTGGCCAGGTGTCGCGCGCGGGGATGGTCGGGTGTGTGATCGGCAGACCCGGCGAATTGCGCTTTGAGCTGCCTCGGCCGCTCTTCGCGGCGCCTGGCTTCCTGACGCTGGTCAACCGGTGGATCACCTGCCTACCGTTGCTCGCGCAGGGCGCACGGGTTGCGCGGCCACGGACCGGCCGGGTGCGTTTGCAGCTGATCGACGGAGCGTTCCGACCGGGACTGGGCTTTTGTGCGCGCGTTGATGCAGTGACATTGATTCCCGATCCGGACTTCTTGCGCTCGCACGGCTATCAGGCGCAACGCGACCATATGCGCGAACAGGGGCTGCCCTGGTCTGCGCGCCAGCCTGTCGCACTCTGGCGCGGCTCGCCCAACGGACATCCCGGACCCGGCCAGGACTGGCGGTCCCTGGCCAGAGTGCGGCTATGCACCGTGGCGCGCGATCAGGCACCGGGGCTGATCGATGCCGCGCTGACGTCGCCACTGCCCAAGAACCATGCTGGCCATTCCGCCCTGATGCAGAGCGGCCTGATGGGGCCGCACATCGAGACTCGCGACTTCCAGAAGTATCGGTATCAGATCGACATCGACGGCTACACCAACGCGTGGTCGGGCCTGTTCACGAAGCTGCTGACCGGCAGCACGGTGTTGAAGGTTCAGTCCGGCGATGGCTGGCGGCAATGGTATTACGACCTGCTGCAGCCGTGGACGCATTTCGTGCCGGTGGCCGCCGATCTTGGCGATCTGGTGGAGAAGGTGCGTTGGCTGGTGGATCATGATGAGCGCGCGCAGGAGATTGGTGCGGCTGGGCGGGCGCTGGCTGAGAGTTTGACGTATGAGCGGCAGGTGGAGTGGGCGGCGGGGGTGATCGCGCGGTCTTTGTCTTGAATTTTTGAACGTTGGCCATGAGGCGCCTTGACTTATCTTCGATGCCCGCCCGCGGTAAACATAGGACCTATACAACAAATGATGTAAACGGCGGCTTTGCGCCAATAGTCGCCATTCACAGGCCACCCCGACCGTGTCGAAAGCGGACGTTCAGCTTGGTGCGAAATTCAAGAATTGCACCAGCAAACTATGCCGCATAGATCAAAGATGTTCTACATATGTTCACAGTTTATAACCTGTCTCGCCATATCGTGGCCGTTCCTTTGCAAAGCCACTGGGGTCAGTTGAGCGCGGTCCTTATTTCGCGCAGCACCACCTCGCAGTTATGAGTCTCGAAAAGAGCAGCGCGTATTTCGTAATGACCTGGCGGCAAATTCAATTTCAGACCGCTTGAGGCGATTGCACTCCCGCGTTCCGTGGCGTCAAATAGCATCAACGTCCCTGATTGCCCTGTGTCGAATTTTATCGCCTCGGCAAAAACCTGCTTCTCTGGGCATAGTGCTTCCCAGCCGCTCAACAGAGCCAATATAGCCTCCTCGCTATCGCATCCTAGCCACTGCACCAAGAGACCACCATCTCCATCTGCGTTTGGGAACCAAGCCACTGGGCCGACATCGCCAGATAACACGACGACTTCGGAGTTTGGGCCGGATGTACTTTCCCAAGCCAATCTTTGACTTTGCAAGCGCGGGCGTAGTCACTCCTGTCGTCTGCGCCAAGCTCAGCACAATCCTCGATACCGCGCCAGTTCACGAGGCTCTCGATCGGCGCAAGAATGTGCGGACCGCCGACCGTATCAATCCAACGAAATTGTTCGACCATCGTTCGACGCTAGCCGATCAGCCTACAGGTGAGAAGTCTTCCAGCGGGAGGGGGGGCTGCTCGAAGCATATCTCAAGAATTCTGCTGCATTATGGCCGCCATTTTGATTGTAGCGCAATGCCCGAGCAAATGGTATTTCCACCCGTATGGCCCGCCCCTCCGCATCATGGCTTGAAGCCCTAGAGGCCGATTACCGGGAGCGGCTCCTTACGGCTTTGGGGGAATGCGCGCGTGGCAAGTGGGGTCTTCTTGGTCAGAACGATGGTGTGATCGCCAAGATGAACCCCAGGGAAGGAAGGCGCCATCAGGACGGCGCAATTCAAGAGCTATTGGACTTAGGCAAAGAGATCGAAGCTTTGCGGCAGCGTCTTGGCATCGCCGACCCATTCGATCTGCATAGGCGTTTGGTGGTCACTCGGTCCGCACCCGATGCCAATGCCGGCGGCGAGCCGAGCCTAGCTCAGCGATGGTTAGATGAATTAAGGAACGTAGCAAACCATTCACGCTCGTTGCAAAACTCAAAGTATCTGCGCTCCAGTCGGGACTGCAAGGCGGCATCGTGAATTACTTTTTGAGTAGGTTAAAGCGAGACCTTTTGATTTGGATGCCTGGTCAGCGCCGGTTTGTGAGAAAATAATATGACTTTCCACCTACCGTTTAATCCAAGAAGCTTTCCGCGCTCCACCCGCTACCGTGTCGAAGGGCGTCTCCGCCCGTTGCCTGAAGTGTTGCTCGCTACCCGCTGGCGAAAGTTGACAGGAAGACTAACACGCCATCGGCCGATTGGCTGGTCCGGCCACTGGCCAAGCTCCGCGTCGAACGTAATTTACAGAAATGGCCATCAAAAACAGAAAAGAGCTATATTCGTGCTCGCGCAAAAGCCCTTAGACGCGCTCGGCTCGCCTAGATAGGTTTTTATCGTGTAGGTCCCGCATGATTGACCTTGATTGGCGTTACAAATACCAAGAAATATGCAACAGCCAATCCCCATTTGTATAGCAGGAGGGTTCTTGTCCTGTTCGCAAAGATTGGGCCGAGGCCTCGTTGCGAAGCTATCGCTTTCGGCCAATCCAGCCTGTGCATGGGGGATGTAGGTGGCAAAGGGGGATGCATGCCAGCGGTAGCCGTCTCGATCCTTCGAGTCATCGACGGCCAGGGTTTCCCGAGACGGTGGAGTGCGAACTCATTGACCGTTTCGGTGCGGCATGGCGCTTCATCGAGAAGCTTCCAGTGATAGAGATTTCGTCTCCCGACAGTGCCCGATACCCGCGCCCCGGCGCGATAGCCTGCGAGGTCATTCAGACTAGGCAGGATGATCACGGCCGGTCGTTCTTCCTTGTTGATACTCAACGGCCATGGGACGTGCAGACAGTAGACGAGGTCACCCGGTTTGAAGTCTTTGCCGAACAATTGGCGGAGTAGGAAAGCAAAGGAGGTGGTTATGTTCGACGCGGAGAGGTGGGCCACGTGGTTGCAATCAAGGGCAGCGAACTTTGTTGCCTTTGGAGCCAAGTTGAGCGCAGTCAGCCGTCCCCGAAACCGGGCTTTAGTTTCAGCTTTGAGACCAGCACCACGCTTAGCCAACTGCGGGTATGGGTAACGGGCGAAGCCGACTTCGATGTAATGGACCTAATACCAACCGCCCAAAAGGCTAACTTCGAATAGTACCCAACGCGCTGGAATTTATGATTTCTAGCCTGGTCGCCCGATTTAGAGGCCAGAGATGAGCAAACCAGTGCCTGTTACTCGTTTGGACAAGTCAGCCATCGACCTGCGCCATGAAGCATCTCGGTGCAGCGACGGCGCGGTGGTCCGGCGCCTGCTGGCGATTGCTCTGGTGCTGGAAGGTCGTCCGCGGACGGAGGCAGCCGAAGCCTGCGGCATGGACCGGCAAACGCTGCGCGACTGGGTGCACCATTACAACAAGGAAGGTATCGACGGCCTGTCCAACCGCCGCAGTCCTGGGCGGCTCGGCACAGTTGAACGCCGAACAGCTCGCCGCCTTCAAGGCGCTGGTCGAGCAAGGTCCTGATCCTGAGCGCGACGGTGTTGTTCGTTGGCGGTGCAGCGATCTTCAGACGCGTCTACAATCGGACTTCGCTGTGCATTATCACGAACGCAGCGTGGGCAAGCTGCTGGCAAAGCTGGCGTTCCGCAAGATGACTGCGCGGCCCTTCCATCCCGAGCAGGACGCTGGCGCCCAGCAGACACACAAAAAAACTTCGCCAACCTGATTGCAGCCGCCCTGCCGCCGCATGCTGCCGGCAAACCGCTCGAGATCTGGTGGCAGGACGAAGCCAGGGTCGGCCAACAGGGCACACTGACCCGCATTTGGGCGCAGCGCGGCAGCAGACCCGCTGCCCCGCGCGATCGCCGCTACACCTGGGCCTACATCTTCGGCGCCGTCGGCCCAGCGCGCGGCGTAGGTGCAGGCATCGTCATGCCTTCCGTCAACCTTGAAGCCATGAGCGAGCATCTTGCCGAAGTCAGCCGCCGCGTTGCACCTGGCGCGCACTGCCTGATGCAGGTGGATGGCGCCGGCTGGCATCGGCCGTCCGACCGCCTGATCGTGCCATCAAATATAACGCTCCTGACCCTGCCTCCCTACTCGCCCGAACTCAATCCGGTCGAAAATGTCTGGCAATATCTCCGCAGCAACTGGCTCAGCCATCGCGTCTGGGAGAGCTACGAGGAAATCGTCGATGCCTGCTGCGCAGCCTGGAACGCGCTCATGGCTATGCCGGAACGCATAACCTCAATCGCTACCCGAGATTGGGCACAGGTCAATGTTTAGGGCGGTTGGTATAAGTTCGAAGTCAATTTGTTTATCATAGCGGCGATCTCGTCTTGGATGACAGCTTGTTCGAAGACGCCTTCGAAGATTTCCGAGCGCGGTCATTAGAGCGGGTTTAGCGCTTGCTGTTATCAGCCTAGTGCAAATATCAGGAATTTTGTACCGCTTTGCGGGCCCAGTTCGGCCAGTGGCTTAGGCGGCGCACAAGTCCGGTGCGAATGTCCGCTTCTTTGGCTCACGCTGCCACGAGCGGACAGGCAGGTATCGGCCAGTCTCGGCCGAACTCCACGGCGGCCGCATCGCGACCGCCGTTTTTGGACAGCGGCACTACCCCACTGTCTGCAGGACCAGCGCGGGAGTGAGGATCTGCGGCAATATTTTGGGCGTGCCGTCTGCTGCGTAGTAGACGTAGAGCGGCACGCCGGAGCGGTCGTGGTCGTGCAGGAAGGCCGAGATGCCGGCGTCTTGGCGCGTCCAGTCGCCCTTGAGGATACACTACGCCGCGGCGGGCGAAGGCGGCGCGTATGTCGGGCGGGTTCAGCGCCAGGCGTTCGTTGACGAGGCAGGTGACGCACCAGGCGGCGCTCATGTCGATGAAGACGGGCCGGTGGGCTGCCAGCAGCGCAGAGAGGCGGGTGGCGGAATAGGGCTGCGAACCGTCGGCGGCCGCGGCGGCTTGCGGGGTGGCCGCCGCGGATGAACCGCCCAGCCGGATGAGCAGGACGCAGACGCCGGCCAGCGAGGCGGCCGCGGCCCAGCCGAGTGCCCCCGCCCGCTCGCGAAGCTGGGCACGCCCATAGGCCCAGGCGGCGAAGCCGACCAGCAGGCAGGCGCCCATAGCCGCCGCCAGCCCCAGCGGATCGGTCTGCTGGCTGGTCACCCACAGCATCCACAGCGCCGCGCCATACATGGGAAAGGCCAGGATCTGCTTCAGCGTGTCCATCCAGGCGCCCGGGCGGGGCAGCAGACGCGCCGCGCCGGGGGTGATCGCCAGCACGGCAAAGGGGGTGGCCAATCCCAGGCCAAGGGCCACGAACACCAGCATGCCCGCGGCTGCCGGCATGGCGAGTGCGGCGGCCAGCGCCGCGCCCATGAACGGCGCGGTGCAGGGCGTGGCCACCAGCACGGCGAGCAGGCCGGTGAAGAAGCTGCCGCGCGCGGCGAGCCCCTGCCCCATGCCGGCCAGCCGGTTGCCGACCATGAAGACGCCGGAAAAATTCAGCCCGATGGCGAACAGCAGCAGCGCCATGCCCGCGGTGAACGCCGCCGATTGGAACTGCGTGCCCCAGCCGGCTGCCCCGCCCGCGGCACGGGCGCCCAGCATGGCCCCGCCGATCGCGCAGAACGCCAGCACGACGCCGAGCGTGTATTCGGCCGCCTCGCGCCGCGCATGTCCCCGCTCCGCCCCTGACAGCCTGGCTAGCGACAGCGCCTTCATCGCCAGGACGGGCAGAACGCAGGGCATCAGGTTGAGTATCAGGCCGCCGGCAAAGGCGAGCAGAACGGCCTCCATCAGCCCAGTTTCCGCCGGCCCGGTCCCAGTTGGCAGGTCCATCGGCATGGCTTGGACCGACAATGCCTGAACCTGCCCTCCAGTGTCGGTCAGGGCGAGTATGCCGGTGAGCGATCGCAGCCCGGGGTGTAGTGGCTTCAGAGTCAGTTCGACCCGGTCGTTCCGGACGTGCAGTACCTGCGGGGCGCCCTGGTCGATGACCCCCGCATCGGCGGGGAAGAACAGCGCGTTGCGCAACGAGAGATGCGGTGCCGCCAGCCAGAGCACACCGCCCCCGGCGAGGCGTGCGGGCCATGGCGAAGGGCGGGGCAGGCGCGCCTCGGTGGCGGTGAACAATGGCGCCTGCGCGCCGGCCGCGCCGTTCCCGGCGGGCAGGTTGAGGGTCAGCCGCGCCTCCTCCGGCACGCAGACGGTGGCGCAGACCAGCCAATTGGCATGAACCTCGATCGGCCGTGCGGGGCCCGGCTCGGGCGTGGCGTCGAAAGGCAGCAGGATGTCGCCGGTATAGGCGAAGCTGGTGAACGGCCCGTCGCGCAGCCGCTCCGGCAGAGGGAATTCGAGCGGCCCGGCGCGGGCGCCGGTGGCCTCGATCGTGGGGGGGGCGCCGGCATCGCCCGGGTTGGACCAATAGGTGTGCCAGCCTGGCGCCAGCTTGAACCGCAGGCCCAGGCGCAGCGTCTGGCCGGGCGCGGCGCTGTCGGTGCGGCTGACCAGGCTGACCGTATCGCGCGCGGTGACGAATGGCGCGCTTTCGGCTGCGCGCGCCAGGCCCGGCATCAGCAGCAGGAGGAGGATACCCAGCATGCGCATCATGGATGTCCTACATGGGCCAGAACGCCAGACCTGCAAACGGATGGTCTGGTGGGCGCGACAGGGATTGAACCTGTGACCCCCGCCGTGTGAAGGCGATGCTCTACCGCTGAGCTACGCGCCCGGCCCGCTGCCTGATTAGCCCGCGCCGCATGGGGAGGCAAGAAGGCCTTCTTTTCTGAAGAAAAGAAGCAAAAGACTTTTTTCAGGCTGTCGCGGACTCCAATGAACAAGAGTTTTTTGGTCCTTTTTTGCAAAAAAGGACTGCTTACTTCCTTATGCGGACTGCGCAAAAAGCTCCCGCCCGATCAGCATACGGCGTATCTCGCTCGTCCCCGCGCCGATCTCGTACAGCTTGGCGTCGCGCAGCAGCCGCCCGGTCGGATAGTCGTTAATGTAGCCGTTGCCACCCAGGCATTGAATGGCCTCCAGCGCCATCCAGGTAGCCCGTTCGGCGGCGTAGAGTATGGCGCCGGCGGCATCCTTGCGGCTGGTCTGGCCGCGGTCGCAGGCTTTGGCGACCGCATATACGTAAGCGCGCGTGGCGTTCATGGTGACATACATGTCGGCCAGCTTGCCCTGCATCAGCTGGAATTCGCCGATCGCCTGGCCGAATTGCTTGCGTTCGTGGATGTAGGGCAGCACGACGTCCATGCAGGCCTGCATGATGCCAATAGGGCCGGCCGGCGAGCACGGCGCGTTCGTAATCCAGGCCGCTCATCAGCACGCGGGCGCCGGCCCCTACCCCGCCCAGCACGTTGTCTTCCGGCACTTCGCAATCGGTAAAAACAAGTTCGCCGGTGTTGCTGCCGCGCATGCCGAGCTTGTCCAGTTTTTGCGCGACCGAGAAGCCCGGCATGCCGCGTTCGACCAGGAAGGCGGTCACGCCGCGCGACCCCGCCTTCCGGGTCGGTTTTGGCATACACCACGAGCACGTCCGCTTCGGGGCCGTTGGTGATCCACATCTTGGTGCCGTTCAACACGTACCGATCACTTTTTCGATCGGCGCGCAATTTCATGCTGATCACGTCAGATCCCGCGCCAGGCTCGCTCATGGCCAGCGCGCCGACATGCTCCCCACTGATCAGGCGCGGCAGGTAGGCACGCCTTTGGGAGTCGTTGCCGTTGCGAAAAATCTGGTTGACGCAAAGATTGCTGTGGGCGCCGTAGACTTAGCCCGACCGACGCGCTGGCGCGGCTGATTTCCTCCATGGCGACCACGTGTTCCAGGTAGCCCATGCCGGCGCCGCCATGCGCCTCGTCCACGGTCACGCCCAGCACGCCCAGGTCGCCCATCTTGCGCCACAGATCGGCGGGGAAATCGTTGTTGCGGTCGATATCGGCGGCGCGCGGCGCGATCTCGTCCTCGGCGAAGGCCCGCACGGCGCGGCGCAACATGTCCGCCGTCTCGCCAAGATCGAATTCCAGGCTTGGCATCTCGTTGCCGGCCATGACCGCGCCTCCACTCACCGCTGTTGTGGGCGCCGGCCATACGGCAGATCGGGGGACCTGCAAAGACCAGAGGTGCCGACCGCCTATTGTGTCCCTAGTAGAATCGGCACTATTGTGTGTTTGCAAGTCTAGTGAAGAAGCCATGTCATCCGAAGATCACAACACCAATCTCCTGGCATTGACCGCGCAGATCGTGGCCGCCCATGTCGGGAAGAACCAGGTTGCACCGTCTGGCCTGCCTGTGCTGATCGAGCAGGTTTACGGCGCGTTGCGCAGTGCGGGGCATGAGCCTGCGCCCCTGCCGGCCGAGAAGCAGCAGCCGTTCGTGCCTGCCAAACGCTCGGTGTTTCCGGACTACATCATCTGCCTTGAAGACGGCCGGAAGTTGAAGACCTTGAAGCGCCACTTTGCGCTCCACCTTCAATCTTTCGCCCGAGCAGTATCGTGAAAAATGGGGCCTGGCGCCCGATTATCCGATGGTGGCGCCCAACTATGCCGAGCATCGTTCGCGCCTGGCCAAGCAGCTGGGCCTGGGGCGCAAACCGGCTGAGCCCGCGCCCACGCCGCAGCCGGCCGCCGAGCCAGTGCGCGCCGCACCGGAGGTACGTGAGACGCGCCGCCGCGGCGAGCCCACGGCGGCCAGCGTGTTTGCCAAGTTCCCCGGCAAGTCCGCCGAGCCGCCCGCGCCCGAGCCTGAGGAGGCGCTCAAGAAGAAGCGCGGCCGCAAGCCGTTTTCGAAGCAACTCGCGCGCACGATGCCACGCTAGGCTGGCTTCGCCGGCCAATGCCTGAGGCGTTTATCTGCGACGCGGCGCGTACGGCGATCGGCCGGTTCGGTGGCGCCTTGCGGGACGTGCGCGCGGATGATCTCGCCGCCGTGCCGCTGCGTGCGCTGGTTCAGCGCAACCCGGGCGTGGACTGGGGCGCGATCGATGATTGCTATATCGGCTGCGCCAACCAGGCCGGCGAGGATAACCGAAACGTGGCCCGCATGGCGGTGTTGCTGGCCGGTATTCCGGCCTCCGTTCCGGCCGCCACCATAAACCGGCTGTGTGGGTCCGGGCTGGATGCCGTGGGCACGGCCGCGCGTGCCATACGGGCGGGCGACGCGGGTTTGATGCTGGCCGGCGGGGTGGAAAGCATGACGCGCGCCCCGTTCATTGTGCCGAAAGCGGGCGAGGCATTTTCGCGCCAGTCCAGCATCGAGGATACGACAATAGGCTGGCGCTTGATCAATCCTTTGATGCGCGCGCAGTACGGCGTGGAGTTCGATGCCGGAGACGGCGGAGAACGTTGCCGCGGACTACACTGTCTCCCGCGCGGATCAGGATGCGTTTGCTTATCGCAGTCAGATGCGGACGGAAGCGGCGCGCGCCGCCGGCGTGTTTGCGCGCGAGATCGTGCCGGTGACTGTCACCGGAAAACGTGGGGAGGTGGTTGTCGATACCGACGAGCATCCACGCCCGGATACGACGCTGGAGGGACTTTCCAAGTTGCGCGCCGCGTTCCGCGCGCCGGGAACGGTGACCGCCGGCAATGCCTCCGGCGTGAACGATGGTGCGGCTGCCTTGATTATTTCGTCGGAAGCGGCCGCCGCCCGTTCCGGGCTGGTGCCGCGGGCGCGCATTGTGGCGATGGCCACGGCCGGTGTGCCGCCGCGCGTGATGGGGATTGGCCCGGCGCCCGCCACGGAAAAACTGCTGGCGAGGACAGGGCTGAAGATCACCGACATCGATGTGATCGAATTGAACGAGGCGTTTGCGGCGCAGGCATTGGCCGTGCAGCGGATGCTCGGTTTGGCCGACGACGCGCCGCATGTGAACCCGCATGGCGGGGCCATTGCGCTGGGCCATCCGCTGGGCATGTCCGGTGCACGGCTGGCACTGACGACTGTGAACGCGATGGAAGTGCTGGGTGGCCGGCGCGGCATTGCGACGATGTGCATCGGCGTGGGCCAGGGTATCGCGATGCTGTTGGAGCGCGTTTAGGCGGGCAGCAGCTCCTCGGCCATGCGCACGAATTCCGGAATGTCTTTCGCGGTGCCGGCAGCGCCCTCCTCCATGCCTGGGCGTCCGTATCCCCAGCCGGCGAAGATTGTTCGTACGCCGCAACCGGACGCGGCCCGCACATCATTGTGGTGATCGCCCACCATCAGGGCGCGCGCGGGTTCGCCGCCGGCGGCGGCAATGGTGCTGCGCACATGCAGCGGGTCAGGCTTGTGGGCGGCGAAACTGTCGCCGCCGCCCACGGCGGCAAAGCGGTCGGACACGCCAAGCGCGTTCAGCAACAGGCGAGCCGCACGCTCCGGCTTGTTGGTGCAGACGGCAAGGGTCCAGCCATGGGCACGAAGTTCATTGAGCGCTTCGTCCATGCCGGGGAACAGGCGCGTGGCGTCTGCGACGTTGGCTTCGTAATCGGCGAGATATTCGGCGCCCGCATGGGTATCCGGCACCGCACCCACGGCCGCGAAGGCGCGGTCGATCAGCGGCTGCAGACCATCGCCGACCATGGCCGCCACGTCCTGCTCCGTCAGCGGGGGCAGATTTCGGGCGGCCAGGGTGCGATTGACCGCGGCGGCAATGTCCGGCACGGAATCGGTCAGCGTGCCGTCGAGATCAAACACCATGGTCCGCATGTATCAGGCGGCCTTGCGGGCCGGTTTTGCATATCGCGCGGCCATCGCTTCCAGCGGTATGGGCTTGATGCGATCGGCGTGGCCTGCGGAGCCGAACGCCTCGAAACGCGCCTGACATAGATCCCGGGCTGCGATGACGGACGCGGCGAGGAATTTTCGCGGGTCGAACTCATCCGGCTTTTGGCCCATCAGGCGGCGCATCGCGCCGGTCATGGACAGACGGATGTCCGTGTCGATGTTGATCTTTCGGACACCGTGGCGGATGCCTTCCTGGATTTCCTCCACGGGCACGCCGAACGTTTCCTTTATGGTGCCGCCATGCTCGCGGATGATGGCCAGCCATTCCTGCGGCACGGACGAGGAGCCGTGCATCACCAGATGTGTGTCGGGGACTTTTGCGTGGATGGCCTTGATGCGGTCGATCGCCAGAATGTCCCCGGTCGGCTTGCGTGAGAATTTGTAGGCGCCGTGGCTGGTGCCGATGGCGATGGCCAGCGCGTCCACGCCGGTGCGGGCGACGAAATCGGCCGCCTGGTCCGGGTCGGTCAGCATTTGATCGTGCGTGAGCTTGCCTTCTGCGCCGGACCCATCCTCCTCACCCGCCTCGCCGCTCTCCAGCGAGCCGAGGCAGCCGAGCTCGCCTTCGACCGTCACGCCGACATCGTGCGCCATATCGACCACGTAGCGCGTGACGTGGCAGTTGTAGTCGTAGCTCGCGGGCGTCTTCATGTCTTCCTGCAAGGACCCGTCCATCATCACACTCGTAAAGCCCGAGCGGATGGCGCGCAGGCACACGGCGGCGCTGGCCCCGTGATCCTGGTGCATGGCGATGGGAATATGCGGCCAGGTTTCGACGGCTGCCTGCACGAGATGACGCAGGAATGCCTCGCCGGCGTATTTGCGTGCGCCGGCCGAGCCCTGCAGGATGACGGCCGAGTTGCAGGCGTCCGCCGCCTGCATGATGGCCTGTATCTGCTCCATATTATTGACGTTGAACGCCGGCAAGCCATACCCGTGCTCGGCCGCATGGTCCAAAAGCTGCCGCATGCTCACAAGTGCCATTTCGGAAACTCCTCATTGGGAAAAGTTCTTTGCTTCTTTCTTTCAAGAAAGAAGCGCTGCCTTCCTGTCAGAACGCCCGCTTCTTCCGATCCATGATCTGCCAGATCATCGGCGTGAAAATCAGCTGCATGGCCAAGGCCATCTTCCCGCCCGGGCAGACGATTGTGTTGGCGCGTGACATGAAGCCGTCCTTCAACATCGACAGCAAATAGGGGAAGTCGATCCCCTTCGGATCGCGGAAGCGGATGACGAGCATGCTTTCATCCGCGCTCGGGATGTCGCGCGCGGTGAACGGGTTCGAGGTATCCACGGTGGGCACGCGCTGGAAGTTGACGTGAGTTTGGGAGAATTGCGGGCAGATGTAGTTCACATAGTCCGGCATGCGACGCAGGATGGTGTCGACGACGGCCTCATGACTATGGCCGCGCGCGCGCTTGTCGCGATGCAGCTTCTGGATCCACTCGAGATTGACGGTGGGTGCGACACCGATCAGCAGGTCGACTTCGCCGGCGATGTTGACCTTGTCCGTCTTCACGCCGCCGTGCAGGCCTTCGTAGAACAGCAGATCCGTGCCGGCGCCCAAATCTTCCCAGGGCGTGAACGTGCCCGGCTCCTGCTTGTAAGGCGCGGCTTCTTCGTGGTCGTGCAGGTATTTTCGCGTTCTTCCGACGCCTTTCTTGCCGTAGTCACGAAACAGCGCCTCCAATTCCTCGAACAGATTGCTGTCCGGGCCGAAATGCGAGAAGTGTCCGTTCCCCGCGTTCTGTTCTTCGGCCATGCGTTCGCGCATCTGCTTGCGGTCGAAGCGGTGGAACGCATCGCCCTCCACCACGGCGGCGCTGACGCCCTCGCGTCTGAAAATCTGCTGGAAGGTCCACATCACTGTCGTCGTGCCGGCGCCGGATGATCCGGTGATCGCCACGATCGGGTGCTTGACTGACATGATTCAGGCCGTCCGGAAAATGCTGCGTTGGCGAAACAGGGGAGATTCGAAGACCATCGATTCTCCGCGATCATAGGCCTGGTGGTAGCCCTGCAATTGATCGATGTCCGAGCGGCTGCCCAGGATCAGAGGCACGTGCTGATGGATGTGGTCGGGCACCACGTCGAGCACGGGCCCGCGCCCTGTGCTGGCGGCGCCACCGGCCTGCTCGACAAGCATGCTGATCGGATTGGCCCCTGTCAGCAGATGCACATGTCCGAGTTTGGTTGTGTCGCGCGTGTCACGGGGGTGGAGGAACACGCCGCCGCGCAGCAGGATGCGATGGACGCCGATCACTAGGCTATCGATCCACCGCATGGTGCAGCCGCGCCCTCCTGCGTCGCCGCTTCGCGCGGTCTGTTCTTGCACGAACCGGCGGACCGGGGTTTCCCAATGGGGTTCCAGCGCCGCATCGGTGGCGATTTCGCACCCACGCTCCGGTATGCGCATGTTGGGGTGTGTGAGGGTGTAGGCACCCGCCTCGCGGTCCAGCGTGAAGCCATGCACGCCGGCACCGAGGGTGATGACCATCATCGCGACTGGGCCAAAGAGCACGTATCCGGCGGCCACCTGCGCGCGGCCGGGCTGGAGGAAATCGGCAGGCGTGGGGTGCGTGACACCTTCGGGCGCGCGCAGCACGGAAAAGATGGTGCCGACCGTCAGATCGATGTCGAGGTTCGCCTCCCCGTCCAGGGGCGTGAACAGCAGCATGTAACGCCCGTGCGGATACTGGTCCGGTATCGGATGCGGCTCGGACAGCGCGGACGACAACATGCCGCATAACTGGCCGCCCCACTCGCAGGCGCTCAGCATGATGAGGTTGGCCACTTCGGCCAGTTTCTTCGGCGGCTCACCTGCGACGTTGATCGTGGTGGTCACGATGGCACCTGGGCTGGACAGGGCGCCGCGCGCCACCGCGGCACCGATGAGCTTGGCCGCCCGCTGCAGGTCGTTCAGCAAGGCTGCAAGCTCCGGGTCGTGCCCGCCGCTGCCGCGTCGCAAATCCTCGATGACGAACTTGCTGAACGTGGTGCGGCGATACGGCATTTTCTATTCCCGCCCAGGGCGTATCGTTACGTCGGATCGGCAAATACGCGACTTGCACGTATATCTGCACCCGTGATGGTCTGCAATGCCACGCGGTCCAACGGCCTGCCCCGGTCGGCGAACAGGCGGTTGGCCTGGCGCAGCCGGGCGCGGTCCAGCGCGTTGCGGATCGATCGCGCATTGGAAAAGCGGGGTTGTTTCATCCGGCGCTCGATATAGGCCCGCAGCACCGCGCGCGCGTCGTCGGCCAGCATGTAGTGCATGTGGGACAGCATGATGTCGGCGATGCTGACCAGCTCGTCCTCCGAGTAGTCGGGAAAGTCGATGTGGTGGGCGATGCGGGACGCCATGCCGGGGTTGCTGCGGAAGAAGACATCCATGCGGTCCTTGTAGCCCGCCAGGATCACGACCAGGTCGTCGCGCCGGTCCTCCATCACCTGGAGCAGTATCTCGATGGCTTCCTGCCCGTAGTCCCGCTCGTTTTCCGGCCGATACAGGTAGTAGGCCTCGTCGATGAACAATACGCCGCCCATCGCCTTTTTCAGCACGTCTTTCGTTTTGGGCGCGGTGTGGCCGATATATTGGCCGACCAGATCGTCACGCGAGACGGTCACCACGTGGTTGCGCCGGATATACCCAAGCCGGTTGAGGATTTCGGCCATGCGCTGGGCGACCGTCGTCTTGCCGGTGCCGGGGTTGCCGGTGAAGCACATGTGCAGGGACGGCGGCTCGGCCTGCAGGCCTATGCTGCGGCGTGCGGATTCCACCAGCAGCAGGGCGGCCACTTCCCGAATGCGCGTCTTGACCGGGACGAGCCCGACCAGGTCTCGATCCAGCGCCTCCATCACGTCGCCGATGTTGCTGCGCTGATAGACGTCCTGCAGATCGACGGTCTGGGGTGCCACATCCGCCACGACCACGTCGGCGTTCATGCAGCCCGGCTTTGCGCGCTTGCAACGTCGAGCTCCCGACGCATCGCGCCAATCACCTTACGATAGAAGCCGTCCGCATCCGGCGCACCGAAGATGGCCGAGCCTGCCACGAAGGTGTCTATGCCGGCTGCCGCCACCTCCCGAATATTGTCTACCTTCACGCCGCCGTCGATCTCGAGCCAGATCTCGCCGCCGCCGCTGGCGACATGCGCATCGATCCGGGTGCGCACCGCGCGCGCCTTGCGCAGCGTTTCCGGAATGAAAGCCTGTCCGCCGAAGCCGGGGTTGACCGACATCAGCAGGATCAGGTCGAGCCTGTCCATGACATGGTCCAGCACGGATAACGGGGTGGCCGGGTTCAGCACCAGCCCCGCGCGGCAGCCGCGTTCGCGTATCAGCGACAGGGAGCGGTCCACGTGCTCGCTCGCCTCGGGATGGAAAGAGATGATGTCGGCACCCGCATCGGCGAACAACCCGATCAGCGCATCGACCGGCTTGACCATGAGATGCACGTCGAGCGGCGCGCTGACCCTGGGCCGCAAAGCCCGGCAGACGAGCGGCCCGAATGTCAGGTTCGGTACGTAGTGCATGTCCATGACATCGACATGCACCACGTCCGCGCCGGACGCGATCACGCGTTCCACTTCCTCGCCCAGGCGCGCGAAATCGGCACTGAGGATCGATGGTGCGATGCGAAGTGCCGGCAAGTGCTCGACGCGCACGGCTTAGTGCGCCCGTGTCAGCGGCGTGTGCGGCATGCAGAACGGCAGGAATGAGGATTGGCCCTGTTTCGCGTTCATTGTCGTCTCCCTTCAGCGTGTTCTTTTCTGAAGAAAAGAACCAAAAGACTTTTGCTCATCAGCATGGCCGGGGGTTGGGAGGCAGTCAACCGGGGCTTATGGAGGTGTACGGGCCGCGAACCACTCGCGTAGAAGCTGCAATGTTACCGGTGTTTCGTCTAAATCCCTGACCGTTCGTAACGCGGCCGGAAACGGTCCGTGGCCGCCATAGAGGCTGGTCGTCATCAGACAAGCCAGTCCCGCGCCCGCCGCACTGCGCAGGCCGTTTTCCGTATCCTCGATCGCCAGACACGCGTCGGCCAGCAAATCCAGGCGATGCAGGGCCGCAACATAGACGTCCGGCGCGGGCTTTTTGGCGGGCACCTCGTCGCCGGCGGCGATCACATCGAACGGGTCGTGACCCAGCGTGGCGCGCAACAGCGCGTCCACGTTCGGACGGCTGGTGGTGGTGGCGATCGCCAGCCGGATTCCGGCATCGCGCGCCTCCTCCAGCAAGCGCTGCACGCCCGGCCGAAGGGTGAGGTGCCCCTCCTCAACGCGCTGCGTGTATCGCGCTGTCTTGTCGGCATGCAGCCCCGCCACCGCCTTGGCGTCCAGGCGGCACTCGGGCGCATAGTGGTCGATATAGAAACGGATGCGCTCCTTGCCGCCGGTCACCGCAAGAAGCTTTGCATACAATCCGGAATCCCACGACCAATCCAGGCCGTGCGCGGCGAAGCTGGCATTGAACGCCTCGCGATGCAGCTCCTCTGTTTCCGCCAGGGTGCCATCGACGTCAAAGATCAGTGCTTGCAAAGCGGATGGCGGCTGCATCGTCAAAACACCAGCGCGGTGGCTTGCACCACCAATGGCAGCGCATGTATTTCGGCCAGCACCGCCTCGCTGACGTCCTCATCGACCGACACCAGGCAGATCGCGTCGCCTCCGGGCGCCGCACGGCCCAGATGGAAGGTGGCGATGTTGATGCCGTGCTGTGCGAGCGTTTCGCCGAAGCGGCCGATGAATCCGGGTTTGTCCTGATTGGTGACGTACAGCATGTGCGGCGAGAAATCCGCCTCAACCTTGATGCCCTTGATCTCCACCAGGCGCGGCTTGGCGCCGGCGAACAGCGTGCCGGCCACCGCGCGCGCGCCACGATCGGTGGTGACCGTGATGCGCACCAAGGTCTGGTATTCGCTGGGCCGGTCATGTGCTGTTTCCGACACGTCGATGCCGTGCTCGCGCGCCATCACCGGAGCGTTGACCATGTTCACGCCCGAGAGGACCGGGGAGAGCACGCCGGCGAGCGCGGCCGCGGTCAGCGGGCGCTGGTTCAGCGCCGACACCGCGCCCTCATAGTCGATCGAGATACCACGGATGACCCCGTCGGCCGCACGCGTCATCTGGCCGGCGAATGCGCCGAGGCGCTGCACCAGTTCCATGTAGGGGCGCAGGCGCGGTGCATCCTCGGCACTGACGGACGCTGTGTTGATGGCGTTGGTGACGGCGCCTGTGAGCAGAAAGTCGCTCATCTGCTCCGCCACTTGCAGGGCCACATTCTCCTGCGCCTCGTTGGTGGAGGCACCGAGATGCGGGGTGCACACGACGTTTTCGAGCGCGAAGAGCGGACTCTCCTTTGCCGGTTCGGTCTCGAACACGTCCAGTGCGGCGCCGCCCACCTGACCGGATACGATCGCTTCGGCCAGTGCGGCTTCATCGATCAACCCGCCGCGGGCACAATTGATGATACGCACGCCGCGTTTGCACTTCGCGAGCGCCTCACGCGACAGGATGCGGCGGGTGGCGTCCGTCATCGGTGTGTGCAGCGTGATGAAATCGGCGCGGGCCAGCACCTCGTCCAGCTCCAGTTTTTCGACGCCCATATCCAGCGCGCGGCGTTCGGACAGGAACGGGTCGTAGGCGATGACGCGCATGTGCAGGCCGTGCGCGCGATCGGCGACGATGCTGCCGATATTGCCGGCGCCGATCAGGCCGAGCACCTTGGCCGTGAGTTCGGTGCCCATGAAGCGGTTTTTTTCCCACCGGCCCGCCTTGGTGGATGCCGTGGCCTCGGGAATTTGCCTGGCCAGCGCGAACATCATGGCGATGGCGTGCTCGGCGGTGGTGATCGAGTTGCCGTGCGGGGTGTTCATCACGATCACGCCGCGCGCGGTGGCCGATTTGAGGTCGACATTGTCAACCCCGATGCCGGCACGGCCGACCACCTTCAAGTTCGTGGCCACATCCAGCAGTTCGCGCGTCACCTTGGTGGCCGAGCGGATCGCCAGGCCGTCGTATTCGCCGATGATGTCGCGCAATTCGGCCGGCGTCAGGCCGGGCCTGACGTCCACGTCGACGCCGCGATCGCGAAAGATGGCGACAGCTTCGTTGGACAGCTTGTCGCTGATCAGCACTTTCGGCATCGCGCTCACGCCGCCGCCAGGCTGGCGTGCTCGGCGGCAACCTGTGCCGCCGCCCAATCAAGCCACGGCAGCAGTGCCGCAATGTCGGATGTCTCCACCGTCGCTCCGCCCCAGATGCGCAGACCTGGCGGCGCGTCTCGGTAGGCGGCGATGTCGTAGGCCACGCCTTCCTTCTCCAGCAGTGATGCCAGTTTTTTCGCGGCGGCGGCCTGTGCCGCGCCATTCAGCCGGGTGAACCAGGGTGCGACGATCTTCAGGCAGATCGAGGTGTTGGAGCGCGTCGCTGCATCTTCGGCCAGGAAAGCGGCCCAATCGCTTTTCCCGACCCACTCACCGATGGCGGCGAGATTGGCTTGGCTGCGCGCGATCAGCGCGTCCAGTCCACCGACCTGTTCCGCCCAGCGTAGCCCGTCCAGCGCATCTTCCACGCACAGCATCGAGGGGGTGTTGATCGTTTCGCCGGCGAAAATGCCGTCGATCAGTTTGCCGCCCTTTGTCAGCCGAAAAATCTTCGGCAGCGGCCAGGCGGGTTTGTATGACTCCAGCCGCTCCACCGCGCGCGGCGACAGCGCCAGCATGCCGTGCGCCGCCTCGCCGCCCAGCACTTTCTGCCAGGACCAGGTGACCGCATCGAGTTTTTCGAACGGCAGCCGCATGGCGAACGCGGCCGAGGTCGCGTCGCACAACACCAGGCCTTCGCGATCGTCGGGGATGAAATCGCCGTTGGGCAGGCATGCGCCGCCCGTGGTGCCGTTCCAGCACAGGACGATGTCGCGCGAAAAATCCAGCTTTTTCAAATCCGGCAGCGCACCGTAGGGGGCGGCGTGCACGCGGGCGTCGAGTTTGAGCTGTTTGACGGCATCGGTGGCCCACCCGGCGGAAAAACTCTCAAAGGAGAGCACGTCCACCCCGCGCGCGCCCAGCAACGACCACATCGCCGCCTCGAACGCGCCGGTATCGGACCCCGGCATGATCCCCAGTACCCAGCCCGCCGGCAACCCGAGTACGGCGCGCGACCGCTCGATCACCTCCGCCAGCGCCGCCTTGGGCGCCTTGGCCCGATGGCTGCGGCCGAGCTGCGCCCGCTCCAGCGCGGCCAGCGACCAGCCGGGCCGCTTGGCGCAGGGACCGGACGAGAAGCACGGATTGTGGGGACGTGCGGGCGGTTTTGCGGCGGCGAGAGACATATCCCTCCCTTTCAGAAGAGGAGCGTCCCGTTGGGGGGACGTGGCCCGGTGCGGACCTAGCGAGGGTTGGGGGGAAAGGCAAGGCGGTTCTTGCGCGGACGTATTTTTGTTGCGCGACGGCGGAACGCAGACAATCCGACGCGCCTGCCCGTAATGCGTCGCTTGACGGGATACGGTATTCCCACTACTCTTGTCCATGAAAATCCGGAACGTGCTGCCCAAAGGGTTAAGACGTTTCATTGAGCTGGACGATACTGCCGGCCTGCCAAGTGCCGTCGCGCTAAAAGTCCGTAAGATCATCTCTTTCTTGCAGGACATGGAGGACGAAGCGGAACTCCATACGGTGCCGAGTTGGAAAGCCCATCGACTTACCGGAGACCGAAAAGGCACCTGGAGCTTGTTCGTCACGAAGAACTGGCGGCTTACGTTCAAGATCGACCAAGTCGACATCGAGATTATCGACCTCGACTACGAGGATTATCGCTAGGAGGCGCAGAATGGCACAGGTGCAGCAAGGCGTTCGCTTGAAAAGACCGGCCCATCCGGGCGGGTTTGTGAAGACCGAGATTATCGAGCCTCTCGGGCTTTCCGTGACGGACGCCGCCCGGGCGCTTGGCATCACCAGGCCGGCGCTTTCTACCTTCCTGAACGAGCATACGTCGCTGTCCGCCGACATGGCGCTGCGCGTCGAAAAGGCTTTTGGCGTGTCGATGGACACGCTGATGCGCATGCAGAACAGCTACGACATTGCCGAAGCGCGCAAGCGGGAGGGTGAGATTGCTGTGGCGCGTTATGTCCCGAACACGCAGGCCGAGTCACGGCCGAATTAGGGTAGCCGTCCCGTCGGCGCGACTTCCGCCCCGCGGCAGATCGCTTTGGCATTGCCACTCTGCTACCCGCGGAGGCTATTCGGAGGCTGTCATGACGACCCGCATTTCGACCTACCCGCTCCGCCTGCCGGTCTCGATTCAGACTGAAGCGGAAAAGCTGGCTGCCGCCGACGGCACCAGCCTGGACCAGTTCGTGGCGACAGCCGTTGCCGAAAAGGTCGCCGCCTTGCGCACGGCCAGCTATTTTGCCGAACGGCGTGGCCGCGCTGATTGGGAAGCATTCGACCGGCTGATGAGCCGGCGAGAGGGTGAGCCGCCACGTAGCGGTGACGAACTACATACCACAAGCTAATCGGGCGACATCACTGGCTCGGCAGCGGATGCCCCGCATTTCGCTTCGCTGCATGCGGGCGACGCGTGCTGCGCATGATAGAGTGTGGCGACGAGCAGCTCGGCCGTAGCGGCGCGCTCGCCAAGCGGCAGCGCGGATTTACGCGGCGCAGTTGCGGCGGCGGCCAGAGATTGCGCAGTTCATGGAGGGCGCGGGACGGGGACGCGAGGTGGCATTGTGACGGCGTGGGGCGTGAGCCGTCTACAACGGGCGGCCCACGCCGGTGCGATCGCGGTTTACTGAGGTGTGACGACCACGTCCGTCTGGGTCGTGAGACCGGCGAAGCCGATCTCCACGCGTGCCCGTCCGGGGCGTAGTGGGGTGTACGTGCCGTCCTGGTGCATGGCGATGACGGGGTCACCGTCACCCGGCAGCACACGAAAAGTCGTTTGGTTGCGAAGAATGATCGGCTTGTCGGGTGTGCTTGCAAAAACAATTACGGGTGTAATTACACCTTCCTGTTTGAGCGGCGTTATAATCTGGTTCAACCAACCACTCGAATACATACCTAAATCAGCAACGAACGCTTTCGGCGCGACTGTAGGTGGCCCTACTCTTGCGGACATTTCATCGGCGGACGCGCCATTGTCCCGGTAGGCTGCGTTGATCAGAAAATCGACTTGACCCATCACCAACGGGGTGATCACCGCATATGTTCGTCCATCGGCCCCTTTTTCCAACGGCACCCTGATCTCACCGGAATGGTTTCCAAGCTGATCGAGTTCGCGCACTGTCACCCACATCACCATGTCGTAGGGGGAACGTATCTGCAATCTGAATGGCGACCCCATTGAAAGATTGTCTGGCAGCCGATCCGGCAGACAATTCACCAGGTGAGGCAACTGCTGTGCAGGCCGGTTTCGGTTTGGCTGCTTGTCGGAGGCGGCAGCAACACGGGGTCGGTTCACTGGACAGGTGTTTGACAACCAGCACGCCAATTGCCCGTTCACGTCGATGCTTTCCAAGACGTTATAGGTATTCAAAACGAACTTCTGATATTTCTCCAAAGGGGGGATCGTATGAGCCAGATCCGAAAACGTTGCGGCGACGCACGGCGACACACACTCGGCAGTCTAACTCGTCAGAGCCACGATCCCATCGTTACTCTCATCTCCAATCTCCAATCCAACGAGCGGAATCGGAGATTTCTTCGTTGGGCAGTAAGTTGGTCCAGGGCACGTCGCGGCTATCAGTTCGTCAATGTCGAACACAAGCGCATTTGTATCACCGTTGGCTATAGGATCATCAGCTTGACTGACCGTAGCCGAGACGTCCCGCCATATGGCATTCGGGATATTTGCAGGCGGAAGGTTTGCAAGATTGGGGCTTTGCGGCTCTAGAGACCTGACCGCGCCGCCACCGACAGGCTTTTCGAGCGTGTTGAAGCAGGCCCCTACTGTGGTTGCAGTCTTGCAGACTATTCGCTTTAACAACTTGGCCGTGCCAGATGCCTGTCCCGAAAACGGCGTGGTTTGGTTTCCAATCAGGAAATTAGCGAGTAGTGAGCCAGCTTCCGGCGTGTCGACCGTCGTAATCTGATGGAACGCGCCCAGTGTACGGTTCTGCGGTCCCTTGTAGTTAGCGTTTGCGCTGAACGCCCGCGCCACCAGCCCCCCCATACTGTGGGCGACAACGTCGACCCGTCCCGCCGCAACTTGCTGACTGCCGAGCTGCGAAATGATGCCAGAAACTTCACTTACGATTGTAGACTCAGTAGCGTTTGAGTCGAACGCAATATTACCATCGTAAGCTGACTCTAGAAAAAACGCTGAAGGCAGCCCGGACCATGGAGCGGTGCCGGAGATGTATGTCTGTATCGTGGAAAGATCTGTGTTGGTTCCCCAAAGCCCGTGTACAAAGTATATAGGCGGTGAATACAGTGTTACTTGCGCCTGCGCGGGCGCAATGCCAGGTTCGCTGACCGTGAGCACGACCGGCTGTGTGTAATTCGGGAGGTTTCCGTCCGGCCCGACTTTTAGGATGTCCGGCGCTTGAACAACCAGTTGAACGCAAGGTTGTCCCGCACAATTCCCAAATTGCGATAATTGTAGAGTAATTGAGGTTTGACCCGGCATGGGAGGGTAGCTGCGGTAGTTCGGGTCGTAAGGGACAAGGGTTGCTTTATTAGTGATCGTAAAGGTGAGCGACACTTGCACATCGGTCTGTAATGTGACCAGCAACGCCGCATCACCATCGGCTGTTATGCCCTGCGCGGTCGTCCGCTGTATGTCACCAAGACACGCGGCGTTTGTTTCTCCAGCCGACCCGCAACCCAATTCCGACAATACGGTCGGCAAATCGCCTGCCGGCATGCCCTGCCCTATACTGGTCGGGTTTAGAAGCCATATTTTCGTGGTCTCGCTACTGCCACCCACGTGGGCAAATCCGCTTAGTGGAACCCCGGCAATCAAAGCGGTCCCTAACAATTTTGCCGCGTCTTGGTGGATTTTCGTGGCTATCAAATTAGGTATCGAGGACGGTATCGAGGTTCTCCAAACTCAGAACTATAGCGTATTGGACGGTCGCACGATCCGCAATCGCAATCAACCTGAAAGCGTCCCGTCACGGGATCTAACCTCAAGGTTGAATGTAATCACCGCCTAATTATATTTCTGAGTGCAATCCGTGATAACTCACGGCATCAGCAATCTTCGAGCAGCTACTCCACCCCCGCCGCCGCCCCCGCCCCGCCGCGCACATCATGGGCGCCAAACAGCCGCGCGCCCGGCTCCGGCCGGTCGCCGATCGGCAGCGGTCCCGCCTGCCCCTGCGCGCCACCCAAAGCCGGCGCGCCTGCCAGAATGCCCTCGGCCACGCCCCAGTATCCCATGTCGCGGAACGTGTAGCCGCGCTGTTCCAGCAGCGCGCGCGTGTCGGGGGAGAGGGCGCCGCGTTCCAGCATGACTAGGTCGGGCGTGCCCTGTTCGTGGATGCGGGGGGCGTCCACTGCTTCCTGGATGGTCATACCGTGGTCGATCACGTTCAGGATGGCTTCGAGCGTGATGGAGATGATGCGGCTACCGCCAGGGGAGCCGATGACCATCACCAGTTTGCCGTTTTTCGTGATGATCGTCGGTGTCATCGAGCTGAGCGGGGTCTTGCCGGGGGCGATGGCGTTGGCGGTGCCTTGCACCAGGCCGAACATGTTGGCGGTGCCGATCTTGCTGGTGAAATCGTCCATTTCGTCGTTCATCACGATGCCGGTATGGCCGGCCACGCGGGCGGAGCCGAACCAGTTGTTCAGCGTGTAGGTGACGGAGGCGGCGTTGCCGGCGGCATCGACGACCGAAAACTGCGTGGTCTGCGTGCCTTCGGCCGGCGGCACCGGCACTTCCGCGGTGGGGGTCGCGCGTTCCGGGGCGATGGACGCGCGCACCTTTGCGGCGTGTTCCGGGCTGATCAGTTCGGCCACCGGGTTTTTATAAAAATCCGGGTCGCCCAGGCGGTTGTTGCGGTCGACAAAGCCGTGGCGCAGCGCCTCGGTTAGAACGTGTACTTCGGCGGCGCTGTGAAAACCCATGGCGTGCAGGTCGTAGCCTTGCAGGATCTGCAACACCTCGCACAGCACCACGCCGCCGGAGCTGGGCGGCGGGGCGGAGATGATGTGATAGCCGCGATAATCGCATTCGACGGGCGGCATTTCGCGCACCTTATAGTTTGCGAAATCCTGCGCGGTCAGGTGGCCCTGGCTAGCCTGCGCGATCTCCGCTCCGACCGGCCCGTGATAAAACGCGGCGTCCGGCCCGCTGTCGGAGATGGTCTGAAGCGAGCGTGCCAGATCAGGTTAAATCAGTCGGTCGCCCGGCTGCAGCACGCCACCGTGGGGCAGGAAAATCGCCGCCGCGGCGGGGTCCTGCGACAGTTGCGGTGTAGCGACGGCGAAGATGCCGGTATCACCCTGGGTCAGTGCGAAACCCTCGCGCGCCAGGCGGATGGCTGGCGCCATCAGCGCCGCGCGGGGCATCGTGCCGTAATGCACGCGTGCATATTCCAGCCCGGCCGGCGAGCCGGGCACGGCGACCGAGGCCCAGCTATCGGTGGACATGCCCGGCACTACCTGCCCATGCGCGTCCAGAAACATGTTGGCCGAAGCCGAGAGCGGCGCCTTTTCACGGAAATCGAGGAACGTCACATGTCCGTTTGCCAGGCGCAGCGTCATGAAACCGCCGCCGCCGAGGTTGCCCGCTTCGCGGGTAGGTCACGGCGAGCGCGTAGCCGACCGCGACCGCCGCATCGACGGCATTGCCGCCGTGGCGGAGGACGTCCGCGCCTACATTGGAGGCGAGGTGTTGCGCGCTGACGACCATGCCGCCACGGGAGGCGACCGGGGCTGGGTCGGCGGCGAGCGCGAGGGTGGGGAAGAGGCAGAGGATCAGGGTTCGCATGGCGGCAAGATAAGCATGTTCTTTTTTGAAAAAAAGAACCAAAAAACTTTTCCCAATTACGCACGTCTTACGCCCAACGCGCGCCAAATTCGAAAAAGTCTTTTGCTTCTTTTCTTCAGAAAAGAAGGTTCTTTACTTCCTGATAAAATCCACAAAAGCCCGCAAAGGCCCGGGCACATACCGCCGCCCCGGATAATACAGAAACGGTCCTGAAAAATCCTGCCACCAATCCTCCAGCACACCCACCAGCGCACCAGACGCCAGGTAAGGACGCAGCCAGTCCTCGAACAAATGGATCACGCCGCACCCGGCCACCGCGGCCTCGATGGCGAGGTCGACCGCCGCGCCCACCCGCACCAGCAACGGCCCGTGCGGCTCCACGCGCACCACTTCGCCGCGGCGCTCGAACTCCCATGGCGCCGTCATCGTGCCGCTGGCGAATTGGCCGCGCAGGCAGGCATGGGTCAGCAACTGGCGCGGATGCTGCGGGCGGCCGTGGCGGGCCAGATAGGCGGGCGAGGCGGCGGTGGCGAAGCGCTGCACACGCGGCCCGATCGGCACCGCGATCATGTCCTGCTCCAGCCGCTCGTCATAGCGTATGCCGGCGTCGCACCCGGCGGCCAGCACATCGACGAAGCCATCCTCTGCGATCACTTCCAGTGTGATGTCCGGATAGGCGGCCAGAAAGGGCGGCACGATGGCCGGCAGCACCAGTCGGGCCGCGCTGACGGGCACGTTCAGCCGCAGCGTGCCCGCTGGCCGGTCGCGATACAGGTTCATGACGTCGAGTGCGTTCTCCACCTCGGCCAGCGCCGGGCCGAGGCGTTCCAGCAGCCGCGCGCCCGCTTCCGTCGGCACAACACTGCGCGTCGTGCGGTTCAGCAGCCGCACGCCCAACTCGGCCTCGAGCCGCCGCACTGCCTCGCTCAGCCCGGACGCACTCGCATTGGCGGCCCGGCCGCCGCCGCGAAAGCTGCGGGCGCGCGCCACGGCCAGGAAGGCGTTCAGGTCCGCGACGTTCGCCATTGTTCGCCATTCCGCACAGCCCGTGCGGATGCTGCGCCGTTATCGCACGGCGGCGCAACGCCATCTGGGGTTAGTCCATTGCCGGAGATCCACATGTCCAACCTTCACGCAGCCGGAACCTTCACCCTCGGCGACCGCCCGGTGCATCGCCTCGGTTACGGCGCCATGCAGCTTGCCGGACCGCATGTGTTCGGCCCGCCGCGCGATCGGGCCGCCGCGGTGGCCGTGCTGCGCGAGGCCATCGCCGGCGGCGTGGACCATATCGACACCAGCGATTTCTATGGTCCGCACGTCACCAATCAGATCATATGCGAGGCGCTGCACCCCTACCCTGACAAGCTGACCATCGTCACCAAGGTGGGCGCGGTGCGGGGTGCGGACGGGTCGTGGAACCCGGCGCAGAGCGCGGCGGAGCTGACCAGCGCCGTGCACGACAACCTTCGCAACCTGGGCCTGGACGCGCTGCACGTGGTCAATCTGCGCGTCATGGGTGATCCCATGGTGCCGACCGAAGGGCCGATCGCGCGGCAGTTCACCGCCTTGGCGGAGCTGCAGCGGCAGGGGCTGATCCGCCATCTCGGGATCAGCAACGCGACGGCGGCGCAGGTCGAGGAGGCGCGGGCGATCGCGCCGGTGGTATGTGTGCAGAACATGTACAATGTCGCGCATCGCGCCGATGACGCGCTGATCGACGATCTGGCGGCCAAGGACATCGCCTACGTGCCGTTCTTCCCGCTCGGCGGCTTCTCGCCGCTGCAATCCTCCACCCTGTCGGACGTGGCCGCACGCCTGGGCGCAACACCGATGCAGGTGGCGCTGGCCTGGCTGCTGCGGCGCGCCGCCAACATATTGCTGATCCCAGGCACGTCGTCAGTCGGCCATTTGCGGGAGAACCTGGCAGCGGCGGAACTTGCGCTGCCGCCGGACGCGGTGGCCGAACTGGACAGGATCGGCGGGTCGGCCTGACGCTCGGTCTCCCGACGGCGGGCGGACGCTACCGGTAGGCGGAGCCGTCCGCCGCGCGGGCCGGGTGTCGAACGTACGCGCCGTCGCGCGGCACGGCCACCGTGTCGAACCGTTCGGCCAACGCGTCGAGCCCGTCGCGCAGCGCCTGGCCATGCACCGCGCGCCCGTGGCCGGTCACGGCCAGCTCCGGGCGCAGCGCCGCCAGGCGCCGCACGCTGTCGCGTGCCGCCTGCCAATCATGGGTGAAATACATCGGCGGCCCGTGCAGCTCCGGCGCCTGCGTCGCCGCCGCGTAGGCGCTTTCCTGGGCGGTGGTGATGAACGCGTCCCCGGCGATAAGTGATCGGTCGGCCTCGCGCCAGAACGAGACGTGGCCCACCGAGTGGCCGGGCGTGTGCAGCCAGCGCCAGCCGGGCATGGTCGGTATGCTGCCATCTTCCGGCAGGGTGCGCAGCCGGTCGCCGAGATTGACCGGGCTGCGAGGGTATAAGGGCGACAGGCGCGACATGAGGCCGCCACCGACATGCGGGTCAGGTGGCGGGTAGGACGAGGTGCCGTCCAGATAGGGACGCTCCGCGGCATGGGCATAGACAGGCACGTCCCATTTGGCGGCCAGGCTTTCCAGCACCCCCACATGGTCGAAATGACCGTGGGTCATGACGATGGAAGCTGGCGGGGCGCCACCGAAACGGGTTTCGGCCGCATGCTCGATCAGGTGCTGCGTGCCGGGCAGCCCGGCATCGATAAGTGTCCACGGACCACCGGGCAGCCCCGCGAGAATAATATTGACGATACCCAGGCGGCGGTAGGCCAGGTCGGGGGCCACCACCATGACGCCTTCATCGTCATGTCCGGTCACGGCGGACGGATCGATTTCGATCTGCTGGGCCATCGCGTACCTCCCGCGCGTCAACCGCGGAAGCGGAAGTGGGTTCCGGCGATCCGTGGTCCGGGAAAGTGCCCCGCCGGAACAGTGATCGCGTCAGTGCTTGGTGGTGTTCACCAGCGGATCGATGTTGTAGGAGAAACCCCAGCTGACGGGCACGAATTGCTGCACGTGCTGGTTGAACCAGATGTAGATCTGGCCGATGCCGGTTTTCGGCACATACACAACATCGAAGGGCGCCAGACGTACATCGGCCGCCGGGTCCTGGCCGCTCATGGCCGCGCGATAGCGGGTGGCGAGTACCGACGGGGCTGTCGCCCGCGCCGCGGCGCAGGATGAAGACGTGACGGTCGTCGCCGGCGGTGCGCAACCCGCCGGCCTTGGCCACCGCCTGCAGCAAGGTGAGGTTTGGCCCGAGTGCGCTGAACTCGCCGGGTGCCACCACCTCGCCGGCGACATAGACCCGGGCGGGGGATGCGGATTTCACCTCCAGGGCGAGCTGCGGGTTCTTCAGCTCGGTGGCGTATTGGGCGCGCAAATCGGCCTCGATCTCGTCCGGCGTGCGCCCGGCGGCCTGGAGTCGAGCGGGCGAGCGTGGTGGTGATCCGGCCATCCGGCCGCACGGTCACGTCCTCGTCGAGCTCCGGGGCCATATAGAGGCGTATGCCCAGCACATCGCCCACCTGCACGCGATAGGTTTGCGGCGCATCGGCCGCCAGCGGGGCATCGGGGAGGTTGTCGGGGTTGGAAACGCAGCCGGTGAGCAACAGGGCGGCCAGGGCAAATCGACGCATCCCACAACCGTAATAAGCGCGCCGGTTCCGCCAAGTCCGTTTGGGCGGCATTGTATCGGGTCCGCACTATTTTTGGTTGAGTGTTGCCGGGCTACTACCCCGGAGCGATCTCCGTCGCTTCACCCGACCTGATGGCGTGCACGAGCGGCACGTCGTGGGGGGCGAGTTCGGGATGGGAGGCACGATAGGCGGCGCTGTCGAACCACGGCCCGGGATCGGCACCCTGGGCGGCGCCGACCAGCAAATAGTGGAACACCGGGTCCAGCGGCGCTTGCGACAGCTCCGGGATCGAGGCGGCGTACCACGCGGCATCGAAAAGAGGGCTGGCGCGCACCAGTGCCGCGTCGCGCAGCAGGGCCGGCACCGGCGTGGGGCCGCGCTGCCGGAAAATGCGGGTCCATGGACGGCGCCGCGTGGCCGGCGGAAGGCTTACGGGCGTGGCGGGGTCACGCAGCGCATTCAGGCGTGGCAGATCGCGGGCCAGATGCTCGATCGTATCACGCGCTGGGTCGGCGACGCAGGCACGGACCCAATCGCGCAATCTTTCCCAGCCTGCGGTCTGCGCCTGGGCTTGGGCCAGGGCGTGCCGTGCCTGCTCGTATTGCGCGCCGAGTTCGGCCAGCCGCGCCGCGAGTGCATCCGCCTCGGCACGGCTGGCCGCGAGGGAGACCCGCAGGGTGGCGAGTTCGGCCGCGTGTTCGGCGGCGGCGATGGGCGGCGTGGCGGCCGTGGCCGGCGGGGCAGCCCCGTCCGCCCTGGGCGGGGCGCCGGGCGATTGCAGCCGGTCGGCGAAGGCGGCCAGATCACCTTCGGCGGCGATGGCGGCGCGATCCACCAGGAAGGCGCCGGGTGCCAGGAAACCCGCATCGAACTCGATCACCGGCTGGTAGCCGAACTCCGCGAACAGCTCGAACCATTGCGGCAGCTCCGGCAGCACGCCGTCCGGCTTCGCATCTTCGGCGCCGTGCAGCGGCACGGGCGCGAAGAGCAGGCGTTCGCTGGCCGCCGACAGCGAGGTGACCGACGCGCGGACGTCCGGACTGGCTGCCCGTTCCGGGCGGGCCAGCAAAATGGCCAGATCGTAGCCAGACGCATCGCCCTGGGCCGCCAGCACGGAAGCTGACGCGCCGGCCTGTTCCAGCGCGGCGGCCAGACCGGCCTCCCCTTCGCCCGCGACCACGACGGAGACCAGCATCAGCTCGTCCACCAGCCGTGCAATCCGGTCCTGGGCGCCGGTCACGGACGGCCTGTCCGTGGTGACGAAGATTTCGGGCGCATCATCCCTCGATGGCGGAGAATGGGAATTCCGGATCGTAGGGCGAGGCTAGCTCAGGCGCCATGTCCGCGCGCTCGCGGCTGGTGAGCAGCTCTTCCAGAACCGCTTGCGGCCCGATCCGCCCGGCGTCCAGGGCTGCCGCGTAGGACCGTGCCTCGGCGGGCGAGGGCCAGCGCTCCAGCATCAAGCGGAACGCGCTGTCGACGAATCGGGGGGTGCCTTGGGCCGCGTGCTGGCGCGCCATGTCGAGGCAGTAGGGGCGAAGCTGCAGGTCGGCGGTGGTCCAACGTTCGGCGGCGCGCAGCAGGTCTTCAATCGTGGCGGCACGGGCGGGCGCCAAGTTTGGCACATGCACGGCCATCGGCGCATCCACCCCCACCAGCGGCAGGTGCAGCACGACGCGGCACGGGCCAGGCGGCAAGGCGGTGCGCAGGCGGGCCAGGAACCCGTAATGTCCGTGGCCGTGGCCGCTCATCAGCAGGTCGCGCCGGAAATCGCGCGCGACGGCTTCGGCCACGATGTCGGTCGCGGTGCAGGACCTGCACGTGGCTGGGCGCCTTCCAGGCGCTGTGGCGTAGCCAGCCGCAGATCACACCGTGCTCGGTTACCGATTCGATATGTCCCTCGATCAGGGGCGGCCTCACTTTCGGCGAGCGGTCGTTGGCCTCGCGTGGCTGTAAGGTTCGTTGTAACCGATTCGCGCGCAAGACAGGTAGCGCGGGCCTTCGGAGGCAACCATGGACCGACTGCCAGGCTGGGGGAACGTGTCGGCGCTGGTGCTGAGCTGCCCCGGGCCGTTGCGGCGTCACAGCGCCGCGCTGATCCCGGTTGGCGAGGTGGCGCTGCCGCAGGTGCTGCTGGGTGCGGAGTCTCAGCTGCTCGCCTTCGCGGCAGCCGCGACCGGGCTTTCGGACCGCATGTTCTTTGCGCCATTTCCCGAGATGTTTCCCGATGCCGGCAGCCTGCGGGCGGCGTGGCGCAAGCTGGGCGGCCGGGCGCCCGCGGGGCAGGGTGGCCGGCTGGTGCATCTGCGGTTCGGCGGGGCGCGGTCGGCGCGGGTGCTGAAGGGCGTGCGCAATGGCTGTGTGCTGGCCGAGCAGGGGTCTGCCGCGCCACTGACCGCCAGCCATCATCCGTTTGCCTCCGGACTGGTGCTGCCGGCCGCCATACAGCGGGTGTTCTGCTACGGCACCGACAGGCCGCGGCTGCATACGGTTTTGGGGGCGCCTATCCCGTCTTCCCGATTGCCACCGGCCTGCGTGGCGGCCGACCTGGCCGGGTTCACGCCGGTCGTGAATGGTCTGGAGTCGCCGGACCACGGTCTCGATCTGGTGTCGCTCGCCGAATTCCGCTCTCTCGCCTGGGCCGCGGGGCCGGTGCGCAGCCGGGGCCCTGGTTTGGCCGACGACACCGACCGGCGCGCGCGGGTACTGGTGCCGTGGAACATGGACCATCCTGGAAGCATCGTGCCGCATCTGCTCGAGCGATTGGCGCGCCTGTATGTGTCCGCGCCCCGGCCAGGGCAGGCGGCGATGCCACGGCTTGTGCTGCTGCCGTTCAACTATGTGGGCCAGACCGGCATCATACGCCGGCTGATCGGGCGGCTGCGCGATGCGGCGCATGAGCCGGCGGCTTTTCTGGCCGCCATCCACCTGGCCCGCACGGGCAGCCTGGCCGCGGTGGCCAGCCTGGCGCGCGCGGCCAGCCGGGCTTGGGTGGACGGCAACGACCCGGAGCATGGGTGGACACTGGCCCGTCTGTCGGCCTGCGGGATCGCGCCGGTGCTGATCGACCCGGGCACGCACGCAGCGCCGCCGGGCGTGGCACGGGTGTTTGCCGATGAGGCGATCTGGGTGGAGGCGGAGACGCGCTGCGGCACGCTGACCTTTCCGGCCCGCCTACCCTCGTTCCGGGCGCTGCCCGGGCTGCTGGCCCAATCCCCCCGGCCATCGCGGCAAGGCGGCCGGGCTAGGCGGGGCGGCATCTCCCGGCCCGTCGGTGACGCGGCCCTGCAAGCCGGGCCTGCGTGAACGTGACGAGCCTGACGGAGCACGCGGCGGCGCTACGGGCGAGCGGCGTCGAAATCTTCTACGACATCTCGCCCCTTCTGGAGCGGCAATGGACGGGCATACCGGTGGTGGCGGCCGGTCTGGCGGGCGCGCTGCTGGCCTGCGACCCGGAGCGGCTGAACTTCTTTCTGGGCACCACGCTGGTGCGGCGCGCGACGGTGCTGGACGCTCTGGCCCGCAATTCGGGGCTGTTCCTGAAGCGGGAGATCGTGTCGGGACGGGCCAGGGCCGGGCTGTTGCCGGTGCTTCGCCCGGTGCAACCGGGCGCGCGCCGCACGCCGACCTTGGGGCTGTTTCCGTCCGTCAAGCCGCTGCGGCGGGCCTTCGACCTGGAATGCAGCGTGTTTCACGACCTTTCGACGCTGGTGCTCCCCTATTTCCACATCAAGGGCAATGTGGACCACCACATGGAGGCGATGATGGCCGACATCGCGAGCGACGATGTGGTGGCCTGCGTGTCGTCCGCCTCTCGCGACGATGTGTCGGCGTATCTGGGGGTCGATCCCCAGCGTATGGTGGTGGCCCATAACGGTGTTGCCTGGCCGGCCGATTTTCCCGTCCGTGCCGCCAATGCGCTGTCGCCCGGCGGCGCCGAGCCCTATCTGCTGATCCTGGGCACGCGCGAGCCGCGCAAGAACATGAGCCTGGTGTTCGACATGCTGGACCTGGCGCCGGAGCTTCTGGACACGCACCGCGTGGTGATCGCCGGCAAGATGGGCTGGCTTGAGGAGCAGCATAGCCTGCCCAAGAGACTGGAGCCGGCGCGGGCGGCTGGACGCATCGTGTTCACCGGTTTTGTGGGCGACTACGAGAAATACCTTCTGCTGGCGGGTGCCGAGGCTACCCTGTATCCCTCGCTGTTCGAGGGATTTGGCCTTCCCGTCTTGGAGAGCCTGTCTGCCGGCACGCCCTGCGTGGCATCGTGGAGTTCCAGCATCCCCGAGGTGGGTGGCCGGGTCTGCAGCTATTTCGACCCGCTCTCGGCGGCCGATATGCACCGTGCGCTGCTGGAGATGCTGACCCGCCGCCGCGCCCACGGCCCTGCCCTGCGCGCCGCCTGCCTGGCGCAGGCGGCACTCTTTACCTGGGAGGCGGCGCTGGCCGCCATCCTTGACCGGCTGACCCCCCTCCTTCAGGAACGCGCCGCCCTATCTGACGCCTGAGACCTGAAAGCCGATACCTGAATGAGTGCGTTCTACGAGGAAAAAGTGCTGTCCGTGCATCACTGGACGGACAGTCTGTTCAGCTTCACCTGCACCCGCGACCCGGCGTTTCGCTTCGAGAGCGGGCAGTTCACCATGATCGGCCTGCTGATCGATGGCCGGCCGTTGCTGCGGGCCTACAGCATGGTCAGCGGCCATTGGGAAGAGACGCTCGAGTTTCTCAGCATCAAGGTGCCGGATGGGCCGCTAACCTCGAAGCTGCAGCACATCACGCCGCCCGACACGGTGCTGATCGGCAAGAAGCCGGTGGGAACCTTGCTGGCACGAAGCTTGTTGCCGGGCCGCACGTTGTACATGCTCGGCACCGGCACCGGGCTGGCCCCGTTCATGAGCCTGATCAAGGATCCCGATACGTACGAGCCGTTCGAGCGCGTGGTGCTGGTGCATGGGTGCCGAACAGTGGCCGAGCTTGCGTATCAGGACCAGATCTCTCGCGAGTTGCACGTCCACGAGCTGCTGGGCGAGTTCGCCCGCGACAAGCTGCTGTATTACCCGACCGTGACGCGCGAGCCGTTCCGCAACCAGGGGCGGGTAACGGAGCTGATGTTTTCCGGAAAGTTGCCGACCGATCTGGGCCTGCCGCCGGTGGACCGGACGCAGGACCGGGTGATGCTGTGCGGCAGTCCGGGTCTGCTCGCCGATTTTGGCGCGTGGTTCGAGCAGGGCGGCTGGCAGGAAGGCACCAACGCAAAACAGGGCGAGTACGTGATCGAGAAGGCGTTCGTCGAGAAATAGTCGGCTAGCCACCCTCGCGCGATCGTATCTATTTGTGAACGAACATGTCCCGTACTATGGTCATGCTCTATCTTGGAAAGGTAGGCCATGAACGTCCTGACCTGGCATGGCGCGGTATTGCGCGTGGATGGCGCGCGCCAGCGCCTTGTGCAGGACCCGGTGTGGATGAGCGGGTCCGACGGCCAGGATTTCGTCTTCAACTCTGCCGCTCCGTCGGCCCTGCAGATTGCCCTGGGCGGGTTGACGCTGGAAGCCGCGGGCGGGGCCGGCATGGTCCGGTTCAGCAATGCGGCAGGCGTGCTGAGCGCCGCCTCCGGCAAGCGCGACGTGACGATGGAACCCGACGAAGGCCAAAGCTGGCAGACATTCCTGCTGATCGGCCCCGACGACCTGGCCGACCTTCGCCACATCATGGCCCATCGCTGGCGCGTGCGGCCCAGTGGGCAAATCCTAGAAAAAGCCGACATACGCCTCGTCCCGGGCTTCACGCTGGCGTTTGGTCCTTATCAGATCGATCTCGGTCATTCCCTGCCGCTGACTTCCTACACGCGGCGGGTGACGGCGCGTGGCGCCACCTACGCCGCCCCGCCGTCTTTCGTGATCCGGCCGGGCGATGACTTCGCCGAATCGGTGGAGCTGGCAGACGGCTCGGCGCAGCACTACGAAATGGCCCGGGAGTTCGAACTGCTCGCGCGGCGAACCCCGCCGCCGCCCGAGGTTGGGACACGCGAGGTGTTCATGCGCACGCAGCGGTGCAGCCTGACCTTGCCGGCGGCACCACCCTTGTATGCGGCCCCGCCGCTGGTCACGCGGGCGCGCGACCGGGAGCTGTTCGCCGCCTGGCTGGAGACGCAGACGCAGCCGGCCGTGGGCTTCGTGCCCGAAACGCTTCAGATCAGGCGTGAGCAGAAACGCTACGTCATGCTGGCGCGCGGCTGCGAGGGCATGATCTTCGATCAGGATGGCTCGACCGGCGATCTGTCCGCCCTGTCGCGCATGGCACGCCTGCCGCATGGGATTACCGAACGGCGGGGTCGACTGTGGGCTTCGCGGGACGCGCTGGAGGAGGCGCCGCGGCTCGATGGCCCTTTGGTCGTCTTCTATGATGCCGGGCTGGACGGCTACGCAAATTGGCTGACGGGCGCCATGCCGGCGCTGGACGCGGTCATGCGCTATGCGCCGCGCGGCGCCCGCCTGCTGCTGCCGGCCAGCTCGTCCCGGACACGGCGGGGGCCGGACGGGTTCGAACACCGGGAGGTGATGAATCTCGCCGGCTTCAGCCGCATGACCACCATCGAGAGCGGCGCCGACATCGTCTGGGCCGACGACGTGCTCTACCCGGCCCATTGCGCGCCGGAGTGCATGCCGGCGGCCCAGCTGCAGGATTTCAGGACGCGCGTGCTGCTGCCGTTCGACGGGCCAGGGGAGCCGACGAAGCGCATCTTCATCAAGCGCGGCGATCCAGGCAGCCTGCAGCCTGGACATGAGGTGGAGCAGTACCTGACGGAGGAAGGGTTCGAACACGTCGTGCTTGAGCAGCTTTCGCAGCATGCGCAACTCGATCTGTTCCGCCAGGCCGCCTTTGTCGTGGCGGCCCATGGCGAGGATCTGGCCAATGTCATCTTCTCGCCCCCCGGGCTGCGCGTCATCGAGCTGATGAGCAATGCGCATTTCCGGCCGGAGACATGGCGGCTGTGCGGGCGGCTGGGCCATCTATACGCCTATCTCGGCTGCGAGGTGGAGGGGGAGGAGTCCGAAGCGCGGCTGGTGCCCGATGCCGAGCGCTTTCGCGACCTGCTGCAGATGACGGGTGCGTTCCGGCTCTGATCGCGCCTATCTGGGCGGCCGACCCTTGCGCGGGACGTCCGGCCACACGATAGTCCGGCCCGGGAGGTCGGCGGCGGACGGACGCCCCGCCAACCCGGTCAGGTCCGGAAGGAAGCAGCCGCAGTGGGTCAACGCTCGGGTCGTTTGTTGGCCTCCCACCCCACCCACCTACGTCGGACATTATTGCCAGCGCATGTCTGACGATCTCGACCAGGATCTGCTGCCCGAGCCGGTGCCGGACGGGCCTGGCCTGTTCGGCGATGCGCCGCCCCCGCCCGCGCCGAAAACCGCGCCCGTGGAGGCCACGCCCTACCGGGTGCTCGCGCGCAAATACCGTCCCACCAATTTCGATGACCTGATCGGCCAGGACGCGATGGTGCGCATCCTGCGCCGCGCGTTCGAACTGGGGCGCATCGCGCACGCCTTCATGCTGACCGGCGTGCGTGGCGTCGGCAAGACAACGACGGCGCGAATCCTGGCCCGTGCGCTGAATTGCGTGGGACCGGATGGTCAGGGCGGGCCCACGCCGGATCCGTGCGGCGTATGCGATAATTGCCGCGCCATCCTGGCCGACCGGCACCCCGATGTGGTGGAAATGGACGCCGCCAGCCGCACCGGCGTGGACGACGTGCGCGAGATCATCGAGGCGACGCGCTTCCGCCCGATGCAGGCGCGCACCAAGGTCTTCATCATCGACGAAGTGCATATGCTGTCGCGCAACGCGTTCAACGCGCTGCTGAAGACGCTCGAGGAGCCGCCGCCGCATGTGAAATTCGTGTTCGCGACAACCGAGATTCGGAAAGTCCCGGTGACCGTGCTGTCGCGCTGCCAGCGCTTCGACCTGCGCCGGATCCCCGTGGCTCAGCTTTCTGCGCTTTACGCCAAGGTGGCGGCCGCCGAGCACGTGGCGGTCGAGCCGGAGGCGCTATCGGCGATCGCACGCGCCGCCGACGGTTCGGTGCGCGATGGCTTGTCGCTGCTCGATCAGGCGATCGCGGTGAGCGAAACGCAGGCTGGGCAGGATGGGCTGGTCACCAGCGAGGCGGTCGCGACCATGCTGGGGGCGGCCGACCGAGGCGCCGTGTTCGAGCTGATGGAGGCGGCGATGGGCGGGCGGGCGGCCGACGCGCTTGCCATCACCGACCGGGCTTATGCGCAGGGCGCCGATTTCGGACAGATGCTGGGCGATCTGCTGGAGCTGACGCACACGCTGTCGCGCCTCAAGGCCATCCCTGGCCTGCGCACCACCCAGGAGCTGCCGGAAGCCGAGCGGACGCGCGGCGCGGCGTTGGCCGACGCGCTGACCGTTCCGGTTCTGGGGCGCGCGTGGCAGATGCTGCTCAAGGGAGCGGCCGAGGTGGAAACCGCGGCGGACCGGCGGGCGGCGGCCGAGATGGTGTTGATCCGCCTGTGCCACGTGGCGGACCTGCCACCGCCTGGCGAGCTGGTCCGGCGGCTGCAGGCGGGTGAGACGCCCGCGCTTCCACGGCCCGGCCCGCCCAGGTCGAGCAATGGTGGCGCGGCGCCGGCGTTGTACGCGGAAGCCCGAGGCGGTGGGGCAGCGAGGGCGCTTGCTTCGGCCGAACCAGCTCCGGCCGAGCTGCCGCGGCTGGCCTCGTTCCGGGATGTGCTGGCGCTGGCGGCCGCGGAGCGGGAGATGCTGCTGCACGGCCATCTGCTGCACTCGGTGCACCTGGTCCGCTTCGCGCCGCCAGTGATCGAGCTGCGCCCGCAGGCCGATGCGCCGCGCGACCTCGCGCCGCGCCTGGCGGCCCTGCTGCTGCGCGTCACGGGCGCGCGCTGGACGGTGGCGCTGGCTGCCTCGGGGGGTGAGGCGACCCTTGCCGAGCAGGGGCAGGCCGCCGACCAGGCGCGCCGGCACTCGGCGGCCGGCCACCCGCTGGTGCAGGCGATCATGGCGGCGTTTCCCGGCGCACGGATCGAGGCGGTGCGTGACCCGGCCGCCGACAGCTATGGCCTACCTGCCGAGATAATGCTGGGCGGTGAGGCGAGAGGTCCGCTCCCTGACGATTCGGAGCTTGTGGAACCGGCCGATTTCTATGACGTCCCCGTCGCCTGGGCCGACCAACTGGGAGAGTGAACCATGAAGAATATAGCCGGCCTGATGAAGCAGGCCTCGCAAATGCAGGCGAAGATGGCCGAGATGCAGGCCAAGGTTGAGGCCATGGAGGCCGACGGCCAGTCCGGCGCGGGCATGGTGCGCGTCACCCTGGGCGGCAAGGGCGAGCTGCGTCGTGTGAAGCTGGACCCGAAGCTGGCCGATCCGGCGGAGATCGAGATGCTCGAAGACTTGCTGGTGTCCGCGCATGCCGATGCGAAAAAGCGGCTTGACGCGATGATGGCCGAGGAGATGAGCCGGGTGACAGGCGGGATGGAGCTGCCGGCGGGGCTGAAACTGCCGTTCTGATCACACCATCGACAGCTTTTCTGACGACTGGCAGCTGACGACCGACATCTAAATCATGGGAGGTCCCGAACTCGACACGCTGATCGGGCTGTTCGCGAAATTGCCCGGTTTGGGACAGCGCAGCGCCCGGCGGCTGGTGCTGAAACTTCTGCAAGCCCCCGAGACCCGGATGCTGCCGTTGGCCCATGCCCTGTCGGCTGCCGCCCGCTCGGTCAGGACGTGCGAGCAATGCGGCAATCTGGACAGCCAGTCGCCCTGCTCCATCTGCGCCGATCCCGAACGCGACCGGAGCATGGTTTGCGTGGTCGAGACAGTGGGCGATTTGTGGGCGTTGGAACGGACCCGGGTTTACGAGGGGCTGTATCACGTGCTGGGCGGCGCGCTGTCCGCCCTGGCCGGCACCGGCCCCGACGACCTCAATGTGACACCGCTGCTCGCCAGGCTGCACGGGACGAACGTGGGCGAGGTGATCCTGGCATTGTCGGCGACCGTGGATGGCGCAGCTACCGCGCATTGGCTGGCCGACCGGCTCTCATCCTCTCGGGTGCGCATCACCAGGGTAGCGCAAGGCGTGCCGATCGGCGGGGCGCTGGACGTGCTGGATGACGGAACGCTGGCAACCGCGCTGCGCGCCCGCCGCTGACCCAAGCTGTCTTAACCGGCTTCAACTCCGGCGGCCGTGCTGCTAATTGAGCACACAGTGGAAAAAAATGTGAACGCGCCTGTCGGTTTGCGGCTGCTGCTTGTCGGCGACGATCCAGCTTGGCGAGCATTCGTGCGAGCTGGCGCCGACCGGGTCGGTGCGCGGCTGGACATCGTGCCCGACGTGCCAGCGGCCATCGCGTGGATGCTCGATCCGGCACGCATCTACGATCACGTGATCGCCAGTGCGCCCCTGGGCACGCGTGAGATCGACACGCTGGCCGGCATGCTGGACGAGGTGACGCTCCGGCCGACCCCGCTATTGCTGCTCGGGTTCACGGTGCAGGGCGGCGCCAAGGGCGTGCGCTGCCTCGCCGGCGCCGACGCCGACGCGCTGGATGCGATCTGGCAGGAACCGGCCATGCCCAAACCGGCAACGCCGTTCGGTGTCGATGACATTGTGGCGGCGCTGCATGGCGGCGATCTGCGCATGCAATTCCAGCCGATCGTGGCCGCGCACGGGCTGACGCCGATCGGTCTGGAGGCGCTGGCGCGGGTGCACAGCCAGAACCACGGCATCCTGCACCCACGCGATTTCATTCCCGTGACGCTGGCAGGCGGGCGGGAGCGTGTGCTGACCGGCATCGCGGCGGCGCGGACATTCATCGAGATCGCCCGGCAGCTCCTGCGCAATACGCTGTTCGTCTCGCTCAACCTGCCGCTCACGAGCGTGATGTCGGAGGGATCGCTGGAGCGCGGGCTGGAGCTGTGCGCGGTGGCCGGGCTGTCACCCTCGCGCGTCCTGCTGGAAGTGCTGGAGTCGCGCGCGGCGCCCGACCTGGACGCGCTGGGCCGATCGCTGGAGGCGTGGCGGGAATACGGGTTCCGCACGGCCATCGACGATGCCGGCCCGGCTTTGCCGCATTGGCGCGACCTGATCGACCTGCCGTTCGACGTGCTGAAGGTGGATGGCACCCTGGTATCGGACCCGCAGGGCCAGGAATTGCTGGAGACGATCGTGGGCGCGGCCAAAGCCCGCGACCGATTTGTGATCGCCGAGGGGATCGAGGACCAGGCCTGTCTGGACCGGGTACGGCCGCTGAGCGTGGATGCCTTCCAGGGTTTTCTGTTCTCCCGGCCGCTGCCTGCCATGGCTGTGCCTGTGTGGCTGGCCGCGCGTGGCGCCGGCTAGAGCATCAGCCGGTCGCATTGGCTCACGGACCAAGCTCCAGCGCATTGTTTTGGCGGGCATCACCATCCGATCGGGCGATTCCGTTCGACCGGATGATGCTCTGGGCCGGGCTCGACACCGTGCCGGGGTGGAGGAGCCCGGACGGGGATACTGAGCCGGTTGTGGCGGTTATCGCGCAGCCACTGGGTAGTCCTGCTCCCAGCCGCCACCCAGTGCCTTATACAACTGCACCAGGTTGGACGACACGTTCGTGGCACTGTCGGCGAGTTGCTGCTGCGCCGAAAGCAGGCTGCGCTCGGCCTCCAATACGTTGAGGAAATCCTCCACGCCCTGGGTGTAGCGGTCGCGGGCCAGGCGCACAGCCAGCCGGTTCTGGGCCACCGCCTCGGCCAGCGCGTCGTGGCGGCGTTGTTCGTCGGCATAGGCGGTCAGCGCGTTATCGACGTCGTGCCAGGCCTGCAGCACCGTCTGCTGGTAGTTCAGCGCCGCTTCCTGCTGCTCCACTTTCCGGAGTTCCAGGGTTGCCCGCAGGCGGCCGCCCTCGAAGATCGGGATGCTGATGGTGGGGCCGAGGCCGTATTGGCGCGCCGCCCAATTCCCGAGATCCTTGGCTTTGAGCGCTTGTAGCCCCAAGCTCCCGTCCAGCGTGATTTTTGGATAGAAATCGGCGACCGCCACGCCGATATCGGCGGTGGCCGCGTGCAGCTGCGCCTCGGCCTGGCGTATGTCGGGCCGGCGGCGCGCCAGTTCGGACGGCACGCCCACGGGCACGCGCGGAGGCACCGGCGGCACGGGTCGGGCGGTCACCAGCTCGGTACGCAGTGCCTGCGGCGCCTCGCCGAGAAGAAAGCTGAGCGCGTTGATGCTTTGGTCCTGCTGCTGCTCCAGCATCGGCAACTCGGCCTGGGTGCTGCGCAACTGGGCCGCCGCGTTGGCCACGTCCAGCTCGGTCGTGAGGCCGCCGCGAAACCGGTCGCGGCTGAGCTGGAGCGATTCGGTTTCGGTGGCGATGTTCTCCCGGGCGATGGCGAGCTGGGTCTGCTGGCCGCGCAGCTGCACGTAGTCGCGCGCCACTTCCGCCAGCACCGAGAGCAGGGAATTGCGCCGTGCGTCGGCCGAGGCCTCGAGCGACGCGTCGGCGCTCTCCACCTCGCGCCGCACCCGGCCCCACAAATCGAGCTCCCAGGACGCATCGAACCCGTACTGCCACAGGTTGAAGGGTTGCAGGGCGCCCCCGCCGGCACTGCTCGGAATGGCGCCCATCCGCCCCGTGGTACCGCTGGCCGCCCCCCCGTTACTGCCGAAACTGCCGCCGGACCCGCCACCGCCGCCGAAAATGCCGACCACGCCTTTGTTGCTCACCCGCTCCCGCGTGTAGGAGCCGCTGCCGGTCAGGGTGGGAAACTGGTCCGCCCCGGTAATCTGGCGCTGCGAGCGGCTTTCCGCGAGGCGGATGGTAGCCAGGCGCACGTTCAGGTTCGCCGCCCCCACCCGCTGCTCCAGCGAGGTCAGCTCGGCATCGTGGAACAGGGTCCACCAACCCGGATCGATCGGTTCGCTGACCGGTTCGCTGGCCACGACGACCTGCGGGGAGGCATGGCGGGCAGAGAACCAGGACGACGGGCGAGAAAATCGATTGCGGCTGGAAGTTGGGGCCAACGGTGCAGCCGGCCAGGGTGACGGCCAGCCCGGCCACTGTCGCCTGGCACATGCGCGGGAGCAGGGATGGGCGGCGCACCATGACAGGAATCCTCTGCTCGGCGATCGTCGATGCGGGTGCCTGACCGATCGGTTCGGTCAGCGTTGACATGCTGCTTCCTTTGCCCCGATCGTGTGTGACAGTCCAGGGGAGCACCTATGGCCAGCGCCACCACGGCCGCGCCCGACACCGCCGACCCGTGCAAGCGATCGCAGATACTGGACGGCGCGGCCCGGGTATTCGCGCTGGACGGGTTCGAAGGGGCCAGCATGTCGCGTATCGCGGCCGAGGCGGGCGTTTCCAAGGGCACGCTCTACAATTATTTTTGCGGCAAGGCGGAGCTGTTCGCCGCCTACATGCATCGGGAGTGTACGCGCTGGATCGTGCTGGCGTTCGACGAGCTGCATGCCGACACGCCGCCGGCCGACGTCCTGCACCATATCGGCCGGCGCATGATGTCCATGCTGCTATCGGACGCAGGCCTGGTCATCTACCGCATGGTCGTGGCCGAGGCGGAGAAATTTCCCGAGCTGGCGCAGGCGTTCTTTGCGGAAGGACCGGCGCGCGGCGTGAGCCATCTGTCGGCCTATCTGCGCCGCAGCACGGATGCGGGGCGCCTGCGCGTGGCGGACGCAGAGTTCGCCGCCGAACAGTTCTTCGCGCTGATCCAGACCAAGCTGTCCATGCGGCGCCGGCTGCATCTGATCGGCATGCCGAGCGAGGCGCAGATCGAGCAGGTGGTGACACGTGCCGTTGACCTTTTCATGCGAGGATATGGCGTGCCGGAGGTGCCGGAGGTTGCCATGTGATGTGGCGGCCATCCGACGGCCGGGTATATGATCGGGCATTTCGGCAATTGGTCAGCCGACTAGGATCGAGGTCTTGCAATGGCGGGCGTGGACTTCATCGAGGAAATCCGGATCGCCCAGTTCTGGCGCCAGCAGCTGGGCGAGTATGAATATGTCTATTATAACCCGGACGACCTGCGCCGCTGGTTCATCGCGCTGGAGTTGCGCGGGCCGGATGAAGTGCGGGACTATCTCCATGAACGCGCCGGCCGCTATCCGCCCGGACAGGTGACCGGCATTGTGGCGCAGGCGCCGCATCCGCCGCTCCCGATCGTGGAGCTTTGGCTTCAATCGCACCGCGCCGCCCGCACCAGCTCCTACTGGATGGCGCTCGGGCTGTTCGTGTTCGCCTGCTATATCTTCGTCCCACGGCTATATAGTTGCAGCCAGTTGCGGGACGTGGACCGGTATGCCACCCATCCGCCGGCGATGAGCGCACCCTTGCAGGCCGGCGCGCCCGCCCCTGCCGTTCCGCCAGGGCCGGCCACGATGCCGGTGCAGGCACCGGCTGCGCCCGCTTCGACCGCCTCGCCTTCGGCGACGCCGCCGGCCACGGGACATCACTGAAGCGGCACGATCGGCGCGACGCGCCTCACCAGTTCGTGATAGGACGGCACCGATGGCCGCGCATCTTACCCCGATCGTGAGTCGTAATCCGTGAACGAGATGTAACGGCTGCTTGGAGGTGTTGGGATGGCCGATGTGACCGATGACGTGGTCACAAGCGGCCAGGACGGCGTCGATCCGCAGGTCCGCGCCGCGTGGCTGAACCGCCGCCTGATCGCAAATCCGGAGAAGATCGGCCTTCGCTTGCGGCTGGCACAGGTGCTCGAGGAAGCCGGGCAGCTCGATGAGGCGCTCCGGCTGAGTGCCGAGACGGCGGCGCGGTTCCCCAACTCCAAGGTCGCCAGGATGCGCCTGGTCGATATCCGTCGACGGGTCGAAGCAGCTTCCACGCCCATGGAGGGGGCGCCTGGCGAGTCGGTATCGGCCAACGAGACGCTCGAGCCAGCCGCGCAGGAGCCCATACCGGCGGCCGAGCCCGCCCTTTCCGATCCGACGCAGGAACACCGGTTCGCGGCCCAGGATGAATTGTTGCACCTGGCGCGCGCTGCTGGCGGCGCGCACGACAGCGCCGCGCAGGGTCCTGCCGTGTTGCAGGCGGAGCCCTCGGTTCGCCTGCGGTTGAATCCGCTTCACCCGCGTTATCGCGCCGAGATCTACATCGCCGCGGGATTGATCACGGTCATTGTCTTGTCGGGCGTGCTTGCCTGGCACTCGCCCGGTTCGGGGCTGCTGATCGACCACGGGGCGCCGACACCCATCGTGCTGGCCCCTTCGCCGGCGGCGCCCGTGGCCGCACCCGCTGCCCCGGCGACGCTGCCCGTCGTCACGCTTGCGCCTGTGGCGGTGCCTCACACTGCTCCACGGTCTGAGCTGGATGGTCTTGCGGCCGTTCCGTCGCGCTCGGTCCCTGCTACACCGCCCCCCTTGGCGGCACCCCCGGCCGAAGCGGCATTGCCGGCACTGCCGGAGGCGACCGCGCTTCCAGAGATCGTTCTGGCGGTTCCGGCGGGCGATCCAGGCGCTGCCCGGGAGGCGGCCGACTGGACCACCAGGCTGCAGGGTGCCGGCATGACGGTGCGTCCGGCACAGCCGACCGGCACACGGCAGCCGCCAGGAATTGCCTATTTCTACGCGGAGGACGCCGCGCTGGCCCGGACTGTGGCGGCGGTGCTCGGCGAGTTTGCCGACCGGGTTCATCAATCACCAGTTCCCCCGGGCACCGCCATGCTGCCCGGCGCCATACGGATCACCCTGCCGGCGTTGCCCCGGCACCAACCCCGCCAAGGAGGACCGCAATGAACCGTCGCCTGCTGACAGCCACTCTGCTCGCTCTGCCCTGCCTGGCGGCCGCCGCGCCGCCCCAGGCACCCGCCCCGGCGCCGGCCGCCGCTGCTGCACCGGCCGCTGATGCCGCGACCAGGCCCGCGCCGCTGGTGATCCATTTCGACTCGGGCAGCACGCGCGTGGGTGCGGACGGCCAGGCGGTGCTGGACCAGGCGGCACGCACGTTCCGTGAGGGCAACCCGATCGTGATGATCATCAGTGGGGCGACCGACTCGGTCGGCTCGCCGGACCGCAACCTGCTGCTGTCGCAGGAGCGGGACCGCGCGGTGTTGCGCGCCCTGGTGGCGCGCGGCCTTCCCACGTCACGGTTCCAGCTTCTGGCCAAGGGACAGACCGATCCGGCCGTGGCGGCCGACCAGGGCGTGCCGCAGCCGGAGAACCGTCGTGTCGAGATTACGTGGCGCTGATCGTGCGTCGCGCGGGCCGGCGGCCGGCGTTCCTGCTGCTGGGATTGGCGGCCGCGGCACCGGCGGCCACACCGCCCGAACCAGCTTTCCTGCGCCATCAATGGGAGCATCAGGCCGCCGCGGGTGACGCGCGCGCGGCCTATCAGCTCGGCCTGATGTACGATCTGGGCCAGGGCGTGGCGCCGAACGCGGCCGTGGCACTGGATTGGTACAGGCGCGCCGGCTCGGCCGGCATGGCGGAGGGCGCGTTCAACGCGGCGGTGATGCTGGATGACGGCCAGTCCGTGGGCCGCGATCGTGCCCAGGCCGCGATGTGGTATGCGCGCGCCGCCTTGCACGGCAATGCGCGGGCGGCGCTGAACCTGTCGCGGCTCTACCAGGCCGGGGATGGCGTGCCGCATAACGAGGCGGCCGCGCTGGCCTGGCTTGACCTGGCCGTGGGCCACGTGCCGATCGCCCGGCAGCGTGCGCGTGCGCTGCGCGCGAAGCTCGCCGATATGGCGCCCGCGGCGCCCGACACTCTTCCGCCGGCCGCCAAGCTGCTGGCCAGCGCCGGCACCCGCCCGGCGGAGCTGGTGTGGACCGCGCCCGACGCGCCCTCGCTGCCGTTGCGGTATGTGGTGAGCGTGGCCGTGCCGGGAAAGGCAGCGTGGACCCCCGTGCAGGAGCAAGCAACCTCGCTGACCGCCACGCTGGCGCCGGAGACGGGATGCTATGCGTGGCGGGTTTACAGCATGTTGCCGGGTGGGGTGCGTTATGGGGCGAGTGGCTGGCAGGTTGTGGGGTGCAAAGTTTAAGGAAGCGAAGACTGTTCCGGACTGGCGCGCCTGACTGACAAAAGTTCTTTGGTTCTTTCTTCCAAGAGAGAACTTCTTACTCTCTCAAGGCAGCCCCTGCTGCTACAGGACAGAGTGGCAGACAAGCCGCCAGCATCGCCCCCAGCAACAACAGATGCGGCCGCACCGGCAACCCGGCGGACGCGGCATCCGCGGCACCGGCGCCGAAGATCAGCACCGGTACGGCCAGCGGCAGCACCAGCACCGGCAGCAACACCCCGCCTCGCCTGGCGCCCAGTACCGATGGCCGCGCAAGCCGTCCCCAGCAGCGACAAGATCAGGCTGCCCATCGCCAGGCCGCCGAGCAGCGCGGGAAGTGCGGCGGCGGGCAGACGCAGCATGATCGCCAGCGGCGCGGCCGCGGCCAGCAGCGGCACGCCGGTGATCAGCCAGTGCGATACCGCCTTGCCCAGCGCAAGCAAGCTCGGCGGGCCGGCCAGCAGAAGCTGGTCCAGCGCGCCATCCTCGTGATCGGCGCCGAACAGGCGGTCCAGCGGCAGCAAGGCGGCGAGCAGAGCGCAGACCCAGACGATTCCCGGGGCGATCCTGGCCAGGGTTTCGGGCGCCGGACCGATCGCCAACGGGAACAGCGCACCGGTGACGAAGAAAAACAGCAGCGCGCCCGCCGTATCGCCACCATGCCGCAACGCCAGCCGCAGTTCGCGGGCCAGCAGCGCACGTAGAAACATCATGCGTGTCGGCCCGGCAAGGAAAGTTCTTCCGCTCCGGGCAGGGGAAGCGGCAAGTGGGTGGCGGCGACCACGCACCCGCCATTGGCGCGGTGGGCGGCCAGCATGTCGCCGAATGCGGCAACCGAAGCCGTGTCCAGGCCCAACGTGGGCTCGTCCAGCAGCCACACGGGCATCCCGGAGACGGCCATGCGGGCGAGCGCCAGCCGCCGCGTCTGCCCGGCGGAGAGCATGCGCGCGGGCAGGTTCGCCAGCGGCGCAAGACCAAGACGGCCCATCGGATCGGCGACGTCATGGCCCGACATGGCGGCCGCGAAGGACAGGTTTTCGGCGGCGGTCAGGCCGGGCTTGATGGCGTCCTTGTGGCCCAGATAGGCGATTTTCCCCGACAACTCGGCATCGCCGTCGAGCAGCACACGGCCGGCATCGGGGCGACGCAGCCCGGCCAGCACGCGCAGCAGGGTGGATTTGCCGGCACCGTTGGGACCGGTCAGCAGCAGCGCGCCGCCGGACGGGACGGACAGCGTGATGCTGTCCAGCACCAGCCGCTCCCCGCGGATCACGCTTATGTTTTCGGCCGCCACGCGAGCGCCGGTTGTGTTCCCCTCTGATACGCCGGCGGCCTTTGGCATTGCGTGCGGCTAGGCGGCAGGCGCGGGTTTGGCAAGCCGGTGGCCTCGATGGACGCGAGCTACTGCAACTGCTCGATCTTCGCCCACACCCGCTTGAACAGCGCCTCCCGCACGGCCCGCTCCGGCCCGTCGGCGCCGGCCAGATCGGGGTGTAATTCGCGCGCCAGAAAACGCCGCAACTGGTTGAATTTGCGGTCCGGCCCTTTGGCGTCGGATGGACCCTCCAGCTCGGCCTGCATGGCGCGGAGCCGGTCCTCGGCGGAATTGGCCGACATCTGCCACAGATCGCGCTGTTTAACCGCTTCGGCGGCCACCGCCGACAGCCGGGTCACCTCGGCTTCCAGCATGGCGCAGTGCTGCTCCAACTGTTCCTTTTCGGTGGCGAGCGCCTGGGCCGCGTGGCGTTCGGCGGCCAGCCGCTCCTGTTCCAGGCGCAGTTCCTCAAGACGCTGCTCGACGGCGCGAATTTCGGCCCGCCCAAACTCCGCGAACGGACCGCTCAGCTCGGGCGCCAGCGACACGTAGTCGGCGGCCGCCTCCTCGGACGGCGTTTCGAACGGCGATTCGGAATAGCGGCCGGTCAGGTCGGAGCGGCTGTCGCCATAGCGGTCCGCGGCTTCGAAAGCTTCGCTGTCGATGTCGATACCTTGCCGTTCGGCAAACTCCAGGAACTCGCGCGCGCAGGCTGCGATGCGCGGCAAGCGGTGGTCTTTCTCGATGATGATGGATCGGGGCTGGATGCGCAGCTTGAACCCCCGACGCTCCAGCTCGGTGCGAGCGGCCTCAAACCAGCTCTCATCCTCGATCCCGAACCTATGCATGCCGTAATAGACGCCGCTATCCACTGCCCATCCGCTTCAGCCGCTAGCTTGCGACCTGCTGTTTCGCAAGCGCACCCTTATCTCCCTACGCCCGGCTTCCGGCCTTGGAGGCGGGGTTGTGAGGGGGTGACCGCATTGTATAACCCGGCACCCCAGAACGACCGCAGGAACCGCACGCATGCCGACCGGCCAGGATACCTTGAGAACCCGCGCCATCCTGCACGTCGGCGACAAAAATTTCGCCTATTATTCCATAAAAGAGGCGGAAAAAGCGCTGGGTGACGTCAGCCTTTTGCCGGTCAGCCTCAAAATCCTGCTGGAAGGCGTGCTTCGGTTCGAGGATGGGACGAGCTACACGGTTGCCGACGCCCACAAGATTGCTGCCTGGCTGAACACGGGTAGCAGCACCGACGAGGTGCCGTTCAAGCCCGCGCGTATTCTGATGCAGGATTTCACGGGTGTGCCGGCGGTGGTGGACCTGGCGGCGATGCGCGATGGCATTCTGAAACTGAACGGCGACCCGCAGCGCGTGAACCCGCTGGTGCCGGTGGACCTGGTGATCGACCACTCCGTCATGGTCGATTTTTCCGGCACGGCCGACTCCCTGCAGAAGAATGTCGAGGTCGAGTTCGAGCGCAACGGGGAGCGGTATGCGTTCCTGCGCTGGGGTCAGGAGGCATTCCAGAATTTCCGTGTGGTGCCGCCCGGCGCCGGCATCTGCCACCAGGTGAATCTCGGAGTATATCAGCCAGGCGGTCTGGACGTCCGAAGAGGGCGGCGAGACCTTGGCCTATCCGGACACGCTGTACGGGACCGACAGCCACACGACCATGGTCAACGGCGCCGGCGTGCTGGGCTGGGGCGTGGGCGGCATCGAGGCGGAGGCGGCGATGCTGGGACAGCCGATCGCCATGCTGATCCCCGACGTTGTGGGGTTCCGGCTGACTGGGCGCCTGCCGGAAGGGGCGACCGCCACCGACCTTGTGCTGACGGTGACGCAGATGCTTCGCCAGAAGGGCGTGGTGGGCAAGTTCGTCGAGTTTTTCGGGCCGGCGCTGGATCATCTGAACGTGGCCGATCGGGCGACGATCGCCAACATGGCGCCCGAATACGGGGCGACCTGCGGCTTCTTCCCCGTGGACGCCAAGACTCTCGACTATCTACGGCTGACCGGCCGTGACGAGGGGCGGATTGCGCTGGTGGAGGCGTATTTGCGCGCGCAGGGCATGTTCCGCGAGGCAGGCACGCCGGACCCGGTGTTTACCGACACGGTGGAGCTGGACATGGGCACGGTGGTCCCCAGCCTGGCCGGCCCGAAACGCCCGCAGGACAGAGTGGCGCTGACCGAGGCCGCGCGCGCGTTCCTGGGCGATCTTGGCGGCCAGGGTATTGCCGCCAGCGATATCTCCGCCCGGCACCAGGCCGCGGGGAAGAATTTCGATGTCGGGCATGGCGACGTCGTGATTGCGGCCATCACGAGCTGCACCAACACCTCCAACCCCTACGTGATGGTCGCCGCAGGCCTGGTGGCGCGCAAGGCGCGGGCGCGCGGGCTGCACCCGAAACCCTGGGTGAAGACGTCGCTGGCGCCAGGCAGCCAGGTGGTGACGGAGTATCTGGATCGCTCCGGCCTGTCGGCCGACCTGGACGCGCTCGGCTTCCAGACGACCGGCTATGGCTGCACCACCTGCATCGGCAATTCAGGCCCGCTGGACGACGCGATCGCCGACGTGATCGAGGGCAAGAAGCTTGTGGCGGTGAGCGTGCTGTCAGGCAACCGCAATTTCGAAGGCCGCGTGCATGCCAATGTGCGGGCCAACTATCTGGCCAGCCCGCCTTTGGTGGTGGCCTACGCGCTGCTCGGCAATATTCGTGAAGACATCACAACGCAGCCGCTCGGCACCGGGTCGGACGGCAAGCCGGTTTTCTTGCGCGATGTTTGGCCCAGCAACAAGGAGATCGACGATCTGGTCGCCGCGTCGGTCAGCGCGCGACGAGTTTCTGGAGCGCTACGGCGTGGTGACGCAGGGCACGAAGGAGTGGCAGGCGCTGCGGGTGGAGACGGGCAGCGAGACGTATCGCTGGAACGACGGGTCTACCTATGTGAAGAATCCGCCGTATTTCGACGACCTGACCGAAGTGCCGGCGCCGCGCGGCGACATAATGGGGGCGCGCGTGCTGGCTCTGCTGGGCGACAACATCACGACCGACCACATCTCGCCCGCGGGCAACATCAAGAAGGCGTCGCCGGCCGGGGAATATCTGGGCGAGCACCAGGTTCTGCAGAAGGATTTCAATTCCTATGGCAGCCGGCGCGGCAATCACGAGGTGATGATGCGCGGCACCTTCGCCAATATACGTATCCGCAACGAGATGGTGGCGGGCGTGGAAGGCGGCATGACGCGCCATCATCCGGGTGGCGAGACGATGCCGATCTATGATGCCGCGATGCGCTACAAGGCGGAGGATGTACCGCTGATCGTGTTCGGTGGGAAAGAATACGGCATGGGCAGTTCGCGCGACTGGGCGGCCAAGGGAACCATGTTGCTCGGCATCAAGGCGGTGGTGGCCGAGAGTTTCGAGCGCATCCATCGGTCCAACCTGGTGGGGATGGGCGTGCTGCCGCTGCTGTTTCCGTCCGGCACGACGCGGCACACGCTTGAGCTGCGTGGGGACGAGGTGATCGACATTGTTGGGCTCGCGGAATTGCATCCCCGCATGCGGCTGGCGATGCGTATTCACCGATTAGGCGGTGCGGTTGACGAGGTGTCGTTGATTTGCCGGGTGGATACGGCCGATGAGGTGAATTACTACCGGCACGGCGGGATTTTGCCGTATGTGCTGCGGGGGATGGCGAAGGCGGCTTGAGCCGGCTTCTTCGACGTCATCCGTGGACGTCAGAATGAAAGCCTGACCGACACCGGACAATGATCGGACAGCCGCGCCCGCCATTGATCGTCGCTTTCCCGGAATAGCTGCACACGCAAACTGCCCGGCACCAGCCAGGCGCGCGCGGGACCGCCCAGAAAAATGTGATCGATGAACGCGTTTCCATCCCAGCACGGGTTGGCGTACCCCTCCGTCACGCGCGTCATGGGTGCGGCTTGCGACAGCGCCTCCCCCAAAGCCTCAGGCGAATCAAGCACGCGGTTGAAATCGCCCATTACGAGGAACGCCACGCCCTCGCGTGCACGGTCGCGCACCCAGGCGGCCAGCGCGGGGATCTGGCGGGCTAGCAGTGCGCATTGCGGGCGCGTGCTGCCGGCGAGGGGGTCGGTCTGGCAACCTGTTTTGAGATGCACAACCAGGATACGGACGGACCGTCCGCCCGGCAGGCCGATGGTGGCGTCCAATCCGTCCCGTAACGGAAAGACCGCGCGGGGCTCCACGTCCAGCGCCGAGACGTCAGGGTTGCGATGCACGGTCAGGCCGCGCCGCACCGCCAGCCCCACGCGCTGGGTGACCTTCTCGTCGATGGTCAGGATGGTGTAGCGTTGCGGGTCGAACACACGCGCGGCTGCCTCGGGCCCGTCCACTTCCTGGAACGCCACGATATCCGCGTTGAGTCTGCCGGCGTAGACAGCCAGTTTCGAAAGGTCTTCCGATGCGCGCATGTGAACGTCAGCCGGCAAATGTGCGTCCGCACGGCTGCGCGTGGTCAGCCAGTTCAAGTTCCATGTGCTTATCTTCAGTGTCTCAGCCTGCGCCGGCACGGCCAGGCACAGCAGAAGGGCGGCGATCCGCGTCATAGCAGAAGTGGCGCGCACGCCAGTGCCTGGCGTGCGGCGGCGGGCGCCGGCGCGCCAAGCGGCTTGGCACCGCACGCTGTCAAGAACGCGGCAATCCCGTTGAAAACCGAAGGGCCTCGCGTCGGGTCGATCGCGTACCCGCGCGGCACGAAGATGACCGTGTCGTAGCGCGCCCGCGTCAGCAGCACGCGGTAGGTGTTCAGCTGATTGGCGATCGCCTCCGCACCCGCCGGATATTGCCAGCGCGTGCCTCGGAAGCTTCGCACGCGCCAGGCCGTGCGTCCCGGTTCGCGCACCAGATCTCCGTCCCAGCACAGGCCCACATAGTCGAGCTCCAGCCCCTGCGCGCTAAATTCGGTGGCCAATGTTTCCAGCGCGTCGGAGGCGCGCACGTCGTCAGGATAGCGGTCGAGGAACCAATGCGCGACGGCGGCGGCATCCATGTGCGGCAATTCGGCGCCCAAGCCTTCCGCGCGCAAGCGTCGCGCGCCCGAACTGGCGAGCAAGCCGGCGCGGCGTAGCCCCCGCGCGCTGCTTCGCAGCCAGGCGCGCATGTGGTCGAGATCGCGCGTGAGGTGAAATGGCACGCCTGCCTCGTGCGCCAGTTCGCCCGCCCGCTGCGCGTCGCCGGCCAGTACGTGATCGACCCAGGCGGTCGCCACTGTGCTGCGTATCTGGCGCACGGCGACGTCCAGATGCAGTGCAGCTGAGGTATGCATGTCCGGCAACGGCCCGAGACGCTGGCGCGGGTCCGTGCTGGACAAGATGTCGGGGGCCGCGCGGATCTGCCAGCCACGGCCGCGCGCCGCGGCTTCACGCAGCGCCCTGCCCCATTCGGCCAGCCCGCCCTCGCCCGTATGGATTTCCTGGCCGCTGCCGACGAGGCAGACCATGGCCGCGAAACCATCGTGTCGCGCCATGGCTTCCAGCAGATGCGCGGGTTCCGAATCGGTCAGCCGCGCCAGCTTGTCGCGTGTCTTGGCAACGGCGTAGTCGCGCGACCAGCAGCGCTGCGATTTGTCGATCACGACCACCTGCTCGGGCGGCACATGATCGGGGTGCAATACGTAGTCACTCCGAAAATCGGGCAGCCGCTGGATCGCCGAGCTGATCGGCCGGTCGGGGTTGGTACGGGCGCCGGATACCGATGCGTCGCGTGACAGTGCCTCACGCAGGACGTGGACCAGCGTGGGATTGCCCGTAAGGTACGTGCCGCGCGTTTGTTCGGACGTGCCGAAGACCGTGTTGAGACCGCACAGGGTTTTGCCGGCGCCTGGAATGCCGGTCACGAAGATGATGACCCGGTATTGCCCGGCGCACGCCGCGGCGATTTCGGCCAAAATGGCGTCGGTTGTGGTGCGCAGATTGGTGGCGTCACCGCGCGCCTCGCGTATGTCGGCGACACCGTGGCGCGCGTAGAGCATGCATGCTGCATCGACGATGGTGGGGACGGGGCGATACGGCGCGTCCTGCCAGGACGCCGCATCCAGCGGGGTTTCCGACCGCGGCATGACGGCGAGCGCGTGCAACAGCGGCCGCAACGTGGCGGCATTCGCGTCGATCACCTGCGTCACCCCAAACAGCAGCGGCAAGGGCGTATGCTGGGTAGGCGCATGTTCGGCGACCAGGATCGGCACCACCGGGTGCCGGCGTGAGCCCGCGTGGAAATCGTGCAGGTCGATCGCGTAATCCTCCACCTGGCGCCTGTCGGCGGAGGTGTGCGCGGCCGCACCGGCCTTGATTTCCAGCACCAGTATCGCGCGGTCTGTGAGGAGTATCACGTCCGGCCGACGGCCCAGACGTAGCATCGGATATTCCAGAAGAACGTGCCAATGTCGCGCGAAGGCCGCATCCGCCAGCGACGCGCGCAGCATGGCGATCGTCGCCTCCCAGGCGCGCAGTTGCTGCGTCTCGTTGACGCGAAAATGCCGGATTTGCGCCTCGGCCAGGGCGCCGGTGATGTGGGCGGGGCTGGCGGCAAGAAAGTCGGCCACCGTGCCGGCCCAGAAAGATGTCATCCCAACCGTTTTCGTAACGAGTGCGCAGGTCAGCATGCAATCGGGCCGGTTGCAACCTCGGCCATGCGGCGATGTTGCGGTCGGCGGAGGAGACATCATGAGCAGTCCCATGCCGCCGATCGAGACGGATATTCCCGCGCGGCTGGACCGGCTGCCCTGGAGCCGGTTTCACCTGCTGATCGTGGTGGCGTTGGGCATCACCTGGGTGCTGGACGGGCTGGAGGTGACCATTGTCGGCTCGATCGGGCCGATGCTGCAGGACCACCGCACGCTGGGGCTGACCGCGCAGCAGATCGGCGCGATGGCGTCGGCCTATGTAGCCGGCGCGGTGGTGGGGGCGATCTTCTTCGGATGGCTGACCGACCGGTATGGCCGCCGGCTGGTGTTCAATATCACGCTTGGCCTCTATGTGCTGGGCGTGCTGGCCTCGGCCTGCGCGTGGAATTTCTGGTCGCTGGCGCTGTTTCGGATCGTCACCGGACTGGGCATTGGCGGCGAATATGCCGCGATCAATTCGGCCATTGACGAGCTTATACCGGCGAAACTGCGCGGCCGCATCGATCTGATTGTGAACGGCAGCTACTGGGGTGGCGCGGCGTTGGGCGCCGGCGCGTCACTGCTGCTGCTGGGCGGCGGGGTGGTGGCGCCGCGACTGGGCTGGCGGCTTGGGTTCGGGGTAGGCGGCGTGCTGGGGCTGGGCGTGCTGCTGCTGCGCCGCTTCGTGCCGGAGAGCCCGCGCTGGCTGGTGACGCATGGACGGGGCGAGGAAGCGGAGCGCACGGTGGCCGAGGTAGAGCGGCGCGTGTCGGAGAGCGGCGGCGGCGAGCTGGGGCCGGCCTGCGGCAAGCTGACAGTGCACCCGCAAACATCGTTCGGTTTCGGGCTGATATTTTCCGCCATGTTCGGCGCCTACAAATGGCGCAGCCTGCTGGCATTCACCTTGATGGCGGCACAGGCTTTCCTGTTCAACGCGGTCTTCTTCACCTACGGCCTCGTGCTCACCAAGGCGTATCATGTGCCGGCGCAGAACATCGGCGTCTACGTGCTGCCGCTGGCGCTGGGCAACCTGATGGGGCCGCTGCTGCTCGGGCATTTTTTCGATACGGTGGGGCGCCGGCGTATGATCGCCGGCACGTACGGCATCTCCGGCCTGCTGATGGCGGCAACCGGCTACCTGTTCCATGCGGGCATGCTGGATGCGTGGACGCAGACGGCGTGCTGGGTCGGCGTGTTCTTCGTAGCCTCGGCCGCCGCCAGCTCGGCCTACCTGACCGCCAGCGAGATCTTCCCGTTGGAGACACGCGCGTTGGCGATCGCCATGTTCTATGCACTGGGCACGCTGGTCGGCGGCGTCGGCGCGCCCTGGCTGTTCGGACATCTGATCGATATGGGCGTGCGCAGCGTGGCGTGGGGCTACGAGGGCGCGGCGGCGCTGATGGTGGTGGCGGCGTTCGTGGAGGTTTGGTTGGGGATTGATGCCGAGGGCAAGTCTCTGGAGAGTATCGCGGTGCCGCTTTCAAGTTGAGAAAGCAGTCCTTTTTCGAAAGAAGACCAAAAAACCTTTTCTCATCGAGTCCGCGACAGCCGAACAAAAGTCTTTTGCTTCTTTTCTTCAGAAAAGAAGGCCTTTTTGACCGCGGCAGCCCGGGTGCTAAAAGCCCCGACAAAACAGGGGGAAACCTTATGCGAGACATCGGCCACTTCGTGAACGGCCAGGCGGCGCCCGGCACCGGCCACCGCTGGGGTGACGTGTTCGACCCAAATACGGGCGAGGTGCAGGCGCGCGTGGCCCTGGCCGGCGCCACTGAGCTGGATGCGGCGGTGCAGGCGGCGGCCAAGGCGCACATCGGCTGGGCGTCGACCAACCCTCAGCGCCGGGCGCGCGTCATGTTCGAGTTCAAGCGCCTGGTCGAGCGCGACATGAACAAGCTGGCGGAAATCCTGTCCAGCGAACATGGCAAGGTGCTGGCCGATAGCCGAGGCGATATACAGCGCGGGCTGGAGGTGATCGAATTCGCCTGCGGCATCCCGCATGCGCTGAAGGGCGAGTACACCGAGGGCGCCGGACCGGGCATCGATGTGTATTCCATGCGCCAGCCGTTGGGTGTGTGCGCGGGCATCACGCCGTTCAATTTTCCGGCGATGATCCCGATGTGGATGTTCGGCATCAGCATCGCGGTCGGCAACAGTTTCATTCTGAAACCCTCGGAGCGCGATCCGACGGTGCCGGTCAAGCTCGCCGAGCTGATGATGGAGGCGGGGGCGCCGGCCGGCGTGCTGAACGTGGTGCATGGGGACAAGGAGATCGTCGACGCAATCCTGAAACACCCCCTGATCCGCGCCGTCAGCTTCGTGGGGTCGTCCGATATCGCGCAGTACGTCGTATGCAACCGGTGCCGCGCACGGCAAGCGGGTGCAGGCGATGGGCGGGGCGAAAAACCACGGTGTGGTGCTGCCCGATGCCGACATGGACCAGGTGGTCAAGGATCTGTCTGGCGCGGCGTTCGGCTCGGCCGGGGAGCGCTGCATGGCGTTGCCGGTGGTGGTGCCGGTGGGACAGCGCACCGCGGACGAATTGCGCGCGCGCATGGTGGCCGAGATCGGCACTCTGCGTGTCGGCGTCAGCAGCGATCCGGATGCGCAATTCGGACCCGTGGTGAGTGCCGCGCATCGCGACCGCATCGCCGATTATATCCGTATCGGCCAGGAGGAGGGCGCCGAACTGGTGGTCGATGGGCGTGATTTTTCAATGCAGGGTTACGAGCGCGGCTTCTTCATCGGACCGTCGCTGTTCGACCATGTGACGCCCGCGATGAAGACCTATCGAGAGGAAATTTTTGGGCCCGTGCTGCAGATCGTGCGCGCGGAGACGGCTGAGGACGCGATGCAGCTAGCGTCCGACCATCAGTATGGCAACGGTGTCGCCATCTTCACGCGCAATGGGCGGGCGGCACGCGATTTCGCCGCGCGCGTCAATGTCGGTATGGTGGGCATCAACGTGCCCATCCCCGTGCCGGTCGCCTATCACACGTTTGGCGGCTGGAAGCGCTCGGCCTTCGGCGACACCAACCAGCATGGGATGGAGGGCGTGAAATTCTACACGAAGATGAAAACGGTGACGGCGCGCTGGCCCGAAGGTGAGGTCGCGGACGGCTCGTTCATCATTCCGACTATGAAATAGACCGGCATGTCGCGCATTGCGTTCATCGGCCTTGGCAACATGGGCGCCGGCATGGCGGCCAACCAGGCCCGCGCGGGGCACAACGTGGCCGCGTTCGATCTGTCGGAGGCGGCACGCGCGCGGGCCGCCGCGCTCGGCTGCACGGTCGCGCCATCGGTGGCGGAGTCGCTGGAGGGCGCGGACATCGTGCTGACCATGCTGCCGGCCGGTCCGCACGTGGAAGCCGTCTATGCCAACGACATTCTTCCGCACGCGCCGAAATCCGCGTTGCTGATCGATTGCTCCACCATATCGGTCGAGTGCGCGCGCCTGGTGGCGCGCATGGCGGGTGACGCGGGTTTCAGGGCGGCGGACGCGCCCGTCTCCGGGGGAACGGCCGCGGCCGAGAGTGGGCAGCTCGCCTTCATGGTGGGGTGCGCGGAGGCCGATTTTTCCGCGGTCGAGGCGGCGCTGCAGCCGATGGCCAAGGCGGTGATCCGCGCGGGTGAGTCCGGCGCCGGGCAGGCGGCCAAGATCTGCAACAACATGCTGCTCGGCATCTCCATGCTCGGGACGTGCGAGGCCTTCGCGTTGGCGGAAAAACTCGGGCTGGCCGCCGACCGGTTCTTCGAGATCGCGACGAAATCGTCCGGCCAGTGCTGGTCGATCAGCACGTACTGTCCCGTGCCCGGGGTAGGGCCGCAGACGGCGGCCGATCGCGGTTTCACGGGTGGGTTCGCCACCGCGATGATGCTCAAGGATTTGAAACTGGCGCAGGACGCGGCGGCGCGCGCCTCCGCCGCGACGCCTTTGGGTGCGCAGGCGGAGGCGCTGTATGCGCTGTTCGCCGGTTTGGGTCATGGCGGGCGGGATTTTTCCGCCGTCATCCAAATGCTGCGTGGGCGTTTGGACGAGCTGGGGAATGACGTGCCATGAGTTTCGACACATTGCTCGTTGAACAGTCCGACGGTGTGACGCTGATCCGGCTGAACCGCCCGCGCGCGCTGAACGCGTTGAACCAGGCGCTGCTGGGTGAGCTCGCCGCCGCGCTCGACGCCGGCGAGGCGGACGAGGCCGTGCGCTGCTTCGTGATCACCGGCTCCGACAAAGCGTTTGCTGCCGGCGCCGACATCACGGAGATGGCGCCGCAATCCTATGCGGACATGTTTCGCGGGGATTTTTTCGCCGACTCCTCAGAACGCATCGCGCGCTGCCGCAAGCCCATCATCGCCGCGGTCGCCGGCTATGCGCTGGGCGGCGGCTGCGAGCTGGCCATGCTGTGCGACATCGTCATCGCCGCCGACACGGCCAAATTCGGCCAGCCGGAAATCAATCTCGGCGTGGTGCCAGGCATCGGCGGCACGCAACGTCTGCCCCGCGCCGTGGGCCGCGCACGCGCGATGGACATGATCCTGACCGCCCGCATGATGGATGCGGCCGAAGCCGAGCGCGCCGGCCTGGTCAGCCGGGTGGTGCCGGCGGCCACGTTGCTGGAGACGGCGATGGAGGTGGCGCGCAAGATCGCATCGCTGTCGCCACTGGCGGTGATGATGGCCAAGGAACTCGTGACGGCCGCTTACGAAACGCCGCTCAGCCAAGGGGTGAGGCTGGAGCGGCGGCTGTTCCACTCGTTGTTCGCCTTCGACGACCAGAAGGAGGGGATGGCGGCGTTTCTGGAAAAGCGGGCGGCCGATTTCAAGGGTCGGTAAAGTCAACCCCACCCGAACCGGGCGCGTTGCGCCTGCATCGCGACGAGGTGACGAGATGAGCAACGCCGACCTGGATTTTGACGATTTTCGCGCGCTGATGGACCGGCGCGGCCATAAGCCGAGCGATTTCCAGGTGGCGGCGTCGCCGGACGATCCTGCCGAGGGTGAACTGGGTCCATCGCGCCGGACGGTCACGGTCACCCACACGCCCACCGGCATTGCCCGGGTATACGCTTACAGGACGTGGCTGAGGGATTTGGAGCCGGACTTGCTGGACGGTGTATTCGAGAGGGGAAGTCACCACGGGCCTTGAGCCAGCCGCGAACTGGTCGGAGCGGCGGGATTCGAACCCACGACCCCCAGTCCCCCAGAGAGGAATAGGCCCCCGAAACGGGCCGAAATTCCCGGCAAGTTGCTGATCTACAAGGGGTGGTCGGGGCATGTCGTTGCGCGTCTAGATATGACGTGGTATTCAGTCCGACATCCCAAGCGGACCCGGAAGTCTCGGTCGCAGCCGAGGCGGCCTCACAACCAAGATCCACGTCGTCGTCGCGCAAGGCCTCTCAATCCGACTTCGGCCTAACCGCTGGACAGATCCACGACGGGCAGATCGTCGATCGCCTGCTCGATCAACTCGGCCCGCGCACCATCGTGCTGGCCGACAAGGCCTACGACGCCGACCGCATCCGCGAGTTGATTCAGAACCACGGCGCCACGCCCAACATCCCGCCAAAAAACGACCGCAAGTGGAAGCCCTGCTTCAGCAAGCGGCTCTACCGCGAGCGCAACCTGATCGAGCGGTTCTTCTCCAAGCTGAAGCACTTCCGCCGCGTTGCCACCCGCTAAGACAAGCTCGCCACTAATTTCCTCGCTATGGTCCAGCTTGCTTCAATGCGGCTGTGGCTTCGTGCTTATGAGCCTACGGCCTAGGCCGGGTTCACGTCCACAACCGCCTCCGCCAGCGTGAGCGGCGCCACGTCAACCGCCTCGGTCAACAGCTTCGGCCCGTTATTCCGCACGCTGTTGACGGCCCAGGACACCGGCCCCACCTGCGCCGTGCCCAGCGGCGCCGGCCGTCGCTGCGCCGCGTGGTCATCGGCCACCTCGCCCAGCCACACCGGCCAAGTTGCCGGCTCCCAGACAGGAGCGGACCCCGATTGCCTCACCCGGGCACCTGTTACATGTTCCAGCGGGGCACGAAGAGTTCGTGACCTATCTCACGAAGGTCCGAGGCATGATGAAAAGGCTCGCGCGTCTTACGGCGTGATCTCAAACACCGTGCCCTTGTTGGCTGTCCCGCCGAACTCCGTTGTACCGTATAAAGCGCCGCCAACGTCGACCAAATCGCTATTCGGGTTTACGCCATCATCGGACTTTCCAAACGTGTAAAGCACGGTCTCTATACCCGTTGCTAAGTCGAAGGAGAACAAAGTACCACAGCCGTGACTGCAAATCGCACTCTCACGGCCGCCATTAGCGGTGATGCCATAAAGAACACCGTTGATATTGAGGAGACTACCGGACGGGCTGCTTCCATCCCTGGAGCCGTGGCCGTATGTAAAAGAGTAGATCACTTGTTCGGCGCCGGTTCTGATATCGACGCTGAATAGCACCCCCTGATCGTTAGCACCTCCGCCTGCGGTCGCGCCGTATAGTTTGTTGCCAACCTTCGTCAGACTTCCATCTGGTGCGCTACCATCCGCGCCCCTGAAAGTGTGGACAACCTTTTCGCTACCCGTCGTCGGATCGACCGAGAAAATTGTCCCGGCTTGCGATGCACCACCCTCAAAAGTCGTGCCATATAATAGACCATTGACTTCAATCAAATTGCCCGAGGGAAAAGAACCATCGCTCCCACTTTGAAAGCTGTATACGACCCGCTCGACACCCGTTGTTGGATCGACGGAAAACACAGTTCCGTGATCTCCAGGGCCGCCCCCGCCGTTTGTAACCCCGTAGAAGGTAGAGTTTACATTGAGCAAGGGGGCGTTCGGACTAATCCCGTCATTCCCCCCTTTGAAGGAATAAATGACACTCTCGGAGTGAGTGCTGGGGTTGAATGAGAACACGGTTCCGTATCCAGCCGAACCGCCCCGATACGAGGTCGAATATAATACTCCATTGGAGTTGATGAACTCACCCGAGGGGTTTCTTCCGTCGGTGCCTTCAAAGACGTAAATCACCTTTTGTTTGCCAGTTTTCGGGTCAACGGAGAAAAGTGTCCCGCAACCGCCGCCCCGGCAGTTGGGCGAGCCTCCGCCCATAACAGTGGCTCCAAACAGGATGCCGCGATAGCCAGTAACACCGTCCGGCAAGAAGCCGTGGCGTCCGCCTGCAAAGGAGTAGATTTGCTTGTAGCCTTGGGCAAAAGCCGGAGGCGTGATGCCCGCTAGTGCTATCAGGCTGGTAAATGTCGCGGTGATGATGGTCTTGCGCATGGACGCTATCCCATTTCGGTGTTCGTGATCATAAGTTATCTATTTGCGAAAGTCCGAGAATAATCTTGTTGTCGCAACCAGGGACGGGATCGCAGGTGTCGCTTAAGCGTTAGTCGAGTCAATCAGATTGGCGGGTATGCGCAACCGGACCTGGGAGGGCGGCCGGCGGCACGTCTTGCAACGAGTTGGGGCAGCAACATGACCAGCGTGATCCGCGACAGTCCATCGGGGCATATTATTCGAGGCGGGCCACCACGGGAATGCATGGCCGCTTCGTGGAGTATGGCGGCCACCTGATTGAGGGGCACGGGTTCGGGGGCAGGCGGCAGGAGCGGCACGGGCCTACTCGCCTCTCGGTATATAGCGCGCCGGCGGCTTCTTTATGACCACGAAACCGCGCTGGCGCAGATATCGGTTCAGGTGCGCCGCAACGATCCGGGCCACGGCTTCGTCGGCCCGGTGGTGATGCTTTCGGCCGTCGAAGCGCAGCGCGAAGGACAGCGCCCACTCGGTTTCGTCATCGGTGGCCGGGCGGAGTTCAGGCGAGATCGGGTCGGGGGTGTCCATCGCCAGACGGTAGAGCGCGAACAGAAAGAGAACAAGCCGGAAGCGCGTCAAACCGCGCAAAATACCGAACTGGTAGCCAGTTGGTATCCACCTCGGTTTTCGTCACCAGCCGGAGCGGCCGTAACCTATTAAGAACATTGGTCGGAGCGGCGGGATTCGAACCCACGACCCCCAGTCCCCCAGACTGATGCGCTACCAGGCTGCGCTACGCTCCGACTGATGAAGGGCTTAGCACCGGGGCGGGACGAGGGAAAGGTTGTGGGGCCTGATCGCCGAGCGGGCATGATCCGTTCGCCTTGGGTCACGCATCAGGCTCTAGCTCATTGTTTTGGCGAGCATCTTTGTCCGACCGAACGACTCCGTTCGATCGGACGATGCTCTAGCCGGGGCGCTGCCATAAGAATGTCAGCTCATGCTTGTTGTGGAACAGGTGCAGCAGGCGGGCGCCGGGGATGGCGGCGAAGGCGCGCGCGGCACTGTGGTCGGTCTGGCCCTGGAATTTGACGGTGCAGACGATGCGGGCGGCGCGGCCGCTGGCGATCCAGGCCTTGACGAGTTCGAGCAGGGGCGCGGGGTAGGCGATCACGTCGCAGATCAGCCAATCGACTGGAGGCTCGGCCGCGGGATCGATGGCGAAGGCGTTTTGCGCGCGCGTGCTGACGCCCGGCAGGGCGGCGACCGACGGTTCCAGCGGCGCGCGGTCCACGGCGGTCACCTGCGCGCCGAGTGTGGCGGCCGCCCAGGTCCAACCGCCGGGAGACGCGCCGAGGTCCAGGCAGCGCTCGCCGGGTTGGGGCCAGGCACGCCAGAGGGTGCAAGCCTCCCAGAATTTCAGGTAGGCGCGGCTGGGCGGGCCGGTCCGGTCCTGCTCGAACGTTACTTCGCCGTTGATGAAAGGGCTGGTCTGGGTGGGGCTGGCCAGCAGCCGGTCGGGCGCCAGCAGGGTCCAGGCGCCCAGATGGCTGTCCGGCGCGGCGCAGGGAAAACGCAGCGTTTTGGGGCGTAGCGGTGGCAGGCGCCCGGTAATCAGGGCGGCGCGGCCGGTGTGGTCGAACGGGTAAAAACCCCAGTTGCGCTGGATGGCGCGCAACGCGCCGGCCGCAGCCCCGATACTGGGGGCGGGCAGCACGCGCGGCGCGGTCCAGACGTTCAGCGCCCACGAGGAAGGTGCCGGCAGGTCGGGGGAGAGCGCCAGCAGCCCGTGCCATGCATCTACGGTTACGCCCGACAGCGCTAGTTCTTCCGCCAGCACGTCCGAATAGCCATCGGCTGCCTGATAGGCGCTCCGTATCTCGCCGGTCAGGGCAGCCGTCCGCCGGCCAGCGCGGATGCGGCCAGCAGCAGCCAGGCCACGATCAGGGTCAAGCCACCCGCCGGCGCCAGCGGTCCCAGGCTCACCCCGCCCAGTTGGTGCGCGTAGATCGCGCCGCAGAACAGCAGCAGGCCGAGCGCGAACCCAGCCCCGGCCACATTGCCGAGCAGGGCCGACATGGGCGGGGCGCGCATGACCCACAGTCCTACGGCCAACAAGGCGAGCGCGTGCCACCCCTGCATCTGCACCGCGCTCTGCACCGCGGCCAGGCCTGCGGGATCGAGCCGGCGCATCGCGTGGGCCGCGGCGGCGGCCATGCCGACAGCCCCTGCCCCGATCAAGGCGCCGAGACACATCCATAGACGGCCCATCCATTCCCCTTCTACGACCGCACAATCCCGCCAGCTTGCGCCCGCGCTACCTTCATTTCGCGCAGGTCGCGCGATAGATTGGCGACCATGCCACGCGGCGACCTGTTTCCCGAAATCGGCCCGTTCGAGACCGGCTACCTGCCGCTATCGGACGGGCATGTGATGTACTGGGAGCAGGTGGGCAATCCGCGCGGCCGGCCCGTGCTGTTCCTGCATGGCGGGCCGGGCGCCGGGGCCGGGGCGGTGCACCGGCGGTTTTTCGATCCGGCGCATTGGCGCATCGTGATCTTCGACCAGCGCGGTGCCGGCCGCTCCCGGCCGCTGGGCAGCCTGGAGGCCAATACCACGCCACATCTGGTTGCCGATATCGAGCGGCTGCGCAGTTATCTGGGGCTGGAGCGGTGGCTGCTGTTCGGCGGCTCCTGGGGATCGACGCTGGCCCTGGCCTATGCGCAAGCGTGGCCGGCGCACGTCGTGGGGCTAGTATTGCGCGGCGTGTTTCTGGGCCGGCCGGAGGAGGTTGACTGGTTCCTGAGCGGCCTGGCGCAAGTGTTTCCCGATGCTCATGCCGCGTTTGCCGGCTACCTGCCGGAGGATCAGCGGGCGACATTGCTGGCCAGCTATCTGGCAAAGCTGACCGATCCCAGCCCGGCGGTGCACATGGAGGCGGCGCGGGCCTGGTCGATCTACGAGGGGTCGTGCAGCACGCTGCTGCCCAGCCCGGAGACGGTCAGCAATTTCGCCGGCGACCGGACGGCGCTCGGTCTGGCGCGGATCGAGGCGCATTATTTCGCGCACCAATTGTTCCTGCCCCCGGGTGGGCTGCTGGCGCACATGGCGGCGATCGGACATCTGCCGGGGGAGATCGTCCAAGGCCGTTACGACATGGTGTGCCCGGCCAAGAGCGCGTTCGACCTGGCCGCGCACTGGCCGGCGGCCAAGCTGACCATTATCCCGGATGCCGGCCATTCCGCTCTGGAGCCGGGCGTGCGCCGGGCGCTGGTGGCAGCGGTGGAGAGGTTTCGTCACCGGGGTTAGACTTACGTCCTGGAACGGCGCGCGCATATGTGCGTTCAGCCGCCATGCCGCACGCCGAGGCGGAGTTTTTGAGGAGTTGTCACACGTGAACAAGTTTCTAGCCTGCACCGCGCTTGCCATGCCCTTGCTGCTGTCCGGCCAGGTGCTGGCCCAGCCGGCAGCCACCGGCACGGCCCCAGCGGCGCCGATGGCCCACTCGACGATGGCCCCGGCAGCCCCTGCCACAATGGCCCCTGCCCCGTCCAGCAGCATGGCGACCACGACTGCCGGCACGGTGAAGCTGTCGGCAATGGACAAGAAGTTCATCACCAAAGCGGCCCAGGGCGGCATGGCCGAAGTGCAGCTGGCGCAGTTGGCGCAGCAGAAGAGCACGGACGACAAGGTCAAGCAGTTCGCGCAGAAGATGATCGACGATCACACCCCGGCCAATCAGAAGTTGACGGAGCTGGCGACCTCGAAGGGTGATACGCCCCCGACCGAGCTGTCGGCGGCCGATCAGAAGATGATGAGCAAGCTGCAGGCCCTGGACGGCAAGAAGTTCGACGCCGCTTACATGAAGGGCCAGGTGAAGTCGCACAAGGACACGCTGAAGCTGTTCACCGACGAGTCCAAGAAGGGCAGCGACGCGGACCTGAAGGCGTTCGCCGACCAGACAATCCCGGTCGTGCAAGGCCATCTGACAATGGCGCAGAACGGCGGCGCCTAGCTCGCAAAAGTTTTTTGGTCCTTTTCTTCAAAAAGGGACCGCTTCCTTTCCAGCCGCCGGAACCGAAACGGCGGCTGGCCCTCCTCACTTTCATTGACCGCGTCCTGCATCACCCCGTGCAACGGTGACAGCTCGCAGGCCGGGTCGGTCGCGTTCATATCGCCAAGCAGTGCGAAGGCTTGGCAGCGACACCCGCCCCAATCGATCTCCTGCCGATCGCAGCTTCGGCACGGCTCCGGCATCCAGGCGGTGCCGCGGAAGCGCAGGAAGGCATCGGACGAATTCCAGATTTCGGCGAGCGATGTGTCGCGCACCGAGGGGAATGTGAAGCCGGGGAGGGTTTCGGCCGCGTGGCATGGCATGGCCCGGCCACTGGGCGAGATGTTGATGAAGCGCTGCGCCCAGCCACCCATGCAGGCTTTTGGGCGCGCCGCGTGGTAGTCGGGCACCACATAATCGATCACCATGCGGCCCGCCAGGCGCAGGCGGGCAGACTCGACGGCTTCGGTCGCGGCCTCGAGCTGCGCGCGGCTGGGGAGCAGGGCCGCGCGGTTGACCAGGCCCCAGCCGTAATATTGCACGTGGGCGATTTCGGTGCGGTCGGCGTGCAGTGCTTCGGCCATCTTGATCATCGCCGGCACGCGGGCGGCGTTGGCGCGGTGGACAACGAAATTGAGCGTGAGCGGCAGACCGGCGGCACGGATGCGGGCGGCAGCTGCCTGTTTCTTGGCGAAGGCGCCGGGGCTGTCGCCAAAGGCATCGTTGGCGGCGGGGTCCACGTCCTGAAAGCTGAGCTGGATGTGGTCCACGCCGGCATCCATCAGTGCCGCCATCAGGCGGTCGTCCAGCGTGACGCCGCTGGTGATGATGTTGGAGTATAGGCCACGCTCAGCGGCCCGGCGCACGAGGGAGGCGAGGTCGCGGCGGGCGGCCGGCTCGCCGCCCGTGAAATGGATTTGCAGCACGCCGAGGGCGGCGGCCTGGTCGATGACGGAGAGCCAGCCGGACGTGTCCAGCTCGGTGGCGGCGCGTTCCAGGTCGAGCGGGTTGGAGCAGTAGGGGCAGGACAGCGGGCAACGGTGCGTGAGCTCCGCGATCAAGCCCAGAGGGGGTGGAAAGGTCACAGCCGGACCGCGCCACGCGCAGAGAGGTCGGTGAGCATGGCGTCCACATCGGCACGGATGGCGTCGGGCGGCGCGTCGTAGCGCAAAGCGAGGTCTTGCACGATGGCGTCCACCGTGCGCGCGCCATCGACCAGTTTGAGCACCTCGACCGCGTGCTCGTCCGGCATGAACAGGCGTTCGGGGCCGAGCAACACCCAGGCGCCGCGTACCTGGTCGAAACGGAGTTTATGGCCCAGGCCCAGGCGCGGGGTCATGCGGGCACGAAGGCGCCGGGTGGCGGGGTGGCGGGGGTGACATAAGCGTGGTGCAGCGCATCGAGCTGTGCCCACAGCACGTCGCATTTGAAGCGAAGCGCGGCCAGCACGGCATGCTGTTCGGCGGCCGTGCTGGCGTGTTGCTGCACGTAGGCGAGCGCGAAATCGGAATCCTGCGGCGCCTGCGTCAGGCGCGGGGTGAAGTAGGCGAGCGTGTCCTGCGTGATCCAGTCGTAGTGGGCCAACATGCCGGAGACGCGTTCGGCGATGATTTTGGGGGAGAAGAGTTCGGTGAGCGAGGAGGCCACCGCCTCCAGCACGGTGCGGTCGCGCACGAAGGCGACGTAGGCGTCTACGGCGAAACGCGTGGCGGGCAGGATGCCGGCGCCGGATTGGACGTAATCGCGGTCCAGGCCCACGCCCTCCGCCAGTTTCAGCCAGCGTGCCACGCCGCCGGTATTGGGTGCATCGCCATCATGGTCCACCAGGCGGCGACGCCACTCGCGGCGCAGCTCCGAGGTGGGCAGGCGCGCAAGCAGAGTCGCGTCTTTCACCGGGATGCTGGCCTGATAATAGAAACGGTTGAGCGCCCAGGCCTGCACCTGGCCGCGGTTCAGTCTGCCATCGTGCAGCATGCGGTGGAATGGGTGGTGGATATGGTAACGCGCCTCACCGACCGCCCGGAGCGCATCGGCGAGTTCGGAGGGCGACAGGATGGTTTCGGTCAGCACGACATGTGGCCGGGGCACATCGTCATGGCCCCGGATCAGGTCCGGACATGGCCATGACGGTGCTTGGGGCTACTTCTTGGCTTCGGCGCAGGCGTAGCTGTTGATTTCGGCGCCGAGCGCAATTTCGACAACCTTGGGGGCTTTCCAGCTCATTGTATCTCTCCCTCTACTCCGCCGCGATCCTGCGGCTGAGATCACTGTGATGTTGGTAGTCTTTCTGCCATTCGCTAGGTCCGTTCGACGGACTTACCTGGACCGCCGTCACTTTGTATTCGGGGCAGTTGGTCGCCCAGTCGCTGTGGTCGGTGGTGATGACGTTGGCCTGGGTCAGCGGGTGGTGAAAGGTGGTGTATACCACGCCCGGGGCCACACGGTCGGTAATGCGGGCGCGGAGCGAGGTTTCACCGGCGCGGCTGCGCAGGCGGACCCAGTCCAGCGCGCGTATGCCGCGCTGTTCGGCGTCGTGCGGATGGATTTCGAGCACATCCTCCTCGTGCCAGCGGCTGTTTTCGGTGCGGCGGGTCTGCGCGCCAACATTGTATTGGCTGAGGATTCGGCCGGTGGTGAGCAGCAGCGGGAAGCGTGGCCCGGTGCGTTCTTCGGTCGCCACGTATTCGGTGATCATGAAGCGGCCCAGGCCCCGCACGAAGCGATCCATGTGCATGACCGGCGTACCGTCCGGCGCCTCGGCATTGCACGGCCACTGGATCGAGCCGAGCTCGTCCAGCCGCTTGTACGACACGCCGGCGAAGCTCGGCGTGAGACGCGCGACCTCGTCCATGATTTCGCCCGGATGCGCGTAGGTGCCGATATCGACGCCGAGCGCGTCGGCCAGGCGCAGCGTCACCTCCCAATCGGCCAGGCCGGGAAGCGGCGCGATGACCCGGCGCACGCGGTTGATCCGGCGTTCGGCGTTCGTGAACGTGCCGTCCTTTTCGAGGAACGTGGTGCCGGGCAGGAAAACGTGCGCGTAGTTGGCGGTTTCGTTGAGGAACAGGTCCTGCACGATGACGCATTCCATCGCCTGCAGCCCGGCGATGACATGTTTCGAGTCCGGATCGGACTGCGCGATGTCCTCGCCCTGCACATATAGCGCCTTGAACGTGCCATCGACGGCGGCGTCGAGCATGTTGTTGATGCGCAGGCCGGGTTCGGGGTCGAGGGCCACGCCCCAGGCATCCGCGAACATGTTCCGCGCCGTGTCGCCGGCGATGTGGCGGTAACCCGGCAGCTCGTGCGGGAAGCTGCCCATGTCGCAGCTGCCTTGCACGTTGTTTTGGCCACGCAGCGGGTTCACGCCCACGCCAGGGCGGCCGATATTGCCGGTGGCCATGGCCAGGTTGGCGATGGCCATGACTGTCGTGGTGCCCTGGCTGTGTTCGGTGACACCCAGGCCGTAAAAGATGGCCGCATTGCCGCCTGTCGCATACAGCCGGGCGGCGTCCCGCAAGAGTTGCGCGGGCACGCCGCAGGTGCGCTCCACCGCTTCGGGCGCGTTTTGCGGTTCCAGCACGAATTCGGCCCAGGCGTGGAACTCGGCCATGTCGCAGCGCTCGCGGACGAACTGTTCCTTGACCAGGCCTTCGGCGACGATCACGTGCGCCATGGCGGTCAGCACGGCGACATTGGTCCCGGGTGTGAGCGGCAGGTGCATGGCCGCTTCGATGTGCGGGGTGCGCACCAGGTCGATACGTCGCGGGTCGATCACGATCAGGCGGGCACCGGCCCGCAGGCGGCGCTTCATGCGAGATGCGAAGACGGGATGTCCGTCGGTCGGGTTGGCGCCGATCACCAGCATGACGTCGGTGTGTTCGACGCTGTCGAAATCCTGGGTGCCGGCCGATGTGCCGTAGGTTTGCGACAGGCCGAACCCGGTGGGCGAATGGCAGACGCGCGCGCAGGTATCGACGTTGTTGTTGCGGAAGCCGGCGCGCACGAGTTTTTGCACCAGATAGGTTTCTTCATTGGTGCAGCGGGAGGAGGTGATGCCGCCGACCGAGGACCGGCCATATGTCTGTTGAATGCGATGGATTTCGGACGCCGCGTGGGCGAAAGCTTCGTCCCATGTGACTTCGCGCCACGGATCGGTTATCTTGGCGCGCACCATCGGTTTGGTCATGCGCTCGCGATGCGTGGCGTAACCCCAGGCAAAGCGGCCCTTGACGCAGCTATGGCCCCGGTTCGCGCGGCCGTCCTTGTAGGGGACCATGCGCACAAGCTCAGGCCCACGCATCTCCGCCTTGAATTGGCAGCCGACGCCGCAATAGGCGCAGGTGGTGACCACCGAACGTTCCGGCGTGCCGATCTCCACCACTTTCTTCTCGATCAGCGTGGCGGTTGGGCAGGCCTGCACGCAGGCGCCGCAGGAGACGCATTCGCTGGTCATGAACGGCTCGTTCTGGCTGGCCGCGATGCGCGAATCGAAGCCGCGGCCATCGACGGTCAGCGCGAACGTGCCCTGCACTTCCTCGCAGGCGCGCACGCAGCGGCTGCACACGATGCATTTGGACGGATCGTAATCGAAATACGGGTTGGACTGGTCCTTTCGGCGAGCGCAGATGGTTTGCGCCGTCATAGCCGTAGCGGACATCGCGCAGGCCGACCTCGCCCGCGGTGTCCTGCAGCTCGCAATCGCCATTGGCCGCACAGGTCAGGCAATCGAGCGGGTGGTCGGAGATATACAGCTCCATGACGCCGCGGCGGAGCTTGCGCAGGCGTTCGTTGCCGGTGATCACCGACATGCCTGGGGCGACCAGCGTGGTGCAGCTGGCCGGTGTGCCGGCGCGGCCTTCGATCTCGACCAGGCACATGCGGCAGGAGCCGAACGCGTTCAGCGTGTCGGACGCACAGAGTTTTGGGATCTTGACGCCGATTTCCGCCGCGGCGCGCATGACCGATGTGCCTTCGGGCACCGTCACGTCGAAACCGTCGATCTTTACGGTGACCTGGGCGTCGGCCTTGCTTGCCGGGGTGCCGAAATCGGCTTCGTGGATCAAGGGCATTGCGATCTACTCCGCAGCCGACAGCGTGAAGACGCGGTGCAAAATCTTCAGGGAAGTGGCGCACGGCGCTCATCACCGGATAGGGTGTGAAGCCGCCGAGAGCGCAGAGCGAACCGAACTTCATCGTCTCGCATAAATCCTCCAACAGCCCAGTTGCTGAGGTCGCCGGCGATGATGCGATCGATCACCTCCACCCCGCGCACCGAGCCGATGCGGCAGGGCGTGCACTTGCCGCAGGATTCGGTGGCACAGAACTCCATCGCGAAGCGCGCCATGCGGGCCATGTCCACCGTGTCGTCGAACACGGTGATGCCGCCATGGCCGATCAGACCATCGCGCGCCGTGAACGCCTCGTAATCGAATACCGTGTCGAACAGAGCGGGCGGGAAATACGCGCCGAGCGGACCACCCACCTGCACCGCACGCACCGGGCGGCCGCTCGCCGTGCCGCCGCCGACATCCATCACCAGCTCGCCGAGCGTGATGCCGAACGGGACTTCAAAGATGCCGCCGCGCGCGATGTTGCCCGCGAGTTGCACCGGCATCGTGCCGCGCGACCGTCCGTGGCCCAGCGCCTGGTAGGCGGCCGCGCCACCTTGCCGCAGGATGTCAGGCACGGCGGCCAGCGACAACACGTTGTTGACCACGGTGGGGCAGCCGAACAGCCCGGCGATCGCCGGCAACGGCGGCTTGGCGCGCACCTGACCCCGCTTGCCCTCCAGACTGTCGAGCAGCGATGTCTCCTCACCGCACACATAGGCGCCGGCGCCGACACGCACCTCCATCTCGAATGCTTTTGTGCTGCCCAGCACGGCGTCGCCGAGCAGCCCCTCGCGCCGAGCCGCGTCCACGGCCTGGTTCATCGCCACGATCGCGTGCGGATATTCGCTGCGCAGATACACGTAGCCGCGTGTGGCGCCCACGGCCAGGCCGGCGATGATCATGCCTTCGATCAGCAGGAAGGGATCGCCCTCCATCACCATGCGGTCGGCGAACGTGCCGCTATCGCCCTCATCGGCGTTGCAGACGATGTATTTCTGGGCGGCCGGCGCACCCAGCACCGTGCGCCACTTGATGCCGGTGGGAAAACCCGCGCCACCGCGACCGCGCAAGCCGGAGGCGGCTACCTCGTCGATGATCGCCGACGGCGCCATATCCAGCGCGCGCACCAATCCTTGCAAGCCGCCATGCGCGCGATACTCGTTCAGCGACACCGGATCGGTCACGCCGCAGCGCGCGAACGTCACCCGCGTCTGCCGCGCCAAAAACGGAATGCTTTCGACGACACCGACGCATTTCTCATGTGCGCCACCGCGCAGGAAGCCGGCGGCGAGAAGCTCGGGCACGTCACCGGCCTCAACCGGCCCGTAGCCGATGCGGCCATCCGGCGTCTCCACCTCGACCAGCGGCTCCAGCCAGGCCATGCCGCGTGACCCGTTGCGCACGATCACCGCATCCGGACAGTTTTGGGCAATCGCGGCGGCCACCTCGTCGGCGCCGACCGAGACCGCGAGCGCGTCGCGCGGCACGAAGATGCGGGTCACAGCGCCGCCTCGATCACCGCATCGATCTTCCGCGCGTCCAGCCTGGCCAGCGTGCGCTGATCCACCATGCCGCAGGGCGCGGCCGCGCACAGGCCCAGGCAGAAGACCGGCTCGAGCGTCATGGCGCCGTTGGCGGTCGTGCCGTGCCAGGTGATGCCGAGGCGCGCGCTGGCGTGTGCCGCCAGACGATCCGCGCCCCGCGCCTGGCACGCCTCCGCCCGGCAGAGCCTTATCACCGTGCGCCCGGCCGGCTCACGCCGGAAATCGTGGTAGAAGGAGACGAGGCCGTGCACCTCGGCGCGCGACAGGTTCAGCGCGTTCGCCACGACCGGAATCGCGGCGTCCGGCACATAGCCGAAGGCAGCCTGTATGGCATGCAGCATCGGCATCGCCGGGCCTTCCAGGGCCAGGTAAGGGGCAATGATGTCGGTCGTGCGGGCCACTGCATCGGGCAAGGTTGGGACGGCGTGCATCTGGATGCCTTCTTCAATGGCGAAGGTGGCGCTACCCGGGCGTGCAAAGCAAGGCTTGCCGGCCCATGCTGCAATAGACCACCTCTATTGCGCTAAACCGCCGCCATCGACCAGGCTTCTGGTCTCGCTGACCAAAGCCGCGGTCAATGGCAGGAGCGGGTCTCTCAACGGATAGACGAGGCCGATGACTGGCGGGGCTTGGCTGTCCCGGATCGGGATGGACCCTATCGGCACGGCGCCGCCCTGGCCGGTCAGCAATGTCTCGGCCATCAACGCCGGCAGAATGCTGGCCCATCGCCCGGTCCGCACATGCGACATGAGCACGATCATCGAGTTGCTTTCGAGCACCGGGGTCGCGCGGACGCCGGCATCGGACAGACGACGATCGATGATGCGGCGGTTCTGCATGTCGGGGGTCAGCAACGCGAGCGGGAGGTCAGCGACCTCCGCCCAATCGACCCAGTCTCGACCGCCGAGGGCGGACGCGCGCGCGACCAGTAAACGATAGCTCTCCGCGAGCAGCGGCAGCACCCGCACGCGGCCGACCGGCTCGCCATCGACATAGGTGATGCCGGCGTCCGCCTCCAGCACGTCCATCGCCGCCAGCACCTCGGCCGAATTGCAGGACCGGACGGCGAAGGTGATGCCGGGATGGCGCGCGCGCAGCCCGGTGGTCAGCCGGGCCACGATCGGCGTAGCCGTGGGCACCACGGCCAGGCGCAGGTGTCCGGACAGACCGTGGCGCAGGGCGCGCACCTCCTCACGCATGGCGCGGGCGTCGCTCACGATGCGCTGCGCCCAGCCAAGCACGCGCTCGCCCTCGGGCGTGAAGCCGCCGAATTTGCCCGACCGATGGACGAGCAGCACGCCCAGCGTGGTTTCGAGCTGCTTCAGGCCGGCCGAAAGGGTGGGCTGGGTGACGCCGCATGCCTCGGCGGCGCGACCAAAATGGCGTTCGCGCGACAGGGCGACGAGATAGGCAAGCTTGTCGATCAAATCAGAAAAAGTTCTTTGCTTCTTTCTTTCAAGAAAGAAGATTCTTCTTTTCTGAAGAAAAGAAGCAAAAGACTTTTACTCACTTAGGCACCGACCTGTTTCAGCCAGTCCGCGAGATTGTAGAAGTTTGACACGCGCGCGATTTGGCCGCCGCGTATGTCGAAGAACGCGCCGGCCGGCAATACATATGTCTGGCCGGTGGCGGGCGGCAGGCCATTGTCGGTTGCCTTGTAGATACCGTGCACGGTGAACTCGGCCGCGGCTCTTGTGCCATCGTTGCCGGTCAAAACAACGAGCTTCTCCAAGCGCTCGCTGTAGCACTCGTTCATGTGCGCCATGAACGCTCGGAACGCTTCGCGTCCCGTTTGACGCTCACCCTGGTTGATGTCGTGCGCTACGTCGTCCGTCAGCAGCGCCACCATCTTGTCGAAATCGCCGGCGTTGAAGGCCGCGTAATAGGCTTTGATGAGGTCTTCGGTCGTCATGCCAGCACCTGTGCCTTCGGATGCGGTCCCGCGGGATAGTCGCGGTGGTTGCGGACGGCGCCGTCTGCGCGCACAGCCTCGAGTGCGGTCGGCTCGAGATCGGCGAAAACCCAGCCAGACTGGTCAAGCGCGCCGCGCGCGACCACGCCATCCTGCGGAAAACCCCGATCGACCGGACCGAACACGGCGGCATAGCCGTGGTTCTCGTCCAGCGTGGCCAAGCTTGCACACACTCCAACCGTCGGTGCTATTGCCACAAAGCACTGGTTTTCCAGCGCACGCGCGCGGGCGCTCAATCGCACCCGGTTGAACCCGTGAACACTATCGGTGCAGCTCGGCGCCAGGATCAGCCAGGCGCCGGCTTCGGCCTGCGCGCGCACCAGAGGCGGGAACTCGACATCGTAGCAGATGGCGATGCCGACCCGGCCCCATTGGGTGGCGAACACGCCGGGTGGCGCACCGGGAGCGACGCCCCAGCCTTCCGCCTCGAACCTGGTCATCGTGGACTTGTCCTGGAAACGCAGCGAACCATCGGGCGCAACCAGCGGGGCGCGGTTGCGTATCCGGCCGCCTTCGGCCCATGGCATCGAGCCGGGCAGCAACCAAACGCCATGCGCGGCGCGCCAGCCCGGCGAACAAGAAGAGCAATTCGTCGCGCACCGCGCATACCGCGGCAAGCTCGCGCGTCACATCGCCCGCGCCGGGGTAGGCGGCCGCCAGTTCCATGCAGGCATATTCCGGCATGACCAAAAATTGTCCGCCACCCGCGACACCTTCGGCCACCAGCCCATCGAGCTTGGCCGCGAACGCCTCGAAAGTGGTGGGGCCGGTGACGGGATAGGCCAGCACGCCGAGCCGCATTGCGCTCACGGGAGAGGCGCGCCGTGCAGTGATTTCATCCAGAAAACCATGTCGTGCGACCTCTCCGCCGCATCGCCCGCATCCGTCCACCGCATCCGGCACATCAGGTCGGGGCGCCGGACGAAACCGCGGCGATGCCAGAAGCTGTCGAGCGGGACCCAGCCTGGCGGCCTGGCCGGGTGGCCGGCCGGCCGCACGACACCGCAGAAACATGCATACTGGGCGCGCGACACCGCCCGCGCATGCGCCTCGCGCGCCTCGAAAAACCGCACGCCTACGCCTTGGCCGCGCAATCCGGGCCTCAGCACGCTTTCGCCGAAATAGAAGTAATCACGCACATCCCAGCCACGGGCCAGGAAGGGTGCCTGCACGTCGTCGCTTTCATCGGCCAGCGGAAGGCACGTCGAGGCGCCCACGATGCTCCCCTGGCGGGCAACGACGATGGCCGCCTGTTTGCTGCGAACATACAGGTCCAGGTAGCGCGCTTCGTACGCCGCGTCCCCCTCGTAGAGATAGGGCCACTCTCGGAATACCTCGATGCGCAACGCGGCCAGTTCGGGGATGATTTTCCGCAGCGCGGCGCCGGTGCATGTCTCGATGCTGATCGCGGCCGGGGCGCCCGCTTCGGTGACGGCCATTCCGGAAAAGCTCAGGCGGCATCCTGGGTCATCGACGGACAAAGGCCGGCCAGCTCGCAGCCACGCGCATCCGCGGCCGCGGCACGCTCGCGTGCTGCGCCGGGGCGGGGCACGATCGGCACGCCGCGACGGCCCAGCAGGGCGCGCAGCTCGCGAATGGCGGGGAACACCTCCTGGTTCCAGTCGGCTCCCTGCTCGTCATGCGCGCGCTGCTCCTGCTCCACGATCGCGCGGTCCTCGGTAAAGATGCGCTCGGTGAACCAGACGAGCACCGGCCAGGCCGCATCGAGAAGAAAACCGAGCCTTCTGGGCCGCTGCACGGACAACAGACCGAACGTGCGATTGGTACGCTGTTCACGATCAAGCGGCACGTAGACGATCCACAAATTCATGACCGGGAGCTCGCCGTCGGTCCATATACGCAGATTCTGATAAGGGTATTCGGTGCGGATCGTCATCAGATCCTTGTGGTCTTCCTGGTCGCCCACCCGGCGGCGCTTGCCCAGAATGGCCGCCTCGCCCAGCGGCTGCTTTCCGGCGGTGCGCCCAAACGTGTAGTCGACCTCCATCCAGTCCTCGCCCACGCGCATGCCGCGATGGCGCGGCCGCACCTGGCCCATCTGCTTCCGATGCAGGAACTGGTGGTTCATGTCCGTGAGATTTTCGTGCATGAACGTGTAGTGGCAGCCGACTTCCTGTCCGAAGCGGCGGGTGCGGTAGCGAGGGTCGGTGGCAGCGCCCAATTGCGGGAACGCCGCCGTGGCCGCCAGCGCCGGGTTGCCGGGGAAGACGAAAACCAGCCCCGCTTCTTCCCGGCAGGGATAGGCGCGCACACCGTTCGGCAGCTTGCCCTTTCCCAAATACGGAACGTCGGTGCATTTGCCGGCGCTGTTATATGTCCAGCCATGATATCCGCAGCGCAGCGCGCAGCCATCCACGACGCCGTCGCTCAACGGCACCTGGCGGTGGGCGCAACGATCCTCGAGCGCGAAGACCGGCCCATCCTTGGGCCGCACCAGCACGATAGGTTCACCGGCGAAACGGGCAGCCAGCGCGGCGCCGGGTTTGAGATCCTTCGACCAGGCAAGCGGATACCAATGGTCCGGATGCGAGCCGATCCGGCGCAAATCGGGCGGTGTCATGCTCCTGGTGTGGGTGTGCAGATCGATCGGGTCGATCGCAACATCGGCTGCGTGGGTGTCCATACAGCCGTTTAACGTGGGAATGGGGCCGGGTTGCAAGGCCGGGCGTGTTGCGAAGCACAACAGCCCGGCCGAGGCGGGCCGGCACCGGTCAGGGCTCGGCCGTAGCCATGGCCGGCTCGGGGTCGCCCGGCGGGGCGACGTCCGGCGCAGGCCAATTCGCCGGCCGGCTGGCCTGGGTGGGGGGCGTATCCGCCGGCAACGAGCTGTCGATGACGATGAGCAGCCGCCCCGCCAGCGACGTAGGCTCGCGCTCGACCAGCAGCAGCGCCCGATAGCGGATATCGGTCACGGCGGCGCGCTCGTAATCCGCATCCAGCACGCCGTGGACGTCCAGAAAACGGTTGAAGGCGGTGGGTATGCGCACGCAGCCCTCGGAGGCGGGATGGCCCAGCCGACGCTCAAGCAGGTCGGGATCGGTCGCGTGCATCTGCAAGCGAATGTCGCCGCCAGCCTGGTCGTTGTGCCAGCCTTTCAGCGCCCATTGCCACCCAAAGTCCCAGACGCGCATGCCGGCCAGGCCCAGCCCGCGCACATGATGCTCGTTGCGTGTGCCCAGCGCACGAAAATCCAGGATCGCGTCGGTATGGGCGAAGGCGCCGATCGGGGTGATATAGTAGTCTTTGCGATGCGCCTGGCCGGTCGAGACGTGCACGGCCCCTATTGCCCGCCAGGGGGCGTCGCCGGGCCGCGCCAGCATCAGCACGAGGCGCTCGGCGGCAGGATTGCGGTCCACCACGGCCACGAGCTGTGGCGCGTCGATCTGCTGGCCGGTCATGCGCAGCATGGCTTGGGCACGGGCCGTCATGTCCGCCGCGATCTGAGGCGCCGGGGTGAACGCGGCCGGCACTTCCCGCCTCAGCGCCACCTGAAGATAGGACGCCTCGCGGGAGGCTTCGTCGGATTGCCGAAGGGTGGCGTCGCGGACCGGCGGACGTAGCGCAGGCAGGCCGTAGGACGCGGCCTGGGCCGCCGGCGAGAATTGAGCGCGGGCAAAGACCGGCTCGATCGGCGGCGGCGCCGCGCGCGCAGCCGCGCCCTGCACGAGCGCGAGACACGCGCAGACCGCCACACTGCAAGCCGTTCGTTTGTCCACCTTACGCCTGCGACCCGATGGCCGGTCCGCGCAGCCGGACGGCTCGGCTTCTACAAGCGTGGACCGGGACCAAAGTTCAAGCACGTATCTGACACCGCGACGTTTTTCCGTGCGCGCCGTGCTCCGCCGGCACAGGGGTGACCTTACGCGGCCATCAACCCTGGCTTGCATCGCCTGTGCCGGTTTGCTCTGCTTTCGTCCAAAATGGGGGAAACGATGGACGGCACGCTGGCAGAGCCACGCCCGGGATTTTTGTCGCGCGCCCGCACGGTGGCGCCCCCAGGCTACAATCGCTGGCTAGTGCCGCCGGCCGCCCTGGCCATTCATCTCAGTATTGGCATGATCTACGGCGTGAGCGTGTTCTGGCTGCCGTTAAGTCAGGCGGTCGGGGTGACGCACCCACTCGCCTGCCCGGCCGGCACCACACTGCTCACACGCCTGGTGGCGGCCGGCTGCGACTGGAAGATCTCCGACGTAAGCTGGGTCTTCACCATCGGGATCGTCTTTCTGGGCGCTTCTGCCGCAATCTGGGGCGGCTGGCTGGAGCGGGCCGGCCCGCGCCTGGCGGGGCTTGTAGCCGCGCTGTGCTGGCCGGGTGGGTTGGCGATCGCGGCCTTCGGGGTTGCCACGCATCAGCTTTGGCTGCTGTGGCTGGGGGGCGGCGTGCTGGGCGGCGTGGGATTGGGGCTGGGCTATATCTCGCCAGTATCGACGTTGATCAAATGGTTTCCGGACCGTCGCGGATTGGCGACCGGGCTGGCCATCATGGGATTCGGTGGCGGCGCCATGATCGGCAGCCCGCTCGCCGTGCGCCTGATGGCCCAGTTCCATACCGGTTCCAGCGTGGGCGTCTGGCAGACCTTTTCCTGCCTGGCCGCCATCTACTTCGTGTTCATGGTCGGCGGGGCACTTGCCTACCGCGTCCCGCCGGACGGTTTCTGGCCATACGACGTGGCGCGGCCCACCAGTGCCACCACCGCCGAGGACTCGGTCGGACTGGAGGCAGCCTTCCGCACGCCGCAATTCTGGCTGCTCTGGGGCGTGCTCTGCCTCAACGTCTCGGCGGGGATCGGCGTGCTGGACCTGGCCAGCCCCATGCTGCAGGAGATTTTTGGCGGCCGGCTGATCGGCCACCCCGAGCTGGTGTTCAATGCGCTTTCGCCCGCGCAGTTGAAGGCGATCGCGAGCGTGGCGGCAGGCTTCGCCGGCTTCCTCTCGCTATTCAACATTCTGGGGCGTCTGTTCTGGGCCTCGATCTCGGACCGCCTCAGCCGGCCGGTCACCTACACGATCTTCTTTCTCCTCGGCATCGTGCTGTATGCGGCTGCCCCCAGCCTGGCCGCGGCGGGCAGCAAGGCACTCTTCGCCCTGACATTCGGCATCATCCTGTCGATGTATGGTGGCGGCTTCGCCACCGTGCCCGCCTATCTGTCCGACCTGTTCGGCACGGGCTTCGTGGGCGCCATACACGGCCGGCTGCTGACGGCGTGGTCGGTCGCCGGTGTCGTGGGCCCGGTGCTGGTGAACTACCTGCGCGAAACGCAGATCGCGGCCGGCGTGCCGCGCGCGAACGCGTACGACCACACGCTCTACATCCTTGCCGGCCTGCTGGCGGGGGGCCTGGTATGCAACCTGCTGATCCGTCCGGTGCGCCGGGAGCTTTTCACCCGCGCCAATATAAAACCGGTATCCGCGGTGTTGCCGGCGAGTGCACGGAGCGGATCGGCGGGTTTCGCGCTGGTCATGGGTTGGCTGGCCGTTGGTCTGCCGCTGGCCTGGGGTTTTTACATGACCGTGACGAAAGCGAGTTTGCTGTTTGGGTGAAGAAGAACTTCTTTCCTGAAAAAAACAAAAGATCTTTGCCTGGCTGTCGCGGACTCACATGGCAAGGGTCTTCTTCAATGCCGGAAATGACGCATCCCGGTGAACACCATAGCCAGGCCCGCCGCATCCGCCGCCTCGATCACCTCGGCATCCCTGATGCTGCCGCCGGGCTGGATGATGGCGGTCGCGCCGGCATCGACGGCCGCCTGCAGACCGTCGGCGAACGGGAAAAAGGCGTCCGATGCCATGACGCTGCCGCGCACGGCTGATGTCGGCAAGCCGGCCGCGGAAGCTGCCGCCTCGCCCTTCCAGCCGGCGATGCGGGCGCTGTCCACACGGCTCATCTGGCCGGCACCGATGCCGACCGTCGCCCCATCCTTCACGTAAACGATCGCGTTGCTCTTGACGTGCTTGCAGACGGTGAACGCGAAGAGCAAGTCGCCGATTTCCGCCTCGGTCGGCGCGCGCCGGGTCACGGTGCGCAGGTCGGCGCGGGCGATACGGCCAGTGTCGCGCATTTGCGCCAGCAGGCCGCCGGCTACGCTGCGCACCGTCATGCCCGGCGATGTCGGATCAGGCAGTGTGCCGGTCAGCAGCAGGCGCAGATTCTTTTTCCGCGCGAGCACCCTGCGGGCGCCCTCCGTGGCGTCCGGTGCCGCGATCACTTCGGTGAAGATCGATGCCATCAGTTCGGCCGCCGCCTCGTCGAGCACGCGGTTGGTCGCGATGATGCCGCCGAATGCGCTGACCGGATCGCAGGCCAGCGCGCGGATCCACGCATCGGCGAGATCTCTTCCCAGGGCCACACCGCACGGATTGGCATGTTTGACGATGACCACGGACGGTTCCGAAAACTCGGCCACGCATTCCAGTGCCGCGTCCGCGTCGTTGATGTTGTTGTACGACAGTTCGCGCCCCTGCACCTGGCGGGCATGGGCGACACCGGGCCGTGCATCGGTCAGATACAAGGCGGCCTGCTGTTGCGGGTTTTCGCCATAGCGCAGCGCCTGGCTTCGGGTGGCCGCGATCGTGAGCCGCTCCGGCAACGTATCGCCTGCCTGGCCGGCGAACCAGGCGGCGATGGCCGCATCATAGGCGGCCGTGCGCGCGAAGGCAGAAGCTGCCAATTTCCGTCGCAGGGCCGCGCTGGTTCCGCCATCACCTAATTCGGCAAGCAGTTCTTCGTATTGGTCGGGGTCGGTCAGCACGGCGACATGGTCATGGTTTTTCGCGGCCGCCCGGATCAGCGCCGGGCCGCCGATATCGATCGTTTCCACACACTCGTCCCAGCCGGCCCCGCGTGCCACCGCCGCCTCGAACGGGTAGAGGTTGACGGCCACCAGGTCGATCGGCGCGATGCCATGCGCCGCCATCTGTTCGACGTGCGCCGGCAGGTCGCGCCGCCCCAGGATGCCGCCGTGGATTTGCGGCACCAGCGTCTTCACCCGCCCATCCAATATTTCCGGAAATCCGGTGTGGGCGCTGACTTCGGTGACCGCGATGCCAGCCTGGCGCAGGGTGGCCGCCGACCCGCCGGTGGATAGGAGTTCCGCCCCATGCACCGCCAGCGCCCGGGCCAGCTCGATCAGCCCGGTCTTGTCGGAGACGGAGAGCAACGCGCGGCGTACGGGTGTCATGAGCGGATTCCGGTGCGAGAGCGCGCGCCTTACGCCGCGGGTGACGGGGTGAACAGGCCCGGCTGGTGTTGCACTGCGGAAAAGCTCGCCCAGCCGTCACATGTTCGTTATATGTTCTGGTCCACATCGGGCATCAGCCATGGCCAGGAGCGATCGGAAGGAGCGGGACGACCAGCTACGCCAGCAGGTGCTCGAAAGTGCGCCACGCTTCATCCTGTTGACCGGCATCGACGGTGGCTGGATCGATCATCTGTGCCGTCACTACGGCTATTCCACGCGAAAGCTGTGCAGTCTGTTCCCTGCCAAGCCGGACGTGGCCTCGTTTCTGCTGGTTCGACACGTTGAGCTTGCGTTCGAGGCGGTCTGCATTCCCGGCGAGTGGGATGGCGAGGCGATGGACGTGTTGCGCGCGATGTCGATGGCCTTGATCGACTATGGCTCGGCCAATCTGGAGCGGCATCGCGTCTTCCTGGCCGAATACGAGCGTGGACCGGAAGCGCGCCGGGCGGTGCTGGCGGATAAGCTTATGTACCTGACCAACAATTTCCAGGTCGCCCTGCACGCGGTGACACCTGGCCGGACGTTCGAGGGGCTGGGGATTCCGGCCGAGATCCTGCTCGGCCAGTTGCTGCACGCGCCGCTATGGTGGCCGTCGGCAGCGGGGTGCAGGTCCAAGGCCACGACGCTGGACGCCTGGGTGTGCACGCAGCTGGGCCTGGTGACCGGGCGGCGCCGGCCGGACCACCGCCGGCCGCATGGCGCGGTCCGGCGTGCCGGGGCGGCAAACGACGCAAGTAAAGCCCTGCTTTTCTGAAGAACAGAAGAAAACGACTTTCTCCTGGCTGTCGCGGGATCATAGGGCCAAGTATCTCGTTACGTTATTGGTGCGGTCCGCACGCCGCCGGCGTCCGCCAGAACCGACAGCATGCGCCCGCCATCCCGGGCCGAGACCATGACCATGTCGCCGCCCGCCAGCATGTCGCCGGCTGCATCGAAGAATCCCGGGCCAGCCACCGTCTCACGTCCCTCCCCGCCCGCGTTGTAGAGCCACAGGGTGAACCCGTTGGCATAGGCGAGCACGGACAGATTGCGGAGCGAGAAAGCCATTGAGACGCCCTTTCGTGAGAGGGCCGCGGGAGCGGCCGGATGGTCAGGCGCCACAACCTGGCGCTGAACCGTCGGAGCGAAATTAACGGCCGGCGCGTGGCTGGGTCAAGGAATGTTTTCCTTTTTCGGTGATTTTGAGTCCGCGGCTGGGGGCGGGCGCTGGGGGAACCTCGTTCTGCCCCGGCGGATCGGCGCGATGCCTTTGCGGCTTGCATCCGGGATGCTGGGCCCGATCTTCCACCATAACGCGAGGGAAAGCACTGGCTTGCAACCTAGAATCTCGGCGGTTTCTTGGCAAGGTTATCTGGCGAGAATTCCTATTGATTGAAGCAAAAAGTCCTAGCATAGTGGCTTGCGAACCAGAGCGGTGGCCGACGATGAAGCACGACGATATCTGGCGCGCGCTGGACACGCTGGCCGCCGAGCATGGGCTATCGCCATCCGGCCTGGCCAAGCAGGCGGGGCTGGATCCCACCACCTTCAATAGATCCAAGCGCCGCATGCCGGATGGCCGCGCGCGCTGGCCGGGTACGGAAAGCCTGGCCAAGGTGCTGGACGCGACGGGCGCCAGCCTGGAGATTTTTTCGCATCTGGTGGCCGGCGGGCGCACAATTCCCTCGGCCAGCGCCGGGCCGCGGCGCATTCCGCTGATCGGCATGGCGCAAGCCGGCGGCGACGGGTTTTTCGACGACGGCGGCTACCCGGCGGGCGCCGGCTGGGACGAGGTCAGCATCCCCGAGGTGGGCGACCCGCACGCCTATGCGCTGGAGATTTCGGGCGAGTCGATGGAGCCGGTATTTCGCGACGGCGACATGGTGGTGGTCTCTCCGGCGGCACCCATACGCCGCGGCGACCGTGTGATCGTGCGCACCGCGCGGGGGGAGGCTATGGCCAAGCAACTGGTGCGCCAATCCGCCCGGCGGATCGAGCTGCGCAGCCTGAACCCGGAGCATCCCGACTACAGTTTTACGCTGCGGGAAGTGGCCTGGATGCACCGGATCATCTGGGCGAGCCAGTAGGCGCGTTGCTACAATCAGAGTTTCAGGATCGGGCCGGGATAGAGCGCCACCCTGTCGTCGGCAGTCAGCAACGTGATGCCTTCGACCGTGGCCTGTGCGACCATGATGCGGTCGAACGGGTCCTTGTGGTGCGGCGGCAAAGTCTTGACGGCCAGGACGTGGTCCGCGGTGATCGGCAGGGCCTGGTAGCCATTATCCAGCAGTCCGCGGCGCAGCACGTGGGGGTCGCAGGTGAAGTCCGGGCGGCCCAGCCCCGCCTTGATCACCACCTCCCAGATGGTGGCCACGCTGAAGAACATTTCTTGGCTGGTATCGGCGAGCAGTGTGGCGGCGCTGGACGGGAGGCGGTCGGGTGAAAGGGCGGCCCAGAGCAGCAGGTGCGTATCGACCAGATATTTCACTCGGTGCCGGCGAACATCGCCTCGATCGCGCCGGCGCCCATCTGGTCGAAATCGTCCGGCACGGTCGCGTGCCCCGCCAGGAAGCCCAGGCGCTTCACAATCGGCGGCTCCGGTGCATCCATCGCGGTGAGTTTGACCAGCGGCTTGCCCGATTTGGCGATGATGACGGGCTCGCCCCGGACGGCGCACTCAATCAGACGCGAAAGGTGGGTTTTAGCCTGGTGGATGTTGGCGGTCTGCACGCGGCGCATCTCCCGACTTAGTTCATGCGACTTAGTCTGGTATCATGATGGATGCAAGTGTCTTGGGACTTTGCTTTCATAGGTCAGCATAGCGGCACCGTCGCGCACGAAATGCTCGCACACGTGCATGCCGATCGAGCCCAGCACCATGCGCGAGCCGAAATTGTCGGCGGCGGCGATGGCGACGATGCGGGGCAGGCCGGCGCAGTCGTGAGCGTGGCGGAGGGCTGCCGAGGCCGCCTCACGGGCGATGCCGCGGCCGCGGGCGTCCGGCCACACGGCGAAGCGCAGGGCCTGACCGCGGCCGTCCGGGCGGGTGTGGATACCGGTGATGCCGTGCAGGGTGCGGCCTTCGCGTATGGCGAACATGCCGACGCGGTGCACGGCCCAGTAGATGCGGTCGGCGGCCAGTTCGTCGATCGTTTGAAGTGGAGAGCGCACACCGCCCAACATCCGCCCATAAACGAGCGGATCGGCCTTGAGCGCGATCAGCGCCGGCAAATCGGTGGCGCTCACCGGTTCCAGCAGGAGGCGAGCGGTTCGTATCAGCGAACGAACAAAAGTTTTTTGCTTCTTTTCTTCAAAAAAGAAGGCCTTGCTTCATGAGGTATGATCATAGGCGATACGCCACCCGGTTTGGGTGTGGTGCATCAGAAGCGTAAATATGCCGGCTTCATCGCCGCCATCAATTTTTTCGCGCGTGAGTGCGAAGCGGCCGGTCACCAGTATGTAGGCCGGATCGAGTGGCCGATATTCCAGAATGCTGAGCGAAAGCTTGCCCATGCTGTGGCCCGCGCCGGCTGGGTAGGCGGCGGCGTAGTGGGATTGTATCGCGTCGTAGCCGGTGATCAAACCGTGCCCGCCGACGAAGCTGGTCGTCGGCGCGTTTTCGTAGCTGTGCATGAAGGCGGACAGGTCACCGCGGGACCAGTCGGCGGCCGATGTTTGCAGGACGCGCTTGATGGCGGCGCGATCAGTGTCCGCCGGCGGTTGGGCATGGGCCGACAGCGCGGCCGTCGCCAGCAATGCGCCCAGGCAGGCGCGCGTCATCGGGCGAGCGGCCGGTATTTGATGCGGTGCGGCTCGGTCGCGTCGGCACCCAGGCGGCGTCGCTTGTCCTCCTCGTAGGCCTGGAAATTACCTTCGAACCATTCGACGTGGCTGTCGCCTTCGAAGGCCAGGATGTGCGTGGCCAGGCGGTCGAGAAACCAGCGGTCGTGGCTGATGATCACGCAGCAGCCGGCGAATTCGGAAATGGCTTCTTCCAGGGCGCGCAGCGTATCGACGTCGAGATCGTTCGTGGGCTCGTCGAGAAGAATGACGTTGCTTTCCTTTTTCAGCATTTTCGCCAGATGCACGCGGTTGCGTTCGCCGCCCGACAGGATGCCGACGCGCTTCTGCTGGTCCGAACCTTTGAAATTGAACGCGCCCACGTAAGCGCGCGAGGGTATGGCCTTCTTGCCGATGTAGAACACGTCGGTGCCGCCCGAAATTTCCTCCCAGACGGTTTTCTCGCCGTCGAGGTCGTCGCGACTCTGGTCCACGTAGCCGAGTTTGACCGTGTCGCCGATTTTCAGTTCTCCCGAGTCCGGGTGTTCCTGGCCGGTGATCATGCGGAACAGCGTGGTCTTGCCGGCGCCGTTGGGGCCGATGACGCCGACGATGCCGCCTGGCGGCAGTTTGAAATCCAGATCGTCGATCAGCAGGCGGTTGCCGTAGGCCTTGCGCAATTTTTCGGCCGTGATGACCGTGCCGCCCAGGCGCGGTGGCGGGGCGATGATGATTTCGGCCGTGCTGCCGGCCAACTCGGCCGATTTGGCCTGCATTTCCTCGTATTTCGCGATGCGCGCCTTGCTTTTCGTCTGACGCGCCTTGGGGCTGGCACGAATCCATTCCAGCTCGCCTGCGAGTGCGCGCTGGCGCGAGCTCTCCTCCTTTTCCTCTTGCTGCAGGCGCTTGCGTTTTTGTTCCAGCCAGCTCGAGTAATTGCCTTCGAACGGGTAGCCGCGCCCGCGTTCGATCTCGAGAATCCAGTTGGTGACGTTGTCGAGGAAATAGCGGTCGTGGGTGACCACCATCACCGTGCCTTCATAGTCGCGCAACGTCTTTTCCAGCCAGGACACGCTTTCCGCGTCCAGATGGTTGGTGGGTTCGTCGAGCAGGAGCAGGTCGGGCTTTTCCAGCAGCAGCCTGCAGAGGGCCACGCGCCGCCGCTCGCCACCGGACAGTCGTGTGACGTCTGCCTCCGGCGGCGGGCAGCGCAGCGCGTCGAGTGCGATCTCGATGCGGCGGTCCAGATCCCAGCCATCCTCCGCGTCGATTTTTTCTTGCAGCGTCGCCTGCTCGGCCAGCAGGCGCTCCATCTCGTCATCCTCCATCGGCAGCGCGAACCGGTCGGAAATCTCGTTGAATCTGGTGAGCGCCTGCTTCAGCGGGCCGAACGCCTCGGCCACGTTTTCCGACACGGTTTTCGACGGATCGAGATACGGCTCCTGGCTCAGATAGCCCACGCGGGCTCCCTCGGCGGCGAACGCCTCGCCGCCGTATTCCGTCTCGATGCCGGCGATGATCTTCATCAGGGTGGATTTGCCGGCGCCGTTGACGCCCAGCACGCCGATCTTCACGCCGGGCAGGAAGGACAGAGTGATGCCTTTGAAGACTTCGCGGCCGCCCGGATAGGATTTGGTCAAATCCTTCATCACATAAACATACTGATAGCTAGCCATGGGCGTGCTCCGGGTGGGCGTTCGGGGGGCGGGTTTAGGGCGGGCGACGGGGCGGGGCAACCGCACGCTTGCCCGCCGCCGCGCGGGCGGGCCACACTTGGTCATGCCGATCGATACGCCCGCTTTGCAGCTGCCGGTTTTGCGCCGCCGCGGCGGGGAGACTGTTGGGGAGTATGCGCATCGCCGACTGCGCACCGCCATCATGACCGGCCGTTTCCCGCCGGGTGTCGCCGTGACCATTCGCGGGCTGGCGGCGCTGCTGGGCACCAGCCCGATGCCGGCGCGCGAGGCGATGCGGCGCCTGTCCGCCGAGCGCGCGCTGGACCTGCTCGACAATCGGCGCGCCCGTGTGCCGGACATGACGGCGGCCCGTTTTGCCGCGCTGATCGAGACACGCGTGCTGCTGGAAAGCGCGGCTGCCGCACGCGCCCTGCCCTACGTCACCGCCGCACGCCTGGCCGAATTGCGGCGGCTGGACCAGGCGGTCAACGAGGCGTTCGCCCGGCAGGACCTGGACCGCACGATCGAAACCAACCTGGCGTTCCACACGAGACTATACACGCTGAGCCCGCATGACGTGCTGACGCCGTTGATCGAGAGCGTATGGCTGCAGACCGGCCCGTTCATGCGCGCCGCCCTGCTTGAGGCGGCGGTATACTATCGCGTCGACCGGCATGCAGAGGCGCTGGACGCCATGATGGCGCGCGACGAGGCGGCGCTGCGCACGGCCATCGAGGCGGACATACGGGACGGGATTGGGCACCTGATCCAGGGCGAGAAGCAGGCCGCGTAACGCCGGCCGCTATGGGCGGCCGGCGTTTGTCCTATTGCGGCGTTGTGGTCTGGGTATGCGTGATGGTCGTGGTCGACGTCGCCGGCGGTGCTGCATCGGGTATTGCCGGGGCCGTCGTGGTCGTTGTCGTACGCTCGGTGGTCGTTGTGACAGGATCGGGGCCGCCGCAGGCCGCCAGCAGAAGGGCCGCGCCGGTCAATAACGCCGCTGCGAAAGCCGAGCGCTGTGTTGATGTGAGGCTCATTCTATACTCTCCTACTATCACTTCAATTAGGCGCGGTCGTGCTTTGGGTCGTGGTCGTCGTTGTGGTTACTGGCGGGGGCGGCGGGGGTGCTGTGGTGACGGTTGTCTGCCGGTCCTGGGCCACGCCCTGGGGGTCGCGGTAGGTGCTGGATTGGGAATCCACGCGGTTGCCGTAGGCGTCCACGCTGTGGGTTTCGCGCGTGGTGCTCAGCGTGCCGGGGGGCGGCGCCGGTGGCGCGGGCGGGGCCGCATAGCCGGGACGGCGGCGGCGGGGCGTAGGCAGGCGCCGTAGTCTGCGTGGTGGTGCTTTCGGTCGAGGTCTGGGCATGCGCCAGGCCGGCGAACGCCACGGCCAGCGCCGACGCCGTCAGGATGTGTCTCATCGAATAAATCCTCTGTCTTGTCCCGCGGCGCGGCACGACCCGTCCGGATCACGCGCTGCTGGCTGGCCCAACGCCCGCGCGGGGAGACGGTTCACGCCATGGCGAGCGCCAACGCTTCGGCAGCACGGGTCCCATCGACGGCGGCCGACAGGATACCGCCGGCGTAGCCCGCCCCCTCCCCGGCCGGAAACAGGCCGGCCGTGTTCAGGCTTTGCCCATCGGGCCCGCGGGTGATGCGGATGGGGCAGGAGGTGCGGGTTTCCACACCTGTCATGACGGCATCCGCCATGTCGAAATTGTCGATACGGCGTCCGAAAGCCGGCAGCGCCTCGCGGAGGGCCTCCAGTATGGGCCCAGGCAGGCATAGGGACAGGTCGCTCGGAACCACGCCCGGGGTGTAGGATGGCACGACGTCGCCGAGCGACGTGCTGGGGCGGCCCGCCAAGAAGTCGCCGACGCGCTGGCCTGGTGCGGCGTAGGTGCCGCCGCCGGCCGCGAAAGCCAGCGATTCCAGCCGGCGCTGGAAGGCGATGCCGGCGAGCTTGCCCTGCCCGTCCTGCGTGAAATCGGCCGCGCCCACCTCGACCACCAGCCCGGCGTTGGCGTTGCGCTCGGCGCGCGAATACTGGCTCATGCCGTTGGTGACCACGCGGCCCGGTTCGCTGGTGGCGGCGACCACGGTCCCGCCTGGGCACATGCAGAAACTGTAGGTGGAGCGGCCGGTGCTGCCGTGGTGCACCAGCTTGTAATCGGCCGCACCCAGCGCGGGGTGGCCGGCCTGCGCGCCGAAGCGGGCGCGGTCGATGACCGATTGCGGGTGCTCGATGCGGACGCCCACGGAAAACGGTTTTTGGTCGATATGCACGCCGCGTGCGACCAGCATTTCAAAAACGTCGCGCGCGGAGTGGCCCGGCGCGAGGACCGCCTGGCGTGCCGGCAGTTCGGTGCCGTCGGCAAGTATCAGGCCTTCCAGACTGCGACGTCCGTTGCTGGCCTGGCCGATCGCCAGGTCGGTGACGCGCGCGCCAAAGCGGTATTCGCCACCCAGCCGCTCGATTTCGGCGCGCAGGCTCTCGACGACGGTGACCAGGCGGAAGGTGCCGATATGTGGTTTGGCGGCGACCAGGATTTCCGCGGGCGCGCCGGATTGCACGAAAATCTCCAGCACGCGGCGGCCGAGATGGGCGGGGTCGCGTATGCCGGACCAGAGTTTGCCGTCGGAAAACGTGCCGGCGCCGCCCTCGCCGAATTGCACGTTGCTTTCGGGGTCGAGCACGGATTTTCGCCAAAGCCGAAACGTGTCGCGGGTGCGCTGGCGGACCTCGCGGCCGCGCTCCAGGATGATGGGACAGAAACCCATCTGCGCCAGGGTAAGCGCGGCGAACAGCCCGCACGGGCCGGCGCCCACCACCACGGGCCTGTGCGGCAGCGGGTCCGGCGCACGGGCGACGGGGCGGTAGGCTGTATCCGGCGTGCTCCCAACGTGCGGGTCGCCGGCCAGACGCGTGAGCACCGCGGCCTCGTCGTCCACGGCCACATCGACCGTGTAGACCAGTTTCACCGCGCCGCGCCGCCGTGCATCGTGGCCGCGGCGGAAAATGCTTACCTGGCCCCCAGCTACGCCCAGGCGGGCCAGGGCCGCATCGCGCAAGGCGTCGGGCGAATGGTCCAGCGGGAGTTTCAGTTCGGTCAGACGGATCATGTCGCCTAAGTAGGGATTATACCGGCGAACCGCACGCCATAGGCGCAACCTATCCAAACACAACACAAAATCAATTTGAGTTATGGCGGACTCCGGCGCAGAAGGCGGCCCAGGCTAACCCCAGAAGATCGGAGCGAAATATGGACGGCGAAGGCAAGTGCCCGGTGGTCGGCGGCAGGGAACACCAGCGTACGGTGATGCTGGCCATGTCGAACGACAAATGGTGGCCGAACCAGCTCACCGTGAAGATCCTGCACCAGAACTCGCCTCTCTCCGACCCGATGGGCCGCGACTTCGACTACACGCGCGAGCTGCGCAGCCTGGATACGGACGCGTTGAAGGCGGACATCATGGCGTTGATGACCACGTCCCAGGACTGGTGGCCGGCGGATTGGGGGCATTACGGGCCGTTCTTTGTCCGCATGTCGTGGCACAGCGCCGGCACCTATCGCATTGCGGACGGCCGCGGCGGCGCGGGCGCCGGCACGCAGCGTTTCGCGCCGCTGAACAGCTGGCCGGACAATGCGAACCTGGACAAGGCGCGCCGGCTGCTGTGGCCGATCAAGCAGAAGTATGGGCGCAAGATCTCCTGGGCCGACCTGATGGTGCTGGCCGGCACGTTCGCCATGGAGTCGATGGGTCTGAAGACATTCGGCGTGGCCCTGGGTCGCGCCGACATCTGGGAGCCGGAGGAGGACGTGTACTGGGGGTCCGAAACCAGCTGGCTCGACGACAAGCGCTATAGCGGCGACCGGCAGCTGGAAAACCCGCTGGCCGCCGTGCAGATGGGCCTGATCTACGTCAATCCGGAAGGACCGAACGCGAATCCGGACCCGCTGGCCTCCGCGCGCGACATTCGCGAGACGTTCGGACGCATGGCGATGAACGACGAGGAGACGGTGGCGCTGATTGCCGGCGGCCATACGTTCGGCAAGGCGCATGGCGCGGCACATCCGGTGGATCACGTGGGCCCCGAGCCTGAAGCGGCCGGCACCGTGGAGCAGGGTCTGGGCTGGAAAAATTCGTTTGGCACCGGCAATGCCGGCAGCACGATCACCAGCGGGCTCGAGGGTGCTTGGAACGACACCCCCACGCAATGGGACAACGGCTACTTCGACAATCTGTTCAAGCATGACTGGGTGCTGACCAAGAGCCCGGCCGGCGCGCACCAGTGGACGCCGCGCGACGAGGCGGCCGCCCGCACGGTTCCGGACGCGCACGACCCGTCGAAAAAGCATCCGCCGATGATGTTCACCACCGATTTGGCGCTCAAGTTGGATCCGGTGTACGGCCCGATCTCGAAGCGCTTTCATGAGAACCCGGACCAGTTCGCCGAGGCATTTGCCAAAGCCTGGTATAAGCTGACGCACCGCGACATGGGGCCGATCGAGCGGTATTTCGGCCCGTGGGTGCCGTCAGAGCCGCAACTGTGGCAGGACCCCGTGCCGGCCGTGGATCACCCATTGATCGACGCGCAGGATGTGGGCGCGCTGAAGGCCAAGGTATTGGCGTCGGGACTGTCGGTCGGACAGCTGGTGAAGACCGCCTGGGCATCCGCCTCCACGTTCCGCACCACCGACAAGCGCGGCGGGGCGAACGGGGCGCGTATTCGGCTGGCGCCACAGGCCTATTGGGAGGTCAACGAGCCGACCGAACTGGGCAAGGTTCTGCCGGTGTACGAGGCCGTGCAGGCCGAGTTCAACGGATCGCAGCCCGGCGGCAAGCGCGTATCGTTGGCCGATCTGATCGTGCTTGGCGGTTGCGCGGGCGTGGAAGCGGCCGCCAAGGCGGCCGGCCATGAGGTGGAGGTGCCGTTCACCCCGGGACGCACGGATGCCTCGCAGGAGCAGACCGACATCCACTCCTTCGCCGTGCTGGAGCCGACGGCTGACGGCTTCCGCAACTATCTCCGCAGCGGGCACATGCGGCCGGCCGAGGAGATGCTGGTCGATCGGGCGCATCTGCTGCGCCTGACCGCACCCGAGATGACGGTGCTGCTGGGTGGATTGCGCGTGCTGGGCGCCAATTACGGGGAGTCCAAGCATGGCGTGTTCACCGATCGGCCAGGTACGCTCACGAACGACTTCTTCACCAACCTGCTCGACATGAACACGGTGTGGCAGGGCTCGTCCGAAATGGAGGATGTGTTCGAGGGGCGCGACCGTGTGAACGGCGAGCTGAAGTGGACGGCCACCGTCGTCGATCTGGTGTTCGGGTCTAATTCGCAGTTGCGCGCGATTGCAGAAGTGTTCGGCTGTGAGGATTCGCAGGGTGCGTTCGTCCACGATTTCGTGGCCGTATGGACCAAGGTGATGAACGCGGACCGGTTCGACCTGGCCTGATCCTGACACCTCTGAGGGCAGCGTTTCAAAGCCTCGAAGCGCTGCCCTGACCCTCGCGCATGCAAAAGAGCGGATTGCACCCTCTGGCCCGCCGCCAACACGTATTTGCATGACGTGCCGTGGCATCTTCCCGGAGGTCAGCAGTGGCGTATTCTGGGATGGCGTATATCGCCGACCAGATGGGGATCAGAAGCTGGGGTGGGAAGCATGGGAGGTCTGTGGGGTTGGCGCGCGCTCGGCGTTCTGCGCATCGTGACAGCCCTGGTTTTCTTCTCGCACGGCACGATGAAGATCTTGGGCTGGCCGATGCTGCCGTCCGAGATGCGACCGATGATGCATGCAGGCTCGCTCATGTGGTGGTCTGGGCTCATCGAGCTTCTGATCGGCCCACCAATTCTGCTCGGCCTGCTTGTCCGCCCACTGGCCTTTTTGGCCAGCGGAGAGATGGCAATCGGCTATTTTACGATCCATGCACCCCAGGGGTTTTGGCCGGCGCTTAACGATGGGGATGCGGCGATTCTTTATACGTTTGTGTTCCTGCTGCTGGCCGCGGCGGGACCGGGTGCGTTCGTGCCGCTTCCCACAGGCAGTCGCGAACTATGACCGCGCCCCTCATGTCTCCACCGTCGTGCAAGTCATATCGATCATTGGTGAGGTAACCCGGTCCCGTCATCCTCGTTGAAGGTGTGGGCATGTGCGCCGTGGCTTCACGCACGCCCCGAGACGGCTATACGGTCCCGACACCACCGCAAGGCTACGTCTCGCATGTCTACCGATCTCTCGCCTACCCGCATGGAGAAGGATGCCATGGGCGCTCTCGCCGTCCCGGCCGAGCGGCTGTGGGGGGCGCAGACGCAGCGGTCGATCCAGAATTTCCCGATCGGGGTGGACCGGTTCCGCTTCACCCGGCCGCTTATCCGGGCGATGGGTTTGCTGAAGAAGGCGGCGGCGTTGGCCAATGGCGAGCTGGGCGAGCTGCCCGCCGACCGCGTGAACCTGATCGTCCGCGCGGCGCAAGAGGTGATCGATGGCGACTTGGACGACGAATTCCCTTTGGTGGTGTTCCAGACCGGGTCCGGCACGCAGACCAACATGAACGCCAACGAGGTGATCGCCAACCGTGCGATCCAGCTCGCCGGCGGCGTGGTGGGATCGAAATCGCCGGTGCATCCGAACGACGACGTGAACCACAGCCAGTCCAGCAACGACACGTTTCCGACCGCCATGCACATCGCGGCCGTGGAGGAGATCGAACATCGGCTGCTGCCGGCGGTGGCGCGGCTGCGCGCGACGTTGCACGGCAAGGCGGAGGATTTTGCGCATGTGGTGATGATCGGCCGTACCCATCTGCAGGATGCGACGCCGGTCACGCTGGGCCAGGTGATCGGCGGCTGGGTGGCGCAACTGGACGGCGTGGTGCGCAGCATACGCGCCGAGCTGCCGGGCCTCTACGAGCTGGCGATCGGCGGCACGGCGGTGGGCACGGGGTTGAACGCGCATCCGCAATTCGGTGCGCGCACCGCGCAGCATATCGCGGCCGAGACTGGTTTTCCGTTCGTGAGCGCACCGGACAAGTTCGCCGCCCTGTCGGCACACGATGCGATGGTCACCGTCAGCGGCACGTTGCGTACGCTGGCGGGCGCGTTGATGAAGATCGCCAACGATGTGCGCTGGTATGCGTGCGGGCCGCGCGCGGGTTTTGCGGAATTGCGGATTCCTGAGAACGAGCCTGGCAGTTCGATCATGCCGGGCAAGGTGAACCCGACGCAGTCCGAGGCGCTGACGATGGTAGCCGTGCAGGTGTTCGGCAACGACGCGGCGGTGGCGTTCGGCGGCAGCCAGGGCAATTTCCAGCTCAACGTGTTCAAGCCGGTGATGCTGCATAATCTGCTGGAATCGGTGGCGCTGCTGTCGGACGGGATAGGCGCGTTCGATGTGGGATGCGCGCGGGGGATCGAGCCGGATGAGCGGCGGATTGCGGAGAACGTGGCCAATTCGCTGATGCTGGTCACCGCGTTGAACCCGCATATCGGGTATGAGAAGTCGGCGCAGATCGCGTTGAAGGCGCATCGCGAGGAGACGTCGCTGAAAGAAGCTGCGTTGGCGCTGGGCTATGTGAGCGCGGACGATTTTGACGCCTGGGTGCGTCCGGCGGAGATGACGGGGCCGCTCGTGCGTTAGAGCATCATCCGATCGAACGGAATCGCTCGGTCGGATAAAGATGCTTGCCAAAACAATAAGCTAGAGCTTGGTCCGTGAGCCAATGCGAACGGATCATGCTCTAAGTGCCGTAATGCCTCCACCGCCCGCGACAGCGCCGCGAACGCTTTTTGCTTCTTTTCTTGTCGATAAAGAAGATTGTTCTATCCCAGCTCCTTCTCCGCTAACGCAAAAACGGATAGCCCGCCCACGCGGTTAGCGGAAAAGAACGGCAGTTCGGCGCGGCAGATCGCCCAGAGCAGCGCGTTCAGCGCGGCGGGTTGCGGCTTGAGGTCGGATTTCGGATCGCCGCCGCCCGGCAACAGTCGGCGGCCCAGGCGTACCGCGGCGGCAGCCGGCAGTGTCAGTCCGAAATAGTAGCTGCTGGCGACACGGCGCAGGCCGGCGCGGGCCACGAGCGCATCGACCTCGGCCAAGGTGTAGCGGCGGAAATGCTCCAAAAACACGTCGTGGCCGCTCCACATCCAGTGCAGGGCCGGCACGGTGATCAGGATGCGCGTGCCGGCGGGCACACGGGCCACGTACTCCTCGAGCAACGCCGTGTCATCGGGCACATGCTCCAGCACGTCCATCATCAGCACCAGACCGCCGGCAAACCGGTCGATGCTGTGGACGAAGCGAACCGGTTTTCCGCCGTGCACCTCGTCATGTTCGGCCGGATAGTTCGGATCGACGCAGACGGCGCCCGTCGCCGGTGTGTGGTCCAGCAGGTGGCGGGCGAAAAAACCCGAGCCGGCGCCTACGTCGAGCACTTCGGAAAAGCCCGTGCCGCGCAGCATGCGCCGCATCGCCGCCGCCTTGGCGCGGTAGTACCAGTGGCTGTCCACCTGGGCGCCGAGCAGTTCGAGTTCTTTAAGATCCACGCGCGTCGTCCGGGTCGGCCGGCGGCGGATAGACGCCTTCCAGCAAGTAGATCGGCCGCTGTTTTGTCTCCACGAACAAACGGCTGACATATTCCCCGATCATGCCGAGCGAGACGAGGTTGGCGGCGGTCGAAAACAGCAGCACGATGATCAGCGAGGCGTAACCGGGCACATCGGTGCCCAGCAGCAGCACGCGCAACGCGATGAATGCTGCATACGCCACGGCGCCCAAGGCCACGGCCGCACCGAAATAGGTCCAGATGCGCAAGGGCGCGGTGGAAAAACTGACGATGCCGTCGAGCGCGAAATTCCACAGCCGCCAGTAGTTCCAGGTGCTGCGTCCGTGCAGCCGCGCTGGCCGCACATAAGGCACGGCGATCGAGGGGAATCCCACCCAGGCGAACAGGCCTTTCATGAACCGGCCGCGCTCCGGCAATTGCCGCAGCGCCGCGATGACGCGACGGTCGATCAGCCGGAAATCGCCGACATTGTGCGGGATGGGGGTGGCGGACATGCGGTTGAACACGGCGTAGAACATGCCGGCGGTGACCGTCTTCAGCCGCCCGTCGGCTTTTCGGCTTTCGCGGAGGCCGTAGACGACATCGTAACCCTGCCGCCACAGCCCAACGAATTTTTCCAACAGCTCAGGCGGATCCTGGAGATCGACATCGATCAATACCGCTGCGTCGCCGTGCGCGTGATCCAGGCCCGCGGTCATGGCGGCCTCCTTGCCGAAATTGCGGGAGAAATTCAGCACGGTGAGGTCCGGTTGCGCGCCGGCACAGGCCATCAGCCGAGGCAAGGTGGAATCTGTCGAACCGTCATTGATGAAGATGATTTCGAAGCGTGCGCCGGCCTGGGCCAGGGCGGGCGTCACCTGGTCCAGAAATGGTTGTATCGCCTCCGCCTCGTTGTAGACGGGCACGATCAGGGAGATCAGCGGGTCGGCCGGGCGTGGCCTGACGCGCACAACGGCAAGGTCGGCCGCGGCGCCGACCGCGTCATGGAAGCGGTCCAGGCCGGACACATCAGGCATGCGCGTGAACGTGCGACAGTATGGCCGGGTCTCCTCTCGCGGAGAACCTAGCACACTTCAGAAATGATCGCCTACCGTATCAGTCCGGTGAGCGGGCTGGACGGGTTGGCACCCATGCGGCGGGGCATGCGGCCGGCCAGATGCGCGTCCCGCCCGGCGCGGACGGCGGCGGCCATGGCGCGGGCCATGCGCACCGGGTCGGTGGCATGGGCGATGGCCGAGTTCAACAGGACCGCGTCGCAGCCGAGTTCCATGGCGATGCAGGCATCCGACGCGGTGCCCACCCCGGCATCGACCAGCACGGGGACCGACGCCTGTTCCTTGAGGATCGAGATCATGGCCGGGTTCTGCAGACCCAGCCCGGATCCGATAGGCGCGCCCAGCGGCATGATGGCCACGCACCCCATCTCCTCCAGTCGTTTCGCGGCCACCGGATCGTCGGCGCAATACACCATGACTTCGAAACCATCATCGATCAGCGCGCGAGCGGCGTCGAAAGTGGCTTGCATGTCGGGGTAGAGGAACGGGGGCGGCCCTAGCACCTCGAGTTTGACCAAGTTCCAGCCACCCGCCTCGCGCGCCAGGCGCAGGGTGCGCACGGCGTCCTGCGCGGTGAAGCAGCCGGCGGTGTTGGGCAGGTATGTGTAGCGCTTGGGATCGACATAGTCCTGCAGCATGGGGGCGGATGCGTCGGACAAGTTCACGCGGCGCACCGCGACGGTGACGATTTCGGCGCCGGAGGCCTCGATGGCGGCGGCTGTCTGCTCCAGGTCGCGATACTTGCCGGTACCCACGATAAGGCGGGAGGAAAAGCGCCGGCCAGCCACTTCCCAGCAATCATCCGAAACGGCGAGATTGGGTGTGTGCGCGTCCATGGATCAGCCACCCCCGATGAAGTGCACGATTTCGAGCTGGTCGCCCGCCGCCAGAGATGTCTGCGCGTAGAGCGAGCGTGGCACGATCGCCTGATTACGCTCCACGGCCACTTTTCTCGTATCCAATCCCAGATCGGCCAGCAGGGCGGCCACGTCCTGGCCGGGTGCCACGTGGTGCTGCCCGCCGTTCAGGCTGATGGTGATGCGGTCGCATATTTCGCTCATCCGTCCCTCCGCCGGCATGACCCGGATCAGGTTTGTCAGGGTCATCGCGTGCGCGAACTCTCAGCCCAGGCGGGCTCCCCTCGGTGACGGGAAGATCGGGCGGCGGGTAGCGCGAGTCAACCGATCAGCCGAATCCAGCCGGATTCGTCTGGCGTCCGCGGTGTAGATCGCGACCATCGCCTGGTGCGCCGGGCCGTTGCCGGTGATGCTGCAGTACCCTGCAATGGGTGAGAATGGCGCCCCAGGTGGTGGCGGGCCGTGCGGCGGGATGGCGGGCTCGGTCGGTGATCGCGCCGGCATGCGCGGCTTGGCTGCTGTAGTGTCCAGAACTGCTTGGCGGCTGGAACCTACCGATGAACCGGCGGGGCCGGGTCATGCTCCAGCCGCTCGGCCAACGCGGCCCTGACTGGCGGGTCCAGCGCGTCGAGCACCTGGCGCAGCCGGTCACGTGTTGCGTGGAGTTGGTCTAACAGGGAGAGCAGCACCGGAAGGCTGGGTTCTTCTACCTCCAGCAGGGTGTGCAACTCGAACACCAGCCGCACCCGGGCCAGGTCCGCCTCATCGAACACGGGGGCGCCTCCGGCTTGGACGGGCCGGACCCAGCCTTGGGCCAGGTAATGCCGGACGACCCGTTCGGTGATGCCGGGTACCGCGCGCACTATGTCAGCCACGCCGGTCATGGCCCTTACGCCTCCATGCCGGCGCGTGGGTCCAGGGGGTGGCGTTCGTAGAAGGCGCGCAACGCGTCCTCCAGCGCCTCGTCAGGTGTCCCGAGCACGATTTTGAGGGTCACATACAGGTCGCCGGCGACCGCGGATTTGGTGGCCGGTATGCCGCGGCCGCGCAGGCGGAGCTGGCGGCCGGAGTCGGAATGGCGGGGCACGGTCATCTGCACCTGACCCGCCAGCGTTGGCACGGCAACGCGGGCACCGAGCGCCGCCTCGCCGGCCGTGATCGGCAGGTCGAGATGGATGTCGGCGCCCTCTCGCCGGAAGTATGGGTGCGCTTCGACCGAAACCTCGATCAGCGCGTCGCCGGCCGGGCCGCCGTTCCAGCCGGCGCTGCCCTGGCCACGTAGGCGCAGGGTCTGGCCATCGTCCAGGCCAGGCGGGATGGTGACATCCAGCGTGCGGCCGTCCGGCAGCGTGAGGCGGCGGGTGGCGCCGAGGGCGGCTTCGGTGAAGGTGACGGTGAGCTGGTAGCGCTGATCCTGGCCGCGCGACTGCTGCGGCTGGCCGCCGCCGGCGCCGCCCGAAAACCCGCCGCCGCGGGCGTTGGCGAACAGATCCGCGAAGATGTCCTGGAAGCCGCTTGCGTCTGGTCCGCCGCTATAGCGCGCGCCCCCTGCCCCGTTGGCGTAGCTCTTGTAGAATTGGCGCGGGTCGGGGCCTTGCGCCTGGCCACTGGCGTCTATCTCGCCGCGGTCGAAGCGTGCACGCTTTTCGGGGTCGGCCAGCAGATCGTGGGCGGCGTTGACGGCTTTGAACCGTTCCTCCGCGCGCTTGTCGCCGGGGTTGAGGTCGGGGTGATGCTTCTTGGCGAGCTTCAAATAGGCGGATTTGATTTGGGCTTCGGTGGCGTCCGACTTGACGCCGAGCGTTTCATAGGGGGTTGGCATGGTTGGCAATATAAGATGCTGCCCCATCCGTTGTAGTGCGCGGCAACGCGTTCGGCCCGCTGGGCAGGCGCCCGCCTTTCTTTTACCCCATATCTGACCGATAACCCCCGCCCATGAACCTGGTCGATCTGGCAATCGTTGCCATACTGGGCGTCTCAGCGCTGCTGGGCTTGTCGCGCGGATTGGTGCGCGAGTTGCTGGGGCTGGCGAGCTGGGTGGTGGCGGGCCTGGGTGCCTGGCGTTTCGGGCCTTCCCTGATCCCGGCGGCGCAGGAGGCGGTGGGCAACCCGGATATTGCCGATCCGCTGGCCTATGTGGGCGTGTTCGTCGTGATTCTGATCGCGCTGTCGATTGCGTCCAATCTTATCGGGCGGATGGTGCGGGTTTCGGCGCTGGGCGGGCTGGACCGCACGCTGGGGCTGGTGTTCGGGCTGGCCCGCGGGGCGGCGGTGCTGTTCGCGGCCTATATTCCGCTGGCGCTGATGCTGCCGCCGGATCGCTGGCCTGAGCCAGTGCTGCGTGCGCGGCTGCTGCCGTTCATCTACGAGGGTGCGGAGTGGGCGGCGGGCCATCTGCCGCCGATTTATCGCCCGCGGGTGGCGCCGCCGCCGGATGGCCAGCCCACGACGGAAGCCCAGCTTCTGCATGCCACCCCTGAGGGGCGGGCGCTTGGACCGGAGCCGGCGCGGCCCTAGTTACGCATGACAGTTGCGAGACAGGCCCGCCGGGATGCGTTAGGTGGAGCCGCCTCGTGGAGGGCGCACATGACCTGTTCCGCTTTGCCCGAGCCACAGACCGACCACGACGACTCGCTGCACGAGGAGTGCGGCGTGTTCGGGGTGTGGAACATGGTCGATGCAGCGGCCGTGACGGCGCTTGGCCTGCACGCGCTGCAGCACCGTGGGCAGGAAGCCACGGGCATTGTCAGCTATGACGGCCAGCGTTTTCATCAGCAGCGCGGGCTGGGGCTGGTGGGCGACAATTTCGGCGATGCGCGGGTGATCGCCTCACTGCCTGGGGCGCACGCGATCGGCCATAACCGGTATGCCACGACGGGCGAGACCATTTTGCGGAATGTGCAACCGCTCTATGCCGATTTCGAGTTTGGCGGATTTGCGGTGGGCCACAACGGCAATCTGACGAATGCCGTGGCGCTGAAAAAGGCGCTGGTCCGGCGAGGGTGCCTTTTCCAGAGCTCCACCGATAGCGAGGTGTTTGTTCACCTGATTGCCATCAGCCTGTATTCCACGGTGGTGGATCGGCTGATCGATGCGCTGAAACAGGTGGTGGGCGCCTATTCACTCGTCGCCTTGTCTAACGAGGCGCTGATCGGCGTGCGGGATCCGCTTGGCGTGCGGCCGCTGATCCTCGGGCGCATCGCGGGACAGGGCGCGACGGGTGGCTGGGTATTGGCCAGCGAGACGTGCGCTTTGGACATCGTGGGCGCGGAGTTCGTGCGCGACGTGGAGCCGGGCGAGATCGTGGTGATCAACGATGCCGGCGTGCACAGCATTCGCCCCTTCGGGCCGAGTCGCGCGCGGTTCTGCGTGTTCGAATACGTGTATTTCGCCAGACCCGATTCGGTCATGGAGGGTACGCCGGTGTACGATGCGCGCAAACGCATTGGCGCCGAGCTGGCGCGCGAAAGCCACGTGCCGGCGGATATTGTGGTTCCGGTGCCGGATAGCGGCGTGCCGTCGGCGATGGGGTATGCGCAGGAGAGCGGCGTGCCGTTCGAGCTCGGCATCATCCGTAACCATTATGTGGGACGCACCTTCATCGAACCCACCGATCACATCCGCAATTTGGGTGTGAAGCTAAAGCATTCCGCCAACCGGGCGACGCTGGCCGGCAAGCGCGTGATCCTGGTCGATGACAGTATCGTGCGTGGCACGACCAGCAAGAAGATCGTGGAGATGGTTCGTGCGGCGGGCGCGGCGGAGGTGCACATGCGCATCTCCTCCCCGCCCACCACGCATTCCTGCTTTTACGGGATCGATACGCCGGAGCGAAGCAAGCTGCTGGCAGCACGTCACAATGTGGCGGAGATGGCGACGCTGATTGGCGCGGACAGCCTGGCGTTCATCTCGATCGAGGGTCTGTACCGTGCGCTGGGCCGCCCCGGCCGTGATCCCGTGCACCCGCATTATTGCGATGCGTGCTTCACCGGCGAGTATCCAGTACCGCTCACCGACCTGGACCAGAGGGCCTCCAAACAACTGAGTCTGGAAATGACCTGATGAGAAAAAGTCTTTTGGTTCTTTTCTTCAGAAAAGAACGCCTCTGTTGAGTCTGCTCGGCCGTGTCGCCCTCGTCACCGGAGCCAGCCGCGGCATCGGCCGAGCGGTGGCCGTGCGTCTCGCCGCGCTGGGCGCCCACGTTGTGCTCGTGGCACGCACCCAAGGCGGCCTGGAGGAAGTCGATGATGAAATCCGTGCCGCTGGCGGCCAGGCGACCCTGCTACCGCTCGATCTGCGGCGTGGCGATACCATAGATCCGGTGGGGCCATCCCTGCACGCCAGGTTCGGCCGCCTCGACATTCTGGTGCATAATGCAGGGGCTTTGGGAAAGCTGACGCCGGCGGGGCATATCAGGCCAGCCGATTTCGATGAGTGCGTGGCCGTCAACCTGGCCGCGACCTATCGGCTGATACGCACCTGTGGGCCTGTGCTGGCCGCGTCGGATGCGGGGCGTGCAGTGTTCGTGACCAGCTCGGTCGCGCGTCGGCCGCGGGCCTATTGGGGGGCGTATGCGGCGAGCAAGGCGGGCATGGAGAGTTTGGTGCTGTGCTGGGCCGACGAGGTCGAGAAGACGGCGTTGCGCGTGAATCTGTTTGATCCAGGACCTACCGCGACCCGCATGCGGGCGCAGGCGTTTCCGGGCGAGGACCCGAATACCTTGCCCATACCGGCCGACGTGGCTGGAGATCTGGTAAATCTGTGTCTGCCGGACAGTCACGTGCACGGCACGCTGGTGCGCCATAAGACCGGAGCGACCGTGTCGGTCTGACGGCCGGTCACGTTATCGTTGCCGGCGGCTCGTGGCGCAACCGGGCCGAAAGGCGAGCGCTCATCCCGCTTCACCCGGGAGATGTCGATGAGCGCGCAGGCGTGGCTCTGGCTGGACACGGTGCTTATGCTGGCCGGCGGTTTGGTCATTCTCGCCATCGGAAAACGGCGTGTGCCGTCGGAGGAGCTGCATACCGTCTGCCACGGCATCGTTTGCATCATCGCGGCGTGTTCGTATCTGGCGATGGCGTGCGGACAGGGCGGCATCATTCTGCCGTCAGGTGCGGCACCCGGGACCGGGCGCCTGTTCTATTTCGCACGCTATATCGACTGGTCGGTTACCACGCCGCTGCTGCTGCTGGCGCTGGCTAGTACGGCGATGCATTCCGGCTTGCGGCGCGGCGGCCTTGTGGCCGGCATGCTGCTGGCCGATGTGATGATGATCCTGACAGCGTTTTTCTTCGGTGCGACGGACACAACGTGGATCAAGTGGACATGGTTTGCCGTCTCCTGTGCGGCTTTCATGGCCGTCTATTACGTAATCTGGATGCCGATGTTGCAGGAGAGCCGTCAGGAGGAGATGCAGGCGCGATCCGACTACATAAAAAATGCTGCCATGCTCTCGGCGCTCTGGATGATTTATCCGCTGGTGCTCGCCGTCGGCACCGATGGATTGGGGTTGGTCGGCCACACCACAGATGTGGCACTCATAGCCGCGGTCGATTTCCTCTCCAAGGTTGCCTACGGTCTCTACACCACGTTCAGCACGGCCAAACTCGTCGATCGTGACTTGGCCCAGGTACCCGCGCGGCGTTCACGGCCGGTTGCTCTGCCGACATGAGTCAGGCTGATGCGGTTGAAGTCGCAGCGCTGGTCTGTATCTTGATACTTGGCGTGCCGCATGGTGCGTTGGACAGCGAGATCGCGCGCACCAGGCTGCGGCCGAGCGTCGGACGGGCTTGGTTCCTTGTATTTTCTGCGCCATACCTAGGTTTGGCGGCGGCGGTTCTAGCGGCCTGGCGGATGGCGCCCGAACCGACCTTGGGCGCCTTCCTTGCCGCTTCGGTCTGGCATTTTGGTGAGGAGGATGCGGCGTGGTTCGGAGAAGCCGGGCGCGGTCGGATCAGCATACTCGCACCGTTGGCACTTGGCGGCGCTACGGTCGCGTTGCCGGTGCTTCTGCATCCCATCCCGACCGCGCATTTCCTCGGGATCGTCAGCCTGATGCCATTGCCGCGCCTGCCGAGTTGGCTGGTGGCGGCGAGCCGTCTGTGGTGTCCGGTGGTCGCCTGCTGGCTGGTGAGCGTGGCGGCGCGCCGGTGCTGGCCGGTGTTGGGCAATGCGGTGTTGAGCTTCGCCCTGTTCGCGATCTTGCCGCCTCTGCCTGCATTCGCCGCCTATTTCGTCTGCCTGCACGCACCGAGGCACGTCGCATCCCTGATCAGCGATGGGCGGGCGTTGCGTGTGCGGTCAACGCGCGATGCGGTGTTTCGTGCCGCGCCGATCACGGCGTTGACATTCCTGATCGGCGCCGCGCTGTGGCCGCTCTTTCCCGGGGCGCCAGTCGACCGATTACTGACATTGACGTTGCAGGGACTGTCGGCGCTGACACTCCCGCACATGCTGTTGGACGTGCTGGCCAGTCAGCCAGGCACCATGCGCGCAGCACTTGCGGGCGGCACGGGCGGTTTTCGCAGTGCCGCAACCCTGGCGGCTGGCGTTCGCTTGTGAGTCACAACGGAGGTCTACCATGGCAGACACGGCGCGCACGACAGGCAATGACCCCCTGGAGGGGGTAGATCCGGGCGGCACACATAGCACGCGGCCGGGCAATCCGGACAAATCGGGCCCATCGCAGCCGGGCCGGGTGGAGCAGACGGTCACCAGCGGCGACCGGACCGCGGGGCGGCCAGACGACCTGTCGAAAGAACCCGGGACGCACCGCGACAAGCCTTGAAAGCTTGAGTTGTTCGTGTTGGTTCACGGACCAAGCCCTCGTTCACTGTTTTGGCCAGAATTTTCATCCGACCGGACGACTCCGTTCGCTCGTATGAGGCTTCGCTGCTAGAGCATGATCCGTTCGCATTTGCTCACGGACCAAGCTCTAGCTTATTGTTTTGGCAAGCATCTTTATCCGACCGAGCGATTCCGTTCGATCGGATGATGCTCTAGACGTGCGGCCGGTGTGACCAGTCCTGGCGGCGCAACCAGGCCCAGGCGCCGAGCGCCGCACCGGCCGCGCCCCAGGTAGCGTTGTAATTCTCGATCGCCGCGATACCGATCAGCACCGCCGCCAATTGCACGGCAAACCCGCCGCGCCACGCGAGGCCCCACAGGCCGAGTGCCAGCGAGGCGGCGCCCATCAGGTAATAGTGCTGCAGCCAACCCAGCGCCGCGCGCGGTCCGCAGGCCAGCGGCTTGTGTGCCGCCACGCATAGCGCGCCCCACTCCCGAGGCTCGAGATAGATGGCGCGATAGGCGATCAGCGCTGCCGTTGCCAGCAGTATGGCCGAGAGCCCGAAAATGTCGCGACGCCGCATGACCGCTCCTTTGCTCCGGGCTTATGGCACCGGTAGGGTAGTGCGCCCAGACCACCCAGGACAGCGCCCGCACCATGCCAGCAGCCGAACTCGCGCCACCTGCGCGCGCCGCGAAAATAAGCTTTCAGGACATGATCCTGAGGCTGCACGCCTATTGGGCGGCGCAGGGCTGCGTGATCTTGCAACCCTACGACATGGAGATGGGTGCCGGCACGTTTCACCCGGCCACCACCCTGCGCGCGCTGGGCCCGGCGCCGTGGCGGGCGGCGTTCGTGCAGCCGTGCCGGCGGCCGAGCGATGGGCGCTACGGCGAAAATCCCAACCGCTTGCAGCACTACTATCAATATCAGGTGGTGATGAAGCCAAGCCCTGCCGACGCGCAGTCCCTGGTTCTGAAAAGTTTCGAGGCGATCGGCATCGATACCGCGCTGCATGATTTCCGGTTCGTGGAAGACGATTGGGAAAGCCCGACCTTGGGGGCCTGGGGCCTTGGGTGGGAGGTGTGGTGCGACGGCATGGAAGTGCTGCAGTTCACCTATTTCCAGCAGGTGGGCGGAATTCCTGTCGTCCTGCCCTCGGCCGAGTTCACGTATGGGTTGGAACGCTTGGCGATGTATGTGCAGGGGGTGGAGAGCGTGTACGAGCTGGATTTCAACGGCCGTGACGCGAAGAACGGGGGCGTGACCTATGGCGACGTGTTCCTGCGTGCCGAACGTGAGTTTTCCGCTTACGATTTCGAGGCAGCGGATGTGGGCATGTTGCAGCGGCATTTTGCGGATGCGGAGCAGGAATGTGCGGCGCTGGTGGCGCGCGGGTTGCCGCTGCCGGCGTACGATCAGTGCATCAAGGCCAGCCATGCCTTCAATCTGCTCGACGCGCGTGGCGTGATCAGCGTGTCGGAGCGCGCAAGCTATATCGGGCGGGTCCGCGGGTTGGCACGCGCGTGTTGCGAGGAGTGGCTGGCGGGTGCTTAGAGCATGATCCGTTCGCATCGGCTCACGCCAGGTTCTTGTTTGGCGAACATCTTCATCCGACCGAACGATTCAGTTCGATCGGATGATGCTTTAGGACGTAGCTGGCGGATCATTCAGGACGCCTGCGAGAAAGCGCTCGACCGTTTCCTGGGCGGAGGCCGTGGCGCGTTGGATGTCGGGTGCGCGCGCGATCAGCATGGCAAGTTCTGTGAGCATGGCAAGCATCACATGCGCGTACCAGTCCACCATGTCGGCCGCCAGCCGGCCTTCGGCTGAGACGGCCCCGAGCCCGGCCTTAAGCACGCCGAGGCTGTAACGCGCTTCCAACGCGCGCCAGGCGGTCCAGCCGAGCACGGCCGGCGCATCGGTCAACACGATCCGCCGGATGACGGGATCGCTGGCCATGTCCAGCCACGCAAGGCAGCCGGCGCGCAAACCCGACATTGCATCGCCCGCGCCGCCGCCGGACTGGATCAGTTTGCCGACGAGCTCTTCTTCGATCGCTTCGACCACGGCGGTGAACACGGCTTCCTTGCTGCCGAAATGGTGGTAAAGCGCGCCCCGGCTGATGTCGCACGCGCGCAAGATCGTTTCTATCGAGGTGGCGTCGAAGCCATGCTCGGCAAAGAGGTTCGTGGCGGTGCTGAGGATGTGCCGGCGCGTGAGCTGACCTCGGTCGATCTTTGGATCCATGCGGCTCTAAGTAGCGTGCCTTGCGGCAAGCAGCCAGCACGCGGCGGCGAAGCCCAGGCCATCTATGACATACAGCGCGCGGATCGACGGGCCGAAGCCGGCCATACCGCCGTTGAGGAACAGGCTGACGATGCGGCCGCCGATCAGGCCGCCGAAGATGACGGCCAGCGTCATGCAGGTCGCCTGGCGAGAAACGGCTCCCGTCAGCCCCAGCCCGCACAGAATGGCGCCGGCCAGGAAGAAGCCTGCATATTGCGAGCGGATTTCATTAACGCCGCCCGCGTTGAGTATCGACAGGCCGAGCTGGTTAGCGAAGGCGGCCGGGTTGGCCGCGCTGGTGACCGCCGTATAGACGAAGAACGCTGCCGTGATGGCGAGATAAATCGTCGAGCCGAGTACGGGCATATCGGTGCTCCTTGCGTTTGCGATTCGTTGTATCTGGCGGGTTCGTGATGGTGCCTGGTCAGTGCAGCAGGAAGTCCAAGGCGGCGGCCGCGACCTGCTGGTACTTTTCCTCGTGCACGAACAGCTTGGCGCCTTCGATGACCGTCAGGCCGCGGCAATGCCGGAATTGTGGAACCATGGCGCGTGCTTCGGCGAGCGGAAAAACCGGATCGTCGGCGCCCCAGATCAGCAATACCGGCGCTTCGATCTTACCGTGACCGATGGCCAAGCTGTCCACCAGCGCCCATTCGATGCCCTGCAGGCGACGTATCTGGCCCTCGCGCGCAAGGCGCGATTCAATAACAGGCTGGACAAAAAATTTGTGGAAATCGCCCTTGATCAGCGAGACATCGCTGAAGCAGCCACCGAAGGCTTGCGGCGAGGCGAGAAAGTGATCCTGCTGAAACTGCCAGCGAAACATCAAACCTGCGCCTGGTAGATAGCTCATCCGCTGCTGCATGCGGATATAGGGTGGGCGATGGTTGGGGATTTCGGTTCCGATGGCGACCAGTTTCGTCACGCGGGCAGCATCGATGATGGCGAGCTGGCGTGCGATTGTGCCGCCGGTGTCGTTGGCGAGCAACGCATAGGCACCGAGCTTGAGGTGGTCGGCAAATGCTTTCAGGCCGGCAACCTGGGAGCTGAAACCCAGATCCGTCCTGCTGTTCCAACGACTTTCGCCGGCGCCGGGCAGATCGAGCACGTAGCAGGTGAAGTAATCGGCCAGTGCCGGCAGCATGTGGCGCCACGTCATTCCGGTGAGTGGATAGCCGTGGATGAGCAATAGCGGCTCGCCCTGCCCGACCTTGCGATAGGCAACCACGCCGTGGCCGGTGTCGACGAATCCGGCCGGTCCGGACAGCAACGCCAGACCCGCGGCACCGCTCATTGCGCATTCCCCCCGGCGAGGCGGAGCATGGTGTCGAGCGACCACTGGTCCGACGAATGCGCACCGTAGTGGCAGGCGACAATGCGGCCGGTTGCGTCAATGAGGAAATCGGCTGGCAGCCCGAAAATCGAACTGTCCGGCAGGGCGCTCGGCCGCAAGCGATACCCGGCGATCAGGTTTTTCCAGGCGCGCGGCTGGATGACGGCGAACGGCGATCGCTCGATCCGATATGCGTCGAAGAATACCCGACTTGGATCGGCGATGACGTCGAATGGGAAGTGCGCCTGGTGTTCGGCCAGGTGCTTCGGCTCGGAATGGAACAGAACCACTTCGCGCACACCGGCGGCCCGCACCTCGGCGTGGCGTCTGATGTAGTCTTGCAGATGCAGGTTGCAGATCGGGCAATTCGCGAAGCGGAGGAACTGCAGGTGCGTGAGACCCGGCGAAACGCCCGGAATGCGCAGTTCGCCACCCCGGATGGTATGCGCGCTGAGGGCGGGCGCCACGTCGCCAAGCCGCAGGCGGGGTGGGCGGCTGCGGGTAAGTCGGTCGGGAGCGGCTGCGACATGAGCGGCCCGTGCGATATCCTGGTGCATCCGGTTGGCCTTTCATCCGGGTCGCACTCCGCATTATGCGGAGCTAAACAGACCGTTGGTCTGTTCTAGGATACCGACTGTCGGTTTGTCAAACGTGACATTGCTGGGAGCTGCCGGTCTGTTATGGCGCATTCCTGCTTGATCTCTTGGCTTGCATCGAGAATAGTTGACCCCTGGTGACGCTGGTCCAAGGCGCACCCAATGAAACCGGGCCGGGAGCGACGAATGCGTCAGGCTACGAACGTCTTAGCGACAGGTTGGCCGAGGTCCGCACCCCCTGCCCGTGCCAGGCAGCCGTTGGCAAAAGTCGTGTATCGCAGCCGCGCAGCCAAGGCGCTGTCACCCCACGACATCCACGAACTGACACGGACATCGCAGGCCCGCAACGAGCGTGAGGCCATCACTGGCGTGATGGTCCATGATAACGGGCAGTTCTTTCAGTGGATTGAGGGGCCGGCCGATAATCTCGGCCGGGTGATGCACTCCATCCGCCATGACGAGCGGCACACCGATATCGAAATACTCGGCAACGAGCCGGTCGAGAGTCGCGCCTTCGATGGCTGGAGCATGAAGCTGGCGCTGCCCGGGCCGGTGATGACGTCCTGGCGGCGCGAAGTGATCGAGCCGCCGCCGGCGATCGTGGAGGATCTTCGCAAGCGGCCGCATCTGGCGACCTCGCTGCTGGTGTTGCTGAAGCCGGAGAACGCGCCGGTTGATCGGGCGGCCGACGAGTTCGACGGTGAGTTGCTGGGCGACAAGACCGCGGCGATCCTGAAACACGTGTTCCTGTCGGCGGTGATGCCCGTGTTGCGCGGCGAGCCTGTCGAGAGCGCACAGCCTTCACCACCTCGGGCGCACGCGCGGGTGCGGGAACTGGCCGATTTGCTGGTCTCGTCCGACCAGGGCGCGGCGGCGGAGCTGATCGAGGAGTTGCGCGCCGGCGGGATGGCCGTGGGGCCGCTGTTCGCGCGGCTGTTCGAGCCGGCGGCGCGGCAGCTTGGAGATTTGTGGACCGAGGATTTGTGCACCGAGTTCGATGTGACGGTGGGGCTGTGCCGGCTGCAATCGGTGGCGCGGTCGCTGGAGATCGCGCGCGAACCCGGCCATGCCAAGCGGCCCGCCGTGCTGATCGTGCCGGAGCCTGGCGAGTTGCACCGGCTGGGTGCGGCGCTGGATGGGGGCGTGTTGCGCATGGCGGGCTGGTCGCCGGAGTGCGACACCCCATCCAGCAACCAGGCGCTGGAGGATATGGTCGCGGCGAAATGGTTCGACGTGCTCGATCTGTCGCTGAGCGTCGCTTTTCGGCGAGAACATGAATTGGCCCGTGTGTCGGAGACGATTGCGGGCGCGCGGCGCGCCTCGTGCAACGCGGATTTGGTGGTGATCGTGGGTGGCCGCGTGTTCCGGGAGATCAGCACGGCCGCTCTTGAAGTGGGCGCGGATTTGGCCCTGACGACCGCGCTGGGCGTCGATCGGTCGATCCTCAATTCGGTGGACCTGGCGCGCGCCGTGACGCCCGATGTAGCCGAGCAGACACAGGTATGCGCGACCGCCTCCTGACTGGCATGGTCTTCTTGGCCGCCGCCGCAGCCCGTGTTACGCGCCGGGCCGCTCCATCCCACGTCCTGAACTTGGCGGTGTGCGGTTAAAGCGAACGTGAACCTGACGTTGTAAACCGTCGGCCGGCCGCGCCTGTTGGATGAGCGGGTCAACCCCGTCGACGGAGGAACTTGCACATGCCGCAGATTGCGAACACGCCGCAGATGTTCGACTGGATATTTTTTGCCATCATCCTGCTCCCCACCGCTTATCTTGTTTGGGACTGGATGAAGAACCGCTAGGACAATCTTGGAGAGTACGGGCGGTGGCGTAGTTTGCGCCACCGGCTCATGAGCACGCTCCACTATGTTGCACGTTCGATTCCCCTGATCGTTGCCGCTGAGACCGGCCCTCCAAGCGACGATGTAAGCCGCGGCATGGCGGCGGAAGGTGCCGAGAGTTGAGGCATTTCAGCTTGGGCATCGCCGACCTGGGCAGGTCATCCTGGGTGCGGCGGGAGTGGCACCGGGCACGGATCAGGCGATCGTAACGATTGATGCGAGCGTAGAGCGGGAGTTGCGCGCCAGGGTGTTGGTGCGCCAGCGCGACGCGCGTGGCCGGCCGGTGGGCCGCCGCAACGGACCGGGGTTTTCGATCGGCGTGAACACGCGGCCCAACCGTTTGGTCAGCCGGCGACTGGTCAATAAGAGTTGTCGTGACGGCCCGCTGTCAGTGTTAGAGCATGAACCGTTGGCATTGGCTCACGGAATCAAGCT
>CAWKLX010000002.1:0-572683 GCA_963850605.1 uncultured Alphaproteobacteria bacterium | reverse complement strand
CACGCGGTCCAGCCGGCGGTGTCGGATGCTTCGGCCCAGGCCTCCTCGTCGGCACGGCCCTCGGGCGTCTCAGCTTCCCGGATCAGCCGCGCCTGTCGCGCGCATTCCTCGGCAAATCCGGCTGCCCGCGTATCGGGCACCCAAATCTGCACCGGCCGCAGTCCAGCCGCGCGGAGCTTGTCGCGCCGGCGCTGCACCCGCTTTGTCCCTGCCCGCGTCACCGTCATGCGTTACATGTAGCGCTTCTCACGGCCGACCGCCACCATTCTCGCGATGCTCGCCGCCGGTGTTCGGATCGAAGACCCACCCGTCGCCAGCGTCGAGCGTGAGCGGGCATCCAGAAAAGTCACTGCCCGGGTGGCTCCGCCTCCACCAGCTCCCACCCCAGCGCCCGGATCTCGGCGAGGACCTGCTCGTCGACCAAGCCCTCGCCCGTCGAACAATACCAGTCCAGGTAATCGCCTTCACCGCGAAGGGCCGCCACAATGCCGCCGGCGGATCGCCAGCTGCAGGACCACTCCACGCCGGATGCCGTGTGCTTCCACTGCGTGTTGCACAAAGCGCCATAGAGCAAGGCCGCGAACAGGTCGCTTCGGACCAGCGCACGAATGCGAGCCGATGCGCCGAGGTCGTGCTCCAGCGTCGGCGGCTTCGGTTCCAACCGGCCCGAGCAAGCGGGTGCGTCCGCCGCAGGCTCATCGACGAACCGCAACGCAGTTCCGGGCTCGACGGTCACGCGACCACGGCGACGCAAGGCCGTTCCCGGCAAGCGACGCGTCCAGACGCGTTCGGCATCCGAGGAGGTTGCCGTTCCAGGGACAAGGCAGTCCGCATCGGTCATCGTGCCATCCGGCAGGAGACAACCCTTCGCGGACAACGGCAGGTCATCCCACAAGGTGAGCTCGCAGGCGCCGTGCCGCTCAGTGCGCGTGCGGGCTTTTCGATCTGCATCGACAGCGGCAAACCAATTTTCCAGGCTCATTGTCGCCCTCAGCTCTCCGTCGGGTTGAGCCGAAGGCGGCGAGCAGGGATGAACCGACCCGTCCGCCTTCGGCGGGGGTCTTGGTTCAGATACGCCGGTTAGCGGCGCACGTGCTCCCTCGACCCGCGCTGCACATGTGCGCGATGCACCAGACCGAACGGGCGCGACGAGAGGACCATGCCGATGCTCTATCGGATTAGCGGCTGCGCTTCCACTGTGCTCTTGGCCGTCCCGGCCGGTCGTTGCGCTCCCGATGGTTTGCGAATGACAAGTTTGTCGTCTCCTGTTGGGCGCACGGAAATGCCGTGTCTGTGGACGGCCACATAAACGCGGGTCGGCGCGAACCCGCCCAAAGCGATTTGCCTCGTCGATGGGCGGGTTTCAGCCCCGGTAGCCTACACAGGCAAGGAGCCTGGCAAGCAAGGAGGCGTCAGGGTCGGGCGCTTGGTCCGCTCACGCCACAGCACTCTGGTCACATACAAAACTCCATCCTCGCCGAAGGTCAGATCGAATTGGCCGATCTGGCTGGTCTGGAATTGCGAGGTTCCGTCGTCGCGTATCCGGAAGCGGCAGTCACTTTGCCGAAATGCCGCCGGCAACAATGATCCCGTTAACCATCGACGGAAGTCGCTCATGGTTGGCGCGTTGCTATCGATGATCATCGAGCCAAGTGCGAACGTCTCAATCACGTCGAGGGTCTCGGGGCGCCCGGCGGTGTAGAATGTTGCAACCCCTCTGGCGCAGGATGGCATTCGGGAAACCATCCGCTCCACGTTCCGCGCGCCGAGTATCGCTCCCACGTCGGCTGCCACAAGCCAAAGATCGTCCTGCTTCCAAACCGCACGAAGGATCCGGTCCTGATACGCATCCTCGAAGGCGGTGACGGTCCGGACCTCGGTCCAGGCACCCCGGCTCTCAGGTCGTCCACTGCTTCTCATTGCCTCGCTCCTGTTGTTGGGCGAAGCAGACGCTGCTCGATGTTTTTGCGAATCAGGCAGTCAAGGGAAGGGGTTTTGGCCGCCGGGGGCTGGGCTTTGTAGACGACGCAGTGTTGAAGGCGTTTAGCCGGGCGCAGACACCGTCTGAATCACGCGCCTGTTACCTTCCGGGAGCCCGACAAAAAGCACCAAGGGTGCATTGGTCCATATATGCCATTCTGACGTAACCAACATGGTCTCTCCATGGCGTCAGCCTGGTCTATGGACGGCGCCAGAATGGTCTATCGACGGCGCCACGATGGACGCCGGGCGTCACCCCGATGGACGTTTCTGCGTCCATCCCTCGGCTTCGTCATTCGCAAACGACGCGGCGATGCTGGTCCCATGAAAGACAGACGATCAAAGCGCCTCCGGGCCTTCGTAGCGGACCTCGAGCGAGCTGAGCGCTGGACCAAGGCGGACGCGGCGTTCTTCGATCGGCTTCGGGAGGAATACCCCTATGGAGTACGAGAACCGGTGTTCTGCTGGCTGTGGGTCAACTACGACCAGGTTCATCAGGTGCGGTATTGGCAAGGGGGCAGGGTTGCTCGGATCGGCTGGGAAGGTATTGCCCAGATGATGCGCGACGATGGGGTGGTCGGCAGCCGCGGCGAGCCGCCAAACGCGAATTCGGTTCGGCGGGTCTGGGCGAGGGTGTGTCAGGATAAGGAGAAGCGGGCTGCCAGAGAGGCTGCCGAGCTTGACCGCTGACGCGGCGACGCCGGTTCAGACATCATTGCTGCCCCGCGGCATTCTCCTGAGCAATGCGTGTTAACTTGCCGGTCAATGGGGAGTGTCGCGCCCGGCTACAGGCCTTATGAGTGATTGTCCGCCAGAGCGCGTAGCCGATTGCCGCACCCGTTCCGGCGCCTGCCAGGAAAATCGACAAGTTCGTCAGCATGTCGATCATGGCCCCAGCCTATGCTGCCGCCCGTTCGATTTGCACGCGCACGTCCAGGCCAGCGCGCGCGGCTAGCACGGTAAGGGCATCAAGGCTGAAGTTGTTGATGCGTCCGCGCAGGAGATCGTTGAGCCGTGGCTGTGTGACCTCGAGCCGGCGCGCAGCGGTCGCTTGGGTGGTTGCCCATTCCGTGACGGCTTGCCGGATGGCGATCATGAGTTCGGACCGCAGGCGCATGTTGGCAGCTTCGGCGGGGCTGTCCTCAAGGGCATCCCACACACTCGCGAACACCTGGCCCGGTATGTCCCCAGTTTCTGTCATGGCTTGCTCCTTGTCAGCTCCTTCAATCGCGCCTCTGCCAGGGCCAGGTCGCGCTTGGACGTAGCCTGGGTCTTCTTTTGGAAGGCGTGCAGCACGTAGACCGCCTCGGGCCGGGTTGCGACGTAGATCACCCGAAAGGCGCCTGCCTGGTCGCGTATGCGGATTTCCCGCACCCCGCTGCCAATGCTCTGCATCGGTTTCCAGTCTTCCGGGTCCAGTCCGCGCTGAACCTGGTCGAGCTGGTGGCCGGCTTCACGCCGTGCCGTTTCTGGAAAGGCCCGAACGTCATCAAGGGACGATCCCAAAAAGGACAGCGGCTTCATGGTCGCAGCATCTATATCAATCTTAGTATCAACCCGGCGTGCTGGCAAGCTTTGTCGGTTTCTTTGGGCTGGCTGTTTGGCGCGCCTACGCTGCCACAGGCGTCCAAATGGACCTTCGGCTGTCCGGCGCGAAGCCCGCTGCCTCGATCCGGGCTTCGACGTCGGGAGCGGCATCGTCACCTATCGCCACCGGCATCACCCAGACGCGTGACATGCCGTCCGGAAAGGCCAGCGGCACATCATGCGCGCGCAGTGTCGCCACCAATGACGCGGCGTCCGCGATCCGCGACGGCGGGAACGCACGGTGTCATGCCTTGCAGTCGGGGTCAGGTGAGACTGCGACCACCAGGTCCTCCCGAAAGGACGGGTTGGTGAAACCCGGCCCAGCCGGGTTGCAGACGATTCGTGTGCCGCCTGGCCGCACGAGGTCAACGCTATGATGCACATGGCCATGCACCCAAACGGCGATGCGGCCGCTGTCCGTCAGCGCCGAGAGATCGGATGCGGCATTCCCCGCCGCCCAGCCGCAGCGATGTGCCTCCGGTAAGCAGAGGGGATGCGGCGCGTGGTGCGTGACGACCACCAGCGGCGGGCCATCTTCCGCCGTCACCTTCCGGATAAGCCGCAATGTCTGCTGGTGCAGACACTCTTCATCGGCTCCGGTAATCGGCCGCCTGCTACTTCCCACGCGGATCGGTTCCCCCGTCGGCAACTCCGGCGTCGCCGCGTCGCCGGCGAGCGCGCCGTCAGCCCACAAGGTGCCGCCCACGAAGCGCAGACCCGCCACATCGGCCACACTGTCATCCAGCAGCACGACGCCATGTCGCTCGGCCGCGCGCCGGGCGGTGCGGCGCTCGCGCGCGACATCCCTGCTCCCAGAATTCGTGATTGCCCAGCACGAAGACCGCCGGCTTGTCATTCGCAAAATACCGCACCTTGCGCAGCGCGCCGTCCGTATCGCCCTCGCAGACATCCCCCGCCACGACCAGCACGTCGAAATCGGGTGGCACAGGTTTGAAGGCTTCTGGAAAGGCGACCGCTTCGAGGTGGAGATCCGACATGATCCACAGACGAGTCATCATTGCTGCCGATCGCGGCGCTCCCTGCGGAACAGCCAGACATTGGCGCAGGTCAGGGCGACGATGGCGACAATAAGCGCCGGCAGCTCCCACCAGGGCGGCGGGTCTGCGGGTTTGCCGGTGGGCGCCTGAGCTGCCCACTGCTGTATTTCTTGTGCGGCGAGAATCCCACTCATCCCGCCGTCATCGTAGTCCGACATTGGGGCTGCTCCTCAGCTCGTGCTGACGCATGACGGCGTGTGGCGTCATCCCGTGATGATCCACCCGCGCAAGTTTCAAAAGCTCGTAGCCGATCACACCAAAAACGAAGACCGCGATCAGCTGGTATTGGCAGATCGCGCCGATCGTGAAACCGCATAGGCCGCCGACGAGGATGCTGAGACGGCCGAACATGCCGAGGGTATCGGGCGTCCCCCAGGCATAGGGATCGCGCCAGAGCTGCGCCAAGTCCAGCGGGATGCCGGCGCCGATGGCGGTCGGGACGAGCGCTGCCAGTGCCCGGACGAGAAGAATTCCGTTCCAGACGCGAACGCCACCCGGCTGTTGAACCAGGGGGTGGTTCGGATCGGGCAGGACCGGCCGGACATGCCGCGCCACCCAGCGCGTCAGCCAGATGGCGCAAAGCATGTAGCCGGTGAAGACAAGGGCTGACGGCAGTCGCGCCAGCAGCCACCCTGCGCCGAGCAGCAGCCAGTCCAGAAACCGGCCGGCGGCATCGAAGGGATCGGGCAACCAGGTGCGCGGCGCAGGCGGCGTGGGATGAGACGCAGCGATCTGCAGCCAATTCTTGTCTGATGGCATGTGACCCTCGGCGGATCGCAGATTGGCATGACTCACCTGGAGTAGGCCGACCGCCCTGATGTATATAGTCCATAGGACTTTAGACTTCAACCCGGCTGGATGCAGGCATCGGGGTCACGGGCGATCCGCATCAATTTGAAGACTATAGACCACCGGTCGATATACCGTGGTTTGGCAGCACGGCGCCGGCTTGCTTTCAGTATGAGCAAGTCCACCACCGGAACCCGATCGCCACCGCCAGGCCCGCCCCAGCGACGCGCGCAAGCGCCGCGAAAGCCAAGGCGCGCGATGCCGGCACCCGTCGAGATCGGCGGGGGAGAGGACCCTCGGATCACCCTCGGCCGGGCTGTGCATCGTCACCGCATAGCGCTTGGGATCAGTCAGGAAGACTTCGCCGATCAGGTCGGATTGGACCGGACCTACGTCAGCGGGATCGAGCGGGGAATTCGCAACCCGACTTTGTTGGTGCTCTTGCGCCTTTCCCAGGTTTTGCAGATCCCGGTTTCGCACCTTCTCGACGACGTTCAGGGCGAGCCCAAGAGGTAGCGGAGGCGCGACATCTCCTGATCTTTCCGGTAAAGATCGCGGACACAGTGAGAAGCGAAGTGACCCTGCCCGGCGCCCGGCCGGCTTCAACAAAGTCGACTGAGGCTCAAATTGGTGTGAGTAAGGCTGAAAGGTATCGGATCCCGGTCGCACACTCGGGAATTTGATTTGTCATTCGCAAGGACGCTTGGGGCTCCGACTCCGATCCACTCGCCGAGATATCCGGTTCGCAGCCTCGCCTGAAGCCCAAATCTCATTCGCCAAATTCTGCCGGATGCTCTGCCGGCCTAACTCGTCCGATCCGCATTGGGGGCGAGGGCCGGGTCTGCCGGGAGATTGCTGCGTTGTGGCCTCACCCTGCAGTCGTGTCATCGATGCTAAAGGTGATGAAGATGTCGATCGGCAGGGACCAGGGCGTGCTGCCCACGATGTTGACAGATGGCGACGTGGCAAGAGCGCTCATGATCTCGAAGAGTACGCTTCGTCGGATCATTGCGCGGAAGGAGATCAAATTCACCTACTCCGGCAAACGCCGTCGTTATCTGCCGGAGCACGTCGTAGAATACCTTAAGACTCAGGAGGTGGATGGATGCCCAAGTCAGCCAAGAGAGCGGGCGAAATCAACGGATACTGGCTCTCCCAACGCCCGGGGAGCGCGATGTGGTACCGGACCTGGTTTGACGCCGAAACTCGACAAACTCGCCGAGTATCGCTGGGCACAGATGATTTTGAATCCGCCGGCCTCGCGCTCGCGAGATGGGTCGCAGCGAACGCGAAGCCCCGAGATGCAGACCCGCGGGAAGTAACCCTCGCCGGGGTATTCGTCCGATATCACGAGTCGCTTGGATCCAGGCACCCGGGTGCCGCCTCCCAGCTCATCAGTTTGCGTATGATCGATCGGGTCGTTCAACCGTGTCTGAGCGTCGCAGAGTTCACGCCCGGCGTGCAGGAGGCGGCCGCCCGCGCCTTGCGTGAGCAGGGATATGCGCAGGGAAGCGTCAAGCGGGCCCTGGGCGCGGCGAAGGCTGCCGTGAATTGGGCCTGGAAAGAAGGCCTGATCGATCGTCAGATCCCGTTTGCGAGCGTGAGCGAAGGGCGGCAGCGCGAGCGCTTTCTCTCAATCGAGGAGCTTGCCAGGTTGTGGGACGCCGATATGCCAGACCACGTTCGGGCGTTCCTCGCATTGGCGATCGGCACTGCTTCGCGGCCGAAGGCATTGCTCGAATTGAAGCGCTCACAATGCAACCTCGAACGGCGTGTGATCGACCTCAACCCGTCCGGCCGGACACAGACCAAGAAGCGGCGGCCGGTCCTGCCGATGGCGGAGTGGCTTGTCCCGTGGATAGAGCGATCCGACACCTATGTCGTCGAGTTCCGCGGCAAGCCAGTGCAGAAGCTCGCCGGTGCGTTTCAGACGATGCGCGACGCCGCCGGATTCGGCCCGGACGTGACAGCATACACGGTGCGCCACACCATCGCGACCGAACTCGCGTTCCGCAGCGTGCCAGAGATGGAGCTCGCGACGACGCTCGGCCACTATATGCCGCAGTCTCGGACCACCGGCCGGTATATCCACTACGCCCCGGACTACCTCGCGTGCACTCGCCGCGCGCTCGAGGCAATCGCCTCCGACATCGGGCGCCTTGCCAGCAAACCGATGACGCCTGAGGCGTTGCGTGCCAGTAGCGTGTCACCACTACCCTGGCCCTGCAACGAAAACACGCCTAAGTCATTGATAACTGGAGCGGGCGAAGGGATTCGAACCCTCGACCCCAACCTTGGCAAGGTTGTGCTCTACCCCTGAGCTACGCCCGCGCTCCTGCCGATTTGGGTGCTTAGTCCGGGGCGGGGTGGTTGGCAAGGTCGCGGCTGTGTGGGGTAGAAAGCGGCAGGGCGGGCGGGGATGCCTGGTGGGGGTGGCATCCTCCTTGTCGGTGGGTCGGTCCACGTCATGCATTGCGGCCAGGCGGCGTGGTCCATCGGCTAAATCTTACACGACGGCGCCGCGCAAGCGGGTGCGCAAGGTCCGTAGTGGCAATTCCACCGTCGCGTGTAGGGCCGTTGCCAGAAGCAGCGTGCCGATAAGTGCCATGGCGTAGGGAACGCCGCCGCGCTGGGCAGATAGGCTTGCGAGTGCCGTCAGTACAATGCCGTGGCTGATGTAGATCGGGTAGGACAGCTCCCCCAAACGCCGATCCCAATGACGCCAGGCGCGCGGCAGGTGGCGCACTCGCGCCAACGCGAAAATCGCCGCATACAGCAACGCCAGGAGCACGAGTTGGAACGCCAGGTTCGGGTGCCCGTGCTGCCTGAAGTGGGGGAAGGCGAGCAACACACCGATCGAGGCCGCAGCCAGATGGATCGCCGACGCAATGCCGGGCCGGTCGCGCCAGAACACACCCACGCCGAACGCGAAAAACGGCATGCAGATAAGCTGCAGCGGGCCACGCGCGCCGTTTAGCAGGAATGCCCCAAAAACGACGTACGCTGCGCCCGCCATGACACGGACTAGCACCCGCCCCCATCTGCGCCACGCCAGCACAGCACAGCCGGCTGCTGCTGCCAGGTAGAAAACAAACTCGACACGCAACGTCCACGCAAAAGGAATGAACGAGAACGCTTGGCCACTGATCCGGGAAGCCGGCATCCCAGGTAGGATCTCAAGCACGCCGCCCAGCAACACGCGCGGCTGCAGCGGGGACCCCAGAAGCGGCGCGTCCAGCGGCACCAAACGGCCACGCTGCGCAAGCCAAGCATCCAGGACCACCGTCCCTGCCAGGGCCACGAGATAGAGCGGCACGACGCGCAGCGCGCGATTGGCCAGAAAAGCGGCGGGGCGGCCGGCATAGAACCGCGTCACGGCCTCTGCCACGATCAAACCGGACAACGCGAAAAACACGGTGACGGCAACCGATCCCAGTTCGAGATCATAGAAGACGTCTCGCGCTCCAGGTCCAAGCAGCATGAGGCCGTGCTGCAACAGGACCATGACGGCCAAGCCAAGGCGGAAGGCGCCAAAAGGGCGGTAGGCAGGTGGCGGAGATGACATTCTGAGACCGAAATGATATACTGGCGCACAAGGCACCGCAACCATCCGAGTGCGCCATGGGTGGCCGACCGGCGTAGAACCGGCTAGGCTCACAAACCTGTGAGCGTGAGGCGACCCGTGCCCCCTATCCAAGCCGCCCCGAAAGGGCGTTGGCTTTTTATGTCGCCACGCGACATCGGCCTGTTCCTCCGCAGCGCGCGGACCGACGCGCGCATCGCCCAGACGCGTGCCCGCGCCGGCGCTCGCGCGGCCTTCGAGGACGCCTACAGCGTCTCCGCCGATCCCTGGGCCTCGGCCGATCCGCGCTACTTCTACCAGCGCTGGAAATACGAGGGGCTGATGGCGCTGCTGCCGCCAGGCCGCCGCTTCGCCCGCGCTCTGGACATCGGCTCCGGCATCGGCGCGCTCAGCCTGGCGCTGACCGCGGTCGCCGGCCAGGTGCTGGGGCTGGACATCGCGCAGGCCGCCGTGGACCAGGCCGCTGCCCGGATGGTAGGGCATCCGGGGTTGCGGTTCGCGCAAGGCGATGTCACCGCGCTCGATCCGGCGCTGGACGGCGGGTTCGACCTGATTGTGATCGCAGACACGCTGTATTATCTCGACGCCGTGGATGACCAGAGCCTGAAGACTATCGCCGCCCGCATCGCGCGGCTGGCTGCTCCCGGCGGGCTGTGCCTGATCGCCGACCATTACTTCTTCTCCGCGGATCGCGACTCCCGCCTGTCACGACGGATACACGACGCGTTCGCCTGGTCGCCCGGTTTCTCGGTCGTCTCCCGCCACCGGCGCCCGTTCTACCTGGCCAGCCTGCTCCAATCGGTGCAGCCGGCGCCCGCCTCGGTTTGATCGTGCCGACATGACCCTGCGCAGCGCGGCGGCGCTCATCGCCGGCTGCGCAGCGCTGGCCTGGATCGTGTGGCAGGCCGGATGGTCGGTGGTGGCGCGCGACGTGGCCCTCGGCGGTTGGGCGTTGCCCGGCACGGCGACGTTGTTCGTGGTGCAGCTTTTCCTGTCGGCGCAGGCGTGGCGCTTCTCGCTCGGCGGCACCATTGGGCGCGCCACGATCATGCGCGTGCGCTGGATACGCGAGGGCATCAACGCGCTGCTGCCGGTGGCGCAGATCGGCGGTCAAGTAGCCGGCGCACGACTGCTGGTGCGGTCCGGTGTGGCGCCCGCCCTGGCAGTCGCCGGCACGGTGCTGGACCTGACGCTGGAAGCGGCCTCCCAGTTGCTGTTCACGTTGGCCGGCGTGGGCGTGCTGCTGGCCACGCGCCACGGCCATTTCTGGTTGGACTGGGTGGCGGGGGGACTGGGCCTGATGCTGCTCGGGGTCGCCGTTTTTGTAGCGCTTCAGCGGCTTGGCGCGCTGCGCCTTGTGGAGCGCGCGATGGCCCGCTTGGCCGTACGTTGGCCGGCCGCGGCCGGTTGGTCGATCGACGGGCTGCACGACTGCCTGATGGCGCGCCAGGCGGACCGCGCGGCGTTGGCCCGCGCCCTCGGCCTGCACACGCTCAGCTGGGCGCTGGGCGGGGCGGAGGTGTGGATTATCCTGGCCGTGCTGGGCATGCACGTCTCGCTGCTGAACGCCGCCGTTATTGAAAGCCTGGGCATGGCGGCGCGCAGCGCAGGCTTCGCCGTACCCGGCGCGGTGGGCGTGCAGGAGGGCGGATTTGTGCTGGTCTGCGGCTTGTTCGGCGTGCCGGCGCAGGCGGCCGTGGCCTTGTCGGTGCTCAAGCGGCTTCGGGAGGCGCTGGTGGGCGTGCCCGCTTTGGTTGCGTGGCAAAGGAAGTAAAGCTAAGAAAGTTCTTTGCTTCTTTCTTTCAAGAAGGAAGGACTTCTTTTCTGAAGAAAAGAAGCAAAAGACTTTTCCTTGTTTGAGCGTCGACGATGCTTCCGGCTTTTTGCGCTTAGGCCACCAGCCTGAGCGCGCGGCGTTTCGGGGGTAGGTCCAGCGGCAGGAGGGGCGCTGTGGAGGGCGGGGGATCCTCGGCGGCAATCGGCGGCAGCGTCCGATGCAGATACGTGGCCGACACCTCGCGGAACACATAGTCCAGCACCGATGTGGCCCGTTCCACTTCCGAATCCCCCTGCACCGCCCCGGAAGGGCCGAAGCTCGTCAGCGCGAACGCGTCGACAAACTCCTCCAGGGCTACACCGTGCTGAAGACCCAGGCTCACGGCCTGCGCGAAACACTCGGCCAAGCCCCGAACGGCGGCACTCTCGCGCGGCAGGCTCAGGCTGATTTCGCCGAGCCGCCCATCCTCGAACTCGGCGGTGCGCAGCGCCAACGGGTGGCCTCCCACCTGGACACGCCGCAGCATGCCGCCTGGCCGCGGCGGCAGCTTTCTTCGAATGGCAGGCGAGGGTGCCGCTCGCATGGGACAGGGGGACGGCAGGGAGGTGGGCACGGGCTCGACCCGCTCCAGAAACGGCGCCACCGCCTGACGCATGGCGTCGTATGCGGCCTGGCCGGCGGCGGAGAACGGGCTTTCACCCTCCAACACCCGCGCCAGCGCCGCCTCGGGCGAAAGACTGGCGGCTGCCAGCCGGTCCTGGGCTGCGCGCGTCAAATGCTGGTCGCGCACCGGCGAGAAGGCCGGGGCGATCCCGCCCGTCTCCACGCCCAGCAGCGCATCTGCCGGTCCGGGCGGGAATACGCCGGTGGCGGGATTGGCGCCCGGCACTTGGCGCACTGCCCGCCAGGCGCCGCGTGCCGCCTCCGCGAGGCCCGGCAGCGCGCATGCGGCCGGCGGTGCTGGCCAGTCCGGGCCGGTGGCCAGCAGGTCGCGCTGCTCGCCCTCCAACGCGCGATCCACGCTGGCGCGCAGCAGTGCCGCCAGACACGCCGCTACGTCGCGCGCGGCCGGGCTGTCGTAAAGCAACCCTGCGCGCGCCAACAGGTCATCTAGCCCGGATACCCCGATCGCGTAGGCCTGGGCACACGGCGCCAGCAGGCGGCACGCATGGGCGGCGGCCCCGGCGGCGCGGGCGAACGCACCCGAATCGAACCCGGAGGCAGGGTCGTAAAAGGCCGCCACGTTCAGGCAGTAGCCGGGTGTGCCTGTCTCACCTCGCCATATAGCCGCATTGGGGGATGCCTGGCGCCGGTGCAGAAGACGTTGCAGCTCTACTACGATATCTTCGCCCCGCCCGACCTGGCGCGCGCGCGCCGCGATCAGGCCCAGCCACACCGAGGCGCCGGCAGCAAGGCTGACAAGCCCTGGGCCCGGCAGCAACGCGGCCAGTGCCTGCGCCGCCCGATCGTCCCACGTGACTGGCAGGGTCACCAGTCTTTCCGGCTGGTCCGGCTCCGGGGCAGCCGCAACCTGGCGCATCCGCACACCCTGCCACAGGCGCATTGCTTTCATGAACGGCACGTAAGCATGAATACATTGTCCAGCAAACACAGATTTTGGGCTTTTCGGCAGGGCGACCACACAATGTTGGGTTGGGCCGCCCAGCCCCGTCTCTCGCCAGCCATCGCGTTGCGCCCGTCGGGCCTGCGCCTCTATAGACGGCGCATGACGATTGGCACCTGGCTGTTTACGCTGGTCCGCGGTGTCCCCGTGGGACAGGACTTCTTGGGCAACCGCTATTACACAGACCGCCGGGAGCCGGCGCGCGGCATGCGGCGGCGCCGCTGGGTGATGTTCGCCGCGCGCCCGCGCGAGGCGACGGCCGTGCCGCCCGAATGGCAGGCGTGGCTGCGCCACACGACCGACGCACCGCTGGTTCCATCCCCTCGTCACGCCTGGCAGAAACCCCCTCTGCCCAATTTGACAGGAACGCCGGCCGCCTATCGCCCACCCGGCCATGATTACAAGGGTGGCCACCGCGCGGCGGCCACCGGCGACTACGAATCCTGGACGCCGGGGTCTTAGGGGCCATGGCCAGGCATAGTGCCATCGAGATCGGGACGGGGGCGGCCGTGCTGCTTGTCGCTGGCAGCTTCCTGGTGTTCGCCGTGGCCAATACCGGCCAGCACCTCGGCAAGGCGGGCTACGAGCTCCACGCAGCCTTCGACCATGCCGACGGCCTGTCCAGTGGCGCCGATGTCAGGGTCGCGGGCGTCAAGGTCGGCAGCGTGGAGGCGATCACGCTCGACACCAAGAATTTCCAGGCCGACGTGACGTTCAGTGTACAGCAGGGCGTGTCGCTGACCACGGACAGCAGTGCGACGATCGCGACGGACGGGCTGCTGGGCGGGAAATACATCGCACTCGCCTCGGGCGGCGATGACACGATGCTGAAGCCGGGCGGCCAGGTCACCATCACTCAAGGCTCCGTCAATCTGGAGGCGCTGATCGGAAAATACATTTTCGGCAGCACCGGTAAAAGCGACAAGGCGCCCGACAAAAGCGGCACAGGGCTTAAGTGACGCGCCCGAAGATCTGGCCACAGGCGGATGGCGAGCCTGTATCCTGCCGCGACAAAGTCACCGTGCTCGACGAGAATTTCGAGGAGCTGCGCCACGTGATGCAGGACGCGTTCGAGGATGCGCTGCTGATGGGCGTGGACGAGGCGTTCATGCGCCGCGCCATCGCCGATCTTGTCACCGGTCTGAGCGCTCCACGCCAATGAACATCGGCCATGCCCTGGTGCTCGCCTCCCTGGCCAGCCTGCCGGCGCATGCGGCCGATATCGTGGCACCGCCCACCATTTCGCCGCCTGACAGCTGGGTGCAGCGCCAAGCGGGCACTGTACGCGTGCTCGACAAGATCGATTCCACCGTGCAATCGCTCAGCCTGAAGGTGGGCGAGACGGCGCGGCTGCAAACGCTGTCCATCACGCTGCGTGCCTGTGCCGTGCGACCGGACGATCTACCTCGTGACGCGGCCGCGCATCTGTCGGTTACCGACAGCCGTCAGGGCGCGCCCGATTTCGACGGCTGGATCCTGCAAAACGAGCCGGCGGCAAACATGCTGGAACATCCTGTGTACGACATCCAGCTTGCCGGATGTGACTGACACGACCAAACCGTCTCACAAACGCGCGAGCGCCTCATGCCGTGCGATCCGCTTTAATAAGTGCGTAAGTCCCCGCCGCCATCCTGCGCCTATCGGAAACGACAGCAACGGATTGCGACAATGGCAAGCACACTCCCCAACGGCTCGATTATGTTCAGCGGCCACGGTCAGGCCGGCAATTGGTCCGACCCGGCCAACTGGACCGGCAACGTCCTGCCGAACACCACATCCTCCACCGCCCTGTTCAACGCGAATGAAACGCTGAACAGCAGTTTTTCCGTGTTCAACATGATGGTGCTCGGTAACGAGACACTGACCATCAACGGCACGCTGACCACGACCTCGACCAATCTGTGCCGCAGCTTCATGGTCTGCGACAACGCGACGACGAATTTCACCTCGACATCGGTGCTGAACGACGCCGGCGGGCTGATCGTGGGTGTTGAGGCGACCGGCACGTTCTCCGCGATCGGAAACGGTGCCGCACATCCCGTGCTGAACTCGCGCGACGGCAAGATCGGCCAGCACCAGAACAGCAATGGCACCATGACGCTGAACGATGCGGTCTGGAACGTCAGTGATCGCATGTTCGTGGGCCTGTCCGGTATCGGCAACCTGACGGAAAGCGCCGGCACGCATGTGAGCGTGGCGGCCTGTTTCGGCATCGGCGCGAATCTGGGCGGCACCGGCCATGTGACCTTGTCGGGCGGATCGACCTTGTCGGTCGGCACGTTCGCTATCATCGGCGGCAACGGCATCGATACCGATACGCCGCCGCCGCCCGGCACCGGCACCGGCACCGGCACACTGACGGTGGGCGCGGGCAGCACTTTCTCCGCGGCGATGTCGCTGCAGGTTTCGGCGGGCAGCACGGTGACGCTGGCGGGCGGCACCGTGAGTGTGGGCAACGCGTATCCCGGCCTGATGCTGTCCGGCGCGTTGTCCGGCTACGGCACCGTATCGGTCGGGCCAGCGGGGCAGAATTCGGCCGGGATCACCGATAACGGCGTGGTGACCGCCAGCGGCGGCACGCTGGTGCTGAACAGTTCGATTGCCGGCACAGGGGCGCTGCAGATCGCGTCCGGCAGCACGCTCGCCATCAACGGCCATAGCATCGGCGTGCCCAGCATCGCGTTTACCGGCAGCAACGGCACGCTCGACCTGGCCCACGGCATCGCCGACCATGCAACGATTACCGGCTTCGCCGCGGGCGACAGCATTCTGATGGCCGGCGTGGACGCGATGAGTTTCAACGCCAGCACCGACGTACTGAGCCTGAGTTCGGGCGGCCATGTCGTCGATCAGCTGCAGCTCACGGGCACGTATGCGAGCACCGCCTTTTCCCTGACGGAAACGAGCGCGGGCGCGGTGATCGGCTTCGCGTCGACGCACATGGCGACGATAGGGCATTGATTGGGTGCGGTCCGGCCCTCCCGCGCGCGGGCCGGACCATTCCATCTACAACATGAGACGTTAACGCGATGGCAAAGCTTTCGCGTCATCCTTGTGTCTCTGACAGGGGATTACAGGACTTCAGATGTCACATAGCGGGCTTCCCAAGGGAACGGTCACCTTCAGTGGCCAAGGCCAGACCGGCAATTGGTCTGATCCGGCCAATTGGATGGGCGGCGTGGTGCCCAACACCACGTCCAGCATCGGGCTGCTGACGACCGGCGCCGAGCTGGACACCAGCTTTGGCGTGTACCGGATGATGATGCTGGGAAATGAGCAGGTCACCATCAACGGCACGCTCAGCACCATGTCCACCAACCACTGCAACAGCTTCATGGTGTGTGACGGGGCTGTGGCGAATTTCACGTCGACCTCGGCGCTGCATGATGCGGGCGGCCTGATTGTCGGCAAGGACGCAGTCGGAACAGTGCACGTACAGGGTGATGGCGCGACTCGGCCGGTGCTTGCCACGCGTGACGGCAAGATCGGCCAGCATCTGCACAGCCAAGGCACCATGACCGTCGATGACGCCGTCTGGCACAATAGCGACCGCATGTTCGTTGGCCTGTCGGGCATCGGCACACTGACCGTCAGCGATGCGAGCCAGGTGACCGTCGGCTACTGCTTCGGCATCGGCGCCAACAAGGGTGGCGTGGGCAGTGTAACCCTGTCCGGCGGCTCGACCCTGTCGGTCGGCACCTTCGCCATCATCGGCGGCAACGGTGTCGACACCGATACGCCACCGCCGGCCGGCACCGGCATCGGCACCGGCACGATCAACATCGAAGCCGGCAGCACCTTCTCGGTGGTGCAGTCGCTGAAGATATCGATGGGCAGTTCGGCAAATCTATTCGGCGGCACGTTGAACGTTGCCAACGCGTATCCGGGACTGATGCTGAACGGGGGCACGCTGTCCGGCTTCGGCACGGTCTCGGTGGGTGCGGCCGGGCAGCATTCGGCCGGCATCACCGATGGCGGGAGTGTCACGGCCAGCGGCGGTACGCTGGTGCTGAACAGCTCGATCTCCGGCAGCGGCCAGGTGCACATCGCGGCCGGCAGCACGCTGGCGATCAATGGCGCCAGCATCGGCGTGCCCCGCATCTCCTTCGATGGAAGTGACGGCACGCTGTCGCTGGCACACGGTGTCGCCGACCACGCGACCATTGCCGGCTTTGCGGCGGGCGACACGATCACCATGGCCGGGATCGACGGCATGGGGTTCAACGCCAGCACCGATGTGCTGAGTCTGACCTCGGGCGGTCATGTGGTGGACACGCTGCTGCTGGCGGGCAGCTACGCCAGCAACGCGTTCACCTTCACCCAGGACAGCGCGGGTGGCGGGGTGATCGGCCTCGCCTCGGCCCACATGGCCATGGTCGGCCACTGATCGCGCGTGTGGCCGCCCAGGCTAGAGCATCATCCAATCGAACGGAGTCGTTCGGTCGGACAAAGATGCTCGCCAAAACAATGAGCTAGAGCTTGGTCCGTGAGCCAATGCGAACGGACCATGCTCTAGCCGGGCGCTGGGCAGGACGGTAATGCCGCAGGCATGAACGTCCTGTCCGACCTGCCGCCACTGGCACGCGCCGCCCTGTTGCTCGATCTGGACGGCACGCTGCTGGATATCGCCCCCACGCCTGGCCAGGTCGTCGTGGCGCCAGGCCTGCTGCGTGACCTGACGACCTTGCGCGCGCTATGCGGGGATGCGCTGGCCGTGGTCACGGGCCGGCCGATCGCCCAGGTTGATGCGCTGCTGGGCGAAGTACCGTTCGCGGTGGCCGGCGAGCACGGCACGGCCATCCGGCACGCCCCGGGTGGGCCTGTCGAAACGGTCGCGCTGCCGTCGGTGCCGGAGTCCTGGCGAGAGGCGGCCGAGGCGCTGGCCGCGCAGAACTCCGGCGCACTGGTCGAAGCGAAAACACACGGCCTGGTTCTGCACTATCGCGCGGTGCCGGACGCGGGCCCGGCATTGCGCGTGAGGCTGGAGCGGTTGCTGGCCGAGACCCCAGGCACTCACGTGCTGCTGGCTGCCAAGATGGCATGGGAGCTACGGCCCGTCGGCGCGGACAAGGGCACGGCGGTGCGTGCGCTGATGCGCCGGGCCCCGTTCGCCGGACGCGCGCCGGTGTTCGTGGGCGACGACGTGACCGACGAGGATGGCATGCACGCCGCGCGCGATCTGGGTGGCATCGGCCTGCGCGTACCCGACCTGTTCGGCGATGCGGCGGGGGTCAGGCGCTGGATCGCCAGCCTGGCCCGCGACGCGCACCGGCTGCAATAGGCCGGCGCCACGCTCAATTGTGCCGGCTTGCCTCCAGCATGGCCTGTAAATCGGCGGGCAGCGTGTGCCAGGTCGGCGAACAGTCGGCCTGCGGCGTGTCCGAGCACCGGGCCCGCATTGCGCCTGTCATGGTATCCAGCCAGGCGAAGAAACGCTGCTTGCCGCCGAACGCCCGGGTGTAGCGGGCCAGCACGTCCGCAAACACCTTGCGGATGTCCTCGGGCGGCATGTCAATCGCGCCCTCGAGCTTCAGCGACTGAGGAGAGCGGTGCAGCAAGACGGGCAGCACGCCGAATTTGTCGCACTTGCCGGCCCGGATCGCCAGAAGAGCACCCTCGGTCCTGTCGCCCAACACGAGGTAACGCGCACCGGAAAACGCCTGATCCGCATAAACAAGAAAGCGCGCTTGCGGCACATACTCGGCCAACAGCGGTGCGCGGCACGGCTCGGGCAATTCCGACAGCCCAAGCGTGTCGAAACGCGCCTTGTCCGGCGCGAAGACAAGGCCGAATACCGGCTCCTCGATCAACCGCCTCGGAAACGCCGCGCGCGCCGCGTGCAGGCCGGACCCGACCGCGACCGTCAGTATCAGCACCGTCATACATGCGAGGCGGACCGGATGATGGCCGCTCGACGCCATGTGTCGAGCAGCCGCCAAACTATCGACCGGGCTTGGCGAGCTTGGCCGACAGGTCTGCGGCATCCGCGCCGGAGCCAGCCAGGCTGGCCTATTCAACCAAGGCATCGATGTCGCAATCGGGCGTCAGCCGCGGCTCCAATCTCGACGGATCATGCGGATCGCCAGGCATCGCAAGCTCCTCTCGCGCGCGAGCCTACCCCGGTCAAGCCGCCGGCGCAGCATCGAATTGCAGTGCGGCAAGCCGGGCATACAGCCCGTCGCCACGGGCCAGCGCGTCATGCGTGCCCTGGGCCACCACACGCCCGCGCTCGATCACCACGATGCGGTCCGCACGGCGGATGGTGGCCAGGCGGTGCGCCACCACCAGCGTGGTGCGGTCATGCGCCAGCACGGTTAACGCGTGCTGAACCGCCTGTTCGGATTCGGCATCCAGCGCGCTGGTCGCCTCGTCCAGCAGCAGGATCGGCGCGCGCCGCAGAATGGCGCGCGCGATCGCCACGCGCTGACGCTGGCCGCCGGACAGCCGCACGCCTTTTTCACCCAGAAACGTATCCAGCCCGTCCGGCAGCTCGTGCAAGAAATCCGCGGCCGCCGCCTCCACCGCATCGCGCACCTCGTCGTCGGAGGCATCGGGCCGGCCGTAGCGTATGTTCTCCCACGCATTGGCGGAAAATATGACCGGGTCCTGTGGCACCACCGCCAGCCGCGCGCGCAAATCGGCCGGATCGGCATCGCGCACGTCCACCCCGTCCACCGCCACGCCGCCCGATTGCACGTCATAGAAGCGCTGCAGCAAGGCGAAGACGGTCGATTTCCCCGCGCCGGATGGGCCGACCAGCGCCACCGTCTCGCCCGGCGCCACCTCGAAGGAAAGATTTTCCAGCGCCGGGGCATCCGGACGCGACGGATACCGGAACGTCACGTCGCGCAGCGCCAACGCGCCCCTGGCACCTGCTGTGAACCGCACGGGGTGCGCCGGGGCAGTGATCGTCGGGCGTTCACCCAGCAGCTCGGCCAGGCGGTCGGCCGCTCCCGCCGCCCGCTGCATCTCGCCCCACAGCTCGGACAGCGTGCCGCCCGCGCCGGCCAGCATGACCGCATAGAACACGAAAGCGGCCAGATCCCCGCCCGTCATCCGCCCCGCGATCACGTCCTGCCCACCCACCCACAGGCTGAAGGTGATGGCGCCGAAACCGAGCATGATGACCACCAGGATCAGCAGCGCGCGGGTGCGGATGCGGCGCACGGCGGCGGTCACGGATTGCTCGGTCCTCTCGGCAAACAGCCGGCGGTCCACCGGCTCGTGCGTGAAGGCCTGCACGGTTGGCAGGGCCGTCAGCGTCTCCTCCGCATAGGCACCCAGGTCCCCCACCCGGTCCTGCGCCACCCGCGAAAGGCGTTTTTCGCGGCGGCCGAAAAAGATCAGCGGCGCCACCACAAGCGGCACCACCAGCACCACAATGCCGGCAAGCTTCGGGCTGGTGGCCACTAAAAGGGCAAGCGCGCCCACCGCCATCAGCGCGTTGCGCACCCACATAGAGATCGCCGAACCGACCAGCGCCTGCAACACGCTGACATCGGCCGTCATGCGGCTGAGGATATCACCCGTGCGTGCCGTCTCGAAATAACCCGGCGAGAGCGAGATCACGTGGTCGAACAGCGCGCGCCGGAGGTCGGCGCCGACACGTTCGCCCAGCCAGGAGATCAGCGAAAACCGGGCGTAGGTGGCCAGCGCCAACAGGGCGACAACCCCGAACATCCCGGCCGCCGCCCAGTTCAGCGCGGCCGGGCTGTGCGATCCGAAACCGCTGTCAATCAGCCGCCGCAATCCCTGGCCGATGCCCAGAACCAGCACGGCTGCCACAACCAGGGCGGCGCTGGCACCGGCGACATGGCCCAGATAGGGGCGCAGAAAGGGCAGCAGCAGGCGTAGCGAGGCGGGATTGGCGCGCGGCTTCACCGGCCTGCTCCGCCAGAGAGGCGGCGCAGGCGCAAGGCTCCGTTCACGTTTCGGAGCCAGGATAGTGTGGTGTTGGGGCGGCCCATGTCGTGTTGTCGTCTCCTGCTAGCGGCGATCTTGTGAACCATACCTGGTGCCTGGTCATGCCTGCCACGAGCGGGTTTGCGCGTCGATGCACTGGTCGGCCGTCCAGTGGCGAGCGGCGTTCTCACTCACTGCAACCCGTCGCGAAACCATCTCGAATACGCCGTAGAGGTGGCTCGCGCCGCCTTGGGCGCAAGCCGCACGCCCGCGCTGCTCGCCCGATGCCGGGCCGCCGCCTTGGCTTGACGACGGCGACGCCGCTGTTGGGAAACCTTGGTCGGCATCCTACTTTGCAGACCAGGCCGGTTCGAACCGCCACCTTTTTCCTGATGGGAGTGCTGCATGGCCGACGCCCCCTTGCCCGAGACCGACCTGGACCCCACCGACCCCTATACCAGGGAAGCGCAGATCTACCCCCACCTGACAGAGGAGATGGCGGGTCGCATCGCCCATTACGGTCAGGCCGAGGATATGCGGGCGGGAACGGAAGTGTTCGCCCGCGGCCAGCGCGGCGTCGATTTCTTCCTGGTGCTGCATGGCGCCATCGACATCGTTGATACCGACGAGCACGGCACATGTCATGTGATCACCACCCACACCGATCGCCAGTTCACGGGCGAGCTCGACCTGTTCAACGACCGCGAGATCCTGGTGACGGGCCGGGTCACCCAGGATAGCCGGGTACTACGGGTTCGCCGCGCCGATTTCCGCCGCATGGTCAGCACCGAGGCCGATATCGGCGAGATCCTGATGCGCGCTTTCATTCTGCGTCGCACAGGCTTCATCCGCCACGCCCAGGGCGGCGTGGTCGTCGTTGGTTCCGGCCATGCGGCGCATACGCTGCAGCTGATTACTTTTCTGACACGCAACGGCTATCCCCACCGGCTGCTGGACACCGACACCGACCCCGACGCTAGCGGGTTCTTCGAATGTTTCGATATCTCGCCGCAGGCCCTGCCGGTCGTCGTGGCTCCGGGCGAGCGTGTGCTGCGGCGCCCCGACATCGCGGCGCTCGCCCGCGAACTGGGCATTGCCGAGGAGATCGACCCTGACCGATTGTTCGACGTCGCGGTGGTGGGCGCCGGCCCGTCCGGGCTGGCCGCGGCCGTCTATGCCGCGTCGGAAGGTTTGACGACGATCGTGCTGGAGCGCTTGGCCCCCGGTGGACAGGCCGGCACCTCCTCCAAGATCGAAAATTATCTGGGGTTCCCGACCGGCGTATCCGGCCAGGCACTCGCGGGGCGCGCCCAGGTGCAGGCGCAAAAATTCGGCGCCCGGCTAGCCATCGCTCGCCAGGTGGAGGGGATCGATTGCGGGGCGACACCATACCGCCTCCGGCTGGAGGACGGCAGTGCATTGCAGGCGCGCGCCATCGTGGTGGCCACGGGCGCGCGCTATCGCAAGCTGGATGTGCCCGGCTACGAACGATTCGAGGGCCAGGGTATCCACTACGCGGCCACCGGCATGGAGGCGCAGTTGTGCGGCGGCGGCGAGGTGGTGGTGGTTGGCGGCGGCAACTCCGCCGGTCAGGCCGCCGTGTTCCTGTCGCGCTCCGTCGCCCACGTCCACATCCTGGTGCGTGCCGAAGGGCTGGCCGCCACCATGTCGGACTATCTGGTACAGCGCATCACGTGCTCCGAGAAAATCACGCTGCATCCACACACCGAGATTACCGCGTTGGACGGTGACGAGGTATTGCGCCAGGTCACCTGGACCAATCGCGACACCGGCGAGAGTGAAACGCACGACATCACCAGCGTCTTCGTCATGATCGGCGCCGCGCCGAATTCGGAATGGCTGCGGGATTGCCTGGAGCTGGACGACAAAGGTTTTGTCCGAACCGGCCGAGATGCGGACGGCAAACCACTCGCCTCCACCTTCGCCACCACCAAACCCGGCATCTATGCGGTGGGGGATGTGCGCTCCGGCTCGGTCAAGCGCGTGGCATCAGGCGTGGGCGAGGGATCGGTAGTGGTTCAGGCGGTGCACGAGTTCCTGCATCCATCATCGTGAAGCGGCCCTGCTTCAACCAAAACACCGCCGGAAACCAGGCGCGCTGCCTGGACCGCACCGCGACCCGTTCGTCCGCATGGCGGAGTGCACAAGCCCAACTGCAGATCGTGAAGCCGGCTTCCGACGAGCGGCATTTCGATGAGTGTGGCGTGGTTCGGATTTGGTGATGCGCGACGCCGCACGCCCGGCAGCGCCTACGGATGACGTGACTTCGGGCAGATACTCGCCGCAACGCCGGCATCGACGTCCTGCGCGGGATCAGCATCCTGCTCGTCGTTACCCACCACACATCGCTGCGTATTCCAATCGAAAAAACCGGCCTGGCTGCCGTGCTGCCGCAACACGTTCTGCTGGCACTCGGCTATTTCGGCTACGAGGCGGTGTTCGTGTTCTTCGTCATCTCGGGTTTTCTGATCACCACCAACGCGCTGCACCGCTGGCCTTCTCTGGGGCGCATCAAGCTCCGGCAGTTCTACGGTCGGCGTGCCGCGCGCATTCTGCCCTGCCTGCTGCTGCTGATTGCCGCACTCGCCATGCTGCATCTGACCGGCACCCCCAACTATGTCATCTCGCGGCCAAACCAGTCGCTCGCCGGCGCCATCTGGGCCGTGCTCAGCTTCCGGCTCAACGTATACGAAGCGGTTCGTGGGTACCTGCCGGCAGGGTGGGACGTGCTATGGTCGCTCTCCATCGAGGAGGTTTTTTACGTCGTTTTCCCAATTGTGTGCCTGCTCGCACGCAGGCACATCGCCTTCCTTGCTGCGCCGCTCTGCCTACTCGCCCTGTCTTTGCCGGCCACGCACGCTGCCCTGGCCGGCAACGAAATCTTGCAAGAAAAGGCTTACCTGCCCGGCATGGCCGCGATCGCCACCGGCGTGCTGGCCGCGATCTGGTGTTTTCGCAGGCCGCATCTACCGAATTGGCAAGGTCGGGTCATCGGCTCGATCGGTGCATTCGCCGTTGCCACCGTGTTTCTGGCGGAGGACGTGATCTGGCCCACGCTCGGCAGCACTACGATGCTGCTGCTGACAGTCGGCACGGCCATGCTGATCGTGGCGCTCCACCAAGGTTTTGTCGCGCGCTGGATGCGGGCCGCGAGCGTGCTGCGCTCGTTCGGCCGACTCAGCTACGAGATCTATCTGACCCACATGTTCGTGATCTGGCCTGTCGTATTCCTGTATCACGATGCCGGCGGCGATCTGCGCACAGGCTGGATGTGGTTCGCGCCGATCGTGGCTTTGGCCTGGTGTCTCGGCTGGACTCTCGATCGGTTTGTCTCAGCACCCGCCGACCGCGCGCTTCGGCGCAGGCTCGTTGGCCCAACGCCATCGCGCAATACCGGCACGCCCGTTCCGGTCTAATCTAGCACGTCCATCACGCCGCCCTCGGACGGCAGTCCTTCGACGTGCGCGCGATGCCACAGTGCGTAGAACAGCAGCATCCACGCTGCCATTCCCTCGCGTTTGCCGGACGCCGCCTCGAACAATCGAATCACCCGCTCCGGTGCAGCCACCTCCGCCACGCCAGGCTGACGCGCCACAGCCCGTCCTAGCCGCGCGCCGTCCAACGCAATCCAGGCACCGATCGGCACGGAGAACCCCTGCTTCGGCGCAGCCGCAGCCGCCTCCGGCAACGCGCCAGCCAACCACTTGCGCAACAGCACCTTGCCCAAACCGCCGCGCACCTTCAGCCCGTCCGGCAGCAAAAATCCAGCCGCGGCAACAGCAGGATCGAGAAACGGCGTGCGCCCCTCCACCCCATGCGCCATCAAACACCGGTCCAGCTTCAGCAACAGGTCATGCGGTAGCCAATCGGAAATGTCCGCCGCCTGCGCCGCCTGCAGGCGCGAGCGCCCGCCCGTCGCCGCCCGTGCCTCGGCCGCCGCAAACCCGTCGCGCCAGCCCGAAGGCGCGGCGCGCAGCACGCTCATTCCATCGAACGTGCCGCGCGCCCGCATCACCCGGCCGCCGGCAAACCACGGCCGCATGGCGCTGCGATACCGGCCGTAGCCGCCGAAAATCTCGTCGCCGCCCTCGCCGCACAGCACGACTTTCACATCCTGCCGCGCGCGCCGGGCCAAGAACCAGCTTGGGATGATCGCGTAATCCGCGGCCGGGTCGTCCATCGCCGCCACGATGCGCGGCAATTCCGCCCAGACCATGTCGCGCGAAATGTTGATGCACTCGTGCCGCGCACCCGCCGCCGCTGCCACGGTGGCGGCCTGGACACGCTCGTCGGCCGCACCCGGCACGTCGAAGCCGGCTGTGAACGCCAGGGGCCGCGCCTGCAACCGCGCCATCACCGCAAGGATCGCGGCGCTGTCGATACCGCCTGACAGAAACATGCCGAATGGCACGTCGCTGCGCTGGTGCACCTCCACGCTGTCCATCAGCGCCGCGTCCAGCCGCGCCAGTGCCGCGTCCTCGCCCACTGTCTCCGGCCCGCCATCCGGCAACGCGGCGCGGCGCGCGCGCTCCACCACGCGCCCCTCCGCCACCCGCACCGTCTCGCCGGGCAGCACGCGGAAGATGCCCGGAAAGATGGTTTCGGCACCCGAGCAGAACTGCATTTGCAACAGCTCGACACGCGACGACGCCCGCACCCCGCGCGCAGCCAAACCAGCGCGCAATAACGCCTGCGGTTCGGACGCGAACGCCACGCCGGAAGCGGCCTGTGTGTAGTATAAGGGCTTTATGCCGAACGGATCGCGCGACAACGTCATGGTGCGCGCTGAACGATCATCAACGGCGATCGCATACATGCCGCGCAGCCGGTTCGCGAACCCGCGCGGATCGCCGCGGAAGAGATGCAACGGCGGCTCGCAATCGCTACCCGTGGCAAAATGCACCCCCGGCATGTCGGCGCGCAGCTCAGGATTGTTGTAGATCTCGCCGTTAGCAATCAGCGTTGCCGGCCCGTCCTGGAACGGCTGGTCCCCGCCCGGCAAATCGATAATCGCCAGCCGCGTATGCACCAGCGCCGCGTGCACGCCCACGAAGCGCCCCGCCCCATCCGGCCCCCGATGCGCCAGCGCCGCGGTCAACGCATCCAGCACCGCCGGCGCCGCCTCCCACGTCACCCCCGCAATCCCGCACATTGGCTAAGCCGAACTTCGTAAGGGTTCTTCGCTTCTTTCTTTCAAGAAGAAGATTCTTCTTTTCTGAAGAAAAGAAGCAAAAGACTTTTACCCATTGGGGGCGTGCACGTGCGACAGGAATTCGCGCCAGCGACTTACCACGGCGTCCTCGGAGAAATCCGATACGTAGCGGGCGCGGGCGGCTTGCACCATGGCTTGCGTGGGTCGGTGCAACACGCTCTCGATTCCCGCGGCCAGCGCAATCGCGCTCTCGCCGGCCACCAGCACGCCCGTCCGCCCGCTCTCGATCAACTCCCTTGGGCCGTCAGCCATGCTGGCCACAACCGGGCGCCCGGCGGAGAACGCTTCCAGCACAACATTGCCTAGCGGCTCAGAGCGTGAAGGGCAGGCAAGCACGTCGCACGCCGCTAACAGCGCCGCCGTGTCCCGTCGCCAGCCCAGGAAATGCACGCGGTCGGCCACACCCGCGTGCCTGGACAGCCGCTCCAATCCATCCCGCTCCGGCCCGTCCCCGGCAATCACCGCATGCACGCCGGGCAGCCTGGCCATCGCCGCGATCAGAAGGTCGAAACCCTTGGTACGGTGCAGCCGCCCCATCGCCAGCACCACCTTCGCACCCACTGGCACCGGCAATGCCGCGCGCGCGGCTCCCGACAGGTCGGGCACAAAGTTCGGCAGTAAGTGCAGGCGCTCTCGCGGCCAGCCTTTCGAAGCAATCCAATCGACCATGCCTTGCGTGTTGCCAACCAGGTGGTCGCACCGCGCGAATTGCCGCAGATCGTAATAGCCGCCCAGCCGCCCGACCAGAACCCAGGGACCGCGCGGCGCATGCCGTGCCGCGCGCCCCATCCAGGCGACAGCCACACGCGGCGCGAAGTCTCGCAGGACGCGGCCGGCACGCCAGCGCGTCAAAGGATCGAGGCGGCCGCCGAACCGCAGGATATGCGGCGACAGTCCGGCGCTGCGCAGCCGCTGCTCCCGCGCTGCGTCGTGCCGCATGACCGGGAGAACCTCGTCACCCGCGCGCGCCATCGCCATGCACAGCCGCTCGAAGAACAGCTCCGCGCCGCCGTCCGGCGCGCCTGCCATCAAGTGCGCCACCCTCACGCGACATGCGCCTCCGCAAGCGAGGGCAGAACACCATCCCGCTGCAGCAGCGCGAGCGCGGCATCGGCCGCAGTCTGCACACCGAGCGATTCCATTGGCGCCATCCCAGGCGCGCCGTCCGCCTCGACGAACGCCGTGCATCGCCCGGCCGGCGCATATTCCGCCGCCGGCGTTGGCCCGAACAAACCCAGCGTGGCCGCACCCGATGCAGCCGCCAAGTGCATCAGCCCCGAATCATTGCCCACGAACACCGTGCAGCGCGCCAGGCACGCCGCCGCTTCCGGCAGGCTCAGCCGCCCCACCAGATCGAGCGCGCCCGGCAACGCGGCCAGCGTGGCGGACGCGGCGGCCCGCTCCGCCTCGCCCGGGCCACCAAAAATGGCAACGCGTGCGCCCGGCAGTGCCGAGGCCAATGCGTGTGCCAGGCCCACGAACCGCTCCGCAGGCCATGCCTTACCCGCCCAATTCGCCGTTGGACCCAGTCCGATCCATCTTCCCTCGCCCAGCAGCCCCGCCGCCACCGCCCGGTCTGCCGGCGATGTCCAGGCCACCGGGCGCGGCACCACGTCCAGCCCGGCCGCACCGGCGATATGCGTCAGCCGGTGTCCCGGCCGCCGGCCGCCGCGCATGACGATGCGCCGCCGCGCCGGCAGAAAAAAACTCAGCGCCGACCCGCGCAGATCGACCACCACATCCCACAAAGGACCCACTACCCGCGCCCACAGTGCCAGCCAGTGCAGGTCCGCCGCGCGTTTTTCGATCACCAGAACCCGTTCCAGCCCAGGCATCCGCGCGAACACCCCGGCCGCTACCGGCCCGCACGCCACCGTGACGCGCGCGCCTGGCTGTTGCTCGAGCAGATGGGCCAGCAGCCCGGTGGACAGCACCGCGTCGCCCAACCGCGTCGCCGAGATGAACAGGATGCGCACGCCCCGCCTATAGCCGACCCAAGCCACCGGCCAAAGATCGCGTTGCCGCGCACGCTTCCTTTCCGCGGCCTTTCACGCTACCCATCTTCCATGTCGGACTCTATCTCCGGCCTCTCCTTCGAGGACGCCCTCGCCGAACTTGAACGTATAGTTCGCGGCCTGGAAGGCGGTCAGCAGAAGCTGGAGGACGCCATCACCTGCTACGAGCGCGGCACCGCCCTGCGGCGGCATTGCGAGTCCAAGCTCGCCGAGGCGGAAGCCCGCGTACAGGCCATCGTCGAACAGGCGGACGGCTCGCTGACCCTGAAGGCGGTGGCAGGGTGACCACGGACAGCATGGAAATCGGTCTGCAGGGCACGCCCGAAATCGCCCTGATGAACGCCCTGACGGAGCGGGCCGGCCAGATAGAAACCTGTCTCGACGGTCTGCTGCCGCTGGAACAGGGGCTGGAAGCACGGCTGATCGAGGCGATGCGCTACGCCGCCCTCGGCGGCGGCAAGCGGCTCCGCGGCTTCCTGGTCATGGAGGTGGCGTCGCTGTTCAAAGTGGCGCCCGCCTGCGCCGCCCGGGTGGCGGCCTCGGTGGAGATGCTGCACGCGTATTCGCTGGTGCACGACGACCTGCCTTCCATGGACAACGACGATCTGCGCCGCGGCAAGCCCAGCACGCACCGCGCGTTCGATGAGGCCACCGCCATCCTGGCTGGCGACGCGTTGCAGGCCCGCGCCTTCGAGGTCCTGGCCGAAGAAGACACCCATTCCGACCCGCTGGCACGCTGCGAACTGGTCTGCGCCCTGGCCCTGGCCGCGGGCGCGCGCGGCATGGCCGGCGGCCAGATGATCGACATGGAGGCAGAAGGCCGCACGCTGAACCTGGGCGAGGTGGCCCGGCTGCAAGCGCTCAAAACCGGGCGCCTGATCCAATACTCGGCCGAGGCCGGGGCCATACTGGGCCGCGCACCCTGGCAGGTGCGCACGCAGATCGCCGCCTATGGCAGGGATGTGGGCGCCGCCTTCCAGATCGCCGACGACGTGCTGGACGCAGTCGGCACCGCCGAGCAGATCGGCAAGACGGCTGGCAAGGACGAGGCTGCCGGAAAAGCCACAGTGGTATCAATTCTGGGGGTCGAGCGCGCCGAAGCACAGGCCGTCATGTTGTGTGAGCAGTCGAAAGCCCACCTAGAGCATTTCGGGCCGGAAGCCGACAGGCTGCGCGCTTTGGCATCCTGGGTCGTCGCACGCAGAAATTAGGGGCGAGCAGGCATTGGGCCGCCCTGGTTGATTGGGAGTAACGTTCGGATCATGACCGCTGAACCACGCATGGCCACTTCCGGCCGGCCATCCACGCCGCTCCTGGACCGGGTGCACACGCCCGCCGACTTGCGCAACCTCTCCAACGAGCAGTTGCGCCAGGTGGCCGACGAGCTACGCGCCGAGACGGTGGATGCCGTATCGACCACAGGCGGCCATCTGGGCGCCTCGCTGGGCGTGGTCGAGCTGACGGTCGCCTTGCACGCCGTGTTCGACAGTCCGACCGACAAGATCATCTGGGACGTGGGCCATCAGGCTTATCCCCATAAGATTCTGACCGGGCGGCGGGATCGGATACGCACCCTTCGACAGGCCGGCGGCCTGTCCGGTTTTACGAGACGCAGCGAGAGCGAATACGACCCGTTCGGCGCCGCCCATAGCTCGACGTCCATCTCCGCCGGCCTGGGCTTCGCGGTGGCCAACGAGTTGCAGGGCCATCCCGAACGCCATGTCATCGCCGTGATCGGCGACGGCGCCATGAGCGCCGGCATGGCCTACGAGGCGATGAACAACGCCGGCGCTCGGAGAAGCCGCCTGATCGTCGTGCTGAACGACAACGAGATGTCGATCGCTCCGCCGGTCGGCGCCATGAGCGCCTACCTCTCGCGCCTGATGAGCAGCCGCAGTTTCCTGTCCATTCGCGACGTGGCGGGCCGCATCACGAAACATTTTCCGTGGGGGCTGGATCGCACGGTCAAGAAGGCCGAGGAGTACGCAAGGGGCCTGCTGACGGGCGGCACGCTTTTCGAAGAACTCGGGTTTTATTATGTGGGTCCGATCGACGGCCACAACATGGATCACCTGCTCCCCGTGCTGCGCAACCTGCGCGAGGCGGAGGCCAAGGGCCCGATCCTGCTGCACGTCATCACCAAGAAGGGCTTCGGCTATCCGCCGGCCGAGGCCACGGCCGACAAACTGCACGCGGTGGCCAAGTTCAACGTGGTGACGGGCGAGCAGGTGAAGGCGCCGGCCGGTCCGCCCACGTACACGCGCGTCTTCGCCGACGCGCTGGTGACCGAGGCCGAGCATGACGACCGTATCGTGGCCATCACGGCGGCCATGCCGTCCGGCACGGGGCTGGATCGGTTCGCGAAGAAATTTCCTGACCGCTTTTTCGACGTCGGCATCGCCGAGCAGCACGCCGTCACGTTCGCCGCCTCCATGGCCGCCGAAGGCATGGCGCCGTTCGCCACCATCTACTCCACCTTCCTGCAGCGCGCCTACGATCAGGTGGTGCACGACGTGGTGCTGCAGAACCTGCCGGTGCGCTTCGCCATCGACCGCGCCGGGCTGGTGGGCAATGACGGCGCCACCCATGCCGGCAGCTTCGACCTGTCTTATCTGGGCTGCTTGCCCGGAATCGTGCTGATGGCGCCGGCCGATGAGGTCGAGCTGATGCACATGGTCGCCACCTCCGCATCGATCGGCGACCGGCCATCCGCCTTCCGCTACCCGCGGGGTGAAGGCACCGGCCTGACCCTGCCAGCGCGTGGTGAGATCCTGGCGATCGGCCGCGGTCGCGTGCTGCGCGAGGGCTCGCGCGTTGCCATTCTCAGCCTAGGCACGCGCCTGGCCGACGCGATGCGCGCCGCCGACGAGCTGGCCGCTCGTGGCTTGTCCACGACGGTCGCCGATGCACGATTCGCCAAGCCGATCGACACGGCCTTGCTGGAGCAGTTGGCACGCCACCACGAGGTGCTGATCACCGTCGAAGAGGCCTCTGTCGGCGGTTTCTCGGCGCTGGTGGCCCAGCATCTGGCCTGCGGCGGTTTCCTGGATGGCGGCCTGCGCTACCGGCCGATCACGCTGCCGGACCGGTTCATCGACCACATGAGCCCGGCCGCGCAGATCGTGGAAGCCGGCCTGGACAGCAAGTCCATCGTCCGCACGGCGCTTGGCGCGCTGGGCATGGCGCGCCAGGGCGTGCGCGAGGCGGCCAATCTGTGAAGCGTGTCCTGAACGGGCTGCGCGTCGCCACGCTGGTATCGCTCGCACTCGCCGGGCACGCGGGCGCCCAGGATGCCGGGCCCGCCGCGCCGATTAAGGTGTTGGACGACGCGCTGGCCGCCGCCATGAAGAATGGCCACGCCCCTTTTCCGGCGCGCTATCAGGCGCTGGCGCCGGCCGTGGATCACGCCTTCAATTTGCCGCAAATATTACGCACGGTCGTGGGGTTGCGCTGGGCAACCATCCCGCCGGATGCGCAATCGAAACTGCTGGCCACCTTCCGCGCCTACACGATCAGCAGCTACGCAAGTAACTTCGACAGCGACTCGGGCGACAGGATAGAACTGCTGACCGAAACCCGTGACGTGGGCAGTGACAAGGTCGTGGAGACGCAGATCGTGCCCAAGGCGGGCGAGGCAACCCGAATCGACTACGTCATGCGCCAGGGGACGGGCGGCTGGCAGGCCGTGGATGTGCTGGAGCAAGGCACTATCAGCCAGGCCGCCGTGCAGCGCTCGGACTTTCGCGCCCTGCTCGCCGGCGGGCCGGACCGGCTGATCGCCAGTCTTCAGCAGAAGATCGATACGATGTCGGGCGGCACCATAAAACCGTGATGTTCGACACGCCCTGCGTGCCGGTGCTGGTCACCGCCGCCATCACGCTCGCGGGCTTCGTGCAGGCGGCCGCGGGCTGGCTGGCGGTGCGGCGCTTTCGCACGGCCATACCGGTTGCTGGGCGCCGCCCGGCCGTGACCGTGCTGAAGCCGCTGCACGGGGACGAGCCGTTGCTGGAAGAGGCATTGGCCACGTTTTGTGCCCAGAACTATCCGCATTTCCAGATCGTGTTCGGCGTCCAGGATTTTTCCGACTCCGCCATCCCTGTCGTACGCCGCCTGCAGGCACGTTTCCCGCAGGTGGATATGGAGCTGGTGATCGACCCGACGCCGCACGGGGAGAACCGCAAGGTCGCCAACCTGATCAACATGTATCCGTCCGCCCGCTACAACGTGCTGGTGGTCTCGGACAGCGACATGCACGCCCCGCCCGATTACCTGGCGCGCGTGGCTGACGCGCTGGACGTGCCCGGCACGGGGTTGGTGACGACGCTGTACACCGGTTTGCCGGCGCATGACGGGCTGCAGGGCAAGCTCGGCGCTTCCTACATCACGCAAAGCTTCGCCGCCGGCGCGCTGATGGCGCGGGCGCTGGGGCGGCAGGACTGCATGGGCGCCACCATGGCGCTGACCCGCGAGACGCTGATGCGGGTGGGAGGCTTCCCGGCGCTGTCACCTTATGTCGCCGACGACGCGGTGCTGGGCAACAAGGTGCGTGGCCTGGGCCAGAATGTGGGTCTGGCCGCCTGCGTGCCCGCCACCACGGTGGGCGAGTTGTCCATCGCCGCCCTGTTCCGACACGAGCTGCGCTGGGCGCGCACCATACGGGCGGTCGAGCCGCTGGGGTTCGCGGTCAGTTGCATCCAGTTTCCCGCCTTCTGGGCCCTGCTGACCTGGGCGATGTCCGGCGCGGCACTGTGGGCCGGCGCCCTGTGGGTGCTGGCGGTGGCGGTGCGTGGCGCGTCCGGCTGGGCGGTGGAGCGGGCCATGGGTGCGGTGCGCACGCCGCCCTGGATGCCTGCCCTGCGCGACGTGCTCTCCATGGCGGTACTGCTGTGCGCCTATATGGGCGACGAGGTGGCGTGGCGCGGGCATGTGCTGAGCACCGGTGAAGATACACATTACAGTGCCGCGCGCGTGCTGGTCGCCGCGCGCAGGGGATAGTCCATGAAAACGTTGTTTCTACAGCCGCCCTCCTTCGATGGTTTCGATGGCGGCGCCGGCTCGCGCTACCAGGCCAAGCGGGAAATCAAAAGCTTTTGGTATCCGACCTGGCTGGCGCAACCCGCCGCCTTGGTGGAAGGCAGCAAGCTGATCGACAGCCCGCCGGCGCGCACCTCGCTGGAGACGGTGGTGGCCGCTTCCCGCGAGCACGATCTGGTGGTGATGCATACGAGCACACCCTCGTTCGCGTCGGACGTGAAGGTGGCGCGCGCGCTGAAGGACGCCAAGCCCTCACTGAAAATCGGCATGGTGGGGGCCAAGGTGGCCGTGCAGCCGAAGGAAAGCATGGAGGCCAGCGTCGGCGCGATCGATTTCGTTGCCCGCAACGAGTTCGACTTCACCATCAAGGAAGTGGCCGAGGACCGGCCCTGGGCGGGGATCGACGGCATCACCTGGCGCGATCCCAACGGGGCGCTGGTGCACAATCCGGAGCGCGCCATGATCGAGAACATGGACTCGCTGCCATTCGTGACCGACGTGTATGCGCGCGACCTGCGCATCGAGGATTATTTCATCGGGTATCTGCTGCACCCGTATATCAGCTTTTACACCGGCCGCGGCTGCAAGTCGCACTGCACATTTTGTCTGTGGCCGCAGACGGTCGGCGGCCATCGCTACCGCGTGCGGAGTCCGGCCCATGTGGCGGAAGAAATCCGGCAGTGCATGCAGAAGTTTCCGCAGGTGCGCGAGTATTTCTTCGACGACGACACGTTCACGGACGATTTGCCCCGCGCCGAAGCGATCGCGCGTGAGCTGGGCAAGCTGGGCGTCACCTGGTCGTGCAACGCGAAGGCGAACGTGCCGCGCGATACGCTCAAGGTGTTGAAGGATAACGGGCTACGGCTGCTGCTGGTCGGCTATGAGAGCGGCAACCAGCAGATACTGTACAACATTAAGAAGGGCATGCGCATCGACGTGGCGCGTCGTTTCACCAAGGATTGCCACGAGCTGGGCATCAAGATTCACGGCACGTTCATCCTGGGCCTGCCCGGCGAGACGCAGGAGACCATTCGCGAAACCATTGACTTCGCCAAGGATATCAACCCGCACACCATCCAGGTGTCGCTGGCCGCCCCCTACCCCGGCACGTTCCTTTACAAACAGGCACTGGAGAATGGCTGGCTGGACGTCAACAATGCGGAGCTGATCGACGACCATGGGGTGCAGATCGCGCCGCTGACCTACCCGCATCTGGCGCACACCGAGATTTTCGACAACGTCGAGACGTTCTACAAAAAATTCTATTTCCGGGCGCCGAAGATTGCAGCGATTGTGGGCGAGATGGTGACGAGCCGCCAGATGATGGTGCGCCGCTTGCGCGAGGGCGTGGAGTTCTTTCAGTTTCTGCGGGACCGCCACAAGGCGGCGTAATCCGGTCGGTACGCCTTGCCGTCATCCCGCTGTCAATGCGGACCGCTTGGTTGAAGCAATTCACCTTGTGTCAGACAAGCTTCTTGAAAATTCGTCGCAAAGCGGATTTGACCGCTCGATCCGAGGGCCAGCCAGCGCAATGCTGTGCCGCACCACCCACGTCTATACATGCAAGACTGTTGCCGGATGCCGGGCTTGCCTGACGATGGATTGCTTCGGCCGAGCGGGCTCGCACTGACCGTGCAACAGGTCTAACGAGTTTTACCGCCCCGTAAGAATCCGTTCCACCAACTCGCGCACGCTCGGGATATACCCGTTGGAATAAAACGGATCGCTGCCGAACCGGAACGCGTTGTGCCCGGCGAACATGAGATTGTGGTCCAGCGCCGCCTCGTCGTCGCGCGAGTGCGCGATGTCCTGCAGCGTCTTCTGGATGCAGAAGCTGCGCGGGTCGGCCTTCTTGCCGTTGGAGAACTCGGGCCCTTCCTGGCTCCAGTTCGAGAACCGGCACGTGCTGAGGCATCCCATGCACGCGACCTGATCTGCGACGATCTGGCTGGCTTGCTCCGGGGTGACGAAAATCAGCGTCGTGTCGGGGGTGCGGAGCGCCTCGGTAAACCCCTCATTTTCCCAGCCGCGGATGCGCGCACGGTCACCCTGCGCCATGTACACGGGCCGCTTACGGGGACCTACCCCATACTCGGCCACGTGCTCGCCCACGCGCTCGGTCGAATACGCCACCTGGCGTTCCGAGCGGTCGCGCAGGTCACGGATAAAATCGTTGTTGACGGCGCTGGAATAGAAACCGGTCGGGCTGAAGCGGTTCAGGAACACGTCGCCGGATTTCAGCAGCGGCAGCCGGCGTTTCCAGCCCTCGCTGATCGGCGATTCGGTGGTCAGCAGCGGGCGCGTGCCGAACTGGAAGGCGATCGGCCCCAGCTCCGGATTGTCGATCCAGTCCTGCCACTCTTCCAGCCACCACACGCCACCCGCCATGATGATCGGCGTCTGGTCCAGCCCGAAGGTGCGCATCAGCTTTCGCAGCGCCAGCACGCGAGGGAATGGATCCTCGGGCTTGTCCGGCGCTTCGCCATTGGACAGGCCGTTATGCCCGCCAGCCAGCCACGGGTCCTCGTATACCACGCCGCCCAGCAGGGACGCCGCCTTGGAATAGGCCCGCTTCCACAGCGCGTTGAAGGCGCGCGAGGAGGACACGATGGGGTAGTAGTATACGCCGAACCGGGCGGCGATATCGGACAGGCGGTAGGGCATGCCGGCGCCGCACGTGATGCCGTTGATCAGGCCGCGCGCGCCTTCCAGCACCCCGGTGATCACGCGCTCGGCGCCGCCCATCTCCCACAGCAGGTTGGCATGGATGCGGCCCCGGCCGCCCGCCGTCTCGTACGCCTGGCGTGCCTGGGTGATGCCACCGGTGATGGCATACTCCACCAGCTCCTCATGCCGGTCGCGCCGCGTCTTGCCGTGATAAACCTGCGGGATCGGGTGCCCGTCCGCATCGTAACTGTCCGGGTTGACGGCACTAAACGTGCCGGCCCCGCCACTGGCAGCCCAGGCGCCGGCGGTGAAGCCGTTGGACACGGCGACGCCCTTCCCCCCCTCGACGAGGGGGAGGACGTCCACACCACCCATACGGATCGCGTTCAGCGCTTTCATGTCAGCCCTCAGCAGTCAGCACTCAGTCATCAGACAGAAACGCCTTCCGATGACCGAAGGCTGAAGGCTAGCAGCCCTCAGGCTGCCTCCTCCCGGCGTCCGCCCTTCGGGCCGACCTTGTCAGAAATGTCCTCTCCGGTCGCCTGATCAACCACCCGCATCGAAAGTTTGACTTTCCCACGGTCATCGAAGCCCAGGCATTTGACACGTACGGCGTCGCCCACGTTGACCACGTCGGTCGTCTTGTTCACCCGTGCATTGGTCAGCTCGCTGATGTGCACCAGCCCGTCGCGCGAGCCCAGGAAGTTCACGAACGCGCCGAAATCCGCCGTTTTCACCACGCGGCCGGTGTAGATCGCGTTCAGTTCCGGCTCGGCCACGATGCCACGTATCCAGTCGATAGCCTTCTGGCTGCTCTCTTCCGTCGTGGCCGCGATCTTGATGGTGCCATCGTCCTCGATGTCGATCTTGGCGCCGGTCTGCTCGACGATCTCGCGGATCACCTTGCCGCCGGTGCCGATCACTTCACGGATCTTTTCCTTGGGCACGTTGATGACCGTAATGCGCGGGGCGGTGGACGCCACACCCGTGCGCGCCCCGGTCAGCGCCTTCGCCATCTCGCCCAGAATGTGCATGCGGCCTTCCTTCGCCTGATCCAGGGCGATGCGCATGATGTCCTGCGTGATGGACGTGATCTTGATGTCCATCTGCAGGCTGGTGATGCCGTGCTCGGTGCCGGCCACCTTGAAATCCATGTCGCCGAGGTGGTCTTCGTCGCCCAGGATGTCGGAGAGCACGGCGAACCCGCGATCCTCCTTGATCAGCCCCATGGCGATGCCCGCCACCGGGCGTTTGAGCGGGACGCCGCCATCCATCATGGCCAGTGAGCTGCCGCACACGGTCGCCATGGACGAGCTGCCGTTGGACTCCAGGATTTCGGATACGATACGAAGCGTATACGGAAAATCCTCCTTGGCCGGCAGCAACGGATGGATCGCGCGCCACGCCAGCTTGCCGTGGCCGATCTCGCGACGGCCAGGCGAGCCCATGCGCCCCGCTTCGCCCACCGAAAACGGCGGGAAATTATAGTGCAGCATGAAGTTCTCCTTGTACTCGCCTTCCAAGGAATCCATGAACTGCTCGTCCTGCCCTGTGCCCAGCGTCACCACGCACAGCGCCTGCGTCTCGCCACGGGTGAACAACGCCGAACCATGCGCCCGTGGCAGCACGCCCACCTCGGCCACGATCTGACGCACGGTTTTCGTATCGCGGCCGTCGATTCGCAGGCCGGTGTCCAGGATGGCGTTGCGGACGATATCCGCCTCCAGATCCTTCAGCAGATGCTTTGCCGCGTCCGCGTGCAGACCCTCCTCGGATAGTTGCGCCACCACCGCCTTCTTGGCCGCGCCAACCTTTTCGTAACGCTGCTGCTTCACACGCTCCTGATACGCTTCCGCAATGGACGCGCGGCCCAGCTCGTCGATGCGCTTTTTCAACGCGACTTCGCTCTCGCTCGGCTCGGTCAGCGTCCAGGGCTCCTTCGCCGCATGCTCGGCCAGCTCGATGATGGCCTGGATCACCGGCTGGAACGCGGCGTGGCCGAACGCCACCGCGCCCAGCATCACGTCCTCGGGCAGCTCCTTGGCCTCGGACTCGACCATCAGCACGCCTTCGGCGGTGCCGGCGAGTACCAGGTCGAGCGTGGCGTTTTCCATCTGCGCGATGGTCGGATTCAGAATGTATTCGCCACCCTCGTAGCCGATGCGCGCGGCGCCTACGGGCCCGAAAAACGGAATGCCGGACAGGGTCAGCGCGGCCGAGCAACCCACCAGTGAAACGATGTCCGGATCGTTTTCCATGTCGTGGCTCAGCACGGTGGCCACGACCTGCACTTCATTGCGGAAATTGTCGGGGAACAGCGGACGTAGCGGACGGTCGATCAGCCGGCTGACCAGCGTTTCGTTTTCACTGGGCCGGCCCTCGCGCTTGAAGAACCCGCCAGGAATTTTTCCCGCGGCATACGCCTTTTCCTGGTAGTTCACCGTCAGCGGGAAAAAATCCTGCCCGGGCTTGATGCTTTTGGCACCTACCGCCGTGCACAACACGATGGTGTCGCCATAGCTGACCAGCACGGCGCCATCGGCCTGCCGTGCCATCTTGCCCGTTTCCAGAACGAGCTTGCGCCCGCCCCAGTCGAGCTCCTTGCGAAAATAATTGAACATACGCCTATCCTTTATCTTGTGGTGTTTGTGGTTTGGATGGGGCGTCTCGGACTGCATGGATGGATCACCCATGTGGCCGGAAACGCCCGTTCAGTTTTCAGTTGCCAGTTTTCAGTTTCCAGAGCGGTTCGCGCCCGGGCTTTCTGGAAACTGACAACTGCAAACTGGAAACTAGCGCCGGAGCTTCAGACGCCCGATGAGCAACTCGTAGCGGGACTGATCTTTGCGCTTAAGGTAGTCCAGCAGGCGGCGGCGGCGGCCGACCAGCATCAGCAGGCCGCGGCGCGAGTGGAAATCCTTGGCATGGGTTTTCAGGTGTTCGGTCAGGTTGGTGATACGCTCGGACAGCAGTGCCACCTGCACCTCCGGGCTGCCGGTGTCGGCGGCTTGCGCCTGATATTCGCCAATGAGCGCCGTGCGGCGCTCCGCTGTGATCGACATCGATCGTACTCCATCAACAGGGGTCAAAGAATGCGTTCGGGACGCAGCCAGCCGTCTTCCAGGCGGCAGAGCCCGATCACGCGTCCCCCCGCCATGGCGCGCGCCAGCCCCCAGCGGGGTTGGCGTCGTCTGGAATGCGGCCCATCAGGGTGATCAGGCTGATCGCCTGACCCTGGGTCAGCAACACGGCCTCCGCGTCGGTCAAGGCCAGCGCCGGGATGTCGGCCAGCGCGGTCAGGACGGGGAGCAGGAGGTCCGGAGAGGATCGCGCGGTATCCTCCGCCGGCATCGCGTTGTCCAGTGAAATCGCGTTTTTCTCTAAGAACGGTCCTACGCGCAGCCGTCGCAGGGCGGCGATGTGGCCGAGCGTGCCGCAGGCGGCGGCCAGGTCCCGGGCCAGGCTGCGCATGTAGACGCCCTTGCCGGACTGGACCTCGAAGACCGCCGTATCGTCATCCATCCGTTCGATCAGCTCGAACCGATCCACGCGCGCGGGCCGTGCCTCCAGCACCGGCGCCCTGCCCTCGCGCGCCATGTCGTAGGCCCGCTCGCCCGCCACCTTGATGGCCGAGTAGATGGGGGGCACCTGCATGATCTCGCCGGTGAACGCCGGCAGGGCCGCCCGCAGCGCCGCGTCGGTGGGCCGCGCGCTGCTGGTGCCGGTCACCGCCCCGTCGGAATCATCGGTGTCGCGCGCCTCGCCGAGGCGCAGGGTGAAGCGGTAGAGCTTGGTGCCGTCCATGACGTAGGGCACGGTCTTGGTGGCCGATCCGAAGGCGATCGGCAGCACGCCGGTGGCCAGCGGGTCCAGCGTGCCGCCGTGGCCCGCCTTTTGCGCATCGAAGCCCCGTTTGACGCGATTGACCACATCCGTGCTGGTCATGCCGGCCGGCTTGTCGATGATCAGCCAGCCGTCGAGCGGCCGGCCGCGCTTGCGTCGCATGTGTAGCCGTTCCGGTTGGGAAGCGGGTGTGTCCAGGATCGAAGCCGCACGGTCAATTAGCGCAAATTCCTTGACGCGTTACGTAAGGCGTCCTACCTTGCCATTACCACCTCATCGGGCTCAGGCGACCATGGGGGTGCCCTCGCGCGCAGGACACCGCATCCATGCCAATCGTTTCGTTCGATGATGCCGAAACTGAGCAGCTTTTCCGCACCGGCCGCAGCCGCCGTTGGAGCACAATCCTGAAAGTCGTCTCTCGAAAGCTGGATATGTTGGACGCCGCCGAGGCCCTGGCTGACTTGCGGGCGCCACCAGGCAACCGGCTTGAACCGCTCCGCGGGGATAGGTCCGGACTCGGCCCTGGGTCAACGGCTTGGCACTCGGCTCGCTGCCAGCCCGCTCGGCAGTTCGGCGTGCGCGACCTCGGGCGGCAATCTGCTTCTGAGAAGCGCCGCCAACTCCCCGAATACGCCACCCCGCGGGTCCGTGCTGCGCCAAGCCAGCGCGATGGTCCGCCCCGCCTCCGGTTCCGGCAGGGCGCGGCACGTCACCAACTCCTCCATCCTCGCACGACCGGCCAGGCTCAGCGCCGGCATCAGCGAGAACCCCTCGCCGGCCAATATCATGTGCCACAGCGTCTCTAGACTGGTCGCGTGGCGGGCGCCCGACGTCACGCCCTCGCACAGCGACAGCGCGTGGTCGCGCAAACAATGGCCCTCCTCCAGCAGGATCAGCCCGTCGGAGGCCAGATCCGGCAGGCTCAGGCGCGGCAAATCGGCCAGGCGATGGCCGGCAGGGCAGACAACGACGAACGGCTCGCAAAAGAGCGGCGCGATCGTCAGCCCATCCCGCGGCAGCGGCAATGCGGCCAGCAGCAGGTCGGTGGCGCCGGCGCGCAGGGCGGCCAGCAGCGGTTCGGTCCGTCCCTCTTCCAGGCGCAGGGCTACATTCGGATAGGTGCCGCGCGCCAGGCGGACCAGGTAGGGCAGGTAATACGGCCCTAGCGTCTGGATCGCCGCCAGCCGCCAGGTGCCCGCCCGCGGCTGGGCGGCCCCGAGCGCCATTTCCACCAGCGCATGCGCCTCGGCCAGGATGCGATCGGCGCGCGCCAGCAGCGCGCCCCCCTGCTCGGTCACGTGCACGCCCCGGCGCCCGCGCTCGAACAGGGCGACACCCAGCGTCGCCTCCAGCTTGCGGATTTGTTCGCTGAGCGCGGGCTGGCTGACGCCACATTCCTCGGCCGCGCGGCCGAAATGGCGGGTGCGGGCGACTGCGGCTGCGTATTCCAGGTCTCGCAGGGAGAGGCCGGATAGGGTCATGGGGAAGAACTTCTTTTCTGAAGAAAAGAAGCAAAAGACTTTTTTCCGGCTGTCGCGGACTCAATGGGCAAACGTTTTTTCTTCACTGCGGCAGCAAATCGAACGCGACGCTCAGGCGGCTGGCGTCCTCGCCTGCAAAGGGCACCGTGCCGTGCCACATATAGGATGGAAACAGGACCAGCATGCCCGGTTCGGGCTCGACGAAATGCTCGGCGTCAAGCGGCGGCAGCGTCGGCGTGCCCGGCTGGCCGAATTTGATCCATGCCGCCTTCACCTCGCGGTCGGCCGGCGTGGCGGGTGGCAGCGCGATGTAGCAGGCCGAGGACAGCCACCCCTCCGGATGGATATGGTCCGTATGGAACCCGCCGGGGCGAAGCCTTACGGACCACGCACCATGGAAGCGATATCCGCCCGCATTGCGCGCCCGCACCGGGTCCGACCCCTGGCCGAGCGACTCTAAATGTCGGCGGATCGGGGCGTTCACCGCCTGGAAAAAGGCGCGGATCACCGCGTTCTCCGACGTCAGCAGATGCGCCGCCTGACTGCCGTGCCGCACCGACTGATCGAGCGGATGGGTGCGGAACGCATGCATGCCGCCCAGCGCCTGGGCGAGATCGGCCAGATAGGCGTCCAGCGTCGCCCATCCGTCCGGCGTCTCCATCCGCCACGCGCGGACCTGCGTCGCGTAGTCGTACAACGCCGCATACCGGGCATCGCCCAGCAGCCGCCAGGCCGTCGCCTGATACGCGATCGCGCGCTGGTCCAGCGGCCGGCGCGCCACCAGTTCGCCCGCCAGCGCCGACGCCCGAACGACATCGCCCGCGGCCAGGCAGGCGGCGCACAACACCGATTGCGCCGCATGATCGCCGGGCAAGAGCGACATCGCATGTTCGGCATGGGCCACCCCGTGGGCCACCCCGCCAGCCAGCCGCGCGGCCAGTTGCGCGGAGGCCAGATGCAGCCCCGCCTGGCGCGGATGGCGGCGTATGGCCTGCTGCAAGGTGGCATAGGCGTTCGCCTCGTCGCCCGCGTGCTCCAGGATTTTCGCGCGCAGGGCAAACAAATCCGCCATCTTGGGGTGGTTCAGGATCGCTTCGTCCAGCACCGCGGTCGCCGCACGCGGGTCTTCGGTGCGCATCCAGACCAGTTGCGCCAGCTCGCGATGCGCCTCCGCATAGGTGGGTGCGCGCGCCAACGCCTCGCGGAACGCCTGATCCGCGGCGTCGAATTTCTGGTCCCCGAGCAGCGCGCGGGCATAGACCAGCCAGGTTTGCGGCGCGCCGCCGGCCGCTTTCTTCAGCGCGCGCGCCGCGGTTTGCGCCGCGGCGGCGAACTGCGCGAGGTCGCCCTGGCTTGCGGCAAGGTTGTGCAGGGCGGCGGGATCGTCGGGGAACAGGCTGGCTGCCCGCTCGTAGATGGCCAGGGCGCGATCCGGCTTCTTCAGCGCCTTCAAGGCCGCGGCGTGCTCCACGAGCACGGCGTGGTCGGGGGACGGGCCGTTCGCCGCCGCCGCGGTCAGGGCCAGAGCTTCAGCGCATTTGCCGCCTGCGATCAACGCGTGTGCCAGCCGTGCGACCAGCGAGGTGGCGCGCCGGTTCGCCTCCAGCGCGGCACGCAGCACCCGTTCCGCATCCGGAGCGCGGCCTGTCGCCTCAAGCAGATCGGCCAGCGCGATCGCCAAGGCCGCGTGTCCACGCTCGAGTTTCAGGCCGGTCCTGAACGATATTTCGGCGGCGTCCAGCTTGCCGGCGGCCCGCTGGCACTGGCCGATCAGGTGGTGCGCCCCCGCAAGCCTGGGCCGCGCCGCCACCACGCGCGCCGCCACCAACTGCGCGTCCGCAACTTTACCACGCGCCAAAAGCGTCTGCCCTAGGCCAAGCTCGGCGGCGATGTCCATCAGCGTTTTTAGCCCGCTTGCGGACGTCACGCGATCACGCCGCAAGGATGCAGCAGAATTGACAAGCCTTACGATCGCCAGGCCAGCGACGGCGCTGCCCTCGTGATCGCAGTCAGCCAGAAGGCTGGCGGGCGCGCGCCTACGGCGCGACTAAAATCGCCGCCCAACGCTGTTTTCTGGGCCGGTGCGTATAATCTGGTCCACTTGCGAGCTACGCGAGCATCGCAGGCGCTAATGCGAACCACCCGAGGTGGACAGGGGACATTGCCGGCGAGGCGTCGAACTCGGTGAGCGAACTGGGACCAACCACGCCTGGTCTCCCGCGTTGCCGCACAGCAAACTACCAGTCGATCGTTCGCACCTTGCAGGTCTTGAAGCGGCAACTTGTGGCCCAGTTGGTGTTCCGGCACATCCGGCAAGTGCCAAAGAGAATGCGAGGAAAGCAGCAGTAACGATGTTTCGACATTAAAAGCTCCAAAGATTGAAAGGACCACCCAGCAAAAAGCTAAGGTGATCCCTTTTGTAATAATTCGACTTGGCCGGCTATTAGAACCTGAACGTCGTCTTCAGGTAAATCACCCGACCGTAGACGTCGTAAACCGCTGGATCGGTGTTGGTGGACGTATCGTTGACGTAGGGCGGCGCCTTATCGAACAGGTTGTCGATACCCAAATTGAACGAGAAGTTGCGGTAATCGTACGACCCCACGATGTCGTGGTAGTATACATCAGGAGTCGCCGCGGAGGCATGCTGGCCCTTCAGCTTACCCTGCACATAGGGTGCGGGTACTGGTCGAACGTCGTCCCCTGGATGAAGCGCATCCGATAACCGAATTGAAAGTCGCCGATTCGCCAATCCACGCTTGCATTGTCGCGATACCGTGGAAAGGCCGGTGCGTAGGCCGTAACGCCGATTGTGCCGAGATAGCCGATAAAGGGTCCGTCAGGGATGTTCTGAGCCTGATATTTCAACGTGATTGTCAGGTCGTTTTGGAACGACAGGGTTCCCAGTCCCGGCAACGGATAGGAGTATGTCGCACCTAGATCCAAGGCTTCGGTCCGCAACACGCCAAGGTTTTCGTTGATCGCGGTAATCGTGTTGAGCTGACCCGTTCCCGCACGTGGGGACACTAGGCTGCACGGATCGGCCAGATTGGTCGTGCCTGGATTGAAGCTCGTCTGGGTGTAGCAGTTGTCGACGATGAACTGCGTCGGAAGTGTGCTGATCTCGTGATTGATCTTGGTCCGCGAGAAGTCTGCCGTGACGGCCAGGCGCGGCACGAAGGGTGGATTTAAGACGACGCCGAACGTCTGCGTCCGAGCGGTTTCCGGCTGCAATAGCGGGTTACCGCCAACGATGGCCTGGGCCTGGCTACCGGCCTGCGTGAAGGTAGCCGTATTTACGCCCGCCTTGGCGCAGTTCGCCTGCACTATGCCAGCCTTCGTGCCATAGCTGCTAACCTGTGTGCATGGATCGATGGTGTCGAGAAAGCTGATTGCTTGACCCGTATACAGATCGTTGATGCTGGGCTGACGGAAAGCCGTTCCATCAGAGCCTCGGAAACGTATTCCCGTGATCGGCGTGTAGTTGCCCGCGACTTTCCAGATTTCGCTGGAGCCAAACGTGTTGTAATTAAAAAACCGTCCGCCGATGTCGACATGCAGGTCTTTCGCGCCGGGAATGTCCTTCAGGATGGGGACGCGCATCTCGCCGTATAGCTCGGTGACATCGAATGCGCCCTTTGTCGGTTGCGCGGTGCTACCCAAACCCTCGCCCGTCAGGTCAAGCGCGTCAGGCGTGAATTCGCCGCTTTCCGTCCGATGTTCGACACCGAGAGACAGACCGATCGGCCCGGCAGGCAATTGGAATACGGAGTCGTTGCTGACTTCACCACCATAGACCTTCAAGGTGTTCCGGTTCTGCTGCGTCTCGTTGTACGTGGCATATTTAATCTGGGCCGCCGTGTAGTTCTGCCCAAATGGATTGGCCAGACTGCAACCAGCCGAGGCAATACACACTGCCGGGTTGTAGATGCCAAAAGCAGAGGCGTCGAATGCGCCATTTGCGGCAGTGATTGCGGCGATCTGATCCGGGGTAGCCTGCACCTGCTGGAACCCGAGTTCGTTTTCGAGGTGCAGGAAGTTGATGTTGTTCGTGTTTGTCGTCTGATCGTCGTCCTCACCATACTGGAAGAACACATCGTAATTCCAGCCGCCGCCAATCTCGCCCTTGAAGCCACCGTTGATCTGAAAGGTGTTGTCGAATTGCTGGTACTGCCGATTACCGAACTGCACTTGCCGCTTGTACAGGTCCACTGGCCCGGACCCCGCACCAAAGACAGCAGCGGAGTAAGGATTTCCGTCCGGCACGACAAACGCGTCGGGAAGACCAAATCCCGGCAGGGCTGCTGCTACCGGCTGTGGCGCAAGCTGTTCAGCCGTCCTTTTGTGGGTGAAGAACGCCTCCAGGTAACCGCTCACATGATCGTTGAAGTCATAGTTTGCAGTGCTAGTGATGCTCTCCTTCTCAAGAGAACTGCTCAACTGCTGCAGGGAACCGAAGTCGAAGCGCTGGGACCTTGCACCCGTGTATGGGTCGCCCAGAGTGCCGTTCTGATTCACGACGTTGCCCGGAAAACCCGGAACTAGACCCGTGATGTTATTTTGATCGGCGAAAGCCAGACCGTTAGGATTGTAGATCGACCCGACCGACTGCTTGCTTCCGAGCGGTTTGTCCGATTGCACCGGGAAATGCCCCCAATCGCGGTCGGCCTGCAGAACGGGCCCACGGTTGAGGTAGTCGAGGCCGATCGTTAGATTGCCCTTGTCGAAATTCGTGCCGATCAGCGTGGAGAGCTCGCCCTGCTTGTCGTCGCCGGCGTCCGTGGCAATGCTGCCATTGGCATGGAAGACCACGCCCGAGTAGTTGTGTTTGAGGATGATGTTGACGACGCCGGCAATCGCGTCTGCGCCGTAGGTCGTCGAAGCGCCATCCTTCAGGATCTCGATGCGCTCAACCTGCTCCAGAGGGATGTTGTTGAGATCGACGCAGTTCGCCAGGCCGTTGACGAAGCGCTTGCCATCAACCAGCACCAGCGTGCGCTCGATACCGAGATTGCGCAGGTCGATACAGGACGCGCCGCCGCCGCCGTTATTGGTCGTGGCATACATGCCGTTCGTGCCGATTTCAGGGAGCTTGCGTCAGCACGTCCTCGATGCGTTTGCGCGCTGGAATGTTCGATCTGCGCCGAAGTCACAACGACCACGGGCAACTCGCTCGTGGCGTTCGTTGTTTTCAGGCGCGAGCCCGTGACCACAATGTTTTCAGGAGCCGCACCAGCAGTTGCCGCGTCAGCCCCGGTCGGCGACGTAGCCGCGGTAGACTGCGCCGGCGCCGGCGCAACCTGCGCAAATGCGCCGCCGGTCGGGTAGGCCTGTGCCAGTGCCAGGATGGCGACCGAACCCGCTAGCCTGTGTCGTAGTGTCACTTAGAAAATTCCCCCTGGGTCAGAGCCGTCGCCAGGGGCGTACCCGGGCAGGACGGCCGCTACCGAATGTAACGTTCCTGACGCGAGGGAACACCTTTCCGTGACGCCGCGAAACCCAAAAGGCGGGCACGTGATCACAAGCGCACTCGCCTGTGTCCTTCGTGCAACGCAGCCCTGCGCCAGCCCTGTCCTATCGGCCACAGGTGGAAGCGGATCATGCCTGGCCCAGCGCGCCCAGGTTCAGGGCTTGCAGCAGGGTCATTGCCTGGCGATCGAGCGACACCCCCAATTCAATAGTTGCTGACGCTTTTGCCGTAGGCTACGGATTCAGCGGTCAAGGGTTTAGGCCAGGTTCTTCAGAGGCGGATGCACGGATGAACAAAGCGTGAGCGGCCCCCGAGGATCCTCGTTCGCCGCACTGTCCCGCGGCGTGGCCTGCCTGGGCGTCTCCCTACTGGCCGCCTGCGCCAGCCACACCCCGCCGATGACCGCCACGCAGGAGGCCGCCACCTACATCGCGCGCGCCAAACCCAGCTACGCGCCGCCCGGCCCGCCCGAAGACCCGTGGGGCCCCTACATCCAGGAAGCCTCGAAAAAATACGACGTGCCGGAGCGTTGGGTGCGCGAGGTCATGCGCGTCGAGTCGGGCGGACACGAGTTCCGGGCCAGCGGCGTGCTGATCACCTCGCCGGTCGGCGCCATGGGCCTGATGCAGTTGATGCCGCAGACCTATGACGAGGTGCGGGCCCGCTACAGCCTGGGCGACGACGCGTTCGATCCGCACAACAATATCCTGGCCGGCACCGCCTATCTGCGCGAGATGTACGACGCGTTCGGCAGCCCCGGCATGCTGGCCGCCTATAATGGCGGCCCGGCGCGGCTGGAGGATTACCTGGTGCACAACCGTCCGTTGCCGGCGGAGACGCGCCGCTATGTGGCGATGATCGCGCCTTATATCCGAGGCGAGTGGCCGCAATCCCGTTCGCCGGCGGAGCAGTTCGCCGTCAACCAGTTGCCGGACTATATACCGGCCGGGCCGCGCTATGTGGTGCATCACGTGCTGGTGGCGCATCGCGGCCACGAAAGCGCACGCTATGCCGCAGCCGAGCGCCGGGCGCACCGTCACGGTACGTCCGCGCCGATCGAATTGGCCGAAGCGCCGGAGCCGCGCGCGCGTGCCGGGGTGCATCTGGTCAGCGAGACACTGTCGCACGGCGTCTCGCGCCATGTGCGTCTGGCGGCGGCGAGCACCCATGTGGGACACTCGGCGGTGTATCACGTGCGCGCGTCTGACGCGTCACCGCATCGGTCCGCGCACGTCAAACACGTTCGGAGTTGATCGCCCGCGTCCTGGTGGGGCACGGGCGTCAGCGATTGGACGAGACTCTAGTCGTCTCTGAGAACGTTCTCTTTCGAGAAAGTCCTCTTTCGAGAAAACGACTTGCCTTCAGGCGCGCGCTATCGGACCGAGCCGTAGGATGGCGCCCCGAGGCCAGGGCAGGAACAGCCGTCGCCCACCCGCATGTCCTGTGCGGCGCCGCAGGTGTAGACGCCGGCATAGCAGGTACTGCCGTATGGCCGCTGGTCCTGCGAAAGCTGCGGGGCGGGGCTTTGCGCCGGCGCCGGCACGGGCGGCGGTGCGTAGGCCGCGGGCGGATAGTACGCCGGCGGGTAGTAGGCCGGCGGATAGTAGTAGGGCGGCGGGTAGGCGTAAGCGGGCGGTCCGACGACGATCGGTGGAACGCCGATGACGACACCGCCGCCCCACCAGGCCTTGGCGGTTGCGGGAACAAGGAGGCTGGCCAGGGCGGCTGCGGCTGCGGCGGTGACCAGGCGGGATGATGCGTTGCTCATGACGTCTGCATAAAGGCGTAATGTGACTGACGCGTTTCCGCACCATGAGAAAATGTGAACCGGCTCACTTGCCCTCGTCGGGGTCGTGGAACACGAACAGGCCGGGGTCGTAGCTGCCGCCCATCTGCACGGAGGATAGGCGGAGGCGGGTTTCGCGGCCTTGGGCATCGACCACCGACCAGCCGGTCAGGGCGATCGGCGATGCGTTGAGCAGGAGCGTGAGGCTGCCCTCGCCCGGGGTCTTGGTGCGCACGAGCGTCATGCGGAGCTGTCCGGGGGGGCGGCCGAACTCGGTCAGCGTGACGTCGCCAGCCAGGCGGATGGTGTCGGCCAGCAGCAGGCCCAGGGGGGTTTGGCCGACGGGGATGCGGGTGGTCTGGTCCAGTTGGGAATCGTGGAAGATGACGGCGCCGGCGCCGGCGACCAGCAGCAGCGGGCTGGGCTTGTCGTATTCGAAGCGCATCCGGCCTGGCCGGTCGAGCCACAGCGTGCCCTGAGTGACGGCCCCATCCGGTGCGACCTGCAGGAACCGCGCTTTCAGGGTGCGCAGGCCGTTGAGGTAGCGGCCGACGGCGGACACGGTGGCTGCGTCGGCATCCGACAGGACGGCCGCATGGACCGGCTCGGAAATTTGCGCGCGCGCAGGACCGGACAGCGCTGCCGCGGCGGCGACAGTTAGGCAGAAATGGCGTCTGTTGATCACGGCACGCCCTTGCTGGTCGAGTATTCGAAATGCAGCGCCTCGCCGGGGCGGGCGATGGGGTGGATGGCGTGGGCGGCCATGGCTGCTTCGGAGAAGCCTTGCAGGATCAGTTTCAGCTTGCCGGGGTAGGTGGCCACGTCGCCGATGGCGAAGATGCCGGGCACGGATGTCTCGCAGGTGGACGGGGTGACCGCCAGATGGTGCCGGTCGAGCGCCAGGCCCCAGGTGGCGATGGGGCCCAGGTCCATCGACAGGCCGAAGAAGGCGAGCAGGCGGTCGGCCGGCAGGTGCCTGAGCTCGCCGTCCAGGGTGGATACCTCCACGGCGCTCAGCGTGCCGTGTTCGCCGTGCAGGCGGCCGAGCTGGTAGGGGACGACCAGTTCCAGCTCCCCGCGCGTGTGCGCCGCGTCCAGTTGCGCGGCGGAGTCCGGGGCGGCGCGGAATTTCGCGCGCCGGTGCACGACGTAGACTTTGTCGGCCACGTCCTTCAGTTGCAGCGCCCAGTCCACCGCCGAATCGCCGCCGCCGGCGATCACCACGCGCCGGCCGCGGAAATCCTCGCGCCGGCGCACGTAATACTGCACCGCGCCGGTGGCTTCGTAGCCGGCCAGGCCGTCCAGCGGCGGGCGGTTAGGGCCGAAAGCGCCGGCGCCGGCAGCGATCAGCACGGCGCGGGCGTGCACGGTGTCGCCGCGGTCGGTGCGCAGCTCGAAGGCGCCGGGCGCGCCGGCGAGGGACAGGACGCGGCGGCCGAGCAGCCGGGCGGGCGCGAACGGCGCGATCTGGGCCTCCAACGCGGCCACCAGGCCGCCGGCCTCGATGGCGGGGTGGGCGGGGATGTCGAAGATGGGCTTTTCAGGATACAGAGCGGCGCATTGGCCGCCCACCTCGTCCAGCGCGTCGATCAGCACGCTGGACATTTTGAGCATGCCAAGCTCGAAGGCGGCGAACAGGCCCGCGGGGCCGGCACCCACGATGGCGACATCGGTTTCGGTCATGCGGCCTATGTAACACCGGTTCGGCAGGCGGGTAGCCCGGGGGAGACGTTGCGCGGGGGCATCTACAGCCAGGCGGGGATCGAGGCGGCGGCCGTTTGGGTGGCCGAACGGCTGCGCCCGGGCGATGCGGTGCTGCTGTCGGGTCCGCTTGGGGCGGGTAAATCCACCTTTGCGCGCGCTTTGATCAGGGCCGCCTGTGGCGACCCGTCGCTGGACGTGCCCAGCCCCAGCTACACGCTGGCGCAAAGTTTTGCGGCCCCGCGCTTCACCCTGTCGCATTTCGATCTGTGGCGCCTGTCCGGCCCGGACGATGTGCTGGAACTGGGCTGGGACGACGCGCGCATGGGCGCGGTGGTGGTCGAGTGGCCGGACCGGCTGGGGCCGCTCGCACCCGACGATGCGCTGCGGCTGACCCTGACCGTGCAAAGTCCGGACACGCGCCGCGTGCAGGTGGCGGGGTGGGCCGGACGGATCGCCGCCTGAACGGCTTGCCACGGCCCGGCACCCGCCCGACAAACCTGGCCATGCCTGCGCTCGCGCTCCGCCCCAACCTTGCCACCATCGCGCCCGACGCGGCGTTCCTGCCGGCGCTGGCCGCCTGGTGGCTGGCCCGCATGGCGGGCGACGGGCCGGACCCCTTGGCCGCAGCTTCCGGAGTCTTCCTGGTGCCGACCCGGCGTGCGGCGAGGGGCCTGGCGCAGGCGTTTCTCGACCAGTCGGACGGGCGGCCGATGCTGCTGCCGCGCATCCTGGCGCTGGGCGCGCTGGACGAGGCGCCGCTGGCTTTGGCCGGCGTGCTGGAAGCGCCGCCTGCCGTGCCGCCGATGCGCCGGCTCGCCGTGCTGAGCCAGTTGATCCTGGCCATGGGCGGCCGCCACGGCGCGCCGCGCGAGGCGGACCGGGCTTGGGAGCTGGCGCAGGCGCTCGGGACGCTGCTGGACGAGGCAGCACGCGCCGAGATCGACCTGGCGGAGACCCTGCCTGGGGCGGCCGGCGAGGCCTTCGCCAGCCATTGGCAGCTGACCCTCACCTTCCTGGGTATCGTGACCTCAACCTGGCCCGCCTGGCTGGCCGAAGAGGGTGTTTCGGATGTCGCCGCCCACCAGATCTCCTTGATCAACGCACAGGAGGCAGCCTGGAGAAACGATCCGCCAGCGCTGCCCGTGATCGCCGCGGGCACGACGGGCGCCATTCCGGCGGTGGGCCGGCTGCTGCGGCTTGTGGCGCATCTGCCGCAGGGCCTGGTCGTGCTGCCCGGCCTGGACATGGATCTCGATGGGCCGAGCTGGGACGCGCTGCAGGACAGCCATCCGCAGGCCAGCCTGCGCGACCTGCTGCACAAACTGCAGGCGCGGCGCGAGGATGTGCGCGACTTTGCCGAGATGTCGCCCACGCCCCTGCCCCGCACGAGCCCCGTGGGCCGGCCCGGTGTATTGCGAAGCGCCCTGTTGCCGGCCGCCTCGCTCTCGCAATGGCAGACACTGCCGCCGCACGGCACCGGCGGGCTGGAGCGGCTTGAGCCGGCCGACCAGCAGGAGGAGGCGGTCTGCATCGCGCTGGCCTTGCGGGAAGCGCTAGAGGTGCCGGGGGCGCGGGCGGCGCTGGTGACACCCGACCGGCAACTGGCCGGGCGCGTCGCGACCGAGCTGCTGCGTTTCGGCATCGTGGCCGATGACAGCGCCGGCGAACCACTCGCCGAAACGCCGCCCGCCGTGTTCTTGCGGCTGCTCGCCGAAGCCGTGGCCGAGGATTTGCGCCCGGTTCCGCTGCTGGCGCTGCTCAAACATCCATTTTGCGCGGCCGGTCTGCCGGCGGCCGCCTGCCGCGCCGCCGCCCGCCGTCTGGAGACGGAGTGTTTGCGTGGTCCGAGGCCGGGACCGGGCGTCGAGGGTTTGAGACGGCGTCAGGGCGACGGGAAATTCCTGGACCGGATCGCCGCCTGTCTCAAACCGCTGCTGGCGCTTGCATCCAGCCGGGCGTGCGCGCCGCATCAGGCACTGGATGCGCTGATCGAGGCGGCCGAGGCGCTGGCGGCGACCGACACCGAGCCGGGCGCCGACCGGCTTTGGGCCGGCGAGGATGGCGCCGCCCTTGCCCTGCATTTGGCCGAGCTGGCGCCCGCGCTCGCCGCGCTGCCCGACCAGAGATTGGCGACTTTGCCCGGCCTCCTGGAAGCGACCATGGCCGGCCAGGCGGTGCGCAGCCGGCGCGGATTGCGCGGGCGGGACGGCACGGAGCATCCGCGCGTGTTCATCTGGGGTTTGCTGGAAGCGCGGTTGCAGACTGCCGATTGCGTGGTGCTGGGCGGGCTTGTGGAAGGGGTTTGGCCGCCGATCGCAGAATTCCGGCCCGTGGATGAACCGCGCCATGCGTAGAGCCGTTGGCCTGCCCTCGCCGGAGGCGCAGGTCGGGCTGTCGGCGCATGATTTCGTCATGGCCGCCTGCGCGGCGCCGCGCGCGCTGCTGTCCGCACCGCGCCGCCGGGACGGAGCGCCCGCCGTGCCGTCGCGCTGGCTGGTGCGGCTGGATGCGCTGCTGTCCGGGCAGGGGGAAGCGCTGGCCAGGCACGGCGCGCCGCATTGGGCGCGGGCGGTCGACCGCCCGGACGGCGCGCCCACGCCCGTCTTGCCGCCTGCCCCAGCGCCTGCCGTGGCGCTTCGGCCACGCCGGCTGAGCGTGACACAGATCGAAACCTGGTTGCGCGACCCTTACGCCATCTACGCCAGATACGTGCTGCGATTGAAAAAGCTCGATCCACTGGAGCAATCGGCAGATGCGGCGGATTACGGCACGATCGTGCATCACGGACTGCACCGCTTTTTCGCGAGCGTCGGAACGTCCTTTCCATACGATGCGGGGGCGCTGCTGGCCGATGCCATGGATGAGGCGCTGCGTGACGCGGATCTGCGTCCGGCGCTGGCCACGTGGTGGCGGCCCAGGCTGCACCGGATCGCCGCCTGGGTGGCCGAGGCCGAAGCGGCGCGGCGCGTGGCGGGCGACCCGGCGGCGATGTGGTGCGAGACGTCCGGCGCCTGGGTGTTCGACGCCCCCGCCGGCCCGTTCACCCTACATGGCCGCGCCGACCGGATTGAACGCCGGCCCGACGGGCTGCTGGCCATACTGGATTACAAGACCGGCACGCCGCCCAGCGGGCGGGCTGTGGATGACGGTCTGGCGCCGCAACTGCCGCTGGAAGCGGCGATGGTGCGCCTCGGCGGGTTCGGCGAGGAACTGGCGGGCGAGGTCGGCGAGCTGGCCTACTGGCAGATTTCCGGCGGGTTCGAGCCGGGGCGCATCCACACGCTGCAGAAAGGCGACGCGGCGCTCACATCCGGCCTCGCGACCGAGGCGCACGAGAAACTGCAGGCGTTGGTCGCCGCCTTCGACGATCCGGCGACACCCTATCTGTCGCAGCCCTCGTCGGGCGCGGCGCCGCGGTTTTCCGATTATGCGCAGTTGGCGCGGGTCGCCGAATGGGCGGCGGCCGGGGAGGGCGAGTAGCCTCCCCGCCTTCCCGCATGCTACCGCGCCAGCCATGCAGACCCGCCCAATGACCGCGCACCCCGCCGGCCCGCTTGCCGGCGACATTGAGGTGCCGGGGGACAAATCCATCTCGCACCGCGCCTTGATGTTTGCTGCGCTGGCCATCGGGGAGACCCGAATCGTGGGGCTGCTGGAGGGCGAGGACGTGCTGCGCACCGCCGCCGCCCTGCGCGCGCTGGGGGCGGACATCGTGCGGGACGGGCCGGGCGCCTGGCGCGTGACCGGTGTGGGGGTGGGCGGCCTGGCCGAGCCGGACGACGTGCTCGACATGGGCAATTCCGGCACGGCGGCGCGCCTGCTGACCGGGCTGCTCGCCACCCACCCGATCTTTTCGGTCGTGACGGGCGACGTCAGCCTGCGGCGCCGGCCGATGGCGCGGGTCACTGGGCCGTTGGCGGCCACCGGCGCGCGGTTTTTCGCCCGGGAGGGCGGGCGCCTGCCCCTGGCGGTGGCCGGCACCGGACGCGCGATGCCGCTGGACCACCGCATGACGGTGGCCAGCGCGCAGGTGAAATCGGCCATCCTGCTGGCTGGCTTGAACGCGCGCGGCCAGACCCGGGTTGAGGAATCCGTGCCGACGCGGGACCATACGGAGCGCATGCTGGTCCATTTCGGTGCGGCGCTCACGGTCGAGGCCGCGGAGCACGGCCGCGTCATCACCCTGGAAGGCCAACCCGAGCTTATCGCGCGCGACGTGGCCGTGCCTGGCGATCCATCCTCGGCGGCCTTTCCGCTGGTGGCCGCCCTGCTGACCGATGGCTCGCGCGTGACGGTGCGCGGCGTGGGCCTCAACCCGCTGCGAATCGGCCTGTTCGACGTGCTGCGGTCGATGGGCGCGCTTCTGTCCGTGGCCAATGTGCGGGTGGAGGGTGGCGAGGCAGTGGGCGACCTCACGGCCGAAGCCGGCCCGCTGAACGCTGCCGACACATCGGGAGACATCGTGCCGAGCATGATCGACGAATTCCCGGTCCTGGCCGTCGCCTGTGCGTCGGCGCGCGGCACCAGCCGGCTGCGCGGCCTGGGCGAGTTGCGAGTGAAGGAGAGCGACCGGCTGTCGGCCACCGCCGCATTGCTGATCGCGAACGGCGTCGGCTGCGTGACCGAGGGCGATGACCTGGTGATCCACGGTTCGGGCAGACCGCCCGGCGGCGGGCATGTGGCGACCCATATGGATCATCGGCTGGCCATGAGCGCGCTCGTCCTGGGGTCTTGCGCCCGCGCGCCGGTGACGGTGGACGACACGTCCTTCATCGACACGAGTTTTCCGGGATTCGTGGACCTGATGAACGGGCTGGGCTGCCGGTTCGCATGAGCACGGACAACCGCATCGTCGCCATCGACGGCCCGGCGGCGGCGGGCAAGGGAACGCTGGCCCGGCGGCTGGCGGCCGCACTTGGGCTGCCATATCTGGACACCGGGCTGCTGTATCGCGCGGTCGGCCGCCGCGTGCTGGATTTGGGTGCCGACCCCGCCGACCCGGACGCGGCAGAGGCGCAGGCGCGAGCGCTTTCCACACCCGATCTGGCGCGCACCGATCTGCGCACCCCCGAGGTGGACCGTGCCGCGGCAGCGGTGGCGTCGATCCCCGGAGTCCGGGCGGCCCTGCTCGCGTTTCAGCGCGGTTTCGGCGCCGAGCACGGGGCGGTGCTGGACGGGCGGGACATCGGCACGATCATTTTTCCCGAGGCACGCGCGAAGCTGTTCGTGACGGCCAGCGTGGATGCCCGCGCCCGCCGCCGCTGGCTGGAAGTGCGGGCCCGCGGTGCGGACGCGGCGTTCGAGACGGTGCGCGCCGACATGCAGGCGCGCGACGCCGCCGATGCCTCTCGCGCCGCCGCCCCGCTGCGTCCGGCGCCGGACGCGGTCATCCTGGACACCACGGAGCTGGACGCCGACCAGGCATTTGGCGCGGCCCTCGCCTGCCTTTCGGCTGTTGGCCTCACCCCTGCTCCTGCTAGCCCGCGCTAAGCGCCGCAGGAGATAATTAGACAACGAAGGCACGAAGGCTACGAAGAGGTGACTGAACACGGATGTCATGCTTCTTGGCATTGTCTGTGCCTTCGCGGTGATTTTCACTGCGCTCGCGAAAGGAAGGGGACGCCAGCGTACCGGACGCGCTGACGCACTGCCCTCTTCGGCGTAATTCCGATTGACTTGGCCGGCACGAAGCCTATGTCACTGCGGACTAGGTCCAGCCTTACGGCTTGGGCCTGCTTTCGTTCAACCCGGGTCCGCCACAGGCGGCCAAGCCGTATCCCCCATGCGGGCCGCGCATTCAGCCGACCGAGCCCTGACCGGGCCGCTCGTTACAGGAACCACCCCGCCACATGGCAAGCACCGCCGTCCTCGAACGTCCCGTACGCGTAGAAGAAAATTTTGCCGACCTCCTCGACGAGACCCTTGGCCGGGATACCGGTTTTGATGGGTCTGTCGTCACCGGCCGCGTCATCCGCCTGACCGACGAATTCGCCATCGTCGATGTCGGCCTGAAGTCCGAAGGGCGCGTCGCGCTCAAGGAGTTCTCCGCGCCCGGCCAGAAGCCGGAGATCAAGCCCGGCGACATGATCGAGTTGTTCGTCGAACGCTACGAAGACCGTGACGGCGCCATCATCCTGTCTCGCGAAAAGGCTCGCCGTGAAGAGGCTTGGACGCTGCTCGAGCGGCAGTTCGAGGCCAACACACGGGTCAACGGCACCATTTACGGCCGCGTGAAGGGCGGGTTCACCGTCGATCTCGGCGGGGCCGTGGCCTTTTTGCCGGGCAGCCAGGTCGATATCCGGCCGGTGCGCGATGTCGGACCCCTGATGGGCATGCCGCAGCCTTTCCAGATCCTGAAAATGGACCGGGCGCGGGGCAACATCGTGGTGAGCCGCCGGGCCGTGCTGGAGGAGACGCGCGCCGAGCAGCGCAGCGAGCTGATCCAGGGCCTGAAGGAGGGCATGATCCTCGACGGCGTGGTCAAGAACATCACCGATTACGGCGCATTCGTGGACCTGGGCGGCGTGGACGGCTTGCTGCACGTCACCGACATCGCCTGGCGCCGGATCAACCACCCGGCCGAGGCGCTGACGATCGGCCAGCAGGTTCGGGTGCAGGTCATCCGGTTCAACGCGGACACACAGCGCATCAGCCTGGGCATGAAGCAGCTCGAGGCCGATCCTTGGGAGGGCGTGACCGAGAAATACCCGCCGCAGGGCACTTTCTCCGGCCGTGTCACCAACATCACCGATTACGGCGCCTTCGTCGAGCTGGAGGCGGGCGTGGAAGGCCTGGTCCATGTCAGCGAGATGAGCTGGACCAAGAAGAACGTGCACCCCGGCAAGATCGTCGCCACCTCTCAGGAAGTGGACGTCATGGTGCTGGACGTGGACGCGTCCAAGCGCCGGATTTCGCTGGGCCTCAAGCAGGTGCAGCGCAACCCGTGGGAGCAGTTCGGCGAGGAGCACCCGGTGGGTTCAACGGTCGAGGGCGAGGTGCGCAACATCACCGAGTTCGGCTTGTTCATCGGCCTGGCACCCGACATCGACGGCATGGTCCACATGTCCGACATCAGCTGGGACGAAGCCGGCGAGACCGCCATCAACGCCTACGAGAAGGGCACGATGGTGAAGGCGCGCGTGCTCGACATCGACGCCGAGAAGGAGCGCATCAGCCTCGGCATCAAGCAGCTGCAGGAAGATCCGTTCGCCGAGAGCATGTCCAAGGTCAAGAAAGGCGAGGTCGTCACTTGCATCGTGACCGGCATCCAGGCCAACGGCATCGAGGTGAAGGTGGACGACGTCCTGACCGGCTTCATCCGCCGCGCCGAGCTGAGCCGGGAGAAGAGCGACCAGCGGCCGGACCGCTTCGCGGTGGGCGAGAAGGTCGATGCCAAGATCACCGCGATTGATCGTGCGGCCCGCAAGCTGTCGCTGACGATCAAGGGCCGGGAGGTCGAGGAGGACAAGCAGGCGATGGCGGAGTTCGGCGCCACCGATAGCGGCGCTTCGCTGGGCGACATCCTGGGGGCGGCGATCCGCCGGCGGAACCAGCAAAGCGAGTAGTCAGCTGTCACCTGTCAGCTATCGGAAAAGGCCGGGGTGTGATGCTCCGGCCTTTTTCGTGTGACGGGGGGTAGTAGAAGGGTGGTCAAGGCGCACCAATTCCCGGCAAGGCCCTGAGAGCCGCATTGAGGACCAGACATGTCGTTGCAAGCTGACACGTTGATCGATCGCCGTCGTCTCAAGCGCAGCCTGGCGATCTGGCGGGTGGTGGCGGTGGTGGCGCTGGTGCTGGCGGCGCTCGCGGTGGCGCCGCGGCGCGGCGGGCTGGGCGGGGCGCGGATCGCCCGATATGCGATCGATGGCGTGATCGGCGATGGGCGCGAGCAGATCGAGGCGCTGGACCGGCTACGCCAGGATGGCAACGTGCGCGCCGTGCTTCTGGAGCTGGACACGCCAGGTGGCGCGGTGGCCGGCGGCGAGGGCATACACGCCGCCGTGCAGCAACTGGCGGCGGCCAAACCGGTGGTTTCGGTCATGCAAGGCACGGCGGCGTCGGCCGGCTATATGATCGCGGTGGCCGCGCCGCACATCGTGGCGCGCGAAAGCACGCTGACCGGCTCGATTGGCGTGATCATGGAGCTGGGCGACATTGCCGGGCTGCTCGACAAGATCGGTATCCGCTCCGATCCGCTGGTGAGCGGGCCGCTGAAGGGGCAGCCGAGTTTTACGGCGCCGCTGTCCGCACCCGGCCGCGCGTATCTGCAGGGCCTGGTGGCCGATTTATACGACCAGTTCGTGGGTATCGTCGCCAGCGGCCGCCACATGGACGCTGCACAGGTGCGCACCCTGGCCGATGGTCGCGCCTATACCGGGCGCCAGGCGTTGAAGCTCGGCCTGATTGACGAGATCGGTGGGCAGGCGGAGGCGCTGCACTGGCTCAAGACCAAGCGCCAGGTGGATACCAGCCTGCCGGTGCTGGAGGACAAGAAGCAGGGGCCTTGGTGGCAGATGGCGCAGACGAGTTTGGCCGGGCTGATCCCCGCGGCGCTGCAGCCGCTTCACGTTGACGGGCTCTATGCCCTCTGGCAGCCTTCGATGGTGCGGAACTGAAGGGACGGGCGGTGCTGGGGTGGGCGCGGCCTGGCGCGGGGCCATGACACGATCGGAGCTGATCGCCGAGCTGGCCGGCGCGAACCCGCATTTGCGGGCGCCCGATGTGGAGCTGATCGTGGGAACGGTGTTCGACGAGATCTCCGCCGCCCTTTCCCGTGGGGAACGGGTGGAACTGCGTGGGTTCGGCGCGTTCACGGTGAAGCGGCGGGACGCGCGAACCGGGCGCAATCCCAGGACGGGCGAAGCGGTGCCGGTGGATGAAAAGGCGGTGCCGTTCTTCAAGGCTGGCAAGGAGTTGCGGGAGCGGGTCAATGCGGGAGGAAGTAGGAAGAAAGCGCTCCTTTCTTGAGAAAAAGAAGCAAGCAACATTTGGCTATTGAGCCCGCAACGGCCTAAAAATTTCTTCGTTCTTTTTGTCAAAAAGAACTTCTTCCTTTGGGTGTGTCCATGCTGCGCTTCCTCATGCTGCTTCCCTTCCTGATCCTGCTCATCGCCTTCGCGCTCTCCAACCAGCAGAGCGTGCCGCTCGGGTTGTGGCCCACCGACTTCTCCGTCGAGCTGCCCGTCTCCATCGCCATCCTGGCCTGCTCCGGCCTGTTTTTCTTCCTGGGGGCGCTGTTCGTTTGGTTCGGCACGCTTGCTGCCCGCAACCGGCATCGCCGGGCGGAGCGCAGGGCTGCTGCCTTGCAGGCGGAGTTGCGCACCCACACGGCACCACCGCCGATCGTTCGCCCCGGAAGGCGCATGGCGCCGGCGCTGGCGGCGCCGAAATGATCGCAGCCGCGTGCGGGTAAAGATCTGCGGGGTGAACAGCCCCGCCGCGTTCGACGCCGCCGCCGAAGCGGGTGCGGACTGGGTGGGCTTCGTGTTCCACGGAGTGTCGCCCCGTTGCGTCTCCCCAGGGATGGCAGCCCAGCTCTCCGCCCGGCTGCCCGGCGGCCCCGCCCGAGTCGGGTTGTTCGTGGACCCGACCGACGACGACCTGGCCCGCGTGCTCGACACGCTGCATCTCCACGCGCTGCAGCTTTACACACCTCCGGAACGGCTCAGCTTCATCCGCGCCAAGTTCGACGTGCCGGTCTGGCACACGTTGGGCGTCGCACGGCCGCAGGACCTGCCCGAAACCGCGGGCATCGCCGCCGCCCTTGTCGTGGAACCCAAGCCGCCGCCGGAGGCCGACCGCCCGGGCGGGCTGGGGCTGCGTATGGACTGGTCCATGCTGGCCGGCTGGGACCCCGGCGCGCTTTGGCTGCTGGCTGGCGGTCTGACGCCCGAGAATGTGGGTGAGGCTGTGCGGCAGAGCGGGGCGCCCGCTGTGGATGTCTCGTCCGGGGTGGAGAGTGCGCCTGGCGTCAAAGACCCCGCGCGGATTACGGCATTCGTGAAAGCAGCAAAAGGCCTTCTTTCTTGAAAGAAAGAAGCAAAGAACTTTTGTCTATCATCTCTTTTACTGGGCCCGTTTTCAGCCTAAACTCAGAAGATTATTCCGGTGCTGTCCGGGATGACTACAGCCATCCACGGCGCCAGAAGAGCAGCAGGGGCAGGACGATGCTGAATACGATCAGGCTCAGCCCGTATTGATAGCCATACTTCCAACCAAGCTCGGGCATATTATGAAAATTCATGCCGTATAGGCTGGCTATGAAGGTTGGCGGAATGCCCACTATGCTCACCACCGTCAGCACTTTTATCGTGTTGTTCTGTTCGATGCTGATGAAGCCCAAGGTCGCGTCGAGCAGGAACTGCACCTTGCCCGTCAACTGCACATCGTAATCGGCCAGGGAGACCAAGTCGCGCTCCAGCGTCGTCAGCCGACGGCGGGCCGGCTCGTCCAGCCAGTCTTTCGCGGCCTCGGGCACGTAGCGCACGATCCGGCTGACACCGAGAAGCGCATCGCGCAACTGCGAGACGCGGGTGCCGGTGCGGCCTGTGGCGGCCAGGGTCGCCTGCAGAAACTGGTCACGCCGGCGCGACGATCCGCCGGACTCGGCACCGCGGGCGAACACCTCGGCCGACAGGGCGTCCATCTCGCCGCCGATCTGTTCCAGCACGTCGGCGAGACGGTCCACCACCGCTTCAAGGATGCCCAGAAAAGGTGCCACGCCCGATGCCGTCGCTTCATCCGGGCAGCGCCAGCTCTCGGCAAACCGGTCGAACACGACCGACCCCGCGAACCGGATCGTCAGCAGCCGCCCCGGCGACAGGACCGAAACCAACGGGCGCCACCATCAGCGTGCCGTCGGCGGCCCGGCTCAGCATCGGCGTGCTTAAAGTCAGCACGCCACCGGTTTCGGACAGCCGGCTGGAGCTTTCGATCTCGGCCACTTCCTGCCGCCCCGGCACCGCCAGGCCGGTGGCATGCGCGACCTCCAGGCGCTCGGCATCGGCAGGACTTTCAAGGTCGATCCACACGGCCTGCACGCAAGCCGCTTGCGCGGCGCTGCCCGCCTGGAGAACGGCGGGTGGCGCGTGGCCCGACATGGCTCGAAGCAGGCGCGCCTCCTATGGCGATGTAGGCCGTCCGCTTACCCGGGCCGATCCAGCCTGACAAACCCACTGCAACCGGCCTATCTAGGGCGCTCGCCCCAAAAGAACCGGACAGCGCCCCGTGAACCACATCCTGCCAAACACATTGCGCCAAGGCCCGGACACACACGGCCGCTTCGGCGAATACGGCGGCCGGTTCGTGGCAGAAACCCTAATGCCGCTCGTGCTCGAGCTGGACGCCGCCTACGAGGCCACCAAGCGCGACCCGACCTTCCAAAAGGAACTCGATTATTACCTGAAGGATTACGTCGGCCGCCCGAGCCCGCTCTGGTTCGCCGAACGCCTGACCAAAACACTCGGCGGCGCCAAGATCTATTTCAAACGCGAGGAGCTGAACCACACCGGCGCCCACAAGGTGAATTCCTGCATGGGCCAGATCCTGCTGGCCCGTCGCATGGGCAAGACCCGCATTATCGCCGAAACCGGCGCCGGCCAGCACGGTGTCGCCACCGCCACTGTCTGCGCCCTGATGGGCATGCCGTGCGTGATCTACATGGGCGCCGTCGATGTCGAACGCCAACGCCCCAACGTGTTCCGCATGAAGCTGCTGGGGGCCGAGGTCATCCCAGTCACGACAGGTGCCGGCACCCTGAAGGACGCGATGAACGAGGCGATGCGCGACTGGGTTGCCAACGTGACCGACACGTATTTCCTGATCGGCACGGTCGCCGGGCCCCACCCCTACCCCGCCATGGTGCGCGACTTCCAGTCCGTGATCGGCACTGAGGCGCGCGCGCAGATGATGGAGGCGGAGGGGCGCCTTCCCGATATCGTCGTGGCCAGCGTGGGCGGCGGCAGCAACGCCATGGGTATCTTCCATCCATTCCTGGACGAGCCGTCCGTCCGCCTGATCGGGGTGGAGGCGGCCGGCCGCGGGCTGGATAGCGGCGCCCAGGCGGCCAGCATCGAGCGTGGCCGCCCCGGGGTGCTGCACGGCAACCGCACCTACCTGTTGCAGGATGATGACGGCCAGATCACCGAAGCCCACAGCATCAGCGCCGGGCTGGACTACCCCGGCATCGGCCCCGAGCACGCCTGGCTGCACGATATCGGCCGCGCCGAATACGTGGGCATCACCGATGACGAGGCGCTGGCATCCTTTCAGCTCTGCAGCCGCACCGAGGGCATCATCCCGGCGCTGGAATGCGCCCACGCTTTGGCGCACATCGAAAAGCTGGCGCCGACCCTGGATGCGGAAAACATCATCCTGATGAATTTGTCAGGGCGAGGCGACAAAGACATTTTCACGGTTGCTGAGCATCTGGGCGCCAAGCTCTAAACCCGTTGCTTTCCGACGTGATCATGCTATTGTGACTACATTAGTCATGGAAGTCACGATGCTCGAACTGCAGCTCCGCGAAGCCAAAGCCACCTTGTCGGCCGTCATCGACACGGCGAAACGCGGTGAGCCCTCCATCGTCACCCGCCACGGCCGCCCCGAAGCTGTCATCCTCAGCTTTGAGGAATGGACACGCCTGTCCAACGTTCCCTCCTTCGGCCGCCTGCTGGCCGAAACCCCGCTCGCCGCCGAGGACCTGCCAGCTCGCACCGAGGACTGGCGCGAAATCGAGTTCTGATTGGTGTATCTGGTTGACACGAACTGTACTGTCGGCCGGCTCCCCGCAAAAGACGGTCGCCCATGCTCAGCTTGCCGCCTGGATGGACCGTAACAGCCCTCTGCTGTTCCTATCAGTCGTCACCGTAGCCGAGGTCGAGGATGGCATCTCCAAGAGCCGCCGCCTTGGGGCTACGCAGAAAGCCGATCGCCTTGGCGCATGGCTGGAAACAGTGCTGCACCTCTACAGCGCCCGTATCCTGCCGCTTACCATCCCTGTCGCTCGCGCCCTCGGCCGGTTATCGGACCGGACGCGGGCTTCGGGCCACAGCCCCGGTTTCGCCGATCTGGCGATCGCAGCTACGGCCCAGCATCATGGCTGCACAGTGCTGACGCGCAACCTGCGCCATTTCGGGCCGATGGACGTGGCCGCGCTGGACCCGTTCGAAGGATTGCCGGCGGACGTTGTCGCCTGACGAGGCGATCAGCCGGACCGCGCACCGGACCGGCTGATCGCCGTCACGTCAGTTCGGCGTGATCGAACCGAACAGGCCGTGGCTCTCGTGGCCAGGGCCGGCGGCGAAGAACAGCGTGTCCGGGGTGGCAGCCGCCGCGCCGCCGAAGTAGATCCCCCAGAGCCCGTCGACAACGAGCGGGCGCCCATGGCGATCGCCCAGGGGTGCCACGAAACGGCCGTCCAGGCTGTAAGCGTTGATCACCCCGTCGCCGAAATTGCCGACCAGCACCGTGTTGCTCAGCGCGCCGAAGCCGGCTGGCGCCAGGGCCATGCCCCAGGGCGCGTTCAGCTCGCCGCCGCTGGCGAAACGCTGCAACAGCCGTCCATCGGTATCGAACACGTCCACGTAGCCGCGGCCAAGGCCGGGTGTGTCGTCATGCTTGGCGGCGTTCTGCTTGGCGTAGCTGACGAACAGATTGCCGGCGATGTTGCGGATCCCGAATGGCGCGTAGCCCTTCTGGATCTTGGGATCGGCGAAACTGCCCAGCAGCTGCCCGCCGGCGGGCGCAAACTTGCTGTCGTACACATCGACGGTGCCGGCCCGGAAGTTGGTGGCGTAGATGAAATTGCCCGCCGCCGTGGTGCCGAACTCCAGCCCTTTGTACACCGCCCCGGCACCGGAATTGTCGACGGCCAGCACCGCAGCGAGCGGGTTCTTGGGCAGCCCGCCCGCCCAGGCCGAGATCGTGCCGTCCTCGGTGGCAAAGATGAACGCGGCCGGCAGCTGCGTGCCGGGCACCAGGAAGTCGCCCGTTGTATTGATAACGATACCGGTCGGTGCCGACGGCGTGGTCTGGCCAGGAGGCGCTGGCACGGTGAAGGCGACGGGGATCACGTTGCCCTGCCCATCATACAACGTGGACAGGCCGGTGGCGTTGTCGTTCACCCAGAAGGCACCGCCTGGAAAGAAGGCCACGCCCCAGGCATTGACCAGGTTCGGGTCCTGCGAGACGGCGCGGCCAGCCTGGTCGGAGACCAGGTTCTTTACAGTGTATCCGCCCTGGGCATGAGCAGCCGGCGAGGCAAAAGCGGCGGTCAGTAGCAGAAGGGCGGATCGCGCGAGCAGTCGTGACATGGGAGTTTTCTCCGTGCGGCCAGCACGCCGGGGTGGCGGTGCCGCACGAGGTGGACGATGCGGCCCGGCCGTCTATTCCACCCGCACCCGCATTTTTGCCGTGTGCGGTTGTGCGGCGCGGAATATCGGCGGTCTGGCCACGTCTATGGTCCACGATGGAAAGGCGCGGAGGCCGGCATCTTTGCAGACGACATGATTGCCCAGTTGCCGGCTTTGCGGCGTTACGCGGCCGGTCTGGCCGGCCGCACCGGAGAAGCCGATGACCTGGTGCAGGATTGTATCGAGCGGGCGCTGCGCCGGCCCGATGCGTTGCAGAATCGCGTGCGAATGGGCGCGTGGCTGCGCTCGATCTTGCATAACCTGTTCGTGGACGAGCTGAGGCGCAGGCGCGGCAGGGGCAGTGTGGTGGACGTGCGAGACATGGAGGACGATCTGGCGCTCAGCGCCCCGCCACAGGATTCGTCCGGCGTCCGGGATTTCGGCCGGGCGATGGCCGGATTGAGCGTAGAGCACCGGCAGATCCTGCTGCTCGTCGGCGTGGAAGGGCTGAGCTACCGCCAGGTTGCCGACGAGCTGGCGATACCGGCCGGCACCGTGATGTCGCGCCTGGCCCGCGCCCGCGCGGCGTTGCGTCAGGCGCTGGAAGCGTCCGAGAACCCGGTTTCGCGCGGGCGTGCTGCACAATGACCGCCCTGCCCCGCGACGACATGCTGCACGCCTACATCGATGGCGAGCTGGACGCGCACGGCCGTGCCGACGTGGAGCGCGCCATGCAGGCCGATCCGGATTTCGCGGCGCGGGTCACCGCCTTTCAGCAGGACAAGCAGAGGCTGGCCGCATACCTCGCCCCGGTCGCCGATCAGAGCCTGCCGTCCCACTGGATAACGCTCGTCCGGCGGGCCGCGCCCGCGCCCGCCGGCCGCCCTCGCGCCTGGCGCCTGGCGCTGGCGGCGTCGGTGGCACTGGTGCTGCTGGCGGGCGGCGTGCGCCTGTTCGCGCCCGCCGCCGACACGATCCTGGCCGAGGCCGAGGCCGCCCATGACGGGACGTGGCGGCCCGAAACGGAATTCGCCGGCGCGTCGCTGCCGCAAGGCGCCCCCGGGGCAAGGCTGCTGCAGGATCGCCTGTCGCTTGCGGTGCGGCCGCCGGACCTCTCCCGCTTTGGCTACCGGCTTGTGGCGATCGACCTGTTCCGGCACGGCACCAGTCCGGCGGCCGGTCTGGTCTATCGCAACGAACGGGCCGCGCCGCTGACCATCTACATCCGGCGATCTTCTGGCGAAGCAAGGTTCGATCTGCTGCGGCGCGGCCGGCTGCGTGAGTGCATCTGGCAGGACGATGTAGTGGGGGCGGTGCTCACGGGGGAGATGAGTGCCGGGGAGATGATGCGGATTGCGAGCAAGGCTTATGGGGAGTTGAACATTTAGGAAGAAAGCAGTTCTTTTCTGAAGAAAAGAACCAAAAGACTTTTGTCAGTTTGGTCGGGGACAGCACTGATAAAAGTTTTTTGGTTCTTTTTTGCAAAAAAGAAGCGCTTACCTTTCCGAACTCGCCGCAAGTGCCTGCGCCGAAAACACCGACGCATCATGCGGCCCGGTCACGCGATACTGCGTGCGCTCACCGGCGAAACAGAAATCGGCCACATAGCCGCCCAGCAGCAAATCGTAGATGAATTGCGTGCCCGTAATCACCGTCGGCAGCTCCGGCAACACGTACACGGTCGCGTGGCCGAACTTCCAGAGTTTGCCATCCTCGTCCCAGGAATCGCTGTACAGCACCAGCCAGCTATCCTCGTCGATATACAGCCGGCGGTGCGGTGCCACGTGATGCTTGCCGGGTGCCAGCGTGCCATCGACCACCCAGACGCGGTGCAGCTCGTACCGGATCTCGCCCGGCACCTCGTGGCGCGGGCCGATGGCGGCGCGCGCCGTATGCAGGTACATGCGGTTGTTGTTGTAGGGCACATACATCTCGCGCTTGCCCAGGATACGAAAATCGTACCGGTCGGGACCGCCGAAAAAAAGATAGTATTCGTCGAGCGCTTCCAGCCCGTTGGCGTCCGCGTCCGGTGTGTCGTACGACAGAGACGGCGCCTTGCGCACGCGGTGCTCGCCCGGCAGCAGGCGCCACGCAACGTAGCGGTCGCGGGCGGTGTCGATCGGCTGCCAGGCGATATAGGCCTGGTCGGCATCGGATGCGGGCGCATCCTGCACGCGGCGTGTCTTGAAATAATAGCCGCCGAAATAGTCGCGTCGTGCATCGGCAAAGTAATACGGGAAATCGGTCATTTCGCTGTACGACGCGGTCAGTTCCACCGTGCCGTCCGCGGCACCGACATAGGTGCTGACATGCGCCTCGCGCGCAGTGCCCCAGAACGCGAGCAAATGGTTCCAGACGATCTCGGTGCCGTTCTGCGGAATGGGGAACGGCACGCCACCCACGGCCCCGGCCACACCGTAGGCAATGCCCTCCGGAGCCGCATGGGCGCGCGTGGCATTGGCCAGGATGTTGTCATACACACGTTGCGGGAAGGCGGCGGTGCGATGGCTGGGGTACACGTCCATGCGGAAGTCCGGCATGGCGCGGAACAGCGCCAGCGCGCCCTCCGGCAGGCGCGCCGCGTAGTGCGCGGCATTGGCGGCGGTGATGCTGAACAGCTTGGCCTCGGTCGGGAACAGGTCGGGACGCGGATCGCCTTGCTGGTAGCCGGGCGCGGAGGGCGCCACGCCCCCCGTCCAGGGCGGGATGCTGCCGTCCCGGTTGCCGGCCCGCTCGGCCCCCACCGGCGTCAGCACGCCCCGCAGCCTGTCTGCCTCGGCCCCCGTGACGGCGGCGTGTGCGTGTCCAAAACCGACGCCGCCCAGGACGGCCACAAGCAGCGCACGCGTGGTCCACATGGGTTCGTCTCCTATGCGCATCGCCTTGCATGCGGCTGAGGCACGAGGCTGTCTGGCTTGCCGCCGGGTTGGCGCTGTGTCCAGGCCGGGTGGCAGCAGCGTCGTTCGACACAGGCAGCGATGTGCGGCTGCGCTGGGACACGACCGTGCGCGCCTCGCTTGGGCTGCGCGTGGGTGGCGCCGACCCTGCCCTGCTTTCCGATTCCAACGCGGATGACGGGGACCGCGCCTTCGCGCCGGGTGTGATCTCCGAGCGCATCGACGTGCTGTCGGCCCTGGATGTGAGCCAGGGCGATCTCGGCCTCGATCTCAGCGCGGATGGCTGGTACGACCCGGTCTATTACCAATCCACCGCGCGCCGGACTGCCGCCGGGTTCAACCCCGTGTCGGTCCCCTATGACCGCTTTCCGAAGGACGTGGCGGCCCTGCAGGGCGGCACGGCCGAGCTGCTGACCGCCTATGTCCACGACAAGGTCGAGCTGGACGGCCATGCCCTGACCATCCGGCTGGGGCGGCAGACGCTGCTGTGGGGCGAGAGCCTGTTTTCCACCGATAACGGCATCGCCGCCGGCCAGGCGCCAGTCGATGCGATCAAGGCCGCCTCCCAGCCGCTGGCCGAGGCGCGCGAGCTGTTCCTGCCTGTGACCCAGGCAGTCGCGGACCTGGAACTACAGCCGGGAGCCGATCTGGAGGCGTATGTGCAGCCGGAATGGCGGCGCAACCGGCTGCCGGGCGTGTCGAGCTATTTCAGCACGGCCGATTTCCTCGATGTCGGCGGCGAGCGGCTGTTTGCCGGGAAATCCGCCCTGGCGCGCGCGCGCGACCGCACGCCCACCGGAGCCGGGCAGTTCGGCGTGGCGCTGCACCTGACCGGCGATGGTGCCGATCTGGGGTTCTATGCACTGCGGTTCGACGCGAAGTCGCCGCAGGTGTTCGTCTCGCCGCCTTCTGACTACGGGCTGGTATTTCCGCGCGGCATCGAGCTGTACGGGGCCAGTGCAAGCGGCTATCTGGGCACCGCCAACATCGCCGGCGAAATCTCGTGGCGCCGCAACATGCCGCTGGCCAGTGTGCTGCCGCCTTTGTCCGGGCCGGGCGCGGCGGCGCGCGATGCAGCGGCACCTTACGCGGCAGGGGACACGCTGCACGCCCAGCTTTCCTTGGTCGAGGTATTGCCGCCGGATCGCTTGTGGCAGGGCGCCTCGCTGCTGGCGGAAATTACCTGCAACGACCGGGTCGATATCACACGCGACCCAGCAGCGCTGGCCCCGGGGCGCGACCGGTTCGCGGCCGGTTTGCGGGTCGCGTTCACGCCGCAATACTTCGAGGTGCTGCCGCATCTGGAGCTGACGGTGCCGGTGGGGCTCGGGCTGAATTTCCTGGGCACATCCAGCGTGGCCGGTACCGGCCAGGCGCATGCCGGAGACCTCGATGTCGGGCTGGGTTTCACCTATCGCACGGTGTGGCAGGCGGCGATCAACGCGACACATTTCTTAGGCAGCGCCGCGCACCAGCCGCTGGCGGACCGGGATTTTGTCATTTTGTCGGTGACGCGCACGTTCTGACGAGAATTACAGGTGGCTGGACCGCCTCTCAATACCCCGTCGCACGGTGACACTTCGGCCGCCAAGCCCTACACACCGGCCATGAGCCGCATTGCGCAAAAATTCGCCAACCTGCGCGCCGAAGGCCGTGGCGCGCTGATCCCGTTCCTGGAAGCCTACGATCCGGACGCCGATACCAGCATGGCAATCCTGCACGGCATGCCAGGGGCGGGCGCGGATCTGATCGAGATCGGGATGCCGTTCACCGACCCGATGGCGGACGGGCCCACCATCCAGGCGGCTGGGCGGCGCGGTCTGCTGGCAGGCGCTACGCTGTGCCGGGTGCTGGAGATGGTCAGCGAGTTTCGTGCCGAGAATTCGTCTACCCCGGTCGTGCTCATGGGCTACCTCAACCCCATCCTGGCGTATGGCCCGGCCCGCTTCTGCCTGGATGCATCGGCCGCGGGCGTGGACGGGCTGATTGTGGTCGATCTGCCCACGGAAGAGGCCGAGCTGCTCGCCGGCCACGCGGCCGAGCACGGGCTGGACATCATTCGTCTTGTCGCCCCCACGACCGACGCCGCCCGCCTGCCCTCCGTGCTGCGCGGCTGCAGCGGATTCGTCTATTACGTCAGCATCACAGGGATAACAGGCACACGCACCGCATCCGCGGCCGAGCTGGAGGCGGCCATTCCCCGCATCCGCGCGGTAACAAACCTGCCGATTGCCGTGGGTTTCGGCGTGCGCTCCCCCGCCCAGGCCGCCGCCGCTGTGCGCGCCGCCGATGGGGCTGTAGTTGCCAGTGCGCTGATCGACACGTTGGCTGCCAGCCTGGACGAGCACGGCCGCGCAGGGCCAGACACGGTGCGTCGCGTGCTGGACCAGGTGCGCGACCTGGCCCACGCCGTGCGGGCGGCCGGGCGGGAGATCGCCGCATGAGCTGGCTGACCGAATATGTGCGCCCGAAAATCCGCACCCTGCTGGGTCAGCGCCCGGACGTGCCGGAAAACCTGTGGTCGCAGTGCCCCAACTGCCAGACCATGATCTTTACCAAGGACCTGGAAAAGAACCTGAAAGTCTGCACGAGCTGCGGCCATCATATGCGCGCCACCGCGCTGGAACGCCTCGAGTGGACGTTCGACGAGGAGTCGTTCACGCGCATCGAATTGCCGAAGGCGCCGGCCGACCCGCTCGGTTTCCGGGACCAGAAACGCTATTCCGAACGCCTGCGCGAAGCTCGCGCCAAAACCGGGCTGGAGGACGCGCTGGTGGTCGCCCACGGCACGGTCGGCGGCCACCCTGCTGTTGTCGCCGCCATGGAGTTCGCCTTCATGGGCGGCTCGATGGGTGCCGCTGTCGGCGAAGGTTTGGTCGCCGCCGCCAAACTCGCCGTGCTGCAACAGGCGGCTTTGCTGGTCTTCACCGCCTCGGGCGGCGCCCGCATGCAGGAGGGTGCGGTCAGCCTGATGCAGATGCCGCGCACGACGATTGCCGCGATGCTGCTGCGCGACGCCGGGCTGCCCTTCATCGTTATCCTGACCGACCCGACGACTGGCGGTGTCACCGCCAGCTTTGCGATGCTGGGAGACATCCAGATCGCAGAACCCGGCGCGCTGATCGGGTTTGCCGGCGCCCGCGTGATCGAGCAGACGGTGCGCGAAACCTTGCCGGAGGGTTTTCAGCGCGCTGAATATCTGCACGAGCACGGCATTGTCGATATGGTGGTACGGCGGACGGAGCTGCGTGACGTGCTGGGGCGTGTGCTGGGTCTTATGCGGCCCCACGTGCCGGCAGTCGAGGCCAATGTTGGCAGTGAGATTGCGTTGGAAGAGCCCACTATCGAGGCCAGCTAACCAGCTTCGCGCCGGGAGGGGCTGGCTATGATGTTACTAAGTCCAAAGACCAAGCTGCAGCTAAAGGTGTTTGCACCCGCGATCGCAATCATACTTATCGGAATTCCCTATACCATCGCTTACTGGCATCGCCCAGCACCCTTCCCACCGCAATTACTGGTTGACCCGGCCTTTGTGTATGTCGGTATGGTCTACTTAGTGGCGCCAGGGCATCTGGTCTTGGCAATCGCCCCAGAACACCGACATCACTCTATACGGACTTGGCGCTGGATTGGCTTAACTTACATTGTTCTCTGGTTCATGATGATGACGTCAGGGTTCGAAAAGCTGTGCGGTGCATCGTTCTGACGACCGATGTGATCCCAGGCCTCGCTCCGGGCCGCACCGACGCCACCGTCGCCCGCCTGCACACACTGTATCCCAAACTGATTGACCTCAGCCTGGACCGCGTGCTGCGGCTGTTGCACGCGCTGGGCGATCCGCAGCTTCGCGTGCCGCCGGTGATCCACGTGGCAGGCACTAACGGCAAGGGAAGCACCTGCGCCTTCCTGCGCGCCATCGGGGAGGCGGCCGGCTGGCGCGTGCACGTCACCATCTCCCCCCACCTGGTGCATCTGCGCGAACGGTTCCGGATCGCGGGGCGTCTGGTGGACGAGGGGGTATTGTCCGACACGCTGGAAGAGATCGAGCGCGTGAACGCCGGCCAGCCGATCACGGTGTTCGAAGCGCTAGCGGCCGCCGGCTACCTGCTGTTCGCCCGCGCCACGGCCGAGCTGTGCGTGGTCGAGGTGGGGCTGGGCGGCCGGTTCGACGCGACGAACGTGATCCCCGCGCCGGCCGCGTGCTGCATCACGTCGATCTCCCTCGACCATCAGGATTTTCTGGGCGACCGGCTGGACCGCATTGCTTGGGAGAAGGCGGGCATCATGAAATCCGGCTGCCCCGTGGCCACGGGCCGGCAACAACCGGAGGTGGCGGCCGTGCTGCGCGCCTGCGCTGCCGAGACAGGAGCCGTGCTTTATGAGCGCGGTCGGGATTGGGAGGTGGCCGAAACTCCTGGCGGGCTGCGCTTCAGCGATGTGTCCGGAGTGCTGGACCTGCCGCGCCCCAGCCTGGCCGGCACGCACCAGATCGACAACGCCGAAATCGCCATCGCCGCCCTGCGCGCCTCTGGCCTGGGTGTGCCGCCTGCCGCCTTCGCGGGCGTGGCGCGCGCCGAATGGCCGGGGCGGCTGCAGCGGTTGCGGGGCCGGCTCGCCGCTATAGTGCCGTCCGGCTCGGAACTCTATCTGGACGGCGGCCACAACGAAGGGGCCGGGCAAGCGCTGGCCCTTCAGTTGGACGCGTGGGCCGATCGCCCGGTCCACCTGATCGTAGGTATGAAGCAGTCGAAAAATGCGGCCGGCTTCTTGGCGCCGCTGCTGCACAGGGCGGCGTCCGTATGGGCGGTCGCCGAACCGGGGCAGCATCTCGCCATGCCGGTGGACGACATCGTCGAGGCCTCGGATCGTGTGGCCCGGCCCGGCCCCGATGTAATGGGCGCACTGCGGCAGGTCGCCAGCGAGCCACCCGGCCGCGTGCTGATCTGCGGCAGCCTGTATCTGGCCGGAGAGGTGCTGAAGGCGGACGGCGCCGCACCCGATACTGCGTGATCGATCGACACCCGCCTGCAAAACCCGGGTTACATGGGCGCGATAGATGCTGCGGTGCAGCGAGATCGATCTCGGGGAGGCAGGCACATGAAGTTCTGGATTGTCGGGCTGACAGCCGTGCTCAGCCTGATCGCCATCGCCCCGATCTAGCCAACACTACTGAACCGGCAGCGTTCGAAGGCGGATCTGCTGGCTGACGGCCTGCTGAAGCTGTTCCAGAAGCAGATCGGCCTGCTCCAGATCGAGCTCGGAGATGATGGTTTGTTCGGCCATGTCGTGGATCAGAACGACCCGGTTGACCATGCTGCATGCGCGAATGGTGCTCATGCGGCGAGTCTAACCAAAAAACGATTCGTTTCATCAAATAAACGTGCTTGCCTAGGCAGGTTTCACGGGAGTGGCTCTTCCGCAACAGCAGCTCGCTGGCACAGCGTTCGCGGTCTCTGTTCCTGCAGGGTCGATACGGGTAGTACGGCACCATGAAATATCGCTTCCTGCTCCTGCTTCTGCCAGCCTGTGCGGCGGCTTCCCCCGCCCCGGCGGACCCGTTCGCCTGGCTGGAGCAAGTCAGCAGCCCGCAGGCATTGGACTGGGTGCGAACGGAAAACGCCCTCTCGCTGAAGGTGCTGCAGTCGGACCCACGCTATGCGACTTTCATGGCCCAGGCGCAAGAATTGGCCCAGTCGAACGACCGGATCCCCAAACCCGACCTGACCGGCCAGGATGTGACCAACCTTTGGCAGGACGTAACGCACGTCCAAGGCCTGTGGCGCCGCACGACGCCGGAAGATTTCGCCTCCGCCGTGCCGCATTGGCGGACGCTGATCGATTTGGACGCGCTCTCCCGAGCCGAGGGCAAGACATGGGTATGGGAAGGAGCGACGTGCCTCCCGCCCGACGCAGCACGCTGCCTGGTGCTGCTGTCCGAAGGCGGCGAGGACGCGCTGACCGCGCGCGAATTCGACATGCGCGCTGGTGAATTCGTGGCCGGCGGCTTTTCCATCCCGCACGCCAAGCAAACCGCGGATTGGGAGAACGCAGACACATTGTTGCTCGGCACCGATTGGGGATCCGGCAGCATGACCGCCTCGGGCTACCCATTCGTGATCAAACGCCTGCGCCGCGGACAAAAACTGGCAGAGGCGGCGGAAATCTATCGCGGCACATCGTCGGATGTGGGCGTATGGGTCTTGGCGTATGTCGATGGGCAGGGCTATCGCGCGGCAGTCCTGACCCGTGGGCTTGACGCGTTCCGGTCCGAATACCGCCTGGTCACGCCAGACGGCACGGTCCGGCTGAACCTGCCGCAGAAATCCGAGCTGGAGGGGTTGGTCGCCGGCCAGTTCATCGCCCGGCTCAGCGAAGCCGCCGGCCCGGGCCTGCCCGCGGGTGCGCTCGTTTCGCTCGACCTCGCGGCACCCCAGGGCACGCCTCGCCTGATCTTTTCGCCCAACGCCCGCCAATCGATCCAAAGCGTTGGTGTGACCGCACATGCCATCGTGGCGACCCTGCTCGACGAGGTGCGCGGCCGTGCGATCGCCTTCACCAAGTCCGGTGACGGCTGGGCCGGCACGCCGATCTCCATGCCCGACAACGCGGCAATCTCGCTGGTCACCGCCAGTGGCGTGGATGACCGCGCCTACCTGCAGGTGACCGGCTTCCTGCAACCCACCGCACTGTACAGTCTGGATCTGGCCACGAGCGCCGGCCCGGTCCAGGTCAAGACGTTGCCGGCCCAATTCGACGCATCGCACGACGCGGTCGAGCAACTGCAGGCCACCAGCAAGGACGGCACCAAAATCCCCTACTTCCTGGTGCATCCGAAGGATCAGAAGCCGGACGGCTCAACCCCCACCCTGCTGACCGCCTATGGCGGGTTCGAAATCAGCGAAACCCCGGCCTATAATCCTACCATTGGAAAACTTTGGCTCGAGCATGGCGGCGCGTACGCGCTGGCCAACATACGCGGCGGCGGCGAGTTCGGCCCGGCCTGGCACGAGGCGGGCATCAAGACGCACCGCCAGCGCATCTACGACGATTTCGCCGCCGTGGCGCAGGATATGGAGGCGCGGCACCTGACCAGCCCCGCCCATCTGGGCATACGCGGCCGCTCGAATGGCGGGCTGCTGATGGGTGTGGAGTTCGAGCAGCATCCCGACCTGTGGCATGCCGTCATCATCGGCGTGCCGCTGCTCGACATGCTGCGGTTCGAAACCATTGCCGCGGGGGCTAGTTGGACCGGTGAATATGGGAGCGTCGTCAACCCGGACGAGCGCGCCTTCCTCGCCGGCATGTCGCCTTACGCCAACCTCAAGCCGGATGTGCGCTATCCAACGCCGTATATTTTTACGACTACCTCGGACGACCGCGTCGGTCCCGCTCATGCGCGTAAGTTCGCGGCGTTGATGGAGGCGCAGGGCCACCCGTTTCTGTACTACGAGGCCATGGAAGGCGGCCACGTCGCCAGCGCGAACTTGCGCGGGGCGGCCATGGAGCAGGCGCTGGAGATGACCTATCTCTCCGAACAGCTGATGCCGTGAGCCGGCCGCGCCCGGCTGCCGCGCGTTCGGCTGGCTGGGTGCGCAAAAGCGGTCTGGCGGCCGGCGCGCCGCTGTTCGGTAGGCTGCTGTTCCGCCTGTCCGTCGGACGCTGGCCGGACAAGGGCGAAGCGCGGCCGTTCCTCGCCGGGCTGGTGGATCAGTCGGTTCCGTTGCCGCCCGTCCTGCGCGCGATGCTGCCGATGGCCGACGCCAAGACGCTGATCAGCCAGTTTCTGCTGTTGGACATGGTGCGGACCGGCCGGTTGCAGACGCACAACGCATTCGACCGACACCACGCGGCGGAGCGCGCAGTGAGCATACCGCCGCTCTGCGGCAACCCCGTCGCGTTCTGGCGGGGGCCGCCTGTCGCCTTCCTGCATTTGGAGAAGACCGGCGGGGGCGCCGTGGCCCAGTTGCTGACGGATGCCTGCCACCCCGAGCAGATCGACCCGGACCCCTGGCGCACGGCGGCACCCCATGCCGTGACCCCGTTCGCCGGGCGCGACGCGGCTGCGATACGCCGCCGCGCGCTGGTCTTTGGGCATTACGATCTGCCGTCCCTGCGGCAGCTCGATCCAGGGCGGCCGGTCGTGACCCTGCTGCGCGATCCGGCACGGCGGATCGTGTCGCTATATCATTACTGGCGCAGCGTGAACCGCGATGTGCTGGACAGCACGGTTGGCAACGATGCTGTCAGGCTGGCGCATGAGTGCGATCTGCTGGGATTTTTGCGGACGCGCGATGTCTCAGTGCGCAACTACATCGACAATTTTTACGCGCGCCGGCTGACCGCGACATATGTCCAGGCCTCCGGTCACGACGCGTTGGCGAATGATCCCGGCGCCTGCCTCGACGGGGCACTGGAGGCGCTTGGCGGGATCGCGTTCGTGGGCTTGACGGAGCATATGGGTGCGAGCCTGGAAAGATTAGGCCGGCGCTTCGATCTGGAAACCGAAACGTCCTCGGAACGACACAACACAAGCGCAGACAATGCGAGTATTGCGCCGCGCGTGTTTCGTGCCATTCCACGGGCTTCGCTCACGACGGAACACGAGCAGGCGCTAGCCAGTCTCACGACGCTCGATGCCATGCTGTATGCTGCCGCGTGCGCGCGCTTCGACGCCGAGGGTGGCACAGCAGGGTGACACCGCTTCGGAGCGGGTTCAGATCACGGTCATCTGCATGTTGAAGGCAGGCTTGCATATGGGAAGCCGGCGCCGAGTTGTGACAGCCTGCCCTCTCATATGGCAAAGGTTTTCCGTCTTATGTCAGGCCGCATTCCACAATCTAGAGCATCATCCGATCGAACGGAATTGTTCGATCGGATAAAGATGCTCGCCAAACAATAAGCTAGAGCTTGGTCCGTGAGCCAATGCGAACGGATCATGCTCTAGTTGGCGCGGACCCGCCGGCTATCCGTTCGTAGCTGCCCGCACGCTGCCAAGATATCCTGGCCCCGGGGTGTGCGGATCGGCGAGGAAAAGCCCGCGTCCGACACGATGCGAGCGAAGCGGTGCAGGGCGTTGCCGCTGGAGGATTCGAAGGTGCTGCCGGGCCAGGGGTTGAATGGGATCAGGTTCACCTTGGCGGGCAGGCCCTTGATCAGGTGGACCAGCTCGCGGGCATCAGCCTCACTGTCGTTGACGCCGCGCAACATGACGTATTCGAAGGTGATCCGCCGCGCATTGGTGGCGCCCGGGTAGCGCCGGCAGGCGGCCATCAGCTCGGCAATCGGGTATTTGCGGTTGAGCGGCACCAGCTCGTCGCGCAGATCGTCACACACCGCGTGCAGCGAGACGGCCAGGTTGACGCCCAGCTCCTCGCCCGCCCGGTCCATCATCGGCACCACGCCGCTGGTGGAGAGCGTGATGCGGCGGCGAGACAGGCCGATGCCTTCGCCGTCCATGACGATGCGCATCGCTTTGGCTACGTTTTCGTAGTTGTACAACGGCTCGCCCATGCCCATCAGGACGATCGTCGAGAGCAGGCGCGGCGTCTCGCCCTGGGGGCTTGGCCATTCGCCATAGCAATCCCGCGCCGCCATGAACTGGCCCACGATCTCGGCCGGGCCCAGATTGCGGACCAGCGCCTGGGTGCCGGTATGGCAAAAGCGGCAGGAGAGCGTGCAGCCAACCTGGCTGCTGATGCAGACGGCGCCGCGATCCTGTTGCGGGTCCGGGATGTAGACGGTTTCGGCCTCCTGCCCGTCTCGGAAACGGAACAGGAATTTTCTCGTCTCGTCCACGCTGGTCTGCACTGTGGCGGGTTCGGGCCGGCCGACCACGAACCGCTCGGCCAGTTTTTGCTGGAGCGGCCTGGCGATCGAGCTCATGGCCGAAAACTCGGTCGCGCCCTGGTGGTAGATCCAATGCCAGAGCTGTTTGACGCGGAAGGGCGCCTCGCCGATGGCGGCGATCTCTGCCGCCAGCTCCTCCCGGCTCAGCCCTACCAGGTCGCGGCGCCCGTCCGGCAGCACGTGCGGCGGCGGGTTGAACAGGGCGGATTTGGCCAGCACGCGGGCGCGTTCGGCCTCCGTCAGCTCGGCCACCGGCCTCGGGGAGAGCGCGTTCATGCGGGGCACGCCCTGTTCAGTTCGGCGTAGGCGGTAGCAAAACCCTGAAGGCTGAAGCGGTCGTTGGCGACCACGCCGCGCGGGCCGGCCAGGCGGATCGAGACGCTGCTTTCGTGCGCGAGGCTGGCGATGGCAGCGGCGTTGTCGTGGGCGAAGGCGCTGCGGCCGGCAATGTAGAACAGCATGTGTGTGGCGCCGGCCTGCAGTGGCGCGTCCTCATGGCCGGCCAGCAGAAAGCCTGCGCTGACGGCCACCACGTCATGGCTGTGCGGGCGGCGGGTCACGCTGAGCACCACGTCGCCGCGACCAGGGATGTGCTGGGGGGAGGCTTCGGCACGCGTGAAGGCGAAACAGGTGGCGGCTCCCGCTTCGCTATGGGTTGCCGCCTGCCACTGGCCGAACTTGCCGAGCAGGGTCGGTGCCCCAGCGTTTGGGCCGTGATGCGGTCCGGATTTCGCGGTCTGGGCGGCCGAGGGCAGCGCGTACGAAACCAGCAGCAGAGTGAGAACGGCGCGCATGAGGACGGAGAGATACGGCCAGGGGGAGGCGCAAACAAGCGCGCCCTTAAGTCCGGGCCAGCCAGCCGGGCATGGTCTGCCGGAAGACCGGTGCCCCGTGCGGCGATGCCGTGGGGGCGGGGCCACCGCCGCCGCTATGTACCGGCCGGTCGGCGAAGCGGCCGTGCTGGATCAGCCGGTCGTAAAGCACCAGCGCGCCGGCGACCGAGACGTTGAGCGCGAAGCGGGTGGGGATGCGCACCACGTAGTCGCAGCGGGCCAGCAGCGCCGATGACAGGCCCGCGCGTTCCGGGCCGAGCACGTAGGCCGCACGGTTCGGGTGGCGGAAGCTGGGCAGGTCGGCCGCATCGGCCAGCAGCTCGACGCCGACGAGCGCGCAGCCGCGCGGCAGGGTCAGCTCGGCCGGGCTTTCGTGGCGGTAGAACGGCACGTGGGCCGGGGTGTCAGCGGTATCGGTCTGCCGGCCGGCGCGGGCATCCCATCCGGCGCCGATGGAGAAGCAGAACGCTGCACCGAAGGCGTGGCCGGTGCGCAGGAGGGCGCCCAGGTTGGCGGATTTGGAGATGCCTTCGGCGCCGATGCCGAAATAGTGGCGCGAGGTGGCCTGCTGCATGGGGAAGGCATACCAGCTTGCGCGGACCCCCAGCTAGATATGGGTGTTGCCCCTCTTTCCGCGGCAGACACTCACGGACCGTGGCGGCCTGTGTTTACCGCTCCGCCTCGTCGGTGTCCGGCTCCACCTCCAGCTCCCCGCCGATCGCGTCGGCATCGTCATCCAGATCGTCGTCACCCTCGAGCACGCCTTCCTCCTCGGCATCGTCCTCGGGGATCTCGGCCTCCACATCTGCTTCCGCTTCGTCGGCCACCACCGCCTTCTTCGGCGCCCGGCGCTCCACTACGTTGCCACCGCGCCGCGGCTTGGGCTGATCCGGCGGCTGCTCCGTGCCGCATTTCGGGCAGACGGCGGGCACCTTCGTCAGGTCGTAGAACCGCGTGCCGCACGACACGCAGGTACGTTTCATTCCGAGTTCTGGCTTGACCATGCGCGACCCACAACCGTCCAGCGGCAAAGGGCGCGGCCCATGCCATGCGCCCGTACGGTTGTCAAACGGGTCAACGTGCAACCCTTTCCAAAAAAAGTAGCTGAACCGTCATTATTTCGCTCGTGACAAGGCATCTCGATTCCGTTACGAACTCATGCGACGGCGGTGTCCGCCGCGACGGGGCTTTGGGGGCGTTCGCATGACGGTTTACACCTGGTCGCTGAATGGCAGCGGCAGCTGGGGCGTGGCGTCCAACTGGGGCCCGAACGGGCTGCCCACCGACCAGGACACGGTCAATATCGACGTGCCGGGCATCACCGTTTCCGTCGGCACTGGCGTCGCGGCCAGCGCCTATGCGCTCACCACACAAGGGTCGGCTGTCAGCATATCGGGCGGCACGCTCACCACGATCCATCTCGCCACCTTCAATGGAGCTTTTTCCGAAACGTCGGGCCTGTTCATGGCCGGCGGCATGGGCGCGGTGTTCAACGGTGGCGTCTCGCAATCGGCGGGCGGCACGCTGGACGTGGTCAACGGCGCGCTGAAGCTGGAGCAGGGCGGCACGCTGGACGGCACCATCGCGGGTGCCGGCGTGCTGGAGCTGGCGGGCGGCAGCACCTATTTCGGCACCGGCTTCACCAGCCGCGTAGGCACCATCCTGGTCGATTCAGGCGCCAAGCTGGGGTTCAACACGTCGTTCACCTCGTCGCAGAATCTTACGATCGAAAACGGCGTGGTGAACCTGTTTGGCAACGCGCTCAATCTGGCCGGAACCACGCTGATCTCCGGCACCGCGGCCGGCGGCACGCTGAAAGAGACCGGCACGATCACGCTCGGCACCACGAACTATCAAACGACGCTCGATGACGGCTTCATTTTGTCGCTGAGCGGAACTGCGATCCAGGCCAACCAGCTGTTCCTGGGTGCGCAGGATTTGCCGGCGATGATCAATGTTGCAAAGGGTGCGCACTACAACATCAACGGCAACTGGAACATCTACAATCCGTCCAACGTCGGCAGCATCGTCAACTCGGGCGTGTTCGCCAAGACGGGCGGCGGCAAGCTCAGCCGGGTCGATGTTTCGCTGACCAGCAAGGGCACCATCCAGACCTCCATTGGCCAGTTGCAGCTCAACGGCCTGGTCAATAGCCTCAGCGGAACGATCAGCGGCAATGGCACGCTGGGCATCGCCGGTGGCCAGACCACGTTCGGGTCGAAGCTGGCGTTGAACATGGCGGCACTGGATCAGTCCTCCGGCAACCTGATCCTGGCCGGCCCGCACAGCTATGCCGGCGCCTGGGACATGACTGGCGGCGTATTGGAGTTCGACACGCCCAAAGCAGTGCTGACCCTCTCCGGGCGCGCCGATTTCGATGGCGGCGTGGTCACCGGGTATGGCGGCATGCTGGTGCTGTCCGGTGCGGCCGAGGCATCCGGCAACGTTATTTTCGGCGGCCCGAACACCATCAACGTCAACGGCACGCTGGACCAGACCGGCACCATCACCCTGGGCCAGTCGTCCAACCCGGTGGTCAACATCGCGTCCAATGCCAGCTGGCTGCTGGAAGGCGACGGCAACATCCAGGGCAGCTTCGGCCTCATCAACAATGCCGGCCTGTTCTCCGACATCAACGGCAGCGGCAACGCGGTGGTGCAGTGCGAGCTGGGCAGCAGCGGCACGCTGAACGTGACCAACAGCACGCTGACGCTGGCGGGTGTCACCTCGCTTGCAGGATCGCTGACCGGTTCGGGGCTGCTCGAACTGTCCGGGAGTGCCGCGCTACAGGCGGGCCTCGTCATCAAGGTGGCCGCGCTGGACGTCTCTGGCGGGGTGCAACTGCTCGGCAACCTGTCCGACGCGGGCGTATTCACCCAGTATAATGGCGGCGTGCTGGATACCGGCGCGCATACGCTGGCACTATCCGGCGGCGTGTCGCTGGACGGCGGATCGCTCACCGACCAGGGCACGCTCTCGACCGCCGGCCAGACCACCATCGGCTACTATACCGTGACCGGCGGGGCGGAGCTGCTGGTCTCGGGCCGTGCTGACCAGGTGGGACAGCTGACCGTTGGCGGGGGTTCGGGCCCCGGCGTGCTGGGGATCGCCGCCGGCGGGGCTTACACCGTGCTCGACGATTTCGACATTTCGGGTGGCGGCGCAGTCGTGCTGAACGGGGTTCTGACCGAGAGCGGCACCGGCACTTCCAATATCGTCGAGGCGCTGACGCTGTCCGGCACCGGCCAGCTTGTGGCCAACGACCAGACACTGACATTGGCCGATGGGGGCAGCCTGGCCGGCACCCTGGCCGGCACCGGGCTGATCGATCTGGCGGTCGGCACTTTTTCGCTGGCCTCCGGCCTGTCCGTGCTCTCGGCGGGGCTGGGCATCGTGGGTTCGGCCGAGGCGCTGTTGACGGCCAACGAGACGTACAGCGGCAACTTCGCCACCACCAACGGGGCGACGCTCGGACTGAATGGCCACACGCTCAGCCTGACCGGCACGGCGGCGCTCGGCGGCGGCACGCTCTCCGGCCCCGGCACCGTTCTGACTTCCAGCAGCACGACCTTGGGCGCGGTCAACGTCATCAACAACGCCACACTGCAGGTAAGCGGCACGACCGAGCAGGTGTTCACCATGCAGGTGGGTGATCCGCAGGGCATGCCCAGCACCGCCTCGCTGGTTGTGGGCGGCGCCTACACGCTCGACATCAGCGCCTCCATCCAGGGCGATGGCACGCTGACGGTGACGTCCGCCGGCTCGCTGAACTCCGAGGGCAACGGGTTCAACCAGATCGGCACCAGCATCGTCGACAGCGGGACAATCGCCGCCAATCTCGGCACGCTGCAGATATTGGGCAGCGTCACCGGCACCGGCGGCTTTTCGATCGGCGCCGCGGGTTTCCTGGATTTTTCAAGCAGCGCCACGATCGGGGTCGCAACCGGCGTGGGTTTCGCTGGTTCGGGCGCCATCCTGCGGATCGACGACGCCCCCAGCTTCGGGGCCACGCTGCAGAACTTTGCCGCCGGCGACGATATCGTGCTGGCGCAGTTCAACGCCGCCTCGCTTACCGGTACCTACGCCAACGGCGCTCATACCCAGATCCTGGTCAGCGATGGCGGAGGCGACAGCATCACGCTCACCTTCTCCGCCGCGCAGAACCTGGGCGCGCTGACCTTCGGCGCCGGCCCAGGGGGACTGGCGACCATCACTCACCACTAGGCACGCCACACAACACCAGAGCGCCGCGCCGGTCTTCAAGCCGTGCGCCAAGATGAGGGCACACACATGGCTTCGGTAACCTGGACGGCGACGACGAGCGGCACCTGGTCCAACGACTCCGACTGGAGCGTCGCCACCGGCCCGTTGACCGGGGATGACGTCACGATCCCGGGCACCGCCGGCCCGATCACCGTCACCTACAATGCGGGTTCGCTGAAGCTCGACTCGCTGACGACCCAGGGCGGCGCCAGCCTGGCGGTCACTGCCGGGACGCTGAACGTGACCAACGGCTATTCCATCAATGGATCACTGAGCGAGTTGGGCGGCCTTTTGCGGCTGGTGGCCGGCAACAATGGCAGCACCGTGCAGGGCGCGGTGGCACTGTCGGCCGGCACGCTGCAGCTGGTGGGCGGCGCCGCATTCAACGGCACAAGCTTCAACCAGACCGGCGGCACGCTGCAGATCGACCGCGGCGCGCTGGTGGACAATGAGAGTTTTTCGACCTTGGCCGGCACGGTCAGCGGCACCGGGGCGCTGATCCTGAACGGCACCAGCACTACGCTGGCCGCGGGCTTCGCGCTCTCGACCGGCGCGGTTTCGATCCAGAACGGCACGGTCTACCTGAACGAGAACCTCACCTACGGGCACGATTTCACGCTCGCCCAGTCCGGCACGCTGAACCTGGGCAACAGCACACTGACCTTGACCGGGCTTGGCTCGCTGAACGGCACGATCGCCAGTTCGGTGCTGAACCTGTCCGGCACCGGTCACTTCAACGGGCTGACCTTGGAGAACGGCACGCTGCTGTCGCTGACCGGCACCTTCAGCCAGACCGGGCAGATCAATCTGGGCCAGACCGGCACCGGCACGCTGAGTGTCGCCAGCGGCGGCGCGCTGCGCATCACCGGCAACGACGCAATCTATAACGGCAACACGGGCGGCGTGCTGGTTAATGCGGGCACGATCATCAAGACCGGCGGCAGCCCGTCCGGCGGCGTGGCCAATATCTACGCCACGCTGAACAACACCGGCACCATCAACGCCGCCCTCGGCACCATCGCCTTCTCCGGCCCAACCAACGGCGGGACCAGCACGCTGGGCGGCACCATCACCGGGGCCGGTACCGTGGCGTTCGAGACCGGCAACTACGCCATCACCAGCAACGCCTTCGTGCTGACCGCGGCCCGCACCTTGCTGGCTAATAGCGCGAGCATCACGCTGACCAGCACCGGCCTGACCTATGGCGGCTCTTTCGACCAGACCGGCGGTACGCTGGTGGTGGGCACGCCGGGCCAGCAGGGCGGCAGCACGTTGACGCTGACCGGGCCGGATGCGTTCGATGGCGGGCTGCTCAAGGGCACCGGCACGGTGCTGTGCAGCGGCGCGGTCAATCTGGGCGGGCTGGCCACGTTGGAGGGCAATCTGACGTTCGATTTCGGCACGTCGCAGGCGGCCACCGTCAGCCAGACCGGCAGCATCCTGCTGGGCAGCGAACTCGATGCGATCACCACGGCCAACATCGGGGCCAAGGAAAGCTGGCTTATCAAAGGCGCCTCCTCATCGATCCTGGGCGCCAATGGCACGATCAACAATGCGGGCCTGTTCGAGAAACTGAGCGGGGCGGGCACCAGCGTCGTCCAGAACAGTATCTTCAACACCGGAACATTGCTGGTGAATACCGGCATGCTGACGCTGAGCGGCGGAGGGTCGCTGGGCGGCAGTGTTACCGGGTCGGCCGCACTCGACATCACCGGCAACCTGGCTTTTGCGAGCGGCCTGAGCCTGACCGTAGGCGAGACCATCCTGGATGGCGGCCAGATCACGCTGGGCGGCAATATTACCTACGCCAATGACTGGTCGGAGGAGAGCGGCACGCTGGCATTGGGGGTAAACACCCTGACCCTGTCCGGCGTCACCTCGCTCGCCTCCGGCGCCATCGAGGGGCCAGGTGCCGTGGTGGTGAATGGATCGGCCGTGATCGGCCAAGGGCCTATTCCAGTCCAGGCATTTGGCCTGTTGCAGGGCGCGCAGCTCGTGCTGAACGGCAACACGGAACAGAGCGGCACGCTGTCGCTGACGGGCGGCTCGGCGGCACCCACACTGACCGTCGGCTCCAGTGCCACCTACACGCTGGATGCGGGCGCCGAGATCGGCGCGCCCAATTCCAGCGTGATCGGCACATTGGTAGTCGGCGGCACGCTGTCGGCCTCGGGCGCCGGGACATCGACCGTAACCGCCTACACCGTCGATAACGGCACAATAAAGGTGTCTGGCGGGGACCTGGTGTTCATGGGCCCCGTATCCGGCACGGGCAGCATCGCGCTATCGAATGGCGGGACGGTGGAACTTGACGCCAACGCCCTTGCGCATGTGCCGGTCGATTTCGGCGCGGGGTCCAGCGTGCTGAGCCTGGGGCAGCCCAACGAATTCTCCGGCACCATTGGCGGCTTCGCCGGCGGCGACGTGATTGAGCTGCAGGGGTTTGCGTTCGCCAACCTGACGCCGGTGATTAGTGGGAACACCGTGACCCTGACCGAAGCCAGCGGCCAGTCAGCCACGCTGACCTTCAGCACGGCCCAGACCGGCAGCCTGCTGACCCTGGGCGAGGGGCCGCATGGCGGGCTGACGCTGATCCATCTGTAGTCACAAAAAGATTGAACCACAAAGGCACTAAGAACACCAAGATTGCACCAAACAACGACAATGATCTTTGATGTTGTGATTTCTTGGTGTCCTTGGCGCCTTCATGGTCAATCTCACTTCTTTTCTGAAGAAAAGAAGCAAACGACTTTTATCTATTTAGGCCGCGTCAACCAGCACTATTTCCGCTGCCTCTAAGGCGCGGACGTGCAACACCGACTCTTTGGCTATGGCGGCGCCGTCCCTTGCGTCCAGGCGTACGCCGTTCACCTCAACAGATCCCTTCGCTGCCACCAGATAGGCGTGGCTGGTCTTGCCCAGTTCGTAGCTGGTCTCCTCGCCGGCACCCAGCGAGGCGCCGAGCACGCGGGCGTCGGCGCGGATCGGTAGAGCTTCCGTGTCCTCTGCCCGCCCGCTCGCCAGGGTGACGAAGCGGCCGGACCGCTCGCCCTTGGGGAACGGCTTGGCGCCCCAGGCGGGTGCGCCGCCGCGGGCGGATGGCTCGATCCAGATCTGGAAAATTGTCGTCCGGCCGGGTTCGCGATTGTATTCCGCGTGGCGCACGCCTGTGCCGGCGCTCATCACCTGCACGTCGCCCGCTTCGGTGCGGCCGTGGTTGCCCAGGCTGTCCTCGTGGGTGATGGCACCTTCGCGGACGTAGGTGATAATTTCCATGTCGCTGTGCGGATGCGGCGGAAACCCGCTGCCGGCAGCGATCATGTCGTCGTTCCAGACGCGGATCGGACCCCACCCCATGCGGGCCGGGTCGTAGTAGTTGGCGAACGAGAAATGGTGGTGCGCATCGAGCCAGCCATGGTTGGCGTGGCCCAGGCTGTTGAAGGGTCTCACTTCGATCATGTCATCGGCTCCCGACTGGATGCCGGTCAGATGAGCACGCGATCCGCAGGCGGAAAGACCGGCATAGCTGGCCTGTCCGCCCAGGATGCGCTCTTGCAGCCTTCAGTACACGAATGAATAGACCGCGTTGTCCGCGCCTACATACAAATGGTGGTTGGCGGCGATCAGCGTGGTGAAATGACGCAGGCCCTGCATGCCGGTGCCCGTACCGCTGAACACCACCGCGCCCGAGTTGGCATCGAAGGCGTGCAGTTCGTTGTCGCCTTCCGCCCCCGTCACCCACACCAGCGGGTTCGTCGATCCGTCCGTTGTCGTGATGATCGGCGAGCCGCGGCCGTTGAAGCCGGCGCACCATTTCACCGTGATCCCGGTGGCCGAGATGCCGAGTGTGGTGATGTTGGTGCCCGAGCAGTTCAGGCCGCTATAGCTGGTGAAGGCCAGCAGCGTGGAGGACGGCGTGTTGTACACCGCCGGGCCGGTGATGATGCTGCTGTTCGACGCCTTGGTGATGGCGACCTGGCCGCCGATGCCGCCGAGATTGCTGCGGCTGACCAGGTAGGCGTTGCCGTCCTTGCCCAGTGCCACCAGCCGGGGCGCGCCGCCTACCGCCAGCGGCAGGGCTTCGGTGCCACCCAGGTCGGCGTCCTCGTTGTCGAGCGTCTGCCAGTTGGCGGGTGTGTAGAAGTTGGACGGGTCGGTCGAATGGGCCAGGCCTGGCGAGAGGCGCAGGATCGCCTCGCCGTCCTGCCAGGTGTTGTTGGCGTTGAAGGTGTTGCCGGTGGTGGTGAACACGTATTGCCCATCGCCCGACGTGCCGCCCTGCGACCAGATGCCGCCGCCCACCGCGCGGGTGGACCAGAAGCCGGTGACCGCCGGGGTGCTGGTCTGCACCTGCACCACGTCCCCATGATAGGAGCCGCAATCGCCCGAGCGCCCGCCATAGCTGACATACAAATTGCCCTTGTAGACCAGCACCGCGCTGCGCTCGCCCTGCACGGTGCTGTCAAAGGTCTGGCCTTGGGCGGCCAGCGCCGCCTGCACGTCCAGCGGCCAGCCTGGTACAGACTTGACCCGTATCAGCCGAGAGGGCGTAGATCATCTGGCGCGGGTTGCCCGACGCTTGCGAGGCGGAATCAAAATACAGCGTGCCAGTGGCAGGGTCGATGGCCGGTGTGCCGGTCACGCCCTCCGGGTTGATGTTGCCGCAGGGCAGCTTGCCGGTGACGGCCGCCGGTAGCTGGTTCTGCCAGACGACCGCGCCCGTATCGGCGTTCAGGCCGAGCACAAGGTTGTTCTCGGTCGCCACGATCAGCAGCTTGCCCGCCGTCTTGGAATGCCAGAACAGCGGCTGCGCGTAGACATTGCCAGAAAAGCTGGCGTGGAAGGCCGGGTCGGCATGGATGCCTGCGGCCGCCTGCGAGGTCAGCCCCGGCACGGTGTAGAGGCCATGGCGGGTGTTGCTGTTGTGGTAGGTCAGCACGCCTTGGGCCGCGGCGACGGTCGGGGCGGCGAGCAACAGAGCGGCAAGCGCGGTGGTCTTCATGGAAAGACGTCTCCTGTCCGGATCGTTTTGATCGGTTGTAGAAACCCTTTGGCCTGCAACCTAGTAAGCCCTGACAGCGCCATAATCCAGGGAGCGGCGTACTACGATTGTGTGTCCTCGATCACATCGGCAACAGTTCACGGCCGCGCAGCAGGGCGGAGGTGGTGGGTTCGCGGCCGCGGAAGGCGACGTAGAGTTTCATCGGGTCCTGCGCGTCGCCAGCGCTCAACACGTCGCGGAGCTTTTGCGCCAGCGTGGGTTCGAAGGCATTGCCGGCCTGCGTGAACGCCTCGAACCCGTCGGCATCCAGCACTTCGGCCCACAGATAGGCGTAGTAGCTGGCCGCATAGCCGCCGCCGGCGAACAGGTGTTGAAAATGGGCGGGACGGTGGCGGATGCCGATTTCTTTCGGCATGCCGATCCCGGCCAGGAATTGCTGCTCGAACGCCGCCACTTCGATGGCCCCAGGGTTGGGGTTGGTGTGCAGTGCCATGTCGATCAGGGCCGACGAGGTGTACTCGACGGTCGCAAACCCCTGGTTGAAGCCGCGCGCGGCCAGCAGGCGGGCGGCCAGCGCGTCCGGGATCGGCTGGCCGGTTTCGGCGTGCAGGGCGTAGCGGCGCAGCGTGTCCGGCAGTTCGAACCAGTGTTCAAAAACCTGGCTGGGGAATTCGACAAAGTCGCGCTTGACCGAGGTGCCCGACTGCGTGGGGTAGCGCACCCGGCTCAGCAGGCCGTGCAGCGCGTGGCCGAACTCGTGGAACAGGGTTCGGGCGTCATCGAAGCTCAGCAGGGTGGGGGCGGATTTTACAAAATTGTTGTTGTTGATAACTACCGGGGAGACGGGGGAGTCCATCGCCTCCTGGTCGCGAAAACTGCTCATCCAGGCGCCGGAGCGTTTATCCGGGCGCGCGAAATGGTCGGTGAGGAACACGCCGACATGGCCGGCTGCGTCACGCACTTCATAGGCGCGCACGTCGGGATGGTAGAGGTCCACGTCCGCGATCGGTTCGAACGACAGGCCGAACAGACGGCCGGCTGTGTCGAAGGCGGCGCGCTGCATGTTATCGAGCGTGAAGTAGGGTTTGACCGCGGCCTCGTCGATTTCGTACTCGGCGCTGCGCACCCGCTCGGCGTAGTAGCGCCAATCCCAGGGGGCCAGCTCGCCGTTGAAACCCTCGGCGCGGGCAGCGGCAAGAAGTCGGTCGCGCTCCTGGCCGGCCTTGGCGCAGGCGGGCGCCCAGACTTCGGCGAGCAGGTTGTGTGCGGCGTCCGGGGTGGCGGCCATGCTATCGGCCAGGCGGAACGCCGCAAAATCCGTGTAGCCGAGCAGCCTGGCCTTTTCGGTACGCAGGGCCAGGATTTCGGGAATGAGCGCGGTGTTGTCGTGCGCGCCGGGATGGGTGCCGCGAGCGATCCAGGCCTCGTAGGCGGTCTGGCGCAGGTCGCGTCGCGCGGAAAAGGCCAGGAACGGTTCTATCAATGAGCGCGACAGGGTGATGGCATAATCGGGCAGGCCGCGCTCTGTGGCCGCCTGGCGCGCGCCGTCCCGCAGGAAATCCGGCAGGCCCGCGAGATCGTCTTCAGTGAGCGCCAGGTGCAAGGCTTTTTCGTCGTGCAGCACGTTCTGGCCGAACTGGGTATGCAGCACGGCCAGGCGCTCGGTAATCTCGGTCATCCGCGCCCGCGCGGGCGCATCGAGGGCGGCGCCGCTGCGCACGAACCCGCGGTGGATGCGGTCGAGCAGGCGAAGCTGGTCCTCGGCCAAACCCAACGTGTCGCGTTGATGGTGCAGGGCTGCCACGCGGGCGAAGACGGTGGGGTCGAGGCTGACGCGCATGCCGTGCTGGGCCAGGCGCGGCGACATCTCGGTGTCCACCGCGTCCAGCGCGGGGCCGCCGAGGCTGACCACCAGATTTGAAAAGACCATTTCGACGCGGGCCAGCGCGCGGCCGCTGCGCTCGAGCGCCTCGATGGTGTTGGCGAAGGTCGGCGGGGCCGGGTCGGCACCGATGGCGGCGATTTCGGCCAGGTGCTCGGCCATCGCGTGGTCGAAGGCGGGCGCGAAATGTTCCGGGCGGATGGCGTCGAACGGGGGCAGGCCGAATGGCGTAGTCCAGGGGGCGAGAAGCGGGTTGTCCATGCGACGCAAAACGTCAGAGGCGGAGTGCGGGGTCAACCGCCATCACACCATGACACCCACGATCGCGCCGCTCAGGCAGGTCGCCAGGGTCCCCGACAGGATGGAGCGCAGGCCCAGCACAGCCACCTCCGCCCGGCGGTCCGGCAGCATGGCGCCCATGCCGCCGACCAGGATGCCCGCGCTGCCGAGATTGGCGAAGCCGCATAGCGCGGTGACCACGATGCGGCGCGCAGGCGGCGACAGCGCGTCCGGCGGCAGCGCGGCCAGGTTGAGGTAAGCGACCAACTCGTTCAGCACGGTTTTCGTCGCCATCAGCGAGGCGGCGGCCGGCGTTTGCGCCCAGGGAACGCCGATCAGCCACATCACCGGCCGGAACGGGACCGCCAGGAAGCCCTGCAGCGTGGGTGCGGCGCCCTGATGCGGCAGCAGGCCGACGGCGCGGTTGGCCAGCGCCACCAACGCCACCGTCACCAGCAGCGTGCTGGCGATGCCGACCAGCGGCGCCATGCCCTCGGCGGTGCCGCGCGTAACCGCGTCCAGCACGCTGGCGGGCCGCGCGTAGTCCAGGCGCGCGGCCTCGCCATGGCGCGGGGGCGCGAACGGCACCATGAGCGCGGCCACCGCCAGGGCAGCCGGTGTGCTGATCACGCTGGCGACCAGGATCGCGCCTAGCGCGTCCGGCAGCACGGGACCGATGATGGCCGCGTAGATGGCCATGACCGTGCCCGCCACGCCCGCCATGCCGCAGCTCATCAGCGCGAACAGTTCTCCGCGCGAGAGTCCGGCGAGATAGGGGCGGATCAGCAGCGGCGCCTCGATCATGCCGAGAAAAATGTGGGTAGCGGCCCCGAGGGCGAGGGCGCCGTCCAGCCCCATCGCCCGGCGCAGCAGCCAGGCGAAGGCGGCGGCTACGCGCTGCAGGATGCCCAGGTAGAGTAGAAGGGAACTGAGCGCGCTGATGACCAGCACGAGCGGCAATATCTTGAAGGCCAGCACCAGGCTGGCGCCTGGGTGGGTTTCCGCGAAAGGCAGGGGGCCGCCGCCCAGATAGCCGAACACGAAGGCGGTGCCGGCATCCGTCGCGTCCTGCAGGGCGCCCACCGCCCGGCTGGCCAGCAGCACCGCCTGGCGGGCGGCTTCCGTGTGCAGCAGCACGGCCGCCAGCGCCAGTTGCAGCGCCAGACCGCCGGCCACCGTGCGCCAGGGGATGCGGCGCTTGTTCTCGCTGATCGCCCAGGCGAACAACAGCAGCAGCATGTAGCCCAGCAGGGCCTGCATCAGGCGGGGGTCAAAACCGGTCCTTGGCCGCCCGTATTTCGCCCAGGCGGGCCGTGTCGGGCGCGCGCAGAAACGGGTTTTCGGCCAGCTCGTCGCTCAGGCGGGAGGGCACGGTGGCCTGGCCCGCCGCACGCAGACGCTTCACCTCCGCCACCCGGGCCTGGAGTGCGGTATTGTTCGGCTCGACGGTGATGGCGAAGCGCGCATTGCTTTCGGTGTATTCGTGGCCGCAGCAGACCAGGGTGTCGGGCGGGAGTGCGGCCAGGCGGCGCAGCGAGCCGAACATCTCGTCGGGCGTCCCCTCCAGCAGGCGGCCGCAGCCTAGCGAAAACAATGTGTCGCCGCAGAGCAGAATGTCGCCGTCCGGGAAGTAGAAGGCGATATGGCCGCGCGTATGGCCGGGCGTATCGATGATCCGGGCGGTGGTGCCGCCGAAGGCGGTAGTCTCTCCGTCCCCGACCGCCACGTCCAGACGGGGCAGGCGGTGCGCGTCCGCCTTCGCCCCTACGATCTTCGCGCCATATCTTTCGCGCACCTCGTCGGCACCGGCCACGTGGTCGGCGTGGTGGTGGGTGAGAAAAATCGTGTCCAGCCGCCCGCCCGCGCTGTCCACCGCCCGTATCACGGCGTCCGCATCGGCCGGGTCGGCTACGCCGACCGCTCCGCTTGCGGCGTCGTGCAGCAGCCAGGCGTAATTGTCGGAAAACATCGGGATCGCTTCCACGCTGACCGTCACTGCACCACCTCGCGCTCAATCGAAATGGATCGTAGCATCCGGCGCGGCTTGGCCGCATCTTCAAGGTGTTCATGACGTCCCATCACGATCACGGCGCCGCCCCTGCTTTCTACGACACGAAACTGGGGCAGGTGGCGGCCGGGCTGATCGGCCGGCGGTTGGCGCAGTTCTGGCCCGACCGGCCGGGCTTGTCGGTACTGGGCGTGGGGTATCCGGCGCCGTTCCTGCATTTGTGGCCTTCCAGCGAGCGCGTGTTGAACGCAACCACGTCCCACCATGCGCCGCCAGCCGGCAGTTGCGCGGCACATGCGATGCACCTGCCGTTCCCGGACCTGGCGTTCGACCGTGTGCTGGTGATCCATGGCGTGGAGCCGGTGGGCCAGGACGCGCGGCTGTTGCGAGAAATCTGGCGCGTGTTGAAGGACGATGGCCGCATGCTGGTGGTCGCACCCAACCGCACCGGGTTGTGGGCGCATATCGACCGCACCCCTTTCGGCCAGGGCCGCCCCTATTCGCGCGGGCAGCTCGACCGACTGCTGGCCGCCGCCCTGTTCCGGGCCGAGCGGCACGAGACCGCGCTGTTCGCGCCGCCCGCCCCGGCCGGCCTGCTGCTGCGCACCGCGCCGTTCTGGGAGAAGATCGGCCACGCGATCCTGCCGCAACTGGCCGGCGTGACGCTGACCGAGGCGGTGAAGGACGCGTATGCCGCCGTGCCGCTGGCCGGCACGGTTCGCCGCCTCGTGTTTTCGGAAGCGGCTTGAGCCGGCAAGTACAGGCCGGCTGGCTGGCGTTGCTGGCCATCGTGGCGGTGGTGGCGCTGCAGTGGCAGCGCACCAGGACGCTGCCGCTCTCCGCCTTCGACCAGCCATTTTATCTGGGCATCGCGCACGACCTGATCGCCACAGGCCGGTTCACCGACGGCTTCATGTTCGCGCAGCCCGGCCCGGATGGGGCGCGGCCATCGGGGATGCGATTTCGCGCCGCTCTACCCGGCGCTGGTGGCTGGTGCCGCCCGGCTCGATCCAGGCCTGGCCCGGGGCATGGCGTGCGTGGTGGCGACCAACGACCGGGATCCGGGATGTCCATCGCACGCGCCCAGCCTGCGCGCGCTGCAATCCGCCGAATTGTGCGCCTTCTTCTGGCTGGTCTGGTGGATGGGCGGTGTCATGGGCGGCGCCGGCGTGGGCTGGCTGTCGCTGCTCGTTGGGTTGGGTGCCGCACCTCTTCTCGTCGCATCAGCGCTGACATTGATGACCGAGACGACCTGCCTGCTGCTGTCCACCGCGTCGATCGCCGCCGGTGTCGCCGCGGTGCGGGCGCAGGGCGGGCGCCGGCTGCGCTGGGCGGCGGCGGCCGGCGTGCTGCTGGGGCTGACCATCCTGACCCGGCCGGCGTTTTTCTACGCGCTGCCGGCGGTCCTGCTGGCGCTGCCCCTGTTCGGCCGCCGCCCGGCGCTGCCGTCGGCTGCGGTGCTGGCCGGCGGGGCGGCCTGCGTGCTCGCCCCCTGGCTGCTGCGAAACGCGCTTGTCCTGGGGCATCTGGCGCTCACGCGCGGCTACGACAGCCATACCCTTGTGCAGCGCATCGCCTTCGACACGATGACGTGGCGCGAATACGCCATGTCCTACGTGTGCTGGCTGCCGGACGGCCGCGCCTACGGACGCGCGCTGGACGGGGCAGGCGCCTGCGACCGTTTCGGCTGGGACGCGGACAACTCGTTCTACCTGATCGGCCTGCGCCACATGCTGCCGCAGACGTTGCAGGCGGCGGGCGGCTATCCCAATCATCTCGGCTATCTGTTGCACACCTACATTTTCAAAATGCCCGTCAAGCACGTGCTGGTCAGCATTCCATTGGCTTTGCGCGGGGCCTATGTCGCGCATTGGTGGGGATTTTTCTTGATGCCGATTGCGCTGTGGACGACCTGGCGAGCGCTGCGTGGAGGCATAGAGAATGCAGCGCCGATGCTGGTGATCGCGCTGCCGGCCTGGTTCATGCTGGCCTTCAACGCGGCTGTCGCCGTCAACCAGGTGCGCTACAATCTGCTGCTGGTGCCTGCCTATTCGGTCAGTGGTGCGCTCGCGCTGGCCTGGCTATGGCGCCGGTATTCGCCGCGTGTAAATTCATTTCGCAACAGCCGCTTCGCATGACCTCTGCGCTTGACCGCTTCGTCCTGCTCGACCACGCCCCGATCGCGCCGGGACCGGGTGCGGTGGGACGCGGCGGCATAGCGGCGGTTGTGCTGTTCGCGGCGGGCAACGGGATCTATACCCTGGATCTGTTCACGGCCTACTGGGCCGATGAGGCGCCCGGGCTGGATTGGCTGCGCGATTTCTTATGCGACCCCGCGATGGACGCATTCCTCGACCGGCTGGCGCGTCCGCCCGACGAAGAGGACGAGCCCGAGATCCTCTACACGCGCTCGCAGCTCGTCACGCTGGGAAGCGAAGTCATTGATCCGTAATCCATAAATTCCAGCGACCATGGCCATTTGCCGGTGCTGTGATCGTTCTTACAGAAACTCCCGCCTGCGTTGCCGTTCTGCTTGGCTCAACATTGGAGAACTCGCCATGGCAAACGAACTGGCCGGCAAGAAAATCGCTATCCTGGCAACCAACGGCGTAGAGCAGGTGGAACTGACCGAGCCGCAAAAAGCGCTCCAGGCGGCCGGCGCTGAAGTCACAATCGTGTCGCTGAAATCCGGCACCATTCAGGGCATGAATCACGACCAGAAGGGTGATTCGATAAAGGTGGACAAGACCCTGTCCGAATGCTCGCCTGACCAGTTCGATGCGCTGGTGCTGCCGGGCGGCGTCGCCAACCCGGATTACCTGCGCGTCGACAAATCGGCCGTTGCCTTCGTCAAGCACTTTTCCACGCAAGGTAAGCCAATTGCGTCGATCTGCCATGGCCCTTGGACGCTGATCGAGGCGGACGCTGTGCGCGGAAAAAAGATGACGTCGTGGCCCTCGCTGCAGACCGATTTGCGCAACGCAGGCGCCACCTGGGTGGACGAGCCGATGGTGCGTGACGGCCAGCTTGTCACGTCACGCAAGCCGGACGATCTGGCGCAATTCAACAAGGCGGTCATCGAAATGATCGTCCAGTCGGGCAAGCTTCAGCACGCAGCCTAGAGCACGTCCGTTAAAGTTGAACCGGACGTGCTCTAACTTTGCAAGTTGGGCGGGCATGTTTGTCGGTTCAGGTAATTCCACCTGAACCGACCATGCTCTAAGCTGGGCGGGTGCGACGGCGTCTTCGTATCATCGTTCAGTCATTACGATCGTCGTCCAATGTGCGAACCATGTGGCTCGCGATTGGTTGGCCGCCGGCTTCCGCAGCCACGCTTCGAGCAGCCCCAACCCTGTCGACCTGACGCTTTTTCTGGTCCAGCTTCCACGCACCACCCAGCTCACGTACGTGCAGCCGGATGCCGACGATGCCCCGCAGCAAAGCCTCGGTAAACGCGGGCGGAGCATCGGCCGTGGACCAGGGTGCAGTCCGGTCGCGCTCATGCCGATGGGTAAGCCGGTCGATCAGGTCGAGCAGTTCAGGGCCAGTCTCGACGAGTTCCAGCCGGCCCCGCGCTTCGACCGCAACATAATTCCAGGTTGGAACCATCTTCCCGGTTTCCGATTTGGAAGGATACCAACTCGGGGAGATGTAGGCGTCGTCGACTAGAAACGAGGCGACTGCCTCCGCATCGCCCAAATCGCGCCATTGCGGGTTCTGCCGGGCAACATGGCCGATCAGGCAGACGTGATCATTGTCCTCAACGACGCCGAAGGGGATATGGCTTGTCTGTATGCCTCCCGCCCCCGCGGTAATCAGCGTTCCGAATGACCGCGCGGCAATCGCGCGCAGCAGCACGTCGCGCCGGGTTTCCTGGTAGGCAGATGGAACATACATGGTGCTAGACCGGAAGATGCCCCAGTCTAACGCTCGACAAGCAGCTTTTCCACCGCTGGCTTTATGCGGGCCACCACGCGTCTGACCCCGTCCGGATTGGGGTGGATCGCGTCGGCCTGGTTCAGCGTCGGATTTCCGGCCACACCATCAAGAAAGAACCGATCAAAAAACAAACCCGGCCGCTTGCTCAGCCGCGCGAAGACGGCTCGAAATTCCTCACCGTAGGCCGCGCCGAGATTGGGCGGCGCCTCCATGCCGGTCAGCAGCACCCGCACATGATGGGCCGCCAGCGTGTCCAGGATGGCCGACAAATTCGCCTCCATGTCGCGCGGCGGAATGGCACGCAAGCCGTCATTACCGCCCAGCTCGACGATCGCCGCATCGGGCCGGTCCCCCAACGCCCACTCGATGCGTGCCCGCCCGCCGGCCGAGGTGTCGCCGGACACGCCGCCATCCAGGATGGTCACGTCCAACCCATCGGCGCGCAGGGCGGCGGCGAGTTGGGCCTGGAAACCGTCCTGCGGTGACAGGCCATACCCGGCCGCCAGCGAATCCCCGAACACCAGCAGCCGGACCGGCGCGGCCCAGGCAGGAGGTGCGGCCAGCATCAGCAGGAAAGTCAGCACCGCCGCCTTCGTGCGGGCGGCAACCGGCCCATATGGCAGCGCGATGGACAATCTTCCGGATACCTCCACACCCGGCCCCGCCAACCCGTTGGTGCATGCGCGCGGCCTGCGCCTGACGGTGCCCGCGGCCTCCGGACCGGTCAACATCCTCAACGGCGTCGATCTCGACCTTGCCCGCGGCGAGTTGGTCGGGTTGGTCGGACCATCCGGCTCCGGGAAAACGTCGTTGCTGATGTTGCTGGCCGGCCTGGAACGCGCCACGGGCGGTGAGATTTTTCTCGATGACCACAATCTGCGCGCGCTGGACGAGGACGCCCTGGCTCGGCTGCGACGCGACACGGTCGGCATCGTGTTCCAAAGTTTTCACCTTATCCCGACCATGACGGCGCTGGAAAACGTGGCGCTCCCCCTCGAACTGGCGGCGGCGCCCGGCGCATACGATCGCGCGGAGGCAAGCCTGCGTGCCGTGGGCCTGGGCCACCGGCTGACCCATCTGCCGGGCCAGCTCTCCGGCGGCGAGCAGCAGCGCGTGGCCGTCGCCCGCGCTTTCGCGCCCGCCCCCGCCCTCCTGCTGGCCGACGAGCCGACCGGCAATCTGGACGTGGCGACCGGCCGCGCGGTCATGGACCTGCTGTTCGACTTGCAGGCGCGCGAGGGGACCACCCTGCTGCTGATCACCCACGACCCGGCCCTGGCCGCGCGCTGCGACCGGCAGGTGCATATGCGCGACGGCCTGATCCACGCCCCGGCGAAAGCCGCGTGACCATGCTGGCCTGGCGCCTGGCGCTACGCGACCTGCGCGGCGGCCTGCGCGGCATGCGCGTGGTGCTCGCCTGCCTGGCGCTTGGCGTGGCAGCAATCGCCGCCGTCGGCAGCCTGCGCGCGGCCGTCGATCGCGGCCTGGCCACCGAGGGCGCACGCCTGCTCGGCGGCGACCTTTCCATCGAGAACGGTGCGCAGCCCTTGCCGGACGCGCTGCGCGGCTGGCTGCAGGCGCGTGGCGGCCGCATCTCGGAAGTGACGCTGCTCCGCAGCCTGGCCGTGGCGCCGGGCGGGGACCGTCTGCTGGTCGAGCTCAAAGCGGTGGACACGAGCTATCCGCTGATCGGCGACGCGGTGCTGGACCCGCCGCTTCCACTGGCCCGCGCGCTGGATGGCGGGATCGCGGCCGACCCGCTGGTGCTGCAACGCCTGGGCCTGCATATCGGCGACCCTGTGCGGCTGGGCAACGCGACGTTCATGGTGCGCGCCGCCCTGGTGGCCGAGCCGGATCACGCCGGCGGCTCCTCCATCCTTGGCCCGCGCGTGCTGATCTCGGCCAAATCCCTGCCCTCCACCGGGCTGATCCAGCCCGGCTCGCTGTTGACGCATGATTGGCGCGTGCGCCTGCCGGCCGGGGCCGACCCCCGCGTGGTGGAGGCGCAGCTGCGCGCTGCCTTCCCCGGCACCGGCTGGCGCATCCGCGACGCGAGCCAAGCCGCGGAGGGGCTCGAGACGGCGGTGCGGCAGACCAGTCTATTCCTTGTCCTCGTCGGACTGAGCGCCCTGCTCGTGGGCGGCATCGGCGTCGCCACTGGCGTGCGCGCCTGGCTGGAGGGACGCGCGAGAACCGTGGCGACGCTGCGCTGCCTTGGCGGCTCGTCGCGCCTAATCTTTTCCGTGTTCCTGATCCAGGTGATGCTGCTGTGCACCGGCGGCATCCTGCTAGGCCTGCTGGCTGGCGCGTTTCTGCCCTGGGCGGGCCTTGTCTTTTTTGGCCAGCTCCTGCCGCTCCCCGCCAAGGCCGGCCTCTACCCCGTCCCGCTCCTGCTTGCCGCCCTCTACGGTTTTCTCACCGCCGCCGCCTTCGCGCTCTGGCCGCTGGGGCGTGCCGCGCAAATACCCGGCGCCGCCCTGTTCCGTGACGCGCTGCTGCCGGAAGGACGTGGCAATCCGCGCGTGCTGGCCGCCAATGTGGCGTTGGTCGGGCTGCTGGCGGGCGCCATCGTGCTGAGTGCCGTGGACCGCAAGTTCGCGCTGTATTTCTGCACCAGCGCGTTGCTGACAGTCGGTGTGTTCCGCGCCGGCGCCTACGGCGTCATGCGGGTTGCGAAGGCCGCGCGGCCCGCCCGCCCGGCCTGGCTGCGGCTCGGCATCGCCAACCTCTACCGGCCCGCCGCCGCTACCCCGCTGCTGCTCGTGGCACTTGGCCTAGGCTTGGCCACGTTGTCGGCCGTCGCGCTTATTGAGGGCAACATACGCGCCCAGTTCAGCGGTGTGCTCAGCGACCGCGCGCCCAGCTTCTTCTTCATCGATATCCAGAACGACCAGCTTGAAAAATTTCGCGCGCTGGTGCGGGCCTCGCCCGGTGCCACCGACCTGCACGAGCAGCCCAGCCTGCGCATGCGCATCGTCTCGCTGAAAGGCGTGGCGGCCGAGCAAGCCCACGTGGCCCCCGGCAGCCAATGGGCGCTCCGTGGCGACCGCGGCCTGACCTATTCGGCCACCGTTCCGGACGGATCGCGTGTGACGGAGGGTGCATGGTGGCCTGCCGGCTACCAGGGGCCGCCGCTCGTCTCGCTCGAGGACAAGCTCGCGCATGACTGGGGCATGCGTGTCGGCGATACGCTGCGCGCCAACGTGCTCGGCCGCGACATCGATTTCCGCGTCGCCAATCTGCGCACCATCAACTGGCGCGCGCTGTCGATCAATTTCTTCATGGTCGCATCGCCCGGCTTGCTGGAGCACGCGCCCCAGATGCACATCGCCACCCTGCGCGACCCGCCGGCGCAGGACGCCGCCCTGCTGCGCCGTGTGACCGACGCGCTGCCCAATGTCACCGGCATACGCGTCGCCGACATCCTCGCCAGTGTCGCCGACCTGGTCGGCAAACTCGGCGCAGCCCTTGCCGTGGCCGGTGGCGTGACCCTCGTCTCCGGCGCGCTGGTGCTGGCGGGCGCCGTCGCCGCCGGGCAGCGCCGCCGCATTGCCGAGGCGGTGGTACTGCGCACGCTGGGCGCCACGCGCGGCCAGGTGCGCGCCGCCTGGCTGACCGAGTTCGGCGCGATCGGGGCCGCCGCCGGCGTGATCGCCGCCTGTATCGGCACGCTGGCGAGCTGGGCGGTGATGCGCCTGGTCCTGGATGCGCCCTGGTCGTTCCTGCCTGGGACGCTGGCGGCCACCGTGCTGGGGTGCATCCTGTTGATGCTGGCCTTCGGGTATGCGGGGACGGCGGCCGCTTTGCGTGTGCGGCCGGCCGCTCTACTTAGAAATCAGTAAAGAAGCGCTTCTTTTCTGAAGAAAAGAAGCAAAAGACTTTTGTCTATTTGGCGCCGCCAGCACTGTCGGCTGTGCCGGTGGCGGCGGGGCCGCCGCCGACCGAGGCGCCCGCGCTGGCCCCGGGTTGCGGGCCGGCGCCGCTGCTGGCCGCCGTGGGCGCGCCGGTGGGGGCATTCGTGGTGTTCGTGGCCGTGCCGCAGCTTGCCAGGGCCAGGGCGAGAAGCAGGGTCCAGCGCATCATTGATCCTCCCGTTTTGGCCAGCCTACGCAGGGTCCCGCCTGCCGGGCAAGTTCCGTTGATTCAGGCCGCGGCACTTGCAATCACAGGGCAATAGGCCTGATTTTGAAAGATCTTTTGTGCCCAGGCTTGGAAACCGGGCCGGACGCCCCGACGTCAACTTCCCGTTCGTGGAGACCACCCGACATGGCCATAGTCGCCGCCGAGATACGCTGCTTCCGCTTCACCTGCCCCGAATGCGGCATGACCGACGTTGAATTGGGGCATCTGGCGACGGTCGATGAGGTGCATTGCATGGTGTGCCTGATTGACGAGAACCGCCATGTGGTGGTGCGCCGCTGGCTGTGCGAGCCGGCGGACGCCTGACCGTTTTGCATTCGCACCAGCCTTGACTTATCCATTGCCGGTCGGATCGTGGGGGCAAGTCGGATGTGCGTGATACGTCGGGCGGCGGGCTGCATCGCAGCGCTGCTTCTAGCCTGTGTGTTCCGGCCGGCGGCCGCCGACCCCGCGCTGTGGATCGCGCGCGCACCCACCGCCACCGTCTATCTGTTCGGCACCATCCACATCCTGCCGCAGGCCGATTCCGGCGCCTGGCTCGGACCGGCGCTGCAACGTGCGCTGGCGGCCTCCACCGAGTTGTGGACCGAGGCCGATATTAGCGACCTGCGCGCCAGCGTGGGCGCCATACGCCGTTACGGGCTGCTACCCCGCGCACAGCACCGCCTCGCTGCTGCCACCCGACTACCGCGCCCGCTTCCTGCGCCAGATCGCCCAGAACTCAGGTGCCGGCCGCGCTGGTTGCCCAGGCGCGCCCGTGGCTGGCTGAAATCCTGCTGAACGGTGCGGCCATGCAGCACGCCGGGCCGGTCACCCTGGGCGCTGAATCCACGCTGCTCGCCTACGCCCGCGCGCACCACATGATGCGCGCCACGTTCGAGAACTCTGGACCAGCAATTCGCCATGCTGGCCGACATGCCGGAATCGGCCCAGCTCGCCTCGCTCGAGCAACAGATCGACGAATTCGACCAGACCGGCCCGATTTTCGCCCGCCTGCTCTCCGCCTGGGGCGCCGGCGACGAGGCCGCGCTCGACAAACTCACCAACGGCGACATGCGCGCCCGCGACCCGCACGTCTGGACCGAGCTGATCCTGCGCCGCAACGAACGGTTCGCCCAAAAGATCGGCGAACGCCTGCAAGGCAGCGGCACGGCCTTCGTGGCGGTCGGCGCCGCACATCTGTGCGGACTGACCGGCGTGCCCGCGCTGTTGCAGCGCGAGGGGTACACGGTGACGCGGCTGCAATAGGTGGGCTTGCCCGGTGGAGCGGCATCAATGGCCGCTTTGCGCCCATTGTTGCGGTTGCGGCAGGGAATAGCTGATCTTGAAATCAGTCACTCATGCGCATTTCGCTGCCGTCGCTGAATATAGGGCCGTGAATTTTCAAGTTTTTGGATCGCCAGCTACAAAGCGCTGAAGCAACACAGCAAGGACGTCTGCCTCGAGTGCGCAGTTCGTCATCTAGAGCATGATCCGCTCGCATTGGCTCACGGACCAAGCTCTAGCTCATTGTTTTAGCGAGCATCTTTATCCGACCAAACGACTCCGTTCGAACGGATCATGCTCTAGCAGCAGCAATGAATTATGTCGGCGCGCCTACAGCACGAAGCAGGCTCGCAAACACCGGTCCTGTTGACCAACTCATGCCCAACTGGATGGTGACGAACGCGGCTAACAGCGCAGGGAACGGTCGAACGGTCAGACCGCGACGGATAGCAAGCAAAATCGCGATAACCAATATCACGTCGATCGTCCACATTGTCAGGGACAATGCGCCAGACAGCCCCTTCACTTGCGGAATATGCTGGGCGTAGAGACGGCCGAGTGCCGGACCTAATCCGATCAAGATGGTGGAACCCATAAGGCGGGCGTGCAACCGCGGCGTGCGCCGGGCGGCGATGCCAAGCGAGGTACACGGCAATGAACAGGAGTAGGAAGGTGATGTCGAGAAACAGGAGCTCTTGTCTAATTACAGCAGGGAACGGCTCCGGACCGGTCAGCTCGAGCCAAATCATATAGCTGGTTGTTACGAACAAGGTTGCGAAAAGTCCTGATGAAAGCCAACCGAGGCGCTCATGCAGCTGCCTGTTTCCGCGACCTATCAGTAATGACTGGGCAATCAGCAATGAAACCCACAGCGTTGCTGCGACGCCGTGAACGATATGCCAGGCGTCATTGCTGAGAGGATCACCATAGAAGCTGGGCCAAAACCCGACCACAATTGCGGCCAGCCCGGCTAAGAACCAGATATAAGACCGGCCTCGTCCTGACACTTTGGCTACCTCCAGACGCAGCCTATCATGGTAAGTGGGCAATCGAAACAGTGCTCGGGCCACACGGAGGGTGATTAGGCGTTCGCCTTCAAAACTACCTGGGATTACTTTCAATGATTATCCTTGGTGAGCACCTTTCGATAAAGCTCTGCATAAATAAGGGCAGCCTTCGCGGGTGGCTGCATGGAACCTGCCGTTCCGCTCGCGGCCGAATCCGGACGTCAAGCGGGTGACTCTTGCCATTCCCGGGAACGCTCGCCACACCGCCCTCATGAAATGTCTCGTCCTTGGCTCCGCCGCCGGCGGCGGGTTTCCGCAGTGGAATTGCGGCTGCGCGCTGTGCAACCTGGCCCGCGCCGGCGACCCCAGGGCTAGCGCCACGTACCCAGGTCGGCGTGGCGGTCAGTGTGGAGGCGGAAAAATGGGTGCTGGTGGGCGCCTCCCCCGATCTGCGACAGCAAATTCTGCAAAATCCCCAGCTTGCCCCGACCGGGCCGCGGCAATCGCCGATTGCCGGCATCGTCCTGGTCAGCGCCGACGTGGACGGGTTGGCCGGGCTGCTGGTGCTGCGTGAGCAGCAGAAGCTGCGCGTGTGGGCGCCGGCACCCATCCTGCGCATCATCGCGGAAAACCGCCTGTTTGCGGCACTCGACCCGGCACTGGTCGAAAAAATCGAGATCGCGCCTGACGTTCCGATGGATACCGGGCTGGGCCTGTCCCTGACCCTGCTCGAAATGCCCGGTAAAGTGCCGCTCTATGAGGAGGATCGCGGGGCGGCCATCGCACAGCCGGCCGCCACCTACGCCGCCAGGCTCGACGGCGCAGGACGCACCGCCATCATCGCCCCGGCCTGCGCACGCATCACCGACGCGGTGCTGGACCGGCTGCGCGACGCCCACCTGCTGTTGTTCGACGGCACCCTGTTCACCGACGACGAAATGGTCCGCGCCGGCCTCAGCCATAAGACCGGCCAGCGCATGGGCCACGTCGCCGTCACTGGCGCGGAAGGCTCCCTCACCCGCCTGGCCGGCCTATCCACCCGCCGCGTGTATTTTCACATCAACAACACCAACCCGATGCTGCTGGATGGATCAACAGAGCGTGCGCAGGTCGAGGCGGCGGGCTTCGAGGTGGCGTGTGACGGCATGCTGATCGATGTTTGATGTGCGGCCGTTTCCTCGGGCTTTCTTTCGCCGAGCTTGCAAGGGCTTCTTTTTTGATAAAAAAGAAGCAAAAAACTTCCGTTCGTGCTATCGCGGAACAAACGGAAAAAAGTTTTTTGGTCCTTTTTTTCAAAAAAGGACCGCTTGCTTTCCTGTAACTACCTCTTGGGCATCGGCAAAGGCACGTACCGTATCCCGTCCTGCCCCTGCACCAGGAACAGCACCGATTTGCGCCCGTCGGCGCGCGCCGCGTCGATCTGCTTCTGCATGTCGGCCGCTGACGATACCGCCACCTGCGCCACCTGCACGATCACATCGCCCGCCTTCAGATCATGATCGGCCGCAGCCCCCTCTGGCGTGATATCGGTGATCACCACACCCTTCTGCTGCGCGTCGATCTTGAATTTCTGGCGCGTCGCATCGGTCAGCGGTGAAACGCGCAACCCAAGCCCCGCGAACGCCACAGAGGTATTCGGCGGCGCCTTGGACGAAGGCGCGGCGGCCGAGGCGTCCTTCTGATCGTCCGGCATTTCGGCGACTACAACCTGGATCGTCTGACGATGGCCTGCGCGCCAGATGTCGACCGGCACGTGCGAGTCGATCGGCGTCTCGGCCACCACGCGCGGCAGAGTGCGCATTTCCTTCAGCTTCTGGCCGTTGAAGGTCAGGATCACGTCGCCGTTCTGGATGTGCGCGCGGTCGGCCGGGCCGTCATGGTTGACGCCGGCGACCATGGCGCCATCGGCCTCGTGCAGGCCAAGGCTTTCGGCGAGATCGGGCGTCACCTGCTGGATGCGCACGCCCAGCCAGCCGCGGCGCGGGCGATGATATTTTTCGAGCTGCTCGACGACGTTCTTCGCCTCGTCGGAGGGAATGGAAAACCCAATGCCGATCGAGCCCCCTGAGGGCGAGTAGATGGCCGTGTTGATGCCGACCACCTCGCCGGACATGTTGAACAGCGGCCCGCCGGAATTGCCGCGGTTGATGGCGGCGTCGGTCTGGATGAAATCGTCATACGGCCCTTGCTGGATGTCGCGCCCGCGCGCGGACACAATGCCGGCAGTCACTGAACCGCCCAGCCCGAACGGGTTGCCGATCGCCAGCACCCAGTCGCCCACCCGGCTCGCCTCGCTGTCGCCGAATTTGACGAACGGCAATTTTCCGCTGGGATGCACCTGCAAGACCGCGATGTCGTTCCGGTCGTCATGGCCGATCAGCGTGGCCTTCAGCGTCGTATTATCCTGCAGGGTGACGGTGATCTCGTCGGCACCGTCGATGACGTGGTTGTTGGTGACCACGATGCCGGACGGATCGACGATGAAGCCGGAGCCCAAGGACTGCATGCGGTGCGGGTGCGCTCCGCCATGTGGATCGGCCTGGCCCTGCTCGCCATCGGGCTGATCCTCACCCGGGTCGCCATTATCCTCGTCGCCTCCCCCGCCGCCGCTCCCGCCATGGCCGTGTCGGTTCATGAAATCCTTGAAAAACTGCTCGAACGGCGAGCCGGGCGGGAAGACCGGCATCTCGGGCCCCTTGTCGCTGTTGGCCGTCTGCACGTTCTGGGTGGAGCTGATATTGACCACCGCCGGCAGCAGCGTCTGCGCCAGATCGGCGAAGCTGTCGGGCGCGCCGCGGGCACGGGCCGCGGCAGGGAGCGTCAGGGCGGCAGCCAAGGCCAGGCGGAGGGGAAGGCGCATCGGCGAAAATCCTTGTGTCGCCGCGAGTGTGTTCACGCACGGCCCTGCTCGGCAAGTAAGCAGTCCGGCGGTGAAAGGAAGGTTGCCGCCGCCCGCCGCCGCCGTCGGGCGGCGCTTAAGCCTTTTCGAACGCGGCTGAGATCATCAGGGTCACCTCATCGCTGACCAGCGGCACATATTTGGTCACGCCAAAATCGCTGCGCTTGAGGCTGCCGGTCAACGAGAAGCCCACCGTCTCCTTGTGGTCCAGCATGTTCACGCCGGAGCCGTTGAACGTCGCATGCAGGGTCAACGGCTTGGTCACCCCATGCAGGGTCAGCATGCCGTCCACGTCGGCCGTGTCCCGGCCGGTCTGCGTCACCTTGGTCGAGCGGAACACCATGGTCGGGTAGTGCGCCGCATCCAGCCAGTCGGCCGCGCGCAACTCCCCGTCCAGCACCGTGCTGGTGGTGGCCACCGAGCTGACCGGAACGCTGATCGAGACCGACATGTCGCCAATCTTCTTCGGGTTTACCGACAGCGAGCCGGAAGCGTTGGAAAAGTTGCCGTAGTAGTTGGTGAACCCGAAATGCAGGACGCTGAACAGCACCTGCGTATGGTATGGCTCAACCTTGTAGGTGCCGGCTTTGACATGCGAGGGGTCGCGGCTGGGCGGCGACCAGGCCGCTTGCAGGATCTGCGCGCAGGCGGGCAGCAGCAGGGCGGCGGCCGTCAACGCCGGCAGGGCATAGGGCTTTTTCATCGCTCGCGGTCCTCTGAAGGGTGGCGGGCCGGTCATGCCAGCAGGCTGGTCCTACTGCAAACGAAACGCTGCGCCGGCCCGCGTTTACCCGGTGAGCGGCACACGTTACGCTGGCGCCGTATGGACGCGATTGCTCCCGCCTCACACATCGCGTCCTTGGCGCAGGAAGCGCGGCACGCCGCCCGCGGGCTGGCCCGGCTGGATGGCGCCGCCCGTGACGCGGGATTGCGCGCCGCCGCTGCTTCCATTCGGTGCCAGACCAACGCGATCGAGGCCGCCAACCGCGGGGACCTGGCCGCCTTTCGCGGCGCGGCCGCCTTCCGTGACCGGCTGACCCTGACACCGGCACGCATCGAAGCCATGGCACAGGGCCTGTCCGACATCGCCGCCCTGCCCGACCCGCTGGCACGCACGCTGGCCGAGTGGACACGTCCCAACGGCCTGACGGTACGCCGCGTGCCGGCCCCGATCGGCGTCATCGGCATGATCTACGAAAGCCGCCCGAACGTGGGCGCGGATGCGGCCGGCATCTGCGTTAAATCCGGCAACGCGGTCATCCTGCGCGGCGGCTCCGAAAGTTTTGCGACCGCCCGCGTCATCAACGCCGCCATCATCGAAGGTCTGATGCAAGCCGGCCTGCCGCAAGCCAGCGTGCAAATGGTTCCGGGCACGGATCGCGCCATGGTGGCCGAGATGCTGGCCGCCTCCGGACTAATCGACCTCCTTATCCCGCGCGGCGGAAAGTCGCTGGTCACCCGCGTGCTGGCGGAGGCGCGGGTGCCTGTGCTGGCCCATGCCGAGGGGCTTTGCCACACCTACGTGCACGCCGCCGCCGACCCGGACATGGCGCGCCGAATCGTGGTCAACGCCAAAATGCGTCGTACCGGCATCTGCGGTGCCACAGAGACGCTGCTGATCGACGCGGCCTGCGCGCCCACCCTGCTGCCGCTGATCGCGGCCGACCTCGACCGCCTTGGCTGCCGCTTGCGCGCCGAGCCGCGCGCCCGCGCGATCCTGCCGCAGGCCGAAACGGCAGCGCACGCGGATTTTGACACGGAATGGCTGGACAGCGTGCTGTCGGTCGCCGTCGTGGACAACCTCGATGCAGCCCTGACCCATATCGCGCGGCACGGCAGCGCCCATACCGAGGCCATCATCACCGAGGACCAAGCCGCAGCGCGCGCCTTCATGGCCGCAAACGACAGCGCGGTGACCATGTGGAATGCGTCCACCCAGTTCTGCGATGGCGGCGAGTTCGGGTTCGGCGCGGAAATCGGCATCGCTACCGGCCGCATCCACGCGCGCGGCCCTGTGGGACCGGAGCAGCTCACCTGTTTTCGCTACCAGGTGTTTGGCGATGGACAGATTCGCCCGACATGAATTTTTCCGACGATCGGCTGGCACCTGGCATTTTGAGGACCGGCGATTTCCCGCATGGAAGCGGCGAGATGGCCGGCCTGATCGCCACACTGGACTGGGCGGCGACCCCGATCGGCCCGATCGCCACATGGCCGCAGACCCTGCGCACGACCGTCGATCTACTGCTGCAATCGCCGGTCCCGATGGTACTGCTGTGGGGTGCGGACGGTGTCATGATCTACAATGACGCTTATGCGGAATTCGCCGGCGCCCGCCATCCGGACCCGCTGGGTGCGCGCGTGGCCGATGGCTGGCCGGAGGTGGCCGAGTTTAACGCCAACGTCATGCGCGTGGGACTGGCTGGCGGTAAGCTGTCCTACAAGGACCAGGAACTGACGCTGTATCGGTCCGGCGCAGCGGAGCAGGTTTTCTTGAACCTGGATTACTCCCCGGTGCTGGACGAGACAGGCCGGCCAGCCGGTATCGTCGCCATTGTCATCGAAACGACCGAGCGTGTGCGCGCCGAGCGGGAGCGTGCGGAAGCCTACGCGCTGCTGCGGCAGGAGCGCGACCGGGCACACGACGTGCTGGAGAACATGGGCGAGGCGTTCGGGCTGCTCGACCGCGATTTCCGCCTCGTCACCGTCAATGCGCAAACCTTGCGCATGGAGGGGGTAGCCCGGGAAGACTTGGTAGGCCGGACGCATTGGGACATCTGGCCCGGCAGCGAGCACAGCGAGTTGGGCCAGCTCTATAGGCACGCCATGGCGACCGGGCAGCCGGTCAGCCTCGAACACTCTTTCACCTGGCCGGACGGTCGGCAGGCGTGGCTCTATGTCAACGCCTACCCGACCACGGACGGGTTGGCCCTTTTCTATCGTGACATTACCCATCGCAAGCAGGCGGCCGACACGCTGGCGCGCAGCGAGCGGCAGTTACGCGACCTGAACGCCAATCTGGAACGTCAGGTGATAGAACGCAGCAGCCAGCGGGCGCAGCTATGGCGGGTCAGCCCGGACCTGCTGAGCATCGTCGGGCGGGATGGCAGGTTCCAGGCAACCAACCCGGCCTGGCAACGCGTGCTGGGGTGGCCGAGCGAGGCGCTGCACGGCGCATCCTGGGAAGTTTTCGTGCACCCGGACGACCTTCCGGGCAGCCTGGCACTCTTCGCGAAGATGAAGCAGGGGGAACCCGTCCTGGGGTTCGAAAACCGTTATCGGGCCCAGGACGGGTCGTTCCAATGGCTGTCCTGGGTTGCCGTGCCCGAGGGTGATGAATTCTACTGCAGCGCGCGCAACGTGACATTCGAGAAGGCGCAGGCCGCCGAGCTCGCGGCCGCGCAGGAAGCGCTGCGGCAGAGCCAGAAAACCGAAGCGGTCGGCCGGCTGACCGGCGGCATCGCGCACGACTTCAACAACTTGCTCGCGGGCATCTCGGGCAGCCTGGAACTGGCCGAGGCGCGGCTGGCGCAGAACCGCATCGCCGAGATCCAGCGCCATATCAACGTAGCGCAGGGCGCGGCGCGGCGAGCGGCGGCATTGACGCAGCGATTGCTGGCCTTCTCCCGCAGGCAGACCTTAGACCCCAAGCCGACCGATGTGAACCGGCTGGTGGCCGGCATGGAGGATCTGATACGCCGCGCGATCGGCCCGGAGCTGGACCTGAAGATCGGCGGCACGGACGATCTGTGGCCTACCAGAGTCGACTCCTCGCAGCTCGAAAACGCGCTGCTGAACCTGGTGATCAACGCGCGCGACGCGATGCCCGATGGCGGCCGCATCACGGTCGAGACGGACAACACCACCCTGGGCGAGCGCGAGGCGCGCGAGCGCGATGTCTCGCCAGGCGACTATATCACCATCTGTGTCATCGATACCGGCATCGGCATGACGCCGGATATCGTCAGCCGTGCCTTCGACCCGTTCTTCACCACCAAGCCGCTGGGACAGGGCACCGGCTTGGGCCTGTCGATGATCCACGGTTTCGTGCGCCAGTCCGGCGGCCAGGTGCACATCACCTCCGAACCCGGCCATGGCACGACCATCTGCCTGTATCTGCCACGCTCGGCGGAGGCGGCATCGGCGGAGATCCACACGGGCAAACCCGAGCAGGACGAGCCAGCGCAGGGCGAAACCGTGCTGGTGATCGACGACGAACCGACCGTGCGGATGCTGATCGTCGAGGTGCTGGAGGATGCGGGTTATCGCGCCTTGGAGGCGCCCGACGGCCCGGCTGGCCTGCGCATTCTGCAGACCGACCAGCGCATCGATCTGCTGATCACCGATGTGGGCCTGCCTGGCGGCATGAACGGCCGCCAGGTGGCCGATGCGGCGCGGGTGAGCCGGCCGACGTTGAAAGTGCTGTTCGTGACGGGCTACGCGGAGAACGCCGTGCTCGGCAACGGAGGTCTCGAGCCCGGCATGACGGTGATCACCAAACCGTTTTCCATGGTGGCGCTCGCACAGAAGATACGCGGGATCATCGACGGCTGACCGATCAGAAGGACAGGCGCGTGCCGGCCAGTACGGAGGCGCCGGGTGTTGCGTAGCCGCTGACCGGTTCGAAGCGCGAGTTGCCGAGGTTCTTGCCCCAGGCGAACAGTTCTACGGCGCGCGTCACCTGCCAGGTGGCGTTGAGGTTGAAGATCAACCCCGAGGGTGAGCGGCCCACGGCGAAACCTTGGACGCCGTCATTGCCGGCCGGAAAATCCTGGAACGCGCCGATGTAGAGCAGTTCGGGCGCGATGACCACGCCGTGGATGGGTGTGAGGCGCACATTGCCGGACCATTGGTTATATGGGCGGCGCAGTTGCTGCATGCCGGCGGAAAACGAAGTGCCGAAGTTGGAGGTGTAGCGCGAGTTGGTATAGGTGTAGGTGAGGTCGGCCTGCAGCCAAAGCGAGGCGCGCAGCGTGAGCGTGGTTTCCACGCCATGGGCGCGCGCGTGCTCGACGTTGATCTGCGTGGATGACAGGAAATCGGGCGCATAAGCCGTTTCGATCAGGTCGCGGATGCGATTGTCGAAATAGGTGGCCGACACGCTCGCCGAACGGGTTCGTGTCCAGGGAATGTCCAAAGTCCAGCCTGCCTCGTAAGCCTGGGCGTGTTCCGGCCGCAGATGGGGATTGCCGCGATAGCCGAAACTGTCGATGCCGTAGCGGTCGTACAATGCCGGCGCGCGGAAGCTGGTGCCGTACGAGACATGGATATGCGAGGATAGTTCGTGCAGGTCGAGCACGCCGCCGGCGCGCCAGGTGAACGCGTCGCCGGCGACGGTGGTGGCGTCCTCGCGCAACTGGCCGGTCAGTGCCAGCCGGCCGAGCACGGTGGATTGCGCGCCGAAATAGCCCGCCGCGGCATCGTCATGCGCGTGCAAGATGGCTCGGTCGAGGACCGGAAATCCAAAGCTTACGGATCGGGTGTTCAGATTGGTATCGGCCTGGTCGGATTGCTGTTCGAAGCCGAACGTCACGCTGTTCGCGGTGAACGCGCCCTCGTCCGGCAGGTGCACGGTGTTGTTCCATTGCGTGTCGGTGCGCCGCCCGTGATAGCGGCTATCGCCCACCGCCTGGTTCGGGTCGGCCGCATCGAGCGTGACGGTGTAGCGGCGGTCCGTCTGCAAGCGGGTTATGTAAAGGCTGGTGTCCCCGGCGCCATCGAGAAATTTGCTGGTGACACCGGCGCGCCCGAACAGCGCGGCATCATATCCTGTGGCGTTGCCGCCGTCGTACGTGATGCCGCCATATGCCTCGTCGAAGCCGTATTTCGCGTCGCGTGCGCGCAGCAGGACGGAGAACCGTGTGTCCGGCATAGGCGTGACGCCCAATTCGAGCTGTGCCAGCTTGCTGCGGTCGCCATCCGGTTCGCCGGTGTACACCGTCTGGCGCTTCGGCGTCTGGTCGAACCCGTATTCGGACAGGCCCTGCAGTTGGGCGGCGTAATCGTAGATGCCGAAGCCGCCGGACACATCGCCCTGCGCCAGCCCGGCGCGTGGCGCACCGGCGGCGAGCGTCAGATGGCCGTGCGGCGCACCCCGGCCGTGGCGCGTAATCAGGTTGATGACGCCGCCGATGGCGCCCGTGCCGTACAGGCTGGAGATCGGGCCGCGCACGATCTCGATCCGCTCCACATCGGCCAGCGTGTCCACGCCGAAATTGAAGGCGCCGCCCGGATCGCCCGGATCGTTGATGGGCACGCCATCGATCAGCACCAGCACGTGGTTGCTATTGGTGCCGCGGACAAAGACGCTGGCCTGGCTGCCAGGGCCGCCGCTCTGCACCACGCGCAGGCCGGGCACGGCCTGCAGTGCGTCCACGAGCGAGAGGTAGCCGCGCTCCTCGATCGTCTTCCTGTCGATGACCGTGACGCCGGCCGGCAGGTTTTCGACCGTGGTCGGCACACGCGTGGCCGTGACGGTGATGTTCTCGGGTAAGTCCGGATTTGCCTGCGCGTGGACAACGCAGGGCGAGGCTGTGGCGGCAATCGCCAGGATGAGCAGGCGCATGGGCACACGACTCCAGTGGCCGCCACGAAGTCTTTCGCGAACGGCCCGCTACACGGCGATTGCCGCATGCGGGTCTTCCCCACTGCTTCGGTACACCCCGCCCGACGCGCGCGCGCACTCTCGACACCGGCCGGTCTCCTGGCTCGCGGCCCGGCCTCTTGCGAGACCGATCCGCCCCGCCTTCTCACCGCGATGCTGCGGCAATGGCCTTTGGGGCGGACACGAAGCCGCTTACAGTTGCGGGGGCAGCCGCGGCATCGCACCGCGTTCCCGAACACCGTTGTCTGTGGTGGAAGCTAGGCGATGATGGGGCGGAAGAAAAGCTTGATCACGCGAGCATGCGTTGCTGCCAGGCCGCGCGTTCCAACCCCTCGCGAAAGTCCGGATGCGCCAGGCCGATCAGCGCGCGCGCCCGTTCGGCGAGAGTCTTGCCACGCAGATCGGCCCAGCCGTACTCGGTGACCACGATCTGGGTGTCGTTGCGCGGCGTGGTCACCGGCCCGTCCAGGCGTGGCACGATGCGTGAGACGGTGCCGCGCGCCGCCGTGGCGTGGCAGGCGATGATGGAGCGGCCGCCCGACGCGCTCGACGCGCCGCGCACGAAGTCGAGCTGGCCGCCGGCGGCGCTGTACTGTTGCCAGTCCACGCATTCCGAGTTGCATGCGCCGTGCAGGTCGATCTGCAATGTGGCGTTCACCGACAGCATGTTGGCGTTGCGCTCGATGATAGCGGCATCGTTCACGTAATCGACCGGATACGCCTCCACCTGCGGATTAGTGTTCAGAAAATCGTAGAGCGCGCGGTCGCCCATGGCGAAGGTGAATATGGTGCGGCCGTGGTGCAGCGTCTTGCGGCTGTTATCGACCACGCCGTCTTGCACAAGCTCGGCCAGGCCTGGCGTCATCAACTCGGTATGGATGCCCATGTGCCGGTGGTGTCGCAGCGCGGCGCAGACCACGTCCTGCACGGCGCCGATCCCCATCTGCAGGCAATCGCCATCGCGTGCCAGGCCCGCGATTATCTTTCCGATGGCCTCGTCCTGAGCGCGCGGGGCAGAGGCTGGAACCTCGATCAGCGGGGTATCACTCTCGACAAGCGCGCTCACCGCTTCGATGGGGATCGTGCAATCGCCGGCCACGCGCGGCATGTTCGGGTTGACCTCCAGGATAACACGCTGCGCGGTTCTGGAGGCGGCGAGCGCGTAATCGGTGTTGGTGCCAAGGCTGAAGCGTCCGCTCTCCATCGGCGCTACCGTGGTCAACAACGTGTCCACGCCCACATGCCGCGTCAGCACGCGCGGCGCCTGGCTGAAGGCGGTCGGCAGCAGATCGATCGGCGGCAGGCCGAGCGCGGCGCCCTGCCTGTCCAGCGCGCGTTCGTTTGGGCCGTGAAACAGGCTGATGGGCGTGATGCGGGCGCGGAGTTCGGGGCGCAGCACCGTTTGACCAGCAACCGCCGTGGACAGCAGGTAATACATTGTTACGCCATCGACCTCTCCCGTGGCGGCACGATCGGCCAGCGCCCCGAGCAGTCGTGGCGGTTGCGAGACGCCCAATCCCATGGCGATCCTGGCGCCGGACGGGATCAGCGAAACCGCCTGCGCCGGCGTGGTCAGCTTTTGGCGATACAGCGCGGCGTTCGCCGGCATTGCAAACCTCCCGACGGTGTCCGCTCAGCGCTGCGGACGGTAGCGCATCGCCACATCGCAACGCGCATAACGCGCGCCATACGCGTTCATGATATCGTCGTCGTGCATGAAACCCAGCTTTTCATACAGATGGATCGCGGCGGCCGATTTGCGGTTGCTGAGCAGATACAGCGGATCGGCATCCATGTGCATCGCGCGCGCGATCACCGCGTGCAGCAGGAACTCGCCCGCCTTGCAGCCGCGGGCGGAGGCGCGCACACCCATCTTGGTCAGCTCGAACGACCGCTCGCCGGTTTTCTGCAACGCGCAGGTGCCCACGATACCCACGCCTTCGGCCTCCACGAACAGGATCGCCCCGCCGGGGTCCACGATGCGCGCCCGCGGGTTGTCCAGCACGTCCTGGTCGGTGGGTTCGATGCGATACATGGCGCCGATCCATTCCGCGTTGATGTCGCGAAAGGCGTGGGCCAGGTCGTCGGAGAACTCGCGTATCGACAGGCCGGCGCCGGCGGCTGCCAACGCCCGCTCGTGCAACGGCTTCTCGGCCAGCTTCCCTTCAAGCGCCGCGATCTGGTCCAGCAGTGACCCGGACAAGCCGTCCGTCATCCTGGCTACCGCCGCCTCGATTCGCGGCCATACCATCAGCTTGGATTTTTCGACCGCCGCCATTCCCGCCTCGGTCAGCGACACGGTTTTTTGGCGTTGGTCGCGATGCACCCGGCTGACGGCAACAAGGCCCATTTCGGCCAGTCCCGCCACGCTGCGCGTCACACTTGGCTGGCTCAGCGCCAATGCCTGGGTCAGTTCTCCCACCGTGTGCGGCCCGTAGCGGTCCAGCGTGGCCAAAAGCGGATACTGGCCCGGCTGTATGGCCAGCCCCGCTCGTTCCGCCACCACTACGACGTCGCCCTGCATGCGTTCCGCCAAGCGCTTCAGGCGGCTTCCGAGAAACAGGTGGCCGCGCTCGTTCAAGACGTCGCTGGTCATTAACCCCCTCCATAGCCTGCTATATAGACCGCTATGCTTTTGGGATGTCAAATTTCGGCGTCATCGCTGGTATAGCGGCCCCACCGCGACATCGAAGGCCTGCCCGTGACCGACACCATCGAAGACACGCGTTTTTCCACTGCCCTGTCCGAGCGCTACCTGGCCTACGCCCTGTCAACCATCACGTCCCGCAGCCTGCCCGACGTGCGCGACGGGCTGAAGCCTGTGCACCGGCGGCTGATCTACGCAATGCAGCAATTGCGGCTGGACCCGTCATCGGGATTCAAGAAATGCGCGCGCGTGGTGGGCGACGTGATGGGCAAGTTCCACCCGCATGGCGACGCGAGCATCTACGATGCGCTGGTGCGCCTCGCCCAGGATTTTGCGGTGCGTTACCCGCTGATCGAAGGCCAGGGCAATTTCGGCAATGTGGACGGCGATAACCCGGCCGCCATGCGCTACACCGAAGCGCGGATGACGTCGGTGGCGGCCGCATTGCTCGCCGGTATCGGCGACGACACGGTCGATTTCCGGCCGACCTACGACAACGAGGATACCGAGCCGGTGGTGCTGCCGGCGGCGTTCCCGAACCTGCTTGCCAATGGGGCGGCGGGCATTGCCGTGGGCATGGCCTGCTCCATCCCACCGCACAACGCGGCGGAAGTCTGCGCGGCGGCGATCCATCTCATTGCCGACCCGCAAGCGACCACCGCCGAATTGCTGGCGCATGTGCCGGGGCCGGATTTTCCGACCGGCGGCGTGCTGACCGAAACGCCCGAGGCGCTGCACCAGGCTTACGAGACTGGCCGCGGCGGGTTTCGGTTGCGCGCGCGCTGGGCGGTCGAGCCGGGCCGGTTCGGCACGTGGACGATCGTGGTGAGCGAAATTCCGTATCAGGTGCAGAAGTCGCGGCTGATCGAGCAGGTAGCCGCCCTGATGGAGGAGAAAAAGCTGCCGCTGCTGGGCGACATACGTGACGAGTTGGCCGAACAGATACGCCTGGTGCTGGAGCCGAAATCGCGCGGCATCGAGCCGGAAGTATTGATGGAGACGATGTTCCGCGCCACCGCGCTGGAGACGCGGTTTCCGCTCAACATGAACGTGCTGACGGCCGAGCACGTGCCGACAGTGCTGGGCCTGCGCGGTGTGTTGCGCGCCTGGCTGGACCACCGGCATGTCGTGCTGCAACGCCGGTCGCGGCACAGGCTGCGCGCGATCGAGCAGCGTCTGGAGATTCTCGACGGGTTCCTGAAAATCTTTCTCGATCTGGACCGAGTGATAAAAATCATTCGCGAGGAGGACGACGCGAAAGCCGGCCTGATGCGGGCCTTTTCGCTGAGCGACGCGCAGGCCGAGGCGGTGCTGAACATGCGCCTGCGCAGCTTGCGGCGCCTGGAGGAGATGGAGTTGCGTGCCGAGCACAAGAAGCTGAGCCGCGAGGGCCGCGACCTGCACGCGCTGCTGGCCGACGAAAAGCTGCGCTGGGCGCGCATCACGACTGAAATCGAGGAGACACGGCGCGCGTTCTCCACGCCGCCGCTGGGACCGCGCCGCACCGAGCTGGGCGCGGTGCCGGCGCCGGTGGACGTGTCCAACATCGTTACCATTGAGCGCGAACCGGTGACGGTCATTTTATCGGAGAAGGGTTGGATACGCGCGCGGCCCGGTCATGCGATCGATGCGGAGGCGCAAAAGTTCAAGGAGGGCGACCGTCTGCGTGTCATGCTGCCGTGCCAGACCACCGACAAGATCCTGGTCATGGACACGCAGGGCCGCGCCTACACGCTGCGCGCCGGCGACCTGCCGCGCGGGCGCGGCGACGGACAGGCGATCCGCGCGCTGATCGATATGGAGGGCGCCGATATCGCCCACATCTTTGTGTGGCGGGATGCGTTTTCGTATCTGCTCGCCAGCAGCGGTGGCCGCGGATTTTTGGTCGCGGCGGAGGATCTGCTGGCCGACCGGCGCACCGGCAAGCAGGTGCTGAACTTGCGGCCCGGCGAGACTGCAAAAATATGCCTCGAGGCAGATGGCGACCATGTGGCCGTAGTGGGTGAAAACCGAAAGCTGCTGGTGTTTCCGCTGGCACAGGTACCGCAGATGGCGCGCGGCCTGGGCGTCACCTTGCAGCGCTTCAAGGAGGGCGGGTTGGCGGACGCGAAAGTGTTCCGGCTTGCGGAGGGTTTGTCGTGGCGCAGCGGGGAGCGCACGCGGACGGAGCTGGGGTTGCGGGATTGGCTGGGTGAGCGCGGGCAGGCGGGGCGGCTGCCGCCGAACGGGTTTCCGAAGTCGGGGACGTTTTAGGAATGTTCTTTCCTGAAAAGAAGCATCGACCTCGCAAACAACTTAGCCTTCGAAACGATGTAGTAACTATTGTGGTGTTAGAGCATCATCCGATCGAACGGAATCGCTCGGTCTGATAAAGATGCTCGCCAAAACAATAAGCTAGAGCTTGGTCCGTGAGCCAATGCGAACGGATCATGCTCTAGTTGCCTCATCCCGTTTAGCTCAGATAATTCGTCCTGGGATCATTGGCTCCTGTGTAGGGATGGTTGTCTTGGGACTTCCCATCGCGCTTGCAATTCGCTGGTTGACTAGGAACTATCCGTTTGATCTTTGATGACTATTAGCGTGCCTAATCAACAAAAGTCTTTTGCTTCTTTTCTTCAGAAAAGAAGGCCTTGTTTAGCCTGCGCCACCACCCCGATCTCCCCATCCGCAAAACGCACTCTCAGTCGCGAAGCCGCCGATACTTGGGTAATAGACGTCACCGGCCGCCCCGCCGCATCGCGCACCAGGGCGAACCCGCGTGCCAGCACGCGCTCGTACGACGCGCTCTCCAGCCGCGCGCTGACAACGTCCAGCCGCCCCCGCTGCTCGCGCAGACGCGCCACGGTGCCGGCCAGCGACAGGCGGGGCAGCACGCGGGCGGCCGCCTCGCGATGGCGTTGCACGCCGTGGCGCAGGCCGGAGAGCAGGCCCAGTCCCGCCAGCCCGAGCGCGGCCCGGCGGGCGGCGATCAGCGTGCCCGGATCCGGGATGTGGCGTTCCGTCCGGTGCAGGGCGGCGGCGCGCGCGGCCAGCAAGTTGGGCACGGAAAGCGACAGGCGGTGTGCGCGATCGTCCAGCCGCATGCGGGCGCCGGCCACGATGCCGGGCAGGTCCGGCAGGCTGGCGCCGGCCGCGCGCAGCCGTGTGCCGCCAGCCTGAAGCGCGCGGTCGAGTCCGGCCGCCAGCCGGGCCGAGGTTTGCGCCAGGTCGGCGACCAGTTCGGTGCGCGACGGCACGGCCAGCTCGGCTGCGGCCGTGGGGGTGGGCGCGCGGCGGTCGCTGACGTGGTCGATCAGCGTGGTGTCGGTCTCGTGGCCCACGGCGCTGATCAGGGGGATGCGGCAGGCGGCGGCGGCGCGGACCAACACCTCATCGTTGAAGACCATCAGATCCTCCAGCGAGCCGCCGCCCCGCGCCACGATCAGCACCTCCGGCCGCGCGATCCCGTGCGCCGGCAGCCGGTCCATGCCGGCGATGGCGGCGGCAATCTGCTCTGCCGCCCCCGCCCCCTGCACCGCCACCGGCCACAGCAGGATCGGGCGCGGAAAACGGCGGGCCACAGTCGTCATGATATCGTGCAGCACCGCCCCGCTGGCCGAGGTGATGACACCGATCGTGGCGGGCAGCCGCGGCAGGGCGCTTTTCCGTTCGGCGGCAAACAGTCCCTCGGCGGCCAGGCGCAGGCGTAGCGCCTCGATGCGGGCCAGCAAGGCGCCGGCTCCGGCGTATTCCAGGCGGTCGATGATCAGCTGGTATTCCGAGCGGTCGCCATAGGCCGAGATTTTTCCAGTGGCGATGACTTCCACGCCGTTCTCGGGGCGCAGGCTCAGGCGGGCCAGGGTCGTTTTCCAGATGACCGCGCGGATTTTGCCGCCTTCATCCTTCAGGCTCAGATACGTGTGGCCGGCGCTGTACTGCTTGCACTCGGTGATCTCGCCACGAACGCGGATTCGGCCGAAAGCGCCTTCCAGCGTGCGTTTGATGGCGCCGGACAGCTCGCCCACGCTGTATTCGGGGACGTTGGTCTTCGTGGGCGCGGCTTCGTCCATGGCGTGACCCTATGCTAGGGGGGCGGCCCGGCAAAGGATGTGGGCAGGATGAAGGTGCTGATCGTGGGCGCGGGCGGACGGGAGCATGCGCTGGCCTGGGCCATCTCGAACAGTTCCTTGCTCACACAACTCTATGTGGCGCCGGGTAATCCGGGGACGGCGACATTGGCCGAAAACGTGCCGATCGCGGCCACCAATTTGGCCGCCCTGGTCGATTTCGCGCGCTCAAAAAAAATCGACTTGGTGGTGCCGGGTCCGGAGGCGCCGCTGGTGGCCGGCCTGGCCGATGCCATGGCGGCCGCCGGGATTCGCTGCTGCGGCCCGGGCGCCGGGGCCGCCGCGCTGGAGGGCAGCAAGGCATTTGCAAAAGACATATGCGATGCGGCCGGCATACCGACCGCCCGCTGGGAACGGTTCGAGGACGCCCCCGCCGCCCGTGATTTTTGCGAGCGCCGGGGGACACCCATTGTGGTCAAGGCGGACGGATTGGCCGCCGGCAAAGGTGTGGTGGTGGCGCACACGCTGGCCGAGGCGGAGGCCGCCATCGACTCCTTCCTGGGTGACCGCGCCTTGGGCGATGCTGGGTCTACGATCCTGATCGAAGAATGCTTGGTCGGCCAGGAAGCGAGCCTGTTCGCGCTGTGCGACGGCACGAATGCGGTGCTGCTGGGCGCCGCCCAGGATTTCAAACGGGTGGGGGATGGCGACCTCGGGCCTAATACGGGCGGCATGGGCGCGGTCTCTCCTCCGCCGCACTTTCCGCTGGAGGCGCAGCTTGCGGCCATGGACAGCTTTGTGCGCCCCGTGCTGCGAGAGATGCGGGCCCGCGGCAATCCTTTTGTAGGAATCCTGTTTGCCGGGCTGATGCTGACCGCCGACGGCCCAAAACTGATCGAGTATAACGTGCGGCTCGGCGACCCGGAGGCGCAGGCGCTGCTCCCCCGCCTGCATTCCGACCTGCTGCCAGCCCTGGTCGCGGCCTGCGATGGGGAACTGGCGCGCTTCGATCTGCGGTGGCGAGAGATGGCGTGCGTAGCGGTGGTGCTGGCTTCGGCCGGCTACCCGGTCGGGCACAGCGAGCCGGCGCCGGTCACCGGGTTGGATCAGGCGGCCGCATTGCCGCACTTAGCCGTGTTCCACGCCGCCACCGAATTGCGTGACGGCCATGTGGTCTCGGCCGGCGGGCGCGTGTTGACCGTTTGCGGCACCGGGCCGGATGTGGCCACCGCACGCGACAATGCCTACCAGGGTATGTCCGCGATCCACATGCCGGGTGGTTTTTTCCGGCGTGACATCGGCGGGACCGGCGGCCTATGAGCGTGCACACGCCTGACAAGCCGGTCACCGTGCCCGCCTTGCGCGCCATGAAGGGCACGCCGCAGGTCTGGCTGACCGCCTACACCACGCCGATGGCGCAACGCCTCGACCCGCATTGCGACGTTCTGCTTGTGGGCGATTTGGTGGGGATGGTGCTCTACGGTCTGCCCAGCACGCTCGCTGTCTCGCTCGACACCATGATCGCGCACGGCGCGGCCGTCGTGCGTGGCGCCAAGCGGGCCTGCGTCGTCGTCGATCTGCCCTTCGGCACCTACCAAGCAGCCCCCGAACAAGCTTTTCACAGCGCCGCCCGCGTGCTGGCCGAAACCGGGTGTTCGGCTGTGAAACTTGAGGGCGGGGTTGAGATGGCCGAGACCATTCGCTTTCTGACCCGCCGCGGCGTGCCGGTTTGCGGCCATGTTGGGCTGATGCCACAATCGGTGAACGTGGCGGGCGGTTTTCGGGCAACCGGCCGCACGGATGACGAAGCCGCGCGCGTGACCACCGACGCGCAGGCCGTGTCGAACGCGGGCGCGTTCGCCATCGTGCTGGAGGGAACGCTGGAACCGGTTGCGGCCGCCATCACACGCGCGCTCCCAATTCCCACCATCGGCATCGGCGCCTCGGCCGAGTGCGACGGCCAGGTGCTGGTCATCGACGACGTGCTGGGCACGTTCAACGATTTCACGCCGCGCTTCGTCAAGCGGTATGCCGAACTGGGCGACGAGATTAGCCGGGCGGCATCCGCCTATGCCGCCGATGTTCGCGCGCGGCGCTTCCCAGCCCCCGAGCACACCTTCCGGCAGACGCGAAAATAGCTCGGCACAATCAACAACCCTCGACTGCTGGTGACCCTGTGGCCATGCCCGCGTTGCGACATGTGGGACAACACAGAGGAGAATTCCCCATGGGATTGTTAAGCAAACCAATTAAAACGCTGGACGACCTGTTCGTGCACACCTTGCAGGATATTTACTATGCCGAAAACCAGATTGTTAAAAATCTGCCGACTATGATCGAAAAAGCCTCGAATCCCGAGCTGAAGCGGGCTTTCGAAAGCCACTTGGCCGAAACCAAGAACCAGGTCACTCGTCTGGAACAGGTTTTTTCGATGCATGGTCAACCGGTGAAAGCAGTCACATGCGCGGCGATGGACGGCATCTTGTCCGAGACCAAGGAGATCATCGGCGATTGCGGTGACGAGCATGTGCGCGATGCGGCCATGCTGTCCGCCGCGCAGGCGATCGAGCACTACGAAATGACGCGCTACGGCTCGCTGATCGCGTATGCGACGCAACTCGGCCGCCGCGACTGCGCCAGCGTGCTGCAGCAGACTCTCGACGAAGAGAAGGCGGCCGATAAGAAACTGTCGGGTATCGCCGAGAGCCGCGTCAACAAGCTGGCGGCGTAATTCTACGCCCGACTCCGATAGTCCGCGTGCGACTTCGTCGTTGCACGCGGAGCGATCCGGGGCAGCACCGGCGGCCCACAGGCTGTGCGAACCCCGGCCTGTTTGAGACCAGCCGCTAAGGCTTGATCCGTTCGCATTGGCGCACCGACCAAGCTCTATCTCATTGTTGTGACGAACATCTTTATCCGGCCGAACGGTTCCGTTCGATCGGATGATGCTCACAACCGGCACGCCCAGGCTCCGCAAGGCAGCCGGACAATCGCCGGGCCAGGGAACCGTTGACCTCCGCAGTCGATGCCTACAAACACTTTCGACAAACGCGAGCGCGGATGGATCAAGACGGAGCCTACCCTGCCTGCCGCCGCCGACTAGCCCCGCAAGGCGCGGCCGAGGCGGCGCGGCTGCCGCGCGCCGTCCGCGCCGTAGTCTTCGATCTCGATGGGACCCTTCTGGATACCGAACCGGTTTATCGCGCCGCCTTCCATGCGGCCCTCGCGGAGTTTGGCTATCAGCTTGATGCGGCTGGCTACGACCGGCTCGTCGGCCTTCCCAGCACGGAAAGGCGGGTTCTTTTGCCGAAATTGCTGGGCGACGTGTTCCCTGTCTCGCCATTTCTCGCCGCCTATTACCGGCATCGGGCGGCTGGCCTTGTGGCGGGCATCCCGATCAAGGCCGGTGCCGCCGAAGCGCTCGACATGTTGGACCGGAACGGCGTGCCCTGCGGTGTGGCTACGTCGGCCAGCGCCGCCACAGCCCATGCCCACCTCGCCCGCGCCGGCCTGCTCCCCCGGTTCGCGGCTGTAGTGACACGCGACGATGTCGCCCGTGGCAAACCGGCGCCCGACAGTTTCGCCGCCGCCGCCGTCCAGCTCGGTGTGCCCGCGCAGGACTGCCTGGCGGTGGAGGACTCACCGGCCGGGATCGCGGCTGCCTATGACGCCCGCATGATGGTGGCCCTGATACAAGATACGGTCGTCTGCGAACCCGCGCTGGCCGACCTCTGCGACGCCCGCCTCAGCAGCCTGCACGATCTGGCGTCACTGCTGGCCATCGCGGAACCGGCCCTGTGAGGCTGGTGATCTTCGGCCTGACGGTCAGCTCGTCCTGGGGCAACGGCCATGCCACACTTTGGCGCGGGCTGATCGCGGCGCTCGGCCGCGCCGGCCACCATGTCACCTTCTTCGAGCGGGACGTGGCCTACTACGCGCAGAACCGCGACCTGACCGATCTCGGCCCGCATAGGCTGGTGCTCTACGCAGACTGGCATTCGGTTGCGCGCGAGGCGGCGCGCTGCGCGGACGAGGCCGATGCGGCACTGGTCACCTCGTTCTGCCCGGACGCGCTGGATGCCGCGCACCTGATTCAGGACAGCCGTGCGCGGGTGCGGTGTTTCTACGACCTGGATACGCCGGTTACGCTGGACCGCCTCTCGGCGGGCGAGCACGTGCCGTATATCGGGCCGGAAAGGCTGTCCGGCTACGATCTGGTGCTCAGCTACACGGGTGGCGCCGCGCTGACCGCCCTGCGCACCCAGCTTGGCGCCAGGCGCGCCGAACCGTTCTACGGCTGGGCCGATCCAGCCGCTTATCACCCTGTCCCGCCCCAGACCCGGTATAAAGCCGATCTGTCCTACCTGGGCACCTACGCCGCCGACCGTCAGGCAGCGCTCGAAGCGATGTTCGTGGCCCCGGCCCGCGCCCGGCCCGATTGGCGTTTCGTCATCGGCGGTGCGCAATATCCGGCCGATTTTCCGTGGGCGAAGAACATCTGGTTCGTGCGCCATCTGCCACCGGCCGAGCACACGGCGTTTTTCTCCTCCTCGCGCCTGACATTGAACGTGACGCGCGCGGCCATGGCACGCATGGGCTGGTGCCCGTCCGGCCGGCTGTTCGAGGCCGCAGCCTGCGGCACCCCGATCCTGAGCGACGGATGGGAGGGCCTGGACAGTTTTTTCGAGCCTGGGCGCGAGATACTGACGGCCTCCGACACGCAAGGCGCATTGGCGGCGCTGGATCGTTCGCCGGAAGCCTTGGCCACGATCGCCGCCCGCGCACGTGACCGCGTGCTGGGTGAGCACACCGCCGACCATCGCGCCACCACCTTTGTCGAGCTGCTGCAATCGGCCACCTCGCGCGTGCCGGCCTGAGCGGCGATGTGGGGCATCATTCCGGCGGCCGGCCACGGCACGCGAATCCAGCCACTGGCGTTTTCCAAGGAACTTCTGCCGGTCGGCAGCCGCACGGACGCGCATGGCGTGGAACGGCCGCGGGCCGTCAGCGAGTATCTCGTCGAGCGTATGGCCCGGGCCGGCGTGCAAAAACTGTGTTTCGTCATCTCCCCGCAAAAATCGGATATTTTGACGTATTTCGGCGGCTTGATCGGTGATGTGGCGCTGGCCTATGTCATCCAGGATGCGCCGCGCGGCCTGTGCGACGCGATCTTTCGTGCGCTGCCGCTGATCCCGCACGACGAGCCCGTGGTGGTCGGGCTGCCCGACACGATCTGGTTCCCAGCCGATGCGTTGGCGAACCTGCCGGATGACCGCTTCACCTTCCTGCTGTTCCCTGTGGACCACCCGGAGTTTTTCGATAGGGTGCTGACCGACGCGCAGGGGCGCGTGCAGCGCGTGGTCGTCAAATCCCCCGACAGCGGCACGATGTGGATCTGGGGCGCCTTCAAGCTGCCCGGCCGCACGCTGCATGAGTTGGAACGCCTGTGGCGAGCACGCGACTGCGCCGACGAGTATATCGGCACATTGGTCAATGCCTGGCTGGAGCAGGGCGGCGAAGCGCATGCATCGCGCGCCGGCACGCGATATGTGGACGTTGGTACGCTGCACGGTTATCGCCAAGCCGTGCATTTGCTGGGCGATACCGGGATGGCACAGGAACAGGAGACTGCAGGGCGTGAGTGACGTGACGGAATGGACCCTGGAAAAGATCCGGGCGCGTGCCGAATCGCTGGGGCCATGGTTCCACAATCTCAATCTGCGGGGGGTGCATACCGCACCCGACCATTTTCTGGGTGATTTTCCGGCCGTCAAGTGGCGCTCCTTTGCGAACGACATCCCGGCCGACCTGACAGGCAAGACCGTGCTGGACATCGGCTGCAATGGCGGCTTCTACGCCATGGAAATGAAACGCCGCGGCGCGGACCGCGTGCTCGGCATCGATTTCGACGAGGACTATCTGAACCAGGCGCGTTTTGCCGCCGAGGTCGAAGGCTTGAGCATCGAGTTCCTCCGCATGTCGGTCTACGATGTGGGCGCGCTGGCCGAACGTTTTGATATCGTGTTCTTCATCGGCGTGCTCTATCATCTTCGCCATCCCCTGCTGGCGCTCGACCTGGTGCACGAGCACGTCACGCGCGATCTGCTGGTATTCCAGTCGATGCAGCGCGGCAGCAATGCGGTCACCGAGGTCAAGCCCGATTATGAATTCCGTGAGCAGGACCATTTCGATGATCCCGGCTACCCGAAACTGCATTTTATCGAGCACGACTACGCGCATGACTGCACCAATTGGTGGGCGCCCAACCGCGCCTGCTCGGCCGCCATGCTGCGCAGCGCCGGCTACGAGATCGTCAGCCATCCAGAGGAAGAAATGTTCATCTGCCGCCATGTGCGGCGCGAGCCAGGCGAATACGGCGCGGTCTATCCGGCACGGGGCGCGTAGAAAAATGATCGAAGCAGCGATGATCTGGAACGAGCCCAACAACAAATCCCACTGGGATTTCGAGAATGACCCAGGCTGGGAAATCTTCGCGCGCATGACCAAGCTCGCCGGCCAGGCGATCGCGGCCGAATTGCCGGGGTTGCCGCGCGTGCTGGGCGGCATGTCGCCGATCGATCCGGATTTCCTGCGCATACTCGAAGCGCGGGGGGTGCTCGAACATCTCGACGCAGTGGCCGTGCACGGATTCCCGCTCGATTGGAACCATTGGACGATCGGCGAATGGCCGGAAAAACTAGCAACCATCCAGCGGACTACCAAACTTCCCGTCTGGGTCTCAGAAGTCGGCATTTCCACATTCGGCGCCGAGGAAGTCCAGGAATGGGGGCTTAAACGCACGGCCGAATTGCTGATGGGTGCGGCCCCGCGCATCCACTGGTACAGCCTCTACGACCTGCCAGCTGCCTGGCCCGCGACCACGCGTCATCGCGAGGCGGAGGGATCGTCCTACTACCGCCATTTCCACATGGGGCTCTACGACGAGCATGGGCGCCCCAAGCTGGCGGCGCGGCATTTCACCAACTATACGCCAGAGCTCGGCATCTGCCAGTGGTTCCATTTCGAGGATCACCGGCTGGACGACGCCGTACGAAAGATGCGCGAGATGGGCGTCACTTATCTGCGCACGGGGCTGAGCTGGGCCGACTGGCTGCGCCCCGGGGCCGAAGCCTGGTTCGACCGGCAAATGCGCGCGCTGGAAGATTTTAACGTAACCGTAACCTTCTGCTTTACACCTGAAAGTCGCGGGTTGATGCCGCACCACACCTCGCCGCCAAGTCACCCGGAGGAATTCGCGGAGTTCTGCGCCACCATGCTGCGCCGCTTTGCCCCCGGCCGTGCACCGGCGCTCGAAAAACTCTTGCACCAGGCGGGCTAGAGCATGGTCCGTTCGCATTGGCTCAGGGACCAAGCTCTAACTCCTTGTTTTGACGAGCATCTTTGTCCGACCGAACGACTCCGTTCGATCGGATGGTGCTCTAGCTCCCGGCCGGCATGCTCCCCGCGCTCACAATCCTGAGCGTCGCCTACGCGCTGGCACCCGTCGGGCCCGATGCCGTGGGCGGCGCCGAGCAGATGCTCTCCACGCTCGACCACGCGTTGACCGTTTCCGGCCACCGGTCGATCGTGGTGGCCTGCCGCGGCAGCGAGGCAGCCGGACGTCTGATCGACACCGGCATCGATCCGGACTCCCGCGCCACGCCGGCGCACCGTGCGGCTGCCCGATCGGCGACGCAGGAGGCGGTGCGCCACGCATTGCGGCACGAACGCGTCGATGTGGTCCACATGCACGGCCTGGATTTCCCGGACACCCTGCCGGCGGACACGGGTGGCGCCCCGATATTGGCCACCCTGCACTTGCCGCCGGCCTGGTACCCGGCCCTGCCGAACCGGCCAGATCTGTGGCTTTCCTGCGTTTCAGACGATCAGGGCCAAACGTGTCCGGTTCATCCGAAACTGCTGCCCCCCATCCCGAATGGGGTCGATACGGCGCGCTTGACCGCCCGGCATGCACGGCGCGGCTTCGCGCTGATGCTGGGGCGTATCTGCCCTGAAAAAGGTCAGCATCTGGCCCTGCAAGCCGCGCACCGCGCGGGATTGCCCCTGCTGATCGCCGGGGCCGTGTTCCCCTACCCTGAGCACCAGGCGTATTTCGCCCGCGAGGTCGCCCCGTATCTGGACAGGACCCGGCGCTTCATCGGGCCGGCCGGGTTCGTGCGCAAACGCCGCCTGCTCACCGCCGCACGCTGCGTGCTGATCCCCAGCCTGGCGCCCGAGACCAGCTCGCTGGTCGCCATGGAGGCAGCAGCTTGCGGCACGCCGGTGCTGGCATATCCCGCCGGCGCGCTCGCCGGCATCGTGGAGCAAGGACGAACCGGTTTCCTCGTGCAGGACGTCCCTGAAATGGCAGGCGCGATGCACCGCACCGGCGAGATCGCGCCCGACACCTGCCGCGAGGTGGCCCGCAGGCGGTTCTCACTGGAGCGCATGGTGGGCGCCTATCTCGACCGCTACGCCCGACTCGCCGAACGCCGCGCGCAAGCCGCCTGACGGTGCTCGACCTAGATTGCATTACCACCGAGGCCGATCTCCGTGCGCTAGCGCCCGCGTGGCGCGCCCTATGGCGCCGCGTGCCTGGCACTACGCCCTTCCAGCATCCCGCATGGCAGCTCGCCTGGTGGTCGCAGTTCGCCGGCCAGCGCCTGACGATCGGCGTGCTGCGTCGGAATGGCGTGCTGGCGGGCCTGCTACCCGCCTACGTGCTGGACGAAGGGAAACTGCTGCCCCTGGGCGCCGGGTTGAGCGACTGTCTGGACGCGCTGATCGCGCCCGACGCGCCCGGCGATGCCGCGGAACGCCTGCTGGGGACCGTGCTTGCCCAGGCGGGAGAGGTGACGGTCTGCGACCTGATCGACCTGCCACCCGGCTCTCCGCTGCGCGTCTGCACGCCCCCGCTAGGCTGGCGGGCAAGGCTGCACGCGGCCGACCCTTGCCCCGTGCTGGGATTGCCCCGGCCCGGTGCCGACCTGCGCACCTGCGTCCCCGCCAGTTCACATCGAAAATTGCGCATGAACCGGCATCGCGCGGAGCGGGCCGGTGGCTGGTCGCTGGAACTGGCCGTGCCCGAAACCCTGGCCGGCGTGCTGGGGTGCGTGCTGGACATGCATACGGCACGCTGGACGGCGCGTGGTGAACCCGGCGGCGTATTGTCCGACCCGCGGGTAAGCGCGACCCTGATCGCCGCCGCCCCTGGCCTGCTGGACGACGGCGCCCTGCGGGCGGCCGTGCTGCGCATCGGGGGCACACCGGCGGCCGGCTGCGTCGCCCTGCTCACCCAGGACCGGCTGATGCTTTACCTGGGCGGCTTCGCCGCCGACCACGCCCATTGCAGCCCGGGCTCGCTTCTGCTGGCCGCACTGGCCGAACAGGCCGCCGCCGAGGGCCGAAGCGAGCTGCATTTTTTACGCGGTGCCGAAGCCTACAAATATGCCTGGGGCGCCACAGACCGGCACAACGCCACGCGCCGCTTTCTTCGTGACGCATGAACGACGCCGTCGCAGAGTTCGTGGCGGGCCGCATCTCCGCCGAGGGCGCCCTGGCCCGCCTTGCCCTGGCCGGCCAATCCCTCGCGCAGATCGCCGACACTGTTGGCGGCACCCCCCTCTCGGCCGCGTTCCATGCCAACCTCGACCGCCTGGACCGGCTTGCCGCCATGCTGCGGGACGCCTCTGTGGACCACGCAGCCGCGTCCAACCCGCAAGCCATCGCCCGCATGTTCGATCGGGCGGTGCGCGCCGCCCCGGAAGCCAGCGTCGCCGCCTACACGCTGGGGGATCCCGCTTTGCTCGCCCACGCCACGGCCGAGATCGTGGACTGGCTGCGAGAGTTCATGCGCCCCCATGCAGCGATGCTCGACCTCGGCTGTGGCATAGGGCGATTGTCCGCCGCACTGGCCCCGCATTGCACGCATATCCTGGGGCTGGACGTCTCGAAGGCCATGGTGGCCGAGGCGCGGCGGCGGCACGGCCATCTGCCGAACGTAGTCTTCGAGGTGACGGATGGCGGGCCGCCCAACCTGCCGGCGGACAGCCTGGACCTGGTGCTCGCGGTGGACAGCTTTCCCTATTTTGTCCAGGCCGGGGTGGCCGACGCCCATGTGGCGGCCGCCGCGAAAACGCTGCGGCCGGGCGGCTCGCTGGCCATACTGAACCTCACTTACGGCGAGCCGGATGCGGGTCTGGCGCATGCGCGGGGCTGGGCGGAAACACTCGGACTTTGCATGGGGACAGCAGGCGCCCGGCCGTTTTCAAGCTGGGATGGTGTCGTCTTTGTCCTGAGCCGTCCTACGCCGCCGAGCGGCCCAGGCCAGTATGGTCACCCCGGCTAAGGCCGACAGCAGGGAGCCGCAAAATACCGCCAGCTTGATGCCGCCAAACAGCGTCGTTCCCCGGAAGGCCAGGTCGCCGATAAACAGGCTCATGGTGAACCCGATACCGCAGAGCAGCGCGGCGCCGTAAAGGTCCAGAAGCTCCATTCCCGCGGGAAGGGCCAGCACGCCCAAGCGCCGCCCCATCATCGTGGCGCAGAACACGCCCACCTGCTTGCCCAGGAACAAGCCAAGCAGCACGCCAAGCGGCCCGGGCGAGACCAGTTCGGAGACCGAGGTCGCGGAAAATGGCAGCCCCGCATTGGCCAAGCCGAACACCGGCAGGATCAGGTAAGCTACCCAGGGCGACAGGTGTTCTTCAAGCACCTGTGCCGCAGATGGCCGGCCAGCATGGGCCTGACTAGGCACTAGAAAGGCCAGCGCCACACCCGCAAGGGTGGCGTGGACCCCGCTCTCCAACACCAGCAGCCAAAGCAACGCCCCGCCCAGCAGATAAGGCCACAGAACACGCACGCCGCTGCGGCCGAGCATCCACAGACCCAAGCAGACCACCGCCGCTCCGGCGAGCGCCGGGGTCGACAGGCCGGCTGCATAGAATAGCGCAATCACCAGGATCGCACCGAGATCGTCCAGGATCGCGAGTGCGGTCAGGAACACGCGAAGCGACAGGCTCGCCCGCCTGCCCAGAACCCGCAAAACGGCCAATGAAAACGCGATGTCGGTCGCGACAGGTACCGCCCAGCCATGCGCGCTTGGCCGGCCGTGGTTCAGCGCCAGGTAGATGCACGCGGGCACCGCCATGCCGCCCAGGGCCGCCACGCCCGGGGCAGCCGCTGCGCGGAGACTCGCCAGCCTACCGGTGGTTAGCTCACGGCGTATCTCGAGCCCGGCCAACAAAAAAAAGAATGCCATCAGCCCGTCATTGACGACCGCGTGCACGGGCAGTGCCGCCCTGCCCACGCCAACACGAATAGCGAGTAGCCACGCATAGCCGGATGCGGCGGCAGAGTTCGACCAGGCGAGCGCCGCCAACGAGGCCAGGATCAGCAACACGCCACCTGCCGATTCACTGCGCAGAAACACCAGGAAGGCGTCCACTCGCCGGACCAGCCCCGTCCGCCTCACCTCGGGTAACAGCCCCATGCCTGCCCTTGCTGCTCGACCGTGCCGCGTTACCCTGCGCCGTGGCCGCGCACCAGCAACAGTATCGGGAACCCTGATGGACGATGCTGGCCGCGTGCGCGGCGAGATTCAGTCGCGTGACTGGACTCAGGCGATGCGCGCCCAGGATTTTGCCGCCGCCTGGCACATAGCCGACCGCGTGCTGGCCGCCCGCGACCCTGCCACGTGCGACGACCCGCGCTTGCCATATCATCTTCGCTGGGTGTGGGACGGCACCAAGCCGGACGGACAGCACGTGCTGGTGCGCTGTTACCATGGCCTGGGCGATACCCTGCATTTCGCCCGCTTCCTGCCCGCCCTGCGGCGGCGCGCGGCGCATGTGACGCTGGAGGCCCAGCCGGAGCTGTGCCCGCTCTTGCACCAGTTGCCCGGAGTGGATCAGCTGGTGGCGTTCGACACTGCCGGGCCCCTTCCGCCCGGGCGGTGCACGGCCGAGATCATGGAGCTGGCGCACATGCTGCGTGCCACGCCGGACGATGTCTCACGCTGTGTGCCTTACCTTTCCTGTCCCGCGCGCCCCGCCTTGCAACCGAAAGATGGTGCGCTGGCTCTCTGCTGGCAGGCTGGCGACTGGGATGCTGCGCGCTCGATCCCTTTGCGGGCCCTGCTGGCTGCGTGCGACGTCGCTGGGCGTCGGTTGATAAGCCTACAACGCGGACCGGCTGCCGCCGAGGCGACCCACCCGGCCTTCCTCAACCCGGCCGACTCCGATCCGGACGTGGTCCGTAGCGCGGCGCTCGCCTGCGCTGCCTCTCTCGTCATCACCGTCGATACGATGGTGGCCCATCTGGCCGGCGCGCTTGGGCGCCCGACCGTGCTGTTGCTCCGACACGACGCCGATTGGCGCTGGCCCGAACCCGGTCAGCCGAGCGCCTGGTATCCGACATCGACCATTTTTCGGCAGCATGCCCCGGGCGACTGGGCCGGGCCAATGGAGGAATTGACCCACCTGGTCAGGTCGCTGCCCAAAAATGTACGAACAGCATGAACAGTCAGCCTGATAGCCCAGGCTGGCCGGTCGTGCTGTCCGCGTATGGCGGGTTATGCAGCGGCAGCTATATCCTGACCGGCGCGCCAGCAGGCGGGCACGGGTGGCGGCAGGCACCTGGCGGGCGGACTTGGCGCGCGGAAGAGCCTTTTCGGCAATTGCGGCATCGGTGCCGAACAGCGCCTCGTGCTCCGCCCAGTTTTCGAAGCCCATGCGGTCGACGTTGTCGACAAACGTCTCGGCCGCCATGCCATTGGCCAGGATCAGCGCATGATCGGCTGGCGACGACGCGGCGTCCAATCCAGCGGATAGGGGCAGAGATGCCCCCGCGGTCAGCACTGTGTCACCGGTTGCAAGCGCTTCGACGGCCACATCGCCGCCGTCAGTCGCGATCATTGTGCCGGCGCAGGAGCAGGGTGCGTTGGTGGACAACAGGGTCAGGTTCTCGACAAAATTGACGTTGCCGTCGATCAGTTGCAGCGTGCCTTTGTTGTCGAACAGGTTCATAGGCGGCGCCTCTGGCGCACCCACAGCACCACGACCGCCACCAGTAATCCCCCTATGATCAGCTTCGTAGCCAAGCGCCGGACCATACCGGCCAGCATCATGCCCGCCATCCCGCCGTGCATTCCGCCCATCAGCATGTGCCGCATCCAGCACCCCTCGTGTGGCCGTAGCGTTCGCGCCAGAAACGTCACACGCCGGCTCGCCCTGCCTCATGCGCACGCCAGGGCGCAGCGCGCCAGTCCACTGGGCCAAGATGCCGCCACGTGATCACGCCCGCGCGCCGATCGTACAACAGGCTACGCGGGACGTAATACCAACCCTCGGAGCTGAACAACGTGCGCCGCATCGCCGCTGACGCGTTCCGTCCCGAAGGACGCGCACGCCGTAGACCGGGGACGCGCGTGCTGGCCAGACGTGTGTCTGCCGCCCAGCCCGCGGGGCTGCTGACGAGCAGTATATCAATCCCGTCGTGGCGCAGGGCGGCAGCCGCGTCACTCATCGCCGACAATTCACTCAGACAGATCGGGCACCAACTTGCCCAGAGTTGGATGAGCGTATGCGAATACGCGGTATCGCCAAGGCGGATCACGCGATCGTCCTGGTCCAGCAACTCCAGCTCCGTCCAATCGGCGGCCGAAGCGTGCGACCGGCGCGTCGCACCCGCCAGCAGCGCAGCCGATCCAAGGGCGGCTAGACATGTGCGGCGTGTCAGCCGGGCGGTGGTCATGAATCCGCTCCGTATCGATTAACCTCGTGCCAGGCATCATCTCGGGTTCGGGGTTGCTGACTCGGTAAAAAAGACCCGCCTTGCCAACCCGTTCACGCAGACGTGCGTTTGCCCGCCCCGGAATGGCTTCGCTTCGCGCCGGGATGGCTGCAGCCGCCAGGACCGATACAATCGTTCTTTCAAAGTATTCCTGACAGACCCTGGCATGTGATGGTGCCTCGCGATCGACTGGTCGGACGTGCGCCTCACAAGGCGAGTTAAAATCAAGGGTGTCTCTTGCTCGGAATTACCACCAGTTCAGATTGAACTCGAAACTATCCGATGTCGGTGTGTTCATTTCATGTAATCTATCCAATTTGGCGCGCTGGGCGATTTGCATGTTGCAGTTCGAGTATTCAGACGTACGGACAGCACTGTATATGTCCTGCAACCTGCATATATGCCTAGTAGAACTCAGCATGAAGCCTACCATCGCGGCTATTATTGCTGTTGTTTTGAGTGCGGCATCGGCCATCCCCGCCCGCGCAGCTCTACCGTGCACCGACTTCCCGGACACTACCGGTTCATGGGTCGTCTTTCGGCGGACCATTCATCTCGCCGGCTATGTCGGCGCGCTTATACCCCGCTCCTACAAGCCCAGGCGGCGTCGCTGAGCACCACCCTCCGCGCATGAGCGGCGGCGAGTTCATAACACGATTAAAGCCTGGAGTTGTGAAGCGTGTCAGGAAACATGTAACAATAACATCACGAAAGCTGATTGACCGCACGTTAGCGCTTGTCTATTCTACGTCGGCGTTGATTAGCTGGCTAATAGCGTCGTTGTATAACGCTTTAATTGCCAGCTTACCACCTAGATGCGGTAAAATTTACCAGATTCGGAGAGTATATCATGAAGTTCAAGATCGCTGCGGCTGCGGCCGCGCTATTCGGCGCGACTTATGTTGCGCCGGCCCAGGCCGCTGTGCCTGGCTACTACCTGGCCAACTTCACCTATCCGGGCGGCACCTTTAACGCGTGCTTCACGCTGACCCAGACCGACACCTACCCTGGCTACTCGTCCAGCGGAACCTGGATCGACACCAACGAGCAGAACACCTCGGGCACGTATGTCGTCTACAAGAAGGTGATCCACCTCGTCGGGACCTATGGACCCAGCAATTTCGTCGCCATTGACGGGCATTTCGCCGGCCCGGTGATCGCCGGCGCCACCTTCGACATCTTCACGCCGCAGGGCTACTTCCTGTCTGCTGGTAACCTGACGGAGATGCGCGACCCGGCCTGCTCCCAGCCGGCGGGCTGATCGCGTCCGACGCATTCGGTGCTACGGCCGCTCAGGACATGGGCGGCCGTTTTTCTGTCCGACGCGAAAGCTGGCTGCCGAATCGCACCCCGTGTTCGGTGATGATCATGTCGAGCTGCCTGTCGTGCCGTTCTCGCGGCACCTCGCCGACCTCCTGCCAGGCCAGGCCAAACCCGACCGACACGCAGCCGGGCAAGGCGGCCAAGGTCCGATCGTAATAGCCGCCGCCATAACCGAGCCGGTAACCGGCGCTGTCGAAGGCGAGTAAAGGCACGAGCACGACGCTCGGTATCGCCGCGCCTCCATCGGGGTGGCGCGTGCCAAAACGTCCCCGCAGCATCGCACAGCCTGGATGCCAGCACCGGAATGTCAAAACCTGCCCCGCTCGCGGCGTCTCGGGCAGGACCACCACGCAGCCTCGGTCGTGCAGGGTTGCCGATAACGGACGCAGGTCGGGTTCGCCCGGCAGCGGCCAGACACACGCGACAACGGTGCCGGGGGAGGCGTCGATGTTGCGAGACAGATTTGCGATTAGCGCGAGGTGCGCGTCAGCGTCGGCTGAAGCGGCGCGGCGGGCCAGCGCCTCGGCCCGCATTGCGCGCTTGCGGTCAACAATCGATGAAGAGAGTGCGGAGCCGCCCAAGCCGTTGACGTCTCACCCCCCAGAGCCTGCGTGTGCAGGTGGGAACCAGTTACCGTGACCAGGGCCACGACAGCGCCAGCCCCCGAGGGGTTGCTTATCGGCCCCGGGGATGAATTGCCTGACGCACCCAGCAGCTCCGCCCGTAGAAACTAGGCACTCTCCAGCCCCTGCGCAATCTCCTCGGCGCGGTCGGCCAGGCGCGCGAGGCGTTTGCGAGCTTCGGCCTCGGCCTGCGGCAGGCGGGACAGCTCGCTTTGCAGATTGGCCAGCGTGGTGCGCGTGTCGTGCAGCTCGTCGGCCATCAGCAGCGAGGCCAGCACCAGCAGCCGGCTTTCCCCGCTCTGGCCGCCGAGCGCCTTAATGCTGTCGATGCGCTGCTCCACCTCGGCCGCCATCTGCTGCAGGTGCTGCTCCTGCCCGTCGTCGCAGCCTACCGTGTAGGCGTAGCCGTTTATTTTGATGGTGAGCTGGGCCATCGTTGTTCCTCATGTCGATCGTTGGTTGCCGGTTGTCGGATAGGCTAGTCGGCCGAGTCGCGTCCGAGCACCTGGCGCAGCTCCGCGATAAGCGCGTCTAGCCGGCGGGCCAGGTCGGCGGTGGTCGCCTTTGACGAACCGACCGGTGGGCCATGAGAGGGCGTGCGGGCGATGCGGTCCAGCGCCGCCTCCAGCCGGGCGGCCTCTTGGGCAGCGGTCTTGCCGGCATCGGCCATCTGCGATCCTGACCTCTCCGCCCGGCATAGGCTGCGTGCGTCGTTGAAGAAAACGCCGGCCCGGGCTTGAACGTCAACCATGTTCGCGCCCGTCGTCATCGTGCACAGCCTGGAGATGGCTCTGCAGGCCGTCTCGGCCGCTCACGCGACCAGGCGGCCGGTGACCCTTCTTTCGGCCGAGGCGGCGGCCTGTTTCGCTGGCGTCGGCTGGTGGCGCGCCCTGGTCGCAGCGGCCGACCCCGACCGGATATGTGCGGACATACTGGATTGCGGCCCTGCTCCGGGTCGGGCACTTGAGGCGTTGCGCGTCGGCCAGCGCCTGCTGGTGTTGCGGGCCGAGCCCCGCATATGGGCCGACATCGCCGGCCGGGCAGCCGCGTGCGGCGGCATGCTGCTGGCCGAAGCACCCCAGTCGCTCGATCTTGGCGTGCCGGGCGCCGCCAGGCTGCTTGCAGACTGGCTCGGGTAACTCAGAGCAGGGCTGTGCCGAACCGGAGAAACGAGACGCCGGGTCCACCAGAAGCAAGCCCGATCACCCCAACACAGCTCTCTATCCCAGATTACTTGGCCACCGGCTCGCATGACGAACGGGCACCTTGGTGGCCTTCAAGGCCCTGGCGGTCTCGTGTTTCATTTTTCTTGCTGAGCGCACCGGATATGAACTCCGGTCCGTGACAGGCAAGCCACCATCGGCTAAGCCCCCGCCCAGCCGCAAAGCCCGGAGATCGCCACGATGAGCCTGACCCCAGAAGTCAAAAAAATCATCGACTGCTACGAAAGCGATAATCCGGGCAGCAAGGCCAACCTCGTCCGTATGCTCAACACCGGCAAGCTGGCCGGTACGGGAAAACTGGTGATACTTCCCGTGGACCAAGGGTTCGAGCACGGCCCGGCGCGGAGCTTTGCCCATAATCCGCCGGCCTACGACCCGCACTATCATTTTCAGCTCGCCATCGACGCCGGGCTGAACGCCTTTGCTGCCCCGCTGGGCATGCTAGAGGCAGGGGCAAGCACGTTTGCCGGCCAGATCCCCACCATACTCAAACTGAATTCTTCCAATTCGCTGGCCACCGAAAAAGACCAGGCGGTCACCGGATCGGTTTCGGACGCATTGCGGCTCGGCTGCGCCGCAATAGGATTCACGATCTACCCAGGCAGCGAGTATTGTTTCAAACAGATGAATGAGTTGCAGGGATTGGCGGAGGAGGCCAAATCCGCAGGCTTGGGCGTCGTCGTGTGGAGCTACCCACGTGGCCCGATGCTCGACAAGGCGGGCGAAACCGCCCTCGATATCTGTGCTTACGCCGCGCACATGGCCGCGCTGATGGGCGCGCATATCATCAAGGTGAAACCTCCGACCGATCATTTGAGCCTGCCGGCCGCGGTGAAAATCTATGAGGAAGAAAAAATCCCGCGCGCCACCATGGCCGAGCGGGTGCGGCACATCGTGCAAGCCTGTTTTGCCGGTCGCCGCATCCTGGTCCTCTCAGGGGGCGAGAACAACAAAGACACGGACGATCTGCTGCACACAATCCAGGGCATCCGCGACGGCGGCGCCAACGGCGCGATCATCGGCCGCAACACGTTCCAGAGACCGCGGGAAGAGGCGCTCGCGATGCTGGAAAAGATCATCGACATCTATGCCAAGCCAGCCAGCGTCTAAGGTCTTCACGACAGGTGCCCACCTCCTACGACTGCCAGCTCTATTTGCTAACTCCGCCCGCACTGCCGGAAAACTTTGTCGACCAGCTCGCTGCAGCACTTGATGCCGCGGAAGTGGCGGCGCTGCAATTGCGCCTGAAAGACGTCGACGACGACGTGGTCCGCCGTGCCGTCGATCTGGTACGCCCGATCGCGCATGAGCGCGGCGTGGCGCTGATCCTGAACGACCGGCCGGACCTTGCCGTACAGACGGGCTGCGACGGCGCGCATGTAGGGTCGGACGACATGCCGCCGGCCGAGGCCCGTAAGCTGATGGGCCCACGCATGCAGCTCGGCGTGTCCTGCTACGACAGCCGCGACCTGGCGTTGCTGGCGGGGGAGGCCGGTGCGGATTACGTGGCGTTCGGCGCCTTTTTCCTAGCACGACAAAACTAGCGCGGACCCAGGCCGATACCGATCTGCTGGCCTGGTGGTCCGAGCTGATGGAACCGCCGGTGGTGGCGATCGGCGGAATCTCGGCGGAGAATTGCGCGCCGCTGGTGCGCGCCGGCGCGAATTTTCTTGCGGTGTGCGGGGCGGTGTGGAGCCATCCCGATGGACCGGCGGCGGGTGTGCGTGCGATGCAGGCGGCAATTATTGCGGCGTGAGGCAGCGGGCCTGGCAGGGCACTATGCCGGGGATGCAGCCGATCCTGCCAGCAGGCCGCCATCGATGTTGAACTCCGAGCCTGTCACGTAGGCCGACTCGTCGGAAGCCAGATAGACGGCCAGCCAGGCGACCTCCTCGGCGGTGCCGAACCGCCGCAGCGGGGTATCGCGCACCAGCGCCGCCGCGCGCTGCGGGCGATCGTCCCCGGTGCCCAGCATCGGCTCCCAGATCGAGGTCAGGATGGCGGCGGGGTGGATCGAGTTGCAGCGTATGGCCAGACCCTGCTGCGCGCACCACAGCGCCACCGTCTTCGTGTGGTTGCGCACGGCCGCTTTCGACGAAGCATACGCTGCAGCGGCCGGAATGCCGACGAGTCCGGAGCGGGACGACATGTTGATGATCGACCCGGTGCGGGCCGGCCGCATTGCGCGGATCGCGGCCCGGCACCCCAGGAACACACCGTCCAGATTGGTCCGGTGCACCGCGCGCCACGCCTCCAGGCTCACATGTTCCGGGTCGTGCGGCACAGGGCCGTCCTCGAACCCGGTGATTCCGGCATTGTTGACCAGGATATCCAGGCGTCCGTACCGGGTCAGGATCGCGGCCATTACGCGCGCCCAATCCGCCTCCTCGCGCACATCGAGCACATCGAAACTGGCGCGGCGTTCTGCCTCGGCCGCGGAGTCCGCCGGATTCGGCGCCGCCAGATCGGTCAGCCACACCGCAGCACCTTCGGCGAGGAACGTCCGGGCGATCGCCGCGCCTATCCCCTGCGCCGCACCCGTGACAAGCGCCACCTTGCCATCCAGTCGCACCAAATCCGGTCCCATGCAGTCGCGGCAAAAAGCTACAGGCTTTCCGGCGTGCGGCAATCTGCCCACCGAGCTCGGCAGTGTTGCGTTCCATAAGCACGCGATTGTCAGGTGTTATTGCAGCTTCGAGCACATCAATACCGTGCAAGACTTTCGCCGGTAAAATCGTTACTATGCGTCTCGCACATGGTTGGGGGACCAGCGCAAATGACGGTGTTGAGCGTTACTGGGGCTGCGGGTGCCGGTGGGGCGAACGGCGGCAACCCGAACGGCAACGGGGTTCCGGGCGGCAACGGCAGCGTAGGCCAGTCCGAGAAAGCGTCGCTGACCAAGCCAGATTCGACGGGCGACACGCTGACGGTCCAGGGCGGCAATGGGGGCGGTGGCGGGATCGGCGGCAACATCTACAAGGACGGCAATCCGCTGGAGCCGCAGATCGGCCAGCAGCCCGGCGGCAACGGGGCGGCCGGCGGGTCGGCATCGGCCACCGTCAAGAACGCGGTCGATTTCACCGGCTTTCTGTACGCAACCGCCAGCAGCCAGGGCGGCAATGGTGGCGCGGGCGGCGGGGGCGATGTCGGCGGTGCCGGGGCCGCTGGCGGCCGCGCCTCGGCCAAGGCCACGGCAACCAATCACCAGGCCAATGCCACCGCCATGGCCATCAGCCAGGGCGGCCATGCAGGCGATGTCGGCGGCTTGGGGTTCGGCGAGGTGACATCGGGCGGACCGGACGGCGTCGCAGGTGCCAGCGCCACATCGACCGCCACCGCCACTGGCCAGACCGCGTCGGCCATCGCCCGCAGTTTCGGCGGCGGGGGCGGTGCGGGCGGGGGCGGCAAGGCCAGCGGCGCCGGCGGCGTCGCGTCCGGCAGCAGAGCGCAAGCGGTCGGCGTCGCCTCGGCCATGGCCTATGTCGAGCAGATTGGCGGTGAGGGAGGCGGCAGCCTTCAGAACGGCGCGTGGGGCACCGGCGGGGCCGGCGGAAGCAGCACGCTGATCAACGCCGCGACCGGCTCCACGCAGGGCGGGGCACTCAATCTCCAGGAATTCGCGCAGGGCGGCACCGGCGGCGACAGCTACACCGCGCGATCGGGCGCCGGCGGCAATGCAACGGCCAAGCTGACCACAAGCGATTCCAGCAGCGCCACCCTGACGCAGTTCACCACGGCCTATGCGGGGTACGGGGGCTACGGCGCGCTCAGCGGAGCGGGCGGCGCTGCGGACGCGGCATCATCACTGACCAGCAGCTTTTCCGGCGGGACAGGTCAACTCGAATGCGGAGGCAAGGGGCGGCAATGCCGGCACGATCAACGGCGCAAACGCCAGCGGCGTGGCCGGGGGCGGGTCGAGTGCCACGGCGCAGGCGACCGACACGGCAGCCAACGGCCAGGCCATCGCGTTCGCCAGTTCCACCGGCGGCGGCGGCGGCCAGGCGCAAGGTGCTGGGCAATCAGGCGGAGCCGGGACGACGGCCTCCGCCCACGCGAGCGCGGCCGGCAACGTGTTCGCCCAGGCAGGGGTGGTGGCCACCGGCGGCAACGGCGGCTCCGGCCAGGGCGGGGCAAAGGGTGGCAACGGCGCTTCGATCACGATCACCGACGCCGTCAGCGGCCTGACGAATGACGGCCGTCTCTTTCTGGCGCAGAACGCCGATGGCGGAACCGGCGGCACCAGCGACACGGGCGCGGGCGGCAATGGCGGGTCGGCCACATCCAGCCTGACCTTCGACGACCTGACCGCCAACCCGACGCAGAGCGCCAACATTACCGCAACGGTGTCGGCCGCCGGCGGCAACGGCCCTGGCAGCGCGGGCGGCAGCGGCGCGCCGGGGGCGGCCACGGCCTCAGGCACGATCACCGGCGCGGGAACGGTGGCCAGCCAGGTGCAGGCCATTGGCGGCGCCACACAGGGGGCGACCGGGTCTAACGCCAGCGCCGCCGCCGATGCCACCGGGGCCAGCGCCAACCCATACGCGGTGGCGCAAGCCGGCGCCGGCATCGCCAAGGGCGGCAGCGCCTCGGCCACGGCCACAGGTCACGGTCCGGCAGGCTCGGCTGTTGCCCAAGCCAGCACCTCGGCGCTCGGACATCCGGGCAATGCGATCGCGGCGGCCAGCACCAGCGGCAGTGCCACCGTTTCGAATTCGGCGATCGCTGACGCCGACCTGCAGTATGGCAATACCGCGTTCGCGTTCATCACCACGGCGCAGGCGTTGGCCAATGCGGACCTGGCACCCGCCTCGAGCTCAAGCGCGGTCAAGGACGTGCTGGGCGCCAACGCGGCAATCAAGGCGGCTTTCGGCGCGAAACCCGTCTTCTACGCGGTGGGTGAAATCGGCGGTGGCCATGCGACGGGCGGCGCCGATACCCAGACCAGCACCAGCAGCTTTGTGCTCAGCATCGACCAGACGAAGGTGCCGTCCGGCGGGGACCTGATCGTGGGGCTGGAGCACGGCACGGTGGCCGGCAACGGTGTGACCTCGGTCAGCCTGACCGTGAGCGTCAATGGCACACCACAGGCGGCGCTCTCCTTCAACGGCGACACTGCGGCACAGGCCAGGGCGGCGTTCAGCGACATGGCGTTCGACCTCGGCGCGCTCGCCGGGTCGGGGACGCTGACGCTGGATTTCGCGCTGAGCGTCACCGGCGCGTCCTCCGGCTCCGGTTTCTACGGCGGCTTCATCGTGGGCGACCCGCCAGCCGCCGGGCTGGCCACCTTGGCGCACCACGAGCCGGGCTGGTTGGGGGCGATCGAGGCAGGACTGCACCATCTGCTGGCCTGACGCCGAGCTGCCTTGACATGTGTGCACCCCTGATCGAGTGGGGGCGCATGTCACGCTTCGACGCCGTTTTCGCCGACGCGCTCGGCGAGCTGTCCAGCCGGGGGCTATTACGCACGGCCCGGTCCGTGCCTGCCGGCCTGCTGAACGTGTCCAGCAACGACTACCTCGGTCTCTCCACCCATCCGCTCCTCAAGCATCGCGCTGCGGACTGGGGTTTTTCGCACGGCACCGGCGCGGGCGCCTCCCGTTTGGTGGCCGGCACGCTGGAGCTGCACACACGCGTCGAACAAAAAATTGCGGCGCTGAAGGGGACGGAGGCGGCACTGCTGTTCGCGTCGGGCTGGCAGGCCAATGCTTCCGTACTGGCCTCTCTACTACGCCTGCCGGGGCCGCCTTCGTATGCGTTCTGCGATGCGCTGAACCATGCCAGCCTGAACCATGGCTGCCACGCGGCCGGAGTGACGCGGATCAAGTTCCGGCACAACGACATGGCGCATCTGGCCGATTTGCTGGAAGAACATGCAAAACGTCCAGGGCGCCGGTTCATCGTCACCGAAAGCGTGTTTTCGATGGACGGCGACCAGGCCGACGTTTTCGCACTCCGTGCACTAGCCGACCGGCACGATGCGTTTCTGTATCTGGACGAGGCGCATGCGACCGGCGTGCTGGGGCTGCGCGGCATGGGGCTTTCCAGCTCGGTCCCGGGCGGCGTGGACCTCGCCATGGGAACCTTTAGCAAGGCACTGGGCGGCTTCGGCGCCTATGTGGCGGGTAGCCGGGCACTCTGCGACTGGCTGGTGAACCGCGCCTCCGGCTTCATCCACACCACCGCCCTGCCCCCGCCGGTGCTGGGCGCGGTGGATGCGGCGCTGGAGCTGGCGCCGGGGATGGAGGCGGAGCGTGCCCGTCTGCACGCGCATGCCGGCCGGGTGCGCGCCGCCCTATGCACGCTGGGCATTGATCACGGCCCTTCAACGACGCAGATCGTGCCGGCCATCGTCGGATCGGAGCTGGCGGCACTCGACCTGTCCGCCCGGCTGCGCGCGCGCGGTATCCTGGCGGTGGCCATTCGGCCGCCTACCGTGCCACCCGGCACCAGCCGGCTGCGGCTGGCCCTGTCGGCGGCCCATACGGACGCCGATATCGACCGGCTGATCGACGCGCTCCAGGCGGCGTGGCCGGCTCGCGCCAGGGCAGCGTGACCCGTCCAAGCGGCGTATTCGTAACCGGCACCGATACCGGGATCGGCAAGACGGTCGTCTCGGCCGCGCTCGTGCAACGCTGGGACGCCCGCTACTGGAAGCCGGTTCAGACGGGTGTTGCGCAGGACGAACCCGATACGGACACGGCGGCGCGCCTGTCGGGTGCGGCCCCGAGCCGCCTCCATCGACCGCGGCACAATTTTGCGGCCCCGCTATCGCCGGAGGCGGCTGGGGCGCGCGAAGGCATTCTTGTCGCACTCAATGATTTCAGCCTACCGGCTGGCAATGGACCGTTGGTGGTCGAGGGTGCGGGCGGCGTGCTGGTGCCGCTCGGCGGCGGCGCGTCGATGGCCGACCTCATGCGGCGCCTCGGCTTGCCGGTGCTGCTGGTTGCCCGCAGCACGCTGGGCACCATCAACCACACGCTGCTCTCGCTCGAAGCTCTGCGGGCCCGCAACATCCCGGTCTGGGGAGTGGTGCTGGTCGGTCCCGCGCCGGAGGACAACGCGGCGGCCATCGCGCGGCTCGGCCAAGTCGCTATCCTGGGCACGCTGCCCAGGCTAGCCCCTCTCACGCCGCACACCCTGGCCCAGGCCGCCTGCATTTTGCCAGCAACCCCGCCCGATCCTACGCTCCGCCGGTAGCGGAGGCGCGCCCTGTGACCGACCAGGAGGTGATCGAGCTGTATCGCGCGCTCCTGGGCCGCGATCCTGAAGATGCCGGCACCATCGCGCTGTTCAGGCGATATTACCCGGGTGTGGAACGCGGGCGTCGCGCCATTTTCAACTCCGACGAGTTCGAGGCATATTTCACCAGCGTCACCGGGCGGGCGCCGCCCGGACGTGACCCCGCCTCGGGCAGCCTGGCACTCGCCCTGCTGGGCCGAGCCGCCCTCGCGATGCCGCAGCAGCCAACACCGCCAAATCTCGACACCGCTATGCGCGCCGGCTTCAAGACGTTCTTCTCAGCATGGGACGCGTCCCGCCGGCTCCCGAGTTTTGCGATGGCGGTGGGCCAGCCGTCCGAACTGGCGCTGGACGATCTGCTGCCGCTCGGCAGTCCGCACGCCGCAGTGCTGCAGATCGCCCCGGGTTTCCCGCCCGCTGTTCCGCTTGCCGGCGCGTTGGACGATCGCACGTCCGTGTTCCGCATGGACGGCGACCTGGACGCGATCGCCGAATTCTTGGAGAAGTTCGAACGTCCCATTGACGCTCTGTATCTGCTGGGGCCGCCCGCTACGCCCGCCTGGGTGGATGCGCTTCGCCGGACACTGGCCCCGCACTGCCTTGTCGTGGTGGGACGGGCCGATGAAGCATTCGACGCGGTGTCGGTCAGCCGGTCATTGGCGGCCGCGCATGCCGGCGAGCCGGTGCAGCACTGGCGCGGCCTGCACCTGCACCATTTCGGGGGCTGGTTGCTGCCGGTCACGTACGATCCACCAGCGGTCCTGCCTGCGCCGCCGGACCGCGCGGCGTACCCGAGCCTGGCGGTGGCCGCGATCGTGCGCAACGAGGCGGTATGCATCGAGCACATGCTGCGAAGCGCCCTGCCCGTGGCCAGCTTCTTCGCCGTGCTCGACACGGGATCGACCGACGGCACCTATGCGCTGGCCGAAAACTTCCTGTCCGCGTGCGGCGTGCCGTTCGCGCTCGGCCAGCGCGACCACGCTCTGTTCCGCGACGACTTCTCGGCCATGCGCAACGCCGCGCTGGCATCGGTGCCGGACAGTGTGGACTGGGTGCTGATGCTGGACGCCGACGAGGCACTGGCGCCCGAAGATGCCGGCCCGATACTGGAGCTGATCGCGTCCGGCACGCACGACGCCTACGCACTGCCGCGCTACAATTTTCCCGGCGCCGATCTGCAAGGCACCATGCTGATCTATCCCGATCGCCAGACCCGACTGTTCCGGAACGCGCGCGACGGCAGCATCGCCTATGGCGGGGCGGTGCACGAGACTTTGCGCGGGGTGCAGGCCGGCCTGCCGCCGCTGGACGCCTCGGCGGTCGGCGGTCCACGCGGGGGGCCGCATATCCACCACCTGGTCCGACGCTTCCGCACGCCGGAGCAGGAGGACCGCAAGCAGGCATTCTATCGCGAGATCGCCGCTACGCCACGCGCCCCCTTGACCGGGGCTACTGCCCGTCGTGCATAGCGCCGTTCCTCCGGGTGACGGCCGGCGAACACCATTGGATCGAGGCTGCAGACGAGTGATGCGGGTTATTTCGACGTTTACGCTGCTGCTGATGGCCACGGCCTGCAGCAAATCCGGCCCTAAACCGAGCGATGCGGACATCGCCGCCTACCTGGCGCAAAGCCAGCCCGCCTACGTCCATGTCGGCCAGGTCGGCGTCACCAGCATGCGTCCGGCCGAGGGCGGACGCGAAGGCGCCTGGCGCATCGACGTACATTACGTCCTGCACGCCAGCCAGGACCTTTATGCCCCGACGCCGGCCAGCCGCGCCCAGCGCGCCGCCTTCGACAAGGCGGTCGGCGCCGTCGAAAATTACCGCGTGCAGCGCATCGAGGCAGTCGAGCAGTTGGCCAGGCAGGTGGGGCTGATGCCGGACGGCGCGCGCGCTCCCGAACCGGCGATGGAAGTGGCGCTTGTCACCCACAAGAATGACGAAAAATCCGACAGCGTCACGCTGCTCGCCCAACCCGAAGGTCATGGCTGGCAATTCTTTCAATTGACCGCCCAGTCGCTGGCCGACGATGAGGTGGGCGTCCCCCTCAACGAGCTGAAGCGCGTCAGCCCCACCACCCAGTTCGTCACGGCCGGCACCGACGAGGCGCGCGACGCTGCCGGCAAGGCAGCGCGCTTTCTGAATGTGCTGGCGCGCGCGCCGAAACCGTGACCCCGGACGGTAACGTGCAAGCCTTCCCGGGCTAGTCTCGCTGCCATGCGCGTCGTGTTCGGTCCCTTCCAGCTCGACCTAGACGGCTGCGAACTGACGCGCGACGGGCGGCCCGTGGCGCTGGAGCGGCGGCCGACCGAACTGCTGTGCCTGCTGGCGGCTCGGCCGGGCGAGCTGGTAATGCGGCATGAGCTGGCGCAGCGCATCTGGGGCGGGGCGGCCGGCATCGATGCCGACATGGGCATCAACACGGCCATCGGCAAAATCCGCCGCGCGCTTGACGACAGCCCGTCCAGCCCGCGCCACGTGGAAACGGTGCAGGGCCGCGGCTACCGGTTCATCGCCGAGCTGCGGACGCCGGACGTCCCCGCAACCATCGCGGTGCTGCCGTTCGACAACCTGACCGGATCGCCCGCACTCGATTACGTGGCGGACGGGTTCGCCGAAGAGACAATGGCAGCGCTGGGCCAGGTGGCGCCGGACCGGCTGCGGGTGATCGGCCGCCGCTCGGTCGTGGCGCTGGGCCGCGACATGCCGGCCCCTGAGGAGGTCGGGCGGCGTCTTGGCGCCACGCATCTGCTGGAAAGCGCGGTGCGGGCGGAAGGCACGTGGTTGCGGGTGACAACACGGCTGATCGAAGCCGCCGGCCAGCAGCAGATCTGGTCGGCCGCCTTCGACGGTCAGGCAGGCCGCCTGCTCGCCTTCCAGCAGGAGGTGAGCCAGGCGGTGGCAGGGCAGGTCAGGCAGCATTTCCAACTCGCCCCCCGGCACCGGTCGCCACGCCATACCGGCAGCGAGGCCGCCTACGATTTGTATTTGCGCGGCCGGCACTGCTGGAACGCCAATCAGTCGCGCGCCACACAGGAGGCCGTCGGCTATTTCGAGCGTGCCACCACGCTCGACCCCGGCTATGCCCTAGCCTGGTCGGGCCTGGCCGATACGCACAGCGCAAGCCCGATCAACAGCGACGTGCCGGCCGCCTCGATCTGGCGGCAGGCGCGCATGGCCGCCGAGCGGGCGGTGGCCGCCGGGCCGGAACTGGCCGAGGCCGTAGCGTCGATGGGTTTCGTGCGATTCTGGCTCGATTGGGACTGGCCGGCTGCCTTGGCCGATTTTCGTCGGGCGGCCACGCTCGATCCCAACTACGCTTTCGCCTACCGCATGATCGGGATCGCCGCCTCGCATCTGGGCCTGCACGCACCGGCCGAGGCGGCGATGCGCCGGAGCGTGGAGCTGGATCCGCTGTTCCCGATGCACCATGCGCTCTCGTCGATGGTGGCGTTCCAGGCGGGGCGGTTCGAGGCTGCTGCCGACTTTGCCCGCGCGGCGATCGGTCTGGATGGCCGGTTCTGGATCGGCCACTGGCAATTGGCCCAGGCGGCCGAACAGCTCGGCGACCCGGAGCAGGCCCTGGCCGCACTGGCGGCGGCTTCGATCACCTGCGGCGACAGCAGCAAGCCTGCCGCGCTGCGCGGCTACGTGCTCGCACGCATGGGCAGGACGGAGGAGGCAAGGGCAGAGTTGGGCATGCTGGACCAAGCGGCGTGCAGCCGCTTCGTGCCGCCTTACGGCCGCGCCCTCATCCATGCCGGTTTGAACGAAGCGGATCAGGCGTTTCTCGCCCTGAATCAGGCGGTGGATGCGCGCGACGTCAACCTGGCCTTCCTGCCGCTGGACCCGAAATGGCGGGATTTTCGCGCCGACCCGCGTTTCGGTGCGGTCCTGACGCGCTGCGGCTTTTTCGCCGCGACGCACCGACCGGACTGACGAAGGTCTTCAGCCGGTCTTCAGTCCGCCTCCATGGAGCGTCGTGTCACGCCGCCGCACAAACCGCTGCAGAGCCGGGCCGCATCGGGCGGCCGCTCGCACGGAGAGATTGCAATGACACGAGTTCTTCTGATGATGACATTGGCGACCATCGGCCTGGTATCGACCGCTTCATCGCCTGCGGCCGCAGCACCGCATGGGCTTGGCGGCGCGTGGAACGTGGCCGTTACCCTGGTCGATTGCGCGTCCGGCGCCCCGCTTGCGCCGTCCTTCACCTCACTCCTTGCCTTTGCCGGAGACGGCATCGAATCCGAAACGACCAATAATCCGGCGCTTCAGCCGGGCCAGCGCAGCCCGGGCTTCGGTGTCTGGACGCACACGGGCGGCGCGAAATACCATCTCGACGTGACGGCGCTGATCTTGTTCGCCGGAACCGGCGCGCACCCGATCGGGGCCGGATCGCAACAGATACACCAGGACATTACACTGTCCGGCGACAGTTTCTCGAGTACCGCGACAATTCAGTTCTACGACCCGAGCGGCACGCCGACGGGCAGCGGATGTGCAACGGCCGCAGCCGTCCGGCTAACCTGACCTGACACCACGGAGCGGGTCAGCCAGGCGGCTGGCCCGCTCCGTCAACGGCCGCGCCGCACCGTGTAGTCGGCCACATCGGCCAAGCATTGTTTAACCGGTCCGTCCGGGAACACGGACAGCGCCGCCTTCGCCCGCTGCGCGAAACCAACCGCGCGCTGCAAGGTGGCCTCTATCGCCCCCGTCGCCGCCATCAGGCGCAGCGCGTGGTCCAGATCGGCGTCCGTCTGCTCGCTCTCCTCGATGGTCCGGCGCCAGAACGCGCGATCCTCCTCGGTGCCGGCCTTGTAGGCGGCGAGCACCGGGCCGGTAATCTTTCCTTCGCGGAAATCATCGCCCACCGTCTTGCCCAGCTCGGCCTGGTCGGCCGCATAATCCAGCGCGTCATCGACCAGCTGGAAAGCGGTGCCGATAGCCAGGCCGTATTCGGATAGGGCGCTCTCCTCCGCCTCGCCGCGGTCGGCGACCACGGCGCCGATCTGGCAGGCCGCTGCAAACAGCGCGGCCGTCTTGCCCTGGATCACGTCGAGATACCGCTCATCCTTGGTCGACAGGTCGTTCTGCGTGACCAACTGCAGCACCTCGCCCTCGGCAATGGTCGCGGCTGCGTTGGAAAGAATGCGAAGCACCGGCAGGCTGCCATCCGCCGTCATCAGCTGGAAACTTCGGGAAAACAGGAAATCGCCGACCAACACGCTCGCTTTGTTGCCGAAGATGGCGTTGGCGGTGGCCAGCCCGCGCCGCAGCCGGCTTTCATCGACCACGTCGTCGTGCAGCAGGGTGGCGGTATGGATGAACTCCACGCAGGCGGCCAGGTGCACGTGACGGTCGCCGCCAGCCGGGCCCGGATAGCCGCACAGGCGCGCGCAGGCGAGGGTAAGAATCGGCCGCAACCGCTTGCCGCCGGCTGCCACGAGATGGGCGGCGAGCTGCGGGATGAGCTCCACCTGGCTTTGCATGTGGGCCACGATTACCCGGTTGCAGGCGAGCAAATCCGTGCGCACCAGGGCGGCCAGAACGTGCAGCGCGTCCTCGTCCGCCATGTGATCCGCCACCACCGGCAAGGGTCGCTGCTCGGCAATCGGCACGCTGGCAGCTCGGACCAAAAACGACTCTCCCGGTGATCCAGAGGCCCGGTCCACGGCGGAAGCGGGGTCGGCCTGGGCGCATGGCACCCCCGGCACGGCGCCGGCCGCATACCACCATATCGGCCCGCAAGAAGGGGGGTCAAGGAAGCGCACCGTCTCCGCCCACCGGCGCTTGGCGGCGCGCCGCATCCATGGCAACGGCAAGCCGCTCGACCAGGACCCCCGCATGCATGTGCTGCTCGCCACCAACGACCTTGTTCGGCTCAGCTTTCTGACCAGCCTGCTACGCGATGCCGGGATCGAGGCCGTGGTGCTGGACGGGGCGGTGAGCGCGGTCGAGGGCAGCATCGGCGCCATTCCGCGCCGGCTAGCGGTGGCCGCAACCGATCGCGTGCATGCGATACGGGTGCTGCGCGAGGCGGGCGAACATCCTTGACGGAGACGGCCCTGACCTGCGGGACACTGCTCGGGGGGCGCGTGCACTACAGCCAGCCGGCACAGGGCTACCGCACCGGAATCGAGCCTGTGCTGCTGGCCGCCAGTGTGCCGGCGAGGCCGGGCCAGCTTGTGGCGGAAGCAGGCACCGGCGCCGGCGCCGGCCTGCTGGCATTGGCCGCGCGCGTATCCGGCCTCAGCATGATCGGTGTCGAGCGCGACCCCGTCCTGGCGAGCGTGGCGCGCACCAATCTTGCCGCCAATGGCTACGCCGCCGAGGTCCTTGCAGCCGATGTCGCCTTGTGGCGGCCGGTGGACAAGATCGACCACGCGTTCGCCAACCCCCCCTGGCACGACAGGACCGGAACGCATCCGCCTAGCCCCGGGCGGGCGGCTGCCAAGATGGCCGGACCGGACCTGCTGCACGCCTGGTGCGCGGCGCTGGCGGGCGCGCTGCGCCACCGCGGCTCCCTCACCCTGATCCTGGATGCAGGCAGCACGGCGCGCGGATTGGCGGCGCTGCTCTCGGCCGGCTGCGCCGAGACAACGCTGCTGCCGCTATGGCCTCACGCCGGGCAACCCGCCCGGCTGGTCCTTCTGCGCGGCTTGCGGGGCGGCGCGGGTCCGGCACGGGTGCTGCCTGGGCTGGTGCTGCACGAGCATGGCGGGGGCTATACCGACGCCGCGGATGCTATTCTGCGCCACGGCGCGGCGCTGCCTATGTAGAAGCCCCCAGCGTCACGGACACGCTCAGGTCGATTTCTCGCGGTGGCGAAGGTGCCACAAACGCTCATGCGCCGCGACCAGGCTCTCCAACGATTTGCGACGGTTTTGCTCGGACGGCATGGACCGGCGGGTCAGCATCGTTTCAAGCGTCTTCAGAAGCTGTTCGGCCACTGCGAGGTCCTGGGCATCGCAGGCGTGATGGAAAGCCACCAGGATTTTGTCGGACAGGCGCCTTCCCTGCCTGGCGCCCCCCGGCACAGGCGGCTCACCCGCTTTCACATCATTTTGGTCTTGATCGTTCATCAGGCTCGGTCTGTCCCTCGTGGCGCGCGCATACGCGTCATACCCCTCACCCCTCGTCCGCACGCCCGATTGCGCATCGCCGCCCAGGGTTTCTCCGCGGCGCCCGCTCTAAGCACGGCACCGCGGAATCTTCAAATGGCCAACGTCCGGCGTCGTGCAACCCGGCGGCCCTGGACTCACCTGGTTGATGCTGTGCTAGAATCGCAGGCTTGCATTCATCCCGACGGTCAACGGACGCAAGGTGAAGCCCTGCGTATTGCGCACGAATGTGCCCAGATAATCGAGGCCATAGGCTGAAGATGCCGATCCCTGAATATCCGGCCGCTGGATGATCTTGTTGTTGTTGGTCAGGTTACGGCCGAAAACCGTCAGCTCCCACCCTCCGAAATCTAGGCCCGCCGTCATGTCCAGCGTGATATAGCTTGGGCGTTTATAGTCCGGGTTGGTCGTGACCACATCGCCATGGCTGTCGCCGACCCAGGTCGGTGTCAGCGTCAGGAAACCATTCACGTCATCGTTGACGCGAAAGTTCTGTTTTGCATCAAATACGAAATTGTACTCCGGTACACCTGGCACTTTCTCGCCGGCGAAGGTACCGTTGACCAAGTGGCCGTTGATGTTGACGCCGTCGTCCAGCGTCGCATTCACCACACTGCCCGACAAGCCGAGCGTGAGGCTGCCGGTAACGCGGCCGCGTATCTCGAACTCCCCGCCATAGCTGGTCGCCGCCCCGGCATTCGTCTCGAATGTCAGGCCGGAGGTGACGAGTGGGACGAGCTGCTGGATGTCGCTCCACATGATGTAGAAAAAATCGGCGTTGACCAGCAGCCTTCCTCCGAGTAGGCGCGCCTTGTCGCCGATCTCGTAGTTCCACAGTTTGTCGGGCCCGAAGCTGATGGGCGAGGTGCGCAGGCCGAGTTGCGCCAAGTCGTAGCTGGGTGTGCCGCTTGCACCCGCCTCTGCCGGGATGAAGGGAAGCTCGCGGTTCTCGCTGCCCAGCCTGAAACCTTTTGAGGCGTTGGCGTAGATTGTGTTGTCCGGGGTGATGTCCCAGCCGACCGCGAACTTTGGTGTGAATGCATAGAAATGCCCGACGGATGTGCGCAGCCCGGTATCACCATACGAATAGAATTGGCTCTGGAAGGAACTCTCGCCATCGCGGGAGAATTGGTAACGCGCGCCTGCGGTCAGTCGGACGTTCGGCAGCGGGTAGTAGGTGCCCTCGCCGAATACGGCATACTGCGCAGTGTCGTACGACTGCTCGCTTGCGTTAACCCCGTCGTTGACGATAGCGCCTGGAAAGCCGCCGAGGATGACGGTGGGGTCGGCCGGATTGGCGTTGAAGCGGCGGAATAGTGCGCTAGCCCCGTTTACGAACTCAGTATCGGTCGATGTCGTATGCTCGTCGGAGTAGTAGAGTCCCGCGATCCAGGTGAACGGCAATCCCTCACCGGGCACGTAGGGTTTGGAAACCAGCCGTATTTCCTCCGACCATTGCCTGATTGTATTGCTGTACAACGTTTCACTCGGAAGGTTGTTCAGCGCGCCGTATAGCCCGGGCGGGGCATTATACACGGGGTTGCCCGCGTTATCCGTGCAGGTGATGGCCGTATCAAGCGGGTCACATACATACAGCGCCAAGTTGTCGTAGATCGTGCTATCCAACGTGCGATGGAACTGGCGTTCGAAATTTCCAGTCACGGCAATCAAATTCGCAAAACCCAGATCGGCGTTGATGGTAACCGACGGCACAATCAGCTTGTCGCGCCCGGGCTCTGCCACCACTTTCGGCGTCTGGAAGTGCGGCAGCGAAAGATACTGCGCATCCACGTCGCGCGTATCGTAATTCTGGAAGAAAACGCCGGGGGTGACTGTCAGCCAGTCGTTCGGTTTCCACAGCAGCGTGCCGCGCACCACGTTGAAACCCTGGCTGTTGATGTTGTCCTTGACCACGCTGCCGTTGGCGGGGTTTACGTTGGTGATGTAACCGCCATCCCCGCCCGTCTCGGCCGCGAGGCGCAGGGCCAGCTTGTTGGGCACGAGCGGAATGTTCACGACGCCTTGCTCGTCCCAGTTGACCGTGCCGTGGTATGTGCCTGACAACTCCGAGAATACGTTGCCCTCATACACGTCCAGCTTGGGCTGGTTGGTGATGTAGCGCAGCGTACCACCCAGCGCGCTGGCGCCGTAGAGTGTGCTCTGCGGACCGCGCAGCACTTCGACGCGAGAGATATCGAGAAAACGCGGCTCGGCCGTACCTTCGGTGCTGAGATTGCGCGTGGTCAGCGACACGTCGTCCAGGTAGAGCGCTACCGTCGCCGTGCCCGCCTGGCTGGCGATGCCGCGCAACTCCAGCGTTGAAAGGCCCTCGCCGGCCTGACTGGAGAACGACAGGTTCGGCACGGCCCGCGTGAGGTCGGCGAAGTTCTGGATGTGTGCCGCCCGTATCTGCGCGCCGCTCAGCACCGTGACACTCAGCGGCACCTTCCGCACGTTCTCCGAGCGTTTTTGCGATGTGACGACGATCTCTTCGACCTTGCCGTTCGCCACACCCGCGGTGCTGGATTGGCGGTCCTGCCGGGCCTGTCCGCGGGGCGTAGCCGTTTGCAGCGCCGGATCCTGCGGCTGTGCCACGGCAGGGCCGGCCAACCCGGCGGCGATGGCGATGGCGATGGCGAGCAGGCGGGGCACCGGACAACCCAAGATGTTTCTCCAAATCGTGATGGTCGATTGCGGGGCAAAGCCATCCAAATCGCAAGCTTTCCGTTGACTTTTGCCGACAACACGGCCCGGAGCGTCACCCCCGCGCCACATCCAGGGCCGACGAAGCAAGTTCCATACCTGCCCCGCGCCTTGACAAGGCTTTGGGCGGTGGGGGCTAGCTTGGCCGGTATGACGACCGCCGCGCCCGCCCTCGTTACCCCCTCCTTCGACCGCCGCATGAAAATGATCGGCTGCTTGCTGATCACCCTTTCCTCGGTCACCCCAGCCTCCTCGATCTTCATCGTGGTGCCCGGCGTCATCGAACAGGCGGGCAGCGGCGCGCTGTGGAGTTTCGGGATCGCCGCCTTTGTCAGCCTGCTGGTCGCCTTTGTGTATGCCGAGCTCGCCTCGGCCTTTCCGCTCACCGGCGGCGAATACGCCATCGTCGGCCGCACGCTGGGGCCGCTGGCCGGCTTTGTTGTGCTCGGTGTAAATCTGGTGGTGTTGCTGCTCAACATCACCGTCGTGGCCCTGGGACTGGGCAATTACGTCAACGCCGTCTTTCCCGGCACGCCGGTCATCGGGGACGCGCTGATCTGCCTGGTGTTCACCACGCTGTGCGCCATCCTCAACGTGCGTACTAACGCATTGATCACCGGCGCCTTTCTGGGGTTGGAGTTGCTGGCGCTTGTGGTGGTGACGATACTCGGGTTCGTCTATCCCGCGCGTCAGTGGGTTACGTTGCTGGCCCATCCCGTCATGCTCGGCAGCGCCGGCCATCTAGTTCCAGCGAGCCTGGGCGCCATCGCGCTGGCGAGCTCGGTGGCGATTTTCGCCTTCTACGGTTACGGCAATGCAGTCTACCTGGGCGAGGAAATCGAGAATGCGCCCCGCCACGTGGCGCGCGCAGTGCTGTGGGCGCTGGTCATCAGTGTGGTCAGCCAGGTGCTGCCCCTGGCGGCCGCCTTGCATGGCGCACCCGATCTGGCCGCCATGTTCGGCGCCGACACGATGTTCGGCGACTTCGTGCGCGCGCGCGGCGGCGCCGGGCTGGGTGTGGCGATGAACCTGTCCGTGGCACTATCGATCATCAACGCCGATATCGCGGTGGTGGTGCTGGTATCGCGCATGTTGTTCAGCAGCGGGCGCGATGCGGTGTGGGCGGCGCCGGTGAACCGCGCGCTGATGCTGGTGCATCCGCGTTTCGGCTCGCCCTGGGCTGCAACTTTGGTAACCGGCGCGCTGGCCTGCCTGCTCTGCGCGGTCAGCCTGCACCAGCTTCTGGTAATGACAGGCTCGGCGATCGTGATCGTCTATGGCGCGCTGTGCGTGGCGGTGATCGCCGGGCGCCGCACCGGCACCACGGACCATGCCGCCTATCGCATGCCGCTTTTCCCTTGGGCGCCGGTGGTGGCGCTGTTGGTGCTGCTGTTCGTGCTCTATACTGACGTGCTCGACCCGGATCTGGGGCGGCCAGGGCTTGTCGCCACGGGCGTGATCATCGTGCTTTCGGCAGCCTATTATCAATTCGTGTTGCGGCGACGGGGCGTTTGGGTTTTGCGGGCGCCGGACGCGTAATTCCAAGCCGAACTCGAAAAAGGCTTCTTTTCTGAAGAAAAGAAGCAAAAAACTTTTGTCAGTTCTGTCGCGAAGCAAACCGATAGAAATTTTTTGGTCCTTTTTTGCAAAAAAGGACCGCTTTCTTTCTGCCGTCAGCCCATTAAGACAGCCCCACCGCACCGGATCGCGCCAGGCTCTCAATACGGGCCGCCGAGTAGCCCAGGCGATTGAGTATTGCGCGGGCATCCTCCCCAGGCGCGCTGGACGGCCGCGGCCGTGCGGGCGGCGTGTGCGAGAAACGCGGCGCCGGCGCAGGCTGAGTAACGTCAGCCACATCCACGAACACGCCACGAGCCGCGTTATGCACGTGGTGCGGCGCCTCGGCCATGGACAGCACCGGCGCTACGCAGGCATCGGTGCCTTCCAGCATCGCGCACCACTCGGCACGCGTGCGCTGGCGGAATGTCGCGGCGAGTTTGTCTTTCAGCGCCGGCCAGCCGGCCTGGTCAAACTGGGCATCGAAGTCCGGGTCGTCGAGCAAACCCGCGCGCGCGCGGAACATATGGTAGAATTGCGGTTCAATTGCACCGAGCGCGATGAACAGGCCATCGGCGGTTTCGTACGTGTCATAGAAATGCGCGCCGGTGTCGAGCATGTTGACCCCGCGCTCGTCCCGCCAGACCCCCTGCGCGTGAAAACCCCAGATCATGGATGACAGAAGCGCCGCGCCCTCGTTCATGGCGCAGTCGATCACCTGGCCCTGGCCGGTGGCACGGGCGGACAGGATGCCTGCCAGCATGCCGAACGCCAGCAGCATGCCGCCGCCACCGAAATCACCGACGAGGTTGCTGGGCGGCGTGGGCTTCCCGCCGGCGCGGCCGAAGCCGTGCAGCGCGCCGGACAGGGCGATGTAGTTGATGTCGTGTCCCGCTACTTGGGCGAGGGGTCCGTCCTGGCCCCAACCGGTCATCCGTCCATAGACCAGGCGGGGGTTGCGGGCGTGCAGCGCCGAGGGACCCAGGCCTAGGCGCTCCATCACCCCCGGCCGAAAACCTTCGATCAATCCATCCGCGCCCGCGGCCAGATCCGCGACGATTTCGGCGCCGGCAGGCGATTTCAGGTCGATGACGATGGTGTTGCGCGACCGGGCAAGTATGTCGGCCGCACGATCGGCCGGGGTACCGCCAAGGGCGCCGCCTGGGCGATCGATCCTGATGACCTCCGCCCCATGGTCCGCCAGCATCATGGCCGCGAACGGGCCCGGTCCTATGCCGGCAATCTCGATGATGCGGATTCCGGTGAGCGCGCCAGTCATGCTCGATCGTCCTGTGCCGCGGCTTTCGTCAGCCCGGCGGCGTCGCATTGGCCGCCGCAGGGCGTGGGACGCGCCGGACGCTGGCCAGTTGCGGCCTGGTATCGGCACGCGAAGGCGATGACCGGCAGCCCCGCCGTGATCGCCGCCAGACTGGAGGCGGGCGGGATCGTCCATGTCATCCGGGCCAACGCGTCCGGGTTGATGGCGTGCGCCGCCTGCACCACGGCCGGCGTCGCAAAGCTTGTCGGGCAATATGGCAAGGCCGGCAGCCGCGCGACGACTTGGGCCGGCACCAGGGCCGCCAGCTTTTCGGGCGAGCTGCCCGTGGCGTCGGCCAGGTTTTCCAGGGCCGAACGCGCCCGTGCTGCCACGAGCGACTGAAGCATGGGCATGCCGGCTTTCAGCGGATCCACGCCCAGAGCATCGCGCAACTGGGCGAGCGCGGCCAGGGCGCTGGTGGCACGGCCCGTGGCGGCCTGGGCGGCTTGCGGCGGTGGTGGCAAGCCGATCGCGCGCAGGGTGCGCAGCTTCGCCGACAGCGGCGCGGTGAAATCTCCCGAAAGGTCGATGCCGAGCTGGTGCGCGACCGCGATCAGCGGCGCCAATGTGCGGAGGGTGCGGAGCCAGGGCTGCCAGGTCTGCATCGGCAGGGCGGCCGCCGCCTGGACGCGGTCGGGCGGGACCGGAAGCACGTTCTGCTCCACGGCGGCCGCGGTCTGGTCGGCCGCGTATTGCGTGGCCGCAAGCTGGCTCAGCGTGCCCGGGTCCAGCCCGCTTTCGACCAGGCTTTGCGCCCTGGCCTGCGCGGTCGCCACCACGCGCGCGAAGGCGCGTTCCTGGGCGGGATCGGTCAGGTCCAGCCCCAGGCAGTCCTGCGCCTCGGCCTGGAGCTGGCCGAGCGCCGAGATTGTGGCCATTGCATCGGCGGAGAGCGGCATCACAGGGAGAGGCCGGTCGAGCCAGGCCGGGTCGGGTTGCCAGGCGGGGGCCGGTAGGGCCCGCACACCCATCCAGTCGGACAGAGCGCGCAGCAGTGGGGCGCCCGAGATTGGCTGCTGCGGCTCCGACTCGGCCAGCGCGGCCATGTCCTGGGCCGCCGCCTGCATCGTCTGGTAACAGTAACAGCTCATTGCGGCCCCTTCGCCGGCCGGCGCGGCCGCGCGCCACTGGTCAGGGCCGGTATAGACCATTACCCTGCCGGCCCGGGAGGTATCGTGCATGCCGTTCGCCGCGCGCCTGACGGACCTGGTGCTGCAGGAAGCGCCGCATTGCCACGCCCCCATACATCCAGCCGCGCTGGTGCCGACCCCGGTGCCGCACCCCGCATTGCCACTGCCGATAATGTCGCCCGGGGCGGCAACAGTGACGATCGGCGGGCAGCCGGCCGCGCGGGTCGGCGACCTGACCAAAACATGCACCTTGCCGGGCTGCGTACCGGCCGGGCCGGGCATCATCGCCAAGGGGTCGGCGACGGTCACCATCTGCAAACTGCCGGCCGCGCGGGTGGGCGACATGACCTCGCATCTGAGCTGCGTGGCGCCCATTCCGAGCCCCACCGGCTCGATCACCGGGCCGGGGTGCCCCACCGTCACGATCGGAGGCTGAGCGGCGGGCGTGCGGCGCGGCCATTTCGAGGCGTTCCGGCCGGTCTGCCCGCGCTGTTTGGTGGCCGGGCACACGGCGGCCCTGGTGATCGCCGATGTATTCACCGAGCAGGATGGCGACATCGAGATGGCGGTTCTGCACTGCCCGACGGAGGGCTGCCGTCAGGAGTATCCGGTGATCGACGGCGTACCGGTGATCGTGGCCGATGTGGCCGCGGTGCTGGCCCAACGTGGGGCCGAGTTCCTGCTGCGCCAGAACCTGCCGGCACCGTTGGAGAGCCTGCTGGGCGACGCGCTGGGGCAGGGGAGCTGGCTGGATGCCGCGCGTCAGGCGGCCTCCACCTATGGCTGGGATTCGTATGCGGCGTACCGATCCGACAGAGCATGCCGAGGAGGGCGGCCCGGTTCCGGGGACGGCCGCACGCTGCGTGGACCGGCTCATGGATATATGTGGCTTGGCGCAGACAAGTCTGATCTTGGACTTGGGATGCGCAGCCGGTGGCAGCACGTTCGCGCTGGCGGCGCGCGCGCCGGAGGCGTTGGTGCTGGGCATCGACACGAACCCCGGCCTGCTTAGGCTGGGGCGCGCGGCCGCGCGCGGGCGCGTCGAGTACCCGCGCCGGCGTATCGGGCTGGTCTATGACCGGCGCTGTTTCGCGGTCGATCTGGCCGGGTCGTCGCGCGTCGATTTCTGGCTGTGCGACGCGGCGGCTTTGCCGTTCATCGATGGGACGGCCGGCCTGACGGCGGCGTTGAATGTGCTCGACTGCGTGGGAGCGCCCTACGCGCTGCTGGCCGAGCTGGCCAGGGCAACGCGGCCGGGCGGACATATTCTGCTGGCCACGCCGTACGACTGGTCGGTGCGGGCGACGCAGCCGCAGCATTGGATCGGCGGCCACTCGCAGCGCGCGGATCATGCAGGCGCGGCGGAGGGTTTCCTGCGCACGCTGTTGACGCCGGGGGCGCATGCACAGTCGGTAGCCGGCGTGCGCGTGGCCGGCGACGTGCCGCGCTGGCCGTGGCAAACCCGCCTGCACGACCGCAGTTTCGTCAACTACGCGGCGCACCTGATTGCGGTGCGCCGACATTCGTAAAAGTTCTTTGGTTCTTTCTTTCAAGAAAGAACGCCTTGCTTAGAACGCCCCCCAAGACGGATGCACCAAAGCAAGCCCCGCCAAGAAAACACCTGTCACACCGAGCCCCAACGCGATTCGTATCAGCATCGTCGAAGCCGTGATCGCGGACGCGGTCGCCAGCACGATGCCCAGTTCCAGCGAGGCCGCGGCGTTGTCGAAGGCGTGCGCGCGTTCCAGCGTGTTGTCGCGATCCTCCTCGTGCGCCTGGGCACGGCGGGCGATCGCCTTCTTGCCGTCCTTGGGGTCATTGTCGTAGCGCGTCTGGTCGGCCTGCAGGGCGGCCAGCAGCTCCTGGCGTTTGGCGGCCAGCGCCGGGTCGGTTGGCGTCTCGAGCGTGGAGGCCACGCGCTGCAGGTCGCGCGCCATCGCCTGGCGGATGGATTTGGCCTGGTACTGCGTCCAGCTATCGGCAGCCGCGATCGAGCTTTCCTCGACCAGGATTTCGGCGTGCTTGGCCTGCACCTCGGTCAGCGCGAGCAGCGCGGCCAGAATGGCCACCAGCAGGGCGGCGTTCTTGGAGCCGTGCCCGGCCGCGTGCTCGGCATGTTCGGCGTGTTCCAACGAATGGACGGTGGACATGTCGGCGCTCCTGCCCGGCGAAAAACTCTTCGGCCCGGAAAGCGGAATTTCCGTCGCTTCAAACTACACCAGGCCGGCCTCCGCGTCGATAATGTTCCGCTTTCCGCGCCCAAACCTGCCGTGTATGGTTGCAGCCGACACAATTTGCGCCGGCATTGCGCGTGCCCGGCCTGGTCCGGGCGGCGCGTGATATGGAAGCTGACCGGATGATCCGCTTGCGTTCCTGGGCCGCAACACATCCCGGCGCCGTGCGGGGCCATAATGAGGATTCGCTGGTCGATCGGCCGGATGCCGGGTTGTGGGCCGTGGCCGACGGTGCGGGCGGCCACCAGTCGGGAGAGCTTGCGTCCGACACGATCACGCGGGCACTGTCGGACATACCATCCGGGTTGCCGGGCAGCGAAATGATCGTGCAGGTGCGCGCGGCGGTTGCGGGCGCGCACGAGGCGCTGCTGGACGAGGCGGCGCGCCGTGGACCGCAGACGCGGATCGCGTCGACAGTGGCCGTCTTGCTGACGCATGCGGGGCATTTTGCATGCCTGTGGGCGGGTGACTTGCGCATCTACCTGATGCGCGGTGGCGTTCTGCAAGCACTGACACGCGACCACAGCCTGGTGCAGGAATTGGTGGAATTGGGTGTGCTGCGCGCGGAAGATGCCGACACGCATCCGCATGCGAACGTCATTACCCGGGCGGTCGGCTTGGATGGCGAGGCGTTCGAGCTGGACAAGGTGACAGATCGCATGGTGCCGGGCGATCGTTTCCTGCTGTGCAGCGACGGCGTGTTCAAGGCGTTGGACGAGACCCACGTGGCACGCCTGGTGCAGGGCGCCTCGCCCGCCGAGCAACTGATTGACGCGGCCCTGCAGGCGCGGGCGCGCGACAACATCACGGCGGTCATTGTTGAGGCCGAAACCGGTGGCGACGATCTTGACGCAAGCTAGGCCAAAGCGGGTTCCCCATACCGAACAGGATACGATAGTCATGCGCCGTCCGGCGCGGCCTGGCAGCCGGCGCATTTTGTGGGCGTGCCTGGGTGGGGCTGGCACGACTGCCTTGCTTCTCGCACTGATATGTCGCGGTATGGCGCCGGGCACCAGCGCGGCCCTGACCCTGGCCGACGAACCCACGATCGCGGCGGAGCGGCCTGCGGTGCTCACGGTGCATCGATTTGCCGCCAACTCGCGTATATTAGTGCTGGATTTCCCCGACCTCACCCAACAGGGTTTGATGTTCAACCGCGTCGCCGCGTTCGCGGAAAAATCCGGCGTGCCGCACGACCGTCTTCTGTCGGATGCCGAACTCGCTTCGGCCATCGCCAAGCACGGCGATACGCCCGGCACCTACTATTATGGGCACGACTACAGCAGCGCCACGCTGGCCCGGTTTTTCGCCATCGCCGACCGGGACGGCGTGGCCTTGAATGCGCAGGAGCGGCGGTTGCGCGCATTGGCACATTCGCAAGGCTTGCTCGTGCGAAATGCGGATCAGGCGGTCATTACCCTCCCGCGGCTGGGTGCCGACTCGCAGATCAATGCCGCGTTTCGCACCGCAACGTTGCGACACGAGCTGTCACACGGGGAGTTTTTTACCGTGCCCGCCTATGCCGAGTACGTGCGCGTATTCTGGCGCGTTACGATGGACGACAACGACCGCGCCGCGTTCACGCGTTTCCTGGCTTCGCAGGAATACGATACCTCGCAGCCCGACCTGTTCGTCAATGAAATGCAGGCTTATCTAGTGCACACGCCCGACAAGCGACTGGCCTCGGCGCGGATCGTGGGATTGCCGGATCAAGCTTGGGCGGAGTTGCGCGCGCGGTTTGTTGCGGGCATGCCGGCGGGGTGGCTGCGGGACGCGGATATGAGGAAGTGAAAGCGTGCATTCTTGAAGGAAAGTACTACCTGTCAACGCCGAGTTCGCCCCCCACCCAACGCCATCGCGCGCCATCTTTACGGCGCGGCTAACCCGCAACCTCATCAACGTGCGCGTGTTTCCACCAGGATGGCGCGCGCTTCGATGTGTGCGCCCGATTGGGCGGCATTGGCCAGCGCACTACGCAGCGCCGGGAGGTAGGCGGCGACGGTATCGGTGCCAAGGCGGGGCTTGCTGAACAACGGCATGCTAGATGCAATGGCGACCATCATATCCGTGCCGAAAGGCGGCCCGGCCTTGAAAAATCCGAGCTTGGGATCGGCGCCGAACGCCACAGATGTCCCGGCCGGGTAGGTGGCTTCGTGCCCGCGGCCCGGCGTAATGTGCGCCACCATGCCATCGTTGCTGAAGTAGTCCACCCGGAGATACGCGCTGTAGTCGGGCAGATCGACCACCGGCACGATATGGGCATCTTTCACCAGGGAGGGCGGCGCGCCCTGCAACGCGAGCGACAAGTGACCTAGTCCGGACGAACCGGCGGCGTGCGGGCGGACGGCGTCCAGCACGTCGCAGTAGGGGCCGGTGAACGCGGAAACGCCCCAAGTGACCGGCGCGCCGAACACGTTATCCTTCGCCGCCTGCCGCAGCGCAGCTTCGTCCGCGCGCGACACAATGCCGGTAATCGCGAATGCCCCATCCGAGATGCCAACCGCCGCTAGGCTGCACGCAACGTGCGAGAGCCCCCCCAAGACAGCCGGAAGCTGGCTGAAATCGGCCGCTTTCGGCGCCTGCCGAACCGGCATCGGCACGAACGGCGGAGCGACGGCCACCGGCTTGGCCGCAGGTGGTGCCGGGGGCGGCGGCAACACCGCCGATGGCGCCGGTTGACGCCATGCGAAAAATGCACCGGCACCAGCCAGCACGAGAACAACGGCCGTGATGCCGGCAAAGACTGGCATGCGCGAGGCAGGCCGCTCCACCGGCGGGGCAATGGCAGTTGCCGGCGGGCCGGCCGGGCGGGGTGCATACACGATCGTAGCCTCTGCCTCGGCCGGCCTGTCGGACGCGCGCGCAGCCGCGGGTGCAACCAGCGCGCCCCGGATGGCGGCGGCGAACTCGTCGGCCGACTGGAAACGGTGTTCCGGACGCTTGGCCATTGCGCGCGCCACCACCGCGTCGAATTCGGTGGGCGAGACGACAGAGATCGCCGAGGGGGCCGGCGGCTCGGTGTGCAGCGCCTTGTGCATGATGGCGGACATGCCGCCGTCGAACGGCCGCTCGCCGGTGAGCAACTGATAGAGCAGCACGCCAGCCGAATAGATATCGGTGCGCAGATCGACCGTCTGTCCCATGAACTGCTCGGGCGACATGTAGGCCGGCGTGCCCATAATGGTGCCGGCCTGCGTCATCTGGCTGCTCTCGATCCGCGCGATGCCAAAATCGGCGATTTTCACAACGCCCTCTTTCGTCAGCATGATGTTGGCGGGCTTGATGTCGCGGTGCACTACGCCGCGGCTGTGGCTGTAATGAAGCCCGTCGAGAATGCTCTCCATGATGCGCACGGTTTCGGCCGGCGCGAACCGCTCATGCGCATCCAGCGGTGCTTTCAGCGAACGTCCCTCGACAAATTCCATGATGATGTAGGCAATCGAAGCGGTTTCGCCGTAATCGTAGACGCCAACGATGTTGGGGTGGTGCAGCCGTCCGGCCGCCTGCGCCTCGCGCTTGAAGCGGGCCAGCGCCTCGCCCTCATCATCGTCGGCGGGCACCAATGGGATAGTTTTGATCGCCACCCGCCGGTCGATCACCGGGTCGCGTGCGTCGTATACCGTGCCCATCGCCCCGCGGCCCAGCGTGCCGGCGATCAGGTATTTGCCCAGGCTGTCGCCTGCCGCCAGGTTCATCCTGCCCGTGTTCCACAGAAGGCGCGCTGGCGAGCGCCGCGATTATTGCGCCAGCATGCCGAATGTCTCACAGACCGGTAGGTGTGGCCAAGGGCTGGGGACTGAAGCTAGATCTGCTTCAAACAGTGATCAGCCGCGCGGCCACATAGTAGCCGGTGCGCGACATCCGGTCGCTACGCGCCCAGGTTGACGATGTGCACGCGGCGGTTGCGTGGTTCGGGCACCTGATCGGCCGTGCGCACCAGCAGATCGTCCTCCCCCACGCCCTCGGCCGCGAGGCGCGACGCGTCCACATTGAATTTCTCCTGCAGATACCGTGCAACTCGCTCCGCCCGCTGCTGCGACAGCGCCTTGTTGGCCTCGGCCGTGCCGACCGTATCGGTATGGCCTTCAATACGAAAACGATCGCCGGCCAAGGCCGGGCTGGACAATGCATGGCCGAGCCGGTCGAGCAAATGTGTCGCTGCCGGGGTCAGCTCGGCCGATCCGCTGGCGAACTGGACCGACAAATCGAGCGAGCCCGACTCTAGACACCTTCTCGGCGCGATGGCGTTGCGGCGCAGCCGACTTAGGGTCGGGCATGCTGGAGGGGCCGACTGCGCGAATACCGCGACTGGGACCGCGGAGGCCGTCCCGCTTCAACGCCGAAATCATGTCATCGGATGAAGGGTCCGCGGCGGCGCGCGCGCCAGCCGTTCCAATCATCACCGCAACCAATACATACACGGGCATGAGAATTTTGCGACACATTGGTTAAACCCTCGGGTGGCGGCACGTCCACGCCATGCGTGCCTGAGATGACCGCACCTTACACCCGATCAACTAAAAAGACTAGATATCATCAAGCAGTCCGCAAATTGTTACGCGGTGTTTGTCAAAATGCCTCTTAGCGGCTATAATTTCGGTCACTCCGTGTGGACTATCGCCATCATGCCCGCGTCGCGTCCAGCATCGGCCCGCCTTCTCGCATCTAAACGCCGTCTGTGCCGAACCGCGCTGGCGGGAACTCTGTGGATGACCGGCGCGCCCACATCCCTGGCGCAAACGCGGCCACCGCTCGGCTCGCCGCTGCCGGGCATACAATCGCCGCCGCCGCCCAACACCGCACCGGCCGCGCCGCCACCCGCGCCGGTGGCACCGGCAGCCGTCATACCCGGCCAGGTTTTCAGTATCGACAGCGTCGCAATCAACGGTTCCACCGCCTACAGCCAGGCAAAACTGGCGCCCTTGCTGGCCGGCCTGACCGGACCGGCCGTGCCGCTCGAGCAAGTCGAGATAGCGCGAGCCGCGCTGCTCAATCTGTATCGCCGGGATGGCTACACCTACACCGCCGTGCGCGCCCGCATCCATGAACGGCAGTTGCGGATCACGGTCGTCGAGCCGCACATTATCAGTGTTAAGCTCAGCCAGGATATCGGGCCCGCCGGCACGCTCGTGCTAGGATTCCTCAACCACTTGGCAGACGGCCGCCTGCTGCGTGCCGGCGATCTCGAACGCTGGGTGCTGCTGGCCAACGATGTGCCGGGCGTGACAGTGCACGTCATTCTCGACCCATCCGCCACCGACCCGGGCGCGCTTTCGCTGCGCGCGCAAGTCACACGGCAGGCGTTCAGCGGGTCCATCCGCGCCGATAACCGGGCATTTCGCCAGACCGGGCCGGAAGAGTTGCTGGCCGTGGCCGACGCCAACAGTTTTTCTGCATGGGGCGAGCGGACCGAGTTGTCGATCTATCATACGTTCAACAACACCGACACGTTCGGCCAGGCTGCGGAAGAATTCTTCATCGGCACGTCCGGCTTAAAGCTGCGCATCTATGGCGGCGCGGGCGAGTCCGCACCCTCGGGCAGCTTGCGCGCGCTCGGTTACGATGGGGTGACGCGCGTGTTCGGCGCGGCGCTCACCTATCCCGTCATCCGCTCGCGCCAGCAGGATCTGTCGCTGGCGTTGCAGTTCGACGGCGTGGAATCCGACATCGCCTATTCCGTGTTGGGACCGGCCTCGCGCGCCAGCTTCGACAGTTTGCGCGTGCTCAGTCTGGATGCCACCGACACGCTGAGCGATCTCTGGATCTCTCCAAGAATGCCGGCGACCAATGTGGGCGAGGTCACGTTCAGCCAAGGACTGCCGGCGTTTGGCGCGTCCACCAACGGAAACCCGCAATTGCCGCGGCTGAATGAGCGGGTCGATTTCACCAAGGCCAACGCCCGCCTGGAACGCACGCAAATACTGTTCCACCCGTATCGCCTGTTCGATGAGCCCGCGACGGTACAGGTCGAGTTGGCGGCAGAGGGGCAGTTCACCGACAACACTCTTCCGCCCGAGGAAGAGTTCTATTTGGGCGGCCCCTCTTTCAACCGGGGGTTCTACTATGGCGAGGTGACCGGCGATCGGGCGCTGACCACGAAGATCGAACCGCAACTGACGACACCTTTGCCGCCGATCCCTGGGTGGGGACCGGGCTGGCGGGTTAATCCTCAAGCCGTCTTCTACGGATTTTTCGACTGGGGCGAGACCTGGCAGCAGCAGCGGACCGACGCCAGCCATACCCTTCGCTCATTGGGCGGCGGTGTCCGGCTGACGCTGGGCGATCATGCCGAGATCGATCTGGAGGGGGTGAGCCGGCTGACCCGCACGCCGGAAGGCGCGCAAAACCCGCGGCTCAAATCAAGTGCGTTCTTTTGGCAGATCATTGCTCACTTCTAGACCATCATGAGATCGAACCGAAGCCGGCAGGCGGCTAAAGATGGCGGCGCGACAAGGCGAAGCACGCGTTTACGGCAACGGATTTGGCTCGGTCGGGCGATTTCGTTTTCAAGCAAGTTGAAAATGCGATAGTATAGGCAGATTGCCGCGTGGCACGAGTTGGCTCAGCGGCGGGGGAACGGCGATGGGACAGCGTTTACGGGCGATCGCGCGTGCCACGCCGGAAGCGGCCAAGGCGGGTGTGCCGCGATCGGCGCGGCGCACCCGGGCCGCGCTCTACGCCACCACCGCGTTGCAGGCGGCCGCATTGCTGGTTGCGGGCCTACCCGCACGTGCCCAGCCCGCGGCGAACGCCCGCCCGGCGGGCGGCCAAGTCTCGTCCGGAAGTGCGGCGATCACCTCGAACGCCACAACGACGCTCGTCCGCCAATCGAGCCAGAACGCTGTTGTCAACTGGCAGAATTTCAACATCGGCAGCGCACAGACTGTACAGTATGCGCAGCCTGGCGCCAGCAGCTTCACGCTGAATCGCGTGATCTCCGCAAACCCGTCGCAGATCGCCGGCCACATTCTCGCCAATGGTCGCATCGCCATCGTCAACCAATCAGGCGTGGTATTCCTGCAAGGATCGACGGTTGATACGGCCGGGCTGGTGGTCTCCGCCGCCGGCATCACCGACCAGGATTTCATGGCCGGGCGCCTGGTCTTCGTGCAGCCGCCACAACCGGGTGCCGTGGTCAGCAACGCCGGCAACATCACGGTACGCCAGGCGGGTCTGGCGGCACTGGTGGCGCCGCAAGTGGCCAATTCCGGAACCATCACCGCCGTATTGGGCCGCGTGGTGCTGGGCGGGGCGGCCACCCACACGCTCGACATGTACGGCGACGGGCTGGTGGCGCTGAACGTGACCGGCCAGGTCACGCAAGTTCAGCTCGGCGGCCGTACCGTGACGGCTCTTGTGACCAACACCGGCACCATCCTGGCCCCAGGCGGCACGGTGGTTCTGACCGCCCAGGCGGCCGATGGCGTCGTCTCGAAACTCATTTCGGCGAGCGGCACCATTTCGGCCCCGACGCTGGGGGGTCAGTCCGGCCGCGTTCTGGTCTCCGGCGTGGGCGGCGATATCGAGGTGGACGGCGCCATCCAGGCGACGGGCGCGTCCGGCGCCGGCGGCAGCGTGACGGTGACCGGCAACCGCAACGTGACGGTAGCATCGGGCGGCGTGCTGGACGCATCGGGTGCTTACGGGGGTGGGGCGGTAAAGCTGCTTGCGCCGACCGGAAACGTTACCGTTGCGCCGGGCGCCGCGTTGCGCGCCCGCGGCACGTTGCGCGGCGGCCGGGGCGGGCGGATTACTGTGCAGGCGGGCGGCACGGCCGGCGTGCACGGCACGCTGGATGCGAGCGGGGCCACTACGCGGGACGCGGGTGGAACGCTCGCAGTGTCGGGCGGCACGCTGAGCGTGGACGGGCTGCTCTCGGCAAACCTGCCGGGCCAGCCGACGGGTCACGCCGCGTTCACCGACAAGGGTTCCCTCACGGTGCAGTTCGCGACCTGCGCCATGGGCGCCAACTGCCTCGATTTCGCGTCCTTCCTCAACGACCTCAGCACCATCGTGGACACCGACGGCGCGATCACTTTCGTCGCCGGCAAGAACGCTGCGCAAAGCAAGCTGACCAGCGCGGCCAATATCTCGCTAACGACCGTGCTCAGCGCACCTGGGGCGGCGAGCGGCGACATCATCTTCGATTCGGGCACAAGCCTGTTCGCACCCGACTTCCTGGTGCATGCCGCCGGCAATATCGACATCTACGGATTGCTGTCCGGCCTCGCCGGCACACCGGCCACCAGCGTCACGCTGACCGCCGGCGGCGATATCAACGAGCATAACCCGGCGCCGATGCCGGCCACGTCCGGCACCATCGACGCACAAGCGTTGATCGTGAGCGCCCGTAACGTGGTGCTCGACACTGCGTCCAATTCGATCACCACGCTTGGCAGCGTAACTGCCGCCGGCAACTTCACGCTCGACGACGCTTCTGGCCTCTCGGTCACCGCGCCACTCATGGCCGGTGGCGACGTGGCGATCTCGGTCACCGGTCCCAGTCATGCACTGACCATTTCCTCGGCTGTCTCAGGCGTGAACGTAACGTTCGACACTGGATCGCTCAGCCTCTTGAGTGATGCCTCCGTGTCGGCACTCGGCAGCTTCACCGCCGTGGGTAACGTGACGGAGGGGGCACAGGCCACGATCCACGCGAACACGCTGGCGCAGATTACCGGCACGCTGACACAGACCGGCGGAACATTCTCGGCGGGAACGCTGACGATCGGCGGCGACGTGATCCAGGCCGGCGGCATTCTTTCGGCCGGCTCCCTGGCCACGATCGGCGGCAGCTTGGCGCAGACTGCGTCCAGCACGCTGACGGCCGGCACGCTGAGCCTAGGCGCCATGGGCCAGGCCGTTTCGCTCACCCAAGACGGCGGCAGCGCGATTATCCTCGGTGAGGGGGGCGGCACGATCCAGCTGTCGGGCAGTCTGGACCAGGGGGTCTTGTCGCACATCACGGCGCAGGGGGGGACGCTGTCGCTGATCGCCAACGGCGGACTGACCTTGGCTGGGCTGGTTTCGGACCAGACCGGCACGGTGGATCTGCTGGCTCAAGGCGGTGGTATTTCGCAGAGCGGCACCATGGGCCTGACCGGCACGCTGTTGGCCGGCACACTGGCGCTCCAGGCGGGCACGATCGGGGGCGCGGCGTTCGACGTGCATCTGGATAACGTCGCAGTTAACCACATCGAGGTTCTGTCCGACGCCAGCGTCTCCGGCAACCTCACGCTCGCCGACAACGACCCGATCGCGCTCATGGCCAAGGCCACCGTTACGGTCGGTGGCACGCTCGCGCTCAGCACGTCGTTGTTGAGCATGTCGGGGGGCGGCTCGATTACGGCATCCTCTTTCGCCCTGACCGGCAACCTCGCACAGCAAACCGGCGACAGCCTCACAGCTTCCGGCCAGGCCAGTGTCGATGGTTCGCTCAGTCAAATCGGCGGTTCGCTCTCCGGCGGAACGGTCACGATCGCTGGCGGTGTGCAGCAGAGCGCGGGGGGTTCGCTCGGAGCAGTGGGCGCGCTGACGATCGACGGGTCGGTCGCGCAAAACGCAAGCACGATCAGCGCCGGGGGTAGCGCCGTCATTCGCGGCGCCAGCTTCCTGCAGAACGGATCCACACTCTCGGCCGCAATGCTATCCGTACAGTCGGGCACGTTCTCGCAAAGCAACGACGGCCAAGGTGCAAGCAGCGCCATCGATGTTGGGGCCGGTGGCACCACCATCGCGCTGACCGGAAACCTCACGCAGGACGCCGGCTCCAGCATTGTTTCAGGCGGAACACTGTCCCTGACTGGCAATACATTGTTGCTCGCGGGCCTCGTGTCCGACAGCCAGGGCACCGTGATGCTCGGTGGGCCAGCGACCCAGCTCATCACCGAGACGGCGAGCGGGGCCGGCAGCGCCACCGGCTCGTTGCAGGCGGGCACGCTGGTGGCGCAGGCGGCCGGCGGCATCAGGCTGGATACGGTCAGCGGTCCTGGCGTGGGCAATGCGATCGTCGACCTGGGCCGCATCAGCGCGGGACCAACCTTTGCACTGGCGGACGGGGTGGCCGTCACGCTCAACGGCACGCTTTCGGCAAGCAGCGTAGCATTGCGCGCCCCTAGCCTAACGGTGTCGGCAGGCGCCGCGATCGACGCACAGCCGCCCGCCGGGGCTGGCGCCATCTCGATCGGCGCAGACCGCATCTCACTGGTCGGGACCCTCAGCGCGCCCGCTGGTCTGGTCGCCATCGGGCTGCTGCATCCGGGCACGTTCTCTGTGGTCGCCGGAGGCACGATCGACCCCACGAGCCTGGAGCACGTTTTTACCGGTCCGGTCGGTACGATCGCCCTCGGCTCGACCAACGGCAGCCTGGCCAACGGCATGGGCGCAAACCTGACCTGGGATGCTGCCTCGACGGGCGCCGTCAGCACGCTGTCGGTTCTGGGCGCAATCGATCTTTCAACTGCGGCCAATGCCGGCACGCTTGGGCTGTTCAGCAATGGCGGGGTCGAGGTCAACGTCGGCGCGCCGTCGAACGGCGTCACTGTCGCGACGCTCTACGGTGCTGCCGCCGGCGATTTCCTTGCCGCCAGTTCGCAAAATCTGATCCAGGCGATCGGCCCGACACTGACCGCACAAGGCGGCACACTGGTGTTGACCGATGCCGGCACGCTGACACTGCTGCACGGTGCGCGGGTGGCCGGCAACAACGGGGTGACTCTCTCGGCCCTGGGCGGCACTCTGACGCAAGACAGTCTCAGCGCGATCGACAGCGCCTCCGGGATGGTCGAGCTGGATAGCGCGCCTGCTGGTGCAGCACGACGCCAGCATCTCCGGGGCGTTCGTGTCCGTATCCAACAGCGTGGCCCAGGATACCGGATCCAGCATCGCCGGCGATACTGTCATGCTCGCCACCAGCGGCATCGGTTCCCTGTCGCAGTCGAGCGCTTCCTCAATCGCGGCGACCGGCCTGCTCTCGGCCACCCTGTCCGGCGACCTGACGCAAAGCGCCGACAGCAGACTTACGGTGCAGTTCGGCGATATCAGCCTGGCCAGCTCGGGCGGGTCGCTGCTGCTGGGCGGACTAGTAGCCGCACAAGGCGGCGTGGCGAGCCTGCTCGCGGCGGATGGAAGCATCGCGCAAAGCGTATCCGGCAGTTCGCCAACCGGCACGCTGCTGGCCGGCACCTTGATCGCCCAGTCCGGCACGGCTGGCGGGCCGGCGTTCGACCTGCTGCTGAATGGGACGATCGCTAACGGCAGTGCGGCCAACCGGATCGGCACCATCTCGCGCGCCACGGCCACCGGCCAGCTCTGGCTGACTGACGCGATCAGCGCAGTGGAAGCGGCCTCGGGCCACATCGCGGCGGCCGAGGTGATGCTGACACTGTCAGGACAGACACTGACGCAGGACAGTTTGGCTGCCATCACCAGCACGAATTCCCTGGCGATCGGCGCGGCAACGTTGGTGCAGACGGGCGCGAGCATCGAAAGCACCGCGGGCAATGTCACCCTCACCCTTGCGAACGGGTTGGCGCAGGACTCGGCGTCGCGTATTATCGCCGATGCCGGCAATATAGTGGCCAGCAGTATCGGCACACTGGCCGGTGACGGCCCCGTCAGCCTGGCTGCGGGTGGCAGCATCAGTGCCACTGCCGGCCTGGTGCAGCTGATTTCACTGGGCGGCGACATCGCCCAGACAGCACCGGGAATGACTGATTTCACCGGCGTGATCGATGCCGCCAGCCTCGCCGTGCAGGCCGGGGTGCCGTCCGGGGCCGCTTACAATCTCCTGCTCGGCGGCGGTCACAACAGGTTTGGAACGCTCGTGGACACGGCCGGGGGCACCTATAGCGGCGCTTCCGGCTCCGTATTGCTGGCCGACCAGGCGCCGTTGGCGCTCGCCGCGGGCGCCGCCTTGTTGGCGGGCGGAAACGCCACCATCACCCTGACCGAGCCGGCCACGCTGACGCAGGACGCATCCAGCTTGATCACGGCAGGCGGGTCGGTGACCGTGCAGGCGGCAACCCTGACCCAGCTTGGCGGGGCCGCGCTGACCGGCGGCACTGGCGTGATGGTGGCGGGCAACCTGCTGCAGACCGGGCAGGACCAGGTGACCGCGACGCAGGGCGATGTGACCGTGACAGGCAGCGCCACGCAGACCTTCAGCGCCATCACTGCCCAGGGTGATGCTACGATCGGCTCACTCAGCCAGACGTCGAGCAGCCTGACGTCGGGCGGTGCAGTGATAATCGGCCCTGCACAGGCTGCAACCGGGGCCCTGGTGCTGGACCAGCATGCTGCCAGCATGATCTCGGCTGGCACGAGCGTGACCGTATACGGCGCGGCGACCCAGGATGTTTCGCGCCTATCCGCCATCGACCAGGTAGTCATCTATGGCAGCCTTGGCCAAACCGGGTCTTTCCTGTCCGGCGCCAGTGTCACGATCGGCCAGAATGGCCTGGCCGGCACGCTCAGCCAGATCGCCAGCAGCATCACTGCCGTATCAGGCGATCTCACCGTCACCATGTCGGGCGATGTGGCGCAGGATACGGGCAGCACGCTCGCGAGCCCCTCCGGCGACATCCTGCTCACCACGACCGGCGGCCAGATGGCGCTGGGTGGTTTGATTTCGGTCGCGCCGCAGCACGAGGTCAGCCTGGTGGCGCTCGGCGGCGATATCACCCAGACGGCGCCAGTCGCCGGCAGCCCATCGGGCACGCTTCTGGCCGGCACCCTGTCCGCCCAGGCTGGCAGCGCCGGCGGCGCCGCGCACAACCTCGTTCTGGACGGCGCGGGGGTAAATCAGGTCGGCACCGTCACCCAGGCCTCCGCCACGGGCACGCTGCTGCTGATCGATAGCGAGGCTTTGCAGGAATTGGCGAACGGCAGCATCACAGGACAGAGCGGGGTGACGATCACGGCGCCTAACCTGACGCAATTAGCTGATTCCACGATTGGCAGCGAATTCGGGGCAGTTCAGGTGAGAACCAATTTGCTGACCCAGGATCGCGGTGCGTCGATCAGCGCACAAAGCGATGTTTTGCTGGGTGGCAGCCTCGACCAGGTATCCTCCACGATCTCGTCCGGTAGAGAGCTGTCGATCAATGGCGGTCTGATCACGCAGTCGAGCGGATCGCTGACCGGCGCGGGCGGAGTTCTTGCTCAGCCTGGCGGGAAATCTGATGCAAGATTTTGCAAGCACGATTTACAGTGGTGCCGGCGACATCTCCATCACCAGCAACAACGGCAATTTGGATTTCGCCGGGTCGATCACCGCACCCACGGGCCAGGTGGCGCTGCAGGCGGGTGCGGGACTGATCGAGGGTAACGGCACTGTCCAGGCGGGCACCCTGGCCGCGCAGGCCGCGGGTGACATCGTGTTGAGCGGTGCGGCGAACCAGATCGCGTCTGTCGGGCCGGTTAGTATTGCGGGCGGTCTGACGCAGGCCGGCATGGTGTCATCCAGCGGCTCAGTCATACTGGCCGACAGCACCGCCTTGCTGCTGCAGAATGCGAGTATTTCAGGACCGGGCGCGGTGCAATTGTCATTGGCCGGCAATCTGACAGAAGCCGCCACCGGCACCATCGTAAGCAACCCCGGCTCAGTGACGATCACCGGCGGCGGCGCGGCGAGCTTGGCGGGCAGTGTGTCCGGCGGATTCGGCGTGAGCATCGGGTTTGCGGGCAGCCTGACCGAAGCCGCTACCGGCACCGTCATGAGCAACGCTGGTTCAGTGACGATCATCGGCCGGGACGCGGCGAGCTTGGCAGGCAGTGTGTCGGGCGCATCTGGCGTGGGCATCGAGTTTGCCGGCAACCTGACCGAGGCCGCCACCGGCACCGTCATGAGCAAAGCTGGTTCAGTGACGATCACCGGCGGCGGCGGCGCCAGTTTGGCAGGCAGTGTGTTGGGCGCATCCGGCGTGGGGATCGGGTTGGCCGACAATCTCACCGAAGCTGCCACTGGCGTGATCGCCAGCACGGCAGGCCCCATCGTCATTGGCAGTCCCGGCACGCTAAGCTTCGCCGGAACTTTGTCCGCACCTCGAATCGTCCTGGGAGGACCGGCGCTTGTCGATGACATGCAGCTTTCCCGGCTCGCCAATGCGACTGCCACACCGCAGCGCATTGAGTGGAGTGGTGGCTTCGTAATGACCGGCTCGGCCATACCTGTAGGGCCGGGCGAACCCGATATTAAGAGCCCGATCTCCCCCACGGCGGGCACGCTCGGCCTGTTCGCGACCGCCGCGAGCTTTTCGCAGACCGGACAAACGAAGATTGGCGCACTGCCCGGCGCCAGCGCCGAGACGGTGGAGTTTACCCTAGTCGGGCAGGGCGGGCTGATCGCGTTCGATCCCAGCACGGCGGCCGGATTGTTCGCACCGGGCACGCAGCTGCTGCTCGATCTGCAGGCGGGCGGCAGGGCGATCGGCAATATAGACGTGGCCGGGCTGAACCTCTATTTCGGGCAGCCCCCGACCGGCAACGCCAGCCTGACGGGATTGGTCGATGGGCGCGGCGGTTCGGCCGCCGCGGCGACCGGCTTCGCGCATCAAATGGCCAATACGAATTATCGCGATAATGGCTGCCCGGTGCAGTCGCTAAACTGCGTGCTGCTCTCCCCGGTCGTAGTGCCGCTGGGCAGCCCGGTGCAGAACCTGGTGGTGGCCGTGGCGCACGACCAGGACGAGGATGACGACCTGATCCTGCCCAACGTCGCCGAGCAGGATTACTGATGGCCCGTTCCCGTGTCCTGGCGGCAATCGGCGCGGCCGGCCTGGCCGTTCTGGCCGCCTGCGCGCGCCCGCCTGCCACCGCCTATGACGGGGGTGCGGCACCCGCCGCCGCCACGGCCGCGCTGGGGCAGAACGCCGCCGGCGAGCCGTGTAGCCAGTCCGAAGTAGAGGCCGGGCGGCGGTATGCTATTTTCTGCGGCACCTGGAAGCAGCCCAGCGCCACGCTGCGCCGGGGCGAGCCGGCCACCGAGGCGCTGCTGCCAACGCTGGCCACATCCGGTCCGTGGCGCGAGCAGCTGGACGCCACGTTGGCCTGTGCGGCGCCGAAGGCCAGCACGGTGCTGGGCGCGACGGCCATGCTGATGGCTTGCACTCGGCGCCAGGAAGGTTTTGGGCAGACCGCGTTTGTGGCGCTGCTGGATGGGCACGCCTGGTACGCCGACGGTGTGCCGGCGGCCGGCCTGGTGATGGAACGCGCGCTGGCGCTCGATTCGGGCCGCATCGGCCCCGCCAGCCTGGGCACCGTCGCCGAAAGCCCGGGCCTGGCTGCCCAGCGCTTGGCCGGCCTGGTAGTGTCGGCGAACGACATCGCGCGTTACCAAGGGCTGCAACGCGCGGCGGTGAAGGCCAATTTGGCCGGCGAGTACGCGGCTGCTGCGGACACCTACCGTAAGATGGCGGACCTGCAACGGCGCACGGTCGACGCCGACAGTCCCGCCCTGGCCCACGCGCTCGCCCTGCAAGGACTGCAGGCCTCCAACCAGGCGCATTATCCGGAAGCCGACGCGTTGCTGGGGCAGGCCGAGACCTTGGCCGTGCGCAGCGGCGGCGAGGACCTGACGCTGGCTCAGGTCACGCATTATCAGGGATTGAACCTGCTGAACCAGGACCGGCCGGCGGCCGCGCTGGTGCTGCTGCGCCGCGCCGAGCGGGCCTACCTGCCCTTTGCCCCGGACAGTGCCACGACCGCGGAGCCAGGCAGCGCACTAGTGCCGACCGACCTGTCCACGCGTGCCGCCGCCTACGGGGTGGTTGAGACGCGGCGCGCGCAGGCGGTAGCTGACCGCATGCTTGGGCTGAACGCCCAGAGCAGCACGGAGGCGGCGAGCGCCGAAAGCGTGCTGACCGCCTATGGCCTGTCTAACCGCAAAGCCAGCGCCCGCCTCACGCGCACCGAGGCGACGGTTCTGCTCGCATCCGGCCAGCAGAGCCAATCGACGGCCAAGATGCAGCAAGCCGTGCTCCGGTTCGCACGTGCCCTGCCGGGGACACCGGCCTTTGCCCGCACGCAGCTGCTGCTGGCCGCCCGCCTGGCGGGGGACGGGCAGACCGAGCGGGCGCTGCAAACCTGCCACGAGGCCCGGCTGGCGCTGGAACAGGCCGACACGGGTGCCGACAGTACCAGCCTGCAACCCTGCCTGGCATTGCTGGCCGTCCGCGCCGAGGCGGGCGACCAGGCGGTGGCGCGCGACATGTATGCGCTGGCCGGCCGCGCGCAGGGTAGCACCACAAGCCAGCAGATCGCGCTGGTGACGGCGCGGCTGGCCGATAATGCGCGCGACCCGCGCCTGGGCAAGCTGATCCGCGATGGCGAGGATGCCAACGCGCTGGTGGCCGAACTGGAAGCGCAGCGGGACGAGGCGGCCGATGCGGGGAGCGGCGCGGCGCGCGATCCGGCCGCGACCCGCCTGCTCGACGATGCGCGGCGCCGACGCGACAGCCTGGAACAGGCGCTGCAATCGGGCGACCCGAATTACGGCCAGCTGGTGCAGAAATCCGTCTCCGCCGACGACATCCTGGGCGCTTTGCGGCCGCGGGAGGTGTTCGCCACTGTCATTCTGGCGCCCGACGCGGGCTACACCTTCCTCTTCGCCGATGGGAAGATCGCCGTCTCGCCGATCGAAGGCGGGGCGGAGCGCGTGGACGCGCTGGTCGCGCGCATACGCGCCGCGATGGACGAAACGGGCGGCGCGCTCAAGCCATTCGACACGGGCGCAGCGTCGGCGCTGTACACGGCGCTATTCGGCCACGAGGAAGCTGTGCTGGCGCGGGCGGAGTCGCTGACCGTGGCGCCGACCGGGACGCTGCTGTCGATCCCGTTCGGCCTGCTGCTGACCGGCCCAGCCGATCCCGGACACCTGACGGACGCCCCGTTCCTGGTACGACGGTTGGTGATCTCGCACGTGCCGGCGGCGGCCAGCTTCGTGCAATTGCGCCGTGTGGCCGCTACCTCGCGGGCGCAAAAGCCGTGGTTCGGGTTCGGCAATTTCCGGCCCGTCACCCCTGCGCAGGCCGCGGCGACCTTCCCGGCGGCGACCTGCAAGGATAGCGCTGCGTTGTTCGCAAACCTTCAGCTTCTGCCCGGGGCAGCGGCCGAGCTGGCGTTGGCGCGTCGGCTGCTGGGCGGCGATGCGAATGACGCGCTGCTGGGCGCGGCGTTCACGTCGCGCGCGGTGCAGGACACGCAACTGTCTGACTACCAGGTGCTGCATTTCGCCACGCACGCGATCCTGCAAACCGATCTCGCCTGCCAGGCGGAGCCGGCACTGGTGACGTCGGCTCCGCCGAGTGCCGCCGATGCGCAAGGCGCGCTTCTGACGGCGTCCGAAGTGGCGGGGCTGAAGCTGGACGCAAACGTGGTGCTGCTGTCGGCGTGCAACAGCGGTGGCCCCGGCGGATCGGCGCCCGGCGAAAGCCTGTCGGGCCTGGCGCGAAGTTTTTTTCACGCGGGCGCACGATCTTTGCTGGTGACGCATTGGGACGTGAACGACCGCGTCACCTCCATCCTGGTCGCCGCCACCCTGTCTTATGCACGGCAACATCCGGCGGCCGGCATGGCCACGGCGCTGGCCGATGCTCAGCGTCGACTGCTCGACAAAGCGCGCACCGATCTGCCGGAGCTGGCCCATCCGTATTACTGGGCGCCGCTGGCGTTGATCGGCGAGGGCCGTGCCGTGTCCGCGACGGCACGGCCCTCGTGATTGAGGGGTCATCCGAGCTAGCCGGGCTGTTGGCGGACGTATCGGCTGATGCGCCCTGCGGCGAGAACCTGGAGTTCGACGGCGATTTCGGCGCGCTGGAGCGTGAAGCGCGCGGCAAGCCCGAGCAGCAATACGGCGATACGATCGTTGCGGCCGAGGACCCGGATTGGAAGCTGGTCTCTGCACAGGCGGCCGCCCTTCTCGAACGTACGCACGATTTGCGCGTGCTGGCGCATTTGGCGGTGGCGCGGCTGCACCTGCGCGGGTTGCCCGGGTATGCGGAGATCCTGGCTGTAACACGCACCTTGCTCGAGACGCGGTGGGAGGCGGTGCATCCCACGCTCGATCCCGAGGACGACCTTGATCCGACGCTGCGTGCCAATGCGCTACTGCGGCTGGCCGAGCCGCTGCGCGTGGTGCGGGTCTTGCGCGACTTGCCGCTGGCCGCCTCCCGCCGCGCGGGCACGGTGTCGTGGCGCGACATTGCCGTGACGAACGGCATGATCGAGCCGGAGGACGGGCGCCCAAAGCTGACGGAGTCCGAAATTCGCGCGGCCTTCAGCGAGACGGAGCCGGCGCGGCTGGACATCGTGCGTGGTGCATTGGCAGGCGCGCTGGCCGACATACGCGGGATTCCCGCGGCTTTCGACGCGCAGGCCGGGCACGGCAGCGGCCCCGACTTCACCGAATTGGAAAAATTGCTGCGTGACATGCAGCGCTTCGTCGATCGCTACATCCCGGCCGGAGTGGCAAGCGCCGCCGAGCCGCCTGTGGAGGACGTTATGACGGAGGCCGACACGCCATCCTATCAGCCACGCGCGGGAAACCCCGAGACGGCGCGTGCGACAGCGTCTTCGCTCGGGCCGATCACGACGCGCAACGATGCCATCTTGCTGTTGGACCTGGTTCGGGCGTATTATGAATCTTACGAGCCATCCAGCCCGTTGCCGTTCCTTATCGATCGCGCGCGACGTCTGGCCGACAAGGATTTCATGGAAATTCTCCGCGATCTGGCGCCAGACGGCTTAAGCCAAGCACAGAACATAGCGGGCAACCGGGAGTAGTGTCGTCCGTCGGTTCTGCACTTTATTCAACCGTGGCGTAGCGTTTCAACATCGTTCGTAACCGAGGTGGTCGTGGCCAAGGCAAGCAGTCAGAAATTCATCGCCCGAAACCGGGCGCCGCGTGTGCAGATCGAGTACGATGTCGAGACGTACGGGTCCGAGAAGAAGGTGCAACTGCCCTTCGTCGTGGGCGTGATGTCCGACCTGTCCGGAAAGCCGTCCGAGCCGCTGCCCGCGGTGGCCGATCGCAAGATGCTCGAAATAGACGTCGACAATTTCGACGAACGGCTGAAGTCGATGAAGCCGCGCGTGGCCTTCACGGTCCCCAATACACTCACCGGCGAGGGCAATCTCGCCGTCGATATCACCTTCGAAAGCATGGACGATTTTTCGCCGGCCGCGGTCGCGCGCAAGGTCGATGTGCTCAACAAGCTGCTGGAAGCCCGCACGCAACTATCGAACTTGATGACCTACATGGACGGCAAGACCGGCGCCGAGGAGCTGATCGGCAAGGTGCTCGCCGACCCGGCGCTGCTGGCGACCCTGGCTACCGCACCCAAGCCTACCGACGCGTCTTCCGCCGAGAAGGAGGGCTGAAGCATGTCCGGCGCGCAACTCGGGACACAGGCGGAAGCGGGCGTCCTCACGCAAGACGGCAGCGATTTCGCCTCGCTGCTGCGGCAGGAATTCAAACCCAAAAGCGACCGGGCGCGGGACGCAATCGAGACCGCGGTCCAGACGCTGGCGCAGCAGGCGCTGACCAACACCGCGCTGATCAGCGGCGAGGCCCTGGTCTCGATCGAGCAGATGATCGCGGCCATCGACCGCAAGCTCACCGAGCAGGTCAATTTGATCATGCACACCGAGGACTTCCAGCAGGTCGAAGCCGCATGGCGCGGTCTGCATTACCTCGTCAACAACACCGAAACCGACGAGACGCTGAAGATCAAGGTCCTCAATATCTCCAAGAAGGACCTCGGCAAGACGCTGAAAAAGTTCCGTGGGACGGCCTGGGACCAGAGCCCGATCTTCAAAAAGATTTATGAAGAGGAATACGGCCAGTTTGGCGGAGAGCCGTTCGGTCTTCTCGTCGGCGACTACTATTTCGATCACAGCCCGATGGACACGCAGCTATTGGGTGATATTGCAGGTGTCGCGGCCGGCGCGCACGCCCCGTTCATCGCAGCCGCCGCGCCCGCGGTGATGCAGATGGAAAGCTGGAATGAACTCGCCAACCCGCGCGACCTGACGAAGATCTTTCAGACCCCGGAGTATGCGGCCTGGAAGTCGCTGCGTGAGAGCGAGGATGCCCGCTACATCGGCTTGGCGATGCCCCGCTTTCTGTCGCGTCTGCCATATGGAGCAAAGACCGAACCCGTCGATGAATTTGCGTTCGAAGAAGATGTGAACGGCGCCGACAGTTCGTCTTTCACCTGGGCGAATTCTGCCTATGCAATGGCCACCAACATTACGCGCGCCTTCAAGTTGTATGGCTGGACGACCCGGATACGCGGCATCGAGAGCGGTGGTGCGGTGGAAGGATTGCCGGCCTATACGTTCCCGACCGATGACGGCGGTGTCGCAATGAAATGCCCGACAGAGATCGCCATCAGCGACCGCCGGGAGGCGGAGCTGGCCAAGAACGGCTTCATGCCTCTAATACACAAGAAGAACAGCGATCTTGCGGCGTTCATCGGTGCGCAATCGCTGCAAAAGCCGCAGGAATATGATGACCCTGCAGCAACGGCGAACGCGAACCTTGCAGCGCGACTGCCTTATATGTTTGCAACGTGCCGCTTTCGCACACTACCTGAAATGTATGGTGCGTGACAAGGTTGGCGCTACGAAGACAAAAGCTCAATTACAGATCTGGCTGCAGACTTGGCTGAACAGGTATGTCGATAGCGACCCCGATAATTCACCCGAGGAATTCAAGGCCACTCACCCGCTCGCGGCCGGCGAGGTGGAGCTAGCCGAAAATGAGGAAAACCCCGGCTACTACAGCGCTAAATTCTTCTTAAAACCTCACTACCAGCTCGAAGGCATAAACGTCTCCCTTAGGCTGGTCTCACGCATGCCGAAGTAGGCCACCTTCTTACCCAGTACACCATACATCAGGAGTGGACGTGACATGGCGATCGACGCATATATGACCTTTCAGCGATACACGGGAGGCCTTTCTGACTGCGAGTCCACCGTCGATTTCAGTAAGAACAGGAGCACCGCATGATCTGGGAAAGACTCAGGCGGGAAAGGTCTTCGAGATCGACGAGTGGAGCCAGCTCAGCATCGAGCAGACGCTGAACATCGGCAGCCAAAGCGGCGGCACAGGCGCGGGTCGAGTTGACTTCAAGGAATTCAGCTTTACGCGCAAGATCGACAAGGCATCGCCGATTTTCTTTAATCTGGCCTGCTCCGGCACACCCGTTCAAGAACGTTGCCTTGGCCCTGCGGAAGTCTGGCGGCGGCGATACCGTCCGGCTTTGTTTTCTTGCGCTTCGATTTCAAGCTAGCTGCCGTCAAGACGATCTCGTACAGCCATGATGAGACCAGTCCAAAAGAAGAGGTCTCCATTCGAGTATGGCGGTTTCGCTGCTCCGCTATGCCCTGCAGAAATCCGGATGGCTCGCTTGAAAACGCAAAACCCGGCCATGTGGGATCGTACCAAAAATATCCGGCCAAGCGATCCCACCTTCACGATCAACTACAAAGGCTGATAAGCAGCCCCTTTTATTCGCTATTACCTCCGGAGTAGAACGGTGGACGCGCGCGATGTTTTGCGGTCGGGCGATGTTTCCGGTAGCGGTGAACATGCTGAAACAGGAAGTGCGCCGCAGCCCGCGAGACGCCAAGCTGCGTACCTTCCTGTTCCAACTCTTCTGCGTGACCGCCGAGTGGGACCGTGCACTCACCCAGCTCGCGGTAGCCGCCGAACTCGATCCGCTCGCCACACCGATGGCGCAGGCCTACCAAGCCACCATACGCTGCGAAATGCTGCGCGAACGCGTGTTCGCCGGCCAAAGCACACCCACCGTGTTCGGCGAGCCTGCCCCCTGGATGTCGCTGCTGGTGGAAGCCAACCGGCTCCTGTCCGCCGGCAACCCGGACCAGGCAGCCAGCCTGCGCGACCAGGCGTTCGATCAGGCACCGGCCGCGGCGGGCACGCTGGACGGCCAGGAATTCACCTGGATCGCAGACGCCGACCCGCGCCTTGGTCCCATGCTCGAAGCCTTCGTGGACGGCAGGTATTTCTGGATCCCGTTCACCCGCCTGCGCCAGGTCTCGCTGGAGCCGCCGGCCGATCTGCGCGACCAGGTGTGGATGCCGGCCGATTTCACCTGGGCCAATGGCGGTCGTGCGTCCGGCTTCATCCCCACCCGCTACCCGGGATCGGCGTCCGCCGGAGCGGCTCAAGCCCTGTCGCGCAGCACTGAATGGCATGAACATGGCGATTGGTTTTTGGGCACCGGGCAACGCATGCTCACCACCGACGCGGGCGCGGAGGTGGCGTTGATGGATCTTCGCCGGCTCGAGGTGGCAGAGGCCCAAGCGGAAGCCGCCTGAGACGATGGCCGAACCAGCCAGAGGCGAGCGCCTGCAACCCTCGCTGCTCGACCGGCTGACCGACCACGCGCCAGACCAGCGTCGTGAAAGCCTGGACCAGCAGACTTTGACAATGCAGCAGTTACGGCAGGCGGTCCTGCGCGACTTGGCCTGGCTGCTGAACACCACCAACATGGCCGGTGGCGAGGATTTCTCCGAAACACCGCGCGCCGCGCGCTCTACGCTCAATTTCGGCGTGCCGGGCTTCGCCGGCCTGGTGGGCGCCGATGGCGCCGGGCTGGAAACGCTGCTGGCGGACGCGATCCGCACCTTCGAACCACGCATCCGCCCAGATACCGTGCGGGTGCGCGCCCGCCCCTCGCGCGACGAGGATTTCCTCCCCACCCTGGTCTTCGAAATCTCCGGGGAGCTCTGGGCCCAGCCTGTGCCCCAGCAGCTCTTCCTAGAAACCAGCATCGAGCTGGAAACCCGGCTGACCGTGGTGACCGATACGAAAGTGCGCGGCTGATGGATCCGCGGTTGCTGCGGCTGTACGAGACCGAGCTCGCCTACCTGCGTGACATGGGCACAGAATTCTCGCGCGAATTCCCGAAGGTGGCACGCAGGCTGGATTTGGGCAGCCTGGAAGTCGCCGACCCCTACGTGGAACGGCTGCTAGAGGGTTTCGCGTTCCTGACGGCGCGCATCCAGCTGAAAATGGAGTCGGAGTTTCCGACATTCACCCAGTCTTTGCTGCACATGGTCTATCCGCATTATGCGGCCCCCACGCCGTCGATGGCGGTGGTGCGGCTTGCGCCGGATGCGGCCTTGCGCGCCATGCCGCAGGGTGCGCGCCTGCCGCGGGGCACCGAGCTGCGCAGCCTGCTCGGCACGGAGGATCAGACCAATTGTGAATTCCGCACCGCGCATGACGTGCACCTGCTGCCGATCGAGGTGTCGGAGGCCGAATACATCGCCTCGCCGGCCGCCCTGGCCGCTTTCCGCCTCTATGAGCAGCGTGGGGTGAAGGCGGCCATACGCCTGCGCCTGCGCGCGCTCGGCGAGGCCGGGTTTTCGAAAATCGCGCTGGCCAGCCTGCCGATGTTTTTGGGCGGCCCGGAGGGTGCGCGCGCAAGGCTGTATGAACAGCTTCTGGCCAATGTAACGGCCATCTACGTGCGCCCCGCCGAGCGACCGCTGCCCTGGCAGGAGCGGCTGCCCGCCAGCGCCCTACGCGGCCTGGGGTTCGAAGCCGGCGAGGCGCTGCTGCCGCCGGCGCCGCAATCCTTCGACGGCTATCGGCTGCTGCAGGAATACTTTGCCATGCCGGAGCGGTTCCTGTTCATGGAGCTGACCGGCTTGGCCCCGGCAGCGCGCCGCTGCACCGGCCACGAGCTGGACATCATCATTCTGCTCAACCGCGCCGAGCCGTCGCTGGCGGCAGGTTTCGGGCCGGACAATCTGTGCCTGTTCTGCACGCCGGCAATCAATCTGTTTGCGCGCCGATCCGACCGGGTGAACATCGCGGCAGGCGAGGCGGAGCAGCTTGTCGTGCCGGACCGCATGCGGCCGCTGGATTACGAAGTGTTTTCAGTCGAAGGCATCGAGGGCTACGCCGCCGATGGCAGCGCGCCGCAGCCTTTCCTGCCATTCTACGCCTGCAACGATCTGAGCCGTAACCCGGACCACCGCAGCTACTACATGCTACGCCGCCAGCCGCGCCTGCTCTCCAGCCGCAGCCGCCAGCGCGGGCCGCGCTCGAGTTATCTCGGGCATGACATGCTGGTCTCGCTGGTCGATCCGGAGGCGGCACCGTATCGCCACGAGCTGCGGCAATTGGGGCTGGACCTGCTCTGCACCAACCGCGACCTGCCGCTGTCGATGCCGACGGGCAAGCAGCACACCGATTTCACCCTGGTGGTCAGCGCGCCTGTCGCCTCCGTGCGGTGCGTGGTGGGGCCGACGGCGCCGCGCCCGTGCCGCGGCGACGGTGCGTATGCGTGGCGGTTCATCTCGCATCTCGGGCTGAATTACCTAAGCCTGACGGATACGGACGCGCTGCATGGCGCGGCCGCGCTGCGCGAATTGTTGGGGCTGTACGTGCCTGGGGCCGACGGGGTGGCGGCGCGACAACTCGAAGGATTGCTGTCCGTGCACGCTACCCCGATTGTGCGCCGTATCCCCGGTGCGGGGCCGGTGACCGCCGGCAGGGGGCTTGAGGTGACGCTGACGATCGACGAGGCGCCGTTCGGCGGCGCCGGCGGCGTGCTGTTGGCGGCCGTGCTGGACGCTTTTTTTGCGAAATACGTGTCGATCAATGGTTTTATCGAAACGGTGATGAAGGATGCCGACCGGGTGGAGGTGATGCGATGGCCGATGCGGACGGGCCTGCGCTCGACGCTGTAGCGCCTACCGTGACGGACCCGCTCGCGCATATTGCCGAGCGGCCCTGGCAGATGGGTTTTTATCAGGCAATGCGCCTGCTGGAAGCGGCGTTCGCGGACCGCCCGCGCCTGGGCCGCAGCGCGCGGCCAGGTCAGGATGCGGTGCGTCTGGCGCAGGAACCGGGCGTGCAGTTCGCACCGGCCTCGCTGGCTGCCGTGGAACCCGGGCTGGACGGCCGGCCGCCGCGCGTCGTCGTGAATTTCTTCGGACTGTTCGGGCCGGATGGTCCGCTGCCGCTGCACCTGACGGAATATGCGCGTGACCGGCGGCGGAATTTTCGTGATCCGACATTGCAGCGTTTCGCCGACATCTTCCACCACCGCGCGCTCTCGCTACTCTGGCGTGCCTGGGCGGATAGCCGGCCCACGCTGAGTTTCGACCGGCCGGACGAGGATCGCTTCGCCCAGTATGTCGGCGCGCTGTGCGGGCTGGGCATGGAGTCGTTGCGCGACCGTGACGCCATGCCGCACCTCACGAAGCTGCATTTCGCCGGCCGCTTCGCGAACCAGACCCGTCACGCCGAAGGGCTTGCGGCCATTCTGTCATCGTTTTTCACCATGGCCGTGCGGGTGGATTGCTTCATTGGCGCCTGGCTGACCTTGCCGGTCTGCGACCGCACCGCGTTAGGCGACCGGCCGCAGACGGGCACGCTGGGCGGCGGCGCCCTGGTGGGTGGCAGGGTTTGGACCAAGCAGCAGAAATTCCGCATCGTCATGGGGCCGGTGGGGTTAGCCGATTATGTGCGCCTGCTGCCGGGCGGCGGCAGCCTGCACAAGCTGATACCGATCGTGCGCAATTACGCCGGCGACGTGCCGCTATGGGACGTGAACCTGATCCTGAAACGCGATGAAGTGCCGCCGATACGGTTGGGCCGTCAGGGACGGCTTGGCTGGTCTACCTGGCTAATGCCGCGCCGGCGTGCGGAGGATGCGGCGGACTTGTTTCTCGATGCGAGTGCCGACAGCATGGGTGCCCGGATCGATCGCGAAACGCAGGCCGGCAAAAATCCTTTTGAGGAAGAAGTGACATGACGGAGATCAGCCGCACCGCGCTGTTCGGTAAACTGAACCCGCTCGCGTACCGGTCGATCGAGGGTGCGACCGTATTCTGCAAACTGCGTGGCAATCCGTATGTGGAGCTGGCGCATTGGCTGCACCAGATCCTGCAGACTCAAGACTCCGACTTGCATCGCATCGTGCGGCATTTTGATCTGGACGCGTCGAAACTTGCGGCCGACATGACCGCATCGCTCGACCGCCTGCCGCGCGGGGCGACCGCGATCTCGGATTTTTCTCCAAACATCGAGGAGGCCATCGAGCGAGGCTGGGTTTTCGCCACACTGATGTTGGGCGAGGCGCAGGTGCGCACCGGCCATCTGATGCTGGGCATCGCGCGGACCAATGGGTTGCGCAACGCGCTGTCGGCCATCAGCCGGCAGTTCGAACGTGTGCGTGGCGAAGCTTTGGGCGACGAGTTCACAAAAATCCTGAAAGGGTCGCCTGAAGAGGCGATGACCGCCACCGACGGATCGGCCCTGCCGGGCGAGACGAGCGGGGCGGTCGCGCCCGCGGCGATGGGCAAGCAGGAAGCGCTTGCCAAATTTTCGGTCGATCTGACCGAACGGGCGCGGCAGGGCGAAATAGACCCCATCGTTGGACGCGACGCCGAGATCCGCCAGGTCGTCGATGTGCTGATGCGGCGGCGCCAGAACAATCCCATCCTGACGGGCGAGGCGGGCGTGGGGAAAACCGCCGTGGTGGAAGGCTTTGCGCTGCGCATCGTGGCCGGCGACGTACCTCCGGCTTTGGCAGATGTGAGCCTGCGCACGCTGGACGTGGGCTTGCTGCAGGCCGGCGCCAGCATGAAGGGCGAGTTCGAGAACCGGCTGCGCCAGGTGATCGAGGAGGTGCAGTCCAGTGCAAAACCGATCATTCTGTTCATCGACGAGGCGCACACGCTGATCGGCGCGGGCGGTGCTGCCGGCACCGGCGATGCAGCCAATCTTTTGAAACCTGCGCTGGCACGGGGAACACTGCGCACGATCGCGGCGACCACGTGGGCGGAGTACAAAAAGTATTTTGAAAGAGATCCGGCGCTGACGCGGCGGTTTCAGGTCGTGCAGGTGGACGAGCCGTCGGAGGAAAAAGCCATTCTGATGATGCGCGGTATCGCCTCGCCGCTGGAAAAACACCATCGCGTGCAGATATTGGATGAGGCGATTGAGGCGGCGGTGCGCCTGTCGCACCGCTACATCCCAGCACGTCAGCTCCCAGATAAATCTGTCAGCCTGCTCGACACCGCAGCGGCGCGCGTGGCCGTCAGCCAGCACGCGGTACCGCCGACGGTGGATGATTGCCGGCGGCGGATACAGGCGCTGGAAACCGAGCAGGGTATTGTGGCGCGGGAGGCCGCGATCGGTGTGCAGACGGCCGAACGCGCCGCGCGCGTGGAGGAACAGCTTGCCACGCAACGCGAGCTTCTGACCGGGTTGGAAGCGCGGTGGGAAACCGAGTGCGGGCTGATTGATCGCCTGCTTACCCTGCGGGCAACGTTGCGTGATGGCGGCTCTCCAGTGGAGCCGGCCGAGGGCGCCGCACCGACGCCCGATCGCGGCGCGCTGCTGGAAGAGTTGCGCGTGCTGCAAGCCGAACTACTCGATTATCAGGGCGAGGCGCCACTGATTTTTCCCAGCGTGGATGCGCAGGCGGTCGCGGCCATCGTCGGCGATTGGACCGGCATTCCTGTGGGCCGCATGGTGAAAAATGAGGTTCAGGCGGTGCTGAACCTGGCCGAGACAATGGGCCGGCGCGTGGTGGGCCAGGGCCATGCGCTGCGCATGATTGCACGGCGTGTACAAACATCCCGCGCGGGGCTGGACAATCCGCAAAAGCCGGTGGGCGTATTCATGCTGTGCGGCCCGTCCGGCGTGGGCAAGACCGAGACCGCGCTGACGCTGGCCGAATCGCTCTATGGCGGCGAGCAGAACCTGGTCACCATCAACATGAGCGAGTTTCAGGAGGCCCATACCGTCAGCACGCTCAAGGGCGCGCCACCTGGTTATGTGGGCTACGGCGAAGGTGGCGTGCTGACGGAGGCGGTGCGCCGAAAACCGTATTCGGTGGTGCTGCTGGACGAGGTGGAGAAAGCGCACCCCGACGTGCACGAAATATTTTTCCAGGTTTTCGACAAGGGCTTCATGGAGGACGGTGAGGGACGGTTCATCGATTTCAAGAACACCCTTATCCTTCTGACATCCAATGTCGGCACCGACCTGATCATGGGCCTGTGCCGCGACCCGGAACTAATCCCTGAACCCGAAGAGATCGCCAAGGCGCTGCGCGGGCCATTATTGAAGGTGTTTCCGCCGGCGTTGCTGGGGCGCCTTATTGTGATTCCCTACTATCCGCTGGCCGACAACGTGATGCGCGACATCATTCGATTGCAGCTTGGCCGTATCGCCACCCGCATAGGTGAACACCATCGCGTGGCGTTCACCTATGGTGACGATGTTGTCGATTTGATAGCGGCACGCTGTACCGAGCCGGAGAGTGGCGGGCGCATGATCGATGCGATTCTGACGAACACGATGCTGCCTTCGATCAGCCAGGCTTTTCTCGAGCATGCAGTGGCCGGCGAGGTGATCTCTCAGGTCCAGGTTGGCGTAACCGATGGTGATTTCACCTACGCGTTTGGCTGAGTTGGCGTGCGGCCCCGGGGGGGCGTCTGATTTCGTCGAAGTCCTGTAGCAGATCGAGCTTTTTTGTGTCATATTGGGCGACCTTTAAATGCGATTGTAGGCATTGGAGCGGAGCATGGCGGACGCTGCTGGCGGCACGGACAAGGTCGAACTGAAAAAGCTTCTGACATTGTCTAAGAAACAGCCGGTCAATTGCGGGATTGGCATGACGAAGGAAGGCGCCGTCATGCATCTCGATCGCATGAAGCAGCCGAAGGCGCTGGTGAAGGAGCTTGAGAAGAACCACAAGGACATGAAAAATCCGCTTTGGGGTACGGCCTTCGTCGATATGGACGAGGATCCCAAGCTGGTGATCCTGACCTTGAACAAGGCCGCCTCCGGCATCGCCAACAAACTGAAGAAGACGCTGAAGGGCACCGGCTTCAGCAAGGTCGAAATACGGCTGGAAGACGGCACCGTCGCAGAAAAGGCGGACGAAGAGGAGGAAGAGGAGCAGGCTGCCGCGACCACGCCGGCCGCACCCGCCACCAACGGCGCTGCGCCGCCCGTCCCTCCCGATGCAGGCCCAGCAATTGCGGCCGAGGCGTCGCGCCCTGCTCCGCCCGCCGCACCTCAAGCTGCCCCCATTGATGTTGCCGGGTCTGAACCGCTGATGGCGGCGGCGGCAGACGCCACGTCAGCAGCGCCGGCCCCTGCCGCGCCGGACATGGGCGCGCTGACACGGCAACTGACCGATCTTGTCAAACAGATGATCCCGGCATTGGCCGCCGACCCTTCGCGCGCGGCCGCCCTGAAAGGATTGGCGGTTTCCGCGCAGACGAGTTTGAAGGCGGGCGATGCCGGCGGCGCGCAGTCGTCCATTGCAGCCCTGCAAGGGGCGCTCGGACAAGGCGGTGCAACAAATGGGGCAGTCCCCGCGCCACCGCCCGCGCCCACCCCCTCCCCCGCCATTGTCAAGGCCCGGCAAGTGTGGGTGGCAACCCGGCAGAAAGTGGAGACTGATCTTGATAAACTGCACGGAAGTTTCGCCTCCGCCTTCAAGGGCCACGGCCGCCAAGCCGACCTGACAAAGGCGTTTCGCACCCGCGTGGACGGTGTACTCGGCAAGCTGGATGAGGCGCTCGCCCACAAGCTCGATGCCGTCAACAACGCGGCCAATCCTACCGAGCGCGCAAAGCTCGTGCAGGAGGCGCATACGTTGATCGACGGCTACAGCAAGCACGTGGCGAGCGATCCCACGATCACCGAGGTCGATCGTAATCCATTCGCCCCTTTGGCGCTCCGCAAGACGATCACGGCATCGCTGTCCGTCCTCTCGAAGTCGATCAGTTGAGCCACGGCCACGTAGCTCATTCACAGGAGTCCACACCATGGACGACCAATCATCCGATGTCGCCACCGCGGGCGCTGACGCAGCGACCGACGCTTCAAGTGCAAGCAGCAGCTCCGACTCCTCCTCCACGCTCACTGACGATCATCACGACTGGGCCAGCAATTTCTGCGGGATCGACACGCGCGCCATAGAGACGGGCAGCGGCGCCGGAAGCAGCAGCGCCAGCGGCACGAGCTCGGCCGCAAGCGGCGGCAGCAGCAGCGACGATAGCGGCGGCGGCATCTGGGGCGCGATAAAAGGTGCTGCGAGCAGCGTTGTCGATAAGGTTGAAAACGTTGCCAGCGATGTCGGCAACACGGTCAGCGACGCTGCCAGCGGTGTCATCAGCACCGTCGGCAAGGTCGCCAGCGACGTAGGCAGCACCGTCAGCGATGCCGCAAGCGGGGTTCTGAATACGGTCGAGACGGCCGCCAGCGGCATCGGGCACACCGTCGCAGATGCCGGCAGCGGCCTGTTGAACACCGCCGAGAAAGTCGCAAGCGACGTCGGCTCCGGCAATTTCAGTAATGCGCTCGGCGACGCGGAGGCAGGACTTGCCTCCACCGCCGGCCATGTCGTCAGCGATACCGCCCATACCATCGTCGATACCGGCAGCGCCGCCCTGGATGCGGCCGGAAAGGTCGTCACTGACACGCAGCAAACAGTGGCCGATGCCGCAACCGGAATCATCAGCACCGCTGGCAACGTGGTGGGCGATGTCGCCCACACCGTCAGTGATGCGGCCGGCCCCAATTCGATCATCGGCCAGGTTGCGGGTGCAGCCGGCAATTTCGCCCACGCGGCTGCGGGCGCCGCCGTGAATACAATCAACACCGTGACCGACTTCAACAAGGGCGTCGTCGAGGGCGTGGTTGGCGGCGTAGAGGGTCTCGCCAAGGGCGTGGTCAACCTGGCCGACAGTGCCGGCAAGGAAGCCTATGCCCTGGCCACCGACCCGAATGCGCGCGCGCAGGCGCTCGACACAGTCGAACACGGCGCCGAGGCGGTCGGCCGTTTCGCCGAAACCGCGGTCACCGACCCAGGCAAGGCCGCCTCCGAGGTAGGCGGCGCGATCGAAAGCGGGGCCAGCGCCGCCGCCCACCTGGCAAGCGGCATCTACGACCAGTATCAGCAGGCCGCGGCGGCCGGGCATGGTGCGGAGTTCCTCGGCAAGGGGGTCGGCCAAGCGGCCGTCCTGGTCGCGGGCGCCGTGCTGACCGACGGTGCCTCCGTAGCCGCCGAGGGCGGCGCGGTTGCCGCCGAAGGGGCGGCGATACTCGGCGAGGGCGCGGCCCTGGCCGGGGAAGGGACGGCGGTGCTCGGCGAAGGTGCCGCCATTGCCGGTGAGGGAGCCGCGGCAGCCGGAGAAGGTGCCGCAGCACTTGGCGCGGGCGCCGAAACCGCCGAGGGAGCGGCCGCCGCTGCCGCCGGGGAGGAAGGGGCTGCAGCGACCGGGGAAGCAGCAGGCGTGCCGTCCAGGGCCGGTTTGCCGGAAACCCCGGAGCCCTCCGAATTTCCGCCCGACTGGCAACACGGGGCGCCCACGAAACCGGTCGCGCCCGACCCGCATGTCTATGAAATCCCTGGCGAGCCCGCCCCAGCGCCCCAAGGTCCCTACCGCACGCCGGGAAATCTGCCCCAGGAGGGTGCCGCGGCCAGCGAGGATTCGGCCCGTGCCGCCGGTGCGAACAACCCCGAGATCAACCGGCCGACTTATACGCCCGAGCCCGGAGATCCGATTCCGCAGGGCCCCGGCACCGCCCCCACCGAGTTCCCGTCCGACCCGACCCAATATCCGCAGCCGCCCGGTCCCGCCCCCGATCTTGGGCCCGGCCAACCCAACCCATACGAGCCGTACAATCCCGGCCAGCAGCCGATGAACCCGAACATCCCGCGCCCGCCCCGCGTGCCGGAGATCACGCCCGACCCGACCCGCCTGCCGCCGGGGGCTACGCCGGGCCCTGGTGCATCTCTGGCCGAAGACGCAGAGATTGCGCCGGCAAGTGCAGCCGGAGGGCGCGCGAGTGCGGATGCAGAGGAGCTCGCCGATCAAATCGCTTTCAACAACGAAGTTGATCAAGCGATCGACGATGCAACGAGTGGCAATATGTTCGAGCTGCCCGGGCAACACCCGACCAATCCGGAGATCGGGCTGCAGGACGTTGAAATCAGAGCCCAAGATACTGATCCAACGAAAATAGCGTACCAGGAAAAGATGACGTTCGAGGATATCGACGGAGCGCCGGCAGGTGAAAAGCCGGTCGAAGTCCGGGCTCATTCGCCAAACCCGAACGCGCCCGAGGGTTCCTACTCCAACGAGAATCCAACAACGCAAATCAACAAAGGTAAGCGTTACCGGTTGCCGGACGGCACATGGAAAACCATCAAGGAAATGACGGAAGCCGAGAGGGATGCGGCTCATTATCGGTGACCAAGCCCGACGGCCTTGTGCCGCCAGTCACCCGGATGAGCTTACGACCGTATCGTTAGCATCACGCTCCCGGCGTCAGCGCGAACCCATACCGGTCGCTCAGAATCGTCAGCAGCGCCTCCCGCGCGTCCGCCGCATCGCGCGCCACGATGCGTCGGTATTGCTTGCGCGTTTCTTCGTCGCCGGGCGGGGGCTCGTTCAGCAGGAAAGTGTCGCTGCTGTTTAGCATGTCGGCCGCAACACCGAGCTTCGCCGCAAACTGCGGTTCCGCCGATACAACATGGACGTAATGGTTGGCGTCAAGGTCTATCACACCCGCCAGAACATTGTCCGGCTTGAACGGCTCGCTATGCGTCACCTTGAACGTCTGTGAGCCGGGTGCGGAAGCGCTCACGACGTGACCCCGCCTGCCTGTGCATTTTGTTTGATCTTGCCCATCAGGTCGACCTCGAGCGTATCGGCGTTGTGAAAACTGTCATACTCGGTCGGCTGCGTCTTGTAGTTCGCACTCCCACCCCGGCTGGAGAAGACGTAACCCACCGGAATGTCGTTGACCATGTACATCAAGGCTGTCGGGTAATCGTCGTCACCCGGCGCAATCTCGCCGGCTTTCAATTTCTTCACGATCACATCCTGATGGGCGTGAAATGTCTCGTGCACGATTGTATTGATCGCTTCGCTCGCAGGCTGCAGGTACCTGGGCCAAAAATTCAGGCCGATATCGTTTCTCGCCGGGTCATAGCCGCCCATCGTGCCATTTTTCACCGGTGGATCTGGATCTTTCCGCACCACGATATGCGGCATCTTCAACGTATCGCACTGGGAGTTGCATATCTTCTGCAGCAGGGCGAGCGTCTTGTCTGCGTCGGCCGACAAGGTATTCCAGTAAGCACTGTCCAGAGCGCCATCCGATTTGTAGAGCTTCTTCAACTCCTCCATCTTCAAGAGCTCCGCCGTGATGGCGTCACGCTGCTGCGTCCGCTTCGCCTCGAATTTCGGGTCGGGAGGCGATTTGCTATACAACCGGCACAATTGCTCAAGCGCGCCGCCGGGTGTCGGGGTCCCTTTCTGGGCGTTGGTGCCATCGGCATTCAGGACATGTGTTCCGTCTGCGTGGAGAAGATCTGTATAATCAGTTCCCGTCGGGGTGCCGTTTGCGCATAGGTCAAGGGCAAGTTCCGCCTTTTCCAGAAGTGTCTTCTTCTCCAGCTCCTCATCAGACAGTGCACTCAACGTGTTGAAAGCGCCGGCCGCCTTGGTCTGCTTCTGTTGAGACGTCGGCGACGCGGCCGTCTCGAACGCCTTCAACGCCGCATCAGTGGCCGGGCAGGCTTCCAGGGCACCCAAGCCGTCTTTATCCGAAACGAGCTTGTCCAGTGCCGCCCGCGTTTTGCCGTAGGCAATGTACAGCGGAACGATATCTTTGCCGGCTGGCTTGTTCTTGTCTTTGGCCGTATAACGTTGCGTGAACGTGCCGGCAATCTTGCTGGCGTCGGCGAGGCAGGCGGTATTCACGGCATTAATCTGACCCTCGAAGGTGTCGAGTGCCGCGGTGGCCGCGGCCCAGTCGGCAACGTCGCCCTCGCCCGCCTTCTCCGCGACAGGTTTGCCGTCGGTGGCCGTCTTGATCGAGCTTGTAACCGGCGCCGGCGGCGCGGCGAGCTTTTTCGATCGCTCTTCAATCTTGCCAAGCTTTTCCGAAAGTTTCGCGAACCGGTCGAGAAATGCCAATCGCTCTGGCGAGATAGGCGGGGCACTTGCCGGTTGCTGCTGTGTTGGCGCGACCCTAGGCGGCGGCGTGAACCGAGGCGCTCCCGTGGTGTTGGCCTGCCCTGGCACCCAGCTAGACCCCGCCGGGGCCGTGCCGCCCTGTGGAGTTGTCAGCGCAAGAGGCCCGACTAAGGCCGTGGTCCAGGCATGGAGCTGAACGCTGACGGCCTTGCTGGGTGGCGCAAGCGGTTTGACGCCCTGCACCCATGGCGCATTGCTGCCGCTCATTTGCTCACTCCTTTTACGATGCGGGCGCCCGCGATAAGGCGTCTAGCACTTGGCACGCACATCACCGTATCGCACCCGACAGGCTCGTCAGCGTGGCGTTCAGCGTGGCCGCGATGGCCACCGGAACCAGCGGGTTCTCGTCGAGCTGGGCAATAACTTTGTCGCCGGCCAGGAACGCCTGGTAGCGGCCGATGATCGCCCGCGCGTCAGCCACCTTCTGCGCGCGCTGCGCCGGGTCGGTCGCGTTCGTCGCCTCATCCAGCGTGTCGGCCAGGCTCTCGTCGAGCTGCAGCATGATAGGCGACGTCACGTCGCGAAAACGCTTGTCCAGCTCAGGCACAATATCCTCGTCCTTATAGGCGTCCATTAGCGCCGCGCGCAGCTTTTCCACGTCCGCCTCCACCTTTTTGCGCGTGGCGATCCAGGCCAGGCGCGATTTTGCGTAGGCGACCGCCCCCGTGGTGCCCGCGTGGGCGGCGGCTTCGGTCCCGGCGCCGGGCATTTTTGCCGCGGCGGCGAGTTCGGCCGCGAACTCCTCTATGCGTGCAGAAGCGGTTTTAAAATTGTTGGTGCCGAGCATCAGCTGGGCATCCTTGGCCAGCCTTAGCAGCCCGTCCTTCAGCACGGGGTGCGCTTCCAGCACCTTGGGCATGGATTGCACCAGCGTAGTGAGCCGTGCCTTCAGCGCGGCCGCATCCGGCGGCACCTGGGGCGGGGGTGGTGGCGACGGTGGTGGCGCGGCCGCCGCCGCGGCTTCGGCTCCGCCCGGCCCAAGCGCTTCCTCTTCGCCGTCCTCCTCGAACACCTCTCCGTCGGCGCCTACCAGGCGCACTTTGAGCGGCAGTTTCATCGCCTTCAGCATCAGCCTGGCGCGTTTGGCGATACCGCTCGGCGGCTTCTCCTCGCAGGCGAGACTGAGCGTGGTGCCCTCGGCGGTAGCGGTACCGAAGGCGGCTTTCGTGCCCTTCGCCTGTGCCTTGGCCTCCATGCTCAGCGCGCGGGTCGCCTTGGTGCGATGCAACAACAACGTGTCGGTTTCTGGCTTGGCGCCCAGGCACAAACCGAAATTGACCGGCTGCTGCCTGGACGCGGCGATCAGCGTCCTGAGTTCCTTTGTATGCGCTTCATCGATTGGCATGGCTGCCTCGAATTGTTCTTTGCGACGGCAAAACCGTCGCATGGCCGCGTGTCTCGGGCAAGACGTTTGCGGCAGCTATGCTTATAATGACAGCGCACCCGGACAGGCAGGGTGTGTGCAAGCCGCCAAGTGATGGTAATGTGATTGCGCGCAGACGGAGCGGCCGCATGCAGTATGACGTGAGTTTCGGCCGGCTCGCCCGCCAGCCCAAGACGCGACCTGGCGGCCAGAAATTCCGTTTGGCCGTGCTGGGCGATTTCTCCGGCCGCGCCAATGCGGGCCTGCTGGAAACGGGTGCCGCACTCGGGCAACGAAAACCATTGCGCGTGGACGTTGATAATCTCGACGACATCATCGCGCGACAGAAACTCTCGATTACGCTCGAGCTGGGCGACGCGGGCGCGGTACGCGTGCCGGTCGGCAGCATGGACGATTTCCACCCCGACCAGTTGGTCGACAATGTCGAATTCTTCGGCACGCTGCGCGACCTGCGCCGCAATCTTGCCAGCAAGGCCGGGTTCGACCGCGCGTCGCGCGAAATCCTGTCGTGGTCGGGCGAAGAGGCGCTGCCCCCCGCCCCCCGAATGGCGCGCGGTGCGGCCGTGGCAACGGACCGCAAATTGTCCGATTTCGCGCGGCTGACCGGCCGCGCACCCGCCCGCAGCACCGCAGCCGCCGAAGCGGATGTGGACGACCTGGTGCGCCGCCTGGTGGGACCGTTCGTGCAGCCCGGCCGCGATGCGCGTCAGGACCAACTGACCGCGCGCGTGGACGAGGCGCTGTCGGCCGCCATGCGCCGCGTGCTGCACCACCCGGATTTCCAGGCCGCCGAGGCAGCCTGGCGCGGCGTGGAGTTCCTGGTGCGCCGGGTCGAGACGGGCGCCTCGCTGCAGATCGTGCTCTACGACGTATCGGCCGAAGAACTGGCTGCTGATCTCGCCGCAACCGACGCGCTGGACGATACGGGTCTTTACACCATGCTCGTGGAAGCTCCGGCGCTGGATGCTCAGCAAGGTCCATTCTCGGCCGTTCTGGGCCTGTACGGTTTTGAACTCTCGCCGCCGCATGCCGACCTGCTAGGGCGCGTGGCGAAGGTCGCGGCGGCCGCCGGCGCACCGTTCCTGTCCGGCATCGGCCCGGACGCGCTTTCGGCAAAATTCACCGACCAGCACCCGCTCATTCGCGAGGCCTGGGGCGCGCTGCAAGACCTGCCGGAATCCGCCTATCTGGGCCTGGCTACCCCACGTTTTCTGCTGCGCATGCCCTACGGCAAAAAATCCGATCCGATCGACGCGTTCGCCTTCGAGGAATTTTCCAGGCAATCGGGCCTGTCCGGCATGCTGTGGGGCCACCCGGCGCTGCTGGCCGGGCTGCTGATGTGCGAAACCTATCAGCGCTCCGGTGCCAAGATGGCGTTGGGCAGCGTGCTGACCGCGGGCGACATGCCCTACTACGTCTATACCGGCATCGATGGGGAGGCAGTGGCCCTTCCCTGTACGGAACGGCTGATGTCCGAGCGCCAGGCGGCCAATCTTGCAGCGTATCACGTGATGCCGGTCGTCAGCCTGCGCGGCCGGCCGGAGGTGCGCCTGGCCGGCTTCACCCCCCTCGCCGGGGGCAGCCTCGCGGGTTTCTGGGCGCCGGTAACGGTCAGCCCCGCCCCGCCCCCAGCACCGGCGGCGCCGGCCGCAGCACCCGCGCCCGCTGACCCTACTCCGCCCACCCCCGAGCCGGACATTGACGTGCCACCTGCGCCGTCCGCCGAAGCCGAACCCGATCTGGATGCGCTGCTGGCCGGCTTGGCCGAGCCCGCTGCAGCCGCGCCGCCCGCGCCGGCGGAAGAGGAAAGCGAGCTCGACAAGCTGCTCGCCAGCCTGAGCGCGGAGGCGCCACCGGCCGCACCGGACGCCACCGAACCCGATCTGGACGCGCTGCTGGCTTCGTTGCAATGAGAGCCGTCTCGCCCCGCCAGACCCGCTGCGTCATAGGGCTTCCAGCACGATGTCCACGCGGCCCCCGCCCGCCGGCAACGCAGGAATGTCGGCCGCGGGCCGCCTGACGCGTCGCAACCGGTCCGCCACCACGGCTTTCAGCAGCACCGCCTCCACCATCTGCAGCCGCACCAGCGCGAGGCCGGCTTCGGCGGGTGGCGCCGCCTCGTCGTGGTAGTCGGCCAGCAACACGGGCTTATCAGGGTTGGCGCGCGCCCAATCGCACGCCGCTTCGATCACGCGCAGGCCAGCCTCGTCGGGCTGCACCGACCAGGGCGCGAACACGATGGCCCCCTCCGGCGCCACCCCCAGCGCACGGCGGACGATCGCCGGATGGATCATCCACGGCTCATGGCCGGCATCGGTCCCGCCGCCAAACCGCGCCCACAACCCGTACACATCGGCCTTGCGTTCGCAGGCGACCAGTTCGATTGTCACGCCAGCAGGCAGCGTGTTGGTCATCAGATCATCAATATGTTCCTCGCCGCCCACCAGCCATGTTACGCTGTTGAACTGTGCGAGCGTGATGTCAGCCATGATCCCACCTTACCGTGAACCGCATCGATCGGGCCGGCGATGACCTTCGTGCTGACCCTGGAGGATCGCCGGACCGGGCGCCAGACGCGTAGCCTGGATCGCGGCACGATATCGATCGGGCGCGCCACCGGCAACGATTGGGTGCTGGAGGATCCCGACCGGCAACTCTCCAAAACACATTGCGTGGTCAGCATAGAAGGCACGCGCGCCGTATTGACCGACCTCAGCACCAACGGCGTGTTCGTCAACGGCGCACGCGAGCCGGTGGGGCGCGACGGCCGGGTGGTGCTGACCGATGGCTGTTCGTTCCGACTAGGGGACTACACCATCACGGTCGAAGAACGGCAGGGTGCCCCCGCACCCGCGGCGGCACTCCCTGGCGACGCCGACCCGCTCGGCGGCGACCTGCTGGACGATCCCTTCGGCGTGGACCCGGCCGCCCCGCCCTTCGTACACCCGGTCGCCCACGTGCCGCCGCCCGCCCGGTTCGAGGACCCGTTCGACTCGGCGCCAACACCGCGCCGTGCCGCGGCCCTGGACCGCGACCCGTTCGCGGTCGCGGCCCCGCTGGACGATTGGACCGGCCCCACGCAGCCCGACCACGCGGCCGCCCCCAGCCACGCTTTCGAAACGCCGCGGCCGATGTTCGCCGCCAGCTTCGACGAGCTGGATTTTGACGCGCTGCTGGGCGACATCCCGCCAGGCCCGCCCGGTCTGGCCACACCGCCCCACGCCACGTCACGCCCAGCGCCGCCCGTCGCCAGCACGCCCGAATCTTCGCCATTCGAGACGATCCCGCCGGCGACACCGGCGTCCGGGGCCAGGTTAGAAGCACCCAAGCCGGCGCCGGTGCAGGCCGGTGCCGCCGCCAGCAGTGCCGCAGCTCTGGCCGCCTTTCTGGACGGCGCCGGCGTGCCCGATCTGCGCGTGCCCGGCGACCCGGATGCCGCCTTGCGCGCCGCCGGCGCCATCCTGCGCGCGATGGTGGAGGGGCTGCGCGAGGTACTGATGTCGCGCAGCGCGATCAAGAACGAATTGCGCGTGGAACAGACGATGCTGCGCCAGCGCGACAACAACGCGCTGAAATTCTCCGTCACCGTCGAGGAAGCGCTCGCTGCCCTACTGCTGCCCAACCGCACCGGCTACAAGCCGCCGCTCGACGCGGCGCGCGAGGCCTACGCCGATGTGCGCAGCCACGAAATGGCGGTGATGGCCGGCGTGCAAACCGCTTTGCTGGCATTGCTGAAACGGTTCGATCCAGAAGCGCTGGAGGCGAGGCTGCAACCAACGCGGCTTGACATCTTGCCGGGCGCACGCCGAGCGCGCATTTGGGAGTTGTTCTGCGCTACGTATGGGCAGATTGCGCGCGAGGCGGAGGATGATTTTCAGTCGGTGTTTGGGCGGGAGTTTGCCCGGGCCTACGATGCGCAGGTGAAAAAGTTATAAAGAAAGCACTTCTTTTCTGAAGAAAAGAAGCAAAAGACTTTGCACATTTGAGGCGCGTTGGCGGAACGGCCCGCGCCCACTAGTAAAAGTTTTTTGGTTCTTTTTTTCAAAAAAGAACCGCTTCCTTCCTCCCTGATTCCAGTCCACAATCAATCCTCCAAGTCATCAACGGAAACCGCATGCGGCGATACTCACTGCTCGGCATCGTATGTGCACTCGCATCCTGCGCGCCGCCGCCACCCCCGCCGCCACCGCCTACCGTGGTCAACATCTCGATGACGGCTGCCGCCAACAGCAACGCCGGTGTCGATGGCCAGGGTGCGCCGGTCACGCTGCGCGTCTACCAGCTCGGCTCCGCGGCCGGCTTCGGCAATGCCGAGTTCTTCCCGCTCTACAACACGGATGCAGCCACACTCGGCACCGACCTGATCAAGCGCGACGACACCATTCTGGCGCCAAAACAGACAGTGGCGAAGACGCTCACGCTGAAAGACGATGTAAAATCCATTGGCATCTTCGCCGGACTTCGCGCCTTCCAGACCGCCACCTGGCGTGCCAGCGCCGACATTCCACCGCACCAGACAACCGATCTCACGATCACGGTTGACCCTACCGGCGTGAAAATGCAGGCGAAAACCCAGCCGCCACCACCAAAAACCGGAAGCTGAGATGGGGTGGGAAAACAAGGTCGTCTGGACGGAGGGCCTTTTCTTACAGCCGCAGCACCTGCAACAGCAGGAACGCTATTTCGAGCGGCTGATCCGCACCAGTACGGCCGGCCTGCGCCCTTTCGCCTGGGGCCTGACCCAACTCGAACTCGATACGGACGCGTTGACTCTGGGCAAATTCGCGCTGCGATCAGTGGCCGGCATCCTGCCCGACGGCACACCGTTCAGCGCGCCCGGCGACAGCGACCACCCGCGCCCGATCGACCTTCCCGACAGTGCGCGTAACGCGGTGGTCTACCTGTTGCTGCCCACGCGCCAGCCAGGCGGGGTGGAGACAGCGCCCGCCGAGCAGACCGAAACGGTCGCCCGCTTCGTCGCCACGGAGCACGATGCGCAGGATACCAACGCGGGGTATCAGACCACCGCCACCCTGCCGGTCGGCCGCCTGCGCCTGCGCTACGCGCTGGAGGGCGAGGCGCGCGGTGGCCACGCCGCAATCGGACTGGCGCGCGTGGTCGAAATGCGTGCCGACAAAAGCGTGGTGCTCGACGACGCCTACATCCCGCCCATCCTGGTCAGCAACGTCTCCGGCGTGCTGGCGGGATTTGTTACGCAATTGCAGGGCCTGTTGCACCATCGTGCCGAGGCTCTGGCCGGCCGCGTGTCCGAAAGTGCCACGCGTGGCTCGGCGGAGATCGCCGACTACCTGCTGCTGCAATTATGCAACCGGTACGAGCCGCTGGTCTCACACCTGGCCGGCATCGTGGGCCAGCTCCACCCCGAACGTCTTTATGGCGTAGCCGTCAGCTTGGCCGGCGAGCTGGCGACGTTCACTGAAACGCGCAAGCGGCCGGTCAACTTTCCGCCTTACAAGCACGACGATTTGCAGGGCACGTTCCGCCCGGTGATCGCGGCGTTGCGACAGGCATTGTCGGCGGTGCTGGAGCAGAACGCGGTGCCGATCCCGCTGCAGGAGCGCAAATTCGGCATACGCGTGGGCCCGATCCTGGACCGCAGCCTGGTCACCGACGCGACCTGGGTGCTGGCGGTAAAGGCGCAGATGCCGGCCGACACGCTGCGGCGCAACCTGCCAAACCAGATCAAGATTGGTCCCGTCGAACAGATACGCGAGCTGATCAACGTGGCACTGCCCGGCATACCGGTGCGTGCGCTGCCGGTCGCACCGCGGCAACTGCCATACTATGCCGGAACGAGCTATTTCGAGCTGGACCGGAGCAGTCCATACTGGGCCGCGCTGGCGCGATCAGGTGGCATCGCCATCCACCTGACGGGGGACGTGCCCGGCCTCGAAATGGAATGCTGGGCGATCCGGGGATAAAGGAATGAGCGACGATCCGTTCGCCGAACCGACCGACTCCGAACGGACCATCATCCGGCCGCGCCCTGGCGGCACCGCCCCGCGCGCCGCCGCTGCACTGCAACCCGCCGCGCTCGGCCCGGCCCGGTCCATTCCCACCACCGGCCCCAACAAGCTGATCGCCGCCGCTTCCCCCCTGCTGGCCGCCGCCATGCGCATCGCCGGGGCACGCGGCCGCAACCCCGATCCGGAGGTGCTGCGCCGCTCCATCGTGGATGAGGTGCGCGCCTTCGAGAAGCGCGCGCTGGCCACCGGACTAGACACACGCTGCCTGCGCGCCGCCCGATACGCGCTGTGCGCCACCATCGACGATCTGGTGCTCAGCACACCGTGGGGCGCCGCCAGCAACTGGGCACGGCAGAGCCTGACCAGCGTCTTCCATAACGAGGTCTCGGGTGGCGAACGTTTCTTCGACATCCTCGAACAGATGCAGGCCGATCTCGGCCACAATCTGCCCGCCGTGGAGCTGATGTACCTGTGCATGCGGCTGGGCTTCGAGGGCCGCTACCGCGTGCTCCCGCGCGGCACGGCGGCGCTCACCGAGCTGACCGACGGCACATACCGCACCATCGCCAATCGGCGCGGCGAATTCGAGCGCGAGCTCTCCCCGCGCTGGAAAGGCATCGCCGCCGGCCTGACGAATTTGCATCGCTTCGTTCCGCTTTGGGCGGTGGGCGTGGCCACGCTGGCGCTCGCCTGTGTCATCTACGCGGCGTTCGACTTCGCGCTGGCCGGCAGTTCCGATTCCTCCTACGCCGAGCTGCTGGGCCTGCCACCCCACGGCCGCATCGCGGTCGCGCGCGCGGTGGCCGTCCCGCCACCGCCGCCCCCCCACCCGAGGCCGTCGCGTCCGCCGTCACCGACAAGCTGCACACCTTCCTGGCGCCCGAGATCAGGCAGGGGCTGGTGACAGTGTTCGGCGATGCGCAGACCGTCACCGTTCGTCTGACCAACCACAACATGTTCGGCTCCGGCCAGGCCACGGTGAATGCGTCCGCCTTGCCGCTTCTGGCGCGGGTGGGTGACGCGCTGCGCACCGAGCCGGGGCGGATCGCCGTGCAGGGTTTTACCGACAACCAGCCGATCCACAGCCTGCGCTTCCCATCCAATTTCGAGCTGTCACAGGCGCGCGCCGACGCGGTGGGCAAGCTGGTGGCCGCCCGCCTGGACAGCCCCAACCGCCTGCACGCCGAGGGCCGCGCGGATGCCGACCCGATCGCCCCCAACACCACGCCGGATGGCAGGCAGGCGAACCGCCGCACCGACATCGTGCTGGTGCGTGGAGGACCGGCATCGTGAGATCGGCCATCGGGCGCGTGCTGCGGTCGCGCTGGTTCACCTCCGGGCTGGGCGCGCTCGTCATCTGCCTGCTGATCTGGTTCGCCGGCCCCGCCCTGGGGTTCGGCGAGGCGCACCCGCTTGATACGGAAATTGCGCGCATCATCGCCATCGCCGTGGTGCTGGTGCTGTGGCTGGTGATCAATCTACTGCGCGAGATGCGCGCGGCCAAGCGTGACCGCACGCTGGTCGAGGGTGTGACCGTCGCCCCGCCCGATCCGGACAAGACGGCCTCGGCCGAGGAGCTGGCCCTGCTGGGTCAGCGCCTGCGAGACGCGCTGGGCCAGTTGAAGCGCACCGGCCTGTCCGGGCGGTTCGGCCGCCACCTCTACCAGCTTCCCTGGTACATGTTCATCGGGCCGCCCGGCGCCGGCAAGACGACGGCGCTCGTCAATAGCGGGCTGCGCTTCCCGCTGGCCGATACCGCGGGTGGCAAGACTGGCCGCACGCCGATTGGCGGCGTGGGCGGCACCCGCAACTGCGACTGGTGGTTCACCGACCAGGCCGTGCTGATCGACACGGCCGGCCGCTACACCACGCAGGACAGCCACCAGGTGGTGGATTCCGCATCCTGGCTGGGTTTCCTCAAACTGCTCAAGCGCACGCGCACGCGCCAGCCGTTGAACGGGGTGCTGGTGGCGATCAGCCTTTCCGACCTGGCCGAACTGGGCGAGGCAGACCGCCACGCCCACGCCCAGGCGATCCGCCGTCGCCTGCGCGAACTTCACGACGAGCTGGGGCTGCGCATCCCGGTCTACGTGCTGTTCACCAAGGCGGACCTGCTCGCCGGCTTTTCCGAGTTTTTCGAGAACCTGGGCCGCGAGGAGCGCGAGCAGGTCTGGGGCATGACCTTTCAGCTCGACGACGGGCGCGACGAGGAGGGCGCCGTCGCCGCTTTCGGCGCCGAGTTCGACGCGCTGCTGGCTCGGCTGAACGACCGTGTTCTGGAGCGGGTGCAGCAAGAGTTCGGACATCCAGCGACGCCGGCTGATCTATGGGTTTCCACAGCAAGTCGCCTCAATGCGCGACGTCGCCGCCGAATTTTTGGGGGAAATCTTCCGCCCCAGCCGGTTGGAAGCACGGCCGCTGCTGCGCGGCGTCTACCTGACCAGCGGCACGCAGGATGGCACCCCCATCGACCGCCTGCTCGGCAGCATGGCCAGCCAGTTCGGCCTGCAGCGCGCGGCGGTCACCGCGTTCAGCGGCGCCGGCCGCAGCTACTTCCTCGGCCGGCTAATACGCGATGTGGTGTTCGGCGAGGCCGGGCTGGTCTCGCTCGATCCGCGGGTGGAGCGGCGCCGGTCCTGGGTGGGGCGCGGCGTGTGGGCCGGCTGCGCCACGCTGCTGGTGCTGCTGACCGGCGGCTGGGCGTTCAGCTACGTCAACAACATCGGCATGATCGGGCGCGTGCATGCCGACGTGCTGCACTACAACGAAGCCTTTGACGGGTTGGCCAAGCGCGGGCCGGACGACACCGATTTGCAGGCGGCGCTGCCCGCGCTCGATGCCGCCCGCACCCTGAGCCTGGGTTATAACGACAGGGCGCACGCCATTCCCGTCTCGCTGGCGCTGGGCCTGTATCAGGGCCATAAGCTGAGCCGGGCGGCCATCGACGCCTATTATCGCGCGCTCGAACTCCCTGCTGCTGCCCCGCCTGCTGGCTAGGCTGGAACAGCAGATGCAGCAGAATTTTCAAAAACCCGATTTTCTGTATCAAGCGCTGAAAGTGTACCTGATTCTGGGCCGCCAAGGACCGTCCGATCCGGAACTGGTCGGCCAATGGTTGACCGCCGATTTCGAGGCGAGTTTTCCTGGCGAAGACGGCCAGCCGGTGCGCGACGCCCTGCTAAGCCACGCGGAGGCCCTGCTGGAGCGGCCGCCCGCCACGGTGCCGCTGAACGGTCCCCTAGTGGGCGAGGTGCGCGCCATCCTGACGCGCCAGCCGCTCTCGGAATACAGCTACAACCGCCTGATGCGGGGCGCCGCCGTGCGCGCGCTACCCCCCTGGGTGATCGCCGACAATGCCGGGCCGGGTGCGGACCGCGTCTTCGTGCTGCGCTCTGGAAAACCGCTGACGACCGCGGTGCCCGGCATCTTCACCCATGACGGCTACCATGACACCTTCCTGAAGCGCTTGCCCTTGGTGACCCAGGATGTCAGCGAGGATGGCTGGGTGCTGGGCCGCCCCGATCGCGGGGTCAAGGCCACGCTGGCCGAGGTTGGGCGCCTCCGCCGTGAGGTGCTTGGTCTGTACCTCGACGACTACGTGCGCGTCTGGGACGCGGTCCTGGCCGATGTCGCCATCAAACCGTTCACCACCACAAGCGAGGGGCTGGACGCGCTGAATTTGCTCAGCGCCCCGGACTCGCCATTGCGCGACCTGCTCACCGCGATAGACGTGCAGACCCAGCTGAGCCGCACAGGCGCCGCCGACCAGGCGATCGGCAAGGCCGAGGGCAAGGGCACCAAGATCGCGCAGAAAGCGGCCGGGTTCGGCATGTTCGCCTCGCGCCAGAGCCTGACGCTGGAGCAGAACGAGCTCGCCAACATTATCGGCGATGCCTTTGGCGGCGCTGGCGGCGCCGGCGGCAAGCCGGTCGATCCGGCCACCCGCGTGGACGCGCATTTCCGCGGCCTGCACGATTTCGTCACCGGCAGCCCCGACCATCCGGCCGGGCTGGAGCCGGCGATCGGCAAGATCCAGGCGCTCTACCAGGGCATGAACGCGGCGGCCGGCGCGGCCAACCCCGGCCAGGTCCAGCTATCCGCCTTGGCGGGCGGTGGGGGCGCCGGCGGGGGCGCGGCCGCGCAACTCAAGGAACTGGCGAAAGGCATGCCGCCGCCCGTCGCCGCCATGCTCGCCACGGTCGCCAACAGCAGCAACGGGGTCACCACCAGCGGCGCCAGTTCCGCGCTGGCCAATGCCTGGAAATCGAAAGTGCTGCCGCTATGCGACGCGGCTTTCGGGCGCTACCCGTTCGTCGCCGGCAGTGCCAGCGACGTGCCGCTCGACGATTTCACCCACCTGCTCGGGCCGGGCGGCCTGATCGACACATTCTTCACCGAAAACCTCAAGCCCTTCGTCGATACCTCCACCACGCCGTGGCGCTGGCAAGCGGCCGACCATGCAAGCCTTGGCCTGTCGCCCGGCTCCCTGGCGCAATTCGAGCGGGCGGCGCTGATACGCAATTCGCTGTTCGGCGGCGGCTCGGCCATGCAGGTGCATTTTTCCCTGTTGCCGGTTTCGCTCAATTCGCGTCTGGCGAAGGTGACGGTCGATATCGCGGGCGTGTCGGCCACATACGATCACGGGCCAGCCGAATCCACCGCGTTCCAGTGGCCCGGCCCCGGCGGCAAGACGCTCGTGCGCGTCACCATGACGGCCGCTGGTGGCGGCAGTGGCGGCGTGGTGGTGGAGCGTGACGGCGCCTGGGCGCTGTTGCGGCTGCTGGATGCGGCGCGCGTGCTACCCTCTGGCCAGCCGGACCGGTTCCGCCTGGTATTCCAAAGCCCGGCCGGCCCGGCCGAATACGAGCTGACCGCCAGCAGCGTGCGTAACCCGTTCACCATGTCCGCCCTGCGGCAATTCCGCTGCCCGAGCCGCCTGTGAGCGGGTCCAAGCCCTCATATGTGACGGTCACGGTCAAGCCCGATCCGGGCTTCACCCTCAACCTCGACCACCTGGTCGCGGAGGAGCAGCTGGGCCGGCCGTTCCTGATCACGCTTGACCTGTCCAGCCCCAAATCGAAAGGCGACCTGCTCTCGATGCTGGGCAGTTCGGTTACCGTGAAAGCCAGCCAGCCCACCGGCGACCCACGATATTACAACGGTATCGTCGCGCGCATGACCTACACCGGTCTGTCCGGCGGCACATACCGCTACAGGATGGAGCTGCGGCCCTGGATCTGGCTGCTGTCGCACACGCGCGATTGCGCGATCTTCCAGAACCAGTCAGTGTGGACGACGATCACCGGGCTGTTTTCAAAACTGAATTTTTCCGATTTCGAGGATCACCGGAAGAACAGTGCCGGCAGCACCGTGCTGGAATATTGCGTGCAGTATCGCGAGACGGCGCTGGATTTCGTCACGCGGCTGATGGAGCAGTATGGCATCTACTATTATTTCCTGCATAGCGACGGCCACCATATGCTGGCGTTGGCCGACGACCCCGCCTCGCACCAGCTCATGAAAGCCGAGCTGCCCTACGGCCTGCGCCAGACCGATCAGCGGGCCGTGAAGGATCATGTGTGGGACGTCTCTGCCGAGCTGGCCTTGCAAAGCGGTGCCTACACGCATCGCGATTACAATTTCACCACACCCAGCGCGGACCTTTCAGGAAAGCAGGTGCAGTCGGGCCAGCACGCGCATGGCACGTTGGAGATCTTCGACTACCCGGCCGCCTTCACCACGCCAGCCGATGGCGCGAAACTGGCGGCGATCCGCATGCAGGATCTGGCGGCGCGCCGCCAGACGATCAACGCCACCACCAACGCGCGCGGCCTCTACACCGGCTGCAAGGTGAAGCTCAGTGGCCTGACGGACACATCGCTGAACGTCGAATACCTCGTCGTCTCGACGTCGTCCTCGTTAGGCATCGCGGAAGGCATGTCCGACACTGGCGGCCAGCTTTCTGACACATACCGGTGCACCTTCCACGCGATCCCGGGCGACACCCCGTTCCGCCTGCCGCTGCACACGCCCCGGCCGGTCGTGCAGGGGCCGCAGAGCGCCAAGGTGGTCGGCAATTCCGGCGAGGAGATCACGACCGACCAGTACGGCCGGATCAAGGTGCAGTTCTACTGGGACAGGGTGGGGCAGAACGACCAGAACAGTTCGTGCTGGATCCGAGTCTCGCCAGGCCTGGGCCGGCGGCGGGTGGGGCTTCGATGGTGATCCCGCGCATCGGCCAGGAGGTGATCGTCGATTTTCTGGAAGGCAATCCGGATCGCCCGATCGTCACCGGTCGTGTCTACAACGCGAATCAAATGCCGCCCTACGCCCTGCCGGACAAGATGAACGTCTCCGGCATGATGAGCAATTCCACGAAAGGCGGTGGCGGCAGCAACGAATTTCGCATGGACGACACCAAGGGCGGCGAGGAGGTTTTTCTGCACGCCCAATACAACTACACGAAAAAAGTGGAGAACGACGAGGCGGTCACGATCGTCAAGGACACCTCCACCACCGTCACTCAAGGCAAGCGGACCGTGGCAGTGCAGCAGGGCGACAACGTGCTGACCGTCAACCAGGGCAAGAACACCGCCACGATCTCGGTCGGCGACAATTCGCTGACCGTCAGTCAGGGCAACCATTCGATCACGGTCAGCGCAGGCAAAAGCTCTATCACCGCGGGGCAGTCGATCACGCTGACGGTGGGATCAAACAGCATCACCATCGACACCAGCGGGGTCACCATCAGCGCCGCTCAGGTCTCCGTCACGGCCCAGGGCCAGGCGTCGGTGCAATCGGGCGCGGCGATGTCGCTGCAATCGGGTGCCGCGATGTCGATCGAGAGCGGGGCGCCGATGACCATCGTCGGTCCCATGATCGCGATCAACTGAGGCGGCCGTGCAGGAGACCGACACATGCGAGGACGACCGCACGCTGGTTATCCGACGGCCCGACCCGGCACGTGCGTTGCCTTCGGCGCTGGACGCCTTCTGCGCCCGGCTGGGCCTGCCGGCGGCCCATGCGGGCCGCACGCCACGCCAGCGGCTGGAGGAGATCTGCGCCGAGATCGATCGCAAGCTGTCTGACCAGATCAACCTCATCCTGCACCACCCCGATTTCCAGGCGCTCGAAGCAAGCTGGCGCGGCCTCTCCCATTTGGTGCGCGGCACGCAGACCGACGACACGCTGAAGATACGCGCCTTCGACATCTCCAAGCGCGAACTTGGGCGCAGCTTGCGCAAATTCCGCGGCACGGCCTGGGATCAAAGCCCGATCTTCAGGAAAATCTATGAGGAGGAATACGGCCAGCTCGGCGGCGAGCCGTTCGGCGTGCTGGTCGGCGATTACGAATTCGACCATCGCGGCGGCGACGTGGACGTGCTGGCCGACATGGCCCGTATCGCGGCGGCGGCGCACAGCCCGTTCATCACCGCCGCCTCGCCGGCGGTGATGCAGATGGACAGTTGGGCGGAGCTGGCCAACCCTCGTGACCTGACGCGAATCTTTCTCACACCGGAATACGTGTCCTGGCGGTCTCTGCGCGAGGCGGAGGATGCCCGCTATGTCGGGCTGTGCCTGCCGCGATTCCTCGGCCGCCTGCCCTACGGCGCGCGCACCGACCCGGTCGAAGCATTCGCCTTCGAGGAGGTAGTAGATGGGCCGGACGCGTCGGCCACGCTCTGGGCCAATCCGGCCTTTGCGTTTGCCGCCAACGTCGCGCGCGCATTCCAGCTGTATGGCTGGTGCACGCGCATCCGCGGCGTCGATAGCGGCGGCACGGTCGAGGATCTGCCGGTGCAGCGCTTTTCCACTGCTGATGGCGAGGTGGACGCGAAAAGCCTCACCGAGGTGGCGCTGAGCGAACGCCGGGAAGCCGATCTGGCCCGTGCTGGTTTCATCCCGCTGGTGCACCGCAAGAACACCGGGACGGCCGCCTTCATCAGCGCGCAATCGCTGCAGAAGCCTGTCGAATACGACGACCCGGCGGCGTCCGCCAACGCGATCACCTCGGCGCGTCTGCCGTATCTGTTCGCGTCCTGCCGTTTTGCGCATTTCCTGAAATGCATGGTGCGCGACAAGATCGGCTCGACCCTGTCGCGCGCAGCCCTGCAGGGCTGGCTGTCGGAATGGCTGATCGGCTACGTGGATGGCTCGCCCAGCACCTCCTCGGAAGAGTGGAAGGCGGCGCATCCGCTCGAAGCGGCCGAAGTGGTGCTGGAGGAGAGCGCGTCCCGTCCCGGACAATACGACGCGAAATTCTTCCTGCGCCCGCATTACCAGCTCGAGGGGCTGACAGTAGCGCTGCGGCTGGTCTCGCGCTTGCCGGCAAAATAAAAAAGGGGGGCGGAGTTGGCCGACAGCAAAAGCGATCTGCTGATGAAATTCACCGGGCCCGCCGGCGACCTTGCAGCCAGCGGACAAGCGGCGATCGACCGCAACGATCCGATGTTGGAAGGGTTCCAGCCTGGCAAGTATTTTGAGCTCGACACATTTGATTTTAGTGTCGAGCTGAACGATTTCGAGTCCGACGACAAGGGCACGTCAGCGCCCAGCAGGAAATGGGTCGTGGGCGGCAAATTCGCCAACTGGCGCACCCCGCGCGACGACGGCAAGCCCCCGCAAATCGCCTACCCCGTGGAGATGGACGAGTTCTCCTTTACGCGACTGATCGACGAGGCCTCGCCAATCATCTTCCAGAATTGCGCCAATTCGGTGGGCTTCAAGCAGGCCGTGCTGGTCAAGCGCAGGCCCGCTTATGCCGGCACGCTATCGACCGGGCGAGGCGGCACCCATGTGGTCTCAGGCCTGCGCGGTTTCCTGCGGATCGAATTCACCGAAATCCTCATCACCGGCCTCAGCTGGGACGACGGCGAGATGGTCAAGGAAAAATGCAAGTTCATGTGCCGCAGCATGTTCGTGCGCTATAGTCCACAGACCTCGTCCGGCGTGCTGACCACTGCCGCCGAGACGACCGCGCAATGGAAACAGTCGATGGAGCTGCGCACGCCAACAAACCCGTCGCCCCAAGGATGATCTCGTCGCGGCGGCACAAAAGACCTTCAGGTGATTGAACATGGCCGACAAAAAAGAGATTTTGATGCGTATCGGCAACGGCGGTCAGACCGATCTTCCGGCGGAGTGCCAGGCCGCGCTGACCGGTGATCCGTTGATGACCGATTTCTCGCCCGGTCGGTTCTTCGAGATCAAGGACTTTTCCTTGAGCATAGGTTTGCACGACAAGGACGCCGCGGCTGCCGCCCAGGCGCAATCCAAGCTGGACGAGCACGCCAAACGGCTCGGTCAAAAACACCAGCCACCCGAGCCCGTCAAGCAGCCGCGAAAATTTGCCGACTGGCGTGACGGCGGCGACGGCAAATACCCGCTCGAAGTTCAGCCGATTTCATTTTCGCGCATCATGGACCGTGCCTCCACCGCTCTGCTGCAGAACCTGTGCCAATCGAAGTCTTACGCCTCGGCCACCATAGTGCGCCGGATGGGCGTGGGCGGCGACAATCTGCCGCGCGCCTACCTTCGGCTCGATTTCACCTGTGTCCTGGTCACCGGTATTGATTGGGATGACCAAGACTTGGTCAATGAAAAATACAAATTCATCTGCCAGAAGCTCAGGGTCCAATACAAGCCGCAGCAATCCAGCGGTGCCCTCGGCGCATCCATACAAGGCGAGTGGCCCAACAAACAGACGGAGAGTGCCGGCCGATAGCTGCCTGACAACTCAGGCATGTTAAGCAAGATGGTCCTTTTTTGAAAAAAAGGACCAAAAAACTTTAGCAATTTGCTCCGCGGCAGCACTGAGAAGTTTTTTGCTCTAACTTCTGGGATGCGTGTCGCGCCACACCTCCATCAGCCGGGCCTGGTCCACGGCGGTGTAGCGTTGGGTGGTGGACAGGCTGGCATGGCCCAGCAGCTCCTGTATAGCCCGCAAATCGGCGCCACCGGCCAGCATGTGCGTGGCGAACGAATGCCGCAGCGCATGCGGCGTCGCATGTTCCGGCAGGCCGGCCAGCCGGCGATAGAGGCGGAGTGTCTTCTGGGCCACCGCAGGGTCCAGCCGCGCCCCGCGCACGCCGATGAAAAGCGGCGCCCCAGGCTCACCCGCGCCGGGATGCAGGCGCAGCCAGCAACGCACGGCATCGGCCACTGCCGGCAGCACCGGCGTCTCGCGCTGTTTGCGGCCCTTGCCGGTCACGCGCAGCGGCCTGCCGACCACCGGTGCGTCACGAACGTCCAGCGACAGCGCCTCGGCAATGCGCAACCCGCACCCGTACAGCAGCGTGAACAGGGCGATGTCGCGCGCCTGGCAAAATGCCGTGTTGGACGCGGCGCCTATCCCGGCCGCCACGTCGCATGCTTGCGCCGGCGCCAGGGCACGCGGCATGGGCGGCACCGCTTTCGGCGATCCCACCAGCCGGGCCGCCTGGTTCGTGCAGCCGTGCCGCCGCGCCAGATAGCGGAAAAAGCTGCGCACAGCGGAAAGATGGGTCGCGCGCGTCCGGTTGCCCCGTCCTTGCCGCGCCGCGTCAGCGAGCCAGGCGCGGATATCGGCCTGGGTCAGCCGGTCCAGTTCGGCCAGGCCGGGTGTCTCGCCAAGGTGGCCGGTCAGGAACTCAAGAAAGAATTGCAGGTCGCGGCCATAGGCAGCCACGGTCAACGGCGAGGCCCGCCGTTCGCCTTCCAGCCAATTCAGGAAATCCTGCGCGAGGTCCAAGGATGCCGGCGCGGACTCAACCGACGCTGCGCAGCCGCCCGGAGCCGCGCCCGGGGAGGAGTGCCGCGATCACCTGGCCCAGGAACACGTACGCCTGCGTTCCTGGCAACCGGTCACGGTCGCGGCTGACCAGCGCCAGCATCGCCGCGTGGCCGGGCACCGCCACCAGCACGTCCCGCTCGGCCAGCAACGCCGCCTCGGCATGAAGCAGCGCGGCATCCGCCGGCTGGTCGCGGAACGCCACCGGGCGGCGGCCGAGCAGAGACACGACCGTACCCGGGGGCACGTGCCGCCAGCGAGGCCGCCCCGCCTCGCAGCACAAGGTGGCGGCATCCACCCCCAGCAGCCCCGGCCACACCTCCGCCACGCACTCGGCCAGGTCGGGCGCGGCCAGTGCGGCCAGAACCGCCGCCTGCACACGCTCGCCGACACACGCCGCGGCGCGAGACGCTGCCAGCACATGCTCTGCCTGCACCTCCGCCTGCGCTGCCCTGGTGCGGGCCGCCGCCAGCATCGCCGCCATGTGGTCCGCCAGCCTCGCCCCGTGCACCCGCGCCGGCGGATCCAGAGCCGCATACAGGCCCGGCCGGCTCGCCAGAAAGCCCGGGTTGGCCCGCAGATAGGTTTCTATCTCGGCCGCAATGGTGGGGTCGGCGGTCATCGCGCGATTAGGCTACACACCGCGCCGTGTCGCAAGAAAGCCTTCTGCCGCCACCACCCGCGAGCCGGGTGCCGGTGCTGCTGCCCTACCCGTTCGCCGGCCCGTTCGACTACGCCCCCGGCCAAGTTGCCCTGGCGCCCGGTGACGTCGTGCTGGTGCCGCTTGGCCGCCGCCAGGAGATTGGCGTGGTATGGGACGCGTCCAGTGGCCCCCCTGTTGCCGACGCCAAGCTCAAGCCGGTTTCGGCAAGGCTGGACGCCCCTCCTTTGCCGGACGCGCTGCGCCGCTTCGTGGACTGGGTCGCCGCCTACACCCTGGCCACCCCAGGGGAGGTGCTGGCCATGGCCCTACGCACCCGCGCGCTTGCCCCACCGCAGGCTCAGGCGGGTTGGGTGGCGGCCGACCCGCTCCCCGACGCCAAGATCACGCCCCAGCGCCGCCGCGTGCTGGATGTCCTGACGAACGCTCAGGCCGTGCCAGGCCCGGAACTGGCCCGGCAAGCCGGCGTATCCGGCGCGGTGCTGCGCGCCATGGCGCAAGCCGGCCAGCTTGTGGCGGTGCCCATCCAGCCGCGGCCCGCACCACGCCCAGACTCAGCGTTCGCCACGCCCGCCCTCTCGCCGGCGCAGGCCGCGGTGGCCGGCCAGCTGCGGACAGCCGTCCATGCCGGCAATTTTGGCGTCACCTTGCTCGATGGCGTCACCGGCTCGGGAAAAACGGAAATCTATCTCGAAGCGGTCGCCGCCTGCCTGGACTCCGGCCGCCAGACCCTGATCCTGCTGCCAGAAATCGCCTTGTCCGCCCAATTCCTGGCCCGCTTCGAACGCCGCTTCGGCGCCCCGCCCGCCGTCTGGCACTCGGACCTCTCGTCCCGCACCCGACGCGACACCTGGCGCGCCGTGGCCTGCGGGGAAGCCCGCGTGGTGGTCGGCGCCCGCTCCGCGCTGTTCCTCCCATTCTCCGAACTCGGCCTGCTGGTCATCGACGAGGAGCATGAAACCGCGTTCAAGCAGGAGGACGGGGTGGTCTATCACGCCCGCGACATGGCCGTGGTGCGCGCCCGCCTGTCCGACGCACCGGCCATCCTGGTCAGCGCCACCCCCAGCCTGGAAACGCTGGCCAATGTGGAGGCCGGCCGCTACGCCCACCTTACCCTGGCCGACCGCCACGCCGGCGCGCGCCTGCCGGCGGTTACCGCCATCGACCTGCGGGATGACAAGCCGGAGCGTGGCCGTTTCCTCTCGCCCAGCCTCGTCGCCGCCGTGCACGACACCCTGGCCGGCGGCGAGCAGGCGATGTTTTTTCTCAACCGCCGCGGCTACGCCCCGCTGACCCTGTGCCGCGCCTGCGGCCACCGCCTCGCCTGCCCCAACTGCACCGCCTGGCTGGTCGAGCACCGCGCGCGCCGCCAGCTCACCTGCCACCATTGCGGCCACGCCGAGCCCGTACCGCCCGCCTGCCCGATCTGCGCCGCTGAGGGCACGCTGGCGCCGATCGGCCCCGGTGTTGAGCGCATCACGGAGGAGGTGGCCGCCCTGTTTCCGGACGCACGCCGCCTGGTTATGGCCAGCGACACCATGCCCGGTCCGCACGCGGCCGCCGAAGCCGCCCGCGCAATCGAAGCGCGCGAGGTGGACCTGATCATCGGCACCCAGATCGTGGCCAAAGGCTGGCATTTTCCGCATCTGACGCTGGTAGGGGTTGTGGATGCCGATCTTGGCCTGGCTGGCGGCGATCTGCGGGCATCCGAACGCACGGTCCAGCTGCTGCACCAGGTCGCCGGCCGAGCCGGGCGCGCGGAGGCGCCGGGTCGAGGTACTTTTACAAACGTTTTCGCCGGAGCACCCGGTCATGCAGGCCCTGGTCGCAGGCGACCTCGCCACATTTTACACGCGCGAGGCGGAGGCGCGCCGGCCCGGGCATTGGCCGCCGTTCGGCCGGCTGGCGGCGCTCATCGTCAGCGCCGCCACGGCGGACGCCGCCGACCGGGCTGCCCGCGATCTGGGCCGCACCGCACCGCATGGCGACGGCGTGCTGGTCTTAGGCCCGGCACCGGCGCCGCTGGCCATACTGCGCGGCCGGCACCGGCGGCGGCTGCTGCTGAAGACGCGGCGGGACGTGGCGGTGCAACCCATTCTGCGCGCATGGTTGGCGGAAACGGTGGTGCCGCGCGATGTGCGGGTGGATGTGGATGTGGACCCGGTGTCGTTTCTTTAAAACAGTCTATGTCCCGGCACCGTCCAGCGTAGGCGTGGCCGGCAGGTGCGCCTTGAGATGGTCGATAAACGCCCGAAGCTTGGGTTCGACGCGGTCGCGATTGGGGTAGTAGAGGAACACGCCGGGCGTCTGTGGCGCAAAGCTGGCGAGAACCTGCCGCAACATGCCCGCTTTCACCGATGCGACCGCCACAGGTTCCGGTACCTGGGCCAGGCCGATGCCATCGATTGCGGCGTGGAGCAGTGTGAGGAAGTCGCCAGCGATGAAGGGTCCCTTGGCCAGGACTTCGAGTGGTCCGCCATTCGCAGCGAAACGCCATGGCGAGGCGCCTCCAGCCGTGCGGCGCAAACGCAGGCATGCATGGCGCTGCAGATCGTCGAGCCTCAGCGGCACTCCGGCACGCGACAGATATGCGTGGCTGGCGACCACGATCATTCGAATGGGTGGGGTCAGGCGCACCGCGATCATGTCATTGGCGATGAACTGTCCCATGCGCATCCCGGCGTCGAACCCTTGCGAGGCGATATCGATGAATTCCTCGCTGGCGGCGATCTCCAATTCGATATCGGGATAGGCCGATGCGAACGATGCCAGCATGGGCCGTATGATGAGCGGCACAACCGAGCGCGGCACGGCGATACGAAGCAGGCCCGTCGGCCGGCCTCCAAGATCGCTTGCCGCGGCGCCAGCGGCGGCCAAGGCCTGGTAAGCCGGCTCAGCCTCGGCCAGAAATCGCTCGCCGGCTTCGGTCATCCCCACGCTGCGGGTGGTCCGGACGAACAGTGCCACCCCCAGTCTGGTCTCAAGGGCGCGTATTGACTGGCCGGCGGCCGATGGCGTCACGCCCAGTTCCGCCGCGGCGCGACGGAAATTTCGGTGATGGGCGACGGCGAGAAACATCTCGATCCCATCGAGAGCGCCACGTCTGACTGTGAAGTTCTTCTTCATAGCCAATGCACATTATCACAAATATTCGGCGTCAGAAGGGGGCGCTATCTGAAGGCGCAGCACAGGAGAGCGCCCATGATCAACCCATCCAAACCCCGCATCCTCGTCACCGGCGCCACCGGAGGCGTCGGAACGCCGCTCGTCGGCGAGCTGCTCGCCCGAGGTTTCCCGGTCCGTGCGGTCGTCAGATGCATCGACCATCGGAGTACCCATCTCGAAAAGCTTGGCGCGGACGTGGTCGTCGCCGACCTTTATGATGCCGACCAGCTGACCGAGGCGGCGCGCGGTGCGCAGCGCGCGTTTTATCTGCCGCCGTTCAGGCCCTACATGCTGCAGAGCGCGGTTGCCTTCGCCGTGGCCGCACGCGAAGCCAAGCTCGAATACGTGGTCGAAATGACCCAGTGGACGTCGCACCGGTCTCACAAGGCCCATATGACGCGGCAGACCTGGCTGGTTGACCAGCTGTTCGGCATGATCCCGGGTGTGGCGCATACCGTGTTCAATCCCGGCATGTTCGCGCATAATTTCCTGCGAACGATCGATTTCGCGGCGTTGCTCGGCATCTACCCCGTGCTCGCTCCGAAGGGCAGGGCCGCACCGATCTCGAACGAGGATATGGCGCGCGCGGCGGCGGTGCTGCTCGCGGAAGGTCCAAATCGTCACAACGGCAAGAGCTATCGCCCCACCGGGCCGAAACTGCTGGGTAGCCGCGATATGGGCAGGATTGTTGCGACAGCAGTCGGCCACGGCGTTCTGCCTATCAACATGCCGATATGGATGCTGAGCAAGGTCGCGCAGCAGCAAGGGGTCGATCCGTTCGAGATCAGCAGCATTCGATTCTATATGCAGGACATGGCTGATGGCACATTCGAATTCGAGGGCGGTGTGACGAACGTCGTGGAGGAACTGACCGGCACGCCGGCTGAAAGCTTCGAGACAACTGCCAGGCGTTACGCGGCGCTGCCGTTTGCCAGGCAGACCCTCAGCAACCGACTCAAAGCGTTCATCAATTTCAACCTGGTCCCGTTCTACCCGGGCACAAAGTTCGACAAATGGGACAGGAGGATGGCGTTTCCGACCGCCGCGGCCGCAAGTCTGGCGATTGCAGATGAGCGTTGGCGTGTTGAGCATGCCGCACAGATGGCTTTGCACCGTGAACGCCCGTCTACCCTTTCGGCGCATATGCGCGCGGCCTGAACTCCATCCCGAGCCAACTCCATCCCGAGCCCAAAAGCCGGCGGTGCACCGCCGGCCAGGAGATGTGTCATGTCCGTCATTGCTTCCCTTCTCGACCTGCCCTTGGCCACGGTGTTCCTGTGCTATGTCGTTGCCGTCGCGGCGCTTGTCGGCGCTGTGTTGCTGCGATACGTGGCCACTGGGCGAGCGCTTATCGGCATCGCCATCATACTCGTCTGGCTTGGTTACGCGGGCGTCATGGGCTATGTCGGGATCGTCGGCGATCCGACGCGCATGCCGCCGGGGATTTTTCTCATGCTCACGCCGATCATCGCTTTTATCGCGATCGTGCTCGGGCGTTCTCCGGTCGGACGGAGTCTTGCAAATACCATTCCCCTTGCGACGATCTTCGCGTTGCAGGTATTCCGGGTGGGCGTCGAATCAACGCTGTCGGCGCTGCACGACTTGGGCCTGACACCGCGATTGCTGACGCTCGCAGGCGGCAATGTCGAAATTCTGGTTGGTCTCAGCGCGCCGCTTGTCGCCTACGCGGCCACGCAGGGTGCGGGTGGCCGGCGCATCGCTCTGGCCTGGAATCTCCTCGGCCTCTTCTCTTTGTTGAACGTTGCCACGCGCGCCGTTCTCACCGCACCGGGACCACTCAATGTGATCCACGCAGAACTGCCGAATGTCGCGATGGGCATGTATCCGTTCAGCTTCATACCAGGCTTCATGGCGCCTCTTGCGATGATGCTTCATGTGATCGCTTTTCGCTCGCTTCGTTCTGTCACACGCATTCCCGCCGCGGCCACGGGTTTCGCTCTGTAAGCTGGACCAATCGACGGCCGACGGCCCATCCGGTTCAACAAAGGCCGACATGGGCAGTGCGAAGCCGGATCTCAGCAGCCTGCTACAGCTTCACCAGCATCGCCTGCGATGTCGGCAGCTCGATCGCGCGCTCCCGCTTATCCGCCAGAAACTCGGTGAACGCAGCGCGCACCCCGTCCAGATACGAGTAGTCGTGCGTCAAGATCACACCGCCGGGCAACATGCGCGGATAGAAAAAATCCAAACAGCCGAGCGTGCTTGATTTCAAATCGACATCGAGATGCACGAACGAAAACCGCTTTTCCTCGACCGGCCCGGCCGTCCCTGGAAACATGCCCTGATAGAACCGCACATCCGGCCGGTCCGCCAAATGCGACTGCACCGAGGCCAGCGAGGCGGCGTAATGGCCCTCGCGCATGCGGGCATGCTCGTCGGCATCCGGCGCGGGCAAGCCGGCGAACGTGTCGAACAGGTGCAGTGGCAGGCCGCCGCTCGCCTCACTGATGATCCGCGCCGAGCAGCCTTGATAGACGCCCACTTCCGCCATTTCGCCGCCTAGCGCCGCCTGTGCGCGGGCCAGCGAATACAGCGTAAATGCCTCGTTGCCGCTGAGCAGGGACTCACGGCCGCGCCGGGCGCCCCGGATGCTGGCCAGCACGTCCGGCTCCTTGTGGCCGGCCAGAAACGCCAGCTCCAGCCGGGCCAGCAACCCGATCGACAAGGATCGAACCACCCGGCTGCCCGCGATCAGAAGGTGCAGGCGAGCGCTATCGAAACGCCCGGCGCGCGGCGGCGCGGGGGCCAGGCAAGCAGGAACGGCCGAGATCACGTCTGAGATGGGGAAAATCCTTGCGGCGCGCGGTTGATGGACGACAGGCGCACCGGGGCACGCCGAAATCGGCACACCCCGTCCCGCGGCGCGCAACTATCCAGACGCTAAATTCACGCGGCGGTTGCGGCGCGTCCGCCGAACAGGCCAACAATCCGCTCGGCCTCGCCCACGATCGGCGCGGCCAGCGCGTCGGCCCGCGCCGACCCCGACCGCAGCACCCGCTCCAGCTCGCCCTGCTCGCCCAGCCAACGCCGCGTCTCGCCCGCAATCGGCGCCAGGCGTTCCACCAGCAGGGCCGCGAGCGCCTCCTTGAACGGCCCGAACCCGCGCCCGCCATGCTCGGCCAGCACGCCCGCCGGTTCCGTGCCCGACAGCGCGGCGTATATGCCCACAAGGTTGCGCGCTTCCGGCCGGCCGGCCAACCCGTCTGGCTCCGACGGCAAAGGTTCTGGGTCGGTCTTCGCCCGCCGTATCTTCAGCGCGATCGTCTCCGCATCGTCGGTCAGGTTGATGCGGCTCTGGTCCGACGGGTCGGATTTCGACATCTTCTTCGATCCGTCGCGCAAACTCATCACCCGCGCCGTCTCGCCGGCGAAAATCAGCGGCTCGATCCGTGGGAAGAAATCGACGCCGTAATCGTGGTTGAACTTTTCGGCGATGTCGTTAGCCAGCTCCACATGCTGCCGCTGGTCATCGCCCACCGGCACCCGCGTCGCGTGATAAGCATGGATGTCGGCGGCCATCAGGTTGGGATAGACGTAGAGGCCGGCGGACGCCGCCTCGCGATCCTTTCCCGCCTTGTCCTTGAACTGCGTCATCCGGTTCAGCCAGCCCAGCCGTGCCACGCAATTGAAAATCCAGGCGAGCCGGGCGTGGGCGGTCACCGAGGATTGCACGAACAGCGTGCTCCGCGCGGGGTCGATGCCGCAGGCCAGCAGGGTGGCCGCCATCTCCAGCGTCTGCGCCCGCAGCTGGGCCGGGTCCTGAAAATTGGTCAGCGCATGCAGATCGACCACGCAGTAGAGGCACTCATGCCGGTCCTGCAGCGCTACCCAGTTGCGAAGGGCGCCAAGATAATTGCCAAGGGTGGGGATGCCGGAGGGCTGGATACCGGAGAGGACGCGATGCATGTCCGCGTCGCTGCCATGGGCAGGCGTCTCAGGCAAGCTCGCTTGCCGACCCGCCGCATCATCCCCTTATCGGGGTCATGCCGATCTTCTCCAAACGTGCCACCGTGCTGGGCTTTGTGGCCGTGCTGGCCCTCATGATCGGGGTCACCTCCTACTCGGTCACCCTCTACCGGCTGTTCTGCCAGGTGACCGGCGCCGGCGGCACCACCCAGCGCGTGGCCGCCAACGTCTCCACCGCCACCGGCCGCCAGGTCACCGTCTATTTCGACACCACGGTGGCCCCCAACCTGCCCTGGCGGTTCGAGCCGTCGCAGCGCAGTGTCACGGTCCATTTGGGCCAGGACGCGATGGCGTTCTTCGACGCCACCAACACGTCCGACCACGACATTGTGGGCCACGCGGCGTTCAACGTGACGCCAGAAAAAGTCGGGGCGTATTTCAAGAAAATCCAGTGTTTTTGCTTCAACGAGGAGCGGCTGCGGGCTGGCGAGAGCGCGCACATGCCCGTCACCTTCTTCGTCGATCCGCAGATGGCGGCTGATCCCAACACGGCCGACGTGCACGAAATCACGCTCAGCTACACGTTCTTCCAGTCCAAGCGGCCGGAGGACGCCATGCCCCTGTCTCGCTTCGCCACCGCCGCGCCGGCACTTCGGACGAATTGACCGACATCTACGTCGATGCCGACGCGTGCCCGGTGCGCGACGAGGTTTTTCGGGTCGCCGGCCGGCTGAGCGTGGGCGTGTTCGTCGTTTCCAACGGCTCGCGCCCGATCCGCCCGCCCGGCCTGCCCTATGTGCGCATGGTGACGGTGCCGGAGGGGCCGGACGTGGCCGATGACTGGATCGCCGAACGCATCTCCCCGGGCGACGTATGCGTCACATCGGACATTCCGCTGGCACAGCGCTGTCTCGCCGCCGGCGCCCGCGCGCTATCGCCTAACGGGCGCGTGTGGACGAGCGACAATATCGGCAGCGCAATGGCCGGTCGCGCGGTCTCCAGCCACATGCGCGAGCTGGGTATGGCGACGGGCGGGCCGCCGCCGCTGAGCCGGGCGGACCGGTCCAACTTTCTCAGCGCGCTCGACACGGCGGTCAACGCGGCGTTACGGGCACGTCAGTAAAGAACGCGACCCGGCGGTCGCCACTTTCCGGCGTCTCGCCGTGCATGCCGGTTGCGAAAACGTTGGCGCAACTCCCACGCCAGTCCGCCGCAGACGGCGAGGCTCCGGATGCTATCCCGACGCCATGTCGCCAAATGCCGCAATACCGACAAATAGGCCTATTGTGATACTTGCGGCGACAACGTGTGGCACATAACGCATGAGCCGCGTTCCGTCTCGTGCGGCTTGGGTGCTATCCTCGACCAGGCTAGACGGCCAGAGGGAACGGATATGATCACCGGCGGATGCCTGTGCGGCGCGGTGCGCTACGTGGCCCATGCCGCGCCCCTGGTGACGCGCGTGTGCTGGTGTCGGCTGTGCCAGAAGCTGGGCGCGGGCAGCGGCACGGTGAACGTGGGTTTCTCAAGCGACAGTGTCACCATCACCGGCCAACTGACCGATCATGCCAGCACCGCCGATAGCGGCACGGTGCTGCATCGCGGCTTTTGCCCGGTCTGCGGCACGCCAGTCACCAGCCAGGCCGAAACCCGCCGCCACCAGATCTTTGTTCGCGCCGGCACGCTGGACGACCCGGAAATCGCCCGGCCAGCGATGACGATCTGGACCGAGGCCGCCCCAAGCTGGGCCTGCATCTCGCCCAATATACCGCGTGCGGCGGGGCAGCCGCCGCCGGCTTGATCACCATACGCCCGGCGCGTTGACGACATGAACCGACAAGCCACGAGACTCTCATCTGGCTGCCCGGCCACGTGCCACAACACGCCGGTCGGATCGAAAATATAACCCACCCTCAGTCCCCAAGGCTGCATCGCGGGCGGAATGGGCGTCTTGACATCGAACCCGGCAAGCCGCGCCGGCAGATCGAGCGAGGCCCAGAATGCGTCCACGTCGCGCACCATCAGCTGCATCATGAAGTTGGCCGCGAACGCTTCCACGTAGAAATTCTGCAGGATAAAGCTCGTCCCGCCGAGCTGCAGGATCGCCACGCTGTCGTCGCGGTGCAGCGCCGCGAAGCCGAGCGCCTCGTAGAAGGCGTGCGACACGGCAAAATCCTTGGCCGGCACGAAAGGCCGAAGCGCCACGATGTCATCCATGCCTGACGCTGGCCTTTTACGGGCCGTTTCGGCAAGTCTGATCCCCATGTCCGTGCCCGCCAGACATCGCGCCCGCTGGGTGTCTCCGCTCATGCGGCGCGTGCTGCTGGTCAATTTCGTGCCGCTCGCCCTGCTGCTGGGCGCGGTGCTCTATCTGGACCAGTACCAGGACGGGCTGCTGGAAGCCGAAGTCGCCGCTCTGCGCGAGCAGGCGCGCATCTACGCCGGCGCCCTGGGCGAGAGCGCCGTGCGCGTCACCGACCCCAACAACCCCGTGCTGGTGCCCGACATCGCGCGCCCGCTGCTGCGCCGCCTGACCGACCCCACGCCCAACGCCGCGGCCAAGATCTACGCGCCCGACGGCACACTCATCGCCGATAGCCGCGTGCGCATGGGGGCGGGCGGCGCCGTGCGCGCCGAGCCGCTGCCCACGGCCGCCCCGCGCGGCCAGGTCATGGGTGTGGTCAGCCGCATCTACGACGACGTGCTGGCGCTACTGCCGCATGCCCACGGCACCACCGTCGAACTCAGCCCCAATGCACCCGGCCCAGACTGGCAGCCCGACGTCCGCGAGGAACTGCGCCTGACCAGCAGCAACGACAGCCACGAGATGCCACCGTTCATACGACGCACCCAGGAAAACCAGCTTCTGGTCACCGTCACCGAACCGGTCGAGCGCGATCGCCACACGGTCGGCATCGTGCTGCTGACGCGGGACGCGGTCGAGGTGGACAGCAGCCTGTTCGCCGTCCGCATCTCCATCCTGGGCCTGTTCTTCGGCGCGCTGATCCTGACCGTCCTGCTCTCCTGGTATCTGTCCCTCACCCTGGCGCGCCCGATCCTGCTGCTGGCCGACGCGGCGCGCGACATGCGCGAGGGCCACGGCCGCGCCGGCGCGGTGCCGAAGACGCTGCTGCGGCGGCGTGACGAGATCGGCGAACTGGGCCTGGCACTCTCGGACTCCGCCACCGCGCTGTGGGGCCGCATGGACGCGATCGAGCGGTTCGCCGCCGACGTGGCGCACGAGATCAAGAACCCGCTCAGCTCGATACGCAGCGCTATCGACACGCTGCGCCGCGTGCGCGAACCCGCCCAGCAAGGGCGCTTGCTGGCCATCATCCAGGACGATGTCGTCCGCTTGGACCGTCTGATCAGCGACATCAGCGACGCCAGCCGCGTCGACGCCGAATTGTCGCGCACGGCAACCGCGCGTGTCGATGTCGTGCCGATCATCTCGACGCTGGGAGAGATTGCGGACGCCACGCGGCAGGACGGGCAGCCCCACGTGCAGGTCGACGTACCGGCCGGCGAGTTGCCGGTCCAGGCGGTAGAGGGAAGGCTGGTGCAGGTGTTGCGCAACTTGCTGGGCAATGCCCAGAGCTTCTCGCCGCAAGATGGCACGATCGTGCTGCGCGGGCGTGAAACGGGCGGCGTGGTGGAGGTGTCGGTGGAGGATGAAGGCCCCGGCATCCCGGACGGCAACCTGGAGCACGTCTTCGATCGTTTCTATTCCGAACGTCCTACAGGCGAGACGTTCGGCAAGCATTCGGGGCTGGGGCTGTCGATCAGCCGCCAGATCGTGGAGGCGCTGCACGGACGTATCAGTGCTGAGAACCGGCGCGACAGCCAAGGCCACGTGATGGGCGCACGCTTCGTCGTCCGCCTGCCGAAAGCGTGACCGGCAGCCGCCGCCTGCACGCGAGCTGCGCCGCCCGCGGCGGCGCCGGCGTGCTGCTGCTCGGGCCGCCGGGTAGCGGCAAGTCCGACCTGGTGCTCCGCCTGCTGGACCGCGGGTTTCTCCTGGTCGCCGACGACCAGGTGCGGATCGAGAACGGCGACGCGAGCGCACCGGAGCTGCTCCTCGGACTCCTGGAGGTGCGCGGGCTGGGGCTGCTGCGTGTGCCCTATGCGGCCTCCGCCAAATTGGCACTGGTGGTGCGGCTCGGGACAGCGGACCGCCTGCCGCAGCCCACCTGTTACGCCGATCTTGACCTTCCCATGATAGACCTCGACCCGTGGCCCGCCTCGGCCGCGCAGCGTGTGGAGTTGGCCCTGGACGCGGTGCAAGGCAGACGGATTTTCATGACGGGGGCTTTGGAGTGAGCACGCTTGCGGGGCAGCCTGGGGCCGTGTCCGCACCCGCGCGGCGGCGCGTCGTCCTGGTTACCGGCCTGTCTGGCGGTGGCAAGGCCTCCCTACTGCGCATACTCGAGGATCTCGGTTACGAAGCCGTCGACAACCCGCCCTTGCGCCTGATGGAAGACCTGATCGTGCGTGGTGAGCGGCCCACCGCCATCGGGATAGATACGCGCAGCCAGGGTTTCGACCCGTGCGAACTCCTGGCGATTTTCGCGCGCTTGCGGCGCAATCCTGCCCTGCACCCCGAGCTTGTCTTCATGCATGCCGACGAGGGCGTGCTGTTGCGCCGGTTCATCGAGACGCGGCGTCGTCATCCGCTGGCCCCGACGAGCCGTGTGGGTGACGGCATCGCCGCCGAGACGGCGCTGACGGCGCCCCTGCGAGAAGCGGCAGACATGCTGCTCGACACCACGGACCTAAAACTGCCGATGCTGCGTGGCATCGTGGAGGCACGGTTTGGCGGCGGCGCCATCGATATCGCCGGCATGAGCGTGTCGCTGATCTCGTTTGCCTATCCCGCCGGCCTGCCGCGAGAAGCAGAGCTGGTCTTCGATGCGCGCTTCCTGCGAAACCCCCATTACGTTCCCACCTTAAGGGACGGAACCGGGCTGGACCCCGACGTTTCCGCCTATGTCGAGGCCGATCCGGATTTCTGGACGTTCGTGGACAAGGTGACCGATCTGTTATCTCTGCTCTTGCCCCGCTTCGTTCAGGAGGGCAAGAAATACGCGAGCGTCGCCGTGGGCTGCACCGGGGGCCGTCATCGCTCGGTCAGGATCATCGAAATCCTGGCCGAAAGATTGCGGAAGCTGGGCGCGTCAGGAGACCGAGGTCCGCAAGAGGCCGCGTGGCGCGTGGGGGTGACACACCGGGAGTTGTTGCGTGCCGTGCCTACGGACGGTTCCACACGGCGTGGCGCCGCCACATCTGCCGACGACCCATTCGAGACGACCCGCCGGACCGGCGGGCCGGCTATTGATCCAGGCGCAGGAGGCCTGACAGACATCCCATGATCGGACTTATTCTGGTCACCCACGGCCGCCTGGCCGAGGAAATGCGCGCGGCCATGGAACATGTGGTGGGTCCCCAGCGTCGGGTAGCGACCGTATGCATCGGCGTGGACGACGACGTCGAGCAGCGGCGGCTGGATATCCAGAACCGCATCGAAGAGGTCGATGCCGGCGATGGCGTGATACTGCTGACCGACATGTTCGGCGGCACCCCCAGTAATCTGGCCATCAGCATGATGGCGCGTGGCGGCGTGGAGGTGATCGCGGGCATGAACCTGCCCATGCTGGTCAAGCTCGCCAAGGTGCGGTCCCGGCAGACCCTGGGCGAATGTACCGACATCGCGGAGATGGCCGGCAAAAAGTACATCGCCGCAGCCAGCCACGTGCTGGAAACGTGCAAGTCGCCGAATTTCTGCAAATCGCTCGATCCGCGCCAGCCTAACGGCATGCACGCTCTCCCGGCGTCGGCCGAACTGGCGCCGATCTGCGGCCTGCCGGTCAAGGCGCATTAGCCGGACCGCCCAACGGTGAGCGAGGCAGGCGGCGAGGCCGTCGTCTCGCGCACGTCCCCATTGTCAACAGGCGCGGGCTGCATGCGCGCGCGGCCGCCAAGCTCGTCACGCTGGCCGAGCGGTTTTCCGCCAATGTCGATGTGCTGCGCGATGGCCAGGTCGTCTCCGCACGATCGATCATGGGCCTGATGATGCTGGGCGCCGGCATGGGCAGCACGGTCGAGCTACGGGCCGAGGGTTTCGATGCGCATGAGGCGCTGGACGCGATCGCGGCGCTGATCGAGGCCGGCTTCAATGAGCAGGATTGACGGCACGCCCCCTCGTAAACGGGCGCGGGCCGGCGCTGAACTCACGCTGTCAGGCATCCCGGTCAGCCCCGGCATTGCGATTGGCGCGGTCTTCGCCGCCAGCGAGCCGAAAGTCGACATCAAGCGGGGCCGCATCCGCGCCGACGCCACCGAACCCGAGCTCGCCCGCCTGGAAGCGGCAGTCCAGAAATCCCGTCGCCAACTCGGAAAACTGCGCGCCCGCCTGACCGTGCTGCCGGAGGACAGCCAGCACGAGATTGCCCCCCTGATCGACGCCTATCTGCAGATGCTGGGCCCCTCCCGCCTGCTGCGCCAGGCGCGCCGCCGAATCAGCGATGGGCACGTTACGGCCGAAACCGCCGTTCTGGACGAGATCGAAGCGTTGGCCGAGGCGATGCTGGCGGTGACCGGCGACGCCCCGCGTTCGCGTGACGATACCGAGGCGCGCCAGCGCCGGGCCGACGAGATACGCGAGACCGGACGACGCCTGCTGCGCAATCTGACCGAATCCGGTTTCCGCAGCTTTGCAAACGTCCCGCAGGGCGCCATCCTGGTAGCCGAAACCCTGCGGCCGGCGGATGCCGCGCTGATCGATCCGGCCAAGATTGCCGGGCTGGCCACCGAGGAGGGCGGAGCGGACGGCCACACCGCCATCATGCTGCGGGCGCTCGGCGTGCCGGCGGTGCTGGGCGCTCACGGCCTGCTGGCCGCCGCCCGCACGGGCACCATGGCTGCACTGGACGGGGCTGCCGGCCGTATCGTGCTCAACCCCGCGGCCGAAGCTTTGGCTCAGGCCCGTGCCGGCCTGGCCGAGTTCACCCGCGAGCGCCAGCGGCTGGCCAGACTGCGCCGGCTGCGCGCAGAGACGACGGATCACGAGGCGATCGAGCTGCAAGGCAATCTGGAGCTGCTGGCCGAGCTGCCGCTGGTGGCGCAGTCCGGCGCGGCCGGCATCGGCCTGTTCCGCACCGAGTTCCTGTTCATGAACCGCGAAACCCTGCCCGACGAGGCCGACCAGACGGAGGCGTATCGTGCCGTCGTGGAAGCCATGGACGGGGACAAGGTCACCATACGGGTGCTGGATTGGGGCGGCGAGAAGGACATCGACGCCCTCGTGGCCCGCGGACTGGTACCCGACACGCTCGACCATAACCCGGCGCTGGGCGTGCGCGGCCTGCGGCTGCTGCTGCGCCAGCCGGACCTGTTCGAAACTCAGCTGGCCGCCATCCTGCGCGCAGCGAGAGCCGGCCCGGTCCGCGTGCTGCTGCCGATGGTCACGAACCCCGCCGAGGTGCGCGCCGCCCGTGAGATTTATGAGCGCGTGGCCCGCCGGCTGCGCCGGCGTGGCGAAAGGCTGCCCGACCCATTGCCGCCACTGGGCATCATGATCGAGACGCCAGGGGCGGCGCTGGCAGCGGACGCGCTGGCGCTCGAGGCGGACTTTTTCGCCATCGGCACCAACGACCTGGCCATGTACACGCTGGCGGTCGATCGCGCGGCGACCGAGGTCGCCAGCCTGTACGACCCCCTGCACCCGGCGGTGCTGCGCCTGATCCAGTTCGCCACCGAGGCGGCGCTGCGCGTCAGAAAACCGGTCAGCGTGTGCGGCGAGATGGCGGCCAACCCGGCGTGGACGCCGTTGCTGCTCGGCCTGGGCCTGCGCTCGTTCAGCATGAACGCGCCATCCATCCCAAGGGTGAAGCAGGCGATAAGAGCTGTCTCGATAGACGCGTGCGCGCGCCATGCAGGCCGAGTAATGCGCCAATCGGACGGCCAGCGGATACGCGAGCTGGTCGCCGGCTTCTCTATCTGAACAATCAACAGTCTTTTGCTTCTTTTCTTCAGAAAAGAAGGCGCTTCTGACATGCTCTACATAGGCAGCGAACTCTACCGCCACTCCACCTACGGCGCCTCCCACCCCCTAGCCGTCCCGCGGGTCTCCACCGTCACCGACCTCTGCCGCGCGCTCGGCTGGTTGCCGGACGAGACATATCGCGAAGCCCCTATGGCCACGCCGGAGCAGGCCGCACGGTTCCACGAACCAGGCTACATCGCGGCACTCGCGCGCGCCGAAGCCGCGCAGTCGGTGGATGAGGCGGACCGCGCGCAGTACCGCATCGGCGCGGAGGGCAACCCGGTCTATCCCGAGATCTACCGCCGCCCCATGATTTCGGCGGGCGGCGTGCTGCTGGCCGCCTCGCTCACCGCCCAGGGCGGCATCGCCTACTGTCCCGGCGGCGGCACGCATCATGGCCGGCCGGACCGCGCGTCCGGCTTCTGCTACCTCAACGACCCGGTGCTGGGCATGCTCGCCTGGCTGGACCAGGGGCTGTCCCGCATCGCCTATCTCGACATCGACGCGCATCACGGCGACGGCGTGCAGGACGCGTTTGCGAACGACGACCGCGTCCTGACCATCAGCGTGCACGAAGCGGGGCGCTGGCCACGCACCGGTCTAGCGGAAGACCGCGCCGGCGGCGCCGCGCGCAATTTCCCGGTGCCGGCCGGCTTCAACGACAGCGAGATGCATGTGCTGATGCAGCGGGCGATCCTGCCGCTCATCGAGGCGCACCGTCCGGACGCCGTCTTCCTGCAATGCGGCGCCGACGCGTTGGAGGAAGACCCGCTCTCCCGCCTGTCGCTGTCCAACAACGTGCATTGGGATGTCGTCCGCGCCATCCGCGACCTGGCGCCACGGCTGATCGTAACCGGCGGCGGCGGCTACAATCCGTGGAGTGTGGCGCGCTGCTGGGCCGGCGTATGGGCCACGCTGAACGATTTCGCGATCCCCGACGCGCTGCCGCAGGCGGCCGAGGCGGTGCTGCGGGGCCTGCGCTACAACCGCGCGGCCGGCCGCAACCCGCCTGCCCACTGGTTCACCACCTTGCGCGACACGCCACGCGCGGGCCATGTGCGCGCGGAAATCGAGGCGCTGGCCGCCCGGGCGATGGAGGTTGTCTGATGCGGATCTGGGTGCTAGCGGCGGCGTTGACGTGGCCCGCCTGGGGCGTGGCCCAGCAAATCCCCGACGACATCACCGGCCCGCAGCCCACGCTGCCCACGCAGACGCTGACCATCGTCACCCGCACCGGCGCCCGCCATGCGTTCACCGTCGAAATGGCCACCACGCCACGGCAGCAGGAGGTGGGCGAAATGTTCAGAACGGACATTCCCGCCGATCACGGCATGTTCTTCGACTGGGGTGTGTCCCGCCCGGTCCCGATGTGGATGAAGAACTGCCCAGTGCCGGAGGACATGGTGTTCATCGGGCAGGACGGCACGATTACCCACATCGCCGAGAACACCGTGCCCGAAAGCCTTGCGAACATTTCGTCGGGTGGTCCAGGTACGCGCCACGCTGGAGTTGCAGGGCGGGATCACTGAGAAACTTGGAATTAGCGTAGGAGATCGGGTGACGGGCGTGGTGTTCAAGTAAAGGCAAGCAGTCCTTTTTTGAAAAAAAGGACCAAAAAACTTCCAAAAGTCTTTTGCCTCTTTTCTTCAGATAAGAAGCGCTTTTTCCTTACTTGGCGGTCGGCTTGCTCTCGCCCTTGGCCGGCGCCGCCGGCTGCTTGAGAAACCCCGCGGCAGCCGGCGCCAATTTCTTGTTCGCCTTCGGTTTCTTGGCTTCGCGATTGCCGTGTTGCTTGTCGCCTTTTCCCATGATCCTGGCTCCTTGGCGCCTCTCCGGACGCGGCCATAGCTAGGCGCCTGCCGGCCGCCGCGCACAAGTCCCGCATCGTCGCTGCGCTCTCCTAAAGTGGCGCAGCGCACTGGCCGTATGTCGTGGCCGCAACACCGTTCGGCACTGCCGATTCCAGCAATGCCGCAAGCTCGGCCGCATGCTCATACGCCGGCATTAGCCTTTCCAGCAACGTATCTCGAGACGCAGCCGGATGAAAATAGATCTCCGATAGCCCCGGCGGCAGCCGGTCCAGCAAATGTTGCGTGCGGGAGGGCGTCATGTGGCCGGTCCAGCCCAGGCCCAGCACCTGGTCCGGCACCACCATGCCGGCGCGCCGCGCCTGGCGCCGCAACACGCCGCACCAGCGGCGCAGCGCACGGTCGCCCAAAGTCTGACGCGGGCCGCCCTCGATAAACGGCTCGGCCGGAACACGGATGGCACGCAGCCCGTACTCGCGCCCGATCTCGATCATCAACCGCCCCACAGTCGGGTGCAGATGCATGTGCTTGTGCGCATTGGCATGGTCTAGCGTGAGGCCGGTGGCAGCAAACGCCTCGAACTGCGCGCGTATCTCGGCGGCGAGCTGGCGGCGCACGCGCGGCCGGAAAAAGTAGTCGATGCCCAGGCGAAGCTGGTCTGACGGGAACTGTCCACTGCCATCCACCAGGTCGGGTATCGTCCCTGCCGGCAGCACCGGCGCACCCTCGATCACCACCAGGTGCAGGCCCACCGCCAACCCCGGCATGGCCCGCGCGCGCGCCACGGCATCCTCGGCCGCGGGGCCGGCGACCATCAGGCTGGCGCTGGTCAGAATGCCATCGGTGGCCGCACGCTGCACCGCCTCGTTGACGCCGCGCGACAGCCCGAAATCATCGGCCGTGACGATCAGGCGGCGCTGAACGGCGCCATTGTCATGCGACAAGGCGAAACACCTCCCAAGCATTGGCCTGCTCCCGGTCGTGGCGGACGGCGCCGTCGGGCAGGGCGCAAACATAGCGGCCGCCCAGCTGCAGGGTGAACAGGCCGGGACCGATGTTCCGTGCGCGTATCAGGGTATCTCGATCGGCGTCGGCGACCGTGGCCAGCTCGATCTGGCCGAACTTGTCCAGCGCGCAGGCCAGCACCCGGTCCTGGGCCGCGACCGCCAGCAATACATCGTCCCCCGCCTGACCCAGCGTCGCTGTGTGGCACCAAGGTGGACGCGGATGCAGGTGGGAATGGGCGACCAGGGCGCCCAGCACTACGTCGTAGCACAGCTCGCCGCCATGGGCCGTGAGGAGGCCGGCGGGAACCGACCCAAGCTGGCCAGCCATGGCGCCCAAATCCTGCCGCAGCACATCGGCACGGACCGCCGGCAGGCTGCCGGCAGTCCGGTGTAAAATGGTTTGCGCGGCCCCCAGGTCGCCACGCCCGAGTGCTGCTGCGAGCAGGCTGCCCACATGGCGACGGCTGTCCACGCCCTGGCCGCCGCGCGCGCGCACCGCATGTTCCATCGCCCGCAGCGCCAGATCGGGGTGGCGGCCCACCGCCCGGTCCAGCAGCACCCGCGTGCGTATCGGGTCCTGGCGACGCCGCTGGTTGATCGCGCACACGACACGACCACGGTCGCCGTCGAGCCAGGCGCGCATGATCCCCCACATTGCGTCCGCCCCGGCCAAAGCCGGCCCTGGGTGGTGATCGGTGTGGTGAACGTGGAACACCGCCGTGTCAGGGCGCCGGCAAACGATCTCTCGCGTATGCCATGAATTGCTCGCCAGCCCGGGATCGAGAAAGATGGCGGCGCGGCCAGCCATATCCTCCGCCCGGATACCCATGCCCGCCATGCTGGAGACGAAACATTCCTGATAACCCGGCACCTCAGGCGCGCACTCCGCCGCATCGATGGACCATTGCGGGGCGAATGCCATGACGTCCGTCGCACCCAGCAGGCGCGCATGTTTCAGCGCAGCGTAGCCACCCATGGAACTGCCGTAGAGCAGCCGACGCTGGAACGATTTCAGGGTATAGGCGAGACGCGGCAGGGCACGTCGCATGGCCGGCACAGGATACCAGTGCGGCCGATGCGCCATGAACCCCAGGCAGGAAAGCCCGTGCTTGCGGACCAACGCATCCGCGGCGAAGCTTTGGCCATGGGCCAGTATCGCCGCATCCCCGAACGTCACCAGCAGAACGTCCGATCCGCCGGGCTGGAACACCACGCGTATGTCGGCATCGTCATAGGCCAGCATGGGTGCCGTATCCCGCCACGCCTGGGGCCAGGCGGCGCGCGTCACCGCCAGGGCAGACGTGTGGGGGCCCGCGATAGCGCCCATGCTTGCTCATTCCGCATATACGCCCGCATAGGACCGCCCGCGCCGCCCTGCAAACGCGTTCGCCGCCGCGCGCCGCGCTCGCAGTCTCGTGGTTGAGGAACGACTACATTCGGCCGCCCGGGCGTTCGAAGCGCCGGGACCTGGCGGCGTAGGCGCGGCCTGCCCAGACGTGATCGACCTGTTTGTTCAAGCAGCGAACAGGACCCCCTCGCACGCGGCCGTTCGATCGGGGCAAGCGCACGTCAGCTATGGCGAGCTCGCTCGCCTGGTCCGCCGTTACGCCTCCATCTTTGCCGAGCACCCGGCGCCCCGCATCCTGATCGCGCTGCCGCGCGGCGCTGACGCGTATGCCTGTATGTTGGCCGCCGGAATGGCCGGCGGCTACTATACGCCGCTGAACGTGGACTCGCCGATCGACAGATTGCGACGTATCGCGAGCCTGCTGGAGCCGGACGTGATCGTCGCCGATCACCAACTTGCCGCCACCCTCGCCCAGGCTGCGCCAGCGGCCTCGGTCCTCGGGCAAGCTGCGCTGGACCAGGGCGATCTCCCGCAGGTCGAAAGGCCACGGCACGAGATCGCCTATGTGATGTTCACCAGCGGCTCGACCGGGGAGCCGAAAGGGGTGGTCATCCCGCGCGCCGGCCTGGACCACTACGTGCACTGGATCCGGCAATCGGGAACGATCGTCGCGGACGATGTCGTGTCCCAATTCAACAACCTGGCCTTCGATTTCAGCGTTCTCGACATCTATGGCGCGCTCTGCGCAGGGGCGACGCTGGTACCCATAGCCGGCCGCGGCGACCGCATGATGCCGGCCCGAATCATCGCGCGCGAAGCCATTACGGTATGGTCGTCTGTGCCGAGCGTTATCGAGCTGATGCGCGCGGCCGGGCAATTGCATGAGCACAACCTGCGCAGCGTCCGCCTGTTCACCCTGATTGGCGAACCGCTGACCCGTGGCCACCTCACCGCCATCTTCGCGGCATGTCCGGCCGCCACCGTGCAGAACGCGTATGGTCCAACCGAAGCCACCGTCTCGGTCAGCCGCGTGGTATTGACCGCAGATCGGCACGAACACGCATGCCTGGGCGAAGCTGTCACCATCGGCCCGGCCATTGGCGGTATGGCGCTCTGGCTGGAAGGCGGTCCACATGCTGATATCGGCGAGATCATGATCGCCGGCCCACAGGTGGCGCTCGGCTACTGGCGCGATCCGGCGCGCAGTGCCGAGATGTTCGGCACAGCCATGGCTGGCAACGGTTGCGTGCGAACCTATCGCACGGGTGACTGGGCCGAGCGGCATAACGGCAGGCTGTTCTTTCGCGGTCGAATAGATTTGCAGATCAAGCTTCGCGGCTACAGGATCGAACTCAACGAGATCGCCGGCGCTTTTGGCGCCTGTGGCTGGCCATCGGTATGCGTTTTCCCACACGCGGGCGAGCTGGTCGCCCTGGTCGAGTGTCCGCCCGGCAAACCATTCGACGAGGCGCATCTCCGCCAGGCGCTGTCACGACGGCTGGAATCACATTGCGTGCCGGCGCACATCGTCGCCTGTCCTTCACTGCCGAGGAACGAGAATGACAAACTCGATCAGAGGCGGGCCGTGGCACTGTTCGAGGCGGCGCGTGCGTGACCGATATGTCGCGATCGGTGCACACAGTGCTGGCGGCCAGCTTCGCACGCGTTTTCGGTTATGCGTTGACGCTCGATACCGAGTCGACAGCGCTCACTATCGCCGGATGGGATTCATTCAAGTACGTCCAGGTCATTCTTGAGATGGAGACCCAATACGGCATCGAGCTCGATGGCCCGGACATCGATGACGTGGCAAATTTTGGTGACCTCGTTGCACTCATAACGAGGAAGATCGTCGACAGGCCAGGCCAGTGAACGGTGGCGAGCACATGGCGCACGCGGTCACAACTGACAGCATCCCAGCCTGGGCCGAGCTGGTTGGCGAGTACCACGTGGGCCGCGAGTGCGGCTGTGCCTTCAGGAACTGGGGTCCACCCGAGGACGGACACCGCTGGACGATCGGCGCGGAAAGCACCGTCGTGTTGCCCATCGAAGCCCACCCCAACCTGGTCATCGTCATCGACGCGGCACCCTGGACCGATGCCGCGGCGCTGCCATCCCAAATGGTGATGTTCGGCGTGTGCGGCCGCTTGCGCGAGACGGTTCGCTTGCATGAGCGGCGCACGATCTCGGTGCAAACCATGGCCGGCTGTGAACATGGCCGGCTGTCGCTGGATATACATCATCTGAGCGCCGGGGCGCCCAGGCCACAAGACGCGCCCGCCATTCACGGCAAGCCGCTTGGTCTGATCGTGACCAGCCTGCGTGTCTTCCGCTTGCGCGATGCACCGTGGAAGACGATCACACGCGCGCGGCTGCCAGGCAACATTGCAAGTGGCACGTTGCAGCGCGCGGCCACGGCGACTGCCGGCCTGGAACCACGCGCGCTGGCGCTGCGCTTCGCCAGCCTCGGACTGGATTGCGAGTTCGGCTTGGTGCAGCGCGCATTCGGCGCCGAGCCACTCGACCTGCTGCGCTTTGCCGGATCGACCATCGATCGGCTCACCTTCGGCCTGATGGCGCGTTACGCCAATGTCGGCGCCCCTGACATGCTGCGCGTGTTCCTCTCAGGCGAACCCCGCGACGAGTTCAAGCTGTACCAACAACAGTACCACCTCTACTACGCGGTGGGACAGCTCGTCGGCCAGACCACCCATGAAGCAGTTCGATCCGACGCGCTCAATAAATTTCCCTTTCTGGAACGCAAACTGCTGAAAACCTTGCGCGAGGGGTCGAGGATATGTGTTCTGACACGGTGCGAGCCACTGACAGTGGCCGAGGCGCTCGGCGTGTTCTGCGCGTTGCAATTAGAAGGACGAAACACGCTCCTCTTCGCAGTGGCCGGTGACGTGGCACGGACCGGCGAAGTGGATCGCCTGAGGCCAGGCTTGTTGCGCGGCCACCTGGGTGCGACCGACGCCAGGGACTACGCAACTCCGGATGCATGGTTGAGCGTGCTAGCTAACGCCTATCTACTTGCTCAGGAGCCCGGCGCATAGCCACACTCCTATACCGTCCAATAATAAAGCAGGTCTGTTCATTATAGATACCGACCTATTCAGAATTGTTTCCGGGCACATAAATTAAATCGGTGGTTGCGTTCGACTGTAGTAGGAATTTCACTTGCAGTGTCTCTCCACGGCGCTAAAGTCCCGTTCACGAAATCGTGAGGGATGGGACATCATGCAGATCATGGATGCGGGTCGCAAAGCCACTATCGGCCGTCGCAAGCTGATCGCTTCCGGCACCGCACTTTTTGTGATGGCCGCTGGGCCGCGTGGCAATGGCGGCCCGTCCAACGTCATTGACGTCACCTCAGATCCCTACAATGCTTCGCCAAACCTTGCTGATAACACCGAGCCTTTTCAGGACGCACTAGACGCGCTGAAAGCAATGGGTGGCGGCGTTCTTCTGGTTCCGCCGGGCTACTACGCTTTGTTGGGGCCGCTCAGCTACGCCAATCCTAACGGCTCGCTGACCATTACCGGTTACGGGTCGGAATTGAGTGTGCTGATGATACGCCATACGGCAACGGCGCTGAACGTTGCATTCAGCAATCCCGGTGATAGCCAAAGCTTGGTGTTGAAGGACATCGGCTTCTCGCCCGCGCCCGGTGCCGGACCTGCCGGTACATGCGTAGCGCTGAGCCTGGCGCAGGTAGCATCGGCGTGGCCATCCTGCCAAATCGAAAACGTGGATTTCGGCACTCAATCGCCCGGCTACAGCGTGTTCACCACGGCACTGAATCTGACCAACGTGTGGCGCTCGGCCATCGTCAATTGTATGGCGCATAGCAACAGCGGGATGGGGGAGACATTTCTGTCGTTGAACGGAACGTGTATCGACAACCGGATCGATCGTTGCAACGTGGATGGCTATCGACATGGTGTCACGGTCGGCAGCTACAGCGAAGGCCTGCATATCACGAATACTGTCTTCATCGGCGGCACCGCGGTCATGACCGGCACGACCGGATACAACGGTGCGATCAATCTCCTGGGACTTTTTATCTCAGGTTGCGAATTCAACTGCACAAACACCGTGCTCTCGCTCTATCAGGTGAACCAGGGCTGGATCAGCGACACCGATATCGACGGGCCGTCTCCCTCGGGCGGGTCTGTCACATGCGCCATGACCGGCTGCTCGCGCCTCAAATTCTCTCAATGCCACTTCCTGGGACCGTTCAATGCCCAGGCGCCAACAGGGCAGACCGGCATTCTCGCGGCAAGTTCGCCCGCGACACCGACCATCGCCATTTCCGTAGATGATTGCGAGTTCGAAAATATCCTCGTCGCGATCAATCTCGCCGCCGGCACCACGAACTTCACCGGGCTTGGTATCCGGATGCTGGCGCCCGGTAACGCGGCACTGGTCAGCGCGCCGATCGTATACGGCGCCTACACGCAGCAGCCTTTGGTGGACGGCAGCGGCAACGCCAGCAATGTCGTCCAATGGCTCGCCACAACCGGCACCGCGGGCAAGAACGTCACGCAACGCACGATCTATTCCAGATAGCGGTTCCGCGTGGCGCTGGTCGCGTCACACACCCCAGCCCGCCCTCTGCACACCGCAAAGCCGCCGCGCGTTGGCGCACACGCTCAACCACGCTTGCAGGTTGCAATTGCCCACCTCGCCCTGTGGAGCAACGCGATCGGTCCAGCCCCGGAACAAGCCATGCCCTAGCTCCTCCACTGTGCCCGGCGCGTGTGCGTCCCCCACCACCATGAACAGCAGCGCGCGGTCGCCATGCAGCCGCAGGCGTTCCAGCAGCGGACGCATCTGCGAAACCAGCGTCTGTCCGCCACGCTGGAAAACGAAAATCTTGTCGCCTCCGCTCAGCGTCTCGATGAACATGCGGCGCAGGAACCGCATGTGAAGCTGTGCCTGCCTGTGCACCGCCGCTTCATCCGTCTCGTCCGCATAGCGCAGCGTGTGCAACGACACGCAGTGTCGCGTGTCGCGCGCCATGAATTCGCGCCTGTCGCCATCGGCAAGCAGTATCTCGAGCTGACCATCCTCTCCCATATCGGCGAAACCGGTATCCAGCCCACGCAGCAGGTCGGGCAGGGTAATGCCGGCAAAGCGCAGCAAACCCAGCGGCTCGGCCCCCACATGGCGCTGCGCCACGCCGAACTCGCAATTGTGCCCCAGGCTCTCGAATCCGCTCAACACATCGCGCGCCGGCAATCCCGTCAGCCGCGCGAACGCATCGCCCAGCACCGTGCTGTCGCCCTCGACCGGCAAGGCGAGCGGCGGCAAGCGACGGCTAAGCGCGGCGGGGAGCGGAGACGTCACGCGCACGGCCGCATGGCGGAGCATGAACCCCAGCTCGCGGCGGTCCGTCCCAAAACCCACATCCGCCGGCCGGTGCGCGTCCGGCATCGACAGCCCTACCACCAGCCATCCATCGTCTGGCCAGGCGGCGACCGGCACGTCATACGCGACGACGCCTTCGCCCACGATGCGCTCGCTGGCCAGCACCATGCCCCCGGCCACCACCGTCAGGCGCTGTCCCTGCTGGCTGCCCGGCGGCGCGAACGGGTTGAGGTCCAGCTCCAGCAACAGGCGGCTATCCGGCGGCGCCGTGCTAACCCGCAGCACGAACCGCGCCTGCCGGCCAATGGCCCACGAAAACCCCGGCTCGGGGTGCGACCATCCGTCCAGCATCCGGCCGCCACCTCGGTCCTCGCCGGCGCCGAACGCCATGGACGCGACCGTTAGGGGCTCAGGCATTTGGCGAGAGAAGCACTTCTTTTTCGAGAAAAAGAAGCAAAAAGCTCTTGCTTGGCTGGCGCGGTTCTATTCGGCTTAGCTGCGCTGGTCGATCAGGGCCCGGCGTTTGAGGTCCTGTTGCAACTGGCGTGAGGCAAGCTCCACGCGCTCCTCCAATAGCTGGTTGGCGATGTCCTCGTGCGTCATCGCCGCCATGTTTTTCTGGTCCTTCGCGCACACCATCACCACCAGGATGCCGTCGCTCGTCACCAACGCCTTGCTGGCCTCGCCCACCGCCAGGCCGCCGAGCAGCGACTGCATCGGCCCATTCAGCCGGTCCAGCCTGACCGGCCCCGGATCGGTCGCCCGCTTGGCACCTGCCGCCTGATTGGCCGCTTCGATATCGCGGCAGCTATGCGCGGACTTGCTCAACGCCTGGCCGTCGAGCAGTGCGCGGCGCTGTTCCGGCGTGGGGTTCTGCGGATCGAGCTGCGAGGCAAACGGATAGAACGCCTGGCGCAAGGTCAGCACCGTGGCCAGGTCCGAACCCACCAGCCGCTTCTCCTGCAAGGTGACGATGTCGTAGCCGCCGGCCACCCGCACCGGGTTGCTGACCGCGCCCACCGGCATCTGGGTCACCAGGCCGGCAACCGTCGGGTCGAGCTGATCCGGCCGCACCCAGCCCAGCGAACCGCCCTCCAACGCCGTCTGACTTTGGCTGAATTCGGCCGCCACGATGCCGAACGGCGCGCCCTGGTGAAGCTGGGCTATGACGGTGTCGGCAAAATGCCGCGCATCGCTCAGATGGGACGGATCCTCGGCCGCCACGAAAATCTCGCCCAGCCGATACTGGGGCTGCCCCTGGCTTTGCCGGAAAATCTTTTCCTGTTCGGCAATCTCGCCCTCGGTGATGCGCCCGCGCTCCGACAGTTCCTGGCGCAGCACGCGGGTCCACCCGAGCTGGATGCGGATCTGGGCGATCAGCGTGGACGGCGTTACGCCCTGCCCCGTCAGCTTGGCCTGCAGGCCGCCGGCGGGCAGGTGGTTGCGCTGCTCGATATCGGCGATCGCATGGGCAACGTCGATGTCGGGCACGGCGATCTTGCGCCGCTGTATCTCCTGCATCTTCAGCCGGTCGTCGATCAGCTCGCGGGTGATCTGCGGCCGCAGCAGCCGCAGCGTCTCGGGTGCGACCGCCTGCCCCGTGGTCAGTGCGAACAGCCGCGCGCGGTTGTCCACATCGGCCCGCGTGATCACCTCGCCATTGACTACGGCCACGATCCCGTCGGCTGGCTCCGCCGCCGGCGCCGCCGGCTTGGCCAACGCCACCGGCGTCGCCGCGTGCAAGGCGCCGGACGATGCAAGCATGAAGGCAATCACAGCAAAACGCATGGCACCGACCCTAGCACACTGAAAACTGAAAGCTGACAATTGTCTTAACCATTCACGCCGAACGCGCCTACCGTCTTCAGCGTGATCGTGAACAGCACTGTGGTGTCGCCCGAGTCGAAATTAATCGCGGTGAAGCGGCGCGCCGCATAGATGTCGAAGATAAGGCATTCGTTTTCATATTTGGCGTTGCCGCCAATGGAGACCAGGCGCCCCGTCTCCAGGTTCCGGCGCGCGTCCGCGTCGATTGAATAATGGCCGATGGTGCTGGAAAAACCTGCGGTGGCTTCCTGGCGCGGGGTGAAAAAACTGTTGAACGGACCTGGGAAGGGTCCAAAGAACAACGGCTTGAAAAGGGAAGCGTCATTGAAGTTGTTCAGATAGAGCGTGTAAGGATTATCGCTGCTGAACACGTAGCCGGCACGCACCCGTAGCAGCGGCACACCCGCGCCGGCGATCGCGTCGGCAAAGCGGACATCGCCGTTGGTGTGATCGAACCGCCCGCGTGCCGTAATGTCGAACAGCGCGCTGGGCACGTAGCTCGCGCGCGCCACGATGTCGGACAGATGCTGCCCGGTCTCGAACCCGTTCCAAGGCTGAAATTGCGGATACAGATTGTGGTCGATGTGCTCCTGCCAGGACGCGCCGGCCAGCCCCTCCAGCTTCTGGCCGCCGGCAAAGTCCCACTCGCCGCGCAGGGCGAAGTTGGCGCGCACGCCGCCATCGGTGCGGTCGTAGCCGCCAAACCGGTTAAGCTGGAACAGGGTGCTGTCGGTGAACTCGTAATCCAGGCTGTCCTCGTTGGGGATGTTGTCCCGCGGCGCGTTGCCGCTCTGCGGGGCCGCGATCACCTGCACGATCGGTTCGATGATCTGGCTGCCCGAACCCGTCGAGCGGACGAAAGGCCAGTTCAGCCGAAGTGCGACCTGCGCCTGACCGCGCACGCCCTGCACCACGTCATCGGTCAGGTAGTTGGGCTGACCATTGGCCACGTTGGCGTTGTACAACGCTCCGGTCGCCTGCGCGGTGAACAGCCATCGGTCGCCCAGCGCGCCGGCAAACGGCCGGTCCCATTGCAGGCGGGCGGCCAGGCGCTGGTCGTTGGTGCCCTGGTCGCGCGTGAGATTGTAGTCCAGCGTGTCGAAGCTGGTTCGCCCGCCCAGAAAATCGGGCGCGCCCAGGAAGCTGTATTCGAAGCGTGGCAGAACGTAGGGCAGCAGGCTTTGCTTGATGCTGCTGTCCAGCCCCTGGTAGCTGCGCACGTCCAGGCGGGCATAAGACCCCACGCCGAAACCTTCGATGAAGGCGACACTGGACAGGACGTTGGTACCGTAGCCAGGCACGTGAAAGTCGCGCAGGTAATTGGTCGAGCTGGCCAGATTGATGTCGGCGCCGTAGCGCCAGGTGTCGTTCCAGTCGAACAGCGCATGGCCGAAGAAGTAGCCCTGCAACCCCTTGGACGTACTGTTCTGCGACGCGGACTGGTTTGGCCCCTGGTCGCGCGCGATCGCGCCATCGATGTGCAGCACGCCCGCATCGAAGTCACGCCGATACGTCGCTTCCAGCTGCGGACCGGTGCGGGTGGCCACCAAAGGCGTGAAGGTAATATCGGACTGGTCGTCGAGCACCAGGTAATAGGGCAGGGCGAAATAACTGCCCAGGTGGCTGTCGGTGGCGCCGATGATCGGGGCCAAGAACCCGCTCTGGCGTTTGACCGACGGGTCGCTGTGAGAAAAATATGGCAGATAGAGAACCGGCAACCCCAGCAGATCGAGGGTAGCATCCCGGTATTCGATCCGCTTGTTCTCCAGATCCTGCGTCAACAAGCGGGCGCGTAATTGCCACAGCGGCGCGTCCTCGGGGTGCAGCGCACAGACGTTGCATGTGGAATACACGCCGCGGCTCATCTCGTTCAGCTTGCCGTCCGTGCGGCGCGCGCCGTTGGCGGCCAGCCGGCCATTCTGCGCCAGCAGCGCGCGCATGCCGGTCAGAACGCCGTTGCGCATGCCCTGGGCGAGCTCGGCATAATCGGCGAACAGCACCTGCCCGTCCGGCTCCACGATGACCACATGGCCATAGGCGGCCATCACGTTGGTGTTGCGGTCGAACGTCACCCGGTCGGCGCGCAGCACATGGTCGTTCTGCCACGCCTCCACATGCCCGTCCGCCGAGACCAGCCCATGATCCTTGTCATAGGTCACGCTATCGGCCTGGAAAGTCACCGGCTGTTGCCCGGACAAGGGCTGCGCGTTGGTGTTGACCGTCGGAAAATGCTGCGCCGGCGCCCGATACTGCCCCCAAGCGAGACCAGGCAGCAGAAGCAGCCCCGCCGGCCACAGCCTTCGAATGACTGACGGCTGACAGCTGATAGCTCGCACTACCCGTCTTCCAGATGCAGCAGCAGGGACACCGCCAGCATCAGTCCCGCCGCCGCCGGGGCCCAGGCGGCCAGCGCGGCAGGCAACGCACCCGATTGGCCGAATTCCTCGGCGACCTTGCTGACCGTGAACAAGATAAACCCCGCTGCAACGCCCGAACCCACCATGCGGGCCACGCCCCCGCGCCGTGTCTGGCGCATGGAGAAGCCGGCGGCAACCAGCGCCATCGTGCCGCAAAGTAACGGCAAGGCCAGCAGTGCCTGGAAATGCAGCCGGTGCCGCACCGAGGAGAAACCGGCACTTTCCAGCAGCGCGATAAATCCCGGCAGCGCCCACACCGACAGGGTTTCGGGCGACTGAAAGCTTTCCTGCACGCGGTTCGCGGTCAGATTGGTGGCCAGCTTCATCTGCCCCACCTGAACCGGCAGGTGGTCCGGCGTAATGGTACGCGCGCCATAAAACTGCCAGGCGCCGCGGGTCAGCGTCGCATTGGACGCCTCGATCCGCGTCAGCAGCCGGTCGGCCGCATCCAGCCGGAATACGCTGATGTCGGACACGGCCACCACCTTGCCCTGCAGCTCCACGCCCCGCGCATGGATGATCGCCACGCCCTGCGGGTCGAGCGCGCGGTCGGCCTGCCGGAGCCAGAGCTGGCCGCCGGCGAGCGTCACCCCGCTCGTGTGGCGCAGATAGACATTGTCCAGTTGCGAGGCCCGGGCGAACAGGACGGAGGACAGCGGCGACAAGCCCCCCGTTGCGACCAGGCCCAGCACGATGGCGCTGGCTACGGGCAGGCTGAGGAACTGCCAGGCCGAGACGCCGGCCGCGCGCGCCACGATCAGCTCGGATGACCGGGTCAGCCGCCAGAACGCGATGATACCCCCCACCAGAACCGCAAACGGCAGTATCTGCAGCATGTAATAGGGCAGGCGCATCAGCGCGATCTCGACTACCAGGCCCAGGCCCACATCGGTGCGCTGGGCCGCGCGGCGCAGCAGCTCGATAAAGTCGAACAGCATGACGAGCGCCGACATCGCCGCCAGCATGGCGAGCGCGGCCGCCGTGAACTGGCGCGCGATATAGGCCGAAAGGGTGAGCGCGAACCGCATGAGTCCGAAATCTCAGGCCGCGGCGGCGATGGACGGGGCACGGGCCGGGCGGCGCAGGCCGGGACCAAAAATCGCCCAGGCACAGGCGAAACCCGGCAGCAGCGCCTGGGCCCAGATCAGCGGCAGCAACACCGGGTGCCGCGTAGCCAGGCTCTGCGCCGCCAGCCCTAGCGCCAGCAGCCCCACCATGGCCAAAACGGCGATCAGCGGACGCCAGAAATTGCCGGCGCGCCGGAAGCCGCCGTTCAGCACCGAGACCAGCGCCACCAGCGCGAACCCGAGCGTCGTCAGCGGCTGAGTCAGGCGGCGATGGGCCTCCGTCACCAGTTTTCCAACATCACGCGGCTGCACAATGGTCAAATTGGGGTGCAGCAGCTCGGACATGCTCATCTCGCTGTCGTCACGCATGCGCTGCGCATCCTCGCCATGGCCGCTGCTGGCCAGATCGACCGTGTCCTCGGCAAACGTCAGCACGTCGAGCCGGCCGGTCTTGGCGTCGATCTCCTCGCGGGACCCGTTTTCCAGCAGAACGCGTGGCACGTCCACGTTGCCTGGGCCCCCGTCCGCACCGCCGGGCGCGACCAGCCGCCCGCTCTCGGCAAGGATGGTCGCGCGCGTGTCCGCCTGTCGGTCATCCTCGACCAGAATGCCACGCAATGTCCCATCCGTGTCCCGCGACCGGACATAGACCGTCAGCTGGTCGCTCAACGCCGTAAAGACCCCCTCTTGCAGCAGGAAGGCGGCCACCTTGTTGCGCAGCTCGAACTGATATTCCTTGAATGCGGTGTTGCTGGCCGGCACGATCCAGATGTTGAGCACGAACCCGGCCGCCGCCGCGATGCATCCCGCCATCAGCGCCGGCCTGGCGAGCGCCCACTGGCTGAGGCCCGCCCCACGCATCACCGTCAGCTCTCGGTCGCCGGCCAGGCGCTGATAGACGAACTGGACCACGACGAAGGTGGTGATGGGCAGGATGACGGCGACGAAATTGGGGATCAGCAGCCCGGTCAAGTGCAGGAACACCCGCAGGCTCAGCCCGCGATTGACCACCAGCTCCACGAAACGCAACGACTGCGTCAGCCAGATCAGCGCGACCAGGGCGGCGGTCACGGCCAGCAACGCGGCCACAAGCTGGCGCAGGATGTAGCGGTCTAGGCTGGTGATGAGCAGGCGGGCCATAGGCGCGCATCATATAAGCTTGACGGCGTGCCACAAAACGACCGGTTAAATCGACCGATCCACGTGAGGATGCGCTCATGCGCTCGGTTCAGTCGGCGGAGGCGAAGACCCATCTTCCGCAGCTTCCGACGACGTGGAACGCGGCGGACGTGCCGGCGTCGATAGGATGCTGGCGCCGGCCCACTGGTGGTTCGAGCTGCGCGCGCTCCTGTCGAGCGCACGCCGTCGCCGCACGAACCCGGAGCGGATGAGCGCCTTTCCTCGCGGCCTGGACCACCTCGACATTGCGATCGGCCGCGAACCAAACAACGATGCGATCCTGCGCCTCGCCCGCGCGCACCGGTTGACGGTCTTTGATGCCGCCTACCTGGAGCTGGCGACCCGGCAGGGCGCCGATCTGGCAACGCTGGACGGCGCACTGATCGAGGCGGCACGGCTTGAGCGCGTGATGCTCGTTGGAGCGCCGAACTAGTCTCGCGAGCATCCCCATCCGGCCGAACGATCCGTTCGATCGGATGATGCTCAACCAGGCCGCCGGGCGCCACGCGTCTTGAGCCGGACCCGCCCAATGCCCATTTTCCGAAGCGACGCGGCGCCGCCATCCTGGGACGCCCACGCTTCATGTCGCCTCGATAGGGACACAAACTCATGGACATGGAAAAGCTTACCGAACGCACACGCGGCTTCCTGCAGGCCGCCCAGACCATCGCCATCCGCGAATTCCACCAGCGGATCACCCCCGAACACCTGTTGAAAGCACTGCTGGATGATGAGGAAGGGGCCGCCTCTGGCCTGATCCGCGCGGCCGGCGGCGACCCGCAAAAGATCCGCGCCGCCAATGAGGCCGAACTCGCCCGTGTGCCCAAAGTGCAGGGCCAGGGTGCCGGCCAGCCGCAGGTGACGCCGGAGCTTGTGCGCGTGCTGGACGCGGCGCAACAGCAGGCGACCACCGCCGGCGACGAATATGTGGCCCAGGACCGTGTGCTCGCTTCACTCGTCGCCAGCGACACGCCGGCCGGCCGCGCCCTGCGCGCCGGAGGCGCCAATCCGCAGAGCATCGAGCGGGCGCTCGACCAGATACGCAAGGGCCGCAAGGTCACCAGCGCCAATGCCGAATCGAGCTTCGACGCGCTGAAAAAATACACCAAGGACGTCACCGAGCAAGCGCGCGCGCAGAAGCTCGATCCGGTCATCGGCCGCGACGAGGAAATCCGCCGCACCATCCAGGTGCTCGCGCGCCGCACCAAGAACAACCCGGTGCTGATCGGCGAGCCGGGCGTGGGCAAGACCGCTATCGTCGAGGGCCTGGCGCTGCGCATCGCCCGCGGCGATGTGCCGGAGGCGTTGAAAAACAAGCGCGTACTGTCGCTCGACATGGGCGGGCTGGTCGCCGGCGCCAAGTATCGCGGCGAGTTCGAGGAACGCCTCAAATCCGTGCTGCAGGAGATCGAGAGCGCCGAAGGCCAGGTGATCCTGTTTATCGACGAGATGCACACGCTGGTGGGCGCCGGCCGCGCGGACGGCGCGATGGACGCCTCCAACCTCCTCAAGCCCGAGCTGGCGCGCGGCGCGCTGCACTGCATCGGTGCCACCACCTTGTCCGAATACCGCAAGCACGTGGAGAAGGACGCGGCCCTCGCACGGCGTTTCCAGCCGGTGTTCGTGGGCGAGCCGACCGTGGAAGACACGATCAGCATCTTGCGTGGCATCAAGGAAAAATACGAGCTGCACCACGGCGTGCGCATCACCGATGGCGCGCTGGTGGCGGCCGCCACGCTCAGCAACCGCTACATCACCGACCGTTTCCTGCCGGACAAGGCGATCGACCTGATGGACGAGGCGGCCTCTCGCCTGCGCATGGAGGTCGACAGCAAACCGGAAGAACTTGACGAGCTCGACCGCCGGCTGATCCAGCTCAAGATCGAGCGCGAGGCGTTGAAGCGCGAGGACGATTCGGCCTCGCGCGAGCGCCTGGTTCGGCTGGAGCAGGAGCTGGCGGAAATCGAGGAACGCTCCACCGCCATGACCGCGGCGTGGCGTGCCGAGACGGAAAAGGTCGCCGGCACGCAAAAACTTAAGGAACGTTTAGACCAGGCGCGCAGCGAAGTCGAAATCGCCCAGCGCGAAGGAAAGCTCGCCCGCGCCTCGGAGCTGCTCTACGGCGTGATCCCCGACCTGCAGCGCCAGATCGAAGGCAGCCAGGAGGGCGGCAAGCTGGTCAACGAGGCGGTAACGGCCGAGCAGATCGCCGGCGTCGTCAGCCGCTGGACCGGCGTGCCCGTCGAACGCATGCTGGAAGGCGAGCGCGCCAAGCTGATCCGCATGGAGGACGAGCTGCGCCGCCGCGTGGTGGGCCAGGAGGATGCGCTGCGGGCGGTCGCCAACGCCGTGCGACGCGCCCGCGCCGGCCTGGGCGACCCCAACCGTCCGATCGGCAGTTTCTTGTTCCTGGGTCCAACCGGCGTGGGCAAGACCGAGCTGACCAAGGCGCTCGCCGCCTTCCTGTTCGATGACGAGCGCGCCCTGCTGCGCATCGACATGAGCGAGTTCATGGAAAAGCACGCCGTCGCCCGCCTGATCGGCGCGCCACCCGGCTATGTCGGCTACGAGGAAGGTGGCGTGCTGACCGAGGCGGTGCGGCGCCGCCCCTACCAGGTGATCCTGTTCGACGAGGTGGAGAAAGCGCACGAGGACGTCTTCAACGTCCTCCTCCAGGTGCTCGACGACGGACGCCTGACCGACGGGCAGGGACGCACGGCCGATTTCCGCAACACCATCATCGTTTTAACGTCCAACCTGGGCAGCGACATCCTGGCCAACCAGCCGGATGGCGAGCCGATGGCCATGGCACATGCGCAGGTGATGCGTGTGGTGCGCGAGCATTTCCGGCCGGAGTTCCTCAACCGGCTGGACGAGATCATCACCTTCCGTCGTCTCGCGCGCACCGACATGGAGGTGATTGTCGACATCCAGCTGCAACGCCTGCGCACGCTGCTGCTCGACCGCAAGATCGGGCTGGAGCTGGACCAGACCGCCCAAGATTGGCTGGCCAACGAGGGCTACGACCCGATCTATGGGGCACGGCCGCTGAAACGCGTCATCCAGCGCAGTCTGCAGAACCCGTTGGCCAGCCTGCTGCTGGAAGGCGGCGTGCACGAGGGTGAGATCGTGCATGTTGGCGCCGGCGTGGAGGGGCTGACGATCAACGGAAGGGTGGCAGAGCTAGTGTGACAGTGAGAGGTGGCTTACGGCCACCCCTCACTGATTGTGGGCGGCGCCCGCGTCGAGTTGCGGAACGCTGCCCTACCTGCCGTGTTGCGCTGTATGCCCATGGAGTGGGGAGAACAGCGTGACTGCTACGGCCGAGAAGACCGACCCTGCATTGTGGGATAAAATCAAGCACGAGGTCACGGATGGTGACCGGGGCGGCAAGCCCGGCCAATGGTCGGCGCGCAAAGCGCAGCTCGCGGTTCATGACTACAAGGCTGCCGGCGGCGGCTACAAAGGCCGAAAAACGGCAGACAATCACCTGCACCAATGGACGGAAGAGCACTGGGGCACGAAATCCGGCAAACCCTCCGGCCAAACCGGGGAACGTTATTTGCCCGAAGCCGCCCGCGGCCGCCTGACGGACAAGGAATACGAGAAAACCACGGCCAAGAAGCGCGCCGACACACGAGCGGGCAAGCAATTCTCCGCCCAGCCGGCCGAAATAGCCGCCAAGACGGCGCATGACCGGGCGGCACCTCCCAACCTGCAGACCTTTACCCGGGCGGCGTTGTTGGTGCGTGCACGCCAGGCCGGCATCGCCGGCAGATCCCGCATGCGCAAGAATCAGCTGATCGAGGCATTGAGCCGATAACCACCCGCACGAGCCGGCGGCGACAGGAACTCAGTTCAACGCCGACGCCGAATCGGCCTCCACGAACAGGTCCGCGGCTTCCAGCAGCACGGCGGTGGCTACGGCATGGCACCGGGGACCAAATGCGCCCTCCCGCCCCGCCACATGCCAGCCCCCGGCGGGATGACGGGCCACCACCATAGGAATCTGCCGCACGTGCGTATGGTGCGCCAATGTTGCGACGATGCTACCCGGCGCACTACCCTCGATGCAGACAATTTCCATATCGCCCTCCTGTCCAGACAGGATGGCCGGTCCGGGTTAACGGCCGCCTAACGCACTCGGCCGATTACCCGGCGGTCGCCAATTGCTGCTGCAACGCGCTCAGCAACGCGCCCACGTCGCCGCCATGCTGGCTCAGGTAGCTTGCGTAATCGCTCCGCTCGGTCAGGCGCATGCTGGTGCCTTCGGCCACAACATCCACCACCTTGGGCGTGCCCCCGGAGGTATCGACCACCCACTGCACGTTGGCGGTGGGCGCATTCGGGCGCACGATCGCCGTGCCTACCAGCGTGTTCGTGCCCTGCGCGGTCTCGCCCTGCATGCTGTAGGTGACACCACGATAATCGCCCAAATGCCCGCTGATGTTGTTCAGCAGCTTCTTGTGGAACAGGGCCGTATATTGCGCCTGCTGGTCCGGCGTGGCCCGCGCCCAGTAGCGGCCCAGGCAAAAGCGCGCGATCTTCGCTACGTCCACATTCGCGTCGATCACCGGGCCGAGCGCCGCCTTTTTCTGCGCGCCCGATTGCGGGCCGTTGACAATGGCCACCAGCTGGCGCGCGAACGCGTTGACAAAGCCAGCTGCCGCCGACCCTTGCGCGTAGGCGGGCGAGACGCCGAAAGCCGCAAGCGTGGCCGCGGCCGCGCACAGCGCCAGGAATGTGCGGCGGGTTGTTCGTGCAATCATGGGTCGAGTGTGCTCCGGGTCAGTGCGAGGTCGTAGCAGGCGTATTGCCTGGCGGTGTGGACGCATCCGGCAACGGACCAGGCTGTGTGGCCGTGCTGGCCGGACCGGTCTGGTCGTGGCGCGCCGCCTCTATCTGGGAGGCCAGGTTTTGCCGGTAAAGGCTGCGGAACGTCGCATACGGGTCCAGTGCGCTAGCCTGCACCCGGTCCAGGTCGGTCAGGAAGCGAGACCGCGTATCGATCGCCCCCAGCCCCTGCCGCGCCCAGTTCAAGGTCAACAGACCATAGCCGCGCGGCACATAGGTGAACGGGTCCAACGCGATATCTGCCGCAAACCCGGCCACCCCGCGCGGGCTGCTCGGGCCCAGCACCGGCAGATACAGGAACGGCCCGGACGGCACGCCCCACAGCGCCAGCGTGATGCCGAAATTCGTGTCATGCGACGGGAAGCCCAGCCCCTTGGCCACGTCCAGCACGCCACCGATCCCTATGGTCGAATTGATCAGGAAGCGCATGAACGTGTCGCCGGCCCGGTGCGGATTGGCCTGACTCACGTCGTCGGCAAACAGCACGGGGCTGGAGATATTCGCCAGCACGTTGTGCAGGCCGGTCCGAACCGGTGCCGGCACAACCGCCACATAACCCTGCGCGATCGGCTTCAGCGTATAGCGATCGATCTTGTCGTTGACCTTGTAGAAAAACCGGTTTGTCGGTTCGAACGGGTCATTGGTCTGCTCGTATTCTTGTGTCGCCTCCACATCGCTGGCCGGCGGCCGGGTCGCGCACGCATTCAGGGCCAGCGTGGCGAGTGTCAGGGCAGGCAGGCTCATCTTCATCGTCAAAAACCTCACCCCGGTTCGGCGCGTCCGCACCCTCGTCGCCCCGCGCATCACGTTCAACATACATGGCGTGCGGGCGCTGTAACGTAATCGCGAGCGGCGGGTTCCGTCGCCCTCTTGCAGTCATCTCGGTTAGCGCTTCATGAACGCACATGGACAGCCACGCCAGCCCCCACACCCCGGACGCAACGCTCGAACGCTGGCTCACCGGCCCTCGCTTCAACCGCCTGCCCGCCCCCGGGGCGCAGGACGCCGCTCCCGCGCTCAGCTTCGAGTTCTTTCCGCCCAAGACCGAGGCGCTGGAACAGCAGCTCTGGGCCTGCATCCGTCGGCTGGAGCCGCTCAGCCCGCGCTTCGTCTCCGTCACCTACGGCGCCGGCGGCAGCACCCAGGCCCGCACCCACGCCACCGTCACCCGGATTGTCCGCGAAACGTCGCTCACGCCGGCCGCCCACCTCACCTGCGTCGGCGCCGAACGTGGCGCGGTCGATGACGTGGCCCGCGCCTATTGGGACGCCGGGGTGCGTCACATCGTCGCCCTGCGTGGCGACGTGCCGGGGGACGCACCCTACGCGCCGCACCCAGGCGGCTACGCCTATGCCAGCGACCTGGTGGCCGGCCTGCGCCGTGTCGCCGAGTTCGAGATCACGGTGGCCGCGTACCCCGAAATGCACCCCACGGCCGAAAACGCCGGCGCCGACCTCGACCACCTCAAGCGCAAGCTGGACGCGGGCGCCGCGCGCGCCATCACCCAGTATTTCTTCGATGCGGACGTGTTCCTGCGCTTCCTCGACCGGGCGCTCGCCGCCGGCATCACCGCGCCGATCGTGCCCGGCATCATGCCGGTCTCGAACTTCGCCCAGGCCAAGAAATTCAGCGAGTTCCTGCGGCGCCAGCGTGCCCGACTGGATGGCCCGCCTGTTCGACGGCACGGAGGACGATGCGGAAACACGCCGCATCGTGGCCGCCGTCATCGCCGCCGAGCAGGTGCGCGTGCTGCAGGCCAACGGGGTGGACGAGTTTCACTTCTACACGCTGAACCGGCCGGATCTGACCTACGCCATTGCGCATATACTGGGCGTGAGACCGAAGTAAGAAAGTGCTTCTTTTCTGAAGAAAAGAAGCAAAAGACTTTTGTCCATTGGGGCGCGCCTAAATGGACAAAGTTCTTTGGTTCTTTCTTTCAAGAAAGAACTGCTTCCTTACGCTATGTCAGGCTGCTCCTCATCCATCCCGAACACCGGCTGCGGCTCGTCCTCTTCCGCGGCCTGGCCCACCGCCTCGCCGCGCGCCTGACGCTCGGCCTCCTCCGTGCTCCTGGCCACGTTGGCCACGACATCGATCTGCACCTCAGGGTGCAAGCTCACATGCACGCGATGCAGGCCGAGCGTCTTGATCGGCTGCCCCAGGATTACCTGGCTGCGGTTGATCGTCAGTCCGGCCGCCACGCACGCATCGGCGATGTCGCGGTTGCTGACCGAACCGTACAGCCCGCCGGACTCGCCGGCCTGGCGGATGATCACCACCTTCATGCCGCCCACACGTTCGGCCACGCGCTCGGCCTCGTCACGGCGCTTGATGTTCTGCGCCTCCAACTGCGCGCGCTGCTGCTCGAAACGCTCCAGATTCGCCTTGTTGGCGCGAATGGCGCGCTTGCCCGGAAGCAGGAAATTGCGCGCGTAACCTGGCTTTACCTTCACCAGATCGCCCATCTGCCCGAGTTTTTCGACCCGTTGCAGCAGGATCAGTTCAACCTGTGCCATGACGAATTCCTACGCGACGATGTACGGAAGCAATGCCAGGAACCGCGCGCGCTTGATGGCCTGGGCCAGTTCGCGCTGCTTCTTGGCGGACACGGCGGTGATGCGGCTCGGCACGATCTTGCCGCGCTCCGACAGGAACCGGCTCAGCAGCCGCACATCCTTGTAGTCGATCTTGGGCGCGTTCGGCCCGCTGAACGGGCAGCTCTTGCGCCGGCGGAAAAACGGGCGCCTGGCACCCACCGCGGCACGGCGGGCTGCCACGTTCACTTCGCCGGCGTCACCGCCGCGGTCGGCAATACGGTCAGACATGGCCTACTCCTCCCCCGGCTCGTTCAAATCGCGCGCCCGGAATTCCTCGCGGTCGTCATAGCCGCGCTTGCGACCGCTCTCGAACCGGCCGGCCGGTTTGGGGCCGCGGAAACTGCGCTCGCGATCGTCGGATTTGCGCGCCAGCACGGCGGATGGATTCTCGTCGATCTCGTCCACGCGGATCGTCATGAACCGCAGCACGTCCTCGTTCAGGCCGAGCTGCCGCTCGATCTCCTTCACGCTGGCCGGCGGCGCATCCAGCCCCAGCAGCATGTAATGGCCCTTGCGATTCTTCTTGATCCGGTAGGCCAGGCTGCGCAGCCCCCAGTATTCGCGCTTCTGCACGCTGCCGCCATCGGCCTCGAGCACCGTCGCGACCTGGTCGGCCACGGCCTCGACCTGCTGCTGCGTCACATCGTTCCGCGCAATCAGCACGGTTTCATATAAAGGCATGATGGTCCCTATGGCTGGTGGCCCGGACAAACGGGCATAGCCAGAGCTTTGCCGGGCTCTGGCAGGGACGCGTCTTTAAGCAGGCGGGCGGGCCAGACGCAACCCCCGCCCTTGCGGCCGCCCCGCCAGCGCCCGACACTGCCCCCCATGTGGAACCAACCCTATTTGGAAACCTGCTGCCGCGCCGCCCTGCACCGCCTGCTGCTGGCCGGCGACGCGGGCCGCCCGCCCGGGCTGAAGGACGGCCCCTGCCTGCATCGCCTGACCAAAGACGGCCTGGCCCGCCCCCGCCCCGACGGCCGCTACGAGCCGACGCCCGAGGGCGTGGCCCGCCACACGCTGGAGATCGAGCCGGTCAGCGCAGGTGACCGATACCCCGCAGGCCGCTCTCCGTCTGCTCCATCGGGAACCGCGCCACCGCCCGCAAAGCCCGCTCAGCGCGCTCCACATCCTGCTCATATACCGCCCCATCGCGGCGCCCCATCCAGTTGCCCTCCTGAATCGCAACCCGAGGGAACTCCAGCCACTCTATCGAGCACAGTTCGAACGGGCCAAACTCCACCGCCTCCACGAACGGACGCGGCGGAAACAGGGAAGTGCTGCCCGGCGTGGACAGCAGACGGATATTCGGCCCCTCGATCCACTTCACGCGACACAACGCAAGCCGCCAATCCAGCTTCTCGACCGCCAGGAATAGTTTTCGCCACTTCGTATCAGACATGAGCGACGCCTTGAACGCACGCCGCATCAGCCGGCGGTTCCGCTGATGGCTCTCATCCAGATACGTGCGCCGCCCGGTATCCGACGTCCTCGAATCGCCCATAACAGCATCTCCTGGTGGCCAGATGTGCGCCCGTGGGCACCCGCCGCTTCGCACCGCACCTCCACGCGCCGGCGCCGGCGCTCTCCCCGCTGCCACGTGCCTCGCCCCTATGCCGGCCACGCGCGCAACGCGGCCTCGATGACGGCCAGCAGCGCAGCGCGCTGTGCGCCATCGCGCGCTAGAACCGACATGCCTTGGGCGACTGCCATGATCAATCCAGCCAGTGCGCCGGCTTGTGTCGCGGGCGGCAGCACACCCTCCTCGATGTCGCGCTCTATTCGCCTGCGCAGATGTCCCTCGATCCCGCCTCGTATTTCGGAGACAGCATGCTGGACGTCCGCTGACATGGATGATCCGCTTGCCGTCGCACTCGCAAGAAGACATCCTTTGGGCGTGGCGTCCCCGGTATAGGTGAGAGCGGCGGCGATCAAGAACTCGCGCGCAGCATGATGCGCCGTCGAAGCACTTGCGATCGTGTGCGCTATCACTTCGGGATCGCCGGCGTAAAGCCGTATCGCTTCGAGGAAAAGCCGCTTCTTGTCCCCGAACGCGGTGTAGAGGCTGGGCGCACTCACCCCCATCGCCGTCGTCAGATCGACGATCGACGTGGACTCGTATCCAGAGCGCCAGAACGTCAGCATCGCCTGGTAAAGGGCGGCGCCTCTATCGAACGAAAGCGGCCGACCGGTCTTGCGCCGTGAAGCAGGTTGGCAGCGTTTCGTAGCGACCGTTAAGGAATGCTTTGACAGGGGTTCGCCTTGAGAGCAGTTCTTCCATATCGAACGCTACGAAACCCGGAAAGTAAACGCTATGTCGCTCGCCAGATTTCGTACGCTTGGACGATCAGGGCTCGTCGTCAGCCCACTTTGCCTGGGCACCATGACCTTCGGTCAGGGCCAATGGGGTGCAAACGAAGAGCAGTCGCGTGCCATTTTCAACGCGTATCGCGCGTCCGGCGGCAATTTCATCGATACGGCCGACATTTATTCGGGCGGTATGAGCGAGCAACTGGTTGGCGGATTCATCAAGGACACCCAATCGAGGGATGAGGTGGTCCTTGCCACCAAATTCGCGTTCAACGCGTCCGCCAGCCCACTCGCGGCGACACAGGCGACGGGCGGGAATCCCAACGCAGGTGGCGCGGGCGCAAAAAACATCCACCGGGCGCTCGACGCATCGCTCAGGCGGCTCGGCACGGACTACATAGATCTCTACTGGATGCACATCTGGGACGGCGTGACCCCGGTCGAGGAGATCGTGCAGACGCTTGGCGGCTTGGTGACCGCGGGCAAGATCCGGTATTTCGCCTTGTCGGACATGCCGGCCTGGCTGGCGATCAAGGCGGCCACGATTGCTGCGGAGCGTCGCATCCCGGGCCCGATCGCCATGCAGGTGGAGTACTCGCTGGTCGCGCGCGATGTCGAAAGCGAGCATATCCCGGCGGCACGCGAAGGCGGCATGGGCGTGGTTCCGTGGAGCCCGTTGGCCGGTGGTTTCCTGAGCGGAAAATACGATCGTCGCAACACATCCGGCGGCGGCCGCCTCAGCGGTCCCAATCCGTTTGGAAACAGCAAGTTTACCGATCGAAACTGGGAGATTCTCGACGTGCTGAAAGCCGTCGCCATGGAGTGTGGGCGTCCGGCAGCCGAGATCGCCTTGGCCTGGGCGATGTCGCGCCCGGGCATTACATCGACAATCATCGGGGCGAGCAGGGTGTCGCAGCTCGACAGCAACATCGCCGCTTGCGGGATCGTGCTGAACGAGGACCAGATGACCCGCCTCAACGAGGTCAGCGCACCGGCGCAGGTCTTCAGCGCGGGACTGGCGACGCCGGCAATACGGCGCATGGTGTTCGGTGGTCACGACGTGACCGGGTGGGCCGAGTAGGCCGCAAGCTGTCAGGTGCAGTTCTGGCCCTTATGGTCCTTGGTGTTCCATTCTGTCTGACCCCGTTTCCGCCCACGATACTTCCGACCTGAGCTTTCGCCTTGCCTACCTGGGTGCGCCGCGCCGATTGCATGCCGAATACCCGAGCAAGCCCCGGAGTGCGCCACACCTCCTGAACGCACACATATGCCGAACGCACACCACAACCGGCCGCGAGAACCGTCATGCTCGACACAACCAATCCACCCCTCGCCCCAGCCTTTCCCGACGCCGAATCCCGCCTGGCCGCCGTGCGCCGGCGTGACCCGGCCGCCGACGGACATTTCCTCTACGCCGTCGCCACCACGGGCGTGTATTGCCAACCCTCCTGCGCCGCGCGCCCCGCCCTGCGGCACAACATCACCTTTCACACCACGCGCCACCAGGCCGAACGGGCCGGCTTCCGGCCGTGCAAGCGCTGCCGCCCCGACCTGCCTCCCCGCGCCGAGCGGGAAGCAGCCCTGGTCGCCGCCGCCTGCCGCACCATCCAGCACGCGGCGGAAGAACCGTCGCTCGGCGAGCTGGCGAAGCAAGCCGGCATCAGCCCCTACCATTTCCACCGCCTGTTCCGCCGCATCGCCGGCGTCACCCCAAAAGCCTATGCCGCCGCACACCGGCAATCCCGCGTGCAAAACCACTTGGCCGGCGGGGCGCCGGTCACGCAGGCCATCTACGGCGCCGGCTTCAATTCGTCCGGCCGCTTCTACGAGGCCGCCGATGGCATGCTCGGCATGACGCCCTCGCACTACCGGGCCGGCGGCCAGGGCGAGGCCATAAGCTATGCCGCCGGTCAGGCCAGCCTGGGCACCGTCCTCGTGGCCGCCACCGGCCGCGGCGTCTGCGCCATCCTGCTCGGCGAGGACCCAGGCGTATTACTGGCCGACCTGCGCGCCCGCTTCCCCAAAGCCAGCCTGCACGAGGGGGACGCCGAGTTCGCCGGATGGGTCGCCCAGGTCGTGGCCGTGGTCGATCATCCGGGCGGCCAGGCCCTCGCCTTGCCGCTCGACATACGCGGCACCGCTTTCCAGCGCCGCGTGTGGGAGGTGCTGCGGTCCATCCCGCCCGGCTGCACCCTGTCCTACAGCGACGTCGCGAAACGCATCGGCAGCCCCGCGGCGGTGCGGGCCGTCGCCGGCGCCTGTGCGGCCAATGCGCTGGCCGTTGCCATCCCCTGCCACCGCGTGGTCGGCGCCACGGGCGAGCTGGCCGGCTATCGCTGGGGCGTGGAGCGCAAGCGCGCGCTGCTGGCGCGCGAGAGTGCATGATGCTCACCGCATCCGTGGCGGCCCTGGACTGGGCGCGCATCGGCGCGGAGCTGGACGCCGACGGCCGCGCCACCACCGGGCCGCTCCTGCCGAAAACACTCTGCGCGGCACTCTCGTCCGCCTACGATAGCGACGCACTGTTCCGCAGCCGCGTCGTCATGGCGCGGCATGGCTATGGCCGCGGCGAATACAGATACTATGCGTATCCGCTGCCGGAGCCGGTCCAGGCGCTGCGGTCCGCCCTCTATCCGCACCTGGCATCTATCGCCAATGGCTGGGCCGCCGCACTGGGCGGAGCCGACACGCTATCCAGACCGGCACCACGAGTTTCTGGCGTCCTGCCACGCGCGCGGCCAATCGCCGCCCCACGCCGCTGCTGCTGCGCTACGGCCCCGGCGACTACAACTGCCTGCACCAGGACCTTTACGGCGACCTGCACTTCCCGCTGCAGGTCGCCTTCCTGCTGACGAGCCCCGGCCAGGATTTCACCGGCGGCGAGTTCGTGCTGACCGAGCAGCGGCCGCGCATGCAGTCCCGCGCCGAGGTGGTGCCCCTGCATCAGGGCGAGGGAGTCGATCTTCGCGGTCAACCAGCGGCCGGTGCAGGGCACGCGCGGCACCTACCGCGTCGCCATGCGCCACGGCGTCAGCCGCCTGCGCTCCGGCCGGCGGCACACGCTGGGCATCATTTTCCACGATGCGGCATGATGGCTGCTTACTTCTGACGCGTGAAGAATCTTCTTTTCTGAAGAAAAGAAGCAAAAGACTTTTTTCTATTTCGCTTTCGTTACCATGATGTTTTTGTGACCTAGGCGGGCGCGCGTTGCGCCTTCGTGGCGACCGCGCTTACGGTTATTCCACACACAGCACGGTGCCACATGCGAACAGCAGCCATGGCCTTGCTCTTCTGCGCCGCCGGCATTCATCATGCCGCTGCCGCGCCGAACTACCAGACAATCTACCAGTTCACCGACGGAAGCTCCGGCTGCCTGCCCAATGCCGGGCTGACCGCTGGCCGGCACGGCGAGTTCTACGGCGTGACCAGCCTCTGCGGAAACCGGAACGCCTATGGGGGCACCGTGTTCATGCTGACCCCGCCCGCCGCCAGCGATACAAAATGGCACGAAACGACGCTCTGGCGCTTTCATGGGCCGGAAGGCGAGGAGCCCGACGGAACGCTGCTCGTGGGCAGGGACGGCGCGCTCTATGGCACAACGTACGGCGGCCCGAACAACCGCACCCTGTTCGGCTCGGTGTTCAAGCTCGCCCCGCCCGGCGCGCAAGGTGGCGCTTGGACTTACGCCCAAATCTGGCACTTCGGCATCGGCAACGCGGGCCGCGACGGTGTCGAGCCCACCTCCGGACTGGTAGCCGACGAGACCGGCGCGCTGTACGGCTCCACCACATTTGGCGGCGAAGGCCCCAACAGCAACGGCGCCGGCACGGTGTTCAAGCTCACGCCCCCGGCGCCCGCCGGTCAGGGCGCGTGGGCGTTCGAAAAACTCTCCTCCTTTGGCGCCAAACCGCGCGCCGGTTCCACCCCGTTCTCCACCCTGTACCGCGACGCAAACGGCGTGCTGTACGGCACCGACAGTTTCGGCGGCCTCAGCGGCTATGGCACCGTGTTCAGCGTCACCCCGCCCGCCCCTGGCCAAACCAAATGGACCACGCAGGAACTGTACGAATTCCAGGCCCCCAACGCGACGCCGTTCAGCGGCCTCGTCCCCGGACCGGACGGCGCGCTTTACGGCATGACAAGCGGCTACGAGGCACGCGATGCCGGCACCATCTTCCGGGTCGCACCGCCGGCGAACGGCTCGTCGCACTGGACCGGGCAGACATTATATCAATTTTCGGGCCTGGACGGCGTGATGCCGATCGGCAACCTGACCCCCGACCACCATGGCGGCTTCTACGGCACCACCTTCCTGGGCGGTTCCTACAACCAGGGCACGGTATTCCACGTTCAGCCGAACGCCGACGGCCACCTGCCCTGGGCCCTGACCAAGCTGCACACGTTCAAATTCCTGCTGACCGGAACACAAAACATCCAGCCGAACGGCGGCTTGGTCATGGATGCGTACGGCGCCCTGCTCGGCACCACGTTCCAGGATTTGCGCTACTTCGCCGGATCGGTGTTCCGCCTGGTTCCATAACGCCGAAAAATGCCCGCCACCGGACTTGAACCGGTATGCCCGAAGGCTGCGGATTTTAAGTCCGCTGCGTTTACCATTTCGCCAGGCGGGCCAAGCTCCCCACGGGTCAGATACCCGCGAAAAGTCGGGTCAGATATTGTCCGAAGATGCGCTACGCTGAGTCAGATGCGCCGCAAGGCGCCGCCCGGCTCACGCGCCAACGTGCCGTCGCACGACGCTCTCGAGAACCGCAGCGGAGCGGACGTTAATGGTCCGTGAGCCTCGGCGCAGCTGCAGAAAGCCGTGTCGTGCGGAGCACGCGGTCGCGTGACGGATGACCAGCGTAGGAGCATTATCGGACGGTCTCTATGTCATCCGGTGCAGCACGCACAGCTTGTTGCCATCCGGATCGCGCAGATAAGCCAGATACAATTTTCCGAGCGCGCCTTCGCGCACGCCGGGCGGGTCCTCGCAATCCGTGCCGCCATTCGCCAACCCGGCTTTGTGCCACGCATCGGCCTGCTCTGGCGAACTGGCGGCAAACCCGATCGTGCCGCCATTGGGCGCGGTCGCCGGCTGCCCGTTGATCGGCATCGTCACCGAGAACGCACCGCCCTTGCTCATATAGAACATACGGTTTCCGTCCATCATCGGCGCACCCACGCCCAGCGCCCCCAGCGTTGCGTCGTAGAACTTCTTCGAGCGCTCCAGATCGTTGGAGCCGATCATCACATGCGAGAACATTTTTTCTCCGCCTCCTCCGCCGGGCGCGGCCCGGGTGCACGCTGTTAACCGCCACACCCGCCCCTCGTCCAGCCTGGCGCCCACACCGCCCGCACACCGGCCACGCCTACCGCTTCCCTTTCAGCACCACCTCCACCATGGCCGGCCCACCCATCGCGGCGGGAAACTTGCTGCGCAGGCGCACCTGTGTCGGCGGCCGGCGGCAGGCCGGCACACGGCACCGCAGGCGGGGGATCAGGAACACCAGACGCTGCTCGGCCCCGAACCGCGCCACCAGGTCGCGCACCATCACCGCCCGCTCCGCGCGGCACGCATCGCACGCCACCATCAAATGCCAGGCGGCCAACTCGCCGATGGGCAGCCGCAGCAGCGTCTCGCGCCGCCCCCTGTCGTGAACACCGTCCGGCATGGCCGCGCTACAGCGTCAGCTGCGGGCCGGAAGGCGGGTCCCGCACCACCCGGAACCCGGCCAGATCCAGCGCCTCGGCCAGATGGCGGGCGCTGACGCCGATCAGCGCGGGCGGGCCGCCAGGCAATCGGCGCACGGCGTGTTCCAGCACGGCGGCCACTTCGTCGAACGGCACGGGCAAGGGAAGCGGCGGCAGCGGTGACATGGCGCCCGTGCTAAACCGTGAACGTTTAGCGAACAAGCGTCCTGCGGTTGTGCTCGACCGTCCACCGCCGGGTGTAGCGCACGGTTCGGCCGCACTGATAGACTCGCCCCAGATGTATCGCGCCCCCGCCATCCAGGACCGGCACGCCACCGGCGAGCCCGCACCCGTTTGGCGCGATGCTCGACAGCCGACGCCCCCGCCACAGGCCGCACCGCGCGGCCGCCGCATCCGCTGGCGGCTGGTGCGCATCGCCATCATCCTGGGTGTCTGGGGCCTGCTGCTGGCCGCCGGCACACTGGCCTGGTTCGCCCGCGACCTGCCCCGCCCGGAAGACGCGCTGGACTCCGTCCGCCGCCCCAGCCTGGTGCTGCAGGACCGCGCTGGCGCCACAATCGCCACCTACGGCGACGTGGTGGGCGAGGCGCTGCGCCTGCCCGACCTGCCCCGCTTCCTGCCGGACGCCGCCGTCTCCGTCGAAGACAGGCGGTTCTGGACCCATGGCGGCCTCGATTTCTATGGCATGGCGCGCGCGCTGGTGGTGGACGTGCTCGCCCGCCGCGTTGTGCAGGGCGGATCGACCATCACCCAGCAGGTCGCCAAAACCCTGTTCCTCAGCAACGCCCGCACGCTCCGCCGGAAAGTCCAGGAGGTGCTGCTGACCCTCTGGCTCGAGCGCCATTTCTCAAAAACCGAGATTTTGGAAATCTGGCTGAACCGCGTCTACCTGGGGTCAGGTGCCTGGGGGGTCGATGCAGCCTCGAAAATCTATTTCGGCGTCAGCGCCCGCCGCCTGAACCTGTGGCAGTCCGCCGTCATCGCCGGGCTGCCGCGCGCCCCGTCCCGCTTCAACCCCCGCACCGATCCCAAAGCCGCCGCCGCGCGCGGCCGGGAGGTGCTGGCGGCCATGGTGGCCAACGACGCCATCAACCAGGCGCAAGCCGACCAGGCCACAGCCGACATGCATTTCTCCACCCACCGCCAGGGCGGGGGCTGGTTCGCCGACTGGGCCGCCGCCGCCGCGCAATCGGCCGTGCCGGACGGGTCGGACGCAGTGGTACGCGCCACGCTCGACCGGCGGGTGCAGACTGCGGCCGAAACGCGCCTGGCCGCCCTGCTGGACGGTCCGGGCGCCCGCGCCGGCGCCACCCAAGGTGCCGTGGTGGTGCTGGACGCATCGGACGGCGCGGTGCGCGCGCTGGTGGGCGGCCGCGCCTACGAACCCGGCGGCTTCAACCGCGCCATCGCCGCGCGCCGCCAGCCAGGCTCCGCCTTCAAGCCCTTCGTATGGCTGGCCGCCCTGGAACACGGCATGCGGCCGGAGGACACGGTGCTGGACGCGCCGCTGCGCATCGGGAACTGGAGCCCACAGGATTTCGAGCCGGGTTTCCGCGGTGAAGTCACGCTCACCCAGGCGCTCGCGCTTAGCCTGAACACAGCCTCGGTCCGCCTGATGCAGCGCGCCGGCGGTCCCCAGGCCGTAGCCGACGTGGCCCACCGGCTGGGCATCGCCGACCACCTGCCGGACGTGCCCGCCCTGGCGCTGGGCACCGGCGAGGTCGGCCTGCTGGAGCTGACCGCCGCCTACGCCCCCTTCTTCAACGGCGGCCGCGTCGTCTCCCCCCACGGCCTGGCCGCGCTCACCATCGACCACCAGCCCATGCCCGTCGCCCCGCCCGAGACGCGCGCCACCGTGGACCCCGATCTCGCCGCCGGCATGGCCCGCATGATGGCGGCCGTCGTGCACGACGGTACTGGACGGGCCGCCGCCCTGCCGGGGCACATGGTCGCCGGGAAGACCGGCACGACCCAGGATAATCGGGATGCCTGGTTCATCGGCTGCGTGGACGGCCGGCTGATCGGCGTCTGGATCGGGCGCGACGACGATGCGCCGATGCGGGGCGTGATGGGCGGGGGATTGCCGGCGGCCTTGTTTCGGCAGATCGCGGGTGTAGCAGTAAGGTAAGGCCTTCTTTTCTGAAGAAAAGAAGCAAAAGACTTTTGTCAGGCTGTCGCGGACTCAACTGACAAAAAGTTTTTTGGTCCTTTTTTCAAAAAAGGACTGCTTGCCTTCCCCAAATGCGCGTAATTGGTTTGTTGGCGTCCGGGGCAGCCAGGTCTAGGTTGTGGCCGACATCATCAGGGAGTCGTCGCCCGGCATGGCCCACGTCGGCACCATGGCGCGCGCCTATCGTTTCGGCCGCTTCGTGCTGGAACCGGACCGCCGTTGCCTGAGCGTGGACGGGGCGCCCGTCCCGCTCGGCTCCCGCGCCTTCGACATATTGCAGATGCTGATCGAGCGGCGGGACACGGTCGTCTCGCGCGACGACATACTGTCGCATGTCTGGCGCGGCACGGTGGTGGAAGGCAACACGCTCGCCGTCCAGATCTCCGCCCTGCGCCGCGCATTGGGCGAGCCGCCTATGATCGCAACCGTCGCCGGCCGCGGCTATCGGTTTGTCGGCCAGGTGCTGGACGAGACGGACCTGCCGCCGGAACTGCCCGGCGCCTCTCTCTCCCACTTCCTGCCCCCGCCCACGCCAGTGCCGATCGCGGCGCGCACCCCGCGCCGTTGGCCGGCGGCGGCCATGGGCCTGCTGGCGCTGCTGGCCTGCGCTCTCTTCGTGGGCCGAAAACAGATTTTCGGCCCACCGCACGTGGCCCCGCGCCTGTCCATCGTGGTGTTGCCGTTCCGCAATCTGGGCCACGACCCCGAGCAGGATTATCTGGCCGACGCCATCAGCGACGACCTGACCACCGACCTCTCCCACATCCCCGGCAGCGTTGTCATCGCCCGCACCAGCGCCGATTCCTACAAAGGCCGCGCCGTCCCCTCCGGCGACATCGGCCGCGCGCTGGACGTGCGCTACGTGCTCGAAGGCAGCCTGATGGCGGAGGGAAAAAACCTGCACATCAACGCCCAGCTCATCGACGCCCCCACCGGCGCACATCTGTGGGCCAACGCCTTCGATGTGCCGCGCGACAAACTGGGAGAGGCGCGGGCGCAGATCGTCAATCACATCGGGAGCGCGCTAAACGTTACGTTGGTGGATGTCGCCAGTGCAAGGTCGGTTGCTGATCACCCGACCAAACCCGACGCGGTCGATCTGTTTTTGCGAGCTCGATCCTTGTTGGACCATGTCTATACTTTGGGCAGCCTAAGCGACGCGCAGTCCCTGTTAGAACGAGCAGTGGCTATAGAGCCGAACTATGCAGACGCTTTGGCCGAATTGGGTCGGGTTCTAACTACAAAAATAAAAGACTTCGACGATCCAGACCCGAACGAGACAATCGACCATGAGCGCGCAAAATGGGCTATTACGCGGGCGATCGACCTAGCACCCCAATCCCCTCAAGCTTTAACCGCGAGCGGCTATCTGTCGTGGTTGAACGGCCGTTGTGCTGAAGCCGAACCAACTTTCCAGAAAGCGCTGACACTTGATCAAAACGAGTTGCGCGCACGAGTAGGTCTTGCACGGTGCGCGCACGTGCTGGGCCACATCGATGAGATGTTGTCTAACCTACTTGAGATGGCGAGGCTTGATCCTTTAGGAGCCGATGTTCCAATCAGGCAAAACATGATCGGTACAGCATATTTGCTTCTCGGCCAGCCTCGGGCCGCCCTTGAATGGCTTAATCGCGCAGGGGCTGGATTGGCGCATACTGAAGATCAGCCATCAGTTGTAGATGCCGAAATGTGGCGACGTAGCCGTGTCATTGCCGCAATGCAACTTACAGGAGAAACGGCCAAGGCGCACCTCTCGTACGAACACTTTGCTAAGATCTGGCCTAACGTGACCGCCTGGCGCTTGGGTTCATATGAAACGAAAGTCACAGCAAGCCTGCCCGGGCACGTTGCTTTTTTGCGAGCGTTGGAGGCCGCCGGAATGCCTGCCTTCGCGGACGAACATAAGGACTTTGGGATTTCAACATCAACGTATCACGAACAAATGGGCGATTTCCAGCCAACGCCGAGCCTACTTCAAGGCGGAACGGTTATAGATACCCTATTTCTTCGCCAGTTAGTTGAACGCGGCGATCAGAACTCGCCTCCGAAGCCGCAAATCATTGATGTAGGAAGTGGTGCATCGGTCATCCCGGGTGCGGTTTGGACATGGGCACAAGATGCATGGGCAGATCAACAGGCCGCTGTGTTGGCCGCAGCGCGTGACGCAGAGCAAGCGGGGCGCGGTGTCGTAATCATGGGTGATGGTCCGTTCGGAGGACGTAGTTACGACGCGGCTATTGCACTTGTTAAAGCAGGCTTTCAGAATGTAATGTGGTATCGTGGCGGTGAAGAGGCCTGGGCCGCTTCGGGCCTGCCATCCGTGGACAGGCGGACACCCTAGACCCTGAACCAAGCGAAGGACTATTTCATGACCGACGCAGCACCCCAGCCGGATAACAAGCATACAGAACCGCCAAACACTCCTGTATCACCGCCAGTCGGCGGTACTAGCGCCGGCGTCACGAACCAGACACTTCTGGCTCTCGACCCAAGCACGTTTCAACACTTGCACCACCACCAAGTGCGCGCGCTGAACTTTGTCCAACTCGAATTCGCTCGCGATGTGGCATCGCGTACGGCTCAGGCTTACCAGCAAACCATCGACGTGCTCCGCACCCCAGCGACCCCAACAGCCGCTGCGCGATAAGATTTGGGAGAGCAATGATCGCATCCTCAATCTGAATAGGTTGCATCTTCGCGCACTGCGCAATCTTCGACACTAATTACTCGGCGCCATCACCGGCTGCGTCTCGCGCCGCGAAGGCCACGGCATCGTCTTCAAACGCATCGCCCTCGCCTAATCCCCCGCCATCTCCAGCAGTTCGACGGCCGCCTCCGCCCCGATCACGTCGGCCGTCCGCGCCCAGCTATCGGACCACAGCGCCCCGCACGGCCCGTCATACGCGGCGCTCCACGGTTTTGGCCGCTCCAGAAAATGCAGTATGGCCGCATCGTCCGGCACCTCGGCCAAAGACATGCGCTCGGTCACCGGCATGTTCCACACCGCCGGCAAACGCGCGAACCGGTCGCGAAACCCCAGGTTCAGCGCGCACTGGTCATGAAACATCTTCGTCACGCCATCATCGTTGGCCACACCCGCCGATCGTTCCAACGCCGCCGCCAAACCCGGGTCGAGCAAATCGAACAGCAGCACGCCCGAATTGAAGTATCCGCCCTCCGCCAATCCATGCAGGGCGGTCGCGCGCACCACTTCGGGGCGCGGCGCCTCCACGCGCGCGCCGAGCGGATGGCCGCCTAAATCGGCTTCGAACAGCGGCGCCAGGCTCCGGCGCACCAGCACGTCGCCATCCAGGTACAACGCGCGGCCATACACGCCCAAACGCCGCATATAACCCGCGGCGAAAATGCGCCAATAGGCGGCCGCCGACAGCACCAGCCCGCTGGTGAACAAGCCATACCCCGGATCGAGTTTTTCCCCAGCCGGCACCACCGCACCGGCCGGAACGGCGGTCAGGCGATGGCCGGCAGCCCGGAACGCGGCCGCGCAAGGCTCCACCGACGCCACCAACGCGTCAGGCACCACCAAGAACGCGTCCGCATCCGCGTGCTCCAGGGCGCTGTGCAAGGCCACCAGCGTCGGCGCCAAAAAAGCCGCGTCCGCGCAGGAAAACACCGCGCGTCGGCCGCCGGGCGGGCGGGCACGCGCCATCACCCGCGCCTGCACCGCCATGCGGTGCCGCATCGCCGGGCTCGCCTGCGCGCCGGCCGCCACAACCTCCATCTCGGCCGCGCTGCGCGCCCCGTCCCAGGCCAGCGCCAGATGCAGCCGCGCCAGATCGGCATGCGCGCGCCAGCCCTCCACCGCCTCGATCGCCGCGCGCAACGCCGCCCCCCGCCCCGTGCGCCTGGCCGCGCGGAACAGCACGTAACCGATCTGCGAAAACCGAAATGTTCGGTCCAGCCAGGTGTGCGCGCGCGCCAGAACCTCGTCCCAGGCCTGCTGCTCGGCGAAAAAGCGCAGCACGGAGGGCACTGCCTGGTGCGGCAACGGACCATCCGCCTCCATGCCCGCCAAGAGCTCTCTGGCCCGCAGGAAATCGCCGGTGAAACAGGCGAGCTCGAACCATTTCAGCCGTATCTCGGGCCGGCCGGCCCGGTCCGGCGGCACACGCCCGAGTGCGGCCGCCGCATCCTCGTAGCGTTGGTGGTACAGCGCCAACTCGGTGCGCAGCAGGATCGCCGCCACCTCATCCGGCCCCACCCCGTCCAGCCGCCCGGCCAGAAGCCCGGCTAAATCCGCGTCGCCCGCCTCCAGCGCCGCATAGGCCGTCTGCAGCGCCAGGTAATACAGCCGGTCATGGGCCGCGAAGCCGGCATCCGCCAGCAGCACCGCCCCCGCCTCTTTCGGCCGGCCCTCGGCCAGCGCCAGCCGGCACGCCAGTTCGCGCCGTGCCAGTTCGGTCAGCGCCGCTCCGGTCAGCGCCGCCCGCCACGATGCCAAGTCGCCGTGGCGCTCCTGCATCTCCAAGAACGTGGTCACAAACCCAAAATCGTCCGGCCGCGCGGCCAACCCTTCCGCCGCCAATGACAGCGCCCTGCCCGCATCACCCGCCGCGCTCTCGGCATGGGCCAGCGCCCGCACCCCCCATGCATCCAGCTCGATTTTCGCCGCCGCGCCCCGCAAATACGTCAGCGCGTCGGCCGCACGCCCCGCGCCCAGCAGCGCCTCCGCATGGCGCGCCGCCACGCGAGGATCGGGCGGCCCGGCCTCGGCCAGATGCGCGTAGAGCGGTGCGGCGGCCGCGCGATCCCCCGCGTCAAACAGGCGATCGGCCTCGCGCAGAAGCGCGGCGGCCGCTTCGGGCGGCAGGGTCTGCAATCAGCGCGGCGGCGGCAGACTCTGCTGCTGCACAGCCCCCGCCGGCGCCGCATACCCGACTGGCGCTTCGGCCTGCTGCTGATAGTAGCCGCCCGGCACCGGCGGCGGCAGCGAGGGCGCGGCCGATGCCCCGCCGCGCATCAGCACCCCGCGCAGCGGGTCGGCGGCCGGATTGTTCACCCGCATCGCCATCACGATGTCCACCGGCCCCACCGGCTGGTTGTAATACACCTGGTCCCCGCCGCTATCGGACGACATCACGCTGCCCTGCAACGACACCCCGGCAAACAACCCCCGCGTCCGCGCGAACGCCACGATGTCGGCATTCAGGTTCGTGGTCGTCGCCCCTTCGACTCCGCCACCAATGGTCACCAGCGCAACCGAGGCGGTGCCGCCCAGGCGGAACTGGCTATCCATCACCGACCGCAAGCCGTTATCGGTCAGGATCAGCATCATCACCTCGGCATCCTGTATGCCGGCTTGCAGCCCGAAACTGCCCCCGCCCACGCTGTAGAAGGCCGGCGAGGACCAGCTCCCCTGCCCGCCGCGGGCCAGCAGCACGCACCCCCCGCCCTCGCCCCCGAACAGGAAGCCGGCATGGAAGATGCGCGGGCAGATCATCACCGCCCTGGCCTGTGGCAACAGGGCGCGGGCATCATGCCCCTCCGCATCGTCCAATATCTCCTGCGCGGCGAGCGTCGCGCGATCCACCAGTTCCTGCTGCCCCTGCGGCGTCACCGCCTGCGCGGTCAGCGGCGCCAGCAGGCAGGCGGCCAGCGCAGAAATCCTACAAATGCGCATCGGGAACGTCTCCATCGTCGCCACCCCATTAGTCTGCCACATTATCGCGTTAACGGGTCAAGTTAACACGTTACTTAATGTCAAAGCGTTTCAAATGGCTGGTGTTTGGCTGTTGTGCCGTCCTGCACCGGGCTTTACTGTCACGATGTCGGCGGAGCACGGCCATGGCGGACGATCTCGGTAGTCATGGCGCCTTACCCGGCGCTCATGAAGCGGCTAAGGACAGCAACCCCGCCCAGGTGGCCGAAAGCCATGGGAACGCGACTCACGTAGCGCCACAAGTGGCCGATCAGCCGGCCGACAAGCTATTCGCCCCAGATAACGACCTGTTTCCAGCATTCGAACCTCCTTCCGTCGCGGAAGATGACGGAGCAGCGAAAGCCACGACCACCGAAGCCGGCGATTTTGAAGCCGAACTGAAGTTGGCCGAGTTCGGAAATCGCCGGTTTCGTCCTGCGTAACCAGGTCAATACCGACAACGCAGCGCGACTCGCCGACATCAAGGCCGCGGCCAAGCTCGAGCTGGGGGCGCTGCGCAAGCGCGTGGAAGCGGCGTCTGGCGGCACGCCGAAAATGCTGCACGCCACCAGCCGGCAGGCCTGGCGAATTGTCGGCCATTACGAGGAGGTGGCCGAGCGCCTGGACCGATGCCCGTTCGTCGTGTCCGCCAAGCAGAAGGGCGAGATATTCGAAGACATCAACATCAACGTGCGCGACGCACCGATCCCGCCCTGGGCCGGCAAGCTGAAAGCCGAGATCGACGAGGCCGACAACGTCATCGTGGCGGTGTTCAACGAAAGGCTGCGCTACGTGCCGTGGCTGCCCTGGCGGCGCCAATCGTTGCAGACGCGCGTCAAGGAAGCACAATCCTTCTATATCGAGCAGCTATTCGGCATCGCACAGGTCGGGCTGGCCACCACCGAGCCGTCCCGTATCGAATTCGCGCAGATCGACCTGGTTCGGCTGCGCAAGCTTTTCACATTGCGCGAAGCAGGCGTGGTCAAGAACACGTATGTGAAGCGGCTGGCCTTCTGGAGCCTGGTCGCCGCCATCATCTTCGGCGCGCTCTACGGTGCGGCTTCGGTGCTGGGCGGCCCAGGCACCGCTTCCTGCACAGTGCTGTGCGGTGTGCGCGGCCTCATGTACAATTTCCGGAATTTCGACCTGCTTGCTGTCGGCACCGCCATCGGCACCTGGCTCTCGTTCTCGCTCAGGCGCCAGAACCTGGATTTCGCCGACCTCGCGGCACTCGAGCCCGACCGGCTGGACCCCGCCGAACGCATCGCCTTCATGATCGGGCTGTCCGGCCTGGTCGGTCTGCTGCTGTTCAGCGGCGCGATCATCGCCGGCATCGGCACGGTGACGGGCATGGACGCGATGCACCGCAATGGCTCCTCCGCCCTGCTGCTCGGACTGCTGGCCGGCGTCGCCGAACGCGCCCTCGGCACTGCGGTCAGCAAGCGCGGACTGGATTTCGCCACCATCGTGGGCGGCGGCGCCACCGTCCCGGACACCGTCATGCCTGGGCGAAAATAGCCCTGCCCCGCACTACCCTGCGACCGCTAGATCTCCGCTCCCTCGTTGACCACCACCGCGCGCCAGCCGGCATAAAACCGCTCCAGCACGGTCAACGACAGGTTCTGGATCGACAGATGCAGCGCCGCCTGCGCATCCACCCCCAACGCATGGGCCACCGCCGCGCGGATGGCGCCGCCATGGCTGATGCACACCACATCCTCACCCGCATACTCCACCGCCAGGCGCTCCAGCGTGGCCCCCACGCGCTCGATCACCTGCGCCATGCTCTCGCCGCCAGGCGGCACCTCGGCGGCACCCAGCGGCCAGAAGGCATGCGGCGGGTCGGTGAGCCGGCCAGGCAGGTCGGCATGGCGCAACCCCTGCCACTCGCCCAGATCCTGCTCCGTCAGCCCCGCCTCCTCCACCAGCGCACACGCCGGGTAGCCGGCTGCGTGGATCACCGCCGCTGTCTCCCGCGTCCGCCGCAGCGGCGACACCAGCCAGACCGCATCCCGCGGCAGCCGTGCGGCAAGCGCCGTATGTGTGGCGGCCTGGGCCACCAGGCTATCCTCCGCCAGCCCCACATCCAGCCGCCCATACAGGATGGCGCGCGACGTCTCATCCACGATCGCGTGGCGGATCATCCAGAAACGGGTGCAATCCATCCGGCGCCCCCCTACTCGCCGATGTTCATCAGCGACCCGTTGCGCCGCGCCACGTGAAACTGCTGGGTGAACAGCAGCATCGACGCCGTCATCCACACGCAGTTCAACCCCAGCGCCCACGCCAGATGATCCCAGCGTATCACGCCCTGCCCGATCGCCGCCCGCAACCCCTCGAACACATGCGCCGCCGGCAGCGACAAAGCCACGTACTGCAACCAGTGCGGCAGCACCGCGACGGGATAGTAAACGGCCGCCACCGGCGCCAGCCCGATCAGCATCGACCACACCAGGCTTTCCGCGCCGCCGCCCTGACTGAGTATGAGCGAGATGCACCCCAGCGCGATCCACCATCCCATCAGGATCAGATTGATTGCGAACAGGATGAGCACCGGCCCGACTGTCAAAATATTGAAATGATACAGCAGCGCCGCCAGCACCGCCGCCGGTAGCACCCCCAGCAGCATGCGCACCACCGACATGCCGACCAGGGCCGCCAGCAGCTCCCAAGGCCGCAGCGGCGAGACAAAGATGTGGCCCAGATTGCGCGACCAGATCTCCTCCATGAACGTCACGGCAAACCCCAGATGGCTGCGCAGCGCCGTCTCCCACAGGATGACACCGCCCAGCAGCATGCCGATGGTCAGCGCCCCATGGTTGCCGATGCGGGCTGCGAAGAAGCGGCTGGTGAACCCCCAGATGGTCATCTGCAGCACCGGCCAGTACGCCAGATCCAGCAGCCGCGGCCAGGACCGGCGGAACAAGGTCAGGTGCCGGTACATCAGCCCCCAGATACGGCGCAGCGCGGCCATCATGCCCCCACCTCGGACCGCTCGCCCATTTCGGTCACCTCGCCCATCTCCGGCGCCTGCCGTCCGCGCGACCGGGCGATATCCAGGAACACGTCCTCCAGATCGTCGCGGTCGTAGCGCGCCAGCAATTCGTCCGTCGTCCCGCGATCGACGATCCGGCCCTGCTTCATCATCAGCACCTGCCCGCACAGGCGCGCCACCTCGTCCATATTGTGGCTGGCCAGCAGGATGGTGCACCCGCTCTCCGCCCGGTAGCGCTCCAGCCAGCTCCGCACCAGGTCACCGGTGTCGGGGTCGAGCGAGGCCGTCGGTTCATCCAGCAGCAGCAGCTCCGGCCGGTTGATCAGCGATTTGGCCAGTGCCACGCGCGTCTTCTGGCCGGCCGAGAGCTGGCCCGCCGGCCGGTCCAGGAACGCGTGCAAATCCAGCTCGTCCGCCAACTCGGCGATCCGCCGGTCCACGCCGCGCACGTTGTAGAGGTGACAATATACCCGCAAATTCTCCGCCACCGTCAGCCGGTGCGGCAGCGCCACGTAGGGCGAGGAGAAATTCACCCGGGCCAGCGCCGCGAACCGGTCGCACGCCATGTCGTGCCCCAGCACGTGAATGTGGCCGGACGTCGGTACCAGCAACCCGAGCAGCATGGCGATCGTGGTGGTCTTGCCCGCACCGTTGCCGCCCAGCAGCCCCACCGTCTCGCCGCGGCGCACGGTGAAGCTCACCCCGTCCACGGCCAGGGCGGCCCGGTAGCGTTTGGTCAGGTCGGTGACGTCAATGGCATACATTGCGGGTGGGATTACGCGCTTAGAACGGCAAGGCCAAGGCCTGTTCGTAACGTTTTCAGAACGAAGTACCGCCGCGGCGAGACTCGCATTACCGCCCAAAAACGCAACCTACAGTAGAACATCGCGTCCTGCGCCGGTGTTTTTTGGAAAAAATGCACCGGAGAGCCTAGTATCTCATTGCGTATGGATACAGGGCCGCTTAATATCCTGACACGCTTCGGGTTTATAAACAAATCAAAATGACCCTTATGCTGACGTTCTACTCTCGGCTATATTGTCCTGACATAGCACGCCGTCGTCTTTGACTGCCCAATCCTTATCGGAGAACAGCAAGTGCAACGAGCAAGCCTTATCTGCGGTCTGACGTTCCTCGCCGGCACGGCCGGAACCGCCATCGCTGCCCCGTCTTTCGTTCACCCGTCCGGCGCCGGCGCCGTGCCGGACGCGCGGCTCACGCCCTCGCTGCGCGAGCTGTCCGTCAGCGCCGCCAACATCCGTGCCCTGCAGGCGCAGGCTATCCACGGCCCGGCCGCGATGCCGCTGCACCGCTTCCCGGACGGCGCGCTGAGCCGCGTTCCCGCCGCCCTGCCGCGCTCCGGTGAGCCGAACATCGCGGTGGTCGGCGGTCCGTCGATCGGCACCCCGCCGGCCAACGTTACCGGGTTCACCGGCATCACCGACGGCCTGTTCGCGTCGCTCAGCGGCGGCGAGCTCGAGCCGCCGGATCAGGGCCTGGCCGTCAACAACGGCACGGTCGTCGAGGTCGTCAACAACGCGCTGCAGATCACGGATTTCGACCGGCAAGACGCTGGTCAGCCCGGTCACGACCTCCACCTTCTTTGGCGACAGCACCGATAACCTGAGCGACCCGCATGCCGTCTACCTGCCGTCGATCGGCCGCTGGATTGTCGAGGAGCTGGTCTATGGCAACAGCTTCAACGGGTTTTTCGTGGCCGTCAGCAAGACGTCCGACCCAACCGGCGCCTACTACATCAACAAGGTCGATGCGCTGACCAGCCAGATCTCGGCGTGCGGCGGCTCCTGCCTGCCCGACTACCCGCAGGTGGGTTTCGACAAGAACGGCTTCTACATCGGCGCCGACCTGTTCTCGAACTCGTCGGGCAACTTCGTCTCCGCCGCCATCTACGCGCTGCCGCTCAAGCAGCTCCAGACCGGCGCGACCTTCAAGTATGTGGACTTCCAGTCGCAGGATTTCGTCGTCCAGCCAGCCCAGCCCGCGCCCGGCGCGCCCTTCGCGGCCGAAGCCAATGGCACCGAGTACCTGCTGACCGCGCGCAACATCTTCGACGGATCGACCAACGTCCGCGTCTTCGCCCTCAGCAACACCAACAAGCTGGCGACGTCGGCCAAGTCCCTGACGCTGGCCTCGGTCGACGTCGCGGCGGAGAACTACACCGGCACCGTACCGTCCACCGAACCCAACGACGTGGGTCCGTACGGCAAGTCCGTCGGCGCCAAGAAATCGCCGCAACTCGATGGCGGCTACAACGCCTTCGGCGGCGGCGTAAAATACGCGGTCGGCAACCTGTATGCCGCACTAACCACCGGCACCACGGACGCAAACGGATTGGCGCGTGACCAGATCGCGTATTTCGTGCTCACGCCCACGGCCACGAAAACGTCCGTCACCGCAAAGATCGTAGCCCAGGGCTACATCACGCCCGCGGCCGGCTACAGCCTGACCTATCCAGGCATCGCGCTCGACAAGACCGGCAACGGCATCATCGGCACGACCATCGTCAACAAGTCGAAGAAGGTTCCGGGCGGCTTCCCGAGCACGGGCTTCATCGAATTTCTCAACAACGCGCCGGCCGGCAACTACACGGTCACCGGTGCGGGTGCGGCCTCCGACGACGGGTTCACCGGCTACAATGGCGCCACGGCGGCCGTGGGCCGTTGGGGCGACTACGCCAGCGCCGTGGTGGATGCCGCGACCGGTTATTACTGGACAGGCAACGAATACATCCCGAACACCAAGCAGTTCCCCCGCGGCCAGTATGCCAACTGGGGTACCTACATCACCCAGGTACATTGACCGTGCTGGTGGAGCGCCGCCCGGCGTTCCACCTTTGCAGCTTTCCCGAAGTGTCGTGTCCCTTTGTGGGCACGACACGTCCGCTTGGAACAGACAGTAGTAAAACGCTTCCAATCTGGCCGTTTTTGACTCAGTATTTTATCATCTCAGGCCGCGACACGCCTCTTGACGAATGCGGTCATCTGCCGAATGCTTTTGTTCGTCGAAACATTTGGAACTCCCATGAGAATGAATCTTAAGGCGCAACTCGGAGCCACCGCGTGCCTGGCGGCAGGGTTGGTACTGTCCGCCGCGGCCACGGCACGTGCCGCCGACATCCTGATCCCTCAGGCCGAGGGCACGGTCATCGTGCCGGAATCCAGCCAGCCAGTGGGCAACCGGCCACACACCAACGTGCGCATCTTCCAGCCGCGCGGCCAGACCTCGCCCGCCGCCACCTCGCCCTCCGGAAAATACGAAACCCCAGCCTCGCTCGCCTGCCTTTACGGCCTGACCGCCAAGGTGACCGGCTGCAACCCGGAGACGCTCAAGACAGTCACCACCGGCGGCAGCAAGGTCGTCGCCATCGTCGACGCCTACGACTACCCCACCGCCAAGAAAGACCTCGCCGCCTACAGCAAGCAATACGGCCTGCCCGCCGTCACGTCGAAGAATTTCGAAGTCGTCTATGCCGGCGGCAAGAAGCCCGCGCAGGACAGCAGCGGTGGCTGGGAGCTGGAGGAAGCGCTCGACATCGAGATGGCGCACGGTCTGGCGCCCAGCGCCAAGGTGATCCTGGTCGAAGCCAACAGCAACAGCTTCACGGATCTATTTGCTGCCGAAACGGTCGCCTCCAACCTGGTCGCCAAGGCCGGCGGCGGTGAAGTCTCCAACAGCTGGAGCGGCGGCGAATTCAGCGGCGAAGAACAATACGAGAGCACCTTCGCCACCAACGGCGTCGTCTATTTCGCGTCTTCCGGCGACGCGCCCGGCATTGGCGTGCCCGCCGCCCTGTCCAACGTCGTGGCCGTCGGTGGCACGTCGGTCAACCGCGACGCAAACGCCAACTACATCAACCAGACAGCGTGGGTGGACACCGGCGGCGGTTCCAGCGCCTACGTCCCGGTCCCGGCCTACCAGTCGCCGATCTCCAAGATCGTCGGCAGCTTCCGCGGCACGCCGGACATCTCGCTCGTCGCCGACCCGAACACCGGCGTGTGGATCTACGACACCACACCCTATCAGGGTCAGAACCTGCAATGGCTCGTGATCGGCGGCACCAGCGTGGCCTCGCCCGCATTGGCGGCGCTGGTCAACAACGCGTCGAACTTCTTCACGTCCACCGTGGCCGAACTGACGACGGTGTATGCCGGGTTCAAGAACCAGGCGAACTGGACCGACATCAAGGGCGGCACCTGCGGCTCCAACGGCAAAACGCACCAAGGCCGTCAAGGGCTGGGATTTCTGCACCGGCGTGGGCACGCCCTACGGCCGCTCCGGCAAGTAGTCCAAAGGGTGGGGCGCTTGCGAGCGCTCCACCACCTTTCGGCGACGTGCCGAAACCTCGCGTTTCTGGTTGGCGTTACGCAAGTCCTGTAACCGGGACGGATCGATGCGCTGGATGATTTTCGTCGCCCTGATGGGCGTTGCCGCCTGCACGAACACGAACATGCAGGCGACTGGTCAGCCGGGACCGGCGCCCAGTGGCGCGGGGCCATATGTGGGCGCGAGTGCCGGCGCTTCCGTCGGCGGCGGCCCGCTAGGGTCGGGCACGGACGATAACCGGGCTGGCGCGAAATAGGTCCAAGAAAGAGAACTCAACCACGAAGACACGAAGAACACGAAGACTGAAGAAATACGCTCAACGATGATTTGACTTGTTTCTCTTCTCTTCGTGGTCTTTGTGCCTTCGTGGTAAATTATTTCTTCCTCATCGCGGCTTCCCGGATCGCGCCCCCGCCAAACCCGCGCGGTGCATCTTGCGATGCAGCGTCGCCCGGCTGACCCCCAGGAACTTCGCCGCAGCGGACACATTGCCCCCGCAACGGGCCAGCGCGCGCTGCAGCACGCCACGCTCGGCCGTGCACAGGCTCTCGGCCTGGGCACCCTCCGGCTCCAGAACACTGCGCGCCGGCAGGCCCCGTTCCAGCATCGCGTCGGTAATCCCGCAGGCCTGGCGCGCCGCGCAGGTCGCCCCTACCACCATGTCGCACCCATCCACCGCCAGCAGCGCACCGGCGTTCCACTCCATTTCCGGCGGCAGAACGATGCGCGCGCCCGGCAAAGGCGTGCGCGAAATGCCGCGCCTCGATCCGCCGCGCCGCGTCCGTCACGGCCGACGCGATCAGCCGCGCCACATCCTCCGTCAGGTCCCCACGGCAGGACGACACATCGAGTGCCGCCGCCAGCCGTCCCTTGTGGTCGTGGATCGGCGCCACCGCGCAGGAGAGGCCGGTGTTGCGCTCGAAGAAATGCTGCTCGCGATGGATCAGCAGCGGCCGGCCCTCGGCCAGGCAGGTGCCGATGCCGTTCGTGCCCTCGGCCGCCTCGCTCCACACCGCACCCGGCCACAGGCCCCAGCCTCGAAACGTATCCTCGTCGCCATGCGCGCCGCGCCGCTCCACCGGCACGCCATGCCGGTCGGTGAACAGCACGCAACAGCCGCTGCCGCCGACCGCCGCGAACAGCCGGTCCAGCGTGGCGCCGGAAGCGGCCAGCATCGGCTCCATCTCGCTGCGCGCCCGGCGCAACTCGCCGTCAGTCAGGCGGCGAGGCGGTGCTTTCGCGAGAGGGTCCAGCTTGTAGCGGGTCAGCGAGCGAGTCCAGGACGCGAACACGGCAGAGCGCCCGCAGGCGGACGGGTCTCGGGCGATCGCATGTATGCGGTCGGCATGCTCCATGGCGGGGCTTCGAATAGGCCTCCGGTCCAGCTTCTCGTGCGCCGGTTACGTCCACCCTACGCCGCATCCCACGTGTTGCAAACACCGTTGTGCAATCCTGGCGTGTCGCAGAACTGCGACATTCGGCGATGCCGGCTCCGCGAGGCACCTTGCAAGCCGGCCGCCGCTGCCGATGCTCTCCACAAGGCAGTTCGGCGGGCGGCGCGGGTGACGCGCCCGCCAGCCCGCATAGCCGTCGCAAGTAAAAACATTGGAGGACCGTATGAAGTTTCCCCGCACAAACGCCCGATCGCTGCGCCTGATGCTCGCCGCCGGCTGCGCACTGGCAGCCCTGCCGCTGGCCCGCACCATCGCCGAAACGCAGGTCGCCGGCGCCCCCGCCTACAGCCCCGTCACGGACGAGCGGCTGGCGAATGCGGCGCAGGACCCGGGCTGGCTGATGTACCGGCACGATTACACCAGCTCCGGCTACTCGCTGCTGGACCGCATTTCGGCCAGCAACGTCACCCAGCTCAAACCCGCCTGGGATTTCAAGAGCACCTTCCAGCAGGGCCATGAATCCGCCCCCGTGGTGAATGGCGACACGCTGTTCATCACCACGCCGAAGGACGAGGTGCACGCCTTCCAGGCCAGCACCGGCCGCGCGCTGTGGACCTACAAGCACGACCTTAGCCAGGTCGGCCTGAAAACCGTGTGCTGCGACGTGGTCAACCGCGGCGTCGCCCTCTACGGCGAGAATGTCTACCTCGCCACGCTCGACAACTACGTCGTCGCGCTGAACGCCCATACCGGCGCGATCGTCTGGAAGAAGCAGCTCGCCCCCGCCGACCAGGGCGCGGCCATGACCTTGGCGCCGCTGGTGCTGAAGGGCCACGTGATCGTCGGCATGTCCGGCGGCGAATACGGCGCGCGCGGCTCGGTCGTCTCGCTCGATGCGGCCACCGGCGACATGGCCTGGCAGCGCTACACCATCCCCTCACCGCGCGAGCCGGGCGGCAACACCTGGCCCAAGGGCGCCTACAAGACCGGCGGCGGCGGCGCCTGGCTGACCGGCAGCTACGACGCCGCCACCGACACGCTGTTCTGGGGCGTGGGCAATCCCGGCCCGTGGCTGGCAACGTTACGGCCTGGGACCAACCTCTACACCGACAGCGTGATCGCGATGGATCCCGCGTCAGGCAAGATCAAATGGTACTACCAGTACACGCCGCACGACACCTGGGACTATGACGGCACCAACGAGACGGTGCTGACCGACATCACCTACCAGGGCACCGCGCACAAGGCGATCGTATCGGCCAGCCGCAACGGCTGGTTCTACGCCATCGACCGCGTGTCAGCGGGAAACTGATCTACGCAGAGAAATTCACCACGGCCACATCGGTCGACCATGTGGCCAACGGCCAGATGGTGACCAACGACGCGCTGCGGCCGGCCGTCGGCAAGGAAGTGTTCACCTGCCCCAGCTTCCTGGGCGGCAAGAACTGGTGGCCGATCGCCGTCGATCCGCAGACCAACATGGCCTACGTGCCGACCATGCACACCTGCATGACCATCAAGGGCGTGAAGGGCGGCCCCTACAAGGCGGGCCTGCCCTTCCTGGATGAAGGTTTTGTCGTCAAGCGCGACCCGGCCTTCCCCAACGACTGGGGCTCGGTGCAGGCGATCGACCTGTCCACCGGCAAGCAGAGCTGGCAGTTCCCCAGCGCGCTGCCATGGAACGACGGCATGCTGGCGACCGCCGGCGGACTGGTGTTCTCCGGCAGCGCCGACGGCTTCCTCTATGCGTTCGACGCGAAATCCGGTGCGGTGCGCTGGAAGTCGCCGCAGATGAGCTCCGGCGTGATCGGCGTGCCCAGCACGTGGAAAGTCGGCGCCAAGCAGTATGTCGGCGTCTGGGCCGGCTGGGGGGGTGCGACCCCGATCTGGGGCGGCGAAATGGCCAAGGACCCGGCCGTCAGCGCCATCCCGACCGGTGGCCATTTCTATGTGTTCGCGCTGTGATGGACTGACTTCATGATCACGCGTGATGTCCGCGGCGGGGTGCGGCGCACCTCGCCGTGCTGCTCTCCGCCTGGCGTTGCAGTACCAGGCTTGGCGCGTGCGGTGGACACCTCGTCCACCGCCGCGCCGCCCGCGCTCTATACTGATGCGCAGGCGAAAATCGGCTTTGCCAAATTCATCGGCAACTGCGCCATGTGCCACGGAACGCATCTCGAAGGCCGATCCGGTCCGTCGCTGAAAGGCCCGAACTGGGCCAATGAAAAGGCCAACTACACGGTCGGCGAGGTGTTCACGGTCGTCTCGCAACAGATGCCGGCCACCGGACCGGGCAGCCTGGCCAATGACGATTACGTGCAGATCATGGCGTATCTGCTGCAACAGAACGGCTACCCCGCCGGCGCAAAACCGCTACAATTCGACGAGGCCGCGGCGTCCAACGTGGCGCTGCGCTATCACGGCAAATAGACGCGAGAACACCAACGCGACGACACACAGGGAGGCACATAATGGTCAGCGCAATCCTCAAGGACGTGGCCCAGCACATCGCCATCCGTCCGCAATACGACAATTTCATCGGCGGCAAATGGGTGGCCCCGGTCCGCGGCCAGTATTTCGATAACATCTCGCCGATCAACGGACAGGTCGTCTGCACCATCGCCCGGTCCACCGCCGAAGACATCGAACTCGCGCTCGACGCGGCCCACGCCGCCAAGGAGGCCTGGGGCCGCACCTCCCCGGCCGAGCGCAGCCGCGTGCTGCTGCGCATCGCCGACCGTATGGAGGAAAAACTCGACCTGCTGGCGATGATCGAAACCATCGACAACGGCAAGCCGATCCGCGAGACGACGCTCGCCGATCTTCCGCTCGGGATCGACCATTTCCGCTATTTCGCCGGCTGCATCCGCGCCCAGGAAGGCGGCATCTCAGAAATCGACCACGACACCGTCGCCTACCATTTCCACGAGCCGCTCGGCGTCGTGGGCCAGATCATCCCGTGGAACTTCCCCCTGCTGATGGCGATCTGGAAGCTGGCGCCCGCGCTCGCCGCAGGCAACTGCGTGGTGCTCAAACCCGCCGAGCAAACACCCATGAGCATCATGGTGCTGATGGACGTCCTCGGCGACATCATCCCGCCCGGCGTCATCAACGTGGTCAACGGTTTCGGCGTCGAAGCCGGCAAACCCCTCGCCCAGAACAAGCGCATCGCCAAGATCGCCTTCACGGGCGAGACCACGACCGGCCGGCTGATCATGCAGTACGCGAGCGAAAACATCATCCCCGTCACGCTCGAACTCGGCGGCAAGTCACCGAACATCTTCTTCGCCGACGTGGCGCGCGAGGACGACGATTTCTTCGACAAGGCGCTCGAAGGCTTCGCGATGTTCGCGCTCAACCAGGGCGAAGTCTGCACCTGCCCCAGCCGCGCGCTCGTGCACGAAAGCATCTACGACCGCTTCGTCGACGCCGCGATCAAACGCGTCGAAAAGATCAAGATGGGCAACCCGCTCGACATGAGCACCATGATCGGCGCCCAGGCCAGCAACGACCAGCTCGAAAAAATCCTCTCCTACATGGATATCGGCCGTCAGGAAGGTGCGAAGGTGCTGACCGGCGGCAAGCGCGCCGACTTGGGCGGCGACCTGAAGGACGGTTTCTACGTGGTCCCCACCGTGTTCGAGGGCCACAACAAGATGCGCGTCTTCCAGGAGGAGATTTTCGGCCCCGTCCTCTCACTCACGAAATTCAAGGACGATGACGACGCGCTCGCCATCGCCAACGACACGCTCTACGGCCTCGGCGCCGGCATCTGGACCCGCGACACCAACCGCGCCTACCGCTTCGGCCGCGCCATCCAGGCCGGCCGCGTCTGGACCAACTGCTACCACCTTTATCCCGCGCACGCAGCCTTCGGCGGCTACAAGCAGAGCGGCATCGGCCGCGAAAACCACAAGATGATGCTGGACCACTACCAGCAGACCAAGAACATGCTGGTCAGCTACTCGCCTAAAGCGATGGGCTTCTTCTAGCAGATGAAGGGAAGGCAAGCGCTTCTTTTTTGAAAAAAAGAAGCAAAAAACCTTTGTCGGTGCTGTCGCGGATCAAATGAACAGAAGTTTTTTGGTCCTTTTTTTCAAAAAAGGACCGCTTGCCTTTCCCCAAGCACCGGCCGCAAACGCCCCACCGCGAAGTCCAGAAACACCCGCATCTTCAGCGGCAAATCACCCTGCGCCGCATGCACCAGATGCACCGGCAAGGGCGTCACCTCGAACCCGGCCAGCACAAGCTGTAACGACCCATCGCGCACCGCGTCCGCGCACTGATACTGCAGCACCCTGGTTACCCCCACCCCACGCGCCGCCGCCCACACCGCCGCCTCCGCCGTGGACACCGACAGGCGCGGCCGCACGGGCACCTGAACCAGCCGCCCCTCCTGCCGGAACTCCCACGCCGAACCCGCCGACAGCGACTCGAAACTCACGCACGGCAACGCCGCCACACCTTGCGGGGACACCGGTTCCCCGTGCGCCGCCAGCAGCGCCGGGCTGGCACACACCACCACCCGCATCGACCCCGCCCGCGTCGCGATCATGCTGCTATCCGGCAGCGCCCCGATCCGCACCGCCATATCGACATGCTCGTCCACCAGATCGACGTTGCGGTCCGAAAACCGTAGCCGCACCCGTATCTCGGGATATGTCTCCAGAAACGCCGCCACGATCGGCAGGATGTGCAGCCGCCCGAACAGCACCGGCGCCGTTAAAACCAGCTCCCCACGCGGCACCTGGAACTCCCCGGCCGCGATCCGCTCCGCCTCCTCCACCTCGCCCAGTATTCGCCGCGCCGCCGCCAGATAAACCCGGCCCGCATCGGTCAACGCCAGCTTGCGCGTGGTCCGCACCAGCAGCCGTGTGCCCAAATGCGCCTCCAGCTCCCCGATCTTCCGGCTCACCGTCGCCAGCGGCATCCCTAGCGCCCGGCCCGCCGCCGAAAAACTGCCCGCATCCACGCTCGCCAGCAGAATGCCGCATCCCCTCCAAACGATCCATGATCATCCCACCTGGCGAGAGAGTATCTCCCAACAACACCAGATTATCTTTCCCAACGATAGGCGCCAATTTCCTGCGCAACGGAGCCGCTTCCGGCCCCGCTACAGCAGGAGAACCCCCATGTCTCGCCTCGCCATCCCCGCCCGCGACGCCGTCCCCGAAGCCTCCAAGCCCATCCTGGACGCCGTGCACGCCCAGCTCGGCGTCGTCCCCAACATGTTCCGCCTGATCGCCACCAGCCCCGCCGCCCTGCAGGGCTTCGCCGCCAACAACGCCGCCCTCACCAAAACCCTCGACGTGAAAACCCGCGAGCGCATCGCGCTGGCCGTGGCCCAGGTGAACGGCTGCGACTACTGCCTGTCCGCCCACACCTATCTCGGCCTCAACCTGGCCAAGATCAGCCCGGAGGAAATGGCGCTCAACCGCCAGGCCGCCTCCGCCGACGCGAAAGCCAACGCCGCCGTCCACTTCGCCGCCGCCATCGTGCGCGAACGCGGCCACGTCTCCGACGCCGATCTCCGCGCCGTGCGCGACGCCGGCTACACCGACGCCCAGATCGTCGAAATCGTCGCCGTCACCGCCGAGAACATTTTCACCAACCTGCTCAACGTCGTCGCCGGCACCGACATCGATTTTCCGGTCGTCCACGCCTGACCAGTCGCACCGGGCACGGCGGCCGGTGGTCCGGCCGCCAACCCCTTCAGGAGATCGTCATGCCCTACGGTTTTCTCGACATCGCCGTCACCCCAGGCGTCCGCGCCGCCCAGGCCGCCATGAACAGCGCCCACATCTGGCAGGATTTCGCGGGCCACCGGCAAAACGACCGCTTCACCCCCGACGAAGCCGCCTTCATCGCCGAGCGCGACAGTTTCTACATGGCCACCGTGTCCGAAACCGGCTGGCCCTACATCCAGCACCGCGGCGGCCCGCCCGGCTTCCTCAAGCTCGTGGACGACACGACCGCCGCCTTCGCCGACTACCGCGGCAACCGCCAATACATCAGCCTCGGCAACCTCGCCGGCAACGACCGCGCCGCCCTCATCCTGGTCGACTATCGCGCCCGCGCCAGGCTGAAAATCTACGCCCGCATCCAGGCCGTGCCGCTCGATGCCGACCCGGCGCTCACCGCCCTCGTCGCCCCTGCCGGCACCCGGGCCAAGCCGGAGCGCATCCTGCTGGCGCACCTGGAAGCGTTCGACTGGAACTGCCCCCAGCACATCACGCCCCGCTTCACCGAAGCCGAGATCGCCGCCGCCACCCAGAAGCTGCACGACCGCCTGGCCGCGCTGGAAGCCGAAAACGCCACCCTGCGCGACAGGCTGGAGCACCATCCGATCGACCGCCCATAACGGAGGCCCACATGGAACAACGCCCCCCTCTCCCCCCCTTCACCGCCGAGACCGCCGCGCAAAAAACCCGCCTCGCCGAAGACGCCTGGAACACCCGCGACCCAGCCCGCGTGGCGCTGGCCTACACACCGGACAGCCGCTGGCGCAACCGATCCGAATTCCTCCAAGGCCGAGACGCCATCACCGCCTTCCTCACCCGCAAATGGCAGCACGAACGCGACTACCGCCTCATCAAGGAACTCTGGGCCTTCAACGCCAACCGCATCGCCGTCCGCTTCGCCTACGAATGGCACGACGAGCACGCAAACTGGTTCCGCGCCTACGGCAATGAAAACTGGGAGTTCGACGAACACGGCCTGATGCGCCGCCGCCTGGCCAGCATCAACGACCTGCCGATCCACCAGAATGACCGCAAATTCCACTGGCCCCAGGGCCGCCGGCCGGACGACCACCCTTCGCTCAGCGAACTCGGGCTGTAGCGTGCGTTAAACCAAGAGCAGAAGGCCTTCTTTTCTGAAGAAAAGAAGCAAAAGACTTTTCCTCATCGCTGTAGCTGGCGCAGTGTGCGGCGGATGATAACGGGAGACCATACCATGGCTTCGCTAAAACCGCTGGCGCGCCTTGCACTCCCGTTACTGGCAATCGCGGCCCTGGCCCCCTGCACAAGCCACGCGCAACAGGTCGGGATTTACGCCGGAAAGGAAGCAAACGGAGCGTCGATCAGTATCTCGGTCGTGGAAGACACCTATCTCCACGAACTGGCCATTGCCGGAATGACGTCGCTCGTCGTCGCGCATTGCCGCGACAAGGTCGGCTACGGCGCGGTCACCACAATCGCGCCCAGCCTCGTCCCATTCAGCGGCAACACGGCAGAATACAGGTGGAACTTCGGCACCTACTACATCGATGCCACGCTGACGTTCGACAATAACACGAACACAGTCAGTGGTGATATTGTCTCCTACAACGTCATCTTCGGTGGCCAGAAGCAGGGCGTTCCCACGGGCGCTACTTTCTGCACCGACGCAAGCCAGCATTTTGACGCCATCCTGACACCCGGTAGCTCACTCAACCCCAAGGCCGACGCCGTCTTGACCAAAGGATGGCGACCGTAACGCGCTGCGGCCAACGCTGATCACGGCACATCCGCTTCGGCCGCCGCACTCGGCGGACTAGCCACATGCGCCGCGTCAACGCTGTAGGCAGTATAAAAGTGCATGCCTGAACCGGGTGCAGAGTCCGTGCAGTCGGGCTGGGCGGCTACACACACGGGCTCGTTGCCATCGCGCATCACGTGGTAGGTGAACGGCCCCGGAACCTCGTTTGCGGCGACCGGAGACCAACTCACTTTCACTTTGTTGCGGGTGCAAGCCTGTGGCTCCGCCTTGTTGGCGCTTCCGCACGAGACGGAGATGCCCGTCGGAATATGCGTCGACAGAACAACCGGCGCCAGCGGCTTTTGAGAAAAATCAAACTCGTTGATCAGCTGACCAATCGGTGCGGTCGAGCCGTCCGGATAAGTCACGCTTGTCAGTGCGTCGCGAATATCGGGCCGATTGTCGGGCTGCCCCATAGCCACCGGATCAAGATGCGCGCCACCCATGAAAAGCTGCTCAATAAAGGCGGCATAGCTGTCCGGACTCAATACCGCATGGTCGATGTAACCCGCCTTGGCATAGGCGCTGACCAGCAGTCCCGGCACGCGAATGCCGAAACCCTGAACTTCGGTCGGCGGATTGTTGAAATCCACGTTGGGCGGCACGACGTGGTCGTAGAACCCACCCCAATCGTCCCACGAAATGAAAATCGCCGTGCTCTGCCAGTAAGGCGACTGCATGACAGCGTTCACCAGCGATGTCACATACTCCATTCCGGCCGTCACACCGGACGGCGGATGGTCGCTCAGATTGGCAGTGGGGATTATCCACGAGACCTGCGGCAAGTTCCCGTTCTTCACATCGAGAAGAAATTGATCAATTCCGGGATTGTGCGCGGCAAGATAGCCCGCGCCCTGTTGCTGCACCCAAGCAAACCCAGGGGCAGGATTCCATGCGCTCACGATTGTACCACGCTGCAATTGCGGCTCGCACGTCATCTCGCCGTCTTCGCAATCCGGTTCGGCCCCCGTGTTCAAGATAGTATTTCCAGCTAACCCCTTTTGTATCCATGAGTTGAAAGAGATTGACCCAAGGATACACCGGCTTTTTGCCGGACGGTTTGCGCGCGCCGAGTGATGTCTGGCATTTTGCCAGCACGGGTATCTTGCCGCAATTGGCCGACCACTCGCTCGTCATGTCCAGATGCGCATCGAGCGACCAGCTCCGCACACCTTCGAACATATTGTCCTGCAGAACAAAATTCCTGGCATAAGCCCAATAGTTAGGAATTTCCGCATCGGTGTGGTAGCCTACCGCATCGTGCCGCGCGACCCCGGGCCGGTTACCCGCGCATCGCGCTTCCGCCTCGCCCGACATGGCGACGCCGGAACACGCATTGCCCCCGAGTGTCTGTTCATGGACAAAGCCGTCATTTTTCGCGCCATTTACGCCATCGTCAAGATCGGCAGCAGCGGAACTGTATAGATGTGGCCCGCCCGCATTGGAATCATGCACATCGTGAAACGGAATCACGCACCCCTTCTGCGGCTGAGCCGGATCGAGCGGCACGCACGTCCCCGCCGGAATACCGTTAGCGCCAGGAAACGTGCCGAAATAGCTGTCGAACGAGCGATTCTCCTGCATGATCATGATCACGTGCGTGATAGGGGTTGGCTGACCCGCGTGCGCCTGCCCCCCAGTTCCACAGAGCACTGCCCAGGCGCAACCTGCTATCTGAGACCCTCGCATCGGATACGTCCATTTGAAAAGCGACAACGGATACTTACTCCACCCCTCTCGTCAGGCCAACAGGTTTCTCCTCGAAAGTTGTTCGACTGATCGGCAGGTGCGTCGCCTTGAAATCGCTTGTCAGCCATCTCTAAGAGTGCTTTGTATAAAGAATTATAGAGTGCCTGCCAGTTTGCAAAGGATGAAGAATGCCCTGCACGATAACGCTGCCGCTTTCTACGATTGCGCCACTACTTGTCGTCACTTCTGCCCTGGCGGCCAACTATGAATATAAGACGCTCACAATGAGCGGGGCAGAGAGTGTATATCCATACGCAATAAACGATAGCAATATCGTCGTTGGCCAATACAACGAGCGTCATTCTTTTCAAAGTCATGGTTTTGTCTGGAGCAAAGGCAAATACACTCTTGTAGACGGACCGGGCGGCAACACTTCCTTGGTGTCGATCAATCGACATGGATTAGCGGCGGGAGAGTCAATGGGCGGCGCAGGTCTGACATACGTTGCATTCACCTTTGACACTATGACAGGCCATCTGCAGGCGATTCCCGAAGCTCCTCACGGCGCCGGCTTGAATTACTATCCAACAGCTATCAACGCATCTGGCCGGGTCGTCGGCGCGACAGCGTCGGGAGGAGGCGGTAGGTACTCCGGGGGTGGGCTGGGTGGGCGATTTGAAGGCATCGAAATTGTTGCAGGTGCCCGGGACTGCCCCCCAACAATTCTCCGGGGAACCAGCACTCGGGATCAACGACCAAGGTGACGTGGTCGGCAATTATCCGCTCACGACCGGCGGCGGGCAGGTCCTGGGCTATGTATTCAAGGCCGGGTCTTACACTTCATTCAACCCGGCGGATCAGGCTGCAGTTGAAGTTGGCGTGCTTCCAACGTTCATAAACGACGCTGGCGTAATCGGCGGTGGAGTAACGTCCCGGAACGAGCCCTCGTACGGCTTTACACTGGACCATGGTCAAACGACACAATACCCGATTGCCGGAGCTCGAATAGTAAATGTGGTGGGCATTACCAAATCCGGCGAAGTTGTGGGGACGTGGCAGGACACCACCAGTTTGAACTGGCACGGATTTAGCGTGTTGAGCGGCGTAATCCAAAGCTTCGATGCGCCCGGGGCAACGAGCACCATGATAACCGGTGTAAACGCCCAGGGCACGCTGGTTGGTAGCGCGACAAGAACAATCAATGGGCGTGGACACCCTTTCGGCTTCATAGCCCATTGCCCCGGGGCGAACGCTCCCTGCACGCAGTAGATCATTGGCGGTAATCGTCGCGTCGCCCAGTCGTGCCCTCTACCTGATGTGCCGATCTCTCAACTCACTCTCGGATTGCGCCGGGCTGCGTTGCGCAGCCTGTCCGGCAACCACGTAGGAGAGCATCGCTGTACCGGTCCGCTCTTAAACCGATCAGGTGAGTGAACAGATCCCTGGTTGTGCGGCGTGGCGGATTCCTCCCATCCCATCATCCAGCACATGCCTGAATGCACAGCACGGGCGGGCAACGCCGTGTGCCTTACCCTGTAGCCGGTCATCATTCTGTAATTAAACTCCCACTCGCGGATACCTATGTTCCTACCAAAACAGTATGAAAATTTGTTGCAAGCTCCAGAGCGGTGTAGTAGCCGCTAGGCATGTCGTTTTGCTTAGCCACTTCCGGGATAGGGTGATTATGACCTCGGCGGCACACACGTTGACGCGCTTGACTACCTCAGGCTTGCCCCTGATTTGTGCAGGTTGGACGTCTCTGGCAACGGCGGCCGTGCCGCCTCCGGTTCCCATCCAGCATGTCATTATCATCATGCAGGAAAACCGGTCCTTCGACCACTATTTCGGCACGTTCCCGGGCGCAGACGGCATCCCCGCCGGAGTCTGCGTGCCGCTCGATCCTGCTAAGCCGAACGGAAAATGCGTGGCGCCCTTCCATTCCGTGCTGGACGTCAACGCCGGCGGTCCGCACGCGGCCAAGGACGCACAGGCCGACCTGAATAATGGATACACCCAGGCGAACGTGAACGGTTTTGTCGCGACGCAGGAATTGGCGGCGGACAGCAAGGGCAATCACTGCGTCAAGCACCCGGATAATCCCGCTTGTTCCGGCAACAAGCTCGGCGAGATACTGCACGACGCGGTCAGCTATCATACCGATGCGGAAATCCCGAACTACTGGGCCTATGCACGCAATTTCGTGCTGCAGGATCATATGTTCGAAAGTGTCCGCAGCTGGTCTTTGTCGTCGCACGTAGCATTGACAAGCCTATGGACGGCCACGTGCAAGAACCCGAAGCTGGCCTCCACCTGCACCACAGCACCCGAAATGGCCAAGCCGACGCGGCACACGAGCTATCCCTGGGTAAACTTCTTCGAGTTGTTGGACGCCCAGAAGGTAGGCTGGAAATACTACCTCAGCCAGGGCACCCAGCCGGATTGCGCCGATGGTGAAATGACGTGCGCACCGCTGGCGCAATCGACACGAGTGCCATCGATCTGGAACCCCGCACCGCTCTACGGGTATGTGCAGGCGCAACCTCCGGCCTACCTCGCCGCGCATGTCCAGGACATATCGAATTTCCTGACGGACATCGCCCAGGGTCAGCTGCCGGCGGTCTCTTACATCGTACCCAATAACGACAACAGCGAGCACCCGCCCGCGGGTGTCACGGCGGGCATGGAGCACGTGACCTCGCTGGTCAACGCGGTCATGGCTTCGCCATACTGGAACAGCACCGCCATCTACATCACCTGGGACGATTGGGGCGGGTTCTACGACCACGTCGTGCCCCCCATCGTCGATCATGCGCTCGGCACCACGCCAGTCGAAGGCTACGGCCTTCGCGTGCCAGGCTTGATGATCAGCGCCTGGGCCAAGCCGCATATGATCGATCCCGCAGTGTACAGTTTCGATGCCTACGCCACCCTCATCGAAAACCTGTTCATGGCCGGCACTCGCCTGTCCCCGTCAGCCCTCGGCAACCCGGATAACCGCCCCGATCTGCGCGACACCCTGACGCGGGTAGGACTGCTCGGCGGCGGCACCACGCCTGTGGGCGACTTGATGAACGAGTTCGACTTTACCCAGCAACCCCTGCCGCCACTCATCTTGCCAACCGACATCCCAACCGCCCTGCTCGCCACGTGCGGCAAGAACGCCAACCGAGCCTTCTGCCAGCTCCCCACCGTCACCCTGAACTGGAACGCTGTCACCGGCGCCCACGAACCCGCGCCCTATACCTATCACGTCCAGCGCGATGGCGTGGACCTGCCGCAATGCACCGGCTTGGCCCTCACCTGCACGGACAAGCCAGGCTCCGGCACTCACCTCTACCGCACCTACGCCACCGACGCGTCGGGCGTGAACAGCCCCCTTTCCGCCGCCGCCGAAATTCAGCAACACTAAACCGAAAAATACAACCGAACACAAAGCACACCAAGGCGCCTCACGCGTCTTGGTGTGTATTTCAAAGCAAGCAGTCCTTTTTTGAAAAAAAGGACCAAAAAACTTCTGTCAGTTTAGCGGCGTTAACAGGTCGTCCAGCAGCGCCGGCTTGCCTGCCACCCTTTCCAGATGCGGGTAGCGCAACCCATCGTGGTAGGCCACGCGCACGGTGCGGAAATGCCGGTCGTCCTGCACCAGCAGCTCGATCGGCGCCGTATCGGTCTTGGCCAGCTTGATCGCCGCCGCCAGCTCCGACGGATCCTCGAACGACATCCCATCGACCGCAATCAGCTTGCCGCCCTTCACCAGCCCCGCGCGATACGCCGGCCCGCCCCAGATCACATCCCCGATCACCCCGCCCTCGCGCAGCGACAGGCCAAGCGACCAGGTGAAGTCATGCACCTTGCGCTTCTCCTGCAAGCTCTTCAGCGCGTCCGAAGGCGTATCGGTGTACACCAGCCGATATCCACCCCGCGCAATGCCGTCCAACGGTGCGCTCCCGCCCGCCGTATCCAGCCGCGCACGCAGGAATGCCGCCCAGTCATACGGCATCACCCCGTTCAGCGTTCGCACCACATCGTCGAACACGTAGGTGTGGGTCACGAAACTCCCGTCCTCGATGCCGAAGAACGCGCGTGCGAAATCGTTCATCGATTTTGCACCATGCGTCTGCTCGCGAATCAGCGTGTCCGCATCCAGCCAGATCAGCAGACCCTCGACGTAATAATCCTCCTGACGCTCCCAGCTATGCCAAGCCTGCGGCCGGCGCGCGTTGATCACCGGATCGTTCGTCGTGTCCTGCAACGGCCGCCACAGCCGCCCCGTCTCCGCCTGCATGCTGGCCGCATCGTCGGCCACCGCGTCCAGCGCCTGCTGCCGGCTCCATAATCCGGACCGCGCCGCCAGCACCTGCCCCCAGAACTGCGTCTGCCCCTCATACACCCACAGCAGGCTGTCGCGCTCCGGCACGTTGAAATTGGGCGCCCACAAATCCGCCGGTCGCCTGAACTTCCCGTTCCAGCTATGCGTGTACATCGTGCGGCAGCAGATCGCGATCCGCGATCGTATGGTCCCAATCCGTAAAATAATCGCGGTCCACGCCATCTTCGCTCGACTGGTGATGCTCCAGCCCCACCCCGCCCAACTGGCTGCTCAGCGCGAACAGAAAATCGTAATGCGCATAATGCTGCGCGCCATACAGCTTCACCGCCTGCGTCACCAACGCCCGGTGCTTGGCGAGCTGGTCCGCCGACATCACCAGATCCTGCGGCCGATCGGCAAAGATGTTGAGATGAACAGGCACCGTCGCACCGGGCGCCAGATCGACCCGCGCCATATACCGCCCGGCATATAGCGGCGAATCCACCAACGTGTTCAGCGTGGTCGGCTTGAACGTTTCCGCCCCGTCCCACCCATCCTGATGTTCCAATGCCGTCGCCAGCTTCCAACCTTTCGGGTAGGAAAGGCTCGGCTGCACGGTGATCCCGCGGCTGAACACGCCCGCCGGATACAAGACCACACTGTTCCACGCCAGATCGACCATTTCGGGCGTCATCTCCACCCGCCCCTCGCGCGTCGTCGGCGGGGACAGATACTGGAACCGCACATCCAGGCTGGTCGCCCCATCCGGCACCGGCACATGGAACGCGTGCACGTTCACCGTATCGCGCACCCAGGCCAGTTTCTCGCCACCACTACGGATGTCCAAACCCGCCAGATCGGCCAAAGGCCCGGTCGGCCCATGATCCCCCGGCACCCATTCCGGATACAGCAGCACCAGGTCACCCTTATGCTGCACCGGCACCGTCTCCCGCACGCTCACCACATGCCGCGCCGTGTCGGTGATGTCGACCGCCAGCGCGATCGTCCCAGGCCACGCCACGTCCTTCGGCGCGGGAATGGCCGGGGGATAGGCCAGCGGCTGCGGCTGATCGGCCAAGGCCGCCGGTGAAGCGGCAAGCAACAACCAGGCTGCGCGTGAAATCTTCAAGGGCATGTCTCCAAATCAAAAAATCAGGCCGCCGCGGCATCCATGCGCCGCCGCGCCATCTCCAGCACGCCATCCACCAGCGCGTCGGCGTCGGCCTCCGTCGTGCGATGATTGAACAGCGCCGCCCGTATCGCCAGCCGCCCACCGATCACCGTGGTCGAAGGTGCTGCAATCCCCGCCTCCTGCAGATCGGCCACGATGTCGCGGTTCAGCGCATCCAGATCGGCCGCGCCGTCGCGAACCCGGAAACACACGATGTTCAACGGCACCGGCGCCATCAGCTCCAGCGACGGTTCGCGCGCCACCCGCGCCGCCAGATGCCGCGCGATGTCGCACCCGCGTTCCACCACGCGCGCCACCCCGTCCGCGCCATACGCCTTCAACGTCATCCACACTTTCAGCGCCCGGAACTCGCGCGACAAATCCGGCCCCAGATCGCGCGGCCAAGGTGGATTACCAGCCAGCCCACGCTGCTCCTGCGTCAGATACGCCAGCGATTGCGCGAACGTCTCGATATGCACCACCGGGTCGCGCACCAGCACGCACCCCGCATCGTACGGCACCTGCGCCCATTTATGAAAATCGAACGCCAAACTATCCGCCCGCTCGATCCCCGCCAGCAGCGGACGCAGACGCGGCGACAGACACGCCGTCGCCCCAAACGCCCCATCCACATGAAACCATATTTTGGCCGGCCCGCCCTCGGCCACATCGGCGATCGCCGACAGATCGTCGATCGCCCCCGTATCGACCGTGCCAGCCGTTCCCACGATCAAAAAGGGGTGCAGCCCCGCCGCGCGGTCCGCCGAGATCATCTCCCGCAGCGCGCCTACATCCATCCGGTGGTCGGCGCCCGCCGGCACCAACCGCAGCGCCTCGGTCCCCAGCCCCGCCATATCCAGCGCCCGCGGCACGCACCCATGCGCCGCGGCCGACGCATACGCGACCAATGGCGCCGATTGCAGCCCGTGCGCCCGCACCCCCGCACCCAGCGCCGCCCGCCGCGCCACAAGCACGGCCACCATGTTGGCCATGGAAGACCCGGTCAGCAGCACCCCCGTCGTCCGCGCCGGCATCCCCACCATCTCGGCCGCCCACGCGATCACCTGCCGCTCCACTTCGATGGCCGCATGGTCCCGCCCGCCGCAATTGACGTTGAAAACCCCGGTCAGCAGCTCGGCCAAGAAACCCGCCGCACTGCCCCCGCCATTCACCCATCCCATCATCCGCGGATGCTCGTTGGCGCTGGAATAAGGCAGCACCAGCCGCCGGAAATCCTCGTAGACCGCGTCCATCGCCGTCCCGCCCCGCGGCAGCGGCGCCCGCAGCTCGGCCCGCTTGCTATCTGGCATCCGCTCCCACACCGGCCGCGCCGCCGCGCCTGCCAGCCAATCGATCATGTCGTCCAGCATGCGGTGCCCCAGCGCGCGGGTTGCCGACCAGTCTTCGGGGTCCAGGGTAGTGGGGTTGTGCGCCATCGCCCCGCGATGCCACGAAGCCTCATGCAAGCCAAGCCTCGCCAGATTGGCACATTCCGGGTCGGCTTGCCCAAGGAGGGCTGGTATCGATTTGCCGTCTGGGCGGCGCTATTGGTGCTTGCCCGACTGGGCCTCTCCGCCGCGCTGGCGCATGGGCACCTCGCAAGCGCTCTGTGCAAATGGGACTGCCACTGGTACGTGATCGTAGCGGACCACGGCTATGACCCGGTTCTTCGCCTGATGCGGGGCCACTACCAGCCCGACTGGGCGTTCTTTCCGTTGCTGCCGGCGCTGATGCGAGTACTGGCCACGCTCACCGGCCTATCCCCAGCCGCCGCCGGCCTGATTGTGTCGTCAGTGTCCCTGTGGGGATTCGCTGTGCTGGGGGCGGCCTACCTTGGACGCACCCGTTCGGACGCTGATCGATGGGCCTGGTTGCTGCTCCTGCTTGCTTGGCCTTACGGCGTCTACTTCCAGGCGCCCTATACCGAGAGTCTGTTCGCGTTAATCGCTACCTCCTGCCTGCTTGCAGGTCACCTCGGGATGGTATGGCGGTCGGCACTGGCATGCGGCTTGTTAACGGCCACACGCCCGAACGCGGTGCTCCTCTTGGCCTGGGTGGCGGCACGATCAGCCCAGCGCGCACTCTGCGCACCCTCGGCGGCAGCCAGCCTGCGTGCCGTGGTTCCGGCCGCTCTAGCGCCAGTGGGGCTTGTCGCCTTCATGCTGGTCCTATGGGCGCGGTTAGGTGACCCGCTCGCGTTTCTCCATGCACAGGGTGCCTGGGGACACACGTTCCGCAACCCAGCCGCTGTCATGGCTAGCGCGGTCACCATGGCTCGCTCAGGCCATTTGGGGTTACTGTACAACGCGGGTTGGGCGGTGGCGGGCCTGGCGGTGTCAGCTTTCGCGGTGGCCCGCGGTCGCGGCGCCGAAGCCTGGTTGTGCGCGGGCACCGTCGCGCTCGCGCTCTCGTCGGGATCGCTGTGGAGTATGCCGCGCTATGTCGCGGGCAATCCCGCCTTTCTGTTTGCGGCGTCGGACGGTCTGTGTGCGATCCGATCGCGCACGGTCCGCGGGGGCCTTTTGCTCGCCGGATTGACTGTGCAGATAATCTTTCTTCTGGCTTGGTTCAGGGAAGCAGCCTTCTTGGTGTGAACTCTCCCCGAACCAGACGCGCTACATCTGCAAAGCCGGCTGCCCGTCGAGCCGCCGCATCATGGCAAACACGTCGACAGACGGCACAGGGCGGCTGAAGAAATACCCCTGCACGCAGGTGCATCCGTCAGCCTTGATCTGTTCCAGCTGCAGCGCTGTCTCAACACCCTCGGCCGTGGTCGGGATGCCCAGGCTGCTACCCAAGGCCGCAATCGAGCGCACGATAGCGCTGTTGGGCGCGCTTCCTTGGCCGAAGCTGGCGTGCGCGCGGTCCGCCGGCGCGGTTCCGGCGGGACTGACAAACGAACGGTCGATCTTGATCTTGTCGAACCTGAACCGGCTGAGCTGGCTGAGCGACGCATACCCCGTCCCGAAATCATCCAGCACCAGTCGCACGCCCATGGCGTCCAGATCGGCCAGCGTGCTCAGTACACGACCGGTATCGCGCAGCAACAAATTCTCGGTGATCTCCACTTCGAGCCGACGCGCCGGCAAACCCGAGCGAGACAATGCATCGGCCACCGAAGACGCGAACCCTCCCGCTTCAAACTGCAAGGGGGAGGCGTTGACGGCAACCGTCACGTTGCCGGGCCAGCGCACCGCCTCATGACACGCCTCGTGCAACACCCATTCACCAATCTCGCTGATCAATCCTATCTGCTCGGCCAGCGCAATGAACGCGGCCGGCGGCACCAAACCCCGCTCCGGACTGCGCCAACGTATCAGCGCCTCCATGCCCGTCACGCGGCCATGGAGCACATCGACCTGCGGCTGGTAGTGCAGCTCGAACTCGCCGCGCCCCAGCGCCTCGCGCAAATCGGCCTCGAGCGCGCGGCGATGTCGGGCATGCTCGGTCATCGCCGCCTCGAAAAACCGCGGCCCAGCCTCCCCGCCCCCTTTCGCCGCCAGAAGCGCCAGGCCGGCATTGGCCGCCAGCGTGTCGGGCGAGACGCCATCGCCGGGGCTGATCGCCACGCCAATCGAGGCGTCCACAAAGATCGTGTGTCCCTCCACGCCGCAAGGCGGGGCAAGCCCGGCCTGCAACCGCGCGCATACCGCCCGCACCCCGGCCCGCCCGCCTGGCCGCGTCAGCAAAACAGCAAATTCCTCCGCACCGAACCGCGCCAGCATGTCATCGTCGCGCAACATGCCGGCCAGCCGTTCACCCAACTGCCACAGCACGGCATCGGCCACCAACGGTCCTAGCTTTTCGGCAACACGGCTCAGCCGGCGAAGTCCGATCAGCACCAGGCATGGCGCCTCCACATGGCCATCGCGCGCCTCTGCCAAGCTGTCCTGCACCATCAGCAGAAAATGCTGCCGGTTCCACAATCCGGTCACCGGGTCTGTCGAGGCGTGCTCCAGGAGCCAATCCTGTGTCTGCCGGGTCTGCGTCACATCCTCGATCGTCAGAACGAAACCCTGCTCACCCGCCTGCCGGATATCGACCCCCACCAAATACAAACGTTCCGAAAGCCCAAGGGTGAGCAGCACCTGCCGCGGCTCACCATCAACCGCGGACAAAGCGGCGGCAAGCTCGCGCGTGCCAGGCTCACCAATCGCGGAACATGTCTCAAGCACCCGCAAAAAGGGCTGGCCTTCGAACACCCGCGTGTCGCCCAGGCCAAGCAGGCGGGCAGCCGGCCGGGTCACGTGCTGCACCGTGAAATCGGGGCGCAGCACAACCAACCCGACCGCGGCGTAATCCAAAGCGGCCTCCAGCAGCACCGGCCCGACGGACGGCGCGTTCGGCCTGGCCCGGCGCGGTCCGACGCGTGACCCGGGCGGCGACGCCAGCTTCGTTTCGGAGTCGATCATCAATGGCCTTCATGCCCGGCGTCCCCGGCGGCGGAGCGCTGGCGCGACGCTACGCGACGGGATTTGCCAAGCCGTTAAGACGGGTTACGAGAGGCTCGCGCAGAACGCAGCGATCCGGCGACACGCGTCATCCAGCTCCGAGTCCGCGGCCGCGGTGCTGAGCCGTACGTGCGGACTCTTGTGAAACGCCGCACCCTGCACGGCCGCCACCCCCGCCTCCTCCAGCAAAGCCTTACAAAACGCCGCATCCGTGTCGATCAGAACGCCGGCCGGGCTGCGCCGCCCCAGCAACCCGGCAATTGACGGATACAGGTAGAACGCGGCCGCCGGCGCCGGACATTCCAGCCCGTCGATCGCGCCAAGCACGGCGACGGCCCGCCGGCTGCGCGCCGCATACGCCATCCGCATCACCGCCACCTGGTCCTGCGGCCCATCCAGCGCCGCCACCGCTGCCGACTGCGCGATCGGCGAAACACCGCCGGTGGACTGGCCCTGCACCCGCGCCATCGCCTCGATCAACCGCGCAGGCCCCCCCGCGAACCCCACGCGCCAACCCGTCATAGCGTACGTCTTCGACACACCGCTCACTGTCAGTATGCGGTCCGCCAGGTCGGGCGCGCATGCAGCCAACGTTGCATTGGCCGATCCATCATGGATCAGATGCTCATACATATCGTCGGCCATCACCCAGACATGCGACGACGCACGCAGCACCTCGGCGATTGCCAGCAAATGCCGCTCCGGACATACCGCGCCCGTCGGGTTGTTCGGAAAGTTCAGCACAAGCCATTTGGTCCGCGGGCCGATCGCCCGCGCCACATCGCAGGGCTGCGGCAAGAAGCCATGCTCAGCGGCGCAGTCCAGGAACACGGGCTCAGCACCGGCCATCCGCGTAATCAGCGGATAGGCATTCCAGCACGGCGCAGGCACCAGCACCTGATCGCCTGCCTCCAGGGTCGCCGTCAAAGCATCGTAGATGATCTGCCGCGCGCCATGCCCCACCAGTATCTGCCCGGGCGCGTACTCCAAAGCCTGAGTCGCGATGAAACTTGGCCGCGATCGCGCGCTTCAACGCCGGCGTCCCACCCACCGGCGGATATTTCGTCTCACCTGCCAGCGCCGCCCGATGCGCCGCCTCCACCACATGCGGCGGCGTCGCGAAATCCGGCTCCCCCAGCGTCAGCGCGATCACGTCGCGCCCTTGCGCCCGCAAGTCTCGCGCGCGCGCCGTCATCGCCATTGTTTCCGCCACCGGAACGCAGGATTGCCGCGCCGAGAGCGTCGGCCCGGCAGCCCTCGCCCCTGTCCGAAGCGCCGGTTCGTGCATGTCTACCGAGGCGAACCGGCGGATGCCGAAGTCGGCCCGGTGGCCGTCAACAAGCCGGAAAGTTTTTCCTCACCGGCCTCCACCTGCTCGACCACCAAAAGATACCGCGCCAGCACGCCAGCAATCTGCCGCACGTCATATCGCCCAAGCTGCGCATCCAGTTCGACGTTGACCGACTGCGTCAGCCACTCACCGCCGAGCAACAATTGTGCGAGTTCGTTCAGATCGCGCTCGGACGCATAGATGACGCGGTATCGGTTCAGATCGCCGGCGTCCAAATGGCTTGCGGACTGATCCGACACCGCCGTGTCCCATGCCTGGCGCTGCCAAGACGGTGTCGATATGGAAAATCCGGTCAGCAACGGCGCAATCGACGCGTCTGGTTTCATCGGGCCCGGCTGCGGGGCTTTCAGTTGCGCAATAAGCGCCCTCAACGCGGTTTTCGTCTGCTTGATGCTGGCGCGATTGACCTGTTCGGACACCGCGAGATCGGCCGCATCACGCGCCAGTTCCGCCTCGATCTGAAACCGGCTCTCGCGGGCCGCAGCCCGGTCGTGCAGCCCAACCGCCACGCGCTCCAACCCAAGGGCCGTCAGGATGGACAGCACGATCATCGCATACTGCCGCAAGAATTCCTGCCGGGTGCCCGGCGCGTGATGCGATGGCTCCAGATGCACCCCTCGTGTCTCCTCGTGCCCGCCACCGTCCTGCGCTGGCTCGCTCACATCTCCAGACCCGCATACAGCTCCAGCGACGGCAGGCACACGCCGATTTCCGGCATCTCCACCATCGCGTCCCGCTTCAGGATATGGCCGACCCAATCGCCATCCACGCGCGCGAACTGGGTGGCCGCCACCTCATCCTGGTGCAGCACCGCATAGCGCTGAACAGATGGCGTCGCCTCGTACTCACGAGCCTGGGCGCCAAAATCTACATGCGCGGCGGAGTCGCTCAGCACCTCGAAGATCACCACGGGATCAGTGATCCATGTGCTGGACGGGTCGACTTTGGTGCGGACCACCAGGCCGTCCGTGTATCGCACGCTGTCGGCCAAACGCAGCTTGAAGTCGCTGCCGTGAAACCGGCACGGTTTGCCCGCAAGGCGATCGACGAGCTGGAACGCAAGATTGCCCTGAATAGTCGAATGCGCCGCGGTGCAGCCCACTGTAGCTACGGCACCCACCCCGTTGAACTCGTGCTTGAACTCCTGGCGATCCTCCCATTCCAGGAATTCCTCGATCGTCAACGGCTGCAGGAGGGCTGAATTCATCTTCTTCCCCTACCGCATCGCCCCACAGAACGTGGCGATGCGCGCACACGCCTCCCGCAAACTCTCAGTGTCGGTCGCGTAGCTCACCCGGAAATGCCCGGGATACATGAACGCGCTGCCATGCACGGCCGCCACGCCATGCTCGTCCAGCAGCGCCACCACGAACGCCTCGTCATCGGTGATGCGCGCGCCGCCGGCCGTCGTCTTGCCGATGCAGCCATGCAGCCCGGGAAACACATAGAACGCGCCCTCGGGCTTGTGACAGGTCAGGCCCGGGATCGCGCGCAACGCATCCACCACCAAATCCCGCCGTGCCTGGTAGGCCGTCACCATCTCCCCGACCGCGTCCTGCGGCCCTTCCAGCGCCTGCACCGCGGCCGCCTGGCTGACCGAGGAGGTGCTGGAGGTTGACTGGCTCTGCAATGTATCCATTGCCTTGATCAGCGCACGCGGCGCGCCGGCGAAGCCTACGCGCCAGCCGGTCATCGCATACGCCTTGCTGCACCCGTTCATCGTTACGGTCCGTGCGCGCAGAAGCGGCTCCACCTCCACCACGGTCGCCGGGCGGAACCCGTCATAGGCCAGCTTCTCATAGATATCGTCGGTGAACACCCACACATGCGGGTGGCGCAGCAGCACATCGCAGATCGGCCGCAGATCCTCGGCCGAATAGGCGGCGCCCGTCGGGTTGTTGGGGGAGTTGAGGAAAAACCACTTCGTGCGCGGCGTGATCGCCGCCTCCAGATCCTCGGCCCGCAACTTGAACCCGTGATTCTGCCCGCACGGCACGATCACCGGCGTGCCTTCCGCCAGCGCCACGATGTCCGGATAGCTGACCCAGCACGGGCTCGGGATGATCGCCTCGTCACCCGGATTCAGGGTGGCGACCATTGCGTTGTAGATGACCTGCTTGCCGCCGGTCGACACGATGATCTCGTCGGGCGCATAGTCGAGCCCGCTATCCCGCCTGAATTTCTCCGCCACCGCCCGACGCAGCTGCGGGGTGCCGGCCACGTCGGTGTATTTCGTCTGGCCGGCCGCAATGGCGCGCATCGCCGCCTGTTTTATATGCTCGGGCGTATCGAAATCCGGCTCGCCCGCCGACAGGCTGATCACATCGCGCCCGGCCGCGCGCAGGGCGCGGGCCTTGGACGAGATGGCAATGGTCTGGCTCGGACTGATTTTGGTCAGCCGGTCGGCGATCAGCATGTGCTTAGGATCCTGCGGTGACGTGCCGCAACCCTAGAGCATGGTCGGTTCAGATGGAATCATCTGAACCGATAAACATGCTTGCCAAGCGAAAGGCCAGACCAGGATCGGTCGAGGTAGAACCGATCTCGGCCTGACTGTTCTTCGTCGCCTATTGTGGCGGCGTGCCGGTGTTGTTGGTCCCCGTGCTGCCGGTGCCCGCACCGTTCGCGCTCGGCATGCCCATGGCGCCGCCTGGCGTACCTGTGCCGGCTCCGCCACTGCTCGTGCCCAAGCCTGTGCCCGTGCTGCCACCCACGCCCGTGCCGCTTGGCGCGGTCATGCCGGAGGGCGCCGTACTGCCCCCGCTTGCGCCGGTCATGCCCGTCCCGGTGCTGCCACCCACGCCGGCTCCGCCACCCATGCCGCTGCTGCTCGGGTTCGCCGTGCCCGTGCCCATGCCGGAGCTGCCGGTGCCCATCCCCCCGCTCATCCCGCCGGTGCTGCCGGCACCGCCCGCGCCGCCGGCGGCGCCGCCGGCCGCTTGCGCCCACGCCCCTGGTGCGGCGGCCATCGCCAGCAAACCCGCCAATGCGATGCTGTTGACCATCTTTGACATGACCGATCTCTCCCTGTGAATGCCGCGCGGCCGAACGCTGGTGCGCGGTATGCGAACGGCAACGCCGGCCCCGCACGCGGTTTTCCCAGCACGCGCGAATGTGCCCGCCCGGCACATCCCGCCCGGCAAATCAGCCGAGCGCCAGCCGCCCACCCCGCGCCCACGGGCCGCGCACCCTGGCACGCCTCTTGCGATCGACCCCTCGCTTGCGATCGACCCCCCGCTTGCATTGACCCCCGCTTGCGATCGACCCCCGCACAACCTGCCGACACAAGACGGAGCCACCATGGACAACACCATCAACATTGCCGTCTCCCGCCTCGCGGCGCAGCAGCGCGCCATGGACGTGGTGGCCGGCAATCTTGCCAACGCCAGCACGCCGGGCTACCGCGCCGAGCGGACCGTGTTCGCCGACTGGCTGGTGCGCCAGCCCACCCGTGCCGAGCCGCCGGGCGGCCGCACGGTCGCCTTCACCCAAACCCGCGCCACCTATCGCGACCGCGCGGAAGGCACCCTGACCCAGACCGGCAACCCGCTCGACTTGGCCCTGTCCGGCGATGGCTGGTTCACCGTGCAAACCGCCGCGGGCACGCGCCTCACCCGCGCGGGCCGCTTCACCCTGCAGCAGGACGGCACCGTCACCGACGGCGCCGGCAACCCGCTGCTCGATGTCAACGCGCAGAAATTGCAGCTCTCGGCCGCCGACACCGACCTCACCGTCAAAGCGGACGGCACGTTGCGCAGTCAAAACGGCATCATCGGCCAGATCGCCGTTGTCACACCGAACGACCCCAACCGCCTGACCGCGGAAGGCGGCCGTCTGTTCCGCGCCGACGTGCCGACCACGCCAGTCCTGCGTCCGAAGATCGTGCAGGGCACGGTGGAGGACAGCAACGTGCAGCCGATCGCCGAGATCACGCGCATGATCTCGACCGAACGCGATTTCCAGTTCGTGACCCAGTTGGTCGAAGCCGAAGGCCAACGCCGCCAGACCGCGATCGACAAGATCGCAGCACCCGCGAACGCCTGATCGCGACCCACTCTATATAAGGAGCGCTGAAGACAATGCGATCGCTCGACATCGCCGGCACCGGCATGCAGGCGCAGCAGACGAATGTGGAGGTCATCTCCAACAATATCGCCAACATGAGCACCACAGGCTTCAAGCGCCGGCGGGCCGAGTTCCAGGACCTGATCTACCAGAATCTGCGCAGCGTCGGTTCTAACTCGTCCGACAACGGCACCGTGGTGCCGTCGGGCGCGCAGATCGGCCTCGGCGTGAAGACCGCGGCGATCTACCGCATCACCGAGCAGGGCAACCTGCAGCAGACCGGCAACTCGCTCGATATGGCCATACAGGGCAACGGCTATTTCCAGGTGACGCTGCCGTCAGGCGAAGTCGCCTACACGCGCGACGGAACGTTCGCGCTCGCCCCAGATGGCACCATCGTCACCGCCGACGGATTCCCGGTCGCACCCGGCATCACCGTGCCCACCAACGCGGTCAGCGTCAGCGTGAATGCGTCCGGCCAGGTGCAGGCCACCATCAGCGGCCAGACGCAGCCGCAAACGCTTGGCCAAATCCAGCTCGCCGCGTTCCCAAACGAGGCGGGGCTGGATGCGCAGGGGGACAATCTGTTTCTCCAAAGCGGCGCATCGGGAAATGCCACCACCGGCACGCCCGGCTCACCCGGCTACGGCAGCGTGATGCAGGGCTACGTCGAAAGCAGCAATGTCAACGTGGTCACCGAGATCACGAGCCTGATCACCGCCCAGCGCGCCTACGAGATGAACAGCAAGGTCATCACATCCTCCAACGAGATGCTGCAAACCCTGACGAATTTGAGGTAGCTGATATGTCCCGTCTGTCCTGCCTGCTTTCGGCCGCCGCGTTCATCGCAGTGCCCGGCCTGTGCGACGCGGCCATGCTGCGCCCGTTTTCGCAGATCACGGAAGCCACCGTGCGTCTCGCCGACCTGTTCGACGATCTGGGCGCCGCCCCGAACCGCGTGCTCGGCGCCGCACCCGCCCCTGGCGCGCGCATCGTCGTGCCCGCCGCGCAGCTCGCGGCCATCGCGCGCGACTACGATGTCGCCTGGCGCCCTGCCAGTGGCAGCGAACAAGCGATCATAGAACGCCGCGGCGATGTCTTGTCCCGCGCGTCACTCGCCGCTTCATTGCGCCGCAGCCTTGAAGACTCCGGCGCACCTGCAGACGCCGACATAATATCGCCCGACCTGCAACCGATCATGGTGCCGCATGGCAGCCGCATCACGCCCGAGATCGTGCAGCTGAATTACGAGCCGCAAGGCGGCCGCTTCACCGCCATGCTCACCGTCTCGGCCGCCGACATGCCGCCTATACAGATGCGCGTCGCCGGCCAGGTCGTGCCGATGGCGCGCACCGCCGCCGCCACGCACCGCCTCTCGCCAGGCAGCACCCTCTCCGCCGACGATGTGCAGATGGTTCGCGTGCGCATCTCTAGCCTGCACGGCGCGCGCCCCCTGCAAGCGGACTCGATCGTCGGCATGGCAACACGCCACGACGTGTCCGCAGGCCAGGCATTGACCAGCGCCGACCTCACACGGCCGCCACTCGTCCAGCGCGGCGCGCTCGTGCGCATGCGCCTCGACAGCGACGGCATCTCGCTTTGCGCGCAGGGTATCGCGGTGCAGGCCGGCGCGCGCGGTGACCGCATTCGGGTGGAAAACCCCATGTCGCACTCCATCGTGGACGCGGAAGTCACCAGCGAGGGCGAGGTGCGCGTGGCGCCTCGCACCGCTGCCATCACGCTGGTCTCCGCACGATGAGGCGTGCGGTCGCCTGTGCCGCGCTGCTGGCCGCGCTATCGGGCTGCAACACGCTGCAGCGCATGTCCGAAATTGGCCGCCCACCCGTGATGACGGCCACGGCCGACCCCACCGCCGATCCGCGCTGGCGTCCTGTCACCATGCCAATGCCGCGTGCCGAGATCTCGCCGCGCGAGCCCGCCAGCCTCTGGCGCAGCGGCAGCCGCGCCTTCTTCAAGGACCAGCGCGCGGCACAGGTGGGCGACATCGTGACCGTGCTGGTTAACACAACAGATGCAGCCAATGTGCAGAATGCCACCAGCGCCACGCGGACCGGCGCGGAAAGCGAGGGATTGCCGAATCTATTCGGGCTTGAGGCGAGCCTGCCTAAATTGCTCGGCAAGGCGGTGAATTCATCGCTTCTGGTCAACGCCAATAGCAGCAACAGCGCGGTCGGCTCCGGTCAGATCAAACGCAACGAAAGTGTGACCCTGCGCCTGGCTGGCGTCGTCACCCAGGTCCTCCCCAACGGCAACCTGGTGATTGCAGCACGCCAAGAGATGCGGGTGAACAGCGAACTGCGCGAGCTGCAAGTCAGCGGCGTCATTCGCCCGCAGGATATTGCCAGCGACAACACCGTCCCGCACGACCGGATGGCCGAAGCCCGCATTTCCTACGGCGGCCGCGGCCAGCTCACCGATGTCCAGCAGGCCCGCTACGGCCAGCAGGCGCTGGATATCCTGCTACCTTTCTAGAGCATGATCCGTTCGCATTGGCTCACGGACCAAGCTCTAGCTGATTGTTTTGGCAAGCATCTTTATCCGACCGAACGATTCCGTTCGATCGGATGATGCTCTAGCTGTCAGCCATCGGCTTTAGCCACCAGAAAAGGCCCGTCTGATGACTGACCGCTGATAGCTGACCTACTCGTCCCTATGCACGCGCTCCATGCGCTCGTGCCGCTCCTGCGCCTCCAGCGAAAGGGTGGCGATCGGCCGCGCCTCCAGGCGTTTCAGGCCGATCGGCTCCCCCGTCTCCTCGCAATATCCATATTGCCCATTCTCGATGCGCTGCACGGCCTGGTCGATCTTGGACACCAGCTTGCGCGCGCGATCTCGCGTGCGCAGCTCCAGGGCGCGATCGGTCTCCACACTGGCCCGGTCGGTGATATCGGCCTCCAAAATGCCGCCCTGGCCAAGGCTGGTCAGCGTATCGTCGGCATCGCGCAGCAGGTCGGCGCGCCAGCGCAGCAGCTTCTGGCGAAAATACTCGACCTGCAGCGGGTTCATGAACTCCTCGCTGTCGGACGGCCGATAGTCGGGCGGCAGCGTGAGCATCATGCGGGCCGGTCCTCAGATATGCTGGCGAGGCGCCGTATGACACCTCTGCCGTTCTGGCGCGGCTTATAGCGATGGCGCGCCACGCCGCCAAGCAGGGCACGCCTATGCATGTGGCCTAACGTCCGCGCGCAAGCTCCACGGCGGCGCGAGCCGCAATGGCCTGCAACACCTCCTCCAGCCCGGGATCCGACGCAGGTCGCGGTGCAGCGGCCAGATCGGCCAATCCCGAAAGCGAGGCGCGGGGATCCCCGCCAAGCTGGGCCAGTTGCAAGCCAGCCAGCGCATCCAGCACCGCCTGGCCGTGTCGCCTGGCCTCGCGGTCCGTAACTGCGCCATCCGCACCGGGGCCATCGGCCAGCAGCGACACCGCGTTCGTTGCCGCCGAGGCCCCGGCCTCCAGGCAGCCCCGCGCCATTCCAGCCGCGTCATCACCCGCCGGCAAGCTAAATCCGGACGCATGGCCCCGCGCCCGCGAGCGCACCGCCCGTATCGGTATGTCGGGGCCGCCGATACGCATCTTCCGAGCCTCCTCAAACGCATCCGGCAGCGATGCACGTTCCAGCAACCATTTGATGATGTCCTGTCGACATGTCCGACCGACGCCTCGCGCCGCACATCATCACCGGCCGCCTTGCCGCACTCTGCCGCGCAATGGTTGCCAAGCTGCGAAGGCCGCATGGTCTGGCGCTGATCGCGGCGATAGTTGCCGTCGCAGGATGTCACCCCGCCAGATCGCAAGTCCGCGTCAAGGACATTGCCGATGTCGAAGGCGTCCGAGAAAACCAGCTCGTCGGCTACGGCCTCGTCGTGGGTCTTAATGGCACGGGCGACAAGCTGGACAACGCCGTTTTCACGCGTAAATCGCTCGTCGGCATGCTCGAACGTCTCGGCGTCAACACGCGAGACCAGATCGCCAAGCTGCAAACCAAAAACGTCGCCGCCGTCATGGTCACCGGCAACCTGCCGGCCTTCGCGCGCACCGGCAGCCGTATCGACGTGTCGGTCTCGGCGATCGGTGACGCCACCAATCTATCGGGCGGCACGCTGCTCGTCACGCCCATGCTGGCCGCCGATGGCGAGGTGTATGGCGTGGGCCAGGGCGCGGTCACCACCGGCGCCGTCGCCGCGCGCGGCGCATCGGGATCCTCGGTCACGCGCAATGTGCCGACATCGGGCAAGATCGCCAACGGTGCGATCGTCGAACGGGAGGTCGCCTTTGCGCTCGGCGCCCACAACGATGTGGCGCTGGCGCTGCGCAACCCTGACCTGACCACCGCGCGCCGCATGGAAGTCGCCATCAATCAGGCGATCGGTCCCGGCGTGGCCCGCGCCACGGATCCGCGTACCGTCGCACTCGATCTGCGCGGACACGACGTGGTGGACGCCCTGACGCGTATCGAAGATCTGCGCGTCGAGCCGGATACACCGGCTGTGGTCGTCATCGACGAGACGAGCGGCACTATTGTGATGGGCGCAAACGTCCGCATCAGCACCGTCGCGATCGCCCAGGGCAATCTCACGATACGCGTTTCCGAAACACCCGAGGTGAGCCAGCCCGAACCGTTCAGCCGGGGCAAAACGAAAACCGTGCCGCGCAGCTCGATCAGCATTGACACCGAACACGACCACAAGCTCGGCCTGCTGACTGCTCAGCCAACGCTGCGCGACTTGGTAGCCAGCCTTAATGCCCTCGGTGTGGGCCCGCGCGACCTGATCAGCATTCTGCAAGCCATCAAAGCCGCTGGTGCGCTGCAGGCCGACCTGGAGGTGAGATAATGAAAGTTGATCCGGGCATGACGGCCGCACGCACCCCGCCGACGCTCGCAAAACTGCAAAAAGCAGCGGAAGACTTCACCGCCGTGGCGCTGAACGAGCTGCTCAAGCCGATCTTCGACACGGCCGACACGTCGGACGGCCCATTCGGCGGCGGCGCCGCTGAACAAGCATTCAAACCGATGATGATCAGCGAGATCGCCAAGCAGATGGCGCATCGCGGCGGATTGGGCCTGGCCGACCCCGTTCTTCAGCAAATGCTGCGATTGCAGGAAGCAAAACAATGAACATGCACCAGACCATAGCGGTCTCCGGTTTGGATCCCAGGATGGAGGCCGCCGTGCAACGGCTCAGCTCCCTGCTGACGGAAGAAAACGCAGCACTCGCCGCGATGGATTTCGCCCGCGCCGGCGGGCTGCTCGCCGCCAAACATGCCGCCGCCGATGCACTGGCCGCGGCCTGGCGCGCGGCCGACCCGGGTACGGTCATTGGCGATGCGATGCGCGATTTGGGATTGCTGGCCGAGGAAAACCGCCAACTGCTCAAACGCGCCATGCGTGTGCAGCAGCGCGTGCTCGATCTGGTCGCCAAGGCAGCCCGAGGCTCCCAGCAGACCAGCCGCTATGCAGCAAGCGGACGGCCCGCTTCCCGCGCGCAAGGCCCGCAAACCTTCAAGGCGCGCGCATGAACAGCCCGGCCCCGGACCGCCACGGCGTGCGACAACTCGGTTGACTGTCCGCGAAATCCTGACTGGCGGAGGGCTGGATCGGAGTCTCCGGAAAAACCGACCCGGCCCGCCGTCCAGCGTCAGACGTGCTCGAAGTCGTCGGACTCCGTCGTGCCTGCCTCGTGTTCCTCGGCCGCCTGCGTTTCCACCGGCGTCTCGTGGATCTTCTTGCGGCGGCCGCGCTTCTTCGGCGCCGCCTCGATCGCGGACATGTCCAGATGCTCGCTGGCCACCTCGGCGCTGCGCCCGCGCCGCGGCTTGCGCGTCGTCTCGGACGCGGCAGTGCGTGCCGAAACCCGACCCGAGCCATTGGCGGCGCGCGTCGTCTTGGCAACCCGCGCGCCGGTCTTGCGGCCGTTCGTGGAACGGCCGTCCACCTTGCGGGCGGTAGCAGCCTTGGTGGCGCGCGGCGTCACAGACTTTGCCGCCCTCGGCGTCTTTGCCGCGGTGGTGCGTGTTGTCTTGCGCGTTGTACCGCGCGCTGTCACCGCCTTGGTGCCACGCGTCGCTGTCTTCCGTGCGGTCACTTTGGTTCCGCGGGTCGTCGCGGCTTTCGTCCCACGGGTCGTCGTGCGCGCCGTGCCGCGTGTGGCGGCGGCTTTCGTCGTGCGCTTGGCGGTGGTCTTCGTGCCGCGCGTGGCGGCCGCCTTCGTGCCGCGTGCAGCAGCCGCTTTGGTGGTGCGCGTGCCAGCGGCGGCGCGCCGGGTCGTCGTCGCCTTGGCGGCGCGCGTCGTCGTGGGCTTCGCGCGCGTGGTCTTCGCCGTGCGCGTCGCGGCCGGCTTGGCCGTGCGCTTGGTCGCCGACTTGGCCGTGCGTGTCGTGGTCTTTTTAGGCGCGGCCTTTGTCGCCCGGGTCGTCGTCAAACCTTTCGGCTTGCGGCCCGGCGTCGACGCGGTGCGCACCTTGCCGCGCGCCGTCGTGGCCGGACCGCGCCGCGTCGTCGATCTGACCGCCATCGGCTGGCTCGCCTTTGAACGGCCCCCTTCGGGCGCCCCTGTCCTGTCCTCACTCATTGTCGATGTGCTCCTCTCTGTTCGCGCCAATCACCGGATTGGTGCCACTCACGCGGCTGGTTCAACACTGCGCCTTACCAGATATTCACGCGTGCATGCGGCCGGTAATCGCCTCGTTGCCGAGTCGCAGACATGCGCTGCGTCCGCTATCGACCGCATGTCGCGGTCATGTCAATCAACATCAGCAGTTACGATGAAGTTTCGACAGACATCGTGCGTTTCGTTCGCGACAGCCGTCGCCCTGCATCTTCGCGGGCGCAGACTTACACCACGTCGATATTGTCCAGCAGACGCACACTGCCCAGCCGTGCCGCCGCGATCAGCCGCGTTCCGGACAGCACCGCAGATGCGGGCCGCATGGTATCACCTGCGACCAGCGCCAGGTATTCGAGCGAGAAGCCAAGTTCCCGCACCCGTGAACGTGCCTGTGCCAGCACCGCTTCGGTTTGCGCGGCTCCATGCAACGCATCGCGCGCCTCCAGCAGCGTCGCATACAACAGCGGCGCCAGCTTCCGTTCCGCATCCGTCAGGAAGCGGTTGCGCGAGGATCGCGCCAAACCGTCCGGCTCGCGCTCGGTCGCCACGCCACGCACCCGGACCGGCAGTGCGAGATCGCGCGCCATACGGCGGATCACCTGCAGTTGCTGCCAGTCCTTCTCACCGAAACAGGCAACATCCGGCCGAATTTGCCCGAACAGCTTGGCAACAACGGTGGCCACACCGCGAAAATGGCCGGGCCGCATGTCGCCTTCCCAACCCAGTGCCGGACCACCGACCTCGATGGTCGTTGCGTCATCCGCGGGATACATTTCCGCGACATCGGGCAGCCAGACGGCGTCGCAGCCGGCCTGCGCCAGCGCCGCAAGATCGCCTGCCTCGTCGCGCGGATACCGCGCCAGATCCTCGGAAGGTGCGAATTGCAGCGGGTTGACGAAGATCGAGGCGACTACGCCTCCCAACGTATGCGCGTCGGCCACCAGCGCCAGATGTCCGGCATGCAGAGCACCCATAGTCGGCACCAGGGCCACGCATGCGTGCCGGCCGCGGACCTCGCGCAACGTCGCATCCAGCGCCTCGCGCGTTCGTGCGATCAACATGCCAGCGCCTCCCTCCGCCTCTGCCACCGGCATACGTACGGGGCGGGCGGCGCTGTTTCGCCTGCAAGCCCGACAATGTGCAAGGCGCCCACGCGCCCAAGCGACTTGCCATGCGGCCACGCACGGACCAGCTTCCATCCGTCTGCGACACAAGCATGAAGGCGAACATGCCCGACGCGCTCCCCACGCAATGGCAGCCACGACGCAAGCCGGCCGCCATCTTCGACGCACCGCCCATGTTGACCGCTTTGGGCCGCGGTGTGCGCGCACGCTGCCCGGTGTGCGGGCGCGGCCATTTGTTCAACGGCTGGCTGCGCGTCACCCCCATATGCGCCGCGTGCGCGGCGCCACTTGGCCTGATACGCGCCGACGACGCTCCGCCCTATTTCACCGTCTTCATCGTCGCCCATGTCGCGATCGGCTCGCTGGTGGCAATGGAGCGGCTGGTGCTCATGCCGGTCGCCACCGAAATGGCGATCTTCCTACCCGGCACGCTGGCCTTGACGTTGCTACTGATCCGTCCGGTCAAGGGCGCCACCGTCGGCCTGATGATGAAGCTCGGCTTCATGAAACCGCCGGACGAGGCCGATGCCTGAAGCACACAATGCCGCTTCATGCTTCCAGCACGCCGCCACGTCGCCGCATGACCGTCCCCGCTCGCTCGCCGCCGTCGTGCTGGACGGCGAAAAACGCGGCCAGCTCTCGCCGTTGCAGCAGGCCGATCTAGACCAGGCGGTGCGCGACCTCGCCGTCGAAAACCTGTTCGCGCCGCGCGGTCTGGCCGGTCCGTTCGTGCTGCATCTCTCCATCGTCGAGGGCCGCCTCGCCTTCGACGTGCGCGACGAAGCGGACGCGCCGCTGATGGCGCTGGGCCTGGCGCTGGGCCCGTTCCGCCGGCTGATAAAGGACTACCAGTTGCTCGTTGAAAGCTACGCGCATGCCGTGCAGGACGGGCGAGAGGCCAGCATCCAGGCGATCGACATGGGAAGGCGCGGCCTGCACAACGAAGGGGCCGAGCTGATGGTGGCCCGCCTGCAAGGCCGCGTAGATATCGACTTCGAAACCGCGCGCCGGCTGTTCACGCTCGTCTGCGTGCTGCACCAGCGCATCTGATGGACACGCGATGAAGATCGACGGCACACCCTATCGCAGCGTGTGGATCGACGAGCACGATCACTGGTCCCTGCGCATCATCGACCAGACGAAACTGCCCTGGTCGCTGGAATTTCCAAAACTCACCACCGTGCGCGAGGTCGCCCACGCCATACGTACTATGCAGGTGCGCGGCGCCCCGCTGATCGGCGCCGTCGCCGCCTACGGGCTGGCACTCGCATTGCGCGCCAACTCCTCGACCGACGCCATGGAGGAGAGCGCGGCGTTGCTGGCCGCCACGCGCCCTACGGCCGTCAATCTCGCCTGGGCGCTGGATCGCATGCTGACCGTGCTGCGGAACACCCGCCAAGCCGACCGCGTCGCCACCGCATATCGCGAGGCACACGCCATCGCCGACGAGGACGCGGCACAAAACGAACGCATCGGCACGCACGGCCTGCCATTGATCCAGCACGCGGCTGCCGAACAGCCGGGCCGGCCCGTCAACATCCTTACTCATTGCAACGCTGGCTGGCTGGCCACCGTCGATTGGGGTACCGCGCTCTCGCCGATCTACAAGGCGCACGATGCCGGCATCGACGTGCATGTCTGGGTCGACGAGACGCGGCCGCGCAACCAGGGCGCCGCACTCACCGCGTTTGAACTCGGCAAGCATGGCGTCGCCCACACGGTCATCTCCGACAATGCCGGCGGTCATCTGATGCAGCACGGAAAAGTCGATCTGGTGATCGTCGGCGCCGACCGCGTCACCAATCTGGGCGATGCCGCGAACAAGATCGGCACATACCTCAAGGCACTTGCCGCGCACGATACCGGCGTGCCGTTCCACGTCGCCCTGCCCTCCAGCACGATCGACTGGCGGGTCAGCGACGGCATCAGCGAAATCCCAATTGAGGAACGGGCAGCTTCCGAAATCACAACGGTCACCGGCCGCGCAATGGATGGCTCGGTCGCCACTGTACGCGTGGTGCCCACCGGCAGCCCCGCCGCAAACCCCGCATTCGACGTGACACCGCACCGGTTGATCACTGGCCTCATCACCGAACGCGGCCGTTGCGCCGCCACGGCCGACGGGCTGGCGACCCTGTTCCCCGAATACGCGCCACAGCCGGCTTTACGCTGATCACGCGACGCGCAAGAACGTCTCCCAGGGTCCGGTGAACAATTCGACAAAGGCCGGATCCATCGTGAACCCGCCCGGATCGTCCTTTACCACCTGGCCAAGCTGCGATCGGTGGCAGGCGATCGCCCGCCGCTTGGCCGGCAGATGCGCGCGCACATCCAGCCGGAACCCGCGCGTGTCGCCCGTCTCCAGCAAACGGCGTGGCGGCAAGGTCCAACCCCAGACCGGATATTCGAACAGGGGAACACCAAGCCGCGCCGCCACGATTGACGCAAGGGATGCCGCCGCCTTGTGGTCGCCATGCGGATCATGCCGCCAGGTCACGAACAGCGCGCCCGTCCGTATCGCCGCTGCATGCACCGCCACTGCGTTCGCCGCGCGCTCCGCCGCCGCGCCGCCCTGCGGCATATGCGCATCCGGCAATCTCAGGAATGCCACGTGCGCCGGATCGAGGCCCAGCGCCCGCGCCGCCTCCCGGCTCTCCCCTTCTCGCAATCGCCGTAGCCGCGCGGCCGGATAGGCCGCCGAAGCCGGGTGCGATTTGGTGCCGTCGGTCAGCACCAGCACACGCACTTCCTGGCCCGTCGCCACCGCCTGCGCGATCAGCCCGCCACAGCCCAGCGTCTCGTCGTCGGGATGCGGCGCCAGCACAAGCAGCGGCACCCCCGCGGTCTCCGCCGCCAGTTCGCCCACGGGCAGCGCGCGCAGTGCCGCGTGCACGCGCGCGGCACTGCGCAGGCGGTGGCTCGGGCCGATCGTGGCGTCATTCATGACCCACAGCTACGCGCCAGCACCGGCAAGGATGCGTGCCGACGCCCCCCGGCTATGCAGTCCGCCTGGGCCACGCCCTCGTCACTCCCACCATGACCCAGGCAGAATTTCTTGCTTGGGAGCCACCCGATGACCGGCGCTACGAGTTCGACGGATTTGCGGCGGTCGCTGTGCACTGGGGTACAAACAACCACAATCTCATCTGCCAAAATCTCTGGGATGCCCTGCGATCCCGCCTGCGAGGCACGCCGTGCCGGTGCCTTGGACCCGATGCCGGCGTGGAGACGGCCGGGGCGGCCGTCCGCTACCCGGACGCGCTCGTCACCTGCATGCCCGTTCGCGAGGACGCCAAGCTGATCCAAGGCGCCGTCGTGATATTCGAGGTTATCAGCCCGGTCTGACCGGATCGACCACGTCGAGAAATTACGTGATCATCGCGCGATACCGTCGGTCCGACGCTACGTCCTGCTCCAGCAGCGAGGAAAATTGGCGTCGAGATTCCAGGTGCGGAGATCTACGAGGACATCGAATTCCCGAGGGATGGCCGCAGGCGCCCTGGCAGCGAGGACTGACGGCTACGACTGCCCCTGGCCCTGCGCCATCCCCGGTTTGCGCCAGAACGACTCCGCCATCGCCTCCTGCAACCCGATGAACTGCAACTGTACCCAGTCCAAAAACTCGTGCAGCCCGCGCGCCAGTATCTGGTTGATCGTCTGGTCCATCAGCGCCGCCCGCAACTCGTCCAGCCGCTCCTGCGCCCGATACGCGCCGCGCAGCCCGTACCCGGAGCTCAACTGCGACAGGTACATCTCGATCTGGCGCACGCACAGCGTCACGCTGCGCGGAAACGAATGGTTCATCAGCAAGAAGCCGGCGACCGACGCCGGCGTCATGTAGCTGGGATTGATCCGCCGATATGCCTGATAGCCGGAGGCCGCCCGCAGCAACGCGTGCCATTGGCTCACATCCAGCGCGCTGCCCACATCCTCCGGCGAGGGCAGCAGCGTGTGATACTTGATATCCACCAGCCGCGACGTCTGGTCGCCGCGCTCGATGAACTTGCCGATCGCATAGAACGCCCAGCTCTGGTCGCGATACAGCGTGCCGTCGATAATGCCCGCATGGGTTTGGCACTGCTCCTTCAGATAGGCGCACAGCCCGGACACGCGGGACGGTGCGGAATCCGCCCCGGACAGCCCCCGTACATGGTTGTAGAACACGTTGATGTGCCCCCACACCTCGATCGGGATCAGCGGCCGCAAGGTGCGCGCATTCTCCCGCGCCGCGAACAACGCCGACAAAATCGAGTTGGGGTTGTCGCGGTCGGCCAGATAGAAACGGGCCACGTTCTCCGCCGTCGCGTGGCCGTGGTACAGCCGGGTAAACCGTTCCTCGTCGGCATTGATCTGGATCACGCTGCGCCAGCCGGACTGGTCCACGCCATGCCGCACGAACGTGTCGGTCACATCCAGCACGCGCGCCAGGTTTTCCACGCGCTCCATGTATCGCGCCATCCAGAACAGCGCCTCCGCATAGCGCGACAGCAGCAGCGCCGGCCGCCGCGCAGACGCGTCGGAGTCCTCGCACGTGGTCATCGCGTGCGCCTCACTCCAGTACCCATGTATCTTTCGATCCGCCCCCCTGCGACGAATTGACCACCAGCGATCCCTCCCGCAGCGCCACCCGCGTCAACCCGCCAGGCAGCACCCAAGTCTTGCGCCCCGTGATCGCGAACGGACGCAAATCCACATGCCGCGGTAACAGCCGGTCCCCGGCCAAGGTCGGCGAGACCGACAGATCGATCATCGGCTGACTTATATAGTTGGCCGGATCAGCCAGAAGCTGCACGCGGAACGCGGCAATCTCGTCGCGCGTGGCATGCGGCCCGATGATCAGTCCATACCCGCCCGATTCCCCCACCGGCTTGACCACCAGTTTTTCCAGATTGGCCAACGTATAGGCCAACCCCTCCGCCTCCCCGCAAATATGCGTCTCCACATTGGCGAGCACCGCATCTTCGCCCAGGTAATATCGGATGATGCGCGGCATGTACGCGTAGATGGCCTTGTCGTCGGCCACCCCCGTGCCCACCGCGTTTGCAATCGCCACCCGCCCCCGACGCCACGCATCGATCAACCCGCGCACACCCAACTGGCTGTCCGCGCGAAACACGTCCGGATCGAGGAAATCGTCGTTCAGTCGTCTATATATACTATGCACCGGCGCCAGTCCCGCCGTCGTGCGCATCCACACGCACCCGTCCTGCACCACCAGGTCGTTGCCCTCGACCAGCGGCACGCCCATCTCGCGCGCCAGAAAGATGTGCTCGAAGTAGGCGGAGTTATAAATCCCGGGCGACAGCAGCACCACCTGCGGGTCGGACACGTCGGTGGGCGCAATTTCGGCCAACGCCGCCTGCAGCATCATCCCGTACGATCCCACCGGCCGCACCGCGATCCCGTCCATCAGATCGGGGAAGATCCGCCGCATCATGTTGCGGTTCTCGATCACGTAGGACACGCCGGACGGCGTGCGCGCATTGTCCTCCAGCACCAGAAAAGCGCCATGCTGGTCGCGGATGATGTCCACCCCGCACACATGCACGTAGGTCCCGTGCGGCACGTCCAGCCCCACCATCTCGGGCCGAAAATTGCTGTTGCCCAGCACCAGGGCGGACGGCACCACGCCATCTTTCAGAATATTCTGCCCGTGGTAGACGTCCCAGATGAACGCGTTCAGCGCCGCCACGCGCTGCCGCACGCCACGCTCCAGCGTGTCCCACTCGCGCGCGGTCAGCACGCGCGGAATGAGGTCGAACGGCAGGATGCGATCGATCGCGTCCTTGTCCGAATAGACGGTGAACGTGATCCCCTGGTTGTACAGCTCCACCTCGGCGATATGCGCCCGCCGCTGCAACTCCGCCGGATCCATCGCCGCCAGCCGGCTCGCGATCAGCCGCACCGCCGGATCGTGCGCCGCGCAGTCCATCAGCTCGCAGAAGAATTTGCCCTTGTCGTAGCCGTCGAGCAGTCCCTGCACGTCATCAGTCATCAGCCGTCTCGACCGGCTCCAGATCGACGCTCACGCTCAGCGTATGCTTGCCGCCCCCCAAAATGACGCCGCAGAGCGGGCTCACGTCGGAAAAATCCCTGCCCCAGCCTAGAACCACATGCTCATCCCTGATCAGCACCCCATTCGTCGGATCGATATCCACCCACCCGTCCGCCGCACCCAGCCAGCACCCCACCCACGCATGCGACTGGTCGCATCCACGCAGCCGTGGCTGCCCAGGCGGCGGCTTCGTACGGATGTAACCACTGACATAGCGGGCAGGCAAACCAAGCCCGCGCAGCCCCGCGATCATCAGATGCGAAAAATCCTGGCAAACACCCGCCCGCCCCGCCAGCACCTGCGCCACCGTCGTGCCTACCTTCGTCACCCCGGCGCGAAACGCGATGTCGCGCCCGATACGCGCGTTTAGGTCGAGTACCCCCTCCAGCACACACCGCCCCGCCGGAAACGACGCTGCGGCATAGTCGCGCGCCGCCGCGATCGCCGGCGCCATCGGCGAGTCAAACACGAACTCCGCCGCCTCCACCGCACCGGCCCCGCACGCTCCGTCCCGCACCGCCTCCCAGGCCGGCGTCGCCCGCGCGTCGGGCACCGGCGGCGGCCGCACCTCCACCTCCGCCTCCAGCGTCACCGTCAGCCGCGCATGCGGCCGATCCAGGAACAGCCAGCTCACCGCATTGCCGAAGCAATCCGTCCCGGTCCGCCTCACCCCGGACGCCGGATCGCACCCCAGCCGGCAATCCACCACCGCCTGCCAGGCCAGCACGCGCGGCTGCAGATGCAGCATGTGCGCCCCCAGATCGACTGGCGTCGCGTAATCGTACTGGGTTGCGTGCCGGACGCGATACCTCATCCCTCCCGCCCGTCGGTGAACGTCACCGGCAGCAGCGCGAAATACCGCCGCCGCACCGCGTCCGACACCTCCGACACCTCCCCACCTAAGTCGCGCAGCCGCGGCGCCAGCAACGCCGCCTGCGCAGGCGGATCGGTCGCGGCCAGCTCGGCCACCATCCCCTCCACCTGCGCCAGCAGCGTCCCCACGCGCGCGCCCAATTCGCCCGCCTCGCCCGCCTCCAGCACCAGGAAACTCGCTTGCGCGGCGCCCAGCTGATACGCCAGGCTGCGCGGGTTGCCTCCATCGGCCAGCAGCAGATCCAGCACCGCCACTGGCTGCACCGCCGTCAGGTACCGCGCGCGATAGGTCAGCGCGCTGTCACACATCTCCAGCGCCAGCATCAGCCCGGCCTCGATCCGCTCGGGAAGCTGGTCCAGCGCCTGCGCCAGCTGGCCAGTCACCGCCTGCGCCCGCTCGATCCGCCGCCCCAGATCCAGGAACAGCCGCCCGCCGCCGAGCCCCATATTTTCGGCAGTATAGCCCGCCACCATCGCGCAAAACCCCAGCAGCTCGCCGGTAAAATCCTGCGCCAGTCCGATTCCCACCGCGCGCTGCCCGGGCCGCAGCAACACCCGCGCCCCCTTCAACCGCCGTAGCTCGCCGGCCACCGAAGCGTGCATTTCCGTGCTCAGCCGGTCGCGCAACAGATCGGCCAGGTCACGCACCCGCCCCATAAGCCCCGCGACCACGCCCCCATCGCGGGAGAGCGCGCGCACCAGCACATCGGCCAATTGCGCCCCGCCCGCCCCGGCCTGCTCCTCCGGCACCACCCCCGCATCGACGAGGCACGCCGTCAGCACCGCAAAATCCGGCAGATCGCGCGGCAGCGGCGGTCCCCGCCCCAGCCGTCCCAGCACGATGCGGACCAGCCGCGCCGCCGTCTCCAGCCGCTCCAGATACCGGCCCAGCCAGTAGAAATTATCGGCCACCCGGCTCGGCACGTCCCCGGCCGCTCGGCGTATCGCCAACCGCGGCACCTGCAGGTGCGCCGGGCCGCGCGTATAAAACCCTTCCTCCTGCAGCACCCAAACATCCTTGGTCAGCGCCTCATGCGGTGCCACCCGCCCCATCGCATCCCCCGTCGACACCACCCGCGCCAGCCCGCCCGGCAACGGCCGCCACGCGTCCCCGTCGAACACCAGGAACAGCCGCAGTATCACCGGCCGCGGATCCAGCCCGCCCGCCGCCGTCAGGCAGGGTACCGTGCTCGCCGGCGGCGGCGCCACCGCGCAAAACGCCCAGGGCCGCTCGGCCACAGCCGCCCGCGCCGACGCCCACGGCGCTACCGCCTCACCCGCATCGGTGGCCGACATCACCCACCACCCATCCTCGCCCGCCACCCGCGCGCGCGCCGCCGCATTCCCCAGCCACAGCGACGGCACCCCCTCCAACGCCAGCGCCCGCCCTGTCAGCGCTTGCGACACGTCCGGCAAGAACGCACTGAGTGCCGGCGCCTCCGCCCAGCCAGCCCCCGGCCCGTTCAGCATTTTGAGCGCCCCGTCCCGCCACGCGACCATCAGCCCCGGCGCCCCGCATCGTGCATCGCCGGACAGCTCGAGCTGATCGATCGCCCCCCCGCGCTGCCGACGCACCAGCACATGCACCGGCTGCAACCCGCGCAGCGTCTTGATCCACAGCGCGCCGTGGCGGACCGCCAAATCCTCGTCCTCCACCAGCGCGCACCCCAGCGCGCCGGCCAGCACCACATGCTCATACCACCGAGGGTCAGCGTGCCCTGGAGTCAGCAGCGCCAGTCCGGGATTGCCCACCTCCGCGGGCGCCAGCCGCTGCAGCCCGTCCTGCCACGTATCGAAAAAAGGCCGCAGCGCGCCCACGTCAAAACCGCGGAACAGCTCCGGCAATACCCGCGACAGCACCCGCCGGTTTTCCAGCGCATAGCCCAGCCCGGCCGGCTCTCCCGTCACGTCCGCGAGCACGCACCACCCGCCCGGCCCGCGCACCAGGTCCGCCGCGTAAAGATTCAGCGCACGCCCCGGCGCCCGCCCACCCTCGACCGACGCACGGCAGGCCCGCACATACCCCTCACTCCCATACACCAGCGAAGGCGGCAGCAACCCGTCCGCCAGCAGCCGCCGCGGCCCGTACACATCGGCCAGCACCAGCTCCAAAAGTTCGGCCCGCTGCGCCAGCCCCAGCGCCAGCCCCGAATACTCCGTCTCCGTCAGCAGAAACGGGATCGCATCACACCGCCAGGCCCGCTCCCCCGCCGCCCTCACCCCCTCCTCGGCGCAAGCCCGCGCCAACTCCGCCGCCCGCTCCCGCAGCGCCTCCGTCCCCATCCCCAGCAGCGCCCCCAGCACCCGCCGCCAAGCCCCCCGCAACCGCCCCGCCGGATCCAACAACTCGTCGGCAGGGAGTTGACACATATGCCCAGTGTCAGGTGAGCAGGCCGCTGGTTGCAAGGCCGGATTCGAAACGCGCGTCGGGCGACACGGTACTCAGGCGAGCGCCGTGATCCCCGTTTCAGCGCTCCGACGCAAACCGCACCGCCTCCTCCGCCGCCCGGAACAGCGCCCGGCTCTTCTGCCGCGTCTCCTCGAATTCGGACTCCGCCACGGAATCAGCGACCACCCCGCACCCCGCCTGCACATACATCGTGCCGTCCTTGACCACGGCGGTGCGTAAGCCGATGCACGTGTCCATTGTCCCGTCCGGCGCGAAATAGCCGATACAGCCGGCGTAGATGCCGCGTCGGGAGGGTTCCAGCTCCTCGATGATCTCCATGGCGCGGATTTTGGGGGCGCCCGAGAGCGTGCCGGCGGGGAAACCGGCAATCAGGGCATCGACCGCGTCCACGCCCGGGCGAGCGCGGCCTTCGACGGTTGATGAAATGTGCATGACGTGGCTGAACCGCTCGACGGCAAACCGTTCCGTCACTTGAACGGAGCCGAGCTCGGCCACGCGGCCCACATCGTGGCGGGCGAGGTCGATCAGCATCAGGTGCTCGGCGCGCTCCTTGGGGTCCGCCAGTAGATCGGCCTCCAGGCGCGCATCCTCCTCGGCCGTGTCGCCACGCCGGCGGGTGCCGGCCAGGGGACGGACCGTCACCGTGCCGGCGCGCAAACGCACAAGGATCTCGGGGCTGCTGCCCACCACCGAAAATCCGCCGAAATCGAGGAAGAATAGGAAGGGCGCCGGGTTGATGCGCCGGAGTGCGCGATACAGCGCGAAGGGGGGCAGGGAGAAGGGCGCGGAAAAGCGCTGACTGGGCACGACCTGGAACACGTCGCCGGCCGCAATGTACTCCTTCGCGCGCTCCACCGCGGCCAGAAACGCCCCCCGCGTCATGTTGGCCTGCGGCTCGGGTTGCGGCGGCAGCGTCACTGGCGGAGGCGCCTGGGGCAGCGGACGCGCCAGGGCCGCGCGGGCTTCGGCCAGACGCAATTGGGCGTCGGCCCAGGCGGTATCGGGGTCGGTGCCATCCGCGGGGTAAATGGGCGCGGCCAGCGTCAGCTCATCGCGCACGTTGTCGAACACGCAGAACAAAGTTGGGCGCAGCAGCACCGCTTCGGGCAGGCCTAGTTCGTCGGGTTTTTCGGCAGGCAGGCGCTCCATCAGGCGCACCATGTCGTAGCCCAGGTAGCCGAACAGGCCGCCGATCATGGGAGGCAGGCCGGGGGGCAGCGCCAGATGCGTTTCGGCTACCAGCGTGCGCAAACTGTTCAGAGCGGGGCTTGGATCGCGGGCGAAAGCATGGGGGGCGGCGCGGGCGTGGCGGTTCACCTCCGCCACACCGTCGCGGCAGCGCCACACCAGGTCGGGCGCCATGCCGATGACCGAGTAACGACCGCGGGCCTGGCCGCCTTCAATACTTTCGAGCAGGAACGAGTTGGGCTGCCCATGCGCGAGCTTTAAGAACGCGGCCACCGGCGTCTCCAGGTCCGCGGGACCGGTCCACCACGCCAGCCTGGCGATCATGTCAGGTGGTCTTGCCGGCGCGGCCGAACAGGACGGAGCGTATTTCGGTGACACTCATGTAGCTGAGCACGACCACGCAAATCAGCCCGACGACGCCGCGCGTGTCCTCCGACATCTTGTCGATGGCCGGGGGTTGGGTCAGCAGAAAGACGCAGGCGATCGGCAGCGCGGCCAGGCCGGACAGGATGGCAAGGCCGGCCTTCAGCGCCTCATCCATGCTCGGCATCCGGCGCCGGACTGCCACGGAGATGGCGCCCAGTGTCAGCAGCAGCCCCAGGCACAGCACGGCCGAGACGCGCACGTCGAGGATATCGAGTAGCTGCAGGGCAAGATCGTTCGCGGCCTGTTCGAGCCGAAGAACCGTCTCTTTCAACTGGCGGCGCTACGCGCGGCTTTTAGCGGCGCGTTTTTCAGAAGCCTGATGTCTGGTGGCGGCAAGGTGCGCGTACCCGGAAGCAGCGGCCGCTCCGACGGCAGCGCTCAATGCGCCGACAACCGGGCCGCCCACGGCCAGGCCTGTCAGGCCGGCGGCGATCGATATGCTGGCCTGACCGCTGAACCTGGCCATCGGGTCGATCGCCGTGTCCGCGGCGGCAAAACCCGGATCCATCGTTTGATCGCTCATGACCTGCATCCTAAACGTTTGGCCGTGGCACCTGCAATCGGTGTGGCGGAAGAGTATCACGGTATCCAACCGACCGATACACGGTAGTGGATAAGTGGTTCCGCCACCGGCGGTTTGCCAGCCTATTCGCCAGGCTGCTGGATCAGCGATTGCACCACTTGCGGACGCACCACCGGCCGGGCCTGGTCGCGAACGGCATTGGCGAAAATCTGCAAGTAATCGTCGTGCAGCGCATGCGCCAGACCCTCGCGCGCCTGGGTCATGCCGAGCGGGTCGCCATGCGCCTCGGGCGGGATGATCTCGGCCAGTTGCGCCACGACGAAGCCGGCATTGGTCTCCACCATCGTCGCCTCGTTCAACTTGAGCGTGAACAATGTTTGCGACAGCTCGGCCGGCACGCCGGCTGCCGGGCGGCCGCGCGACAGCGGCGGGGTGCGTGTCACCTGCAGCCCGCTGCCCCAGGCGGCGTTGGCCAGCGTCTGGCCGGATTTCACCAACCCCAGGATGCGCGCCGCCTCCGTCTCCTGCGCGTGGTGCACCTGCTCGGCCTGCCAATCCGCCAGCACGTGCGCCCGCACGTCTGCGAACGGCCGGCGAGCGGGTTTCGTCACGCTATCCACCGCCAGCGCGAACCAGGTATGGTCGGGTCCCTCGGTGGGCTGGATCGCGTCGCCAGGGTTGGTTTTGAACGCCGCGTCGATGATCGCCTGGCGCGCATCCTTGCCCGCGGGGATCGGCGCCTGGCTGCCATCCAGCGTTCGTCCCTGCGCGTCCAACGTTCCGGCGGCGGTGGTGGCCCCAAGATCGGCCGGCACTTCATCGATCTTGGCGCCGCCCGCGAAGACATCCTGCAATTTCTGGGCGCGTGCGTCGATCACATCGAGCGCCCGCTCAGCCGCCACCTTGCCGCGGATGGCATCACGCAGGGACTCGAAACTGGGGTTGCGCGCCGGGGTGACGGTCGAGACACGCAACACGTAGCTGCCAAGCGGCTCTGTGATCGGGCCTACTATCTCACCCGCGCGCGCTGCGAAGGCCGCGCGCGCCAGCTCCGGCGAGGGCACCTGGTCCGCCGTCGCATCGTCCAGAGGCACGCCTGTCGCACCGGCTGTCTTGGCGGCCGCCTGCATGGCATCCCAGCTGGCGCCGGCCCGCCAGCGCGCCGCGAGCTGGGTAGCAATCGCGGCGGAGCCGGTGGTGATAACCTGCAGCGATCGCCGCTCGGCGGACACGTAGTCGGCCCGATGCGTCGCGAACCAGGCGCGCAGATCGGCCTCCGACACGCTGAGTTCACGTCCGATGCTGTCGGGCGAGAGGATCACCGCCTTGATATGACGGTATTCGGGCGAAGTGTAGCGCGCGGGGTTATTGTCATAGTACCGCTGCAACACTGCCGGCGCCGGCGCCGGTGGCAGCGGCCGCCCCGCGAAGGCCAGCATCAATATGTCGGCACGCCGGTGCTCGTTGAGATAGGCGTAGATCCGGTCAGTCAGGAGGTTTGAGGCACCCGAGGCCGCACCCACCGTCTGCAGCAACTGGTTCTGCGCCACGTCCTGGCGCACGAGGTCCAGGAAGTGCGCTTCAGTCATGTTGTTGCTGGCCAGGGTTTGTACCAGGATATTGCGGTCGAACGTACCGGCGGCGCCCTGGAACTCCGGCATGGCGAACACGGTCTGACGCACCGCCGCGTCCGGCGCGGTCACACCCAGCCGGCGCAGTTCCGCGGTCAGCGCCGCCTGCGTCACCAGCCGGTCCAGGCTCTGGCGCGCCACCTGAATGCGCATAGTGGGGGGTATTTGCGACGGGTCCGCCAGTCGCTCGGTCATCCGGCGCATGTTGGCCTGGAACTCGGCCATGAACTGCGGCGGCGTAATGTCGTGACCACCGACTGTTGCCACGGCACCGCTGCCACCGCTGACCACGTTGCGCACCACGTCGGCCACGCCCCAGCTGGCGAACGAGGCGACCAGCACGATGAAGAAGATGCGGGCGGGCCAGGTGTTGGCGAATTTTCGGAAAGCGGACAGCATCGCGCGGCATCCCACGGGTGTTCGGGTTGGCGCAGCTATAGAGAAGCCGCGGCCACGCGCAAAATGGGCAGGGGGATCGGCGTGCGGCAATTGATTGCAGGTAATTGGAAGATGAACGGTTCGGCCGCGCAGGCCTGGGCACTTGCCAGACAATTGCTGGAAGGCAGTGCCGGCCTAACCTGCGATCTGCTGGTCTGCCCGCCTTTTCCGTATCTGGCAGCCGTCGCCGGCATCCTGGCCGGCTCGCCCTTCCATGTCGGCGGCCAGGACTGCCATCCGGAAGAGAGCGGCGCGCATACCGGCGATGTCTCGGCGGCCATGCTGGTCGATGTGGGCTGCACCGCGGTGATTTTGGGCCACTCCGAACGCCGCCAGAACCACGGTGAGACCGACACCGCCGTAAGGGCCAAGGCGCAGGCTGCGGCCCGTGCCGGGCTCTCCCCCATCATTTGCGTGGGCGAGACCGAAGCGGAGCGGGAAGCAGGACGCGAGACGGAGGTCGTGGGCCGCCAGATTGCCGCCAGTCTGCCGGACCGGTTCGTGGGTGCTGTCGCTTACGAGCCGATCTGGGCCATCGGCACCGGACGCACGCCCAGCGCGGCGGAAGTAGGGGCTGTCCACCAGCACATCCGCGCGGCGCTGGCCAAGCGCCTAGGCGCGGCGGGGGAGGCCGTTCGCATCCTGTATGGCGGCTCGGTCAAGCCCGACAATGCGGCTGAGCTCCTGGCTGTTGCCGAGGTAGGTGGCGCGCTGGTGGGCGGCGCTTCGCTGCGGGCGGACACCTTTCTGGCCATCGCGCGCGCGGCATGCTGAACCGGTTGCTTCCCAAGCGGCCACGTCGCCTGTAGAAGGCGCCACCGCCGCCGAAAGCCACCTTACGTCCATGAACGCGCTTACGACCCTGACCCCTGTCCTGCGGGTCCTGCACCTGTTCGTCACGCTAGCCATGATCGGTGTGGTGCTGATCCAGCGCAGCGAGGGCGGCGGCCTGGGTATCGGCACCAGCCAGGGCATGGGTGCTTTCATGAGCGGGCGCGGCACGGCGAACCTGCTGACCCGGACGACCGCTATTCTGGCGGCCATGTTCTTCGGCATTTCGCTCAGCCTGGCGCTGCTCAACCGCGGCACCAACGGCGTTGGGCGCAGCATCCTCACCTTGCCCGCGCCCGCCCCGATTGCGGCTGGTCCCCGCGTGCCGGGCGGCCCATCGCCCAAACCGGCTGCGCCCGTCACGCCGCCGACCCGGCCGGCCGCCCCGCCGCAAGTGCCCACACATTGACCGTGCTGGCTTCGGCCAGCACCGACTATGATGTGGCAGTGGTGGGTGCCGGTGTCGCCGGACTAGCCGCAGCCAAACTGTTGCGGGGGCGGGGCCTGCGCGTGGCCCTTCTGGAGGCAGGCACCCGCATCGGTGGCCGTGCCTGGACGGACACGCCCGAGATACTCGGCGGGGCACGCTTCGACCACGGCGCGCAATGGTTACATGCCGCGCACCGCAATCCGCTGATACCGTTGGCCGAAAGCCGCGGCATTGTCGTGCACCCCGATACGCCCTGGCACGAGCGCGCGCTCGTGATGGATGGACCGGGAAGGGCCGCCGATGGCGAGGCGTACGACCGTGCCGAACAGCAATGGCAGGACTGCGTCACCGCGCGGCTGGCCGGGCCCGATATCAGACTGGCCGAGGCCGCAGACCCCGTTGCCGGCGATCCCTGGACCGCCACGATCGAAGCTTGGGAGGGTGCGATCATCGCGGCGGGCGATGCCGATGTGCTCAGCCTTCACGACTGGTTTGCCAATTCGTTGGACGGCGAAAACTATGTGGCCCCGCACGGGCTGGGCAATCTGGTCTCTCGCCTGCTCGAGCCGGGTGCGGGCGCGCATCTGGACACGCCTGTCAGCGGGATTGAGGCGATCAGCGGCGGCGTCCGTTTGCACACCCGGTCGGGGGTAGTGCGCGCCGGGGCCGCTATCGTCACGGTCTCGACGGGTGTGCTCCGCGCTGAAGCCATCACCTTTTCGCCGCCGCTGCCCGCTGAAAAGCGTTCCGCGCTGAACGGCCTGCCCATGGGCTTGCTCAGCAAGATCGTGCTCCGTGCGTCAGGCCCGGATCGGTTGAGTCTCCGGCCCGGCACGGGCGCGTTCCGCCGGCTGGAGTCGCGCGGTGCTCCGTTCCTTTCGACCATTTTCTGGGCCGACAACACCGATTTGGCGGTAGGCTTCGTCGGTGGCCGGGCCGCCTGGTCCTTCGCCGGCCAGCCGGCCGACGCGGCGGCTTTCATGCGCCAGCAACTCGCGGGCACGTTCGGCTACGACATCGCCCAAGCCTTCGGCCCTGCCCACCTCTGCACGGATTGGGGTGAAAACCCGCTGTTCCGCGGCGCCTATGCCTACGCTACCCCCGGGGCCGCAGGGGCGCGCGCGAGGCTGGCCGCGCCGATCTGGGATAATCGCCTTGTCTTCGCCGGCGAGGCGTGTGCGACGGACGGTCTCGCCGGGACTGTGGCGGGCGCCTATCTCAGCGGCGTCCATGCTGCGCAAAATCTGCTGAACGCCTATCCGCACACGGCATGACCGGTGTAGAAGGGGCGCCCATGACGCGGTACGTATTCATCACCGGCGGCGTGGTCTCCTCCCTCGGCAAAGGCATCGCCAGCGCGGCACTGGCAGCATTGCTGCAGGCGCGCGGCTACCGTGTGCGGCTAAGAAAACTCGACCCATACCTCAACGTCGATCCGGGAACGATGAGCCCGTACCAACACGGCGAGGTGTTCGTCACCGATGATGGCGCGGAGACCGACCTCGATCTGGGCCACTACGAGCGCTTTACCGGCGTACCGGCCACGCGTGCCGACAATGCCACGACCGGACGCATCTATGCCGACGTGATCGCGCGTGAACGGCGCGGTGATTACCTTGGCGCCACCGTCCAAGTCATCCCGCACATCACAGATGCTATCAAAGAAGCAATTGTTCGAGAAACGGACGATCTGGATTTCTGCCTGATTGAGATTGGTGGCACCGTGGGCGACATCGAGAGCCTGCCGTTCCTCGAGGCCATTCGCCAACTCGGCAATGAACTAGGACCGGAGCGCACCATCTACGTGCATCTGACCCTCGTGCCTTACATTCCCAGCGCGGGCGAGCTGAAAACCAAACCGACGCAGCATTCGGTCAAGGAGCTGCTGAACGTCGGCATTCAGCCGCAAATGCTGCTGTGCCGCTGCGACCGTCCAATCCCCGAGAACGAACGCCGCAAGATCGCAAGTTTTTGCAATGTACGCCCCAGTGCGGTCATCCCAGCGCTGGACGCGGACACGATTTATGCGGTGCCGATCAGCTATCATGAGCAGGGCATGGACCGCGAGGTTCTTCGGCATTTTGGCCTGCCATTCGACCAACCACCGAACCTTGCACGCTGGGAGCGTATCGTAAACGCCGTACGCGCCCCGGAAGGCGAGGTGCGCATTGCCATTGTCGGCAAATACATCAACCTGCTCGATAGCTACAAAAGCCTGGCCGAAGCCTTGGCTCATGGAGGCATTGCCAATCGCGTGCGCGTCCGGCTCGAATGGGTGGACAGCCAAGTTTTCGAGACGCCCGACGCGGTCAGCAAGCTGGAGGATGTACACGGTATACTCGTCCCGGGCGGCTTCGGCGAACGAGGCACGGAAGGTAAAATTGCCGCCGTACGCTTCGCCCGCGAACGAAACATCCCGTTCTTCGGAATATGCTTCGGCATGCAGATGGCGGTCATTGAGTGTGCCCGCAATCTCGCCGGTCTACCGGATGCATCCACCACCGAGTTCGGTCCTTGCACCGATGCCGTGGTCGGTTTGTTGACCGAATGGGCGCGGGGCAACGAGCGGGAACGCCGGGAGGCTGGTGGTGACCTGGGCGGTACGATGCGGCTGGGCGCCTATCCGGCCTTGCTCGCCGCCCACTCCCTCGTTCGCGCGATGTACAACGGGTCGTCAAGCGTGTCCGAGCGGCATCGACATCGTTATGAGGTCAATGTTCATTATCGATCCAGACTGGAAGAAGCCGGGCTGCGTTTTTCCGGCATGTCGCCAGACGGCGTCTTGCCGGAGATCATCGAATACCCAGATCACCCCTGGTTCATCGGTGTTCAGTATCACCCGGAGCTGAAGAGCAAACCATTTGACCCGCACCCGCTCTTCGCCGGCTTCATTGCCGCAAGCGTCACACAGTCCCGACTGGTCTGACGGCACGCCACACTTGCCCACCCCTCTGGTTTACGACTTCGCCGCCGCCTCTTTCGTGAACGTGGCGACCATGGTTCCCGCCAAGAGCTGAGCCTGCTGCTTTGCCCCGCTATTATCGGGCAGGATGGCCGATGCCGCCGCCCCCGCAAACAACGGAATCGCCTGCGCCCATGTCACCTGGTGGATCAGCAACGCCACAAACGTGCCGAAAATTGCGGACACGCCGGCCACCGTGGTTGGCTGCTGGATCCAATTTCGAAATCCGCTCATATTATCCTCCTCGTTAGCCCTGAAATGTTCTGGTGCTCAATGCCGCTGTAACGCGGCATCGACCAGCCATCGATAAACCGGCTCACACAGCCACAATGCGATGCTGCCCAAGGCGCCCGCAAAGAAAAGGAGGCTCGCCAAGCGCGACTTCACATCCAGGATCTGCCTGACTGGACGTCGCAGACCTTCCGTCGCCAAGGCAAGCGAGTCGATCGCGCGGCTATGCTCATCGGCACTCGATCGCAGCAATTCCAAGTCGTGCTGCGCCATGAGCACCATGCAGTCGAATTTTTCGCGCAACTCTCCATGCTCGCGTCGCAGCGACGCCAAATCGGAGCGCAATAGATCGTGCAACTGCTCCGCCTGCGCCTGCCGGATGTCGGCCATGTCACGCAAGCCCCTGACGCCGCTGAGAACCTCACCGACTTGCTGAAATAGCGTATGATATTCGGAATTTGCCATCAGGATTGGTCCATCAAGCGATGTTCAAAACGCCGCCATTGTTCCAGACCTGCCCAGACCCCACAGCCGGCTTGGTCGTCGGCAAGCCCGGCGCAAATAACCCACCACCCGGCGACAGCCACAAGGCGCCCTTCGGCTGAACACCAAGTCCTCCCGCATTGGTACTTAACAGGCTGAGATTACCTGCGGTCGCGTTTTGCATAACGATCCAATTCGTGGCGGCCGCCACATTCAGCAAATTCACGAGAGTGCCATTGCCGGCAGCCCCGGTCGCAGTCACCGAGAGGCCGCCGCCCTTCGTCTGGATCACTCCACCGACCGACGTATCTGTTCCATCAAAGCACAGTGTCGGTGGATTGGTCGAAGTAGCAGGCTGATGCCGCAAAAAGTTTGCGGCACTCACTACGTTGTTTATACGGAACAGTGTACTCCCGGTCGCATTCGACCAGACATGATCTTTGGTATTGCCGATCCCCGCCGGTATTCCCGCCTGAGACGGTGACACAAATGATAGGTAATTGCTTGCTTCCTGAGATGTCTGATCAATGAATGCAGTTGCCACCGGTACATTGCCGATATGCAGCGCGTAGGTGGTCAACGCCACGGTTCCATTTGCGCCAACAACCGATATCACCGTCGCCATATTCTCAAAATGACAACTGCCAACGATGTTGCTGGAGGAGTTGAACGTGCTCTTGAACTGGATTGCGACGTCCTGCGCACTGCCACCCACGAAATTACAGCCTGTCACGTGAAAGTTGGCAATGTTCGTGAAATCCAGGAACACCTGGCCCGTATTTGGTCCACCATCCCGTGTGATATCGAGATTGGCAATAAAACCGTCCGTCACGTTGCTGATTTGGAATGTGCCTAGATTCGTATTCACTTCCCCGTTGGCAACCCACAGACCAAGAAGCATGACCTTGCCGTTCATATATCCCGGCCATTGCGTTATATTCGTCTGCCGTATCAGATAGTCTACGCCAACCACCAACGGACTACTCAGGTAGATTCCTTCACAATAACCACTCTGCAATACAACCGTGTTGCCATAATACGCCTGCACACCATGCAGGCGAGTGTCAATGGAGCCGTTCAGCTCCACAACTGCCGAGGTGCTTGTCCCCGCGATCGCCGGTGGACCAAACCACGACAAATTCGTGACTTGCGAACTCCAACAGTTGTTCAGAACCAGGCCGCGCAGAAACGTCTGCGGAAAAGGCGCTGCGCCGTTGGCAGCATTTGGATAGCCAAAAAACTCGACCTCGCTGACAATCGTGGTGACATAGCCAAAAGAGGACGTCGCGGGATAGCTGACGCGTATCCCTGCCGCGGTCTGCCCGGCTGCGCCCTCGGCATATATCGACAACTCGGCGATATGCACCTTGTTGAATACACTTCCCGGCGCAATATCGAAACCGACACCGGTATGTTGCAAATGTATTCGCGTCTGCCCCCGCCCACATCCACGCAGCGACACCGGCTTGCTTGAAAACACGAGTGGGTTTGCAAGCCAATAATCACCAGGTGGCACCCAGATTTCGCCGCCACCCTGGGGCAGAAGGTTGAATGCGGCCAGAAACGCCGCGCTGCAATCGGCTCCGCCAACGACAGCGCCGAAATCGACGACGTTCAGACGGTCAGTCGCGCGGGCGGACAGGGTGCGCGTAATGCCACCTGCTGCCGAGACGACCGTTGCAGCACTCGCATCGCCAGCCACGGGTGCCGTCACTTGACCGCTACCGTTCAAGCCAGCAACCCCGCCCGCCGGTATTTTTGCCGCTAGCGCGCCGATGCCAGATTGCGCGGCGGACAAGCCTTGCGACAAGGTGGTTAGACTGGTCGTGACACTTGCATCCGTGCTCGACGCAACCACACCGTTAGTGTCGATCGACACATTTCGGCCGGCCGAAAACAACCCGCGTAATGCCGGCACGGGCAGCCGCCGTGGCGAGCCGCTCGCGTTTACGATGACTTCGTCGGTGGAACCGAAACTGCTCTCCTGGGCGAAAGTCGCGTGGTCGGCGCCTGTCGCTATCAAGGACGCAGCCTGGATGCCAACGCCCAGGCCTACGCCCAGCGTCTCCACCCCACCTGGTCCCAAGGAGGCTCGCCCCAGCACGCACGGACTCGGCACAGTCAGCAGGGGCTGAGTGCCACTCAGCAACTCCGCCACCGTGACAGCACGTGTAACACCGGCCTGCTCGATCGGTAATTCATCCTGCAGGCCTGCCTGTGTGGCGCCGGGAAGTTGGGCGATGGTTGGCATGAGTGCCCCTGAAATACAGAAGATTTGTGCATCGAATGAGCGAACTGAGCCACACTCACTAGAGCATGATCCGCTCGCATTGGCTCACGGACCAAGCTCTAGCTCATTGTTTTGGCGAGCATCTTTATCCGACCGAACGACTCTGTTCGATCGGATGATGCTCTAGCTTGTCGTCAGTGCCGCACCGCTTTGACTGGTCAACGGCACACCTGCCTCCGTGACCAACGCATTCGTAAAGGCGGAAGGTCCGGACAATGCTGCGACTGGAAGGCTCACCGTGCGCGAGATGCTACGGCCGCTATTTGTCCCGATCGCGATCGTGACGGCGTAGGTGATGCCCGCTACCCCGGCGCCCAGCCACAGAATCGCCTGCGTGCCGTCAACGCGCGACGTGCTCAATGACAGATCGCCCACCGCGTTCGGAGTGATGCTGACATCAAGAGTTGCTATGCTATCGCCGCCATCTCCCGCCAGTGCTTGAGAGTAGTCGATGATGAAATCCAGCACGTCGCCCGGGTCTTTCACGGGCCAGATCAACGGCGTTGGGGCGGTTTGTAGAGTCCCGCGTGGAAACGGGCCGAACCCATCCACGGTCACCACGCGCGCGGTGGTCGGAAGTCCAGGCGTAAGACGCGTTTGTTCCCATCGATACTTCTTTCGCAATGTTGTAAAGCAACACCGGCCCAGGCTCAGTGTTGGTGGCACGCAAAATGCCGGATCGCCGAAGTCGAGCCGAGCGCTACCATTCGACTAGAACCAGCCCCGCCCCACCCTGTCCGCCAATACCCCCGCCCACGCCCCCCGAGCCGCCAGCGCCGGTGGATGTGCCGGCCCGACCGTTCAACGAAGCGCTCGCCTGACCAGCAACGGCCCCGCCGCCAGCGCCGCCATGGCTGCCGCCCCCAGCGCCGCTGAGCCATGCCGAACCCGCGCCGAAAGCGTCGCCGCCCGAACCGCCGGCCTGCCAGAAGCCATTACCGAACCCGCCACCCGGTGCCGCCGAGCCGCCACCGCCGGCACCACCCCCGCCATTGCCTCCGGCCTGCCCCCCCGCCGCTGAAGCCAAGCTGCCAAAACTCGATCCGCCTCCCGCGGACGCCGCACCGCCATTGCCGACGGACACGACAAAGCTTTGCCCAGGTGCCACAGCGTAGAAGCCCTCGCTGTATCCACCGCCGGCACCCCCGCCCCCGGCAGTGCCAAATCCCCCGCCGCCCGCGCCCCCACCGCCCCAAATGCGCAATCGCACCGCAGCCACACCCGCGGGTACAGTCCACACGCCCTGGCTGGTCGGTTGGAACACGGCAAGGTTGCGTGTCCCGGGTGACAGGAACGGCAGTTTGTAAGGCACGAACGGCGCGCTCGGCAGCGTGGCGATGTTTGACGCCAGGATCGTTGTCTGTCCGAAAGCGACAGTCACTGCATATAGTCCTACCCATCCCGCATCGACTGCCGGCAGCGTGGGCGTACCCGCGGCGACTGCCGGCCCAGCCTTGATCGCGAGCTCCACCGTTTGCAGGCGCTGCGTCATCTGTGCCGCCCCACCACCGCCAGGACCGCTATACGGGATCCCAGGATTGGCCGCGTTGTAGTAGGGCAGAACAATCGGGGTCGTATCGATCTCCAGCAGGCTGGCCTGAATCAGATAGCTGATCGTCTGTCCCGCAGCCGCTGGCGCAGCCAGCGTGAAGTTGGCACTCGCCAAACTTGTCCCGATCCGCACCAAAGGTGCTGGCGATGGAGGCAGTGAACCGAAAGGGGTAGTGTCGAGCACCCCAAACTGGGTCAGACTTCCGGGCCCTACCGAAACCGACATCGATGCCGGCTGCGTCGGCGCGCACGCCAGCCCGTCGACGATGGTGGTCTGACCTAGCGTCGCTTGTGCCAAATATCCCAGTGCCACCATGACATTGCGTTGGACGCTCAAAATATCAGTATCCAGCGGGATACTCCCGGGATAGACGATCTGCCTGTCCAATGTCTGAATCCTTCGATGAAACTGTCGCCAAGCGGCGACCGTTGAAAAGCCCCTGCCGCTAAACAAGGCGCTGCGACCGAGCTCAGCCTGTGATGCGCAGCCAGGCAGTGCACCCAAGCGGCAAAACCCGCGCTGCGCAGGCGAAGATGCTTGCGTCGGTCACTTCTGTCGCGACCATGTCGAGATTGCCGTAAACTACGGCCCCGCCAGTGTCATATCCGGCCAGATTTGCGATACCCTGCCCGACGGGTCGATACGCCGTTACGAAACACGTATGCGAAACCGCCAAGTTACCCCAGGCTCCAGCCACGCCATAGCCGGCACCCCCGATGCTATATCCGCCCGTATCCTGGGGCCGCGCAGGTTCAACAATCAGCGGGTGGACCCCTGTTAGTTGGTACAAGGCCACATCCAGCGCGGCCCGTGTCCCACGCATTCGCAGCAATTCCTGTTGTATCCTTTGTCGGAACGATCCGTCGCTTTCCCCCGCGACTCTCGGAAGGTCCGCCGCAAAGAAGTCCGCACTGATCATGTCCAAGAATGGACCGGTTGCCGTGCTGATCCTGGCTAGTCCAATGACCGCTAAAATCAATGTATAGATTGCCTGCCATGCTGCCCCGGTCGCACCGAGCACCCCATCGGTTACTGAAGACGTGTCGGAAAACCATCCTCTCGGCAACACTGCCCGCATGCGTCGAATGAGATCTTGGACGTCCCCTGTCATCTTAGCTCGCCGTCACGGTCACGCTGACCGGCTGGATGACCGCGCCTGCTCGCGCTTCAACGTCTAGCCCCAGATTGTTGATCAAGGTGGCCGACACGCTCGCCACGGATCCACTCGTGAGGTGTGCGATCGCCTCCAGCTTAGATATCGCCAACACGCCACCCATTGGTAGATTGTCGATCCAAGCTAGTATTGCTTGCTGAATACCCGCACTCACCATGTTTGCGGCACTCGCCGGCGAGAGCTTGACATTCATGCTAACGGTAACCGGCACAACTGCGGGCGCCGTTACCGAATAGGTTGTCCCCAACGGCCGCACGCGCTCCACGGCAGTCGTGACATTCGCAAGAAGCGTCGAATTGGCAACGCCAGTTCCGTCATCCACGATGACACAGAAATTACCAGACTGCGGCTGACCGGCCAGATTCGTATTCTCGAGTATCTGGTAACGTAGTCCTTGCTGCAGACCGGCAATGGCAGCACCGATCGCACTTCCCGTAGCCAGAGATCTGCTGTTGATATAGAGCTGAAATCGCGCACGAAAGTCGATGTCGCTCTCCGCGTCGACACCGCCGGCCAGGGGCAGCACATTGGTGACAGTATCAATGCCGATGACCGCAGAACTCAACAGGCCAATGGCACCTGCAACCACGTTGCCGGCCGATCCCTGTGACACCGCCTGGACGGGCACAGTCACACTAGTGATATCAGATGGAAGAAAGTAGCCAGAGACGCCGTTCCAAGCAGGATTGGTGGGATCCGCCAGAACAGTAAATGTCAGAGATCCGTCATTGGTCTTCACTGTTGTGCCAGCCGAAACCGTCGCTGCCAGGCCAAGCGTGTACCGGCCGAAAGTCACAAAGCCCGAACTCGGCGCCCCAGGTAGACGCGTTATGGAGTAATCCGCCATCCAGCTATCTAGGTCTGGACCAGTGCTGGTGGCAGCACGTGTCATCGTTAGGACCTGCAGGATCAGCCATTGCATCCACAAGGCTACAGAAGCGGACGCCTCCAGAAGAGCACGTATCACGCTGCCGACGGACAAGTCGACAATCTGCGCGGCGCCGCCCTGCAGACTTGCCGACATGTTCTGCAGCAATGTCGCGAAACTTTGGACTGGCAGAATCATGTTAAGGACCCATTGAAAAGGAAAGCACGCGGTTAGACCCAGTCGAGGCGTCCACATACCGGATGCTGACATAAACGCCCCCGTCGAGTTGCGCGTTTACATCTACAACCGGCTCCGGCGTCCGGGCGACGGCACTCTCCAGGAAAATCTGAGATCGGATTCTTGCTCGGATCTGCGCAACATCTATGGGCACTCCAACAAATTGCCCCAAGCTCCCGCCGTAATCCAAGTTCCAGACGTAGTCCCCTTTGTTGGTCAGCAATCGGCGCAGAAGGCGCTGCTGCCCTAACTCCGTCGCACCCACCGTCGCGATATCTCCTACGGGGCTGACGCCTAAGTCACCACCCCAAAGAAGCGCAGCGTCGCTCATGTCAATTCCTCAATCTATGGGGCTTGGCGGTGTGTCGCCGGGGGCATGCACATGTTCGTTGTAGTGTCCGCGCAGCGACGCCAGCGATCCGTGATTGTCACTGACATCTCCACTGACTTGAAGACTACCGTGGTGTGACCAAGTGCCGGCCGAACTTGCGATAGACCCGTCATTTTGGAGCTTCAGATAACTGCCGCTTTGATGAACCATCCACAACTCCCCCACAGGGATGGTTGGTGCACTAAGAGTAGTCGACCAAAGCCTGCACACAATAATGCCATGCTCGGGATTACCCTCCTGCCAAATGATAAGAACCTGGTCACCAGCGTTCGGCAGACAGGCCAGCCCCCAACCTCCCCCCACCCAGGATGATCCGATCGGGAGCCAGCCAGACAAGACGTTCTCTGGTTGCAACAACACTCGTGCAGTGTAGTTGGCGGGATTTACCGACGATACGACGCCCAGCCTTGGTTGGGCCCAGCCCTGATCCAACTGCGCCGATTGGCCACGGAGATGATTTAAGAAGCTGTCCACGGTGGCGTCCTCGCCTGCAGTGTCTGAGTCAGTCCGTGCGCAAAAGACATGTGCCGCTCAACACTCGTTATGACGTAACTACCATCGAAATCAGTGCCTGTTTGTGTCAAAGCCAAGCTCTGCCGAGGCTTCGTCATTGCATCGCCGGGCATTTCGATCGTGATGACTCGGCCATTCTGCGTCATCTGAGCCAGCGTGCGAGCCGCCAGTCGTGCCGCATCCGTCGCACTCATATTAGGTCGGATTAGAACGTAGCTTTTTGGCGGCACCACCCCTGAAGTACCACCCGCCGACTGCACGATCGTCTGCTGCGACCGGCTGTCCCAGCTTTTCACAACCACCTGTAAGTCAACCGTCAGTGAAAGCAGGCGCTCGAGCCGAAGTCCGATACAGTCCCGCGGCGTGATAACAGTCTGGCCCAGACCAGGTGACGGCGGCGCAAAATACAGTGTTTGGTCGTCGACCCAAACATCGAAGCCTTCAACGTCGGCAAGCCGGGCAAGCAAGTCCCACTCCGTCGTCACACCCGAGTACTGGTCGAGCGCAATCTGCGCATGATCCCCATCAAAATCGCGCCCAATTAGATCGTAGGTCGGCGTTACCTGTGCCACCAAGCCCCGTCGTGAAGCGAGCAGCGTTACGATGTCGCTCGCCGTCTGGTTCTCAAAGGTCTCCTGTATGCGTGCTTCAAGGAACAAGGCTGTCAGATCACGACCATCAACCCGCGCGAGCTGCGCACCAACGTCGATTTCGACCCGGTCGACAATGCCGGTGATCAGTTTCTGCGTGTTGCCGGCGATCTCGAGTATAATGCTAATTTGAATGTTGTCGCCTGCCCAGACCCCATAGCCGGTACTGTCCAGGGCAGCGACAAGGTGAAACCTGTCAGCTCCCATGTAGCTATCGCTCGAAACGTAGATTTCCACCACGCCCGGAAGCGACGCCCCGTTAACCAAAACCTGCATCAAGGGCAGCCGCGGGCTAGCGCTAGACAAACGCGGCTCCATTCGCCGCGGGTGTGTCTGGTATGTTGAGCGAGACAAGCCCTTGCAGCCAAGGATCGGTAATGCCGTTCAGGGCGGCGATTTGCGTCCACAGCGTAGCGTTGCCCAAGTATTGCGCGGCAACATCGAACAAAGTCAGGCTCGCAACGGTAATACGCTGCATCATCAAAACCCCGATGAACCAAGGTTAGCAACAGACCTGGCCAGGTAACCACTGCCGCAAGTCAGATTAGCCATCGAACCAGCCGCGGCAACAATGGTTGTCAAAACGTCAGATTCGATTTCCGTCCGACCACCGTCAAGCAAACCCGATACCTGGCTTTGTGCGGAGGACAGTATGGCTAATGCCGCTAATCGCCCTGCCGCACCCGTCACAGCCAAGCTAGAGGCCGAACTGATCGCATCGGAGAAAGCCGGGCCGAGCAGGCCCCCTGCCACACTAAGATCGCTCGTCACTGTCTGAATAGCCGACGGCGTAACCGCAACCGCACCCTGAGCTAAATCGGCCTGCACGACGCACGAGATTTCGTAGGGAATCCACCACGGGCTGCAGAACTGGAACTGCAACTTCGAGACGATGACCGAATAGCAAAATGCGTCCCACGAAAGGCTTTCGACTCCCCCCGCGACACGTATCGCGTCCAGACTGCGAGCGCGCCCTGCGGCGTTCGAGCCGGATAATACTCCGGCCCAGCTCAGGGCCTGATCGTCGCGCCCCAACGTGTCGATGACGCGTGCTCCGCCGATCAGCTTGTGCACTGCAAGACGATGCGCACCGCCAAAGCCGATCTGGTCCGGGACTTCGAAACTTTCGAACGCCACGTCTCCGAGATACAGGCCGGTCATACTCCCCCCACAGTCGGCCCCGGCAACAGCCGGCCCCTTCGAATGTCGAAGCCCGTACGCCCGACCGAAGCGCGCTCGGCGTCGCGCGTCAGCAAACGTGAGACCCAACGTCCGAGCAGCGCCCCGTCCAGAAACACATCGCCGCCTACCGACCCGCCACCGGTTGCGGATGTTTCGTCCGACCGTCGCAGAGGATCCGAACGCAGATTCACGTCTTCGCCCACCCGCCGCTCAAGTCGCCCACCCCGCGCCCTGGCGACCACGCCAGCAGCGTCCACGTCGGCACCCGCGTGCGCGCCTCCAACACGGGCGCGACCAGCTACCGGCGCCACGGGCAGAGTACGGGCGGTTGCGTAGAAAGCCGCACGCCCTGATGCTGAACGATGGTCCGAGTATGTCGGTCGTGCGAACGCCAAAGTTTCGGGCTCACCATCCGCGCCCGACGACACGCCGATTGTCGAAATCCAGGCGTCGCTCGCTAAACGGGCCCCAGTAGGAGGCCCAATACGGGCACTATTCGCCGCCGGAACACGCCCGACCATCCCATTTGAAACGTCAACGGCGACAGGCTCGCGAACCGCAGCCCGCGGAGGGCTAAGCGACTGAGCCGTGCGGGCCGGTTCCGCCAAGCCCGTAGGCACAAAGGACCTGACAATCCTTTCAGGCGTGACCCTACGGTCAACGAAAGCCCGTCGTGCTGCGGTCGGCGAGGTCGCAGCAGCCTGTTGCTCAACACGCCCCGTGTAAACGCCGCGCGATGCCGAAGTCCGCTCGCCCGTTTTATGGCCTGATCGGTCTTGGACAGCGACAGCGCCTCGCCCTGCACCGGATAGCTCCGTCGATACCGCTCCCAAGGGCGCCCGAAGGTCGTGCGACCACACGTTGAACGCATCACGCGTCCCAACAATTGCCTGCGAGAACGTCGGTGTTATCCCACGAAAAGCACGGGACCCAGCAAGAAATCGCAACGCCACCTGATGCAACCTCTTTACCGGAACTGAGACAGAAAACCCGGCCGCAAGTCTGGTCTGTTCGCGCGCCGCGCTCGACATGGCTGACGAAATGCCACCCTTCAATGCTCGCATTGCTCCAACATCAAAGGCCTGTTGCACAGCACTACTCCCGCGAGACAATGGTCAGAACTGCGCTACTCGTATTGGACCGCGCGCCGAAGTCAGTTGCGCGCTGGGCGCGTTCCGCTGCATGCACGGAAGTATGATACTCTGACCGGCTACTCCGCCGACCATCTTACAAATTGAATGATTTAGACTAGCTTGGTTGAATAGGACAAACGGCAATGTCAGGAAGAAGTCCAGCATCGGGTTTGCCAGTCGTAAATATGTCCATCAAGCTCACCCAGAGCCACAACCCAGGCAGCCCGCTCATTCAAAGACAACGAGAACGCAATGTCGAAAGGCACCCCATTCCTGACCAAATACAACGGATCTACAAGATCAGGGTGCCTACTCAGTTTCCCAAATGCGTGCCGTCCATCACCTGCTCATCAACGCCGGCCAGAGCATCAGCGACGGCCGCGATACCCGAATCTCCTAACTTTGCCACAATTGCTTCGATCTGTGCTTCCGTCGTTGCCGCCGGGATCGGAACACCGTCGACTGCCGTCACTGACATGGCCAGCATCGCCATGCCAAGATATGCCGTGTTTTGTGAGAGCGACGGCCCGACAGCCTTGAACAAACGCAATCGATCGAGTGCCGATAGATCACGCAACGACAGCTCACGCCCAAACTCATCTCGAACGCTACGAGGAATCGGAGCACCGCTGAGAGCCTCAACTGCGGTGGTCATCAGACGCGCTGCCGCTGAGTGGCGAAAAACTCGAGCCGCTGCTTCACGCTCGAGTCACCCTTCCAACTGCCTGCATTCACCAACTTAAATACCACTCCACTGTACTGATAAGTAGACACAGAGCCGTCCACTTCAGTCACGTATTGATAAACTGTCCCGGCCGGGAGCACGCCTTCGTTCAAGAAGCTTTGCTCTGCCGACGCGATGAAATCGTCGACCGCGCTGGTGCCGCGCTCCACATCGAAGCTGCCCTGCCATCCTTTCGGCAGCTCAGCGCCCATCGGCACGCCATCCAGGCGATCCAGCCGGATGGACTGAGTAAGCTGCCGGCTCTCAAACCCGGTCACATACGTCAGATCGACGCGGCCCTGCGGTCCCATAACGACGAGTTGGCAATCCCGCCCTATCGAAAATGCATTTATAGGCATCGCTTAGTATCCCTCGTTTTAATTGCCCGTTTTGAAAGCGTGAAGATCAGGCAATGCCGGTCGGTAGCACCTGGCGTTGAACGATTACGGTCTGTCCACCTTCCACGTTCACGACAAACTTCTCGTTTATGCTCTGGAACTGAACCTGCGCATCGCTCTGCACAAACCCCAGGCTCGTGCGTGCCGGGGGATTGTTGCTCGCGTTGCAAATAACGGAATACGGCGCAGATCCGTCACTGCTTCCCAATATACCCTGCGAAAACAGGTTTTGCAGAAAGCTTAGCTGCGTCGAACGTATGCGTTGAAACAGACCAGCATTGATGACTTGGCCTACATACTGTCCCATGCCTGCAGCCAGGGTCGCTGCAATGTAGTTTGTCAGCCGAGTATAATTGTCGCCATCGGTGGCCGGATTAGAAGATGTGTTATGGCCACACCGAACCCCCCAGTATGTCCCGCCAGGCTGTGGGTTTGCTATGACGTCGATGCCATTCTGGAACAGCAGTTGCAGTTCGGCGTCGCTGTAGGTCGCTGTCTGACCACTGCCCGGTACGCCAGAGCGCTGCGTGCCGACGACGCTATAAAGCGGCTTATTCAAGCTGGACTGCTCGGGCGAGAGGTTGGCAAGTCGCCCGGCCACGAACCCTTGCGGTGAAACCAGACGCAAAACACCATTCGTCTGATCGTTCCAAAACACCCAATCGCCGAACATCAGTTTGGCCGCGTAGCTATCCAGTCCGGCCGTCTGCTTCAATGTCACTGCTGAAGAGATCGCTTGGCCTGCCGGCGAGACGAGGATCATATAGACCCCTTCCGAGAGCCCAAATGCCGCCTGAGTCGTCCACTGGGTAAAGTCGTCCAAATCGGCCAATACGCCAATTCCGCATTGCTGCGATCGCAAGCAATACATGCCGGTCCGCGGCACCACATCTTGCCCAATCATCATCGCCGATTGAATTGAACCCGCGCCATCAGTGCCCCCCGACAGGCTCTGTGGGCCGAACGCCATCGGCAGAGTACCTGTTAAGGATCCGACGGTCGCAACCACGATCTGTGAGGGTCCACGCAATGGCCCGTTTCCGACATTGATCGCCGTTGCGAGGTTTTGCCAGAACGCTGCCGGAGTAGGGGCGGCTATATTGCGATACACCTCCGGTGCCCGTCCCGGCATCGATACTGTTGCTTGCCATTGCCCTTGCACCGAGGCCGGCGTGAGCGTGAACGTTACGCTGTTGCCCAACGTTCCCGTATAGCGCGCCGACAGTAATAGCGCAAAGCTTCCGGTCACCAAACCTATGGTAGTATTCGCCGCTGCATCCGTACCGTCGCTGACCCGGACGCAACGAAAGTTACTGGCGCCCTGCTGGACGGCCGTCGCAACGGTCGTGCCCATGTCGTACTTTCTGGCAAGAACAGGACCAAAGCTCGTCGCGTAGTCAGCCATAGTGCCAACCGCCACCGGCTGATTCACGGGGCCCCACGAAGCCGTGCCAACCGCTCCGATCACGTTTGTCGGAACCCCGTTCAGCACGAGATTCTGCGGCGCCACAATCTGAACATACAAGTCTGGCACAACCAACCCTGTTGTGTTCAGCGAACCCTGCTGAAAAATTGGCATGTTTAGATCTCCTCGGGCTCGGCGCCGATCGGCGCCTGCACTGCCACACTCACCGCCCGGTGCCTGTGCTCGTCGGCCAGCACGCTTCCCGCCGCCTCGTCCTCAACTATCATATCCCCAATTTTGAAATCCTCGAATGGGTTCAACACTACAAGCACTCTGTCCATGCTTTGCTCCTCATATATATATGGTCGCACCGGACCAGGTTAAGTCGCCGAACAACATGGAAGGCGCAGGGACAACAACGACTGTGCTATACTCGACATCAAATACAATATCACGCCGATACACCTGAAATGATTGGTACGTATCGAAGCTGGATGTCGAACGATATCGAAGCCGACCACATGTTTCATCCCGAAACGGGAGAAAAGCCGTCTCACACAATGAAGAATGAATTTGGCCTGCAATAAGATCACGACACTCGGGATTTGAGCACCAAATGCCAATACAAAAACTCTGCTCCTGCCTGGACACCTCTCGACTACTTGTACCGTCGGCTACAACACGACTGATCAGTCGGTAAGCTCCAGGGATAGTCAGAGTAGAGCCGGACAGCAGGCAAGGACGTATCGCGCCAATGGCAGCGGCCAAAACTGCCGTAACGAGTGCAGGCGTATCGTTCGAATTCCCTCGATACACAAAGGCTTGTTCATCCGCTATTATGCCAGAGACTTGCCCGGCCCCTGCTACGCCAGAAAAACTGACCGACACGCCGTCATCCTCGGCTGACAAGGTCGGCAGTCCGGCCGCAACCTCCTGAATAGGGGACCAGCGCGTCGTGTTGCGCGTTGTGTCTGGGACCGAAAACACATTGAGATTGGAGACACCCTTAGCAAGATCGCGTTCAAGTGTGGCCGTGGCAGGCGCACCGCGAAAAACTCGAACAGGCGAACCAAAACGGCTTGGTTGATTGATGCCCGCCGGATACAGAGCATCGAGAGCCGCCGTAACCAGGGCAGTCTCCACATCGCTTACATCGGCCAAGTGTCGCTCCTGCTGGTCTTACATCGATGAGTGCCCGCTTGCGTGTGGCTGTGGCGACGTTACCTAGGGAGTCACAGCCCGTGCCAAAACGCGCCAGCCCATAGCATTCTGCTCGGCACATACAACGGTACAACTGCCACCCATGTCGTCCGTAATGACATCGGCAACTTCAACAGCGCTCGGAAGTCTTGGCAGAAGCAGTACTCGGCTGGTCTGGACAACGGGTCCGTGATCAGAGAATACCCCGCCCTGACCGCCATCCAGATACCCAGGCCAGTTGTTAAGGATTACGATGGCACCCGCGCTATGCAGCCCGTTATAGCCACCTTGCGCCGCAAAAGCGGGACGGCTGATTGTGATGATGCGATTGGTCAGCACGCACCTGACCGGGCAGGCAGGCCGTTGCATCGCGACGAAGAACTTGCCCCCAGCCGCGACAAGGTAATCTCCCTCGTATGTATAGTGGCTGTCGAAAGTCGCCTCCCATACCACCGCAGCTCGACCACCGGTCATACCACGCCCAAATGGCGAAAAGGCTACAGGCAATTCGATGACTCGGTTATGCTCGCCCAGGGGCTGATCACTGCCAGATGGTCTATATACCGTGCATGCCGAACCGAGTCGTCGGGCCGCCGCGCCCATTCCGAAAGATATGCGGTCCTGTAGGCGAACGACATCCATCATACCACCAAGCTCAAGCCCGCCCGCGTCAATCCCCCACCGGCGGGTATGCCGAGGAAGCTACACAGACGGCGGCGCCACTCATCGAGCAGATGCAGCCTGTCCGCTATCTCACTCGGATTGTGGGTCCAACTTGCCGCGATCTCGGTATCGAGGTTTTCGCTCGCGCTGGGAACTGCGACTTCCAACTGTGACAACGTACCGAGGTATCCAAGAACGACTGCCATCTCTGCCGCTGACAGATTGTTTATTCGATACTCCAGAAGCCCGTAGGCCGTGTAGAAACGCCACCCCAGATTGCCTGCGGGCGAGGCACCATAGGCGGCATATCCGCAGAAGCGACGAATGTCAGTCTTCTGCTGATCCGTGAACATCAAGCGTCTCCATGTATGTGCAGCGCGACAAATATCGAGTAGTCGCCTCCCGCGGGCCGGGATTTACACGCTCGGTCCGTGTCGCGGGATATCGAGATCTTTCACCTTACGATGAAGTCGACCGAGCACCTAGCCCAGATGCTCAATCATGACCGCGCGTTTGAACGCCGCATTCGTCGCTGTTGGAACAGTAAGGCTGTTCGTGGTTGTGTCGGACGGTGCACAAAAGCCACCAATCCAATACCAAGACTGTGCGATGATTTGCTGCAGACGATCGATCGGTTCACGTGTTACCATGCACACACTATCGACCAGAGACACAATCGAGTCTTTCGGCGCTACGTCGTCGGCTGCCATACCGGCGAAGTCGCCCTCAATCAGCGCACCCTGGCCGACGATGATCGGTCGTCGAACAATGGCCCCAGCAAGCGTTGGGTGCGGCTGGACATAAGACTCGGTCGTAAGAACGAAGCGTAGCCCAAGAAACTCGTTGATCACACCTTGACCAGGTCTAAATATTTCATTAGCCGAAGTCGAGCCGATAAACAATCGCTGAAAGTCCTGGTCGGCAAATAATTGCCGGGCGCTAATTGGGTCCAGATAGCAGTTATATGCCCCGTCAATATCAGGCACCGCGTTGACACGCAAATCGGCGACCGCGTCCAAGACATTTGTCATGGAAAGCGTGTCACCGGCCTGGATCAGAGATGTATTTCCGCGCCCGTTCGGCCGCAGGATCAATGAAGCCGTTGCCGCCTGAACTGTATTGCCCGCCGTGCCGTCCTGCACCGAAACGTTGCTCGTGAACGTCAATACGCCACTTTGTCCGCTGGGAGCCGTGGAGACGTTCGTGGCGTCCACAGTAACTGCCTGAAGAGTATAGATATTAGACCCTACCGTCACGGCCAATGGGTTCCCCGGACCGACCGCCTGTTGCACTCCATTCACGAAGGCGCTCAGAAAACCTCTGACGTCGTCGACCGCGACACTCGGTCCCGCACTCCCCAAACTCGTGCGAACACGCGTATTGCCGCCGAAATACGCCCCGAACAGAGCATTGCGGGCCAAATCGTCCAGGCTGCGCGCTGCCTGTTCGCCGTTTACATAGGCGTTCTGCAAGAATAAGCTTGCTATGCCGACGCGACTGGTGACCATATTCAGGTCGGTAGTCGCGGCATAGTGGTTCAGCGTCAACGTGAACTGCTCCACATTCCAGCTTCCTGGTGTCAGGCCGTTATCCAGGTTCGTATTTGTTGCCGCCGCCAGCGGTGTCGTCACGGCCGGCTTCAATCCCGCCCGCGTCTTGGTCAGAGTTTCGCCAATGCCTACGGCAAACTCTTCGCGATCAGCGCAGGCTCGGTAGCCGATCCGAGACCGGAGAGCTTGCTGAAACTCGCGCTCAAGAAAGCCCTGCTGAATGATTGGCTGAAGCGCCGCAGGAAAGTTCGAAATACCCATGAATGTCTCCAAACGAGGTCGAGAGTAAGCTGGTGTAGGTAGCCACGAACATAGACCGCGAGGGTGTTGTCTATCGACGACGTAGCAAGGCAGCACGCGCCGTCCGCCACTCCTCGACCGACATATCCATCGCCAAGCGCGTGCGGGTTGCCGTCGTGGCGGGCGTGGTCTGTGTACTGCTCGAACTGGCGGCCACGAACAGCCACGGCTTATCACGCCGCAGCTGCCCCACTATGTCAGCCGCCTGGAAGTCACGACCGGGCAACGCCGCCATCACCTCCGGATTGATGAGCCGCAATCCATCGATGTCGATAATCCCAGCCCGCATGGCCTCTGCCTGCAACTCGGCTTCGCGTAGCCGCCGCGCGCTACTGGCCTCAACCTGTCGCAACTGCTCCTCCAACGCGTCCGCTCGGGCCTTTAAAGTGGCCATTGCGTCCTGCGGGCCATCGTCCGGCTCGCTCATGCTCTCTCCTCCTTTATACGCCGCAACTCGGCAGCCACGTCCTCAATGTCGTATGTGCCGGCGATGACTCGTAACGCGGTCTCCCGCGACATTTGTCCGGCTTCTACAAGCGCGATCAGCGTATCGGCCGCTCGCTGCGTGTCGAGGGTGTCCGCGGCGTACCAGTCCGGCCATCGTAGGCTGATGGGTGCCTGCACATTGAGTGCCGGCACCGCACGTCCCTCCAAGCGCATAGCGTAGATTGTGCTAGCTCTCAGATACATGCGTCCGAGTTGTACGAGTGCGGACTGACCGTAGCTGATGCGTAAGTTATCAGCCAGCCACAACAGACCTTAATTCATGAGTTGCAATGCGCGGCCGCTTGCCGGCGTGGCAAGGCGTTGCGGATCAGCGCGATTACCGTGCAGGCTCTCTAAAGCAAGATCCCGCAGAATACGAACATACTCGATCACCGCTTGACTGGCCGTACCTCCTATTTCAAGCAGCTTGGCATCACCCTTTTCACTCACAACGAGAGCATTAGCGGCGCCATGCACCATTGTTCCATCCAAGCCGGCCGGCTCGCGAATGAGCAGGGTGGGATCGCTACTATACTTTAGCCCCCGCCCCGCCTGGCTCAATTGATAGTCGATCTCGATCCCGATATCGATTGCACCTTGAAACGTGCAGGCACCATCGGGACAAATGCCGCCCGGCAGATTGCGTATCCATACAATAGGGACAAAGCCCAGACCGTGGTGTACGGTACGCTCCACGTCTTCAACAAATTCCCCGGTATCACCCACGGCGACCGGATGAAACCACCGTTCTGCCGTCGTGTCCCAGACACGCCTGAACCAATACACCGCGCCGGGGTCGCTGACGGCAACACCCGCAGAGATCATAGCCGACCCTTTGACTTTGTATTGCTCGACCACGCTGATCAGCGAATCAGGTTCTCCGGCGTCCCAAGCCGGCGTCAGGTGAACCGTCTCGAGTACATCGACGAAGGCTCGCCCCTTCAGAACACGGAAAAGCAGCGCAACAGAGCCGACACTGCCTCGCAGGCCAGCATCGATCATCACAGCATTGAGACGAACCTCCCGAACAAACGCCGCCAGTACATCGCGTACCGCCGGATCAGGAGACTCAAATGTCGGGAAGTGTCCCTCGCTAAATAACAGCGCGACGCTGTCCTCGACAACGAGACGTGCCAGCCCATACCGAACGGAAGGCTTGCGTTGTCTCAACGGGATGTAATCGCCACTATCGGTACGTTCCTGATGAAATTCGTACGGCAGCACGTCGTAAAACGTACCTTCCAGTATTTTACGATAGAGAGTGAGACGCCTTGCTCGCTCAGGATACTCCGAGTCATAGTCAGTCAGTCCGGAAATCGTCCCAAACACCGTGCACCTCGTTCGAACATCCAGAGCAGCAAAGACACCGTCCGCGGAGCGATCACAGTCACCGGTTGGAATAGGGCAGCCGCGCAAAACGTGCTGGCGTGTGCGCCTCCAACAGCATAGAAAAAGCCCGCGACAGCGCATCTACCTGATCGTCTTTGCGGCCGTGTGGAAAGCTGGATATTTCATCGATAAAGACATTGTTCCACGCGGCACGCCGCATGCTGACCGTCCCCGCCGCCATCTGCGCAGCCACGCCCATGGCACGTACCGACTTCGATCCCGTCTCAGGGGTCGCCACCACACGGTAACCCGCCAAAACCTGGGTCAGGAACATAACCTGACTCTTCCCTGCCTGACCTGGATCCTGCGGTAGCCCGATTGTAACACCAACCCCGTCCGCCATCGCTGTTGCCTTCATCCGACTAGCTACCTCGCCCGCCACCCCGCGAAAGCGAATCACGTCATCGATGAACCAGGCGCCAGAAGCGTCACGCACCAGCTTCAAAGCCACCGTCCAATCAGGGTCGCCCGCACCGCCCGCGGTTCCAGCCAGATCCCAAGCACGGACCGCAGCGCCGTCCGGCACTGTGTCAACGATACGCAACCTCTGTGCCTCGAATAGCTGCCCACCTTCACGCAAGGGGGCCTGCTGATACAAAGCACAAAAGTGGCGTTCCCCCATGAAAACTCGCCGATTTTCCAGAGCAGCCTTCGTGCTCAATTCTGGCCACAACGCCTCGCCAGGTTGGCGACGCAGTGGGTCCCCCACTTCGGCGAGCGCCGGCAGGCGCAGTACTTCCCAGCCGCCATGTTCGATAAGCCGGCCAGCCAGGTCGTCGCAATGCCATCGCGTCATCGCCAGCACCATGCGACCGTGCGGTTTCATCCGCGTCGTCAGCTCCGAACGAAACCAATCCCAAAGTTTTTCTCGTGCCGAAAAACTCTCCGCATCCACGGAGGAGGCGACAGGATCGTCGATCAACGCGAGGTCGGCGCGCCGGCCCGTCACCGCGCCGTTTATCCCAATCCCAAAATACTCGCCGCCCTGTGTCGTCGTGAACCTGGTCGCCGCCCGCGAGTCCTCGCACAGGGTCACGCCCAGGCGCACGGCATGCTCCTCCAGCAAACCACGAACACCACGGCCGAAATGGTTGGCGAGGTTTGCCGTATGGGATGCAGCGATCACCGCATCGCACGGCCTGCGCGCCATCCACCAGGCGGGAAACAACTTGCTGGCATATGTGCTTTTTGCCGCACCTGGCGGCATCAGCACCATCAGGTTGGTCGTCTCCCCCGCGCCAAACGTTCCAGCGCGTCCATGATCATGAAATGATGCGGCGCAGGCGCGTGCCCAGCCGGTGACAACGCAAACGTTGCCCAGGCCGAAAGGCTAGTCCGTATTCCCCGCCGCAGGTCCCTCTCCCGCACCGCCTCGCGAACAGAGATCATCGAGAGCGTCGTCCCCAATCGTCGCCAAATTCACCCCGCCACGTTGCCCGCCCGCGCGTGGATGCAGGTAGGGCGCAGCCGCCTTTGCAAGCGCCACAGCGTCCTCAACGCGCCCCTCACGCCAGTGCCGCCGCATCACATGCAGCAGCACATCCAGCGGTGTAGAAAGATCACTGCTCACGCGGCCCCCGCCGATGTCGCACGCGCCACAATTTCGTCGCGTCCGGTGCTCGATAGCTGGCATCATCCATGCAGAGCATTACCGGCTCTCCAGGACAGAATGTCGAAATCGCAAACCGCCATCGTTGAAGAAAATATACCTAAAGTTGGGTCATCTGGGCAAGAGCAAAATCGGCAATCTCGATTGCCCGACACTGCACCGTCAAATGCCGTCCACGCAGCCCCGACAAGCCCTCTGCGGTCGAACATATATACGGGCAACCGATTGGCATGGCACGCGACCCGTCCTAATCTTTCTATATGCGAAAAGTCTGGGGTGCCTCGCTGACCATTTGGCTCGCCGGTTGCGTGGCCGGTACTCCCGACATCTACGCCGGTCCGCTTCAACCACTGTCCGGAACGTGTGACTCGCCGCTGCGTGCCGAACTCAGTCTACGTGGAAGTTCAGCGCTGTTCACACCGTCCAGCGGCACCCTTGTCTTGCGTGGCCGTCGCACCGACGATCAAGTAGACGCGCAAGACATCCTGATCACGCCAGACCACCGGCCGTACACGGTCAGCTTCCGCGGCCATATAAAACCGGACAGCGTCGACGGCATATATGTAACGCCACGCTGCCGATATAGCGTTCACCTGCAACCGACCTCGGATTGATCGGCGATGCTGTCACTCATCCCCGGTCGCAACGTCAGCCAGCATGCACCAAGCATCTGCCCCGCAAGGCCACCACCAGAACCCCGATGCCCTGACCGTGCCACCGCTGCACGGCCTTGTGGTCTGCGCCCATCACGCTCCCCAGCCGTCGCCAGGAAAAAAGGTGGCGATCCGTCACCGGGCTGATCAAGCTGCGTGCTCCGACAATACGGCGCAACACGAAACGATCCTGCGGGATCAGCGATAACCACCCAAGAGCCTCGTCCATACGGGTGATCTGCGCTGCATCGGGTGCTGCCGCCCGAACGCGGCCCGCCGCGGCTTCCAGCACCTCCCCCACCTCCGCCGCTATGTCCAGGCGGCTCGTGCGCAGCCGGGTCGAGTAGCCCGAACCCGGCAGCGCGAGCAGCGTACGGCCAGCTTCCTCCAGTCGTCGAACCACAAGCCCGGGATCAATCTCGAGACCTGTCGGCGAAGGCAGGTGATGGCGATCGTCCGTTTCTGTCCGGCTGACCAGGCCGGGAGCTTCTCTTAAAGTCTGCACGTTCATGATATGTTCCCTAAAGAAAGACGGGATAGGGATAGGCTTCCCCATCGAGGACTGTACCCTTCGTCAATAGCGACCATGTAGCGGGGTGGCCCGCCTGACGCGGCGGCCTGTCGCGCGGCTCCTCCAGCGTCGGCGCCGATGCTGGCCGTAGCCGCCTTGCGCCGATTTTGCGGCCCCGCTCCAATACCGTGTTGCGGCCCAGTCCCATTGCGCCGGCAATCCCGTCCCAAGTGACCCCGGCAGCTCGCAACCCGCGAAGCTGGCCGTCGAGCTCTTCATTCCACCTTACATGCGTTCGCATCCAGCCCTCCTCCTGCCAGCGTAACGTTAGCCATACTGACAAGAAACTGTCAACATCCCTGACTGGAATTGTTAGCTGGACTAGCGCACACTGCCGCCATGTCAGATCAGACCTCCGTTGGCACCCGCATCCGTACGCTCCGGCGCGCCCGCGGCCTAACCCAGGATGAGCTCGCATCTGCCTGTAATGTCAGTCGCAGCGCGGTTGCCCAGTGGGAAACCGACAGGGCAGGACAGCTTCGCGGCAACATCTCGCGCATCGCAAGCGCGCTTGGTGCCTCGGTGGAACATCTCCTGGAGGGGCACGCCCCCAACACCGGCAACACCGGGGACGAACTGGCCATGCTCCGGCTCTATCGCGCCTGCGACCCCGAGGACCGTGCTTTTCTCCTTCGGACCGCCCATAAGCTTGCCCGTCATCCGGACTGAGAAAGCGCCCGTCACTACGGGCAAGGCCGCCGCTCAGGCAGTCGGTAATTCGTCCATGATCTCCATGGCCACGCGGCCGGCCTGCAGGTTGCGCGTCACGGAGCATCGTGCGGCCCGCAAAATGGCCCTCACGTCCGAGATGCAGTCCTGTAACGCGCTATTAACCACGACGTGGTCAAACTCGGTCCAATGAATGACTTCATCCCTCGCCCCGGCCATGCGTCGGGCAACCTCAGGGGCGGCCTCGCTTCCTCGCCCGTGCAGTCGCTCGGCCAAAGCCGTCAAAGACGGCGGGAGGATGAAAACCCCCACCAAGTCCCGGGGCAAGTGCGCGCGCAACTGTCGCCACCCTTGCCAATCGACGTCCAGAACCACGTCTCTGCCAGCCTCCAGGGCTGCCAGCACGGGCGCCCGGGGAGTACCGTAACTCTTGCCGAATACGTGGGCGTGCTCCAGCATCTCGCCAGCGGCGACCATGCCGTCGAACGCGGCAGCAGACCTGAAGTAATAATCGCGTCCCTCATGCTCGCCATGGCGAGGTTGACGCGTGGTCACGCTGATGGAGGCGGTCAACTCCGGCTCGTGAGCGAGCAAGGCACGGACGATCGTGCTTTTTCCGGTGCCCGAGGGCGCCGCTATAACCAGGCACAATCCTCGACGGGCCGGACCGGACCTCATGATATCAGCCTTGGTCATGCGTGTCCGGTCGGCCGTTCCGGTAGGATCAGGGCGATGGTCGCCCAAAAGCGAGCTTCATCAAACATTCGCGACCATCGAATTTTCTACTCTCGTGACGGAACTTTTCACGTTGGGCAACCCTCCGGCCGGCGGCGTGGCCGGAACAACCCACCGCCCAGGACTCCGCAAAAAACCTGGGTTTTTCGCCATTTCGTGGTTGTTTCGCGGCGCCCGATTTGGTATGGGACCTGTAGCCGAGCAGGATTAGTGCGGCGCAGCATGTTTATCACTGACTTTCAGGCGGGGTAACTCCAATGGCAGCACAGATTTCGATTCCAGGAGGTAGTGGCGCCCCACCTCTGGTGTTTACGGTTACGGGGACCAGCACGACGAACTACGCCACTGGCGTTCCAAACCGCCGTACAGAACGCGGCGTCAGTGGGCGGTGGCCTGACAATCAATGTATTGTCGAATGGCGCACCCCAGCATGCTCAGGCCCCGGCAGGCACCGTTTTGAACGAAATGCTGTCGCAAACCCAGCTGGACAACTACAAGCTGAGCGCTGGCAACGAGTACTCGCTTGCATTGGTCGGAATCGCGACGACAGTAACTGGCTCGGACGCGGGCGGAGACATCGTTCTTGCGGGCGGTGGACTCACCTATACCTCCGGCTCGGACACGATCATCCCCGGCCCGGGCAGCGTCACCTACAATGCCGTTGGCGGCTCGGACAACGTGGATTTCCTGGCCGGCAACAACACATTCTTCGGCAATGGTCTTTCCGGCGACACCGTCACCGGTGGTACAGGGCAAGACTCGATCTTCACCGGCGCTGGAAGCACGACCGTATTCAGCGGCGCCGGCAACACACTCATTGATCTTAGCGATACAGGCGCGTCGGGCACCAGTGGTGACGTCGTCTATCTGGGCGATGGCCACGCGACGGTGAACGCCGACGGGTCAAACGACACCGTAGCTGCCGGCACGAATGGACAAACGATTTTCACCGGCGCTGGGAACGTCCTGATCAACATCTTGGACAATCCGACCAGCACTGGTGCGTCCGGGGACACGATCGTCGCGGGTGCGGGCAACACAACGGTGTTCGACAGTGTTGGTGGCAGCGCCATTTTTGGCGGGTCCGGTCAACTCGTGTTTGTCGGTGAGCCCGGCTCCACTGTGGCGGGAAATTCCTTTCAGCCTGATTTGGTCGTGGCGGGATCGGGGCCGACGGCCATATTCGGCGCTTCCGGCAACAACATCGCGTTCTCGACCACGACATCCGGCAGCAATCTCACGGTGGTCGCTGGTTCCGGTAACGAGACGCTGAACGGTGCCTCCGCCGGCAGCTTCAGCCTGTTTGCCAACACGACCAATACAACCAGCTCGCTCAGCGTCCAGGGTGGAACAGGCAACGACTATTTTGCCACTGGCACTGGTTCGGAAACGATCAATGGCGGCTCTGGCGCAAATATCTTCGGACTAGACACAACCGTGGCTGGTCATGGCGACATCACCATCTTCGGATGGAATGCCGCCGACTCGGTCAGCACCGACGCTGCCAACCAGAGCAGATGTCGACAATGGGACGGTGGTCGGGGGTAACTACACGGTCACTCTCTCCGACGACACCACTGTTACATTCGTCGGCATCACTTCGCTCTCTGGTCACATCATCTAACCCCTAAGGTGCTTCAATTGGGGCGGGCCGGTCGCAAGACCGGCCCGTTTTGTTTCAGCCGCGTTCAAGGTTAGCGACTGAGGCTACGATACCGGGCTACATTGTGTTCGTGCTCAGACAAGGTGGCGGCAAACGCGTGACCGCCCGTGCCATCCGCAACAAAATATAGCGCGTTGCTGCGTGCCGGATGGGCCGTGGCCAACAGAGACGCCGTCCCCGGCGCACAGATCGGGCCAGGTGGTAACCCGGCATTTTCATACGTGTTGTATGGTCCGGGCCGCTCCAACGCCTCACGCCCGAGTGCAACCGGCAGTTCGCCCCGCCCGCCACTCTCCCCGTACACAACCGTGGGATCGGATTGCAGTCTCATGCCGATGGACAGCCGGTTCAGGAACACTCGCGCTACCAGGGGGCGCTCCACCCCCAGGTGTGTCTCGCGCTCTACCAGGCTTGCCAAGATCACCAGTTCGCGGGGCGATCGCAATGGAAGCCCTGGATCCCGCTCGCGCCAAATCCGCGCAACAGTCTGTTCCATTGCCCGCCCCGCCCTGCCCAGCACCGATAGGCGCGTCGTTCCCCACTGGTAGGCATAGGTCTCTGGCAACACCCCCCCTTCCAGGGGAAGCATCACGTCATCCGTCAACACCCTGACCCCCGCCAACACCTCCCCGATCCGCCAGGCCGTAAGTCCTTCGGGGATGGTCAGAAGATGGATCACGGGGCGGCCATCCCGAAGAATGGCCAGGACCTGCCTCAGGCTGGCATGTGCCGGGAAAGCAAATTCGCCGAAATGCAATCGCCCCTGCCATGCCGAAGCGGCCGCCGCGGCTCGAACCATCCAGGCATGACGCACCACGCCGTTATGTTGCAGGACCTGGGCTACCGCCTCGGTATCACCACGAGGAACGACCACATTCTCTGCCGTGGGCAACGGCCCGGGCAGCCCGTATGTTATCAGACCGGCATACGCTAGAACTCCGCCCGCTCCCATAAGCGCCGCACCCGCAAGCAGCGTCCAAACGCGCATCAGGGCAAATGCTCGCAATCAGCCGTCACGTAGAAACGCATCGTGGGCTGACCACGGACCGAGCCACACCCCACCAAATCGCCGTCTACACCCGGCGGAAGATGATGCTCGCGTTTGTGCCACCAAAACCAAAACTGTTGGACAGCACGCAGTCGATCCCGCGCTCCTGGGCCGAATGCGCCACGCGGTTCACAACGCTCGCGCGGCTCGGCTCATCCAGGTTCAACGTGGGCGGGGCCACCCGGTCCCGAATGGCCAGTAACGAGAATATGGACTCGACCGCGCCGGCAGCCCCGAGCAAGTGCCCCACCGCCGACTTCGTGGACGACATGGCAAGCCCGTTAGCCGCGTCACCAAAAAACCGTTCAACCGCCTCCAGCTCAAGATCATCGCCCAGCGGTGTGGACGTCCCATGCGCGTTCACATACTGAACATCCGACGGTGCGATCCCGCCATTCTTGAACGCCGCCCGCATCGCGCGATACGCGCCATCATGCCCCTCGGCCGGCGCCGTGATGTGATAGGCATCGCCGGACAACCCATAGCCAACTACCTCGCCATATATCTTGGCGCCCCGTGCCCGCGCATGCTCCATCTCCTCAAGCACAACCACGCCCGCACCTTCCCCCATCACGAACCCATCCCGGTCGCGGTCCCAGGGGCGCGAAGCACGTGCAGGCGTATCGTTGAACGCCGTCGACAGCGCACGGCTAGCGCTAAACCCACCGATGCCAAGCTCGCAAACCGCCGCCTCCGCGCCGCCGGCCACCATCACATCCGCATCGCCCAGCTTGATCAACCGCATCGCATCGCCGATCGCATGCACCCCGGTGGCGCACGCCGTCACCGCCGAATGGTTCGGTCCCTTGAAACCGTATTTGATGGAAAGATGCCCCGAAGCCAGGTTGATCAACGCGGACGGTATGAAAAACGGCGAAAGCCGTTTCACCTTGCCCTCAAGCACCAGCCGGCTCGCCTCGAAGATGGTCTGCAACCCGCCAATACCGGAGCCGATCATCACGCCGGTCGCCTCCCGATCCTCGTCGTCCGCGGGCAACCAGCCTGAATCCTCGACAGCCTCGGTGGCCGCCACCAGCGCCAGATGAATGAACCGGTCCATCTTCTTCTGGTCTTTCACCGGGATCCATTCCCCCAGTGTCAACCCCCCCTCGCTCCGCATGCCCGCCGGCACCTGGCCAGCGATCTTGGCCGGCAAGTCCGTCGTATCGAATGACTGGATGGCGCCGATCCCGCGACTCGCCCGCAATCAACCGGCGCCAGACATGCTCCACACCAACACCCAGCGGAGACGCGATCCCCATCCCCGTCACGACAACCCGCCGGTCAGCCCCGCCCATGACGCTCGCCGGTTCCGCCTCAGGCGGCCTTCTGCTTTTCGATGTAGTCGATCGCGTCCTTCACCGTGCTGATCTTCTCGGCCGCATCCTCCGGGATCTCCACCCCAAACGCTTCCTCGAAGGCCATCACCAGTTCGACGGTGTCCAGACTGTCGGCCCCCAAATCATCGATGAACGATGCCTCAGGAGTCACTTTGCTTTCCTCGACACCGAGGTGCTCGACCACGATTTTCTTTACCTTGTCGGCGATATCACTCATCGGTGTTCAACCTTTATCTACCATTGTCATACAACATCGTTCCAAGCCACGCCCCATGGGTCGCAGGCCCGCCCCAGCCGGCATTCGGGCGATTAGCACGTCTCCCACCCCCCGCAAAGCCAGCCCACAGGGGGGTCACACCCCCGCCTTCAGGGGCCAATTCCCACCCTCGGCGTCCTAGATCATTGCCATGCCGCCATTGACGTGCACCGTCGAACCGGTCACCCACCCAGCCTCTTCGGAAGCCAAGTAGGCGACTGCCCCAGCCACGTCTGCCGGTCGTCCCATGCGCCCGAGCGGTATCGCGGCCAGCAACCGCGCCCGCTGCATCTCATCCAACGCCTCCGTCATCGCCGTGTCGACGAAACCGGGCGCGACCAGGTTCACCGTCACTCCCCGGCTGCCCACCTCCTGTGCCAAAGCCTTGCTCATCCCGGCCAGCCCCGCCTTGGCGGCCGCGTAGTTGGCCTGGCCAGGATTGCCCGTATGGCCAACGACGCTGGACACCTGAATGATCCGCCCTGCCCGCCGGCGCACCATGCCCCGCAGCACCGCCCGGCACAGCTTGAACGGCGCCGTCAAATCCACATCCAGCACTGCCGACCAATCCGCGTCCTTCATGCGCAGCGCCAGCATGTCGCGCGTCAGCCCCGCATTGTTGACCAGACCCCATAACGGGCCGCACACCGCCTCGGCGGCCGCAACAAGCCCGTCCGCCGCGTCAGCTTCGCGCAAATCCGCCGCGCACACATGCGCGCGTTCCCCCAACTCGCCCGCCAATGCCTCCAGCGCCGCCAGCCGCGTCCCCGACAAAACCACCGCCGCGCCCTGCCGGTGCAGAGCCCGGGCCACCTCGGCCCCGATCCCGCCCGAGGCCCCCGTCACCAAAACCGGCTTGCCATCCAGTCGAAACATCAGGCCAGCACCTTGATCACCGCCTCAACCTCGCCCGGTGTCCCCGCAGCCAATGCCTCAGCCCCCGGCGCCACGCGCTTGACCAAACCAGTCAACACCCGCCCCGCGCCAAGCTCCACGAATCTGCCCACCCCCATGCCGCCGCACGCCAGCACGGTTTCGCGCCAGCGCACCGTACCCGTCACCTGCGCCACCAGCAGCCGTCTTATCTCGTCCGGGTCGCCCACCTTGGCCGCGGTCACGTTGGCCACCAGCGGCACAACGGGCGAATCGATCGCCAGCTCAGCCAGGGCCGCCTCCATGACCTCGGCCGCGGGTGCCATTAGCGCGCAGTGGAAAGGTGCCGAGACCGGCAGCAGCATAGCGCGCTTCACCCCCCGCCCGCGCGCGATCTCCACCGCCCGTTCCACCGCCTCCCGGTGTCCCGAAATCACCACTTGGCCGCCGCCATTATCGTTGGCCGCCTGCACCACCTGAAGCAGATCCGGCTCGTCCGGCCGCCGCCATATGGCGGCCTCGGCGCAAATTTCGCCAACCTGCGCCAACTCCACCCCAAGCAGTGCTGCCATCGCGCCAACACCGGCCGGCACCGCGGCCTGCATCGCCTGCCCACGCACCCGCAGCAGCCGCGCCACATCGGCCACACCGATCGACCGCGCCGCAGCCAAGGCGGTGTATTCGCCCAAACTATGCCCAGCCACCAGCGCCGCCCGCTCCAGCGGCACGCCGCCGTCTTGCGCCAACACCCGCACCACAGCCATGGAGACGGCCATCAGAGCCGGCTGCGCATTCTCTGTCAGCGTCAGCGTCTCTCCCGGCCCCTCGAACATCAGCTTGGACAGATGTTGCCCGAGCGCGTCATCGACTTCGTCGAACACCTCGCGCGCCGCCGCAAACGCGGCCGCCAGATCACGCCCCATGCCAACCGATTGGCTACCCTGGCCAGGAAAGATAAAAGCCGTGACAGACATGAACCCGTCCATTCCAGAAGCGGCGGCGTATCGCGCCACCCCCCAAGCCTGTCAAATCTGAGACGCCCCGCTACCAAATTGCCCAGCAGGAGACCCGCGATGCCATCCATGATCGAATCCCTCATCGGCGAAGGCATCAAGCGTACCGACAACAAGCGCATCATTCCCACCCGCCGCCCGCTGCCCGGCCGCCCGCGCGAGCTGTTCGAGCTGTTCGTGGCGCTCGGTGCACAGGCCACCGCCACCAGCCTCATGGAGGTGTGCGACCTGCGCCAGGCCGATCCCCGCCACATCACCTATATCGCGCTCAGCCGCTGGCCCACCGAAGATGAGCTGGCCGAGCAGCCCACTCCCTATGCCCCGCGCGCTCACCTCCGCTCGCTGCTGCTCGACCGCGAGTTTCGCGACAGCCTCGTCCGCCGCATTTGCGACGCCTACCCCGAGCGCCAACGCCTGCTCTACGTCCGGATACCCCGCTGCGCCGGTGAACATTTCACGGCCATGGCCAACGACATGCATGCCATCATCCCGCGCGGCCTCCCAATCTGGCGACCCGGTGACCAGATCCGCTTCTTCCCGGCCCTGGGCAACTATCTCGGGCGCTTCAATGCCACCCGCACCATCCAGATTGCGCAACCAAGGCTTTACCCGTTCATCCAGACGAGCTCGCCCCGAGACGGCTTTGATACGGCGTTGCCCTGGTACATGAACCCGCCGCCAAAACGCCCGGGGGATCGCCTGTTCACCATCGTGCGCGAACCCACGACCCTGCTGCTCAGCCAGGTCAACGCCATCCTCGCCGGCCTGCAACTCCCCCAGGCGCAGGATACGCAGCTGATCACGCCCTGGCGTATCCGCTTCGCTGAACTACCCCCCAACGACGACACCGCCGGCTGGCAGGCAGTCGGCCGCCAGGTCATCATGCGAATGACAGACGCCAACCCGATCTGCACTGCCCTGGGCGAGGGTACGGCCGTCACGGCGCTGGCCGCCGCACGCCTGGCCGACCTGGAGATCGCCGACTTGTCACTGTATGCCGACTGGGTGAAATACACCTGGGACGTGGAACCCGAACCCCCAGCCAACACAGCCCCGAAGATACTGACCGAACAAGATCTGGATGCGCCTTCGGCAGCACAGCTCAGGACGCTCCTTGCCGAGGACCTGGTCTTTTACGGGCATGTCAAAACCCAGCTCGCCCAACTCGGCGAGCTGAAGACGGCGGTGCGCGGCCGGGATCTGTGACCCAACACAGCCAGGCGCGCACGCCTACTCAACTTCTATGAGCTGACCGGTAAACAAGGTCGGCCCCTGCGCCTGGGTAACAGGCTGCTGTCGCGGTTCAAGGGTCACCATGACGGGCGTTCCGTCCGCCTCCCGATACGGGAAACGCAGCGTGCCGCCTTCGGGGTCCACACGTCCCAACGGGATAGGCAATGCCGTGCCGCGCGGCCATACCCAGAACCCGAGCTGCCTGTCCGGCGGCACATCCACCCGCTGTACGGGCACCAGCCGCACGGTCCCGCCCTGGACAAAAAACGCCTTCATCGCCGGCCGGTCACCCCCGGCCGCCGTCAGCAGCGCCACGGCAGCACCGCGCGCGAAAGGCGGTTGCGCGACAGCCTGCGGCGCGGGGGCCGCGGGCGGCCGCACCACGGGCGAGGGCGGCAGGGTGATAGGCGACCCGACCTTGCTTGGCAGACTGGATGGCGTGGCCACAGCTCCAGCAGAGGGCACGGCCGGACCACGCATCGCAGGCTGGTCCCATGCCACATGGACATCCAGGCGGTGGCGCGATAGCAGCAGTGCGACGGCCAACCCCGCCGCGAGTGCGTAGCCACCCAGCGCCACGCCGCGCCCGATGACCGACCCTTGCTTTGGCCTGGCAGCGCGTGGACCTGAACCAGCCCGGTCCGGCAAATCCCGCGCGATCCGCCCCCACAACATATCACTGGGCGGCACGGGTTGAGCGAGCAAGGCCAAGGGCTCAAGCCGGACACCCCAGGCACCAACGGCATGGGCCAGCGCCGGGTCATGCCCGATCGCCCGATCCATCGCCCGCCGGTCTTCGGGATCGAGCAGCCCCAGCACATATTCCGCGGCCAGCGTGTCGCGGTCCGGGGACCCCTCGTCAGGCGTGTCGTCACCCGGCATGTTCCCGCTCATCCGTCCATGCACCCGCGCAATTGCCGCAGGCTACGCCGGATCAGCGATTTCAACGTGCCCAACTTCATCGCCGTCATCTCGGCTATCTGGACATGGGTGCGGCCTTCGACAAAGGCCAGGACCACCGCATGCCGCGCGGCCGGGTCCAACTGGTCAAGGCAGTCACGCAGCCTGCGCTGGTCGGATCTTTCCATCGCCAGGTCGAGCTGCTCCGGCAACGATATCTCGTGCTCGTCGGCCACGGAAACCGGCGCCGCCCCGCGTGCCCGGACTACATCCATGGCACGAAACCGGGTCAGCATCGTAAGCCATGCGGAAGCTCGACCGCGCGCGGGATCGAACCGATCCGCCTCTCGCCACACGCGCAAGAACACGTCGTGCAACACATCCTCGGCCAGCGCCGCGCTGCCAGTAATCCGCATGGCCAGCCCTTTCAGCCGCGCCGCCTGCAAAAGATAAATCCTGTGCAGCGCCGCCTCATCGCCTGCCTCACACCGGCGGACCAGGCGAGAAAGCTCGTCGTCCTCCGGCGTCACCTGGTTCCGTCCGTTCTCTGGCCAAGGCGGAACGCGCTGCTCCGGCCGCTCATTCTCCCGCTTTGCCGCCCCGAGTAAACCCGGCCTCGCGCCTGCGGAAAAATTTGTATGCGCCGTCATCCAGCCTGCCGTCCCCGCCCGACAGGGTGTGCGCCGCGACTGGCGGCGCGCTCGAATGCGAGGAACTTCCATGTCATTCCGCACCACTCGCGCCGGCGTTGCATTGCTGGCCGGCCTGTCCGCCATTCCGGCCGCCCAGGCGGCGTCCAAGGCCCAGCTTATCGTCGTCCACGGCCTGCCTGGCCAGGATATCGGTCAACCCCCGAGCCTTCCGGTGGACGTGCTGGTCAACGGCTCGATCTGCCTGCTCAAAAGCTTCACCTTCGGCACCGTCACCCCGCCGGTCAGCCTGGAGCCCGGCACCTACAAGGTGGCGATCAGCCTAGCCAATGCCGCAACACCCTGCAGCAACGCGGCCGTCATCAAGGCCAGCGCCACCCTGAAAGGCGGCACCATCTCGGCCATCGTGGCCGCGCTGTCGCCGAAGAACGCACCCACCGCCGACCTGTTCGCCATCCCGCCGGCCCCGGCGAATGGGATCAGCTTTCTCAACGCCAACGCCTCGGACGGCCGCGCCACCTTCAAGGTGGCCGACAAGGCGGGCAATGGCTATTCGTTGCCCCTAGGTCCGCGCCGCTCGGGCAGCGCATCCACCTCAGGCGGCACGGCCACCTACACGCTGTCCCTCGCGACCCCCACCAAGATCGCGGGGCCCTTTACCTTCACGCTGAACAAACAGTCCGAGGAGCTGATCTTCGCCGTAGGCTCCGCCAAATCCGGCAGCCTGACCGCACTTACGTCCTCGGTCTCAGCTCAGTAACGGGGTCTGGGGCCGACTAGCCCCGTCATGCGTAAGCACGCTGGTTATGCGACGGGGTGCGTAAGCACGCTGTCGCGTAACGTGGTCCAGGGGTGTTATGCGCAGCGTGCTCTCGCACGACACCCCTGGCCTTGCCTAGATTGCGACGCGAACCCCAAGCTCGACGACCCGATCGCTCGGGATCCGGAAAAATTCCGTAGAAGGCACCGCATTGCGCGCCATCGCCAGGAACAGCCACAACCGCCAAAGCGACAGTTTCGGCGCCATCGCCCGCACCAACACCTCACGCCCCAGGAAATAACTGACCTGCATCGGGTCGTATGCCACCCCATGCGCAGCCAGATCCTCCAGCGCCCGCGGCACGTTGGGGCTTTCCATGAACCCGTAGCGCAGCAGCACGCGATGAATGCCGGGCGCGAGCTCCGTCACTTCGGTCCGCCGCTCCGGACCGGCTTCCGGCTCATCCAGCGTGGTCACCGTCACGAACAGCACCCGCTCATGCAGCACCTTGTTGTGCTTAAGATTGTGCAACAGGGCGGCCGGCACATAATCCGGGTTCCCCGTCAGGAATACTGCCATCCCAGGCACGCGCACGGTACGGCTCTGCGGCAGCCGGGCGAGGAAACTCGCCAGCGGCAGGCTGTCCTGCTTCCACCGGCTGAACATCAGGTCGCGCCCCTGCTTCCAGGTCGTCATCCCAGCCATCAACGCCAGGCCGATCGCCAGCGGCACCCAGCCGCCCTCGATCACCTTCAGCGCATTGGCCGAGAAGAACACGAAATCGATGGCAAAAAACCCGCCCCAGACGCCCACGGCCAGCCAGCGCGGCCAGCCGAACTGCCGCCGGAACACGATGGACGCCAGGAAGCACGTGCACAGGAACGTACCCGTCACGGCGATCCCATAGGCCGAGGCCAGCGCATCGCTGCTGCGAAACACCAGTACCAGGATCAGCACACCCACCAGCAGCGCGTTGTTCACCTGCGGAACGAAGATCTGCCCCTCCTCCGTCTGGCTGGTGTGGCGCACCGTCAAACGCGGCAGAAACCCAAGCTGCATGCACTGCCGCGCGATGGAGTATCCCCCGGAAATCAAGGCCTGGCTGGCGATGACCGAGGCCATCGCCGCCAGCACGACCATCGGCAGCCGGAGCCATTCGGGGCACAGAAGAAAAAACGGGTTTTCGACCGCCAGCCGGTTGGAAATCACCAGCGCGCCCTGCCCGAAATAATTGAGCAGCAGGCAGGGCAGCACGAAGAACAACCAGGCGAACTGAATTGGCCGCGCGCCGAAATGCCCCATATCGGCATACAGCGCCTCGGCCCCCGTCACTGCCAAAACGACGGCGCCCAGCGCCGTGAAAGCGAACCAGCCATGGCGCATGCAGAACATCACGCTGTGCTGCGGCAGCAACGCCTCCAGCACCGCCGGATGCTGCGCCACCGCGATCCCGCCCAGTATTCCGATAGCCGCGAACCAGACCACCATCACCGGACCGAAAATCCTGCCGACCGTGCCCGTGCCGCGGGACTGCACCGCGAACAGCGCAATAATAATGACGACTGACAGCGGCAGCACCAGCGGCTGCGCTTGCGGCAAGGTGACTTCCAGCCCTTCGATGGCGCCCAGCACGGACACGGCCGGGGTGATCACACCATCGCCAAAAATCAGGCAGGCGCCGCCTATCCCGATCAGCGCCACCGCCGCCCGCATGCGCGGATGTGTCACCGACCGCTGCGCCAGCGCCATCAACGCCAGCACCCCGCCCTCGCCCTTATTGTCGGCGCGCATGACCAGCAGCACGTATTTGATGGTCACAATCAGGATCAGCGCCCAGAAGATCAACGACAGGCAGCCGATCACCTCGCCATTGCTGAACTGCTGTTGCCCGAACAGGGCCAACGTCGCTTTGAACGCGTAAAGCGGGCTGGTGCCGATATCGCCATATACCACCCCCAGCACGCCCAGCAGCGCCCCCATATGCGGCAGGCCGCGCTGGCGGTTGAGCTGATCGGCATGGGTCAGCTGGGCCGGATGGACAGAGACGCTCAGGGGAGACACCATGAAAAGCGGCAAGCTATAGGCATGCTATCGTTGCCGGACGAGCTAGGATCGTTCGCGCCCCTATAATGGTTGCAGGATCGGCCGCAAGCCGGCGTGCTGCAACGCAGCACTGCCACCCGCCGGCGGGCGATGGCCAAAGATCGCCGATCCTATCCGCACATGCGTGGCACCCAGGCGAACCGCCTCCTCGAAATCCTGCGACATACCCATGGAGAGGACGGGCAGACAGTGGCGCGCACGCAATGCGGCCAGCCTCGAAAAATAGGGGCCGGGCAGTTCGCGCTCCGGCGGAACGCACATAAGCCCTTGCAGGAAGGTCCCAAACCGCCGCCGGCATGCCTCGATGAACGCGTCGGCCTCCCCGGTGGGCACGCCGGATTTCTGCAGCTCGTCACCGATATTGACCTGGACGAGCAGATGCGGGATCCGGCCAACCCGCTGGCCCGCCTCCTCGATCGCATCAGCCAGCCTTTCCCGGTCCAGCGTCTCGATCACGTCGGCAATCCGCACCGCCGCCCGCGCCTTGTTGGTCTGCAGACCCCCGATCAGATGGAGCCGCAATGCCGGATGGGTTTCGCGCAACGGTCCGAATTTCTCTGCCGCTTCCTGCACGCGGTTCTCGCCGAAACAGGTCTGGCCGGCGTCCATTGCCGAGGTCACGGCCTCAACGGAGTGCGTCTTGGAAACGGCCACCAGTGTAACACCGTCAGGCGATCGGCCAGACGAGCGCGCGGCGGCGTCGATCCTGGCGCGGACTGTCCGCAGCGCCGCCGCGATCGCCGGATCGGGTTTTTCGGCCAAGGTGTCAGGCATGGATAGAAGGCTGGTGGCATGGGCGCGAGCGGTCAAGGCAAGGCAAGGCGGCACACCCTTGTGGCTGTTCACCGACGCGTCACGTGCGCCCGACCCGCTGCCCATCATCGCCAGCCTGCCCCGCCACCTTTGCGGCGTGGTCTTCCGGCACGACGGCGTGCCCAACCGGGCCTCCTTGGCACAGGACGTGGCCCGTCTGTGTCGTGCCCGCCGATTGCCGCTTTCGATCTCCGGTGACTGGCGCCTGGCCGCCCGGCTCGGCGCCGGCTACCACATGCGCGCTGGCGCGGGTCCGCCGCGAGGACGGTGGCGCACCAGTTCCGCGCATGGTGTCGCTGAACTCCTACGTGCCAAACGCGCGGGTGCGTTAGTCTTTCTTTCGCCAGTGTTCCCCACACCCAGCCATCCCGGCCAGCCTTGCCTGGGGCCGCACCGCTGGGGCGTCATCACGCGCACCATCTCAAGCCGGGCAATCGCCCTGGGCGGTATCGATGGCGCCAGCATCGGCCGCCTTCCTCGCCGGGCGATCGCCGGTGCCGGAGGCATAGGGGCGCTTGGCGCAAACACCCCCGCAAGCTAGACAGGCGCAGCCCCTTGCGCTGCCTCGCCACCTCAGGACCCTATGACCCGCATTCTCCTTCGCTGCGCCGCCTGGTTTTCGTTTTGTGCTCCGCTCGCACTCGCCGCCTGCGGTGGCAGCAGCACTTCGGTCAAACCCCTGCCAGACGCGGCCTACACCGACCCTAGCGGCGTGCCAGTCGTCACCGGCAAGACCAACAGCGCCCAGGAGGCCGGCGCCGCTCTTCAGGTGAACAAATATCTCTGGCGCGGCGCGCTCGAAACGCTGGCCTTCATGCCCTTCGCCTCCACCGACCCGTTCGGCGGCATCATCGTCACGGACTGGTACGCGCCGCCCGCCGCCCAAGGCGAGCGCTTCAAAGTCACCGCCTCCGTGCTCGGCCGCGAACTGCGCACCGACGGCTTGAAAATCACCGTCTTCCGCCAGACGCGCGACGCCGGCCAATGGGTGGACGCCCCCGTCAACCCCACCACCGCCACCGACATAGAAGGCAAAGTGCTGGCCCGAGCCCGCGAGTTAAGGGCACAGGGTGTGAAATGAGTACCGGCTTTGCTTCTTACTTTCAAGGAAGAAGCATCTTCTTTTCTGAAGAAAAGAAGCAAAGGATTCTTGCGAACCAGGCCATGAACGACGTTTCGAACTCCAGTCACCTACGATTTCGCCCGCGCCGAGCCGCATTGGCAACGCGCATGGGACGAAGCGGGCTGCTTCAGGGCGCAAGACGTGCCCTTGGGCGACCGCCCGAAATACTACGTTCTCGAAATGTTTCCCTATCCCAGCGGCAAGATTTCATATGGGGCACGTGCGCAACTACACGCTCGGCGATGTGGTCGCACGCTACAAGCGCGCCCGGGGTTACGACGTGCTGCACCCGATGGGATGGGACGCCTTCGGCCTGCCCGCCGAAAACGCCGCCCGCGAACGCGGCATCCACCCCGGCGAGTGGACCCGCGCCAACATCGCCGCCATGCGGGCCGAACTGCAGCGCATGGGCCTTGCCATCGACTGGACACGCGAATTCGCCACCTGCGACCCGGAGTATTACGGCCAGCAGCAGGCATTGTTTCTAAGACTGCTGGCGGCCGGCCTGGTCGAACGCCGCGACTCGGCGGTGAACTGGGATCCGGTAGACCAGACGGTTCTGGCCAATGAGCAGGTCATCGACGGCCGCGGCTGGCGCTCCGGCGCCATCGTCGAACAGAAAAAGCTCTGCCAATGGTTCTTCCGGATCACTCAATTCGCGCCCGACCTGCTCGCGGCCCTCGACGGCCTGAACCGCTGGCCGGACCGCGTCCGCACCATGCAGGCCAAATGGATCGGCCGCAGCGAAGGCGTGCGCCTCACCTTCCAATTGGCTCAACCTGAAGCCGGAATAGCCGGAATCGACGTGTTCACCACACGGCCTGATACGCTGTTCGGCATGTCGTTCGTGGCCCTGGCCGCCGAACACCCGCTCGCCCAAGCCGTGGCGGCCCGGAACGCGCACGCCGCCACCTTCATCGCGGAATGCCGCTCCCTGGGCACCAGCGAGGCCGCTATCGAAACCGCCGAGAAACGCGGCTACAACACGGGCCTGGCGGTGCAGCACCCGTTCCTGCCAGGCCAAACGTTTCCGGTCTGGATCGCCAACTTCGTCCTGATGGACTACGGCACAGGCGCGATTTTCGGCTGCCCCGCGCACGACCAGCGCGACCTGGATTTCGCCCGGCGCTACAGGCTGAGCGTCAAACCAGTCGTCCAACCCGAAGGCGAGCCGCCCGTCGAGATCACGGACCAAGCGTATACCGGGCCAGGCCTGATCACGAATTCCGACTTCCTCGACGGCTTGTCTGTGGAGCAAGCCAAAGCAGCCGCGCTCGACCGCCTGGAACTGGCTGGCGCCGGATCACGCATCGTCAACTGGCGCCTGCGCGACTGGGGGGTCAGCCGCCAGCGCTATTGGGGCTGCCCCATCCCCATCATACACTGCACGACCTGCGGCATAGTCCCGGTGCCCCCGGTCGATCTCCCCGTCCGCCTGCCCGAAGACGTCTCCTTCGACCGCCCAGGCAACCCGCTGGACCATCACCCGACCTGGCGCCACGTGGCCTGCCCAGGCTGCGGCGGCACCGCGCTTCGGGAAACCGATACGTTCGACACGTTTGTCGACAGCTCCTGGTATTTCGCCCGCTTCTGCAGCCCCCACGCAGCCGAACCTGTCCGCAGCGAAGCAGCCGACGCCTGGCTCCCGGTGGACCAGTATATCGGCGGCATCGAGCACGCGATCCTGCACCTGCTCTACGCCCGCTTCATGACCCGCGCCATGCAAGCAACAGGCGCGCTGGACACACCCGAGCCCTTCGATGGCCTGTTCACCCAGGGCATGGTCACCCACGAAAGCTACAAATCGGCCGACGGCCAGTGGCTGTATCCATCGGAAATCGAGTTGCGCGACGGCACCGTCGTCCAGCGAACCACCGGCGCCCCGGTCACCGTCGGCCGTATCGAGGCGATGTCCAAATCCAAGCGCAACACGGTCGATCCAGGCTCCATCATCGACCGTTATGGCGCCGATACGGCACGCTGGTTCATCCTCTCCGACAACCCACCGGAGCGCGACATCGAATGGACGGAGGCCGGTGTGGTCGGCGCCTACCGCTTCGTTCAGCGCCTGTTCCGACTGGCTACGAGCAGTGCCGAGCCGGTCGAGCCGGATCAGCCGGCCCCAACCCCGGAGGCGCTGAAACTGCGACGTGCCACCCACCGCACCATCGCAACAGTCACCCAAGCGTTGGAGGATTTCGCGTTCAACGTCGCCGTGGCCCGTATTTACGAATTGGCCGCTTCCCTGGCCGAGGCCGACCGCCTGCCCCCCTCGTCCGACCTTGCCTACGCCAGGCGCCAGGCGGTCGAAACCTGCACACGACTGATCGCCCCCATGATGCCGCACCTCGCCGAGGAGATCCACGCCCGTCTCGGCGGCCACGGCCTGGTCGCCGATCTGGCCTGGCCGTTGGCCGATCCTGCTTTTCTTGCGGAAGATGAGATGACCATCGCCGTGCAGGTCATGGGCAAGCTCCGCGGCATGGTGAAACTGCCTGCCGATGCTGCCGAATCCCAGGTCATCGCCGCGGCCGAAGCGGACACGAACGTGGCGCGGCTGCTCGAGGGAAACCGCATCGTCAAGCGCATCTACGTCCCCGGCCGGATCGTCAATTTCGTGGTCGCCGCGCCGTGACGTGGCGGTCGGCAATGTTTGTGATGTGCCTGTTCACCTCCGCCTGCGGCTTTCGGCCGCTCTACGGCGGGGCCGGCGCCCCCGCCAGCCGTATGGCCGCCATCTATGTCGACATCATCCCAAACCGCGCGGGACAATTGTTGCGTCAGGCCCTACAAACCCGTCTGGAAGGCGCCTCCTCCGGCATCGCCAAGCAATACACCCTCGGTGTGGCCTATTCCGAAAACGTGCAAGGCCTCGGCATCCAATCCGATAACTCGACCACGCGGAACCGCAATATCGGCACCGCTGTCTGGAGCCTGCACCCAGTCGGCAATACGACAGTGCAGATTGCCGGCGGCACGGTGCGCACGCTGGACGGCTACAATATTCTGGACGAGCAGTTCTTCTACGCCGATCTTTCCGAGGAGGCCACACAGCGGCGTTTGGCCGAAGGCCTCGCCGATCAGATCGTGACAGGCCTCGCCCTGTATTTCGACCGCCATCCGCAGCAGAGCTAAGGTTGAAGCTAGACCCGCGTCAGGCCGCCGCATTTCTGCGGGACCCTGGCGTCACGCGCCTGGTACTCCTGTATGGCGAGGACGAGGGCCAGATCCGCGAGCGGACGCACACGCTCACGCGCCAGGTCGCACACAGCCTTTCGGACCCCTTCCTCATCGCCGAATTGGCGCGCGAGAGCTGGAACCAGATACCCTCCGAAATGGCCGCACTCTCGATGATCGGCGGGCGCCGGGTCGTTATCGCCCGCGACGCGACGGACGCAATACTCCCTTTCATCAGCGCAGCAATGGCGGGGCCTGGGGGGGCGCTGCTCATCGTCGAAGCGCCAGGATTGAGCCGAGGGAAGCTGCGAAGCTACGCTGAAGCCTCACCTCAGGCCGCAGCACTTGCCAGTTACGCCGAGGAAGGCGCGGCGCTGCAGGCGACAATTACAGCGATGCTGGCTGAGCGGGATATCCGGGTGCAACCCGACGCCATGAGCCTGCTTTGCCGAACACTGGCGGCCGACCGCGCAGTCCTCCGCGGGGAAATCGAAAAATTGGCTCTGTTCGCCGAACCCGGCCAGGCGCTCGATGCCGACACTATACAAGCCTGCACGGGCGATATCGCCGCCGGCTCGGGAGATGAGGCAATCCTGGCTATGACCGCCGGAGATCTGGTACGCGGCGACGCAGCCTTGGAAGCGGCATTTGCAGACGGTCTGACCGGCGTAACCCTCCTCAGGATGGCGCTGGCACATTTGCAGAAGCTTCACATGGCCAGGCTGCACGTCGATAATGGGGCATCCTCCAGCGAAGCTATCAGGACAATCCGGCCACCTGTCTTCTACAAAAACGTCAGCTTGGTAACCAAATCATTGACGAGCTGGAGTGCGGACAAACTCCTGAAAGGTCTTGATGAAGCGAGAAAAGCTGAGCTTGCCTGCAAACAAACCGGCAGCATCCCAGACCTGCTAACACGACGGTTTCTTTATGGTATAGCTCGCCTGGCTCGGCAATAACGCGCCCCACTTCTTAATGACACGTTCTTTGCTTTCTTGAGGAACGAAAGACCTTCTTTTCTGAAGAAAAGAAGCAAAAGACCTTCTTCTAATGTCGCCCCAAAAGCGCGATTATTCCGTCTAGTTGGTCCAGGTTCTTGTATTTGACCGTGACAGCACCGGCTCGGCCATCGAAGCTGATTTGTACTGTCAAACCGAGCTGCTGCGACAATTGGCGGGCAAGCGCCCCTGTTTCAGGTTCCTCCGGCGCGGCAGAGGCTTTCTGCTCCCGCTCCTTGCCGTTGGCCAGCGCCTCCGTCTGGCGGACGCTTAGCCCGCGATCGATCACGGTCTTGGCCGCGGCTTCCGGGTCGGCGTGGGCCAACAGCGCACGCGCATGGCCCGCGGATAGCCGGCCAGCCTGGACGTCCTGGCGCACGGATGGTGGAAGGTTCAACAAACGAATGGCATTCGCAACATGGCTACGCGACTTCCCAACGGCCGCCCCCAACTGTTCCTGCGTCAGGCCGAATTCTTCGAGCAGCCGCCGGAACCCCTCGCCCTCCTCGATCGGATTGAGATCCTGTCTCTGAAGGTTCTCCACCAGAGCGGCAGCCATAGAATCTACATCATTCAAGTCGCGGACCAGAACCGGCACCTCATGCAACCCGGCCTTCTGGGCTGCGCGCCAACGTCTTTCGCCGGCGATGATCTGGTAACACCCGCTCTGCTGTGGATGGGGACGCACCAGCAAAGGCTGTAAAACCCCGCGCGCCTGTATCGACTCTACTAATTCGGCCAATGTGTCGGCATGGAAGTTTGTCCGGGGCTGAAACGGACCGGGTTGCAATTTATCGATGGAGACAGCCTGAGCCAAACTCTGCGTATCCCGCGCGGCCGTTGGCGGTGCTTCTCCCATCAGAGCCGCCAACCCTCTGCCCAAGCGCGGTGCTTGGGCGCTCATGCTGCCTCCCTCTCGCGCGCAAGGAGCTCCACAGCGAGTGCCCGGTAAGCGACCGCGCCCGCAGAATTGGCGTCATAGGTCAGCACCGATTTCCCGTGACTGGGCGCTTCGGAAATCCGGACATTTCGGGGTATCATCGTCTGATAGACTGAAGCACCAAAGAAGCTTCGGGCATCGGCCGCGATCAAGTCAGACAGATTGTTCCGACGATCAAACATCGTCAACACGATGCCCTGCAGGTGCAGCGTGGGATTCAGGTGCTGCCGAACCAGGTCGATTGTATGCGTCAACTGACTAATGCCCTCTAGCGCAAAAAACTCGCACTGTAATGGCACCAGCACCGAGGCCGCCGCAACCAGCCCGTTCAATGTCAAAAGTGTCAGGCTTGGGGGGCAGTCGATAAATACATGATCGTAGCCGGCTATAGCGGCTAAGCTGTCCCGCAAGCGGAACTCTCGCCTGCTCACCCCGACCAACTCTATCTCTGCTCCAGCTAGCTCCGGCTCTGCGGACACCACGTCGAGATTTGCGACACTGGTTGGTTGCACCAGATCATGCACGGCTCGCTGCTCTGTGAGCATCGTGTAAGTGCCAACGCCTCGTCGGCGTCTGTCTAGCCCCAAGCCTGTGGACGCATTACCCTGTGGGTCGAGGTCGATGAGCAAGATCCGGCGGCCTTGTAAAGCCAAGGCTGCAGCTAGGTTGACGGCTGTCGTCGTTTTTCCAACACCGCCCTTCTGATTGGCGATTGCGATGACACGTGACATTCGTTCACGCACGAGAAATCTTGTCGATGCAGAGCAGTTCGCCGCCTACTTGCGAGCGGCTCGCAACCCTAGTCACGCGCATCTTCCAGTGAGCCTGGGCCTCGCTTAACTCCAACGAAACAGCCGCACCTTTTAGAAACAAGCACAAGCCGTCTGGTGCCAATATGGGCCAAGCATAACCAAGCAGCCGGTCGAGTGGGGCCAAAGCACGGCTTGTTACAAGGTCCATATTAAGTAGCCCCCAATCCTCAATGCGCTGGGCATGCACTGTCACGGGAGCCTCTGTCAGGTGCGCGGCATGCATCAAAAAGGCAGCTTTACGTCGGTCGGCCTCGATAAGGTGGAAGGGAACGCCAGAGGCAATTGCGAGTACCAACCCTGGAAAACCAGCCCCACTCCCCAAATCCGCGGCTGTTCCACAGCGCTCCGGCAGGAACTTCATCAGCTGAAGGCTGTCCAGAATGTGGCGTGACCACATGTGACTAGTATCACCTTCGGCAACCAGATTTATGGTGGGATTCCATTTTTGGACCACATCCACCAGCACTTGTAGCCGTCGATGTGTTTCACGTGGAACAGCCGCAAGCTCTTCCGAAACAAAGGTGTGTTCCACGTGAAACACATCTACGAGAAGATGATGTTCGGCAAGGGCGACAAGTCCGGCAGGGTCATTTTACGACGGCGCATGTAGCTGGTTTCGAGCGTCTGACTGGCCAAGTAGCCGCTATATAGCCCTGACACTATGACTTGATCTCGAACTTTCGAAGGGAGATCAGCCATCCATGGAAAACCTCGTTGTGTGGCGGCGTCCAGACAATCTGATCTGATTAGGTCAAGCACCGTCCGAGGCTCGCCATCTTGCTTGACGGCAATGCCAAACGACAGAAGCTCTCCAGGCAAACGCTTATACTGGCGAGCACGCTCCAGAGCCGCGTCTACATCGGCCTGAAAAGTCTGGACTGCCGCAGATCTGCACGGCCCAATGCAGCCTACGTCAATGCCCAGCGGAGTCAGCCGCAGATCTGCGTTATCGCACCTCAACAGCAACCGATATTCGGCGCGGGACGTGAACATGCGGTATGGCTCTGTCAACGTACTGCTTACGAGATCGTCAACCATGACACCAATGTAGCTGTTGGTGCGGTCCAGGATGAAAGCGGGCTGTGATCGAGCCCATCGTGTGGCATTGATGCCGGCGTAGATACCCTGTGCAGCGGCCTCTTCATATCCGGTCGTGCCCGTGATTTGCCCTGCTAAAAACAAGCCGGGAATCGCTTTAAGCTGAAGCGAGTGGTCCAGCGCGGTCGGCTGGACAAAATCATACTCTACAGCATAGCCGGCTGCGGTGATCTCTGCTTGATCCAGGCCCGGCATGCTGCGCACTAGTTCAAGCTGAATATTGGCGGGCAGGCTGGTCGAAATCCCGTTTGGGTATATCGTTTGCCCATCCGGCGTGCCCGGCAAGCCCTCCGGCTCCAAAAACACCTGATGACTATCCCGCCCGGCAAACCTGACGATCTTGTCCTCAATCGAGGGACAGTAACGAGGTCCCACCGCCGAGATGCCGCCGCCATACATGGCGGACAAACCTAGATTGTCCCTGATAAGTGCGTGCGTCGCGGGGTTCGTTCGCGTAACTCGGCACTCGACCTGCTGGAGTTGAAGGCCCATCGTGTCAAAGCTCAAGAACGACGGCTCCACGTCCCCCCAATCGGGCGGCAGCTCTCCCCAGCGGACCGTTTCGCGTGCCAGTCTCGGGGGTGTACCCGTCTTAAGCCGCCCAAGAGGAAGGCGCAGTCTGTCCAGACATTCTGCAAGGGAGATTGAAGGTGCGTCACCCGCCCGACCTGCCGGTGTTTGCTGACGTCCAATATGCGTCATGCCCCTCAAGAAAGTTCCGGTCGAGATCACCAGGGAGGAACAACCAATAACCCTGCCATCGACGTACAAACCCGTAACTGAACCATTTTCAGACAGACGAAGGTTTTCCGCCTCGCCGCTTCTAATCGTCAAACCAGCGGTGCCTCGCAATAGGGTTTGTATGGCCGTGGAATACTGGCTGCGGTCGGCCTGCACACGCACGCCTCTCACAGCCGGACCTTTGCTGCGGTTGAGTGTCTTGTTGTGTATGCATGCTCGATCGGCAGCACGCGCCATCAGCCCGTCTAGCGCGTCGACTTCTCTCACGAGATGGCTCTTTCCAATCCCGCCAATTGATGGATTGCAGGACAACACGCCAATCCGGGCCGGATCCTGGGTCAGCAGTAAGGTTCGCGCGCCCATTCGGGCGCACACCGCCGCTGCCTCGCTTCCAGCATGACCACCGCCTACGATAATGACGTCGAAATTGTCGTCTGACATGGATGACCTGAATAGCGTCCGCAGATGGCTCTACTTGCCGATGCAGAACGCCCCAAAAATCACGCCCAATAGATCATCGGTGGGCACAACGCCAGTAATGCGTCCCACCGCGCTTAGAGCGATTCGCAACTCTTCCGCCCGCAACTCAGGTTGGGCGTGCGCGAGTGCGGTCGCCAAGGCTGCACGTGCATCCCGCAGCGCCGCAGCATGGCGCGCATTTGTCAAGACAGCCCCGCCAGGGTGTGCCAATTGCCGGGCCTGATTTGCTAGGAAGGCAAGCACCTCGGCACATCCGTCGCCGGTTAATGCACTTACAGCCAATCCTCCCTCGGGGGGGTGTGCAAGATCGGATTTGTTGAACACTCGTACATCGGCCTTTATCGCCGAGCACCCTTCACCACCCGCTTCCAAGACTTCGATCACCAAGTCCGCAGCACAAGCGCGCGCTTGCGCACGCTTTATTCCCTCACTCTCAATTTCGTCTGCGCTGTCCCGTAAACCCGCGGTATCGATGAGCGTGACATGGATCCCATCCAAGTCCAGTTCGACACTGACCGGATCGCGTGTTGTACCAGGTACGGCAGAAACAATGGCAGCTTCTCTCCCGGCGAGACGGTTCAGCAGTGAGGATTTGCCAACGTTGGGCGCTCCGACAAGCACGAACACAAGCCCACGCCTCAACCGCTCACACCTACCAATCCCCGCCAGTTGAGCTTGCATCTCCGATGCCAAAAAATGCAGCCTAGCTTCCAGCTCGGCGTTCGTAGACTCTGGCAGCGACTTGTCAGCAAAATCGATCAGCGTCTCCTGCCAAGCGAGGGCCTGCGTCAGTGTTTCCGACCAGCGCGCCATGGTCGCACTCTGCTCGCCGGACAGTTGACGTAACGCATGTACCCGTTGCGCCTCGGTCTCAGCCTCCGCAAGCTGTCCGACTGCCTCTGCCTCCAGCAAATCCAACTTGCCATTTACATGAGCACGAAACGTGAACTCTCCCGGATCGGCGGGCCGTAACCCGGCATTAACTAGAGCCTCCATCACCGCCGTTAAAACAGCCCTGCCGCCGTGGAGATGCAGCTCCGCGCAATCCTCGCCCGTATAACTGGCCGGTCCAGGCATCCACAGCACCAGGGCTTTGTCCAAAGTGTCCCCCGAGCCGCCACTCAACCGCCGCAGGCTGGCCAGGCGCGGCTTGGGCATGGTGCCCGCCAACTTCGTCAACACGTGCCGTGTTGCTGGGCCGGATAGGCGCACTATACTGATGGCGTTTCGCGCCGTTCCCGTTGCTGGCGCGAAAATCGTGTCGCCAGCTGGTCCGGCCGCAAGCACCAGGTTCATACGCTCGATCGCGCCACTCTCAACGGTCCAGCATCAGTTCACGCGCCCGTCCGCCCGCTACCAGGTGAGCGGACAGCACCTGTTCCACATCTTCGGTTGAGCCCACACGATACCAAACGCCTTCGGGGTAGATCACCACACATGGTCCCAGCTCGCATCGGTCCAGGCAGGCCGCGCCGTTTACACGTACGCGTGGCAGCCCAAGCTCCCTGACCCGCGCTTTCATGTAATCCCGCAATGCCTCCGACCCGCGCGCCGCGCAGCTTCCGCGCGAATGCCCGTCCGGACGGCGGTTCGTACACACGAACACGTGCGCGTCGAAGAACGGTGCCGGATCACTGATGGACGTATCGATGACAGAGTCTCCCAGTTCAGCACACTGGGCGTAGCTATGCTTGCCGACGCTTCCCGACAAGCCGTGGGGCTGCTCTGGCATTTGTCATCGGCCGGGCGTAGAGGAAGGCAAAATGCCGCAGCTATCGTTCCACACGCCGCTCGGCGCGGTGACCCTGTCGGAGGAAGACGGGGCTATCGTGTCACTGGACTGGGGTTTTGCGCGGGACCAAGCGGCTACGCCCCTCCTGGAGCGCGGGCGCAACCAGCTACACGCCTATTTCGACGGTGAACTGGACCGGTTCGATTTGCCTTTGGCTCCAAGAGGCACCGCCTACCGCCAACGCGTATGGGAAGCGCTGCGCCGAATCCCGTATGGGCGAACTGCCTGCTACGGGGAGCTTGCTGGGCAGATTGGCGGGTCGGCACGGTCCGTCGGCGGAGCGAATGCTGCCAATCCGATCCCTATCCTGATCCCGTGCCACCGTGTCGTGGCTAACGCCGGGCTGGGCGGCTACTCGGGCGGCGAGGGAATTCTGACCAAGACCTGGCTGCTGAATTTGGAACGGTCTGGCGTCGCCCAGCCGGCCCGTCCGGAGAGACCATGACCAAAGCCGTTCGAATACATAGCTACGGCGGACCCGAGGTTCTCCAATGGGAGAACGTTCCGATGCCGGAGCCAGGGCCAGGGGAAGCCCTGATCGACCACAGGGCCATCGGCCTCAACTACATTGACGTCTATTTCCGCACTGGCCACTACAAAGTACCCGGCCTGCCAGCCATCATTGGCCAGGAAGGGGCAGGTGTCGTGGCGGCACTCGGCCCCGACGTGACCGACCTGCAGGTAGGCGACCGCGTGGCCTATGCCGGTCCGCTCGGCGCCTATGCCGCGACACGGGTGATCCAGGCCGACCGGCTGATCCGCCTTCCTCAATCGATCGATTTCCCGGCTGCCGCTTCAATCATGCTGCAGGGCCTGACCGCCCAATATCTACTGCGCCGCACCTTCCCCGTGCAGCCCGGCCAGACGATCCTGGTGCACGCCGCGGCGGGCGGGGTCGGACTGATCATGTGCCAGTGGGCGCATCATCTGGGCGTGAACGTCATTGGTGTTGTCTCGACGGAGGCCAAGGCTGAGCTCGCGAGGCACAACGGCGCGGCTCATGTGATTGTCGGCACGGAAACTCTCGTCGCCGACGTCAAGCGCCTGACTGGCGGGGCGATGGTCCCGGTCGTCTATGACAGCACCGGACGCGACACGTTCAAGACGAGCCTGGATTGCTTGGCGCCGTTGGGGATGATGGTCACCTATGGCTCGTCCTCCGGTCCGGTTCCCCCCGTCGATCCCAGCCTGCTTGCCGCAAAAGGTAGCTTGTTCCTGACCCGGCCCACCCTATCGACCTACACCGCCCGGCGCGTGGATCTCGAGGCGATGTCGGCCGATTTGTTCGACGCGATCGCCACGGGCGCCGTGCACGCCACTGTGCATCAGACGTTCCCGCTCCGGGATGCCGCAAAGGCCCACGCCGCTCTGGAGGCCAGGCAGACAACGGGCAGCACCGTTCTGATTCCGTAAGACTTCACGCCCGAGACGCCGGCCTGTCACAGTTCTTTTCTTGGCGCCAGCTTTCCCGGCGCCACATGTGACTCCATGCATATTCAAGGACGTCGTGTCATGTCGTTGCTGACAGCCACACTGGCCAAAACGGGCCGGGTCGCGGCCATTCTGCTTGTGTCGGCCGCTGCCCCGGCCATCGCAGCAGGCGCCCATGGCGGGGGCGGCGGATCGCACGGATCAGCAGGGGGCGGCGGGTTCCATGGCGGCTATGGCGGGGGTGGATATCACGGCGGGTTTGGCGGCGGGTATCACGGTGGGTTTGGCGGCGGGTATCGCGGCGGGTTTGGCTATGGCGGCTACCGGGGCGGGTTTGGCTGGGGCGGCGGCTGGGGGTTTGGCTACCGCGGCGGCTTCGGCGTTGGGTTTGGCGGGTTCTACCCCGGCTTTGGCGTGGGATTCGGCTATCCGGGCTACTATGCGGCGCCGTATGCCTATGCGCCGCCGCCGGTCTACTATCCACCGGCGGGTTACCCGCCGGGGTATGTGCCACAGACTTACGCACCGCCCCCTTACTAAATTGGCCCGAGTTGCCCGCCTTCAGCCATAGGCACGAACAAACAGGCCGATTGTGAGAACGCAGCCTACGGCGATCACGGCAATACGCAGCTTTCGTTCTGAAACCCGAAACATGAGCCACGCGCCAAGCTGACCGCCGGCAATCGCGCCGGCGGCGACTGCCAGGGCCGCCGGCCAATGCACGTCGTGTGAAAAAGCAAATATCGCCACAGCCGACGCGTTCATCACGCCAGCCAGAACGTTCTTCGTGGCGCCTGCTCTGTGCACGGGCAACCCCGCCAGCGTCAGGGCGGCTAGCATCAGCATGCCAATGCCACCGCCGAAATATCCGCCATAGATCGCAATGGCGAACTGCGCGGCTGCGGCGGCGGGGGGCGAAAGCCTGGCACGTCCTGGCGCGCTCTTCCGGGAAAAGCTGCCCCAGGCGAACACGCCAGTCGCGAAGAGCACCAGGAACGGCACAAGGCGTTCGAAGAAATTCTCCGGCGTAACCAGAAGCAGGATGGCTCCGACGGCGCCGCCCGCCAGGCTTATCCAGACCAACGTGCGAAAGCGCAGGCCCTCGGCGCCCGACACATGGTTCCGACCAGCGATCCCTGTCGCGATCTGGCCGGGAAACAGGGCGACGGTCGAGGTGATGTTGGCGGCCCTGGCGCCCATGCCGAATAGCAGCAGCGCTGGAAAAGTGACGAACGAACCGCCGCCGGCCAGCGCGTTCTGCGCGCCGGCGATCAGGGCGGCCAGGACAAGCACGGCATAGTGCGAAACGGGCGTCATTGGCCGCACATAGCGGGGGCCCGGCGCCTTGTGCCAGACCCAGCCCTCTTTGGAGCGGGTGAGCGCTCACCATGTCAGCATGAACCCGCTCTGACCTCTGGTCTGGCGAGCAGCTTTGTCATCCGACTGTTCCAGTCGGGATGGCGTTGCTCTAGAACGCGACCGTCACAAACCCGGTCCGAGAATGTCAGATAGCGCGGTCCAGAAAGAAACGGTGGAGCAGACGCTGGCGCGCGCGTTGAACGCGGCCAAGCTACGGCGGATCAACGAGGCGATCGGCATCTGCCGCGACCTGCTGGTGACCTCGCCGGATCTGCCGGGTGCACTCGGCCTTCTTGGCGGTATCCTGGGTCAGGAAGGGCGGGCGGACGAGGCAATCACCTACCTGAAAGCGGCGCTGGCGCAGCAGCCTAATGTGGGCAACTGGCACCTGAACCTGTGCGCGCTGTATCGCGGCAAGAACATGCTGGACGAGGCTCTGGCGTCCGGCCTGGAGGCCATTCGCCACAGCCCGGACACGGCCCCGCACCGGGTCGAGCTCGCCCTGACCCATCTGGGCCGCGGCGAGCGCGACCTGGCCTCGCTGCGCTACCGCGAGGCGATGGCGCGCGAACCGGAAAACCCGGCCGCCCATATGGGCCTCGGCGAGCTTCTGCTCTCGATGGGCGAATATGGTCCCGGCTGGATGGAGTATGTCTGGCGCAACAAGCTGGACCAGGCGCGCGGCACCCTGCCCCGCATGAGCGCGGCCCAATGGAATGGCATGAACCTGCCGGGCGGCACGCTGCTGCTGGTCGCCGATCAGGGTTTCGGCGATATGATCCAGTTCGCCCGCTACATCCCCTGGCTGAAGCAGCGCGTGGCCAAATTGGCGATCGGCTGGGGGCCGGAAGTGACGGCGCTGCTGGGCAATCACCCCGACATCGATCTGTGTTTTGCGAAATGGGCCGATGCGCCGCCGCACGACGCCTACGTCCTGTTGTCCAGCCTTCCCCAGATCTTCAACACCGAGCTGTCCAGCATCCCCGCGCCGATCCCATATCTGACCATGAACCCGGAGCGGGTGGCTGCCTGGCGCGCGCGACTCGACGCGGCGCGCCCGCAGCGCCGGCTGCGTGTGGGTCTGGCCTGGTCGGGCCGGCCTACCCACCCCAACAACATTCGCCGCTCGATGCGGCTGGAAACGCTGGCGCCGGTGCTGGCGGTCGACGGCGTGGATTTCTTCGGTCTGCAAAAGCCTTTGCCGGAGGAGGACCGGGCTTATGCCGCGACGCTGCCCAGCTTCATCGATCTGTCACCCGAACTGACCGATTTCGCCGAGACGGGCGCGGCCATGCACAGCCTGGATCTGGTGCTGGCCGTCGATACGGCGGTTGTTCACTTGGCCGGCGCACTGGGCGTGCAAGCCTGGGTGCTGGTGCCGGAGCCGGCCGACTGGCGCTGGCTGCTGAACCGTACAGACAGCCCCTGGTATCCAAGCCTGCGCCTGTTTCGCCAGACACGGCCGACGGAGTGGGGACCGGTTCTGTCGGAGGCGGCCCAGGCGCTCCGGACGCGTACCGTGGCGAACGCCGCGTGACCTCTATCGTTCACCATGATGCATATCGTTCATGAGACCGGCACCCGAACAGATACGCGCGGCGCGAGCCCTGCTTCGGCTTGAACAGGCCGAGCTGGCGGCGCGCCCATGTCTCGGCGACCTTGCGTCGTGTCGAGAGCGCGGAGGGGGAGAAATCGTGTCCAATGACACCATCGCCAGGATCAGCCGCGTGCTGGAGCAGGCGGGTGCCGAGTTCATTCACGGTGGCGTGGCGACTGTGCGATTTACGCGGTAGCCTTAACCCGCAATCTGCCGCAGCTGGTCAAAGGCTAGGATTTCCGCTGCACGAACCTGGCGGCGGCGGCCATTCCCGCCTGAGGCGTCGCCTGAAAACCGGCCCGGCGCACCCTATCTGTTCCAGATGAGCCAAGCCCTCGCCGCCCCGCCTGCCGCCGCCAGGCCAGGACCTGTTGCGTTCATCCCGCAGCGCCAACCAGCCAAGCCGGCCACCAACCGGTTTCGCGTGGCGTCCGACTATGAGCCGGCGGGCGACCAGCCTACCGCCATACGCGAGCTCGTGGCCGGTATCACGGCCCAGGAAACCGACCAGGTGCTCCTGGGCGTGACCGGCTCGGGCAAGACGTTCACCATGGCCAAGGTGATCGAGGCGGTGCAGCGCCCTGCTTTGGTTCTGGCACCCAACAAGACGCTGGCGGCGCAACTCTACGCCGAGATGAAATCCTTTTTCCCCGACAACGCCGTCGAATACTTCGTCTCCTACTACGACTACTACCAGCCGGAAGCGTATGTGCCGCGCACCGACACGTATGTGGAAAAAGACAGCCAGATCAACGAACAGATCGATCGCATGCGGCATGCGGCGACGCAGTCGCTCTTGGAGCGCAACGACGTCATCATCGTGGCGTCCGTCAGCTGCATTTACGGCATCGGCTCGGTCGAGACGTATTCGCGCATGGTGGTCAAGCTCGAGGTGGGCGGCCGTATCGATCGCGACACGCTCGCCAAGGCGCTGGTGGAGCTCCAGTATCGGCGCAACGATGTCGCCTTCGGTCGCGGCAGTTTCCGGCTGCGTGGCGAGAACGTGGATGTGCATCCCGCGCAGTTCGAAGACCGTGCCTGGCGCATCGTGCTGTTCGGCGACGAGATCGAGAGTTTGGAGGAGTTCGATCCGCTGACAGGTGAGCGCACCGGCACGCTGAAGGAAATCCATGTCTACGCCAACAGCCACTACGTGACCCCGCGCCCCACGCTCAACCAAGCCATCGTCGGGATCAAAGAAGAACTCAAGGAAAGGTTGGACGAGCTGGTCGCCAACGGGCGCCTTCTGGAGGCCGAACGCCTGCAGCAGCGCTGCACGTTTGACCTGGAGATGATGGAGACGACCGGGTCCTGCAAAAGCATCGAGAATTATTCGCGATATCTGTCTGGCCGCAAGAAGGGCGAGCCGCCACCCACCCTGTTCGAATACCTGCCTGAAAACGCGCTGCTGATCATCGACGAAAGCCACGTGACCGTGCCGCAGATCGGCGGCATGGAGCGTGGCGACTACGCGCGAAAATCCATTCTCGCCGAATTCGGTTTCCGCCTGCCGTCCTGCATCGACAACCGGCCACTGAAATTCGCCGAGTGGGACGCGCTGCGCCCGCAAACCGTTTTTGTCAGCGCCACGCCCGGCCCCTGGGAAATGGAGCGCACAGGCGGGGCCTTCGCCGAACAGGTGATCCGCCCTACCGGCCTGATCGACCCCGTCACGGAAGTGCGCCCGGTCGAGCACCAGGTGGACGATCTACTGGCCGAGATACGCACCACCACGCAAGCCGGCGCCCGCGTGCTGGTGACCACGCTGACAAAGCGCATGAGCGAGGACTTGACCGAGTACCTGACCGAGCAGGGCGTCAAAGTGCGTTACCTGCACTCGGACGTGGACACGCTCGAGCGCATCGAGATCATTCGCGACCTGCGCCTGGGCGTCTACGACGTGCTGGTCGGCATCAATCTGTTGCGCGAAGGCCTGGATATTCCCGAGTGCGCGCTGGTTGCGATCCTCGACGCCGACAAGGAGGGGTTCTTGCGTTCCAAGACCTCGCTCGTGCAGACGATCGGGCGCGCGGCGCGCAACGTGGACGGTCGCGTCATCCTGTATGCCGACACGATGACGCAAAGCCTGCGGTATGCGATCGAGGAGACCGAGCGGCGGCGCAACAAACAGCGCGCGTGGAATGAGGCGAACGGGATCACGCCGCAATCCGTGCGCAAACATATCGGCGAGGCGCTGAGCAGCGTGTTCGAGCAGGATTATGTCACCGTCGCCCCGGTCAAGGACTCGTCGCTGACCGATCTGGTCGGCCGCGATCTCAAATCCTCCATTGCCGAACTGGAAAAGCGGATGCGGTCCGCGGCGGCCGACCTGGAGTTCGAGGAAGCCGGGCGCCTGCGCGACGAGATCAAGCGGCTTGAAGCGCTGGAACTTGGGCTGCCGCCGCCGCCCGCGTCCTCGTCCGCGTTCAAGTCCAAGCGGGACCGCACGCCCGAGCCGCTGGGGCCAGGCGGGGGTGGCTACGATCCATCGAAAATGAAGCGCCGCCGTGGACGCCGATAGGTGCGACCGGCGGCCAGGTGTCGCGTTGACAGCTTGGAAGTTTGACCCAGAGCATCATCCGATTGAGCGGAGTCGTTCGGTCGGATAAAGATGCTCGCCAAAACAACAAGCTAGAGCATGGTCCGTAAGCCAACGTGAACGGACCATGCTCTAGCAGCCGAATGATCTCTTGGAAGGAGAGCCCAACCATGCCGCGTCTTCCCGCCATCATGGCCGGCCTAGCCGTGCTCGCTGCCCCAGCCATGGCCTTGGCGGGTAACAGCACCTGCATCGTCGACCGGGAAATCGTCCAGACCACGCGACCGGACGACCAGACGATCCTGTTCACCCTGCGCGATCACAGCGTGTGGAAGAACACCCTGCCGACGCGATGCTTCGGCCTGCACAACGAGCCCGACGGGTTCACCTTCCAGCCAACCGACCCCGGCACGGGCGACCTCTGCTCCGGCCAGGTCACGATCAAACTGAACTTCTCGAAGAGCTTCTGTCAGCTCGGCGACTTCAACCGCGTGAAGTGACCGGTTCGATCATCGCGCCACCACCGCGAAGACACGGTGGTCGACCGATAGCAGCGGCCCCGGAAATCGCCGCGCCAGCATGCGCCCCAGCGACGCGTCGAACCGGTCCAGCTCGGCCGGGGCCATGGCTGGCGCGCCACGCTGGCTGGCCCGCACCCGGCCGCGCCATGCTGCCGGCGTGTAGTGCAGGGGAATTGTGAACCCGAACACCTCCCACGCCGAAAAACCCGCGGCAACCAGGTCCTGCGCCCAGTCGGGATAGATGAAGCTGGACGGCACGGCCGCTTCCGGCCCGTAGCGGCCCATCAGCCGCAACGTCGCAGCCGCAACGCTTCCGGGTGCGGTATGCCAGTCCAGATGCGCAATCAGCAGCCGCCCGCCAGGGGCCAGCAACCGGCGTGCCTCGCGCGCGGCCGCGGCCCGGTTGAACAGGTGCCAGCTCGTGGCGGCGGCCACGATATCGAAGCTCGCGCCGGGCAGGTTGGTGGTCTCTGCCCGGCCGCGCAGGTAGCGGGGCCGCACGACCTCGCCGGCATTGGCCCGCTGGGCCACCGCGAGCAGGCTAGCGGAAAAATCCACGCCGGTGACCAGGCACCCGCGCCGTGCGAACTCCCGCGCCAACAGGCCAGTGCCCGTCCCGAGATCCAGCAGCCGCTGCCCGGACACGCCGACGCGCATCGCGTGCAGGCGCGCAAAAAACTCCGGCGGAAATCCCTGGCGATGGGCCCCGTAATCTTCTGCCGCCAGCCCGTAGTCAACCGGCGTATCGCCCGGCCGCCTCACCAGAGCGAAATGGACAAAAGTTCTTCGCTTCTTTCATGCAAGAAAGAAGGTTCTTCTTTTCTGAAGAAAAGAAGCAAAAGACTTTTTCTCATTTAGGCGGCCAGGCGAACATCCACTTCGGTGGGGGGTAAGCGTACCAGGTCTGTGTAATCGCGGACCAGGGTTTCCGTGATACGGCCTGGCGTGAAGACGTGATCGCCGATCTGGCGCACCGGGGTGACCTCGGCGGCCGTGCCGGCCAGGAACACCTCGCTCACGCGGCCGAGTTCCTCCGGCATCATTGCGCGCTGCACCACCGTCATCTGCCGCCGCCTCGCCAGGCCCATCACCGCACGCCGCGTGATGCCGTCGAGGAAGCAATCGGGCTCAGGCGTGTGCAGCGCGCCGTCGATGACGAAGAACGCGTTGGCGCCGGTCGCCTCCGCCAACTGGCCGCGATAATCCAGCATCATGGCGTCGGCACATCCCTCCGCCTCCGCCTTATGTTTCGAGAGCGTGCTGGTCATGTAGTTGCCGGTAGCCTTGCTGGCGGTAGGCGCCGTGCGCGGGTCCGGCCGGCGCCAATCCGCCCAGGCGAGCTTTATACCGGCCAGACGCTGCTCCATGTCGAAGTAGGACGGCCATTCCCAGCACGCGATCGCCAGATGAATCTTGGTGTGTTGCGCGGAGACGGCCAGCATCTCCGAGCCGCGCCAGGCCAGCGGGCGCAGATACCCTTCCGTCCGCCCGTTGGCCGCCAGCGTCTGCACGCAGGCAGCGTCGATCTCGTCGGCCGTGTAGGGGATCTCGAAGCCCAGGATACGCCCCGAATTGATCAGCCGGTCGGTATGCTCGCGCAGCCGGAAGATATGGCCCGCATAGGCGCGCTCGCCCTCGAACACACCGCTTGCGTAATGCAGGCCGTGCGTCAGCACATGCAGCTTGGCCTCCCGCCAGGGCACCAGGGCGCCATCGTACCAGATCAGGCCGTCGCGGTCGTCGAAAGAAGGCGTCATCGGTTCACCAGGCTGGGGAGTTCGCGGGATGTCACTCAACCCGATATTCTCGTACAAGAACAGGGCCGGGCCAGTCGGGATTGGCGGGGGAGATATGCCGGAGAACGCGGGGCGTGTGGCGGAAGCGGGCGCCAGCCTGCTGTTCCTGCGCGAGGCGCAAATCCGCCTGGCCCAAGACATGCTGTTCCTGGCGTGGCGCGATGTCTCGGCCGCCGCCGACCCCGTGCTGGCGGAGGCCGGGCTGGGCCGGGCGCACCACCGTGCGCTGCATTTCATCAGCCGGATGCCGGGGCTGCCCGTGGCCGACCTGCTGGGCGTGCTCTGCATCACCAAGCAGAGCCTGGCGCGCGTATTGTCCGCCCTGGTCGAGGGCGGCTTTGTGACGGTCTCGCCCGGGCGGGCCGACCGCCGGCAGCGCCTGTTGCGGTTGACGGAGGCCGGCCAGGTGCTGGAGCGCCGCCTGTTCGAGGCGCAGCGGGAACGGTTGCTCGCCGCGTACCGCGAGGCCGGTGGCCCGGCGGTTGAGGGGTTCGGACGGGTGTTGCGCGCGTTGATGGGCGGGACGGGGCGGCGCACGCTGGCCGCGATAGAGGCACGGCCGGCATCCGCGAAGTAGAGAGGAGCAGAATGGAAGACGCGCATGTGCTGGTGGTCGATGACGACGCAAGGCTGCGCACGCTGCTGAGCCGCTACCTCGCGGAAAACGGGTTTCGGGTCAGCACGGCCACGCACGCCGCCGACGCGCGCGACAAGATGCGCTTCCTGGCGCCTGACGCGCTGGTGCTGGACGTGATGATGCCCGGCGAGACGGGCCTGGCGCTAACCGCCTCGTTGCGCGCCGAGAACGCCTCCGTGCCCATCCTGCTGCTGACGGCGCAGGGCGCGCCCGAAGACCGGATCGCCGGCTTCGAGTCCGGGGCTGACGATTACCTCGGGAAACCTTTCGAGCCGCGCGAGCTGGTGCTGCGCTTGCGCTCCATGCTGCGGCGGACGGCCCAGGTGGCGGCCGAAGCGCCCTCCGGCCCTGTACGGCTGGGGCGATACGAGTTCGATACGGGGCGGGGCGAGCTCTCCGGCCCGGACGGGCCGATCTATTTGACCGGAGGCGAGGGCGCGCTGCTCGCCGCCCTGGCCGCACGGCCGGGTGAGGTTTTGACGCGGGAGGACATCGTGGCGGCACTGGGCATGGACGAGACCGGGGAGCGGGCGATCGACGTGCAGGTGACCCGGCTGCGCCGCAAGATCGAGGCCGATCCGCGCGAACCACGCTTCCTGCACACGGTCCGAGGCCGCGGCTATGTGCTCAAACCGGGTGTGTGAAACGAGTCGGGTGCCGGCATGAGGCTGCTGCCCGCCTTGTGGGAACGCCCGGCGCGCAAGATTTTTCCGCGTTCCCTGCTGGGCCGTTCCCTGCTCATCATACTTGTGCCGCTGATCGCGGTGCAGGCCGTGGCCCTGCTGATTTTTTACGGCAGCCACCTCAATCTGATCTCGCGCCGGCTGTCGGGCGCGGTGGCCGGCGAGATCGCACAGACGATACGCTTGGTCCGGAGCTCGGACGATGCGGCCGACCACGCTTGGGTGCTGGACAGCGCGTTCCGGGATTTCGATCTGCACATGCAGATACGGCCCGGCGCCCGCGTCGTGTCCGGCCGGCAGATCAACATATTGGGGCCAATGGACGACGATCTGGCCGAGGCGCTGCGCGAGCGGGTGCGGCTGCCCTTTGCGATGGATTGGACGAGCGATCCGGTGAACGTGCTGATCGACGTGCAGCTGCCCCCCGGGGTGGAGGGCGGCGGCATCCTCCACGTGGAGGCACCTCGGAAACGGCTGTATACCAGCATGATCTATGTCTACGTGCTGTGGCTGGGCGGCAGCGCGATCCTGCTGTTCGGCATCGCGGCGCTGTTCATGCGCAACCAGGTGCGGGCGATACGCCGGCTGGCCGAGGCGGCCGAGGCGTTCGGTCTGGGGCGCGATACGGCTGCCATACGTCCGGAGGGCGCGACGGAGGTGCGCCGGGCGGCGACCGCCTTCAACCGCATGCAGGAGCGCATACGGCGCTTTTTGAGTCAGCGGACCGAGATGCTGGCGGGCGTCAGCCACGATCTGCGCACCCCGCTCACCCGGCTGCGCCTGGCTTTGGCCATGCTGCCGGCCGAAGGCCCGCTCGCGGCGGACGCGGCCGAGATGACGGCCGATGTGGAGGAGATGGAGCGCATGATCGTCGGCTATCTCGCTTTTGCCCGCGGCGAGCAGGCCGAGCAGGCCCAGCCGGTCGATCTGTCGGCCATGCTGGAGGACGTGGCCGCCGGCGCGCGCCGGGCGGGGGCGGCCGTCAGCGTGGAGGCGCCGGCGGCGTTGACGGTGCAGTTGCGCCGGGATGCTGTGCGGCGCGCGCTGACCAACCTGGTCGATAACGCGCGCCGCCATGCCGGCCGGGTCGCCATGTCCGCGCTGGCCGCCGGGCGGTCGGTGCTGGTGATGGTGGATGATGACGGGCCTGGCATCCCGCCTGATCGCCGGGAGAGCGTTTTCAGGCCGTTCGAAACGGGATCGGCCGGCGGCACCGGCCTCGGCCTGACCATCGCGCGCGATATCGTGCGTGCGCATGGCGGGGATATCACGCTGGAAGAGTCGCCCTTGGGTGGGTTGCGGGCACGGGTGCGGCTGCCGGTATGAGCACATTGACTTCGCGAGCTTGGCGGCGATAAGTCCGGCCGCTCTGACGGATGGCGGCGTAGCTCAGCGGTAGAGCAGGGGAATCATAATCCCTTGGTCGGGTGTTCAAGTCACCCCGCCGCTACCATCTGTCCACTTACAAGCGGCGTCTCAGAATTAAGATGCAAAGTTGTGCTCTTTTATGAGAAAACCGGTTGCGCGAGAGGCCTTTTCCGTCTAGACGTTACGGCGATCATACGGAAGAACATCATCGTGCTCAAAGCATCAGCGCTGCTCGGCAGCCTTTTCTGCATTACCCTCCTGGCGCCAGGCACCGCCCTGGCCGGTGTCACGGACTACGTCCTGAACGGCGATTTCGAACAGACTGCGATGTATAACAACGGCACGTTTACGCCGGAACAGATGAACGCGAGCAATGTGACTGGGTGGTCCACCAGCGGCTACAACTTCATATTCGGCGCCAACACCGCCAGCACCACCGGATCTCTCGGGCAATACGGCCAGGTGACGTTGTGGAACGGCAATCAGGTTCCCGGCGGCGCCGTGCTGGGCCAAAGCCCGACGGGTGGCAATTTCGTGGGGGCCGATGGTGCCTTTCAGGTCGGCGCGATCACTCAGACGCTCACCGGACTGACCAAAGGCACCAACTATGCCGTATCATTCGACTGGGCTGGCGTGCAGCAGTCCGGTTATTCCGGGGCCACGACCGAACAGTGGCAGGTCAGCCTTGGCAACCAGACAAAATTGACCGCCGTCGCCAACGATGCGAGCCACGGTTTTACCGGCTGGATGCACCAGACGTTCGTCTTCCAGGCGAACGGCACCTCCGACGTGCTGTCCTTCCTGGCTATCGGCACGCCGAACGGGGAGCCGCCGTTTTCGCTGCTCGATGGCGTTTCGGCGACCGACGTGCCTGAGCCGGCGAGTCTGGCGCTGATGGCGACCGCGGTCGGCGCACTTGGGTTCGTGTTTGCGCGTCGTCGGCGCGTGACCGCCTGACAGGTAGAAAGCGGTTCTTTCTTGAAAGAAAGAACCAAAGAACTTTTACTAACCCGGCCCCTCCAATGCGGGCCGGGTTTCTGCTTTCAGGCGTAGCAGTTCGTCGTCTACCGCGTCGGCGGCCTTGATCATGGCGAGTTCGTGCTGCTGCGGGCTGCGGCCGTCCAGCGGATCGACCAGCACACCGTGCTCTATCAGCCGGTCCATCGCATCGGCCTTGTCACGCATGCCCTCCACCCGCTCCTGGGCGCGGCGCAGCGTGTCGCCCACGCCCGACATGCCCTGGCCGACGCCGGTCAGCGCCTGCGTCACCTTCACCTGGGCCTGGGCCGCGGTGTAGGTGCTCTTCATCACCTCCTTCTCGTTGCGGAACTGGTCGATCCTGGCGGCCAGCTTGCGCTCGTAGCCGATCAGCTTTTCGACCTGCGGCGTGATCGCGGCCAGCGCATGCTCCAAGGTCGCGCGCTTCTGCAGCGCATCCTGCTTGTGCACCAGCGAGGCACGGGCCAGGTCGTCGCGCCCCGCCTTCACCGCCGTGCGCGCGTCGTCCTCGGCGCCGGCGACTTCGCGGTCCACATTGTCCATCTGCCGGTGCAGGCTCGCCTGCTGGGCCACCACGTCGGCCAGATGCCGCTTGGTCTCCTGCAGGCCGGTCACCATCTTTTCGTAGCTGAGGTCCAGCGATTCGTTCGGGTCCTCCAGCGCGGTCAGCAGTTTGTGCGTCTTGGCTTGGAAAATATCCGCCACGCGCCCGAAGATACTCATCTCAACCCCCTTACGTGTTGACCGACAGCACGAGCTGCGGATCGGGAATGACCGATGCATCCAGTTCGTCGGAAATCGGCTTGACCGCCGTGCCCACGGCAAAGAACTCGATCACATGCGGCTGCCAGTTATGCGAGCCCTCGTGCAGGTCCATGCCGACCACGCCCTCCGCGCCGCACGCCATCGCCTCGTGCTGCATGCGCTCCATCGCGATCTCGCGCGCGTCGTACAGCGCCTGCGAGAATTTGGTCATCTCCACGTTGCGTCCCACCTGCGCCAGCGCGCCCAGCATGCCCTGGTGCGCGACGTGGTACACGCAGCGACCCCATCACCATTTCCAGCGGCCGGTAGCCGGCGTGCAGCAGCGTCCAGAAATCCTGCCCGGACAGATCGCTCGTGAACGGCTGGTTGTTGTGGCCGCGGAACCCGGTGTGGCCCTTGGCGTGCACCACGCCGGTGCCGATCGCCATGAACTCCAGAATATTCTTGTCCCATTCGAGGCGTTTGACCGTCAGCTGCACGCCGACGATCCCGTCCGCCCCCATGTCGCGCGCCTCCTCCCGCATGCGCGACATGGCCAGCTCGCGCGCGTGATACATGGCCTGCGACAGCACCGTCATCTCCTGGTTGCTGCCCCAGCGAACTGTACTGGATGCCGAGATGGTAGATGCAGGAGCCGACGCATAACCCGACCGGCTCGAACCCCGCCTTCCGGACCAGCAGAAACTCGTTGACGGTGAAATCGCTCGTGAAAATGCCGCCGGGATTGCCCTGCCCACGCAGACCTTTCAGCCGCTCGATGGCGTGTTGCGGAATAGCCGTCGCGTCGGACATCTAGATCTCTCCTCGTTCGTCGCTGGTTTCCGCATAGGCCGTGTGGCCGTGCGCACGCGCGCCTTTCAGCGGCGAGAGCCGTCGTCGCGCATGTCGATCACCGTGCGTATGTCATGCGGCACCGGGTCATGGCGCGTGTGCACCGCGGTGCCGATCACGATGTGGCGCCCCAGAAAACGCGGCGGCTGCTTGTCCCCGCCTTCGAATTTGAACAGCTCGCCGAAATGCGTATGCGCCAGCACACCATTGCCGAGGCGCGCCCCGTCCTGACGCAGCTCGCGCAATGCCACGTGGCGCACCCTCTCCCAGAAATCGCTCAGCTCCGGCAGGCGCTGGTTCATTCCGCTCCAGGTGCCGGTTGGGTTGTAGCTCAGCGGTGTCAGCCACTGGTATTCCGCACCGATCGCGATGCCGACCGGCACGATCCCGGCTTCCAGCAGACGCACGAATTCCATCGCCGGCACCGTGGCGATCGCCGGATCGCTGCTGGGCGGCAGGCTGTCCATGCGCACGGCCGTACCCACGACCGTGAAATCCATGCTGGCTTCCATCGGCAGACGCACCGTGCGCAGCGTCACGTCCACGACCGCGTTGGCGCCGGCCGCCAACGCTTCCTGCTGCATACGGTGCAGCGCGGTGCGCCAGCCTTCCGCGTGGCCGCGGGTCCACGAATAGCCGTAATGCAGCCAGCACGTGCCCGACACCGTGCCGACCGGACGGATGCCGTGGCTGCGGGCCAGGTGCAGCTCGGCGGCACTCATGGTCGAAAGCCACGGCACGGTACCGCGCGCGGCCGCCTGCAGCCGGTCGGTCACGAAGCCTGGCAGCGTGCCGCGGTCGAGCGCCGTCTCCCACGCCGCCAGCCGGGCGGCTGCCGCATCGCGCTGCTCGGCCGTGTCGCCAGGGCCGCCCACCAGGTTGGTCAGCCAGGACATTCTTTCTAGCCCATCAGAAAATCGTGCAGCGCCTCATGCGCGGCGCCCGACTGCTCACCCAGCGCGCGCAGTTCTGCCCCAAGTGCGCCTAGCCACGCCGGCAGCGTCATCTCCTCCGTCCGCAGCGTCACGCCGCGCACCGACTTGGCGCGCCGGCACTGCGCACGCCCGTGGTGCAGGGCGATTTCCAGCACCCATTGATCCAACGTCACGGCGATACGGACCACGTGGGTACGGCCGGTAAACAAACCGTCGCTTGCCCGCTCCACGGTCACCTGGCCAGGCAGCGCACCCTGCAGACGCGCCGCCAGCCCCTCCAGAAACGCCCGCATATCGCCCTGCGCCCGCCTGACCGCGGCCGCGCCCGCATCGAAATCGGTCTGGCTCATCGGACTGCAAACTCCCGTGCCGCGATCCAGATAGACCGTTGCGCGCCCCGAGCGCCAGCCATCGGCGGTCTCAGTCGAACAGCGAGGAGACCGAGCTTTCGTCGGAGATGCGATGGATGGCCTCGGCCAGCAACGGCGCGATCGTCGCCTCGCGCAAATTCGGCGACTGCCGCACCGCGTCGGTGGCCAGGATGCTGTCGGTGATCGTCATCATCTCGATAGGGCTGGCGGCGATGCGCGCCACCGCGCCGCCGGACAGCACGCCGTGCGTGACGTACACGCTGACCGATTTCGCCCCATCGCGAATCAGCGCTTCGGCGGCGCTCACCAGCGTGCCACCCGAATCGCAGATATCGTCCAGCAGGATGCAGCAGCGGCCGGCCACGTCGCCGATCACGTTCATCACTTCCGATACGCCCGCGCGCTCGCGTCGCTTGTCGATGATGGCGAGATCGACGTTCAGCCGCGTGGCCAGAGCGCGTGCCCGCACCACGCCGCCGACATCCGGCGAGACGATCATGATGTCGCGCCCCCCGTAGCGCGCACGAATATCGGCGCCAAACAGCGGAGCTGCGTACAAATTATCGAGCGGGATATCGAAAAACCCCTGTATCTGGCCGGCATGAAGATCGAGCGTCAGAACACGATTCGCACCCGCCTCGGTGATGAGATTGGCGACGAGTTTCGCGCTGATGGGCGTGCGCGGCGCCGATTTGCGGTCCTGCCGCGCGTAGCCGAAATAGGGCATCACCGCCGTGACACGGCGCGCCGAGCTGCGGCGCAGCGCGTCCAGCATGATCAGCAGCTCCATCAGATGGTCGTTGGCCGGATAGCTCGTGCTCTGGATGACGAACACGTCTTCGCCGCGCACGTTCTCCTGGATCTCGACGAAGATCTCGTTATCGGCGAAGCGCCGGACGGAGGCGCGGGTCAGGGACAGCCCCAGCTCGCGGGCGACCGCCTCTGCCAACGGGCGGTTGCTGTTGCACGCGACGATTTTCATGCGCCCCCACCCCGGGCGCACAGGCCGCGCCGGCGCGGCCATATAGCCGCGTGTCGCGGGACTGTCACGATCCGGCGGCAGGCCTCAGCCGACCAGACCCTCGCCCACAAACCCGCCGGGCTGCACGCCAGGTGGAACCGCGAACAGCGCGCTGCCCGTATGCGTGGTAAACTGGTTCAACATGTCGAAGCGCGACATCTGCGCAAAAATCCGGGTGAACTGGGCGCGCGGGTCCTTCTGGTAGGCCAGGAACAATAGCCCCGCATCGTATTCCATCGCCTGGCGCCAGGGCGGCCAGCGTTCGGCGGTGAAGCTGGCCCCGTCATTGTAGCTGTAGCCGCGGCGGAAAATCCGGGCGCCGGTGGTGGCCGACGAGGCCAGCCGGACATGGGCGTTTTCTGCGATCACCGGATTACCGTCCGGATCGGTTGCGGAAAAGTTTGCGGCGTCCGTCTCGGCGTGGCCGCCGATCGGGGCGCCACCTGCCTTGCCTCGGCCCACCGTCTGTTCCTGAAACCCGGTGTTCATCCTATCCCAATGCTCGAGCGCGATGCGGATGCGGCGCGCCACCAGGTAGGTGCCCCCCTGCATCCAGGCGGGCGCGCCGGCGCCGGCCCAGACGACCGCCTCCATGTCGGCCGGCTTGCGGGGATCGGGGTTGTTGCTGCCGTCCTTGAATCCCAGGAGGTTACGCGGTGTCTGGCCAACCAGCGCCGGCACGTAGCCGGATTGCACCCAGCGCAGCTCCGCAATCCCGTAAGCCAGCCGGGCGAGCTGGCGCACGGCGTGGAAGGCGGTCTGCGGATCGCCGGCACAGGCCTGGATGCTGAGATCGCCGCCCGACCGGGCCGGCTGCAACTGGTCGCCAGGAAACACCGGCAGGTCGGCCAGCTCGGCGGGACGTTGGGCGGCCAGGCCATACCGATCGTGGCCCTCGCGTTCGAACAGGGTGGGGCCGAACCCGAAGGTGAGGGTGAGCCGCGCGGCAGGCAGGCCGAGCGTGTCCTGGGAGTCGGCCGGGTCGGCGGACTGGCCGGCGCAGAGGCGCGCGGCCACCGCCGTCCAGCTTTTCAGCAAAGCCCGCACGTCGTCCCGCTTGTCCGTGCGCAGGTCGAAGCTGGCGAAATAGGTGTGCGCCTGCTGCGGCGTGGCGATGCCGCCCTGGTGCGGACCGTAGAACGGCTCAATCGCGGCGGGCTGATCCGTTTGGGGCGAGAACGCCCGCGCGGTTCCGGCGGCGGCGGCCAGCCCGGCCGAGGCCGCCAGGAAGCCCCGTCGGGAGGGTCTGGGAACGCTCACCGCCCGCCCCGCATCAGCGCGTTCACATCATCCATAACGTAATAAAAACCCCGGCCGTCAGGTGCCATCGCAATGCCGAACAGGTCACCGTTGCCCGGTGGCGACTGCGCCTGGTCGTTGTTGATCCATTGCGCATAAATTTGCCGTCCGGCCGCGGGATCAACCTCCACCAGCCGCCCATCGCGGCCGTTGCACACCAGCAGGTGGCCCTCGGGCGACCAGGTCATGGCCAGCGGCCAGGATAGCAGCCCACCCTGCGTCACCACCCGCCCGGTGCCGGCGCTGGTGGTGCGGCGGGCGGCGTCCGGAATGGCGGTGATCACATTGTCCAGACCGTCGGTCACATACAACGTGTCGTCGGGCCCAAGCGCCAGGCCGGTTGGGCCGAGCAGGAAATTGTCGCGATCCGGGCGTGCGGAGAAACCGTTCCCGACCACCGTCCGGCCGACGATTGCGGGGGGTTTGCCGTCAGGAATGGCAAGTTCCAATCGCAGCACGGTTGCTTGGTGCCGCTTCACGGGCAGGCCGGTCGCCGGGTCCAGCACGTCCGGGCCCGGCAAGCCGAAGCCGGCCATACTGATGAACAGGGTGGCGGTGCCGCCGCGGTCGACCACCGCCATATCGCCCCAGGGGTCGTTGATGTCGGGCCCGGCCCACACGCCGGCCAGCTTGCCGGACGAGTCCAGCACCAGCACGCAGCCCGGCCCCTTGGTGGCGGTGGTGCCGTCCCGGCTGGGCGTGCTGCCCACCAGCACCCACCCGCTCTTCAGCATGGTCATGGCCGTGGACAGGCCGACCCCGCCCGGGCATTGCGCCAGATGCTGCGGCAGGCGGGCGAACAGGTAGGTTTCCTTGGTGGACGGCCGGTAGCCGATAATCGTCGTGCCGGTGCCCTGCAGGTTGGAGATGTTGTTAAAATTGTCGACGAGCACGTCGTCTTTCAGCACCCGCCCGGCGGAGACCGGGGCCACGGCCACGGCGTAGGGATTCAGGTCGCCATTCTCGGTAACCGTGGAGGTCAGCGTTGTGTGTCGGTGCACCGTCTCCAGAAAACCGTGCGGCTGGTCGGCCAATGCCTGGCCGGCGAACACGGCAAGCAGGCAGCCGGCGGCCAGGTGTGTGCGTGAACGGGGCATCGTCGGACTTTCAGAACAACACGTTGGTGCGCAGACCGAGCACGAATTCGTCGGCCACGCGTTGCGCGGGATTGCTTGGGCTGGCGATGCCGCCGCCGGGGTTGAAGACGTATTGGAGATCGGGCTGCACCTGCCACCACGGGTGGACCTGATATTGGTAGGTCGCCTCCACATACGTCTCGCTGGTGCGGACACCGGCATACGTCTGGTCCGCGGCCAAGGAGGCGGCATCGTGATCGAGCGCCGCGGCGCGGCTGCTGACATGCGCGTATCCCATGCCCAGGCTCAGCGTGTCGTCCGGGCGGTTCGCGCGCGGCTCGTGCAGGACTAGGCCGGCGTTCAGGCTGAAATCGGCGAGGTTACGGTCGGCCTGTGGGGTGCCCATCACCCGGCCGAACACGCTGACCGAGCGGTTCGGGTCGCTGGCTTTGCGCCAGACCATCTGGTCGGCCACCGCGTAGATGGAAAAATCGCCGCGGTGCTGGAGCGGCACGCCGGTGCTGAGAGGTGAGGCGAGGGAGGCGCCATTGGCGTCGAAACGCTGGTCGGCGAAAGACTGGGAATCGTACCAGGCGCCCAGCTTGTAGGTGTGGCCTAGCGGGGCACCCTCGCCCGGGAATACCAGCGCGCCCAGCGCGGGGTAGGTGTATTGGAGCTCGGCGAAGACGAGGCGATGGTTGCCGGTTGGGAAGCGGGCGCCGGACGCGTTCACCGTCTGGGGGTCGCCGTCCGTGCTGGGCGACGGGCTGCCGTTATAGATGCCTGCCAGGATCGCCACCGCATTGAGCGGCCGGTAGCGCACGCGGATGCCGAGGGCTGCCAGCGGGTAGGCCGGCCCGCCACCGGGCAGATCGACGGAGGGCACCAGCGGCCAGCCGAACATCGTGTTGAGGAAATAGGCGCCGTTCGGGGTGACCAAGAACTCCTGGTCCAGGCTTTGTTCGCCGAGCTTGATGTCCAGCCGGTCGTCCTCGAGGAACTTCTGGTCATACCAGAGCTCCCACAAGCGGGTGGCGCGGTCCGCCTCGATGCCGCTGGAGGTCTGCAGGGTCAGCAGGTTTTCGGCACTGAGATTACGGCCGTGGATCTGCAGGGCGCTGACGTTGAACAGGCCGCCGTATAACCCGAACGCCCGCGCGGTATCGAGCTGCAGGATCATCTGCGTCAGGCCGTCATATTCGACACCCTGCCTGACGCCGCCCGCGGCGTTGCCGAGCACCTCGCTGGTTTCCTGGAAGGCGAGCGAGATGCCGTAGCGCGCGAGAAAACCGCGCAGGCCGAACAGGTCGCCGAGCAGGAAATTGCTTTTCTGCAAGTTGCCCAGGAAGCCCGGCGTAACCTGACCGGCGTCGGGATTGGCGCTATCGGCGCTCGCCGAGGTGGAGAGTGGAGGCGGCGCGGCCCGCGCGGACAGGGCGGCGAAGACGGACGTGCTGACCAGCACAGCCCGGGCCATAGCGCCTGGGTTCAGGCCGCCGGGTTTGCAGGATTGGGGATGTCGCCTTCGCATGCTGGATGGTTACTGCGAATGATTATCAAATGCAAGTGCGTTGCGAGCCGTTCGCAATAACTGGCAACCGGGTTCATCCTAGCTGGCGGGTCAGATCGGAAAATCCGAGTTGGCGGGCGATGTCGGCGGCGGTGCGGCCGTCATCCGCGCGCCGCTCGCGCTGGGCGCGGTAGGCCAGCAGCAGCTCGGCTAGCCTGGTATCGCCACGCAGGGCGGCCGCATGTAGCGGGGTGTAGCCACCTTGCTGGGCCGCGTCCGGGTCGGCGCCGGCGTGCAGCAGCATGTGGCAGATCGTGAGGTGGCCGTGCGTGGCCGCGCTGTGCAGTGGCTGCACCCGCGATGCGTTCCGCGCCACGGCACGCGGATTGGCGCCGGCCTGCAGCAGTCGCGCGGCAGCCTGCTGGTGGCCGAAGAAGCAGGCCAGGTGCAGGGCGGTAAAGCCGTCCGCGGCGATGGCGTGGGCAGACCCTGGCTCTGCCAGCGCGCGCTCCAGCGCGTCCGTCAGGCCGGCAGCGGCGATCTCGAAGATGGTCAGGTGCCGGCGGCGCGACGCGATGGCGCCGGCCAGAGCGGGCTGGCCGCGGTAGAGGGCGAGCATGAGGGCGGAAGGCTCGTCGGAGTCCACGCAGAGGCGCGGATCTTCGATCAGGATGCGGAGCGCGGTGTAGGGGAGGCCGGCGTCGATCAGTTCGAGAAGTTCGGCGTGGGACATGATGTCGGTTTCAGCAACAGAGCATGTTCTGTCAGACCCGCTGTTAAGCCCGCCCGGCCATCAGCACATCCTCGATGTCGCGCATCTTGTCTTTGCCGAAATACAGCTCCCCGCCCACGATGAAGCTCGGTATCCCGAACGCGCCTTGCGCGTGCGCCTGGGCCGTGTTGGCAGCGAGCCGATCCTTCACGTCCTGCTCGCCCATGCGCGAGACCAGCGTGTCCGTGGGCAGTGCCGAGGCGTCCAGAACCTCTCGCATCACGGACGGGTCGTCCAGCTTCTTGCCGTCCTCCCACATGCCGCTGAACATCGCCTCGACATAGGCCGGTGCGCATCCAAGATACTCGGCCGCCACCGCCCCGCGCATCAGGCTGAGCGTATTGACCGGAAAATGCGGGTTCATCCGGAACGCTGCCAGATCGTGCCGGGCAATGAACCGTTCCATCTCGCGATGCTCGTAGGCGAGCTTTTTGGGCACGCCGGCGAAGGCGACCATGGGCGCCTGATTGCCGGTCAGCTTGAACAATCCGCCGAGCAGGACGGGCACGTAGGTGAATGTGGTGCCCGTGCGCGCTTCGATGCCTGGCAGCACCCGATATGCGAGATAGGCGTTGGGACTGCCGAAATCGTAATAGAACTCAGCCATTCTCGTGCCTCACCACGTCTCGCCAAAGGGGCGCAGGTCCAGCTCGTGGGTCCACGCGTCGCGCGGCTGACAGTGGAGTTGCCAGTAGGTCGCCGCGATTGAGGCCGAATTCAATCAGCGTGTCGGGCGCAAGCTGGGCCGCCGCCTTATCGCCCTTGGCCTGCGCAATCCGCTCGCGCACCCACGCCGTGTCCACACCGGCATCGATCACGAGATGGGCGACGTGGATGTTGCGGGGCCCGAGCTCGCGCGCCATGGATTGCGCGACCGCGCGCAGCCCCGCCTTGGCCGAGGCGAAGGCCGCATACCCGGCGCCACCTCGTATCGAGGCGGTGGCGCCGGTGAAGAAGATCGAACCGCGCCCGTGCACCAGCATGCGACGCGCGGCCTCCCGCCCCGCCAGAAAACCCGCATAGCAGGCCATCTCCCACACTTTTCTGAATGTGCGTTCGCTGGTTTCGATGAGCGGGAATTTGACGTTCGCGCCGATGTTGAACACGCACAGCTCCAGGGGCGCGTCGCGATCGGCCGCGTCGAGAAAAGCTGTGACACTTTCCTCGCTGCGCGCGTCCAGCGCGTGGGCGTGCATAACGCCACCGGCGGCCGCGATCTCCTGCGCGAGGCCAGCCATCTTCTCGGCGTGACGGCGCCCGGCATGCACACGGTAGCCTTCCCGTGCAAAACGCCTGGCGATCGCGGCACCAATGAAATCACCGGCCCCTACGATCGCCACACTGGCGTGCTGTCCTTGCATTGCCTACCTCCGCCGGCGCCGGATCAAGCGCGCAGCTGCTTCACGCTTCCCGGTAGAAAAACAGCAGAAACCCGATAAACACAAAGCACGCGGGCCAAACCCAACCCGCCTTGCGCCCGTCCGGCAAGCGAAGCTCCAGCCAGCGGGACCACCCGGCCGCAATCGAGGCCAGCGCGAGTGGCGTATGGGTGAACTCGATCAGCAGCGCGTCCTTCACGTTCGCGATCGTGTGATTATGCGTCAGAAGCAGCGCGCCCCCGAACGCGCACAACAACGCGAACACCTGGGCCGCCGCCCGGCTGCGCAGGCGGCCGGTGCGCACGCACCACTCGAATATGCCGAGCAGCAACGGCAAGGTGGCAAAGATACGGTGCTGCACGACCTCCGGATCACGCAGCGACTCGATCAGTCCGATATCGCCGAGCGGCCAAACCTCCGGATCGGAGCGCAAAAACAGGAAAGCCGACAAGCCCAGGAACACCAGCGGCCAGTGCCGCGCCCAGCGCACGCCGGCCTGACTGACCAACGCGAGCACGCCGATGGCCAGCACGAACAGCCCCGCCCAGTGGTGGTTGTATTCCGACCAGGCAATGTCGGCGGCGTTGCGCGGCGGGAGTTCGCCCGAGCCTTCCACGAAGGCGGCGCGCGGGTGCTGCGCACGGGCACGTGCCTCGGCATCGAGCTGGGCTTGCAGGGCGGGGATGGCGAGGCCCGCATGGTCGGGCGAGACCAGGCTAGGGATGCGCGGGGACAGGTCGCGGGCCACGATCTCGTGCCAGGTGGCGCGGTCCTGGGTCAGGTCGGCGCCGGGCGGCACGGAGGTGAGCGAGGCCGCGGCGAAGAATACGGTGAAGCCAATGCCGATCTCGACCTCGGCAAATCGGCGCATGCGCAGCACGGGGGTGGCAGGGTCCCGGCGCAGGCGTTCGGTGACCATGAAATTGGCGGCACCCAGGCCGAGCAGCATCGCGAACATGGCGATTTTGGCCCCCACCATCACGCCGTACGCGGTGCCGTAAAATGCCGGCCAGGAACCGATGTAGAACAGCGTCATCGTCAGGCCCGAGGCCAGAATGCAGGCGACGCCGGCCGCCGACATGCGGGAAAACCGGCCGCCCACCAGGCGCAAAGCGCCGCCATCGTGCAAACGCGCCAGCGCCATGACGAAGCACGGGATGCCGCCGATCCAGATCGCCGCCCCCAGTTGGTGCAGCGCCTCCACCCCCAGCAGCAACGCATTGTCCGACAGGCGGGCGGCGGCATGCGTGGTCAGCGTGGCCGCGGCCAGCTCGACGCCGCCAGCCGCCAGCAGCGCACCCGCACCAGCACCGCGCCAGAGCAGGGTTGCGAGCACGCAAGCGGCCAGCATCTTCACGATGCTCGCGACGGCGAAATGGGCTTGCAGCACATTGCTCACCGGCAGATCGACGGTGGCCGACAGCACGGCCGTCTGCAGGCCGGTGGCGACGAATTCCACGCCGACCAGCGCCAGCGCGCTCCAGGCCGCGATCAGGGCGGTGCGGCGGACCACGTCCGCGCCCACGGACGCGGCGAACGGCCTGGCCAGGAGGACAAGGAACAGCGTGCCGCCCAGCGCCATGGACTGGCTGACGATCGCCAGCCCGTGCAGCAGGATGCCGGCATAGCCGATCAGATCGACGAGGCGGTTCACTTCTGGGCGGTGGCCTTCGGCGGATCGACGGTGAAGGGTATTCGGCCGCGGGTGACGTGGCCGTCGGTGGCCAGCACCTGCCAGGCGATCTCATACTCACCGGGCGTCAGTTCGACGGTGGCCGCCAGTGTATCCGGCACGCCGACGTCGATGGTCGGCAGGCGCTGGGCATCCTCGGCCGCATGACGCAACGTCAGCTTGGAGCGGCCCGCGTCGATGCGGCTGTTGTAGCGCAGCGCCACATGTAGGGTGCCGGCCGCGATATGGGCGAGCGGCGCCGGGGTGCTATCGACGATGATGGCGTGGGCCATCGCACGCCCCAAGAGACACGCCATCCCACATGCCACGACGACCCCAAGTCTGACCAAGCTGATGGCTCCCGCAAAGGGCGGCGCTGTAGCGCCGGGGTCAGGCACATGCAACCGGCCGCAGGCTGTTGCATTCCGACACCGCGCCGTCTCACTTCGGACATGGTCACTGTCTAGATGCGCGGCAGACACAATAGGAGAACTGTCATGCGTCGTGCTTTTGCTGCCCTGGTGCTTCTGGCGATGGCGACATCGGTCAGCGGCTGCGTTGCCGCGTGCAGTCCCGGGCATGTCGGCTACTATGGCCGGTATCACCCAGGCGGATGCGCCGTTTATTAAAGCGTCTTCCGCTTAGCGCTGTTCCGGGGCTGTGCTAAACCGCTGTTCGTGAGAGCGGTCCGGCACAGCCCCGTCGCGTTTCTGGCAGCCCTGCTGGCGCTGCTGTTCCAACTTTTTGCAGCCAAACCCGCAGCCTCGTCACCCGCCGGCCTTCCCTGGACCACCCATATCTGCGGCGCGGCACAGGGTGATGGTGCGCCTCATGCGCCGATGCCTGGTCACCCCGATTGCGAGCACTGTCCGCTTTGCACCGGCTTGGCGTCGCAGCTGGCCGTGCACGCGGACGGCTGCGCGATACCGACCACCCGGGTCGTATTCCGCAGCGTCTCGTGGGCGGCCGTGCGGGGCGGACTGCCTTACGAACCCGCTGTCACCGCGGCCCGGCCGAGGGGGCCGCCCACCCTGACCTGAGAGTGCGTCCGCTCCTCCGGTCAAGGAAATCCAGATGTTTCGCCTCAAATCGGTCGCGCTGTGCGCGGCTGCCGGTGCGCTGGCCGCACCCGGCTGTGCCCCCGCCCACGCCGTCGCCGGCGCGCGCGTGTTCCCGGTCACGCTCAACCTGGACGATCCAGGCGTCGCCGACGAAGCCACGCTGCCCCAAGTCAGCTATCAGCGCTCCGGCGCCAATGGCGGCCCGGGGCCGGTCCAGGAAGTCGATCTCGGCTTCGAATACGACAAGCGGATCACCCAGGATCTCGGCTTCGTCATCAACGACGGCTACAATATTCAGGACACCGAACACGACAAGACCCGCACTGGCTGGCAGGACGTGGTCCTCACGGGCAAGTACCAGGTGCTGATCAACGCGCCCCACGAGCTGATCTTTACGGTTGGCGTGATCCGGGAGTTCGGTCACACCGGCACCGCGCATTTGGGCGCCGATGAGTACGGCTCCACCGCGCCCACGCTGTACGTCGGCAAGGGGCTTGGTGACATCCCGAACGACACGGTGCGTCCTTTCGCGGTCACCGGCGAGCTGAGCTACGTCATCGCCGACCGCGAGCTGAAGGCCGTGGGCGCCCCCCTCCCCCCCGACACCCTGCCCGGCGCGGGGTTGGCGGCGATCCAGTTCAACAACGGCTACGCGAACCGCTGGCAGGGCGGATTTTCGGTTCAATACAGTTTGCCGTATTTGAACTCGCAAATCCACGAGATGAGCGCGCCAGGCTTTTTCCGCCACCTGGTGCCGCTGGTGGAAGTGGCGTGGTCCTCGCCGGCGACCTCGCCCAGCAACCAGGGCACGCAGATCGTGGTGGCGCCGGGCGTCATCTGGATCGACCGCTCCTTGCAGGTGGGCCTGGAAGCGCTGATCCCCGCCAACAACGCCACCGGCACCAATGTAGGTGCGGTGCTGCAGATCCACCTGTTCCTGGACGACCTGCTGCCCAAGACGTTAGGCAAACCGATCGCCGACTGGTCAGGAGAACCTTAAATGAGTAAAAGTTCTTTGCTTCTTTCTTTCACGAAAGAAGACTCTTCTTTTCTGAAGAAAAGAAGCAAAAGACTTTTGCTAATTGCTTTGCTGGCGCCCGTGGTGGCCCGGGCACATGCCATGTTGGAGGGAGCGACGCCGCCGGTGGGGGGTGTGGTGCGTGCTGCGCCCGCGCGGCTTGTGCTGCGCTTCAGCGAGGGGCTGGAGCCTCGTTTCTGCGAGGTGAGCGTAAGGGGGGCGGACGGGGCCGACCGGCGCACCGGCGACCTGGCCACAGCCCCTGGCGACGGACGCCAACTGCTGGTGCCGGTGAAGACGCTGGCGCCAGGCGCCTACCTGGTTGCCTGGCGCGCCGTATCGGTCGACACGCACCGGACCTCGGGCACCTACAAATTCACCGTGGCGCCGTGATCCCAGGTTTCGAGATCGCAGGCGGGGTGACCCTGGCACTTGCGCGCGCCGCCTCTGTGGCGGGGTTGTCTGTTGCCGCAGGTGGGCTGGTGTACGCGCGCGCGATCCGGCCCATTGGGCTGGACGTGGTATCGGCGGCCCGGCTGCGGCGCCTGTGCGCCTGGTCGCTGGCGGCGGCCCTGGGTGGCGCACTACTATGGCTGGCCGCCGAGACCCGCGACCTCGCGGGCGGGCTTGGCCCTGGTGATGTGGGGGCGGTGCTCGGAACGCTGTTCGGCCGGCTGATGGCCGGGCGAGTGGTGCTGCTGGCACTGGCAGCCGCGGCGTTTTCGGCCCGGTACACGGCATTAGCGGCAGCGCTGGCGTGTGGCGCGCTGGCGCTGCAGGCGGGGCACAGCCACGCGTTGGCCATGCGTGACTCGCCCGTGTTGCTCGCTTCTTCAACGGTGCACATTCTGGCCGCCGGGCTCTGGCTGGGCGGGTTGCCAGGACTGTTCGCGGTCATCGCGTGGGGGCCGGAGGCGCAGGCCCTGGCAGCGGCGGAGCGGTTTTCCCGGCTGGGGATGGCCTGCGTGGCCGCGCTACTGGTCACGGCCGCCTTCCAGGCGTGGGTGCTTGTGGCGAGCGTGGCGGGCCTGGTTGGCACGGCCTATGGCCGCGTGGTGCTGGTCAAGGCCGAACTGTTCGTCGGCCTGATCATGCTGGCGGTGTGCAACAGATGGCGCCGCATGCCTGGACTACCGGCCACGCGCGGCGCGCTGGCGTGGTCGATCTTGCTGGAGATCGGGCTGGGGTTTGGGGTGCTTGCCGCGGCCGGCGTGCTGACCGGATTGCAGCCCGCCATGCACAGCCAGGCTGGATGGCCGTTCGTGTGGATGCCCAGCCTGTCCGCCATGCGCGAGGACCCCGATGTAGCACGCGAGGTGCTGCTGGCCGGCGGTGCGATGGTGTTGGGCGTAGGTTTGCTTGCGCTGGCCATCTGGCTCGGCATGCGACGGCGCACGCGCGCCGCCGTGCTGGCCGCGGCGGCCGCGTGCCTGATCGGCGGGTCGGCCGCCCCGCATTTTTCGCCATTGCTGGTGCAAGCGGTGCCGACCCAGTTCTACCACTCGACGACCGGGTTTTCGGCCGCGTCGATCGTTTCGGGTGGCGCTTTGTATGGCGAGCTGTGCGTCACATGTCATGGCGCCGGCGGGCGCGGCGACGGGAAGCTGGCCCACAGCCTGGCCGTGCCGCCGGCCGATCTCACCGCCGCGCATCTCTGGATGCACAGTGATGGCGAGCTGTTCTGGTGGCTGACCCACGGGATAGAGGGGCCGCGCGGCGGGCTGGCGATGCCTGGTTTCTCGACCTTGTCCGACGACGGTGTCTGGGCGCTGATCGACTTCTTGCGCGCACGCAATGCCGGGCTGACCCTCAGCACAATGGGTTGGGCGAGGCCGGTGATGGCCCCGGACTTCGCGATCACCTGCGCCGGCATCGCCCGCAAACTGAGCGAGCTGCGCGGCCATGTTGTAGCGCTGACCCTTGGGCTGCACGTGACGGTCAGCGGCCAGGCAGGCGAGCGGTGCACGGCCGACGAGGACTGGGTTGATACTGCCTACGCGATCGCGGCGCCCGGGGCGGGTTCGGTGCTGGTGGACGCGAATGGCTGGCTGCGGGCGGCGAACCCCGGCCCGGTGGCGCCCGACCCCAGACTGGCTGCCACGCCGCTGCCGCGCAATGCAGCCGCGCAGGGCATGGCACCGGACATGAAAATGTAGACCGCTGAAAGTTACGCGCTGAGCCTCCGTTATATTGCTAAGATTACGCGCGACCTCGCGGACTGCGCCGGGAACGTCTTATTTAATCAGGTGCGTTGTGCAAATGCGGGACCACCTCTAGCTCACCGGTAGCGATCTCTGCCGGTTGTGACGAAAGTCCCGCCTGCCACGAAGGACCACGCCCATGGACGCCGAGCGCGACTCACGCGAAATCGTGCAGGACATTTCCGCCAGCCCCGCCCGCCAGGCCGTGGCGCTGGACGACAAATACGCGCGCTTCGACGGGCGCGTGTTCCTGACAGGCATCCAGGCGCTGGTCCGGCTGCCGCTGCTGCAACGCCGGCGGGACCGGGCCGCCGGCCACAACACGGCTGGCTTCATCAGCGGCTATCGCGGCTCGCCGCTGGGCGGGTACGACATCGCGCTCTGGGCAGCGAAAAAGCACCTGGACCGCCACGACATCGTCTTCCAGCCAGGCATCAACGAGGATCTGGCTGCGACCGCCGTGTGGGGGTCGCAGCAGGTCGGGCTTCTGCCGGGTGCCAAGACCGATGGCGTGTTCGGCTTGTGGTATGGCAAGGGTCCTGGCGTTGACCGCTCGTCGGACGTGCTGAAGCACGCGAGTTACGCCGGCACCCCGGCCCTGGGCGGCGCCATCGCGCTGTGCGGCGACGATCATGGCGCGCGCTCCTCCACGCTGGCGCACCAGAGCGATCTGGCCCTGATCCATTTCGGCATGCCGGTTCTGAATCCGTCCACGGTTGAGGAGCTGGTGGAGTACGGCCTGGCCGCCTGGGCGATCAGCCGGTACAGCGGCTGCTGGATCGGCATGAAGGCGCTGACCGACACGGTGGAGGGCGGCGCCTCCATCCCCGCCGACATGGATTCTGTGTCGCATGCCACGCCAACTGATTTCGAGATGCCGCCCGGCGGGCTGAACCTGCGCGCCCGCAACGGCTCGGCGCTGGAGATCGAGGCGCGGCATTTCGAACAGCGCCATCCGGCCGCGCAAGCCTGGGTGCGTGCCAATGGGCTGGACCGCCTGGCCTGGGGCCGCGCGCGCCGCAACCGACTGGGTATCGTCAGCACGGGCAAGGCGTATCTGGACGTGATCGAGGCGTTGCGCGGGCTGGGTCTGGACGAGCACCGCTGCACCGCGCTGGGTATCGCCGTGTACAAGGTGGCCATGGTGTGGCCGCTGGAGCCTGGGCGGCTGCGCGCGTTCTCCGAAACCTGCGACGAGATTTTCGTCATCGAGGAAAAACACCCGATTATCGAGGATCAGATTTCGACGATCCTCTACAACCAGCCTTCGCATCTGCGGCCGATGCTGACCGGCAAACTCGACGAACACGCACGCCCGCTGCTGCGCGAGGTGGGTGAACTGGACCCGGACCTGCTGCTGCACGTGATCGCGGGGCGCTTGCGCGGGCGCATCGAGGACGCGCCGTTGCGTGAACGTCTGGAGCGGATAAAGCCGCTGGAGACGGGCATTCCCACCATCTCCTTCGGTGTGAAAGACCTGTTGCGGCCACCCAGTTTCTGCGCGGGTTGCCCGCACAATACCTCCACCGTCATCCCCGAGGGGTCGATCGCCGGCGCCGGCATCGGCTGCCACATCATGGCGGCCGCCATGCCGGAGCGGAACACGCTGGCCGCCACCCATATGGGCGGCGAGGGCGCGCAATGGATCGGCCAGGCGCCATTCACCAACACACCACATATGTTTCAAAATCTTGGTGACGGCACCTACTTCCATTCGGGATTACTGGCGGTGCGCGCCGCGATCGCCGCTAACGTCAACATAACCTACAAGATCTTGCTGAACGGCGCGATCGCCATGACCGGCGGCCAAACCGTCGAAGGCGAGGATTTCGCGGGCCAGATCACCGGGCCGCATGTGGCGAACCAACTAGTGGCCGAAGGCTGCAAGCGCGTGGCCTTGGTGACCGACGACGTGTCGCGTCATGACCGCACGGATTACCCATCCATCGTCTCGTTCCATGGACGTGACGAGCTGGACCACGTTCAACGTGAGCTGCGCGATTTCCCGGGTGTCAGCGCCATCATCTACGAGCAGGCCTGCGCCACCGAACGCCGCCGCATGCGCAAACGCGGAAAGCTGCCGGACCCGAAGGAACGTCTGTTCATTCATCCGGAGGTTTGCGAGGGCTGCGGCGATTGCGGCGTGCAATCCAACTGTATCGCCATCGAGCCACTCGAAACCCCGCTCGGCCGCAAGCGCCGCATTAACCAGACCGTCTGCAACAAGGACTTTTCCTGCGCGAAAGGTCTGTGCCCCAGCTTCATCACGGTGCTCGGCGGCGACGTGCGCGCCCGCGCCGAGATAGACTCGGACGCGGCCGATCCGCTGACGGGCGAACAGACGCTGATCGCGTCGTTGCCGCAGCCCGCGCTACCGGTCATTGGCGAGGTCTACAATATTCTGCTGGCCGGTATCGGCGGCCAGGGTGTGGTCACTGTAGCGGCCCTGCTCGGCATGGCCGCGCACCTTCAGGGATTGCTGCTGACCGTGCTGGACAACTCCGGCCTCGCGCAGCGGAACGGCTCCGTCACCAGCCATCTGCGCCTTGGTGATGGGGCGGAGCGTCATTCACCGCGCATCCCGAACGGCGACGTGGACCTGGTGATCGGCGCCGACCCGATGGTGGTAGCTATTCCGGAGACGCTCGCGAAACTGGGGCATGGACGCAGCGCCGTATTGCTGAACCGGTTCGTCTCGCCGAACGCCGTGTTCGCGCGTGACGCTGACCTGGATTTGAGCTTCGATCCGTTGCTGGCGAAGGTGATGCCGCGCGCCGATCAGGAACGGGTAATGAGCATCGACGCGACCCGCATTGCGCAGGTGATGCTGGGCAATGCGGTGGGCGCAAACCTGTTCCTTGTCGGCTATGCCTGGCAGAAGGGCCTGGTCCCGCTGCGCGTGGAGCACATCGATCGCGCGATCGAGCTGAACGGCACCGAGATCGCGATGAACCGCCGCGCCTTCGGCCTAGGCCGCATCGCCGCCGCTCGCCCCGACCTGGCCGCCCTCTGGCTGCGCGGCCACGAGGAGGTGCGCATCCCCGACACGCTCGGCGATTTGCTCGCCGACCGCATGCCGAGACTGCGCGATTGGGGCGGCGATCGCTGGGCACGGCGTTACCGCAAGCTGGTGGCGCGTGTGGAAGAGGCGGAAGCGAAATTGCCAGGCAGCGACGGGCGCCTCGCGCGCGCGGTGGCGCATGTCGCGGCCAAGCTGATGACGTATAAGGACGAGTACGAGGTCGCGCGCCTGATGACCTCGCCTTCGTTCGCGCAGCGCCTGCGCGAGAATTTCGAGGGTGACTTTACAATCGCCTACAATCTGGCGCCGCCGCTTTGGTCCAAGCGCGACGCCCGCACCGGGCGCCCGCAAAAACGACGCTTCGGCGCCTCGATGGGGAGCGGTTTTGCCCTGCTGCGCCGTCTTCGCCCGCTGCGCGGCACGCCGCTCGACCCGTTCGGCTACGGCACGCACCGCCGCCGCGAACGCGCGCTGATCGGCGAATACGCGACACTCGTCGAGCGCGTGTTGGCAGGCGTGCGCGCGCACAACCTGCAACAGGCCGAGGCGGTGCTGCGCGCACATGACGCCGTTCGCGGTTATGACGTGGTCAAGGAGGCGTCGATCGCGCGACTGGAGGCGGCACTGCCCGCGCTGGTGTCGGCCTTCGAGACAGCCGCGCCGGTACCGGAGACCGGGCTGCACGAGCGGGTGGAGGGTGTGCCCGAGCCAAACCTCTCGGCGGGATAAGGGGCGATCAGAGGGGAAATTCGACAAGCCTACCCACATCACGTCGAAGATGTTGCCTGATCATGTCATCGGTGATCGGGCGGCTTCGGTGTTGCTGCCGGACCGCCGCAGTGCAGTATCTCCCGATCCAATACCGGTAGCTCTGACACTACATCGAAGCCGGTCATTCCCTTTGTTGTCTGCAACGATCGCCAGGCTTGGCGCGCTTCGCTGAACGCCGCACAGGCCTCTTGTATCCGTCCCGCTGCCAGGTACACCTCGCCCACCGGGCGCAGCACGATCGGAACGGCGCGCGCGGCCTCGAAACTTCCTGGCGAGGCGGCGGCGGTGGCGCGCACGTCGGCAAGTTCGGCTCTGGCCTGGGCAATCGCCTCGTCGAAGCGGCCAAGCGACGCCAGCGCCTGTGCGCGCTGCGTATGAACGATATCCACCACGTGGTGCGCGCGGGTGCTGTTCTCAAACAGCCGCATCAATTCTGCGTCCGCCACGCCGCGCTCGATCACCGCCAGGCCCTCCTGCTTGCGGCCAAGTTCGTCGAGCACGGAGGCAATGTTCCAGGATGTGAAAGCGCTGCGTTCCAGCAGGCGCATGTCGGGCGCCTTGCCGCGCGCCGCTTCCAGCGTCGCGGCCGCCTGCTGGTACAGTGCCAGCGATCCCGCGACATCGCCCAGGTAATAGACCGCGTCACCGCGCAGGTTGAGCACCGTCGCCTTCGTCAGCGCACGGCCGGTACGATCCGGCTCCTGCGGCACGCTGCGCAGTTCAGAAGCCGCATCATCCAACGGGGCCAGCATGTCGGCTGGCTGGCTATTGTCATTGAAAATCTCAGCTTGGCCGATCAATGCACGCGCGCGCACCAGGCGCTGCTCTATCGGTCGCTGGTCTGGATGACCGTGCTCCGGCGCCGTCAGCCGGGCAGCTTCGCGATACATACGCAGGGCCGAGTTAGTATCATTATCCACCGTACGGGCGACTGCGGCGCGGGTGGATAGAACCTGCGCCAGAATGGTCTTGATCGGGGCGGCCATGTCGGCGCGGAGCGCAGGGCCTGTTGCCGACGCCGCCATTGCGCGCAACGCATTCTCCGCCTTCGCCAGATCACGCTTCGCCGCGGCCACATCACCCATACCCTGCACATCGGGCAGCCCCAGAATGCGCCCGGTCTTGGCGTAGCCCTGCGCCACCTCCAGCCCGATGCCAGCCGATGCGCCTGGCACTTGGCTCAGCCGCTCCAGATAATCGCGCGAGCGCGTCGCAATGTCCCGCCGCAGCGCGGATGTGCCAGGAAATGCCTGCAACTGGTCGGTAACGTCGTCGAGGAGGTAGCGCGACAGTGCCCGAACCTCAACGAACCGCGCATCGGCCTGCGCACGCGCGGCGCGGGCGCGGATTTCAAGCGTTGTCGTCACAAGCAAGCCGATCATCAACGCAACGATCGCGGCCAGCGTCGCGGATGCAGCCAGGCGGTGGCGGCGCCAGAAGAATAGCAAAATCCGCCGCCGCCTCGCCGGGCGGGCGCGCACCGGAAATCCTTCGCGCAGCCGCAACACATCGTCCGACAGCGCACCGCAGGATGCGTATCGGTCCGATGGATTGACCGCGCGAGCCTTGGCGATGACTGCATGCAGTTCGCGACTCCGCGCGCCAGCGCCGGGTTTTCCCTGCCCGACCAACGCCTGCAACAGGCAGCCCAATGCGAATATGTCGTCCGCGGGTGTCGGCCGTTCGCCGCGCTGCTGCTGCGGGCTGGCATAGGACGCGGTGCACGCGCCGCCTCTGGCCTGGTCCGCCGCCACCAGTGCGGAAATGCCGAAATCGAGCAGTTTTACTCCGTGCGTCCGGTCGATCAGAACGTTGCCGGGCTTGATGTCGGCGTGCACCACGCCCTGCTGGTGAGCGTAGCCCGCGGCGTCGCATACATCCGCGAACAGCGTCAGCCGGGCGGAAAAATCCAGCCCGCAAGCGGCGGCGTGCTGCGTGATCGGCAGGCCGTCGATCAGTTCCATGACGATGTAGGAATGGCCCTCCGCGGTCATGCCGCCGTCGTACAGCCTTGTCACATGCGGATGTTGCAGCCGCGCCAGGATGTCCCGCTCCTGGGCAAAACGGTCGGCCGCCGCACGGGAAAACAGCCCGCGGCGGATCAGTTTTATGGCGACGGTCTGCTCGAACCCGCCCTCGATCCGCTCGCCGCGATACACCGTGCCCATACCGCCTTCGCCGATCGGCGCGGCGACACGATAGGCGCCTACGCACTCCGGCACCGCTGCCTCCACCCTATGTTCGTCCGGCACGGGCGGAAGCGTGCGCATCAGGTGGGCGTCGCGCTGGGCGTCGAGCAGGTGCTCGACACGCTGGATCAGTTCCGGGTCATCGGCGAACATCGCCCGCAGCGTGGCGATGCGGTTCTCGGGCGCCCAAGTCAGGGCCTGATCCAGCGCGTCCAATGCGCGCCGCTCGCGGAGCAGCGCTGCCCCGTCACGGATCATCGGCCAGCTCAGCCAGCAACCAGGCGCGGGCGGCCCGCCATTGCCGCTCAACCGTGCTTTCCGAAACACCGGTCTCCAGGGCGATCTCCGCCACAGTCAATCCGCCGTAGAAGCGCAGCTCCACCACCCGTGCGCGGTCCGTGTCGATGGCGAACAGGGTTGTCAGCGCGTCGTCCAACCGGTCGATGGGCAGCAGCCTTGGCGCATCGGGCCCAGCCAGCCACGTTGTCACCTCCGGCTTCTGGCGCTTGACGGCGCGATAGCGGCGCACCTCGTCGATGAGCGTCTGCCGCATCACCCGGGCGGATAAGGCCAGGAAATGTGCGCGGTCCCGCCAATCGATGCGGGCCAGCTTCAGGATGCGCAGCGCCGCCTCGTGCGCCAGGTCCGTCGGCTGCATGGAGAGCTGCCCTCCATCGTCGCGCAATACTCGGCGGGCCACGGCCCGGAACTCCTGGTAATGCAACGCCAGTAATCGATCGCGCGCGGCGCCATCCCCGCGCACGAGGCCGTTCCACAGGGCGTCGATGCGTTCATCGGCCAAAGCGTGCTGCCCCCCAACCGCACGGCAATCGGCAGGCTCAAAAAAACGCCGCGACCGTGACGGGTTTTGAGGCTGCCGCACGCCTCTCGTAACAGGCATACCCATCGGGAACAAACATCACATGAGATACCTGCACGCTCACCTTGAGTTGGCAATCGGCCTGGCCGCTTCCGCCACGCTGGCTCTGTTCGGGTCCATGACGCTGGCGCAGGCGGCCAGCTTCAACTGGCCCCAGCCTGGCTTGAACGCCCAGCACACCGGCTACAACAAGAAGGAGACCACGATCTCCGCGGCCAACATTGGCAGTCTGACCCAGAAATGGGCCGTGCCGATCCCGAATGGCATTCAGGGGGCGGCCCCCGTCGAACTGAACGGGGTCGATTATGCGCAATCGACTGACGGCACCGTTTATGCGGTCAAGGCCACCACTGGCGCGATGCTATGGACCTACGCGGGCGGCCTTCCGTTGGGCATCACCGCCGGGGGTAACCGCGTGTTCACCACCTGCAAGGTCGACGGACAAGGTCACAACGGCATGTGCGCGCTGAATGCTGCCACGGGCGCCTTGATATGGAGTTTCACAGTTTCGAACGTTGGCGGCCAGGTACCAACATCCAGTGCCCCCGACTGCGTGCCGGTGTTCGACAGCGGAAATGTTTTCTTCAGTGAAGGTTATGGCGGTTTCAACAGCCCCGTCTCCGGCGACAACGTTTACGCGCTGAACGCGGCTACGGGGCAGATTGTATGGGCAGTATCGGAATCCGTCACCACCAAGAGTGATGGCACGCCGTTTGCCATCGACAAGGGCGAGGTGTTTTACCAAACCGGCGGAGCTGACACGTTCATCTGCGCTGTGAAAGAAGCGGACGGCTCGGGCATGCGGTGCTCCGCGGGCCTCGGAGGGGGCGGTTTCGCCGGCTATTCGGCATTATCGATCAGCGGCGGCAAGGTTCTGTCCAACAACAACAGTGTTGGTGGCGATACAATCTTCACCGCCTTCGACGAAACAACCCTGGCCGTCGTCTGGCAAAAGGGCGTCTTGGGGGGTACATCGGATTATAGCCTGTACCCTCCGGCAGTGGCCAACGGCCTTGCCTATTTCTACGCGGGCACCAATGGGTCTGGCAGTCTGTATGCGCTGTCGTTGAAGACCGGCGCGCAGCGTTGGTCCTATACGTGCAACGGCACCACTGGCTGCTTCAATTCGGGCGTTTCGGTCGCCAATGGGGTGCTCTTTGCGTCATGCGACCGGTATACCAATCCGCAGGGTGATCAATGCGCGTTCGACGCGAAGACGGGCGCGCAATTGCGGTCGTATGGCTCGACGGACGGCCACGCCGGCACTGAGGCCACACCGCTCGTGGCCAACGGCGCCGTGATCGGTGCGTGCGGCGCATACGGTGGTAACCTCTGCAAATTCGCGCCGTGAAAGCAGGGTAAGCTGCGTTACCTAGAGCATCATCCGATCGAACGGAACCGTTCGGTCGATAAAGATGCTCGCTAAAACAATCAGCTAGAGCTTGGTCCGTGAGCCAATGCGAAGGGATCATGCTCTATGATCCCAAGTCGGACAGGCCGCTTCGGCCTGCGTCGTAAACACAAGCCGGCCAGCGGCTTGGTCTATGGGGTGGGTGGACACGCCCGCCCCATGATGTGGTCGTCGAAGACGGAGGCGCCGACCTGGAACTGCCGACTGCCAATGACCTCGAAACCCTGGCGGTGGTAGAAGGCGACGGCCGGCTCATTCGCCTTCATCACGCCCAGCACAAGCCGGTTGGCGGCGCGCATCCCTGCCGCGCGAAGCGCACATCGCATCAACCGACTGCCCACACCGGTACCCTGATACCAGCCCAGGACATAGATGCGCTGCACTTCCAGGTCGCTCGGATGCCGGTCTGCATAGGACAAAGTCACCGGCATCAACACCAGATAGCCCGCTGGCGCACCCGTCGATGTCTCGGCCAGCCAGATCGTAATCCCCGGATCACCGAGCCAGGCCTCATAAAAGGTGGCGCCGTGCCGGTTGGCGCAATGGGCGACCAGGTCTGGGCCTGGGATGCGATCGGCATACGTCTCCAGCATGGTGGCCGACCCGACCAGTGCCAGCGCGCCCGAATCGTTGGATGCGGCCACCCTGATGGACAGGGCAGCGTCGCGTTCCTGGTCCATGCCCGCCTTGAGCATCATCCGATCGAACGGAATCGTTCGGTCGGGTAAAGATGCTTGCCAAAACAATCAGCTAGCGCTTCGTCCGTGAGCCAATGCGAACGGATCATGCTCTAATTGTCGCCCAGCAGGCTCGGTATCGTGTCGAACAGACCTTTCTGGTTCTTGTCGAAGCAGCCGGATTTATAACTGCAGCTATCGCCGAACCCCGGAACCACAGGCTGGGCTGCGTCGGACGCCCAGGACTCCGCACCCGGCGCCTCCCGGCGCAGTTCCTCGGCCTCCACCGGCGCGCGTCTGCGGCCGATCACCGTGATGGTCTCGCTGCCGTCGGACCCGAACACATCGGTCCGCGTCGGCTGCGCCCGCATGCCCAGGCGCGCCTCGGCCGAACCGGGCGCCGGCGCCAGCGAGGCCCAGGGGACGATCGCCATGGGCGCGGGTTTCTGCGCCAGCGCGGATGCGGCAGGGCAGATAACGATCAGCACAGCGAGGAGGCGCATGACCCAACTCCCGTCCCACGACGTCCGCCCGGGATGCGCCGGACGTTACGTCTAAGTATTCATTGCGTCAAAGAAGTCCTGGTTGGACTTGCTGTATTTCAGCTTGTCGAGCAGGAAATCCATGCCGTCCGACGCACCCATCGGGTTCAGGATACGCCGCAGCACCCACATTTTCGACAACGTCCCCTTGTCGACCAGCAGCTCCTCCTTGCGGGTGCCGCTCTTGGTGATGTCGATGGCCGGGAAGGTGCGCTTGTCAGACAATTTCCGGTCCAGAATGATCTCGGAATTGCCGGTGCCCTTGAACTCCTCGAAAATCACCTCGTCCATGCGGCTGCCCGTATCGATCAGCGCGGTCGCGATGATGGTCAGCGACCCGCCTTCCTCGATGTTGCGGGCCGCACCGAAGAACCGCTTCGGGCGCTGCAGGGCGTTGGCGTCCACGCCGCCGGTCAGCACCTTGCCGGATGAGGGGACGACCGTGTTGTAGGCCCGCGCCAGGCGGGTGATCGAGTCGAGCAGGATCACGACGTCGCGCTTGTGCTCGACCAGCCGCTTGGCTTTTTCCAGCACCATCTCGGTCACCTGCACATGGCGCGTCGCCATCTCGTCGAACGTACTGGCGACGACCTCGCCCTTCACCGTACGGGCCATGTCGGTGACTTCCTCCGGCCGCTCGTCGATCAGCAGCACGATCAGGAAGACTTCAGGGTGATTCTGCGAAATGGCGGTGGCGATGCTCTGCAGCATCACCGTCTTGCCGGTGCGCGGCGGCGCCACAATCAGCGCGCGCTGGCCCATCCCGATCGGGGCGACAAGGTCGATCACCCGCGGCGTATAGTCCCGCTGCGCGCCTTTGACGGTGCTGACCGGCAGGTCCATTTCCATCTTCAGCCGGCGGTCCGGATAGAGCGGGGTCAGGTTGTCGAAATTGATGCGGTGGCGCACCGCGTCCGGCGCCTCGAAATTCACGTTGTCGAGCTTGAGCAGCGCGAAATAGCGCTCACCGTCGCGCGGCGCCCGTATCTGGCCATCCACCGTATCGCCGTTGCGCAGACCGTATCGGCGGACCTGGTTGGGGGACACGTAGATGTCGTCCGGACCGGGGAGGTAGTTGCTCTCCGGGCTGCGGAGGAAGCCGAACCCGTCCGGCAGGATTTCCAGCGTGCCATCCCCATGGATCGCCTGGTCGCTCTCGGCCAGGTTTTTCAGGATCGCGAACATCATGTCCTGCTTGCGCAGGCTGGATGCGTTCTCGATGGAGAGGGATTTGGCGAAGCTCAGCAGGTCGGGGGGGGATTTTGCCTTGAGTTCGGCAAGATGCATGTGGATGTGCCTTGGGTAATGCGGAGGACGTGCCCGTCATATGCGCCGACCGGACAGACGTGATGGGCAGGATGGTCGCGCTGCGGACAAGAGATCGCCGCCGGACAGCGGTCAACTGGCATAGTTACCACCGGGGTTCAAGGGGGAAAGGCCACGGGGGGCGGAAACGTGATGGTCGTATGGTCCTCAAATCGCCCGAGATATACCGATGAGAGAGTAGGTGAACGGAGCGTCAAGCAATTCGATAATAGCCCGCATTCTAAATTAGAACCTTTACCATCGTACATGAGTATCGTTCAAGCCGGTCGAGTCAACGCGCCGGAGATCTTGGTGTACTTTGTGTCTTGGTAATCCGCTCTTCTTTGCGCGGCATCACAGCTCAGTCGATCAGAACGGTTGCACAACTACCATGATGACCGCCACCAGCATCAGCACGGTCGGCACCTCGTTAGCGATCCGGTAGAACTTCTGCGGCTTCGCGTTGGCGTCGTTCAGAAATCCGCGTCGCCATTTGTTCATCGCGCCATGCACGCCGCCCAACCCCACTACGACCACAAGTTTCACGTAAAACCAGCCGGCGTGCCAGTCGACCAGGCCCGGCGTCAGGGCCAGCAGGATGCCGAACGCAAAGGTGGCCAACATCGCCGGGGTCATGATCAGCTTGTAGAGGCGCCGCTCCATCACCTTGAACAGCTCGCTCGCCTCGCTGCCGGGCGCCACCGCGCAATGGTAGACGAACAGGCGCGGCAGATAGAGCATGCCGGCCATCCAGGCGATGAACGAGATGATGTGGAACGCCTTCGTCCACGGATAGAGATGCAGCAGGAAGGGCATGCTCTCGCTAGGCCGCCTTGCCCAGCCGCAGCCCCGCCAAGAGCGGTGCAAGCTCGTTCAGGTGTCGAACGGTCTCGTGTGGCGCCGCGCCCAGACCGGGCGGCGGACCGTCAGGCGCGAAACACACGGTGCGCATGCCCGCGGCGTGGGCGGCTGCCAGCCCAGGGGCGCTGTCTTCGATGACCACGCACCGCGTGGGTGCCACACCCTCCGCAGAGGCGGCGGCCAGGAACAGGTCAGGCGCGGGTTTACCGCGCGAGACGTCGCGAGCACTATGCACGCGGCCCACGACCAGCGGCGCCAAACCCGTGCGGGCGAATTTCTCCGCCATCTCCTCATGCGAGGAATTGGACGCGACGCGATACGGCAGGCCCAGTGCGGCCACGGCACGCAAGGCATCCCCGGCACCCGGCATCGCCGTCACACCCGTCCGCAGCCGCGCCACCAGACGGCGCTGCAACTCGTCCGGCCAGCTTTCGGGCAGCGCACGGCCCGTGGCCGCTTCATAGACCGGACGAATGGCCGACCACGTCAGGCCGGTGAAGCGCATGCAGTATTCCGGTGTGATATCCCAGCCGAGTGCGCGCGCCTCCTCGGCCAGCAGCGCGCGGGAGACTGGCTCGCTGTCGATCAGCACACCATCGCAATCGAAGATCACCAGTGCCGGTGGCACGGCGGTCAGCCCAGCCGCATCGGGCAGTCCCGGTGACGGGCTGGGCAGGCACGTGGACCGTCGAAACTGCACGTGCCGGGGCCTCGCTCGCGCGCCGTTAGGACGGCCGCGGCCAATGCGGCGATGAAGGTCGGATCACTGTTCTGCGCCGGCGCGCGGAAATACCCCGGCACGCCCATCTTTTCCGCCAACTCGCGATATTCGACGTCGAGCTCCACCAGTGTCTCGGAATGTTCGGACACGAAGGCGATCGGCACGACCAGGACCGCCACCCCGTCTCGCGCGGCGTCCTCGATAGCAGAACTTGGTCGAGGGGTCGAGCCATTTCTGGGGCGTCGCGCGCGACTGGTAGCAGACCTGCCAATCCAGCGAGCCGTCGCGCTCCAGCTGGTCGACCACCGACCGCACGGTCGACTCGATCTGAAACTGATATGGGTCGCCGCGCTGGACGATCGTCTCGGGCAGGCCGTGGGCGGAGAACAACACGCGCACCGGCACGTCCGACGCGGCACGGGCATCGGCCAGGCTGCGGCGCACGATCTCGGCCGTGGCCGACACATAGGCCGCGTCGTTGAACCAGCAACACAGGGTCGTGACGGGTCGCGCCAGACCCACTTGCGCCGCCGCATCTCGCCAAGCGGCCAGCGAACTCCCCGTCGTCGTGGTCGAAAAATGCGGGTAGAGCGGCAGGAGGAAGATTTCGTCCGCGCCCCAATCACGTACTTCGACCGCCGTCTGCACGCTAAACGGATGCCAGTAGCGCATGGCGATGAAGCATCGCGTCTCGATCGCCGGCCCGGACAGCACGGCTTCCAGCGCCGCAGCCTGCTCCCGCGTCAGCTCGAGCAGCGGAGATTTGCCGCCCAGGATGGCATAGTTCTCGGTGGCGGGCTTGACGCGGGCGCGGGCGATGATCCTGGCCAGCAACGGACGGATGAAAAACGGCACACGCAGGATGGCCGGGTCACGGAACAGGTTCAGCAGAAACGGTCGTATCGCCTCGGGACAATCCGGCCCGCCGAGGTTGAACAGCACCACCGCCACCCGCCGGCGTACCGAGACCGGCAATGGCGCGTGCAGCTCCACTGGCGAGACTTCCGCCAAAGGCTCGGCGATTACTGGCTGCGTAAAAATCCGACCAACTCCGCCACGTGTTCCGGGTCTGTCTGCGGCAATATGCCGTGGCCCAGATTGAAGATATGTGGCCGTCCGCGAAGTGCACCCAGGATCGATGAAATCTCGGTCCGCATGGCGGCTCCCCCCGCGATCAACGCGATAGGGTCTAGGTTGCCCTGGATGGCCACACTCTCGGGCACGCTGGCGGCGGCCCGCGCCGGGTCCGTTCCGGTGTCGAGCGCCACGCCATCGACGCCGGTGCGTTCGGCATACATGCCGGCGTACAGGCCCGCCAGGCGCGGAAACCCGATGACAGGCACCCCGGGGTGCCGAGCATTCAGCGCGTCTACGATCCGCGCCGTTGGCCCTACGACGTGACGCAGGAACTGGCTTGGCGAGAGCATGCCGGCCCAGGTGTCGAACAGCATCACCACCTCGGCCCCGGCATCGATCTGCGCGGCCAGGTAATCCGTGGTTGTGGCGACCAGAAGGTCCATCAGACGCCCGAACAGATCCGGGTTGCGGTACGCCATGCCGCGCGCCTCCGGGAAATCGCGCGAACCGCCACCCTCGACCATGTAGCAGGCCACCGTGAACGGACTGCCGCAGAACCCGATCAGAGTGCAGGGATCAGGCAAAGCCACCCGCAGCCGGCGTATCGTTTCCAGCACGGGGGCGGTCGCCTCGGCCACCCGCGACGGTGTCAGCCGGTCCACCCCCGAGGCATCGCGGATCGGGTCGAGCACGGGGCCTACGCCATCGTGGAACGCCACGTCCTGGCCCAACGCCCAAGGCAGGATCAGGATATCGGAGAAGAGGATGGCTGCATCCATGCCGAAGCGGCGGATCGGCTGCAGCGTGATCTCAGTGGCCAGGTCAGGGTTGGTGCAGCGGGCGATGAAGCCGCCCGACGAATCCTTGATGGCGCGGTATTCCGGCAAGTAGCGGCCCGCCTGGCGCATCAGCCATACCGGCGGTGGCCACACGTCATCCCCGGCCAGCACACGCAGGATAGGTTTGTCGGGCATCGCGTTCCTGTCCTGCCTACTAAGCTTAGAAGAATCTAAGAGTCTTGGGGAGGGGAAGATGGGGGTGTGGAAAACGGGGTACCTCCCGATCCACGCAAGATGCGCCGTCTATCCACATGCGGGACCCTGGTCAAACCGCTCCGCCTGCTAGATTTTTTCGGTCCGTCCCCACCGGCGGGGGAAGCGGCCAGGATTGTTCACGCATTCGTGAGCAAGCATGTTCCATCCCCGGGTTTCTTTCGCCTCTCGGCACAAGGCCGTGCAGACCGGGGTTATCCCCGCTATCCTCGTGTTCATGAGCCCCACGGAACGGCAGGACCGGATCAATCTTCACCTCGTCTCGGATGCGACCGGCGAGACGCTGAATTCGATCGCGCGGGCCACCGTGTCGCAATTCGAGGCGGTGCAGATCATCTACCACCGCTGGAGCCTGATACGGACGCGGTTCCAGTTGCACCGGGTGCTGGAGGGGATTGAGGCCGAGCCGGGGCCGGTGCTGTCCACGGTCGTGGATCGCGCGCTGCGCAACGATCTGGAGAGCACCTGCGCCCGGCTTGGCCTGCCCGTGGTCAATGTGCTGGAACCGGTGCTGGCGGTGCTGGCCGACCAGATTGGCGCCCAGGCGACCGCCAGGCCGGGGCGGCAATACGTGCTGGACGCCGACTATTTCCGGCGCATCGATGCGATCCATTTCGTGCTCGCCCATGATGACGGTCAGGCGCAGGCGGGGATTGCCGAGGCCGATGTCATCCTGGTGGGCGTCTCACGCAGTTCGAAAACACCGACCAGTTTCTATTTGGCCAATCGCGGCGTGAAGGCGGCCAACGTGCCGCTGGTTCCTGGCCTGCCGGACCCACCCGGACTGGAAGAGGTTCGTTGTCCGGTGATCGGTCTGACGCTCGACCCGCAATCCTTGATCGAGATCCGGCGCCACCGGCTGAAGCTGATCGCGCACGGACCAGGCGTTTCGCATGTCAAGCAGGATCGCGGCGACTACGTCGACCTGGAAGCCGTTCGCGCCGAGTTGCAATGGGCGCGGCGCATGTGCACGCGACGCGGCTGGCCGGTGATCGACGTGACCCGCCGGTCTATCGAGGAGACGGCTGCAACCGTCCTGCAGTTGATGGAAGCGTGGCATGGCCGGCGGGATCTCAAGACGGTCGAGCCGCTCCCCTTATCGGTGACCGAGCCGGGTTAGCGGCCGTCGAGACCCGTCGGACGGTGTGGGCGATCAGGCTTTCTCCACCTGACCGTATTCCAGCTCCACGGGCGTCGATCGGCCGAAGATCGACACGGAGACCTTGAGCCGGCCCTTCTCCTCGTCGATTTCCTCCACCGTGCCATTGAAGCTGGTGAACGGGCCGTCGGCCACGCGGACCTGCTCGCCGATTTCGAAGATGACCGAGCGGCGGGGGTGGTCCACCCCGTCCTGCGCCTGTTTCATGATGCGCTCGGCTTCGGCCTCGCTGATCGGCGAGGGGCGCAGCTTGGTGCCGAGAAAGCCGGTGACCTTCGGGGTGTTCTTGATCAGGTGCCAGGCGTCGTCGGTCAGCTCCATCTTCACCAGTACGTAGCCGGGGAAGAATTTGCGTTCCGCGTTGATTTTCTGGCCGCGCCGGACCTCGACCACTTCCTCGGACGGCACCAGGACCTCGTCGATGTGGTCGGCGAGGCCTTTCTGGTCGGCCTGCTCCTTGATCGCCTGTGCAATCTTTTTTTCGAATCCGGAATAGACGTGCACGACGTACCAGCGCTTGGCCATGGTGGCGGAAGAGTCCTTAATTGGAACCGGTGAACAGGACGCGGACAAGCGCGCCCACACCGACATCGACGGCGAAGAAGAAGATGGCACTGATGGCGGCCATGGCCAAAACCAGACCGGTTGTCACCAGCGTCTCGCGCCGGCCCGGCCAAGTGACGCGCGATGCCTCGGCACGAACCTCGGCCACGAATTTAGCGGGTGCGAAGGCCAACGGAGTTTCCTCGAAACGGGTGACACGTGAAGAGAGCGGGCACAGGCGAGACAGGTACGGAAATGGCAAGAAACGCGTGGCAGGGGTGGAGGGTCTCGAACCCCCAGCCTCCGGTTTTGGAGACCGGCGCTCTAGCCAATTGAGCTACACCCCTGCAGCACCAGCGGAGCGGATGGCTGCACGCGACGGTCGCGTTCAACGGCGTAGCGGCTCCCCTGTCAAGCGGAGACAGGGCGACAGGTCTTTCGCACGGCCGCGCACAGGCCTATAACGGTGGCCGGACGCGGGTGTAGCATAGTGGTAATGCTCTAGCCTTCCAAGCTAAGGAGGAGGGTTCGATTCCCTTCACCCGCTCCAGACACAGTCGTCAGCTTTCGGCCTCGGTTATCGGTAGGCGAAAGCTTCAACCACCAGGTGGGATTGTGACACACGCCTGGGCTTGAGCGGATAGCAGGCTGCAGGCGGCGGTGGCTTCCCGGATGGATAGCCCGGTCAGCCTGGCGCGGTAGAGGGTGATGCCGCCGAACGGGGCGGTGCGGCCGAGCACGGCCTGCGCGCCGCCCAGTTGACGCGGGGCCAGCGAGCGCACGCTCTCGGCGGTCCTGCGCGCCTGGTCCGGGTTCGGATAGGCGCCAACCTGGATCGCCCATCGCCCGATCGACATTGCCGGCCGAACCGTGGCCGCCGCCGAGGGCACGTAGGTGCGGGCATATCGCACCGGTTCGGGTGCGGGCCGGAAGTCTTGCTGCGGCCGGCTGATACGGGCGGCCTCGCCCCACGGTATGGGCGCCGGCACGTTATCGGCCACCAGCACGCTGCCGACCGGACCGGCGCTGGGCGTTGCCGGCGGTGGCGCTTCGACAGCGGCGGCCACAACGGGCGGCGCGGTGCGGCACGGCGCATCGGGGTCGTAGGCGGCGTCCGGATCCTGCCAGCAGCGCGCGGACGGTGCCCGGGCATAGGCGCGCGGCACCGGGTCCTGGGCTGGCGGGATCGGGCCCGCATCCGCGTAGGCGGCGAGCGCACCGGTCAAGGGCCTGTCTTGAGACAGGCTGGGCGCGATCGAGGCCAGGTAGTTGACCGTCTCGTTCGGGAGGCCGCCGCGCCCGGCGAGGTATGCGTCCACCCGGCTAGGCCCCGCATTGTAGGCGGCCAGAAATGTCGGGGAGCCGTACTTATTGTAGAGCTGACGTATGTAGCCGGTGCCTGCCATGATGTTGTCGTGCGGCTCGTAGGGGTCCGGCCCCAGCCCGTAGCGTTCGGCCAGCTCGGCGTAGGTGGGCGGCATCAGCTGCATCAGTCCGGCAGCGCCGGCGTCCGACGTGATAGGTTGGCCGTGCAGGTATTGGTGGCCGCCGGATTCCTGGCGCATGACAGCGCGTATCCAGTTTTGCGGCACGTCGAAACGGCCGGACGCCTGTTTGATATACGGCCCCCACGGGTCGGAAGGCGGGCCGGGCGGATTATAGTTCGCCGCATACCCGGTCGTCGCACGGTGCGGAGCTCCGCCACAGGCCGATAACGCGCAGAGCAGGGCAAGCGGGACGGTTCGCCGCAGAATGGCCGCACGAGCTGGGCAAGAGCGTGGCGCGCGCATGGGCGTGCAGAGTGCCTGCGCTTGTTTCGGCATTCAATCGTGTTGCGCAAAGTCTCGTCCGGTGCGGCGGGCATGCCACTCATGGCATGGCGGCAGCCTGCACCCGCTCCGCCTACTCTCCGCAGCCCGCATCGCGCAGCACGGCGCCAACCGCACCTTCCGGCACGTCGCGGCTGGTGACCGCCTCGCCCACGCCGCGCGCGAGCACGAAGGTCAGCCGCCCGCCGAAAACCTTCTTGTCGCGCCGCATGTGGCCCATCAGCACGGCTGCGGAAAACCGGCGGCCGAGTGAGGCCATGAACGCGCCCAGCTCGCAGGGCATACCGACCGCGCGCAGATGCGCCTCGACCCGTTCCACATCAGCGCGTGTGCAAAAATCCAGTTTTGCCGATAGCCGGAACGCCAATACTAGCCCCAGGCTGACCGCCTCGCCATGCAGCAAAGCGCCGGTGTAGCCGCACTCGGCCTCTAGCGCATGGGCAAAAGTGTGGCCCAGATTGAGCAGGGCGCGCCCGCCTTCCGCTTTCGACTCCCGCTCGTCCTCGGCCACGACGGACGCCTTGAACGCACAAGCGCGTTCCACCGCCTGTGCCTGGATGGCGGCATCGCCGGCGAGCAGGTCCGCGCCGTTCGTCTCGCACCAGGCAAAAAACTCAGCGTCACCGATCAGCCCGGCCTTGACCACCTCCGCATACCCGGCCCGCAGCTCGCGCGGCGGCAGCGTGGCCAGCAGCGCCGTGTCGGCCAGCACGCAGAGGGGCTGATGGAAGGCGCCCAGCAAATTCTTGCCGTAAGCCGTGTTGATGCCCGTCTTGCCACCGACACTGCTATCGACCTGCGCCAGCAATGTCGTTGGGATTTGCACGAAGGGCAGCCCGCGCAGCACCGTGGCCGCCGCGAAGCCGGCCAGGTCGCCTACGACCCCGCCGCCCAGCGCCAGCACCGCGGTGCGCCGCTCCACCCCGGCCTCGAGAAGTGCGTCGGTCACCCGCGCGTAGCTCGCGAGCGACTTGCTTGCTTCGCCGGGCGGAACCAGAACGTTGCGGGTTTCGAACCCGGCCTCGGCAAGACCGGCAAACAGGGCCGCGCCGTGCAGGCCGGCGACCGTTTCATCGGCTACGACGACGATCCGTTTTTGCGGCAAAACTGGCGCCAGCAGCGCGCCGGCGCGGGCGGCCAGACCCTGGCCGACCAGCACATCGTATCCCGTGCCGCTACACTGCACCCGGACGCGACGGGGCGGCGCGAATGTCTGCAACGCGGCGACAACGCGCTGCGTGGTGGCTTCGGGGCTGTCATCGCCGCATTGCACCACCAGATCCGCCTCCGCATAGATCGGGTGGCGTTCTGCCATCAAATTGGCCAGCACACGCTCCGGGTCGCCCAAATTCAGCAGTGGCCGATGGGTGCGGCCCTGCGTGCGGCGGACCAGGGTGGCCAGCGAGCAGCGCAGCCAGATGCTGGTCGCGCCCTCGCGTATGGCCGCGCGGGTTTCGGGATCGATGAACGCGCCGCCGCCAGTGGCCAGCACGATGGGGGGTCCGGCAAGCAGGCGGCGGATGACGCGGCGCTCTCCCTCGCGGAAGGCCGCCTCGCCGAAGCGGGCAAAAAACTCGGCGATGCTGCACCCGGCGGCCTGCTCGATCTCGGCATCCGCGTCGCGGAACGGTAGTCCGGTGCGCAGCGCCAATCGACGACCGATGGACGTCTTGCCCGCGCCCATCAGGCCCACCAGCACCAGGCTGGACTGCTGTGTTCGTGACGTCAGCAGGGCGGCGGCGGTGTTGCGTGACATGGCGGCCAAGGCTAGCACAGGCGTCAGGCGTCAGCACATCGGAGCGCGGGTGAGCCGTTTTTTCGTCATTTTGTTTGTGCTGTTCCTGGTGTTGCTGGCGGCTGGATTCCTGGTGATGGGGGCTTTTCCGCCGGCTGCGCATCGGACGCCGGTGGAGCATGTTCTCTCCAACGACAAGTTCCATTAGCCGGGCCGCGTGACAGCCAGCCGTCACGTCGAGGCGTTCCTGGAAATGCTGGCGGCGGAACGGGGCGCGGCGCGCAACACCCTGCTGGCGTATGGGCGCGACCTGGCCGATGCCAGTGCCTACCTGGCCGCGCGGGGCCGGGCTTTGGTGGAGGCTGATCGCGAGGGGCTGGCCGGCTACATGCGATCGCTGGACATCTCGGCCCGCACCGCGGCCCGGCGCCTGTCCTGCCTGCGCCAGTTCTTCAAATTCCTGGCCCGTGACGGCGTGCGACCGGATAACCCGACCGACTTGCTGGACGCGCCCCGCCTGCCCAGCACCCTTCCGCGCCTGCTGGACGAGGCGGAAGTGGCGGCCCTGCTGGACGCGGCTGCCACCTTGCCGGACCGGCGCGGCGCGCTGGCGGCGGCCGCGATCGAGCTGCTGTATTCCACCGGACTGCGTGTATCCGAGCTTTTGTCGCTGCCACGCGCGGCCCTGGCGGCCGAGGGCGACATGCTGTTCGTGCGCGGCAAGGGCGGGCGCGAGCGTGTGGTGCCGTTGTCCGGCGCGGCCCGCGCAGCGGCCGCACGGCTGGTCGCTGCGGCGCCTTCGGGCAGCCGCTATTTGTTCCACGGCCGCGATCCCAAGCGCCCGATGACGCGCCAGGGTTTCGATCGGGTGCTGCACGCGGCGTCGCTGGCCGCAGGGCTCGATCCGGCGCGCCTCTCGCCGCATGTGCTGCGGCACGCATTTGCCAGCCACATGCTGGCGCGCGGGGCCGATCTGCGCAGCCTGCAGCTGCTGCTCGGCCATGCCGATATCGCGACCACGCAAATCTACACCCACGTGCAGGCCGAGCGGCTGGAAAAGCTTGTGGCGGCGCACCACCCGCTGGCGAACGCCAAGCCTGGCTGACGCGTCACCGCGGACAATGTGCTACACGCGCGCGCCATGAATGACACCCCGACCCAGCTCGGCCGGCCCACCCCTTGGCCGAACACGCCCGAAGACGCCCTGCTCGAACGGGTGCCGGCGCCGGCACCCGGCCAGCACTACCTGGTCCGTTTCACCGCACCCGAATTCACTTCGCTTTGCCCGATCACCGGTCAGCCCGATTTCGCCCATGTCGTCCTCGACTACGTGCCCGGCGAATGGCTGGTCGAAAGCAAATCCCTCAAATTGTTCCTGGGCAGTTTCCGCAATCACGGGGCTTTCCACGAAGCCTGTACCATGCACATCGCCAACCGGTTGGTGGACCTGCTCAGCCCCGTCTGGCTGCGCATCGGCGCGTACTGGTATCCGCGCGGCGGCATTCCCATCGACGTGTTCTGGCAGTCCGCCGCGCCGCCGGCGGCGATCTGGGTTCCCGACCAAGGCGTTCCGACCTATCGCGGCCGTGGCTGACGCGACCCGCCCCGAAGCCCGCATCCGCGACCATGCTGTGTCGCTGGGGTTCGATGCGGTCGGTTTCGCGCCGGCCCGGCTTGGGCCGGAGGTGCGCAGCCGCCTGGCCGCCTTCCTGGCTGCCGGCCATCACGGCGACATGGGCTGGCTGGCCGAGCGGGCAGAGCAACGCGCCGATCCCGCTGTACTCTGGCCGCAGGCGGGCACGGTGATCGCCCTCGGGCTGAGCTACGCACCCCAGGGCGACCCGCTTGCCGGCCTGTCCCGTCCGGACCGCGGCAACATCTCGGTCTACGCGCGCCACCGTGACTATCACGAGGTGATACGCGGCAAGCTGAAGCATTTGGCGCAGTTCATTGTCAGCCGGTTCGGCGGCGCCGCAAAAGTCTTCGTCGATACCGCGCCGGTGATGGAGAAACCATTGGCCGAACGCGCCGGGCTGGGCTGGCAGGGCAAGCACACCAATCTGGTGTCGCGCCAACATGGATCGTGGCTCTTCCTTGGCGAGGTTTTCACGAATTTGGTGCTTGAGCCAAGCGCGCCTTCGGGCGGCACGTGCGGCAGTTGCACGCGATGTCTGCAGGCCTGCCCCACAGACGCGTTTCCCGCGCCGTATCGGCTCGATGCGACACGCTGTATTTCCTATCTCACGATCGAGCATCACGGCCCTATCCCGCACGCGTTGCGGCCGGCGATCGGCAACCGGATTTATGGGTGCGACGACTGCCTGGCGGTGTGCCCGTGGAACAAATTCGCCCTTGCCGGCCGCCAAGCGAAGCTCACCGCACGGCCCGACCTGGACGCGCCGATGCTGGCCGAGTTGGCCAGGTTGGACGACGCAGGATTTCGGGCGCGGTTTTCCGGTTCCCCGATCAAGCGTACCGGACGCGACCGTTTCGTTCGCAACGTGCTGATGGCGATCGGCAATTCCGGGGCCGCTTCGCTCCGTCCGGTCGCGGCCGCGCTGACGGGGGATGCCGATCCGACGGTTTCTGAGGCGGCGTCCTGGGCCTGTGAAAGGTTGGCCGCGTGCTGACGAAACGCAGTTTTGCGCTGGCCGGGCATCGCACGAGCGTGGCGCTAGAACCTGATTTCTGGGTCGTGCTCGAGGCGTCGGCGGCCCGCGCGGGTGCCAGCCTTGCGGCGCTGGTCGCCCGCATCGATCGTGACCGGGCAGACGGTCATCCGCTCGCGTCGGCGTTGCGGGTTTACGCGCTGGCGGAAGCGGGTCGAATCGATCCCGCGACGTTAATCATTGCGCAATGAGCGTACTGCACAGTCGGCCCACCCAAAACCGGGTTCGACCGCGCGGAGAAATCGCCATGTTGTCCACCACCGAATTCGCCATGCCAACTGTCAGCCCGCTGATGCTGGCCGACCGCATTCTCAGCCTGGCTGCGGATGCCGATCGCGCGGGGCTGCACCGGCCGGCGGCACGGCTCCTGCGTCTGGCCTATGCCGTCTATGATGAGAAGCCGGATCAGAACTGATGTTTTGCGCACGGCTGCCCTGGCGGCCGCCGTGCTGCTTGCGGCTGCGGCTGCCCCGACCGGCCACGCGATCTTGGGGGACACAGTCCTGCCGCGCGGTGTGCTGCCGGCGGCGCGGCGGTCCTGGATGGCGCGCCAATCGGCCCTGTGCCTGGGCGCCATCGCCGAAGCCGCCGCGCGTCAGAGGATTCCGCCCGGGCTTCTGGAGGCGGTGGCGCGGGTGGAGACCGGGCGGCCTCTGCCGGTAACCGGCGACCGCCAGCCCTGGCCGTGGAGCGTGAACGCGGACGGAGAGTCCCTGTTCTTCGACACGCGTGCAGCGGCCGTCGCCGAGACGCAGCGCCGTCTGGCGAGCGGCGCCCGCTACGTCGATATTGGCTGCGCGCAAATCGATTTGCGCATGCATCCGCGCGCCTTTGCCAGCCTGGAGGAGGCGTTCAATCCGGCGTTGAACGCCGATTATGCCGCCCGTCTGCTGGCCAGCCTGCATGCGTCCGGCCATGGCTGGGGTGAGGCATCCGGCCTGTATCACTCGGCGACCCCGTCTTTGCTCACCCCCTATCGGGACAGCGTGGAGCGCGTACGGCGAACACAGAAGCCGCGCCTGGCGAACTGAGATGATGCTCTACCGCGTGCGGGCGTGTCTTGGGTGTGGGGCGGGCTGTGCGGTCAAGGGCTGCGCGCGCGCCGCTATCCAGGGCCCGGTTAGCCTGACCCCGATACCCGGCACCGCCACACCGTCCGGCTGGAGGCCGAACAGCAGATCGAGGCTGCGTGCCGCAAGGTCGGCCGATCCCGTGACGTCCACCTCCCCATCCTCCGAGGTGAGCCGCCCAGAAGCGAGCACCGCTCTGCCGTGTGCAAAACTGGCGGCGAGCGTTCCCGACATCCCGGCCGTTTCGCCTTGTGACAGCGCGTGCGTCAAGGCCACCCTGGCTGCAGGGCCGTGTTGGGCCAGCGCGTCTCCGGTTTTGGCCAGGTCGAACCCGGTCAGGGTAAGGCCGTGTAAAGCGATATCGGCCTGCCCGGACAGTCCGCCGGGCCATTTGGCCTCCATATCGTCGGCAAGGTCGGCATGGACGTCTGCCCGGCCTGTCTTGGCTTCCACGGGCAGTCCAGGCGCCAGTTGCGCCGCCTCGGCACCGATCAGCCAAGCGCGTGCGGCCAAGGCTGGCCGGCCGCGCCCCAGATCGAACGCGATCTGTCCATTGGCCTGACCCCCAAATGCGTCCGCATGCGAGATGTCGAACAGGCCGGCGCCATGCGCGAACGCGAGAGTACCGGCAACGGCGTGCGCCATCGTTCGGCCGCCCACTCCAAGTTCTGCCGCTGTCAGGTCGATGTGTGCGTTCCAGTCACCTGCCGTCGCCAGCGATGCCGCCGCAATCTGGTTGAGGTCCGGGATGGCCAGGTGGGTAGCGGCGAGCGCTCCGGTCCAGGAGGGTTCGGCTGCCGACCGGTCCAGCGCCAGATGGCCGCCAAGCCCCAGGTCGGCGGCCCGGAGGTCGAAATCCTCGACCGCGATTCGGGCCGGCGTGATCGCGACCTGCGCACGCAGCGCGAGCGAGCCGGTGCCGAGCCATTGTTCCGCCGCGGGCACACCCAGGGTCGCCAGTATGCGCGGCGCGCCAGGGTGGCGAAGGGTCAGGGAGCCGGCCGCCCGACCCGCGTCTGGGTCGGTGCGGCCATCCGCTTCCAGCACCAGGTCGCCGGAATCGGCGCGCAGCTGCACGGCGATATCGTGCGCAGGGCCGGACAGGGCGGCGTTCAGGCTGGCCGCGCCCTGCCAGGCTGGCCCGGTCCACCGCCACCTCTCCGGCAACCAAGGCGCCAGGCCCGCTCCCCCGGAAGCGGTGATGTGAACCGCCCCGCCCGAAACGGTCCCATCTGTCGTTATGCTGCCTTTGACCACGACGTGGGCGTCGTCGGTGTCGAACATCGCGGTTTGGACCGCCAGACCCCCGGGCCCCGTTTGACCATCCAGGACGAGGCCGCGCACGGTGTGAGCACGCCAGGCGGCCGTGTCGGCGCGGACGTGAATGTCGGCTTCCAGACCCGAGGCAACCCGGCCCAGCCCGGCCAAGCTGGGCGATTGCGGCGGCCATAGCGTTGCAAACCAGTTATCGAGGTTAAGCCGGCTCAATGTCAGGCCCAAGCCCAGATGCGGGTGCGGACCGAGATCAGCGCCCAGTCCGCCGGCCACTTCACCGCCGTCGATTTCGCCGGACAGGCCAGAGACCGAACCGCCGTGCGGCCCGACCTCGACTGTCCCCGCCAACCTTGCCTGCGCCAGCACGCCCGCGGGAAGAGCATCGGCCAGCGCCGGCGCGAGTGGCCGCAACCAGGCCAGGGTTGTCCGCAAAGAGGGGGCGTCCAAGGTGGCGGGACCGTTCAGGTGCAGGCCGTCATCCCGGGCGGTGACTGCGCCCGAAAGTGCAAGCTGGGCCTGGCCGGGCAGCCCAGCCACGCCGTTGCGCAGCGCGAGCGACGAGCCGTCGAAGGCGACTGTCGCGCGCACCCCGGTCAGGCTGCGTCCCAGCAGCCTTGCCTGGTCCGCCGACAGTGCAACGTCGCCACGCACCGGTGGCAGCGCCGCGCGGCTGGCGGCGAACCGGGCCGGCAGGTTCCCCACCCACCCGTCGAGGTCGATATTGGCGGCGTGCAGCCGTCCCTGGAGCCGCGCAGGCCGGGTCAGGCCGAGGGTGAAGGCGCCGTCGGCGGGCGAGCCGCCCAGCGACAGGCTGAGCGAAGGGGCGGTGATTTGGGCGCCGTCGGCCACGAAACCAGCCTCCGCCCGCCACGCCAGAGGGGCGGCGGGCAGCAGCAAAGACAGGTCCGGTCCGCCGGCCACCAGACGCCCTTGCAGTACGCCCTCCGATAACGTGCCCTGAACCGTCGCGTCGGTCCGCGCGGCCTGTCCCTGCCCGCTCACCGAGAGATCGAGCGCCGAAACCCCGTCAGCGTCCGGCGCACCGAGCGCACTGGTGAACCGCCAGCTCCGCCCGGCGAAGGCCGCGAAACCCTCTGCCCCAAACCCTGGCGCGCCCAACTCTGCCTGGGCGGCACCGAAGCCGGCAGATCCCTCCGGCCCGCTATGCAGCGCGGCGGTGATTCCGTCGATCCGCGCGCCGCCGACGACCAGCGTGCCGTTATCCAAGTGGGCGGCAAAGGCCCGCGGCACGCGGGGGCGGGTGGGGGATGCCAGCGTCTCCGGCAGCGGCCACGGAATGCGGAGCACCGGGGTTCCGAGCACCAGGTCGCGGGGCGCCAGCCGACCTGTCAGCAAGGGGATCAGCGCCACCTCCAGCCGAAGCGAGGCGATCCTGGCCGAGATACCGTCGCCCTGGTCGGGCAGTGTCACGTCGGCCGCGGTCAGCACCACGCGGGGCAGCAGGCGCAGGGTGACCTCCCCGCCGATACTGACGGGGCGGCCCAGCCTGACGGCGGCTACCGCCGCAATGGTTCCCCGGAAACGTCCCCAGTCGAGCAGTGGCGGTACAGCCCAGATGGCGGATAGGAGCAGCGCCACCCCGGCCAGCAGCGCTATCCCGGCACGATGCCGTCGCACCGTGGCATCGCCGGCACCCGCCCAGGGCACGGCCGGGCCAAGTGCCACTGCCTGGACCGGCTTCGGGAGGTCAGGCGATCGCGTCATGCTCCCCAATCCGCAGGCTGATCGAGCACGGCGTACCAGGCGCCGCGTTCTGTCCCTGTCAATGTCGGTATGGTAGAGCACAAGGCATGGGCCGCGTCCTCACATGATCGCGCTTCGTCTCGCATCGGCCGGCCGGAGCAGCACGTGAGCTACTGGGGCAAGCTGCTGGGCGGGGTCGCCGGGTTTGCGATGGGCGGGCCACCCGGCGCGGTGGTCGGTGCGGCACTGGGCCATGCGGCCGATAACGGCGCCATGCCGCGCACCATTGGCCGGCTGGGCCGCGGGCTGATGCGCGGCCTGCCGGACGCGGCGCAATTTCACCCAGCCCGAATAGCCGCGCTGTTCGTGCCGCGTGAGCAGGTTTTCGCCATGTCGGTGGTGGCGCTCTCGGCCAAGCTGGCGAAATGCGATGGCCCGGTCTCGCGCGCCGAGATCGACGGGTTCAAACGGCATTTCCGCGTGCCCCCCGAAAACGCGCGCGAAGTGGGACGCCTGTTCGACCAGGCGCGCGATGCGTCGGACGGTTTCGCGCCGTATGCGACCGCAACTCGGCGAGAGTTTCGCTGATAGCCGCGGCGTGCTGGAAGATGTGCTGGCCGGCCTGTTCGGCATCGCGCGCGCCGATGGACCGGTGAACGCGAAGGAACTCGATTTTTTAGCCGCTTGCGCGCGCGGCTTCGGTTTGGACAGTCGCGCCTGGGACCGGGTGCGCGGCGGCACCGCCCGGCCGGCCGAGGGGGAGCCGGACGCCTATGCCGTGCTGGGCGTAGCAGCCAGTGCGAGCGACGAGGCGGTGCGCGCCGCGTGGAAACAACTGATGCGCGACAATCATCCGGACGGCTTGGCCTCCCGTGGGGTGCCGCCCGAATTCATCGCACGCGCAACTGAAAAAGTGGCGCGGATCAACGCGGCCTGGGACCGGGTGAAACGCGAGCGCGGGCTTTGAACATCGTCGAGCTGCCCAGCCCGAATGTCGGCGAGCGGCCGGGCGGGGCGTCCAGCATCGACGTGCTGATGTTGCACTATACGGGCATGCAGACCGCGCAGGCGGCCATCGACCGGCTGCGCGACCCGGCTTCGCAAGTGTCGTCGCATTACGTGGTCGATGAGGATGGCACCGTGGCGCGGCTGGTTCCCGAGCATCTGCGCGCGCAGCATGCGGGCGTGTCGTATTGGCGCGGGGTGCGTGGGCTGAACGACACGTCCGTCGGGATCGAGATCGTCAATCCGGGCCATGAATGGGGGTATCGTCCGTTTCCGCCGGCGCAGATGGCGGCGGTGCGCGATCTGTGCCTGGGCATTTTGTCGCGCCATGCGATACCGGCGCGCAACGTGGTGGGGCACAGCGACGTGGCGCCGAACCGCAAGCAGGATCCGGGGGAGTTGTTCGATTGGCATGGTTTGGCCGCGGACGGGATTGGTGTTTGGCCTGACCCGGACGAACCGCCTGCCGTGGACGTTCGCGCTGCGCTCACCGCTATTGGATATGATCCGGATTTGGAGGAGGCCACGGTCTTGCGTGCGTTTCAGCGTCATTGGTGCGCTGGCAGCATCGACGGCCAAGCAGACGTTTTGACGAGAAATCGCCTGGCTGCCGTTCGCGTGGCCATGGTCCGCTTACGTTATACGTAGTGTGGTCATCGAGCTTCGTCGCCCAGTCAGGCGCGGAGCGGTCGGTAAGCCAAGCGTCCACAAGCTGCACGAAACGCTTGCCTGACGGCACCTAGCCCGCCACAACCGCCCGGCCAGACGGCTGGACGACCGCTGCTTTTGTAAGAGGGTGGAGGAAAGTCCGGGCTCCACGGGAATACGGTGCCGGCTAACGGCCGGCGGGGGCGACCCCAGGGAAAGTGCCACAGAAAACAAACCGCCCGATCGCGCGTGGGAAACCATGAGCCTGACGGCAAGGGTGAAACGGTGCGGCAAGAGCGCACCGCGCCCCTGGTGACAGGGGCGGCAGGGTAAACCCCACCGGGAGCAAGACCGAATAGGGGCGGCCGGACGGCGCAAGCGCGTCCGGGGGCATTCCCGCCCCGCCGCCCGGGTTGGTCGCGTGAGGCGCGCGGTGACGCGCGTCCCAGAGGAATGGTCGTCGGACGCCGAAAGGCGCGGACAGAACCCGGCTTACAGGCCGTCTGGCATCCTCCCCTATCGCGCGGATATTCGCCCACACATTTGTCCACAAGAACGAAACATGAATACTGATCGGCTCTGGCGTTAACCTTTCCTGGTTTTGCGCGCTTTGTGAAAAGCCTTGTTTATCAACGGGTAAGCGCGTTGAGAAACGGGCTAAAATCGCGCATTCCCTTTGACGCCCAGTGTCGCCCATGTTATCCCATGTCATCCCAAGCTCAACCGTCCGTCCACAGCATGGCCGGGCGGTCGGCAAGGGCGGGAGGGGACCCCACGCCAGCGTCGATGAGCCATTTTCTGGGCACTCACACCAACAGGATCGACGCGAAAGGCCGGGTTTCCATCCCGGCCGGCTTCCGCGCCGCCCTGCGTGGTTTGGCGCCGGAGGGGGTGGTGCCGTTGGTGCTGCGTGTCTCGCACGGCCATCCCTGCATCGAAGGCTGGCCCGCCGCCGCGTTCGACGAATTGGCCGCGCCGCTGCGTCAGATGAACGTGTTCGGCGAGGACCACGACGACCTGGCCAGCGTGCTGTATGCCGACGCCTATCCCGTCGAGACCGACAAGGAAGGGCGCATCGTGTTGGCCGAACCGCTGTTGCAGCATGCGGGGATCACCGACACGATCACCTTCATGGGCCTGGGCCGTACGTTCCAGATCTGGGAGCCGGCGGCTGCAGAACGCCGCCGGACAGAGGCCCGCGCCCGCGCCCGTATTCTCAAATTGACGCTGCCGGGGGCGGCCCCGGCCCATGCCGCCGCCCAGGTGCCGGCATGACGCACGCGCCCGTTCTGCTGGCGGAGATGCTGGAAGCCCTGGCCCCGCGAGATGGCGGCATCTACCTCGATGCGACATTCGGCGGCGGCGGCTACACGTCCGCGATTCTGGATCGGGCCGCCTGCACGGTGTGGGCGATCGACCGCGATCCGGACGCGGTGGCCCGCGGTGCCCGCATGGCGGCACGCTATCCCGGCCGGCTGCACGTGGTGCAGGGCGGGTTCGGCGACATGGTGGCGTTGCTGGGAAGCGCGGGCGTCACTCGCCTGGATGGCATTGTGCTGGACGTGGGCGTCAGCTCGTTCCAGCTCGACGACCCGTCCAGGGGTTTCAGTTTTCGCGGGGACGGCCCGCTCGACATGCGCATGAGCCGGGCCGGCATTTCAGCGGCCGATCTTGTCGCCGATCTGTCGGAAGCCGAGCTGGCCGACACGCTTTATACTTTTGGCGAGGAGCGCCTGTCCCGCCGCATCGCGCGCGCCATCGTGGCGGCCCGTGCGGAGGCGCCGATCGAGACCACGGCGCGGCTGGCCGACATCGTGCGCGGTGCCGTGCCACCCGCGCGGGATGGCATCCACCCCGCCACACGCAGCTTTCAGGCGCTGCGCATACGGGTGAACGATGAGTTGGGCGAGATCGAGCGGGCGCTGACAGGTGCCGCCGAGCTTCTGGCGCCTGGCGGCCGGCTGGTGGTGGTCGCCTTCCATTCGCTGGAAGACCGGCTGGTGAAACGCTTTTTCACAAATGCGGCCGGGCGCGCGCCATCGCCGTCGCGACACGATCCAGGCGGTCTGCATACAATGCCCCCGCCACGTTTTACCCTGATGACATCACGTGCCGTGCGGCCCGGCGCGGCCGAGATTGCCGCCAATCCACGGGCCCGCAGCGCCCGCCTGCGTGCCTTGGAACGTCTACCCGCCGACCTGGAGATCGCGCCATGATCCGCCCGTTCACCGTGCTGTGCCTGCTGACCGCCTGCGGATCGGGCCTGTATCTGTATTCGGAAAAGCACCGCACCACGATGCTGGACCGCGAGATCGGGCGGGTGATCCACGCCGCCGAGGTGGCGCGCGCGCGCACCGGGCTGCTGCGCGCGGAATGGGCGGTGGCCAATGAACCTGGGCGCTTGCAGGACATGGCCGGCCGGTATTTGAGCCTGCACCCCATGGCGCCGACCCAGTTTGTGCAGGTGGCCGACCTGTCCACGCATCTGCCGGCACCGATCGCGACGCCGGCCGAGGGAAGTGCCGACGAAGACGAAGCCGCGCCTTCGCCCGATGTGGCACCGGCGGCTGCGCCGGATACCGTGATCGCCAGCGTCGGGCCGGACGCCGGCGAGGCACCCGCCCAAGCTCCGGCCACGCCCCGTCGCGCGCTGCCGGCCGGCCATGCCGATAAGCCTGCCGCGAAAGTGCTGGCCAGCGCCACGCCGCGTCCGCACGCACACCATCCGGTGGCGTTGGCCGATGGGAGCGAGCAATCGGCGCGGCTGATGACCCGCGGCACACCGCTGCCTTTGGCCGCGCCGCAGCCCGTGGGCGCCGCCGTTTACAGCGCCATGGCAAGGCCGATGCGCGCGACCGCGCCCCACCCCGCCATCGTTTCCGCCGTGCCCAGCTATGCGCCGGCCCAGTCCTACGTGCCGTCAGCGCTGGGTGGCGGCACGGCCCTGCCCCCGCCCGTTCCCTACGGGCGATGAGCAGTCCGCCGCCCCCGCCGCCGTCGCCAAACCTGCCGCCGCCCGCCCGAAGGCGCGGCACCGAGGCGGCGCGCATGCGCGGGGCGCCCGACGCGGGTGCGGCGATGCCGCGCATGGAGACGGTGCGGATCACCGCCCCCGACCTGGCACGGCGCGCGGCACTGGACCGCACGCGGCAGCGGCTGGTGTTCACCGCCGGCGGTTTCTTCCTCGCGTTCGGGGCGGTCGCGGCCAAACTGACCAGCGCGACCGTGGTCTTCCCGATGGCGCCCAGCAAGGCGGAAATGCGGCCGCTTGTGCCAGCCGATCCCGGGCCGACCGCGCCCGACGCCGTGCCGATGGCGGCCGGCGCGCCGCACCCGCGCGCCACCATCCTGGACCGCAACGGCGAGATCCTGGCGATATCGCTGCCCACGGCCGCGCTGTTCGCCGACCCCAAGGAAATGATCGACACCGCGGAGGCCGCGCATAAATTGAAGCAGGTGCTGCCGCGCATCGACGAGAAGCAGACGGCGGACCGGCTCGCCTCAGCAAAGCAGTTCGTCTATCTCGAGCGGCGGATCACGCCGAACGAGGAGCTGGCGATCAACGCGCTCGGCATTCCCGGCATATATTTCCAGCCTGGTGAAAAACGCCGCTACCCGCTGGGACGTGTGGCGGCCCAGGTGCTGGGCGGCGTGGATGTGGACAGCCATGGAGTGGCCGGCGCCGAACGGGCGTTCGACCATCGCCTGGCGACCGACACCGAGCCGCTGCGCCTGTCGATCGACGTGCGCGTGCAGGGCGTGATGCGCGACGAGCTGGAAAAATCGAAGGACGAATTCCACGCGATCGGCGCGTGCGGCATTGTGATGGACGTGCGCACTGGCGAGGTGATCGCCATGGTGTCGCTGCCCGACTACGACGCCAATGCGTTCGGCGACACGCCGCCCGATGATCGTTTCAATCGCGCGCTCACCGGCATGTTCGAGCCTGGCAGCACGTTCAAGCTGCAGACAGCGGCGATGGCGATGGATTTCGGCACGGCGCACATCTGGGACCAGTTCGACGCGGCGCACAACATCCATATCGGCCGCTTCACCATACAGGACTACAAGGGCAAGCACCGGTTCCTGTATTTGCCGGAAGTCCTTGCCTATTCCAGCAATCTTGGCGCGGCGCATGTCGCACTCGGTGTGGGTCCGCTGCGTCAGCAGACCTGGCTGTCGGCGATGGGCATGTTCAAGAAGGTGGGCATCGAGCTGCCAGAAGCCGGCTGGCCGATCATTCCGCCGCGTTCCAACTGGAAGGAAGCGGCGACGATGACGGTGGGCTTCGGCCACGGTATCGCTGTCTCGCCGCTGCACGTGGTGCGCGGCACGGCGGCGCTGGCCAATGGCGGCATCGTGTTGCAGCCGACCATTCTCGCCCATGAGCCGAGCGATGCGTTGCCGGAGGGTCGCCGGATCATGAATCCGTCGACGTCCAACACGATTCGCAAGATGATGCGGCTGGTGGTGACCGACGGATACGGAAAACCGGCCGACATTCCTGGCTACTTCGTCGGCGGCAAGACGGGTACGGCGGAAAAGGTAGGCGCCGGCGGGCGCTACAAGAAGCACGCCAACGTCAGCGCGTTCATGAGTGTGTTTCCGATGAACGCACCGCGCTACGCGGTTTATTTCATGCTGGACGAGCCGGTGGGCAACAAGGAGACGGGCGGCTATGCAACGGCCGGTGCCGTAAGCGCCCCCGGTGCGGGCCGCGTGATCGCGCGGATCGCGCCGATGCTTGGCCTGTTTCCGCAAATTGCCGATATGGCAACCATACAGGCAAGCTTGTCGATTCCCATGCAGCCGGCGCGCGGCAGTGGCGAGCCTACCGGCACCGGTTCGCCGCTGGAGCCGCCTGCGCTCGCCGCACCGCCCGTGGGGGCGACCGTGTCCCTGCCGCCCGTGCCGATCCAGCGCAACATGCTGGCGTTGCGTCACGAAGCCTCGTTGCGCGTGCCGGTGGCGGACGGGGGTAGCCCTGCGCTCGCTCGCTGATTTGTGCGTGCGCGCCGGTGTGCGGGGGATCGACCCCTGGTACGCGGCGCTCGCCATCACGAGCGTGACGGCGGATAGCCGCGCGGTCCGGCCGGGTGCGCTGTTTGCCGCGTTGCCGGGTATCGTGGCGGATGGGCGCAGGTTCATCGCCCAGGCTGTGGCGAACGGGGCTGCGGCGGTTCTGGCGCCGTGCGATACGGTCTGGCCGGATGGTTTATCGAAGCGCCCCCTGATCAGATGCGAACATCCCCGGCGCGTGCTGGCGCTCATGGCCGCTTCCCTCGCGCGTGGCACACCCGAGAAGATCGTGGCCGTGACGGGCACGAACGGAAAGACCAGCACGGTCGATTTCGTGCGCCAGCTATGGCAGCGCGCGGGGCATAGGGCGGCAAGCCTCGGCACGCTCGGGCTGATCGCGCCGGGTCAGGCGGGCGGTGGCGGACTGACGACACCAGATCCGGTCGCGCTCGCCGACATGCTGGCCGGGCTTGCGCGCGATGGCGTGCAACACGTGGCCTTGGAGGCCTCGTCGCACGGGCTGGACCAGTTCCGCCTGGATGGTGCGCGTTTGTGCGCCGCTGGCTTCAGCAATCTGACGCGCGACCACCTCGACTATCACGGCAACATGCACGCGTATCGCGCGGCCAAGTTGCGCTTGTTTGCCGAACTGCTGCCGGCCCGCGCGCTGGCCGTATTGAACGCAGACATGGAGGAGGAAACCCTCGGCCCGTTGCGCGACATTGCAGCGCAGCGCCGGCTGGACGTTCGCATGGTCGGCGAGAAAGGGTCGGCCGTGCGCTTGCTGCACGCCCGGGCCTTGCCGCACGGCCAGGAGCTTGTCGTGGAGGCTTACGGCGCGCGCCACCAGATGCAGCTGTCCTTGCCTGGCCGTTTCCAGGCCGATAACGCGCTGATGGCCGCCGCATTGGCCGAAGCTACCGGAGCACCGCGCGCACTGCATGATTTGCCGCACTTGCACGGCGTGCGCGGCCGGCTGGAGTTAGCCGCCACGTTGCCCAATCAGGCGGCCGCCTATGTCGATTACGCGCATACGCCGGACGCGCTGCGACGCGTGCTGACGTCGCTGCGCCCGCACGCGCAGGGCCATCGCCTGGTCTGCGTGTTCGGTGCCGGGGGTGATCGCGATCCTGGCAAACGTCCTTTGATGGGACAGGAGGTCGCCCGATTGGCGGATGTCTCCATTGTCACGGACGACAATCCTCGCCGCGAGGACCCGGCCGCCATTCGCGCCGACATCTTGCGCGCCTGTCCGGACGCGATCGAGATCGGCGACCGCGAGCAGGCGATCGCGGCCGGGCTCGCCGCATTGCGCTCGGGCGACGTGCTTGTTGTGGCCGGCAAGGGTCATGAGCAGGGCCAGATCATGGGTGCGACAGTCGCTCCATTCGACGACGCGGCAACCATTCGCCGCTTGGCCGCGGCCGCATGACCGCCCTGTTTACGGCAGACGATTTGTCCCACGCACTGGGCGGGACGATGACGCGGCCGTTTCACGCGACCGGGGTGTCGATCGACACCCGCACCTTGCAAGCCGGCGATGTGTTCGTCGCATTGCAGACCGGGCACGGCGACGGGCATGACCACGTCGCCGCCGCCCTGGCGAAGGGTGCCGCGGGTGCCCTGGTGCACCACCAGCATAATTTGCCCGACGACGCGCCGCTGTTGGTCGTGGGCGATACGCTGGCGGGGTTGACCGCGCTGGGCGGATACGCGCGCGCGCGCTTCACCGGTTCGGTGATTGCGGTGACGGGCAGCGTGGGCAAGACCACGACCAAGGAAATGCTGCGCACGATTCTGTCCGCGACCGGCCGGACGCATGCAGCCGTGGCCAGTTACAATAATCATTGGGGCGTGCCGCTGACGCTCGCACGCATGGCACCCGACGACGATTTCGCAGTCATTGAAATTGGCATGAACCATCCTGGCGAAATTGCGCCGCTGGCGGTGCTGGCGGGACCCGACGTTGCCGTGATCACGGCTGTCGAGTCCGCGCATATCGGGCATTTGGGCAGTCTGGAGGCTATCGCTGATGAAAAGGCCAGCATTGCCCGGGGCGTTCTTCAGGGTGGCACCGTGGTGTTGCCGGACGACTCGCCCCATATCGAGCGTTTACGCGCCGCCACGGCGCAATACCGCGTGCGCGGCTTTGGCACGGCGCAGATTGCCGATCGTGCATGCGGACGCGGACGGCAGCGATGTTACGGCGATCATCGGTGGCGTCGATGTTCACTTCCGCGTGCCGGCACCCGGGGCGCATATGGTGATGAACGCGTTGGCCGCTCTGACCGCGGCGCAGGAGGTCGACGCCGATGTGACGCTTGGGGCGGCGGCGCTGGGGAATTTCACCGCCGTGCATGGGCGCGGCGCGCGGCAGGCGATACTGGACGGTGCTGCCACACTGATCGACGAAAGCTACAATGCCTCCGCGGCCTCGGTGCGCGCCGCGCTTTCGGTCCTGCGCCTGGCACCTGCGTTGCGCCGCGTGGCCGTACTTGGCGACATGCTGGAGTTGGGCGAGCACAGCCGCGCCGAGCACGAGGGTTTGGCGCAGTCCGTTCGGGACTCGGCCGACATTGTCTATGCGTGCGGTCCGTGGATGCGCGCGCTCTACGATGCATTGCCCGACGTCGCACAGAGGTGCGTACGCCGCCGATAGCGGGGCACTTGCCGCCATCGTTGCACCCGCTGTGCGCGCGGGCGATGCCGTGCTGGTCAAGGGAAGCCTTGGCAGTCGCATGCGCGTCGTGGTGGATGCTCTGGCCAGCGCGCGCGAGAGCGTCTGATGCTGTATCTGCTTCACCTCGTCGCCGAACGCGTCTCGGTTTTCAACCTGTTCCGGTATCAGACCTTCCGCTCGGGCGCGGCATGCTTGACCTCATTGGTCATCTGCTTGTGGCTGGGTCCGCGTGTCATCCGCTGGCTGAAATCGGTGCAGGGCAGTGGTCAGCCGATTCGCACCGACGGGCCGGAGCGCCATCTGATCGAGAAGAAAGGTACGCCGACCATGGGCGGCGTGCTGATCCTGGCCTCGCTCACGACCTCCACACTGCTGTGGGCCGATTTGCGATCCGGCTATGTGTGGGCGGCGCTGTTCTGCACCTTGGCGTATGGCGCGGTCGGTCTGGTCGATGACTACCTCAAACTCTCCCGACGCAACTCGCGCGGCGTATCGGCACGGGGGAAGCTGCTGGTGCAACTGGGAGTGGGGTTGGTCACCGCCGCCTGGATCGCGCATTTGACCGGCGGCACGCTCGGCACAGCGGTGGCAATCCCGATCTTCAAGGGCGTGCTGGTGCAACTGGGCGTTCTGTTCCCGGTATTCGGTATGGTGGTGCTGCTCGGCAGCAGCAATGCCGTCAACCTTACGGACGGGCTGGACGGGCTGGCGACCGTGCCGACCATTATCGTGGCCACCGTGTTCGCCCTGATCGCCTACCTTGTCGGCAACAGGGTATTTGCGGATTACCTACAGCTGAACCACATTCCCGGGGTTGGTGAATTGGCGGTCTTCTGTGCCGCCATCATCGGGGCCGGCATGGGATTCCTGTGGTTCAACGCGCCGCCGGCCGCCGTGTTTATGGGGGATACCGGCAGCCTTGCTTTGGGCGGCGCGCTCGCCTCCGTGGCGGTAGCCACCAAGCACGAGATCGTGCTGATGATCGCCGGCGGCCTGTTCGTAGTAGAGACCGTCAGCGTGATCATACAGGTGTTCTGGTACAAGCGCACCGGACGCCGCGTATTCCTGATGGCACCGCTGCACCACCATTTCGAGAAGAAGGGCTGGGCGGAGCCGACCATCGTGATCCGTTTTTGGATCGTATCGATGATCCTGGCGCTGGTTAGCCTCGCGACGTTGAAAATCCGATGAGTGGCTTTACCGACACGATTTTCCGCAACCGTCGCTACGCTGTCGTGGGTTTGGGCCGCGCTGGCCTGACGGCGGCACGCGCGCTGTCCGCGATGGGTGCCACGGTGGTGGGCTGGGACGACGCGCCGTTCGCGCGGGAGGCGGCGGCGCGCGCGGGTGTGATCACCGCCGATCCCACGGCCGATATCGGCGATTTCGACGCGCTGGTCCTTTCGCCTGGCATACCACACACGCTGCCGGTGCCGCATCGGATCGCGGCGGCCGCGCGCCAGGCCGGCCGGCCCATCCTGACCGATGCGGAGTTGCTGTTCCAGGCAGTGCGTGCCAGCGGCTGCCGTGCGCGTTTTGCAGGCATTACGGGCACCAACGGAAAGTCGACGACAACGGCGCTGCTGGCGCACATATTGACCGTGGCAGGGGTGCCGAATGCGGCCGGCGCGAATCTGGGGCCTGCTTCGCTTGGCCTGCGGCTGCTGCCGGATGATGGTGTTTATGTGTTGGAAATGTCTTCCTATATGTTGGAGCGAATCCAAACGCTGCGTTTCGATGCGGCGGCAATGTTGAATCTCAGCCCCGACCACCTTGACCGGCATGGTGACATGGTCGGGTATCTGGCCGCCAAGCGCCAGGTGTTCGCCAATCAGCTTGCAGGCGATACGGCCGTACTTGGCGTCGATGACGACTATGGCGCAGAATTGGCCCGGACGATGCCGCGGAGTATCCGTATATCCGGGTATGCGCAGGCCGATATTTGGTGCGACGGCCGTGTGTTGCGCGACGCCGCAGGGTCGATCGCGGATTTGCGGGCGGCGCATGCCCTGCCCGGTGCGCACAACGCGCAGAATGCGGCTGCGGCTGCGGCGCTGGCCATCGCCTTGGGCGTCACCCGCCAAGATGTCGCGCACGGCATCCTGACGTTTCCTGGTCTGGCGCATCGCCAGGAACTCGTGGCGACGGTGAACGGCGTGCGCTTTGTCAACGACAGCAAGGCGACGAACGCGGACGCGACGTCCCGTGCGCTGGATTGCTATGATCACGTCGTGTGGATTGCCGGCGGTATCGCCAAGGAAGGCGGTATTACCTCGCTGGCCCCATGGTTCCCGCGCGTGGCACGCGCAGTGCTTATCGGGCGCGACGCGCAGGCCTTCGCGGAAACCCTGGCGCATTACGGCGTTCTGCATGAGACGGCCGGAACGTTGGACCGTGCGGTACCGGCAGCGCTGCAGGCCGCGCGATCATCTGGCGCGGACACCGTTCTGCTCTCGCCCGCCTGCGCCAGCTTCGACCAGTTTTCCGGCTTCGAGGAACGCGGCATCCGTTTTGCGACTCTCGCGCGCGGACTGGCGGAGGCCGCGTGATGGCAACGCTGTCTCGCGCCGACCAATCCGTGCTCGGCCGCTGGTGGTGGACCGTCGATCGCTGGACACTGTTCTCCATCGTGACCCTGATCGGTTTCGGCTATGTGTTGGTGCTGGCCGCTAGTCCGGCGGTGGCGGAGCGCATACACCAGTCGCGCGACGTGTTTATTTTTAAGCAGGTCGTGTTCCTGGCGTTGGCCGGCGTGGTGATCGTGGGTGTATCGCTGCTATCGCCACGCAGCGTGCGGCGGGTAGCGCTGGCCGGCTGCATCGGGGCCATGCTCCTGACGGCGCTGACCCTCGTGCATGGAGTGGAAATCAAGGGGGCGAGGAGGTGGATCGCGTTCCCGTTCATGTCGATCCAGCCGAGCGAATTCCTAAAACCGTGTTTTGCGGTGGTCACTGCATGGCTGCTGACGGAGTCGCGCCGCACGCCCGGTTTTCCCGGCACCCTGCTGTCGTTCATCGTGTTCGGCGGCATCTTGATGTTGCTGAAGTCTCAGCCTGACATCGGCATGTTGTCGGTCATCACCGCCGTGTTCTTCGCCCAGCTTTTCGTCGCGGGCATGAACATGGCGTTTGTGGGGCTGGGCGCCATCGCCATGGCGGCGGCGGCGGCGGGTGCATTCATTTTCTTTCCTCATGTGCGCAGCCGCGTGATGCGTTTCGTGCATCCTGAGTCGGGCGATCACTACCAGGTGGATACCGCGTTGCAGGCCTTCGGCAATGGCGGGTTGTTGGGCCGTGGTCCTGGCGAGGGGCGTGTGAAGGACCTGCTGCCCGATGCGCACGCGGATTTTGTTTTTGCGGTGGCGGGGGAAGAATTCGGTTTGCTGATCTGCCTGACCATTCTGGGGGTGTTCGCCTTCGTCGTGTTGCGCGGTCTGTTGCGTCTGGTGCACGAGGCCGATGAGTTTGTGATTTTGGCGGCATCGGGTCTGGTGACCGGGTTCGGACTGCAGGCGTTCGTCAACATGGCTTCCGCCCTGCACCTGATCCCCACCAAAGGCATGACGTTGCCGTTCATCTCCTATGGCGGCAGCTCGGCACTTTCGGTCGCACTTGGCATGGGCATGCTGCTGGCACTGACCCGCCGCCGCACGCATGGCGATCCGTCGTGAGGGGGCCGGCGGTGCGCCCCATTGTGATCGCCGCCGGCGGCACTGGCGGACATTTCTTTCCGGCCGAAGCGCTTGCGCAGGCCTTGGTCGCGCGCGGACATCGCGTGGTGCTGATGACGGATAGGCGCACGATCGGGCGCCTCGGTCCGGTGTTCTCCGGCCTGGAACATCACGTGGTGCATGGTGCCGGAATCGCCGGGCGCGGCATGGTGCGCGGCGCGCGTGCGCTGGCGTCGCTGGCCGCCGGTGTCGTGCAGGCGCGCCGCATCCTGTCGGAGCTGAATGCGAGCGTCGTAGTGGGATTTGGCGGCTATCCTTGCGTGCCTCCCGTGCTCGCGGCGCGGCTGCTCCGCCACCGACCCGCGATCGTGCTGCATGAACAGAATGCGGTGCTTGGCCGGGCCAACCGTTCCTGCGCGCGGCTTGCGGACGTACTGGCGCTCGGGTTCCAACACACGCAAGCTGTGCCGCAGGGCGTTCGTTGCGTCGTGACCGGCAATCCGGTACGCCCTGCGATCGCGGCACTCGCCGGCGTGCCCGCGTATCCGACAGACCGAACGTCGCTTCTGGTGTCAGGCGGTTCGCTCGGCGCGCGAGTGTTCAGCGACGTGGTGCCCGATGCGGTGGCGCTGCTACCCGACCACATGCGGGCCGACATGCGCATAGTCCAGCAATGCCGCGTGGAGGACCTGGCCCGCGTTGGCGCTGCCTACACAGCGGCCGGCGTGCAGGCCGTGCTCGCACCGTTTTTCACCGACATGGCTGCGCGATTGTCGGCCGCCCATATCATCGTCGCGCGCGCCGGTGCATCCACCTGCGCGGAGTTGGCCGTGGTGGGTCGGCCGGCGATCCTGGTGCCGCTGCCAGGTGCGATCGACAACCACCAGATGGCGAATGCCCGCGCGTTGGACGGCGCGCGCGTGGTGCCGCAATCCGAGTTCACGCCGCAGCGTCTGGCGGAGTTGCTGACGGAGCTGATCGCCGAACCCGATGCGGCGCGCGCGACCGGCGCGCGGATAGCCGCGTGCGGTCGTCCCGACGCCGCCTCCGCTTTGGCCGATACGGTCGAATGTGTAGGCGCCGAAAAGGAGATCCCGCGATGAGGGCGCTGCCACTCAGCATCGGCAAGATCCATTTTGTCGGCATCGGCGGGATCGGCATGTCCGGGCATCGCCGAGGTGCTGCACACGCTGGGGTACGCAGTGCAGGGCAGCGACATCGCCGACAATGCGAACGTCCGCCGGCTGCGCGCCCAAGGCATTCATGTCAGCATCGGCCATGACGCGTCAAATTTCGGAGATGCCCAGGTTGTCGTGACTCGACCGCCGTAAGCGCCGACAATCCGGAAGTCGTCAGTGCTCGTCAGCATCTGATCCCGGTGGTGCGCCGCGCCGAGATGCTGGCCGAGCTGATGCGGTTGCGCTGGTCCATCGCGATTGGCGGCACGCATGGCAAGACGACGACGACGAGCCTGGTTGCCGCCGTGCTGGAGGCCGCGAGGCTCGACCCGACAGTGATCAATGGCGGGATCATCGAGGCCTATGGCAGCAACACGCGCATGGGTGCGGGCGACTGGATGGTTGTCGAAGCCGACGAGAGTGACGGAAGTTTCCTGCGGCTGCCTGCGACGATTGCCGTGGTCACCAACATGGATCCGGAGCACCTGGACCATTGGGGGTCAGCGGAATCGATGACCGCGGGCTACGACCAGTTCGTAGGCAACATCCCTTTCTATGGTTTTGCCGTGCTGTGCATCGACCACCCAGCGGTGCAGGCGATGATCCCCCGCATGGATCGGCGAATCGTCACCTACGGCTTTTCGCCGCAGGCCGACATACGCGGCGGAAACCTGCGTGCAGACAAGCTGGGCGCCACGTTCGAAGTCGCCGTCACCGATCGGTTCAGCGGGCGTGGCCGTCGCATGGGGCCATTTCGTCTGCGCATGCTGGGCCAGCATAATGTGCAGAACGCGCTGGCGGCGGTGGCGGTCGGGTTCGAGATGGAGATCGATGACCAGACGCTGAAGCTGCGCTTTCGCCGGTTCCGTGGCGTGAAGCGGCGTTTCACCAAGACGGGCGAAGTTGGCGGCATTACGGTCATCGATGACTACGGCCACCATCCGGTTGAGATCGCGGCGGTGCTGAAGGCGGCGCGGCAGGCGGGCGCGCGCGACGTGGTCGCCATTGTGCAACCGCATCGCTATTCGCGGCTTGCTTCGCTATTTACGGAGTTCTGCACCTGCATGAACGATGCGGGCACGGTAATCGTGGCCGATGTTTATGCGGCTGGCGAGAAGCCCTTGGAGGGCATCGACCGCGATGGGCTGGTTGATGGGCTACGGGCAAGTGGCCATCGCAGTGTGGTGCCGCTGGCCAACCCGACCATCTGGCTGAGATGGTGCATGCCATTGCGAAACCCGGTGATTTCGTCGTGTGTTTGGGTGCGGGTAACATCACGGCGTGGGCGCACGCGCTGCCGTCACAACTGGCCGCGTTGCAGGCGCCGCGTCGTCGTGCGGGTGGTGCGGCATGATGGTCGCGCGCGCCGCGGCGGTCATCTGGATACGTTGCCGCCGACGGCGGGCCGCGTGCAGGCGAACGCGCCATTGGCACAGCAAACCGTGGTTTCGCGTTGGTGGTATGGCGGAAATCCTGTTACGACCGGCAAACACGTGCAGATTTGTCAGGCATTTCTGGGCACGCTGCCGCTGGACGTTCCGGTAACGGTGATCGGTGCCGCGTCCAACCTTATCGTTCGCGATGGCGGGATTGTGCCGGCCTCGTCATCCGTCTGGCACGGGGCTTCAGCGACATCGAGATGGACGTCCGATGGCGTGGTCGCCGGTGCCGCGGCACTTGATGCGACCGTGGCCGAGCATGCCGCGCAGGCAGGACTCACCGGCCTGGAATTCCTGTCCGGCATCCCGGGCGCCATCGGCGGCGCGGTAGCGATGAACGCAGGCGCCTATGGCGGCGATGTCGTCAATACGCTTGATTGGGCGGAGATCGTGACTCGGCAAGGCGAGTTGCTTCGACTGGCCGCAGGGGAGATCGGGTTTTCGCTACCGCCATTCCGGCCTGCCGCCCGAATGCGTTGTGGTTCGCGCACGGTTTCAGCGCCGCGCCGGCGACCGCCGCCGCCATTGGCGCGCGCATGGCGGACATACGCAGCCAGCCGCGAAGCGACGCAGCCTGTAAGCGCCCGCACAGGCGGTTCCACCTTCCGCAACCCGGATGGCGCGAAAGCGTGGGAACTGATCGATGCTGCCGGCTGCCGCGGCTTGGTGCGCGGCGGGGCACAAGTCTCCGAAAAGCATTGCAATTTCCTGTTCAACACCGGCACCGCCACTGCGGCCGATCTTGAAGGTTTGGGCGAGGAAGTGCGCAGGCGCGTGCATGCATCGAGCGGCATTACGCTTGTTTGGGAAATCAAGCGCATCGGCGTGCCCGGCGTGCGGCCGGAGGTGGTGCGTATGAAGCGCGTGGCCGTGCTGTACGGCGGCATTTCGGCCGAACGCGAGGTCAGCCTGTCAAGCGGCCTGCAGGTGATCGCGGCGTTGCGCGGGGCCGGATTACGATGTGGCGCCGGTCGAGGTCGGCGCAGGACTCTGGCCGCTGTCATCGCGCGCTCGATCCGAAACCCGACGCTGTGTTCAATGCTCTGCATGGCCGTTTCGGCGAGGATGGCGTCATCCAGGGCGTGCTGGATTGGCTACGGATCCCCTATACGCATTCCGGCGTGCGCGCCTCCGCACTGGCCATGGACAAGGCGGCCAGCCGCGCTGTGCTGGCGGCCGCCGGCTTGCCGATCGCCGCCGGGCGCGTCATCGAGATTGCGGAACTGGAGCGGCACGATCCGCTGCCCCGTCCCTATGTGGTGAAACCTCTGAACGAGGGCTCCTCCGTCGGCGTACACATCCTGCGCCATGGTGACGATAACCGAAGCCAGCTCGTCGCCGAATGGTCGTTCGGGCATCAGATGCTGGTTGAGGAGTTCGTGCCTGGCCGCGAGCTGACCGTCGGCGTGATGGGCGACCGTGCGTTGACCGTGACGGAAATCTCCGCATCCCACGCCTTCTACGATTACGAAAGCAAATATGCCGAAGGCGGCTCACGACACGTGCTGCCGGCGGTGCTGCATCGACGCCGCGCATCGCGCAGCGTTGGACATGGCGCTGGCCGCGCATCGGGCGCTGGGCTGCCGCGGCGCGACGCGCGCGGATTTCCGGTATGACGACACGGGTGGCGAGCCGGGCCGGCTGGTGCTGCTGGAAGTCAACACGCAGCCCGGCCTGACGCCCACGTCGCTGCTGCCGGAACAGGCGGCGTATTGCGGCATCGCGTTTCCGGCTTTGTGCGCCTGGATGGTGGAGCACGCGGCATGCCGCGTGTGAGACGCGAGATCGCGCGGCCCAACCGGTGGAAGCTGCTGGCGCGCCGGCAGCCGGCGCAATATCCGCCTGGCCGTGTGGGCGGTGTCGGGCTTCGTGCTGGTCATGGTCGGTGTGACAGTCGCGCACTCCGCGCAGACTGGCGGCACGGTCGCGTTGCTGGAGCAACGTTTTGGCGCGTGCGATCGATCTGCGCGTGCAGGAAATCCGGATCGATGGTCGGCAGAACACGCCGGAGCCGCTGCTGCGGGCGGCACTGGGCGTCAGCCCGGGTGATCCCATACTGGGCTTTTCCGTCGAAGGCGCGCGCGAGCGTATCGAGATCGCTGTCCTGGGTGGAGCATGTCGCCGTCGAGCGGCGGCTGCCGGGAACGATCTATGTCGATGCTCACCGAACGCCGTCCGTTCGCCATCTGGCAGTATCAAGGCAAATTCCAGTTGATCGACCGCGACGGCGAGGTGGTCACCAACGAGGATGTGGCGAACTTCACCGACCTGCCGCTGGTGGTGGGGCAGGGCGCGCCCGCGCATGCCGCCGACATGCTCGACGGCTTGGGCGCAGTGCCCGATATCCGCGGCAGGGTCGCCGCCATCGTGCGCGTCGGCGAGCGGCGCTGGAACCTGCAGCTGAAGAACAACGTGACTGTCATGCTGCCGGAGGGGCACGAGGCGCGCCGCGCTGTCGCGTCTAGCCGATTTGCAATTGACGCAACAGCTTGCTCGACCGCCCGCTGGTGTTCGTCGATATGCGCCTGCCCGACCGGCTGGCCGTTCGCGCGCGACCCACAATTCCCGCTTCCCCCGACGCGAAACAGGATGGCAAGCCTCGAGTCGAAGCTGGGCAGTCCCGCCCCCGCCGCCGGCGCAGGACACGCCGGGCAGGAGAGCGACATGAACGAGATGTCTCGCCGCGCCAGGTCCTGCCGCCCGCCATGCCGCCCGATCCGCCGCCGCGCGCCGCGCAACCTGCGCGCCGGACCGTTCGGCGTGCTGGACATCGGCAGCACGAAAATCGCATGCCTGATCGGCCGCACCGAGTCGGACGGCACGCTGCGTGCGCTGGGCAGCGGTTTTACGCGATCGCGCGGCGTGCGCGGCGGCGGCATCACCGATCTGGACGAGGCCGAGCGCGCCATCCGCGCCGCTGTCGCGCATGGCCGAGGAGATGGCGGATTACCGGCTGCGCAGCGTGACCGTGAATTTGTCCTGCGGGCACCCGGAATAGCGGCTGTTCAACGTGCAATGGCCGGTCGGCGGCCGGCAGGTGAGCGAGGCGGATGTGCGCCGCGTCATCACCGAAGGCCGCGCCCGTGCCGTGACCGAAGGCCGCGAGACGATCCATTCGCTGCCGGTCAGTTTCTCCGTCGATGAAACGCAGGGCGTGGCCGATCCGCGCGGCCATCATTGCGAACAGCTTTCCGCGCGGCTGCACGTGGTCGATGCGCTGTCCATGGCGCTGCGCAATCTGGGCGCCGCGGTCGGGCGCTGCGATCTGGAAATCAGCGAGGTGGTGTCGGCGCCTTTCGCCGTCCGGCTTGTCCTGCCTGGTCGATGACGAGCGCGAGCTTGGCGCCACCGTTATCGACATGGGCGGCGGCACCACGAGCCTTGCCGTGTTCGGCGAAGGCCAGTTGCTGCACACCGCGCAGGTGCCGGTGGGTGGCCAGCACGTGACGCGCGACATCGCCGGCGTGCTGTCCACCCCGATCGACAATGCGGAGCGGCTGAAAACGCTGTATGGCAATGCGCACGCGAGTCCCGGATGACGAACGCGAAATCCTTGCGGTCCAGCTGATCGGCGAGGAAGACCACCAGTTCGCCAAGATCCCGCGAAGCATGGTGGTGGGTATCATCAGAGCCGCGGCTGGAAGAAACGTTCGAGATGGTGCGCGACCGGCTGGACGGTGCGGGGCTGGGCCGTGCCGCCGGCAATCGCGTGGTGCTGACCGGCGGCGCCAGCCAACTGGTCGGCGTGCGCGACTTGGCCGCGCGCGTGCTGGGCCGCCAGGTTCGTCTCGGCCGTCCCGCCAGCATGCGCGGGCTGCCCGAAGCGGCTGGCGGACCCGCCTTTTCCACCGCCATCGGCTTGCTGTCCTGGGCCGCGGGCGAGGGGCGCTCGCTTCACAATATCGATCTCGACGCGGACAGGCCCAGGGGCCTGGTGCGGCGGATCGTCGATTTCCTGCGCGAACGGGTCTGACCCGCAGCGCAGCACACGCCTGGCTTACGCCGAACCAACGAACGGGAGACCACGATGACGCTGAACCTGACGATCCCCAAAACGCTGCACACGGATTTCACGCCGCGCATCACGGTTGTGGGCGTGGGCGGCGGCGGCACGAACGCCGTAGACAACATGATCCAGCTCAATTTGCAGGGCGTGGACTTTGTTGTCGCCAACACGGACGCGCAGCAGCTGATGCATAGCCGGTCCGACCGGCGCATCCAGCTCGGGCCGCATCTGACGCAGGGTTTGGGTGCCGGTGCCAAGCCGGAAATCGGTCGTGCGGCGGCGGAAGAAGCGGCTGACGAACTGGCGAGGCACCTCGACGGCGCCCACATGGTTTTTATCACCGCCGGCATGGGCGGTGGCACGGGTACGGGCGCGGCTCCGGTGATTGCGCGCATGGCGCGCGAGCGCGGCATTTTGACGGTTGGCGTCGTCACGAAACCTTTCACGTTCGAAGGTGTGCGGCGTGCGCGGGCTGCCGATGCCGGGATCGCCGAGCTGCAGCAATTCGTGGACACGCTGATCGTGATTCCCAACCAGAATCTTTTCCGGCTAGCCAACGAGAAGACCGGGTGGAAAGAGGCGTTCAAGATGGCCGACCACGTGCTGTATATGGGCGTGCGTGGTGTCACCGACCTGATGGTGGCGCCCGGCCTGGTGAACCTGGATTTCGCCGATATTCGCACCGTGATGGCGGAAATGGGAAAAGCCATGATGGGCACGGGCGAATCCGAAGGCGAGAACCGCGCCATACGCGCCGCCGAGGCCGCGATCAGCAACCCGCTGCTGGAGGACACGTCCATGGCCGGCGCGCGCGGCCTGCTGATCAACATCACCGGTGGCGACGACATGACGCTGTTCGAGGTGGACCAGGCGGCCAACCGCATACGCGAGGAAGTGGCCGAAGACGCCAACATCATCTTCGGCAGCGCGGTCGACGAAAGCCTGAACGGCCGTATTCGTGTGTCCGTGGTGGCCACCGGGATCGACACGCCGCTGCAGCAGGCGGCAGAGCCGGCCGCCACCGGTCCGCGCCTGGTCGCCACCAACGGTGCCGCACCGGCGCGTGGCGGCGTTCAGGCGGTGCCGAACCTGATCCCCGCGCTGCGCACCACCGCTGGCGGTCAGGCCGTGGCTGTGGCGTATGCGGAGGAGGAGGCGCAGGCCGAGACCGTGGCCGCTGCCCAGCCAGCCCCAGCAACGGTGGCCGCCCCCCGGGTGCAGCCGCACGCCCTGTTCACGCAGCCCCAGCCCGAGGCCGCCCCTCCGCCGCGCGCAAACCTGTTCGGCAAGGTGACGGGTGCATGGCGCAGGCAAGCGCCCCAGCCGGCAGCACCTGAGGTGCCGGACCTGCGCAGCCTGGAGCCGCGCGTGCTGGCCCAGCAGGCCGTTCTCGCCCCCCAGGCACGCATGACCGCCGCTGAACCGGACGCCGCCGGATTGGAAATACCGGCGTTTCTGCGCCGTCAGTCCTGATCTTCATGCGCCATCGCGGGTCTGAGGGCCGGGCTTGCCCGCCCTTGGGCGATTGCAGATCGGAAACATGCCGGGCCGATGTTGCGGAGCGTTGCAAAAAATGTCGTAAGATCATCGGGTTGTTCGGAAATATTCGGCAATAAAGGTTGACTGGCCGGGTATGGCCGTAACGGTTAATGCTTCGTTTGGTTGGATGACAGGCGCTGGTCGCTCGCATTTCGCCCAACGGGGGTTAGGTTCGCATGGACGGCATTGCCGAGCTTAAGATTGGTGTCCAAGCGACGCGTCAGCACACGCTCAAGACGGCTATCTCCTGCCTGGGCACCGGGCTGCACAGTGGCCGTCCGGTGCGTTTTTCGTTGCTGCCCGCACTGCCCGACACGGGTATTGTGTTCCGCCGCACCGATCTGGGTATCGACATACCTGCCCGACACGACCGTGTGAGCGACACGCGGCTGTGCACCCGCATCGCCCATCCCGACCGGCCCGAAGCATGCGTCGGCACGGTGGAGCATGTGATGGCTGCCCTGGCCGCAACCGGTGTGGACAATGCGGTGGTGGCCGTGGACGGGCCGGAAATCCCCGTGCTGGACGGGTCGTCCGCGCCGTTCCTGTTCTTGATCGATTGTGCCGGGCGCCTGCCGCAGGCCGCGCCGCGCGAGGTTATCGAGGTTCTGCGCACCGTGTCGGTCAGCATGGGCGAGGCGTTCGCCGAACTGCGGCCCGGTGGGGCCACGCTGGACTTGGCGCTCTCCATCGATTTTTCGGCGCGTGCCATCGGGCGGCAGGCTTTGTCGCTGTCGCTGTCTGAGCAGGGGTTTCGGCGCGAGCTGGCGGGTGCCCGCACGTTCACCATGCTGCACGAGATCGAGGCGATGCAGGCGGCGGGGTTGGCTTTGGGTGGCAATCTGGACAATGCGGTCGTCGTCGATGACGCCCGCGTGGTGAACCCGGCCGGCCTGCGCGCGCCGGATGAGTTCGTGCGCCACAAGATGCTGGACGCGGTGGGCGACCTGGCGCTGGCCGGGGCGCCGATCCATGGTCGTTTCGTGGCCCACCGCACCGGGCACGCGCTGAACAACCGGCTGTTGCACGCGCTGTTCACCGATGCGTCCGCCTGGCGGATGGTGTCGTTGGAGCCGGCTGGGTGGTCGCAGAGTTACGCGCCGGTGGCGAAAGCCGCCTGATATTTATCACAGGCAGGTAGTGGCGGAAGGCGACATCTTGATTTCTGTCGAAATCGCGGCTCAATGACCGTATAGGCGCAGGAACACTCCAACGGCACGGGCGACACGTTCGTGCATCCCCTCCCGGATCGCAGCGATGTCGACGCCGAGGGCCAATTGGAAGTTGGTGAAGCCCTGCCACATACCGAACAGTTCCTCGGCGGCGTGCGTGGGGTCCACGGCCGTCAGCTCACCGCGGTCCACTGCGGCCGCGATCAAGCCGGCCAGGTTCTGCCGCGTCCGGCCGGGGCCGAGGTCGTAGAAGGCGCGCGCAAGATCCTGATGGCGACGTAAGTCGCCTGCAACGACGCTGTAGAAGTCAATGGCAGGCTTGCTGGTCAGGAATGCCATGATGCCAAAGCCGAATTGGCGGAGCTGGTCGGCAACCATGCCAGGGTGGCCGTCGCTGGTCTGGAGTTGCTGTGCAACCTCGATCCGCTCCATCTCCCGTTCGACGGCTGCCCGGAACAGCGCGGCCTTGTCGGGGTAGTGGGTATAGAGCGTCACCTTGGACACCCCAGCCCGCGCCGCGATGGCTTCGATGGGCGTGGCCTCTACCCCGCGCTCCAGGAACAGCCCCCATCCCGCGTCGAGGATGGCCCGTCCCTTGTCCATGTCGCGCGGCCGGCCTGGCCGGCGAGGCTCGGACGGCTGGGTCATGCAGGCGCCCCCTTGACCCGCTCGATACCAGACCGCATTAGTGAACGGCTAAGTTCACAAAAAGGGTTGAGGACAAAAACATGGCGTTCAAGGGTCATTGCCTCTGCGGCGCTGTCCACTACCAATCGAGCGGACCGGCGGTATTCATGGGCAACTGCTACTGCGCCGACTGCCGGCGCGAGAGTGGGACGGGCCACATCACCGCCGTCGCCGTGCCGGATCCAACGTTCCAGATCAGCGGGGAGACCCGGGACTTCACCAAGCCCTCGGATAGCGGGCAAACCATCCGCAATACGTTCTGCCCCACCTGCGGCACGACACTCTGCACCCACCCCTCGGGGTTGCCCGGCCTGGCTCTGATCCGGGCCGGCACGCTCGACGACGTGTCCGAGGTCGATCCGCAGGTCAATATGTATGTCGCTTGCGCGCCGGCGTGGGACAAGCCTGTTGAAACAATCATTGGATTTCCGGGCATGGCACCCGCATCGCGCTGATCCGTGAGTGCGAACGCGGGGAGTGATCGCCACGGCCATAAATCTGTAGGCGAAGCCTGCGACAAAACCTGTGGCACTCGCCTTACCGCGCCCGCCTGGTGTAAGCATCAGGGCCATGAATGCCCGCACCCTCTACCCTGCCCTGCTGCTCGCCCTAGGCTTGGGCGGGTGCAGCACCATCAACTCCATCCTGCCCTGGACCAAGTCGGCCGATGACGACACGCCCAAGGTGAACCTGGCCGACGAGCCGCCCGATCTGCTCTACAGCAACGGCATCGATGCGCTGCAGAAAAACAGCTACTCCGTCGCCGTCAAGCAGTTCGACGCCATCCAGCAGAACTATCCGTATTCAAGCTGGGCCACCAACGCTCAGCTCATGGAGGGCTACACCGAGTATCGGCGCGACGCCTACACCGAAGCCGTGGCCCAGCTCGACCGCTTCATCCAGCTGCACCCGGCCAACAAGGATGTGGCCTACGCCTACTACCTGCGCTCGCTCTGCTACTACGAGCAGATCGCCGACATCTCCCGCGACCAGAAGGGCACGCAGGAGGCGATGGCCGCGTTGCAGGAGGTGGTCAACCGCTTCCCCGACAGCGCCTATGCCCGCGATGCGCGCCTGAAGATCGACCTATGCCGCGACCATTTGGCCGGCAAGGAGATGGATATCGGCCGCTACTACGAAAAACAGCATCTGTATGCCGCCGCCCTGGGCCGCTACCAGCGCGTGATCGATGATTTCCAGACCACCAACCACACGCCCGAAGCGCTCTCGAGGCTGACCGAGATCTACCTGAAACTCGGCATGGTCGGCGAAGCCAAGAAGACCGCCGCCGTGCTCGCCTACAACTACCCAGGTAGCCACTGGTACCAGAACAGCTGGAATGACATGATCCAGGTCGGCGCCGTGCAAGGCCCGCAAGCCGACAACGTCACCGAAGGCCGCCCAGGCTTCTTCACCCGCACCCTAGGTTGGATATTCTAAGCGAGCCCCAATGAGTAAAAGTTCTTTGCTTCTTTCTTTCAAGAAAGAAGACTCTTCTTTTCTGAAGGAAAGAAGCAAAAGACTTTTACGAATATGCTGAGCGCGTTGTCGATACGTGACGTGGTCCTGATCGAGCGGCTGGATCTCAGCTTTGGCGCGGGACTGACCGTGCTGACCGGGGAGACGGGCGCCGGCAAATCCATTCTGCTCGACAGCCTGGGCTTGGCCTTGGGCGCGCGCTCGGATGCCTCGCTGATCCGCGCCGGCGCGGATCAGGCGGGCGTATCCGCCAGCTTCTCCCCGGCGCGCGCCCATCCCGTGCACACGCTGCTGGAAGAGCTGGGCCTGCCCGCGGACGAGGATATCGTGCTGCGCCGTGCGGTCGGGCGGGATGGCCGCTCGCGCGCCTGGGTGAACGACGCGCCGGTGGGCGCGGCCACGCTGAAACGGGTCGGCGCGCTGTTGGTGGAGGTGCAAGGCCAGCACGACCAGATGGGGCTGGCCGACCCGGCCACCCACCTGCGTCTGCTGGATGCCTACGGCATCTCGCCCGATCTCCGCCACGAAGTCGCGGCCCGCCACCGGGCCTGGCGCGCCGCGGGCGAACGCCTGCGAGCGGCGCGGGACGCCATTGTGGAGGCCAAGCGCGAAGAGGATTTCTTGCGACACGCCGTCGACGAGCTGAAGAAACTGGCGCCGCGCGAGGGCGAGGAGGATGAGCTGGCCGCCCAGCGTCACGCTTTGCAGCAGGGCGAAAAACGCGCCGAAGCGGTGGCCGCCGCCCTGTCCGAGCTGACCCCGCGCGACCGCCGCAGCGCCGGCCCCGCGGCCGCCCTGCGCGCCGCCGCCCGCGCCCTGCAACGCTTGCCGCCCCTGGCTGCGGACAATGACAACCCGGCGACTGCCGGCGATGGCGGCGCTGGAGCGCGCGGAGGAGGCGCTGGCCGAGGCCGAGACTCTGCTCAGCCGTTTGTCAGCCGAGGCGGAGGCAGACCCGCGCGCGCTGGAACAGGCGGAGGAACGGCTGTTCGCGCTACGCGGTGCCGCGCGCAAATATGCCGTGCCGGTGGTCGAACTGCCCGCGCTGCTGGCCGGCTATCGGGCGCGCTTGGCCGCACTCAATTCCGGCGACGCGGAAGTGGCCGCCCTGATGCGCGAGACCGAGGCGGCGCGGGCCCGGTATGCGGAGGCCGCCAGGACTTTGTCCGACGCGCGAGCGGAGGCGGCCGGCCGGTTGGAGACCGCGGTGAATGCCGAGTTGCCGCCGCTACGGCTGGAACGCGCGCGCGCCTTTGTTTCGGTCACGCAGCTTGAGGAGGAGGCGTGGGGCGCGGCCGGCGCCGACGTGGTGCGTTTCCTGATCGCGACAAACCCCGGCCAGCCACCCGGGCCGCTGGGGCGTGTGGCGTCTGGCGGTGAGTTGTCGCGGCTGATGCTGGCGTTGAAAGTGGTGCTGGTGGCGGGGTCGGCTGTGCCGACGCTGGTGTTCGACGAGGTGGATAGCGGCATCGGCGGTGCCACGGCGGCCGCGGTGGGGGATCGTGTGGCGCGGGTGGCCGAGGGGGTGCAGGTGCTGGTTGTGACGCACTCCCCGCAGGTGGCCGCGCGCGGGGCGGCGCATTTGCGTGTCAGCAAGGCCGTTCAGGGTGCGCGCACGGAAACACGGGTTGATGTGTTGCGGGCCGACGACCGGCGAGAGGAGATTGCGCGCATGCTGGCCGGCGAGGTGATTACGCCGGCAGCGCGGGCGGCGGCCAACTCGCTGCTGGGTGCGGCATGACCGAGCCAGCCGACGAGCGCACGCATTGGCCGCCGAGATCGCGCGCCACGACCACGCATACCACACGCTCGACGCGCCGCTGATCACCGACGCCGAGTACGACGCGCTGCGCCGCCGCTATAACGCGTTGCTGGCGCAGGCGCCGGGCGCCGATCCCGACGCGGCCACGATGCGCGTGGGCGCGGCGCCCTCGCCTGCCTTCGGCAAAATACGACACCGCGTGCCGATGCTGTCGCTTGGTAACGCATTCTCCCCCGAGGATTTTTCAGAGTTCTGTGCCCGTGTGCGCCGTTTTTTGGGGTTGGCGTCCGACACGCCCCTGCCCATGGTGGGCGAGCCGAAAATCGACGGACTGTCCATCTCGCTGACCTACGAGCACGGTGCCTTCGTGCACGGCGCCACGCGCGGCGATGGCACGGAAGGCGAGGACGTGACCGCCAATCTGCGCACGTTGAAAAACATCCCACACACATTGCGGGGTGAAGCGCCCGCGCTGATCGAGATACGCGGCGAAGTTTTTCTACGCAAAGCCGATTTCCTGGTGCTGAACACGACGCAGACCGAGCTGGGCGCACGCACATTCGCCAACCCGCGCAATGCGGCCGCCGGCAGCTTGCGCCAGCTCGACGTCAAAATCACCGCCTCGCGGCCGCTGGCTTTATTCGCCTATGCGATGGGCGAGTCGTCCGAGCCTGTGGCCGACACGCACTGGGGCTTTTTGCAGCGCCTGGCTGCGTGGGGGTTCGAGGTGAACCCGCTTTCGGCGCAGTTAGCCGACGAAGCGGCGGCCCAGGCGTTTTTCGCCCGCATGGCCGAGCAGCGCGCCTCGCTGGCCTACGATATCGATGGTGTGGTCTTCAAGATAGACGAACTCGCCTGGCAGAAGCGCCTGGGTTTTGCGGGCCGGGAGCCACGCTGGGCGATTGCACAAAAATTTGCCGCCGAGCGCGCCACGACCGTCTTGCAGGACATACGCGTGCAGGTCGGCCGTACAGGCGCACTCACGCCGGTGGCTTGGCTGGAGCCGGTCAATGTCGGCGGCGTGCTGGTGACGCGCGCCACCCTGCACAACGAGGACGAGATTGCCCGATTGGACGCACGCGTGGGGGACGCGGTGTGTCTGCAACGCGCGGGCGACGTGATCCCGCAAATCGTCTCGGTGCTGACGGAGCATCGGCCCGTGGACGCGCGCCCCTACATACCGCTGACGCACTGCCCCGCCTGCGGCAGCCTGGCCGTGCGGCCTGAAGGCGAGGTGGTGCGCCGTTGCACGGGCGGGCTGATCTGCCCCGCCCAGGCTGTCGAACGCCTGATTCATTTTTGCTCCCGCCGGGCCTTCGACATCGAGGGATTAGGTGAGAAAACGATGACCGAGTTCTTCCGCGATGGCTTGATCGCCGGCCCTGCCGACATTTTTCGCCTGCACGCGCACGAAGCGGAGATCGCCAAGCGCGAGGGCTGGGGTGCGCTGTCCGCCCGCAACCTTGTAGCCGCCATCGACCAGCGTCGCACGGTGCCGCTCGCCCGCTTCATCTTTGCGCTGGGCATCCGGCGTATCGGCGAGAACAACGCCAAGCTGTTGGCCCGTCACTACGCCAGTTTCTCGAACTGGCGCGCGCAGATGGTGCAGGCCACGACGGTCGGCTCGGAAGCCCGCCAGGCGCTTGGCAGCATTGTTGGCGTGGGCGAGGCGGTCGCGGGCGAGTTGACAGAGTTTTTCGAGGAGCCTCGCAATCTCGCGGTGCTGGATGAGCTGACCGGACTCCTGACGATTGAGGACGCGGTATCTGGCCCCGGCACAGCTGGCCCGCTTGCCGGGAAAATCCTGGTCTTTACAGGCACGTTGCAGACGATGACGAGACCGGAGGCCAAGGCGCGGGCGGAGGCGGCAGGAGCGCGGGTGACGGATAGCGTGTCGAAGAAGACGGATTTCGTTATCTTGGGTACGGACGCAGGGTCGAAGGCGAAGCGCGCTGTCGAGCTCGGCGTGCAGACGCTCACTGAGCAGGAATGGGCCGCCCTGTTCTGAGAAGCTAGAGCATGATCCGTTCGCACTGCCTCACGGACCAAGCTCTAGCTTGTTGTGTGGCGAGCATCTTTATCCGGCCGAACGATTTCGTTCGATCGGATGATGCCCTAGTGCCGGATTTCGCATGCCTCACCACCGACGAACCTCATCAAGACTGGAGCATGTTCCGCCCGCGCGCAATCACGGATCATGCTCTTGCCTGGTGGTGTGCATGGGTCAGCAGGTCCAAGAGCGCTATGGTATCATCCAAGGCACAACATACTGCTGCAAAACAACGAGCCCGCCGAGCACCAATGTCAGCACGATGCTGTGTTTGAAAGTGCGGGCGAAGACCAACCCTTCCTGCCCCTTCAGATCGGTGACCGACACGCCGGTTGCAATGTTCTGCGGTGAAATCATTTTGCCCATCACGCCGCCGGACGAGTTGCTGGCTGCGATCAGAACCGGGCTCAAGTTCAGCTGGTGCGCCGCCACGACTTGCAGATTCCCGAACAGAGCATTGCCGGATGTGTCACTGCCCGACAGAAATACCGCAACCCATCCCAGGAATGGCGAGACAAGCGGAAAGATCAGTCCGACGGATGCCACACCCAAGCCGAGCGTGTAGTTCAAGCCGGAATAGTTCATCAGATAGGCCAGTGCCACGATCAGCGACACGGTCAGGATCGCGATCCGGGCCTGCCGCCACGTCGCCGCCACACACTGAAGAAATCGCGCCGGCCCCACGCCGACCAGCGCCGCTGTCACGATCGCCGAGAGAAGGATGGCGGTGCCGGACGCCAGCGGCTGAAACACGTAGTTGGCCGCATATGGCTTGTTCTTATACAAGGTGATGGCAACCTGATTGTGCAGGCCTGGCCACGGGATCGGCCATGCGCCGTTGGCCGGCACCTTGAAATGCGTCCACACGATCACGACGACGGAGACGACGATCCACGGTAGCCAGCCCTGCCACGCGGGGATCGGGCGCGCCATGGGCTGCGCCGCCGACGGACCGGTTGTCGCCGAGGCGTCTCGTCCGCTGACCAGAAAAGCGGAGTCGTGCGCGGGGTGCCACACGCGAAGGAACCCGATCGTGACAATCAACGCCGTGAGCGACGAAAACACGTCGGTAAGCGCGTAGTCCAGGTAATTCGAGGAGACAAACTGGCCGGCAGCAAAACTGCCTCCGGCCACCAGCAAAACCGGCCACAATGCGCGGACCGACCGCATGCCGCCATAGATCGCCATGACATAGAACGGCAGCAGCAACGCCATGAACGGCAGCTGCCGCCCGATCATCGCCCCCAGCCGCACGGGATCCAGCCCGGTCACCTGCCCCAGCACCGTGACCGGCGCGCCCAGCGCCCCGAATGCCACAGGTGCAGTGTTGAAAATTAGCGTGTAGGTCAATGCTTCCAATGGCGGGAAGCCTACCAGGATCAGCAATGCGCTTGTAATGGCGACGGGTGTGCCGAACCCTGAAATCCCCTCCAGCAAGCAGCCGAAACAGAAGCCAATTACCACCAGCACGATCCGCCGGTCGTTTGGCAGATGGTCCAATATCCAGTCCCGGAACGCATCGAACCGCCCGGATGCCACGGCAATGTTATAGAGCAGCAGCGCGTTGACGACGATCCACATCACCGGCCACAGCGCAAACACCGCGCCGGCGGCCACACTGTCCAACGCCAGCCCGAGCGGGAATTGCCAGACCAGCACCGCAAGAGCTAAGCCCACGATAAGCCCGGCCAGGGACGCTTGCCAGGCGGGCCGACGTAGTACACCGAGCAAAACCAGCACGGTGGCGATTGGCACGATCGCCACCAGAAACGACAGCACCAGACTCCCGGCCACCGGAGTCAGCAACTGATGGAACATGTCTCCCCCTTATTTTATGGCGTCAGCACGGCTTTCGCGGTGGGCGGCGCCGGTCCGCCCGTTGCCCAGTCAAGCAATTCGACCGTATGCACGGCGGGAATATCGGTGCCGCCCGCGATCTGCGTCAGGCAGCCGATATTGCCCGCTGCAATCAGCTCCGGCCGCGTGCGCTCAATGTTGGCGACCTTGCGCTGCCGCAATTGTCCGGCGATGTCCGGCTGCAGCAGGTTGTAGGTGCCGGCCGAGCCGCAGCAGAGATGCCCCTCCGCCGGCTCCAATACGATGAATCCTGCGGCTTGCAGCAGCAGCTTCGGCGCCCGTGTCACACGTTGACCATGCTGCAACGAACATGCGCTGTGGTAGGCGACGCGCTGTCCGGTGCTGCGGATTGGTTCGGCCAGCCCGATTTCCTCCATCAGCTCGGACACGTCGCGCGCCAGCGCGGAGACCACGCGCGCCGGTTCGGCCAACGCCGGATCCGTTCGGAACATGTGCCCGTAATCCTTCACCGTGGTGCCGCAGCCGGACGTGTTGACGACGATCGCATCGAGCCCACCGCCTGCGATCTCGCGCGACCAGGCCTCGATATTGGCGCGCGCATAAGCGTGGCCGTCCATGCCCAGATGATGGGTCAGCGCGCCGCAACATCCGGCGCCGCGCGCTACCACCACCTCGCAGCCGTGACGCGTCAGCAGCCGTACGGTCGCCTCGTTGATATGCGGCGAAAGCACACGCTGCGCGCACCCTGTCAGCAGTGCCACGCGGCGTGTGCGCACACGCTCCGCGGCGAACACCTGCGGGCGGTCGCACGCGCTGGCCGGCGGCACGCGCGCCGGTGCCAGGTCGAGCATCGTTCGCAAGGACCGCGGCAGAATTCGCGCGATGGGCTTCGCGATTCGGGACGCGTGCAGCGATAGACGAAACAGTCCCGGCCGCGGCAGAACAAAATTCAACAGCCCGCGCTGAACGCGCTGCGGCCACGGACGTCGGTATGTGCGTTCGATGTGGTGGCGCGCATGATCCACCAGGTGCATATAGTTCACGCCCGAAGGGCAGGTCGTCATGCAGGACAAGCAGGATAGGCAACGATCGATATGCTTTACATCGCGCTCGGTCGCGGGCCGGTCTTTTTCCAGCATGTCCTTGATCAGGTAGATGCGACCGCGTGGACTGTCGAGCTCGTCGCCCAATAGAACATAGGTCGGGCACGTCGCCGTGCAGAACCCGCAATGCACACAGGTGCGCAGGATCTTTTCCGAGTTTTTCGTCTCAGGATCGGCCAATTGCGCGGCGGAGAACTGGGTTTGCATGTCGCCTACCGGCCTTTCTGCATGCGGCCGGGGTTGAGGATGCGATGCGGATCGAAACTTGTCTTCACCCGGTCGCTCAACGCGGCCAGCCCGGCCGGCTCCGGCTGAAAAATATCCGCCGCGGCGCGCATATGGTCAGGTGCGGCGATCAGCGTGGCGTGGCCGCCCACCTTGGCTAATGCGGTGCGCACCAGTTCGGCGCCCGCATCGGGTCCTGCCGTTGCTTCTTCGAGGCTCAGCCATAACAGGCCGCCACCCCAATCATACAGCCCATCGGCCCAATCCGCTCGCTCGCGCACGCTGCGCAGCACCTGCGAGGCCGTGGAGGGCGTGGGACACACCCGCCAGATGACGCACCCTGGCAAAAGCGGCGCCACCGCCCCAATCTCCGCCCACAGCATCTCGCTATCGGACTCGTCCAGACGCACGGCCTGTTCGAACAGGCTTTCCAGCGCGTGTGCCCGGAACGCCACGGACGGCGCATGTCCCTCCAGACGCAGCACAGTTCCGCCATGCCGGCTGCCAGCTACCGCAGCCACCCCCGAACGCCGAGCTGGCCCAGAAGATAGATGGGCCGCAGCGGACACGTCATGCGGCGAGTTCAACGCGAGCGACATCGCCGCCACCGCATCGTCGTCGGACAGATCAGGCACGAACACGCTGCACGACGTATCCGGTTTCGGAACAACCCTGACCGACACCTCCGTCATTACCGAGAGCGTGCCGTAAGCCCCAGCTTGCAATTTGCATAAATCGTAGCCGGTCACGTTCTTCACCACGCGGCCACCGGATTTCCACACCTCGCCCCGCCCGTTGACTGCGGCAAAGCCCAGGAGATGATCGCGCGCCGCCCCGGCCCGTACCCGTCTTGGTCCGGCCAGGTTGCACGCCACCACGCCACCCAAGGTTTGCGCGCCCATGCCGCCCAACAGCCCGCGCCAGTCCGGCGGCTCGAACGCGAGCATCTGGCGCTGCTCGGCCAGTACTGCCTCGATCTTCGCCATCGGGGTCGCGGCGCGCGCCGTCAAGACCAACTCGGCCGCATCGTAATCTATCACGCCGGATAGTGCGCAAATATCCAGCACGGCGGCGCACGTCGTCGGCCGGCCAAGACGGCGCTTGCTGCCGCCAGCCACGATCTCTAACGTTTGCCGGTGTGCGGCGGCGTGCTCGACCATCTCGCGGGCCTGTGCCGCGTCCACGGGTGTCAGAACGGTCAAAACCGGGGCAGCTCCGGAAAGCGCGTTTGCCCGCCGTGCACATGCACGCGCCCCATCTCCGCGCACCGGCAGAGTTGGGGAAACACTTTGCCCGGATTGAGCAGGCTGTCCGGATCGAACGCGCATTTCAACCGCATCTGCTGATCGAGATCGATGTCGGAAAACATCGTGCCCATCAGATCGCGCTTCTCTACGCCCACACCGTGCTCGCCCGTCAACACCCCGCCCACCTCCACGCACAGCCGCAAGATATCGTTTCCGAAGGCCTCGGCGCGTGCCAGTTCGCCAGGCACATTGGCGTCGTACAGGATCAGCGGATGCAGATTGCCGTCGCCGGCGTGAAACACATTGGCCACGCGCAAATTATGCTCTGCCTCCATCTGCTTCATGCGCGCCAGCACCGGCCCCAACTGGCGGCGCGGTATCGTGCCATCCATGCAGTAATAATCAGGTGACAACCGCCCCACCGCTGGAAACGCCGCCTTGCGGCCGGCCCAGAACAGCAGCCGTTCCTCTTCGGACGCGCTCACGCGGCAGAAATCGGCGCCATGCGCTACCGCAATCTCCTCGACGCGCTCGACAAGGTGGTTGACCTCCGCCTCGCACCCATCGAGTTCCACGATCAGCACGGCCTCGGAGTGCAACGGATACCCGGCATGCGCGAAGGCCTCGGCCGCCTCCACCGCCAGCCGATCCAACATCTCCATGCCGCCCGGAATGATACCCGCGCCGATGATCGCGGCGACCGCCTCACCAGCCCCCTCCGTGCTGGGAAACCCGAGCAGGAGAGCGCGCGCGCCGGGCGGTTTCGGCAGGATGCGCACCGTCACTTCCGTGACCACGCCAAGCAACCCCTCGGAACCGACCATGACACCCAGCAGATCGTACCCGGACGCGTCCATGTGCTTGCCGCCGAGGCGTATCACCTCGCCATCCATCGTCACCATCTCGAGCCCGATGACGTTGTTGGTGGTCAGTCCGTATTTCAGGCAGTGCACGCCACCGGAATTTTCGGCCACGTTGCCACCTATGGTGCAGGCGATCTGGCTGGACGGATCCGGCGCGTAATAGAAACCCTGGTCCTGCACGGCGTGCGTAATCCCCAGATTCGTCACGCCCGGCTGCGCCACCACGCACCGATTATCGATATCGATTTCCAGAATCCGCTTGAACTTCCCCAGCCCCAGCAGCACGCCGTCCTCCAGCGGCAACGCGCCCCCCGATAGCGACGTGCCGGCGCCCCGCGGCACCACTTTCACGCCCATGGCCGAGCACGTACGCAGGATGTGCACGACCTGCTCGGTCGTTTCCGGAAGCACCACCACCAGCGGCATCTGCCGATACGCGGTCAGCCCGTCGCTTTCATAGGCGCGGCGTTCGATCTCGCTGTCGATCACCCCCTCCCCGGGCACGATCCGGCGCAGCGCCGCCACAATCTCCGCACGGCGCGCCAGCACGCTCTCGTCGGGCCGTGGCATGGTCAGCATGAGTCGTCTCCTCGCCCGGCGCGGGCCTCCGGCCCGCTATTTGGGCAGGCTTTCCGGCTGTGTGACCAGTATGGCACGAAAATCATTGACGTTGGTCCGGGTGGGTCCCGTGGTCACCAGGTCGCCCAAGGCTGCGAAAAACCCATATCCATCATTGTCCGCCAGCCGGGCATGCGCGTCGATGCCGGCCGTTGCCGCCCGAGCCAGCGTATCCGGCGATATCCAGGCCCCGGCGTTATCCTCGGTTCCGTCGATCCCGTCCGTGTCGCCCGCCATGGCAAACACGCCAGGGTGGCCGTCCAGCGCCACGGCGAGTGCCAGCAGGAACTCGGCATTGCGCCCGCCCCGCCCCTGGCCGCGCACCGTCACCGTGGTCTCGCCACCCGATATCAACACGCAGGGCGGGGCGGCCGGCTGACCGTGCCGGGCGCAGTGCAGCGACATGCCGGCCATCACCCGCGCCACCACCGCCGCTTCGCCCTCGATGGCGTCGCCCAAAATCAGCGGCACCACGCCGGCCGTGCGCGCCACGCTGCCGGCGGCCTCCAGGCTGGCCTGCGGGGTCGCTACCAGAATTGTCTCGGCGCGAGCAAAGGCGGGGTCGCCGGGCTTCGGCGTCTCGGCCGCCGGATCGAGCAGCCGGGCCGCCACCGCTGGCGGCGGCGCGATGGCGTAGCGCGCCAGCACCGCGCGTGCGTCGGCCAGCGTGGACATGTCCGGCACTGTCGGCCCGGACGCGATCACCGATGGATCGTCCCCGGGCACGTCCGACACCAGCAGCGAAACCAGGCGGGCCGGGAAGGCTGCCACGGCCAGGCGGCCGCCCTTGATGGCCGAGAGGTGTTTGCGCACGCAGTTCATCTCGCCGATCGCCGCCCCGCTGCGCAGCAGCGCGCGGCTCACCGCCTGCTTGTCAGCCAGGGAGACACCGGGCGCGGGCAACGCCAGCAGCGCTGATCCACCGCCGGAGATCAGGCACAGCACCAGATCGTCCATACCCAGGCCGCGCACCATCGCCAGGATACGCGCGGCCGCGACCTCGCCGGCCGCGTCGGGCACCGGATGGCTCGCCTCCACCACTTCGATCCGCGCCAGCGGCCCCGCACCGTGGCCGTAGCGTGTGACCACCAGGCCGGAGAGCGGCCGGTCTGCGGGCCAATGCGCCTCCACCGCCTGCGCCATGGCGGCGGCGGCCTTGCCCGCCCCCACCACGACCGTGCGCCCCCGCGGCGGCGGGGGCAGGTGCGGCGGCACGCACACGGCAGGCGAAGCCGCCGCGATCGCGGCCAAGAACATGTCTTGCAACAGCACGCGCGCGTCCACCTACCGGCCTTGCACCGCAGCGACGCAGCGCATGGCCCCCCTGGCCATCGCCGCCCGATCCCGGCAACTAGCCGCCATGCTCCCCACCTCCGTCCCCCTCCAAAACGCCTCCAACCTGCGCGACCTCGGCGGCTGGCCCACCCAGGATGGCCGCGCCGTGCGCACCGGCCTGGTGTTCCGCGCACCGGCGCTGATCAACCTGTCGGAGGCTGACCAGGCCAGCATCGCCGGCCTTCGCCTGCGCACAATCTGCGATTTTCGGGGCGTGCGCGAGCGGGCGGCCAGCCCCGTTGCCATCGATGGCGCGGAGCACCTGTCGCTGCCGATCGAACCCTCGGTCGGCGCCGGCCTGCGCGACATTCTGCGCACCGGCCAGGCCACCGGCCACATGATTCCTGCCGAGATGCTGGACCTGTTGCGCGAGGCCTACCGCGCCTACGCCCTGCAGAGCTTCGCGCAATATCGCACCCTGTTCGAGCGCATCCTGACCCCGAACGGGCTGCCGCTGCTGTTGCATTGCTCGGCCGGCAAGGACCGCACGGGGTTCGGCGCCGCTCTGCTGTTGCGCGCGCTGGGCGTGGCCTGGCAGCACGTGGTTGACGACTACCTGGCCACCAACCGCCTATGGCGCCGCGAGATCGCCGCCAATTTCGACCTGCCGCCGGAGCTGAAAGAGGTGCTGCTGTCCGCGCACGAAACGCTGCTCACCGCCGCCTTCAAGGCCATCGACAAGGCATACGGTTCGCTGGACACCTACCTGTCGCAGGCGATCGGGCTGGACCCCGCGGCCCGCGCCAGGTTGCACGCCGTGCTGCTCGCCTGACGCCCCACCTTGTCCCGGCCGCGCGCCGCTGGCACACGGTGCGGGCGCGAGACGGCGCCGGCCCATGCCGAGACAGCCTTTAGGCGCATTGATGGACCTGTCGGTCACCCACCTGCTGCAGTCCGCCGGCCACTCGCCCTTCTGGCAAGGTGTCGCCATCATCGCCGGCACGTTCGTGCTCGAGGACGCGGCGACGGCCGGGGCTGCGCTGGCCGTGCAGGGTGGCGCGGTGGCGCTGCCCGTCGCCCTGGTCTCCCTGTATCTTGGCATCGTGCTGGGGGATGTGGGGCTGTACGGCCTGGGCCACCTCGCCGCTCGCGTGCCCTGGGTACGGCGGCTGATCCCCGAGCCGCGGCAGGACCGGGGCAGGGCGTGGCTTGAGAAACACGTTTTCAAGGTTGTGTTTTTCGCGCGCTTTCTGCCGGGCGTGCGCCTGCCCACCTACACCGCCTGCGGCTTCCTGGGCGCCAGCTTCCGCCGGTTCCTGGCCGCCGCCGTGGGCGCCACGCTGATCTGGACCTCGGCCCTGTTCGCGGTCTCGTTGCGTGTCGGCAAGCTGCTGGTGGAGTATTTGGGGGAGTGGCGATGGGTGGGTCTGGCCATCTTCCTCCTGATCATCGTGGGCGCGGGCCGGTTGGCCGCGCGTGCCCAGCGCAAGACGGAGAAGACGTTGTAGCATGGACGCGCTGACCCCTGCCGACCTGGACGAGGATACGCTGGCCGCCCTGGCCGCCCCTGTGCCACGCGGCCGCGACATCTCGCCCTTCGAATTCCTGCCCGGCTGGCTCGCCTACGGCCCGATCGTGGCGCAGTGGATCGCGCTCGGCCTGCGCCATGGCAGCCTGAGCCTGCCTACCGCCGCCAACCCGCGCATCAGCACCGGCGGCCTGTGCGGCGAGAGCAAGACGGCGATCCTGGACCAGTTGGCGGGCGAGGCGCGCGGGTGGGTCGCCCCCTACACCACGCTGCTGACCGGCGAGGACGACCTTGCACGCGCCAACCAGGCTTTGGCGCAAGCCGGCCTGTCGCTGCCGCTGGTCGTCAAACCCGATATCGGCTGCAACGGCGCTGGCGTGCGCCTGGTGGAAACGGAAGCGGCGCTGGCCCGCGCGCTGGAAGAATTTCCGCGCGGCGTGCTGCTGATGCTGCAAACGCTGGTGACGCTAGAGGGTGAGGCTGGCGTGTTCTACATCCGCCGTCCACAAGATGCGGCCGGCCATATCAGCTCGTTGACGCTGAAACACGCGCCCACCGTGACAGGCGACGGCGCCTCCACGTTGCGCGCCCTGATCGAGGCCGATCCGCGCCACGGCCGCCTGGCCCACCTGTATCTGGCGCGCCTGGCCGATCGGCTGGACAGCGTTCCGCCGAGAGGGGCACGCGTGCGGCTGGTCTTCGCCGGCAATCACTGCAAGGGCTCGGTGTTCCGCAACGGCGCGGCCGACATCACGCCGGCGCTGGCCACGCGCATCGACGCGATCGCCCGCGCGCTGCCGGATTTCCATTTCGGCCGTATCGATCTGCGCTATCGCAGCCTGCGCGAGCTGCGCGAGGGCGAGAGTTTCAGCATCATCGAAATCAACGGCGTGGGCTCGGAAGCGACCCACATCTGGGACCCGGATACGTCCTTGCGTGAGGTGTATGCGGCGCAGTTCCGCCATTATGGCGCGGCATTCGCGATCGGCGCCGAAATGCGCAGGCGTGGGGCCAAGCCGAGCGGGATATGGGCGATGTGGCGGGATTGGCGGGAAGAGCAGCGATTGATGGCGAGCTATCCGCTCAATGATTGAGGGAAGGAAAAAACATTTGTCTATTGGTCGCGCGTCGGCCCAGACGCGCGCGCAAATGCGTAGACGTCTTTTGTTTCTTTTCTTCAGAAAAGAACGCTTGCGTTGACCTACCTTCACGCCCTCCTCATCGCCATCCTGCAAGGCGCCACAGAGCTCTTCCCCGTCAGCTCCCTCGGCCACGCCGTGATCGTACCCGCCCTGCTACGCTGGCAACTGGACCAGCACGGCGCCACGTTCCTGCCGTTCCTGGTGCTGCTGCACCTGGGCACCGCCGCCGCCCTTCTCGCCTATTTCTGGCGCGACTGGTGGGCGCTGGCGACCGGCGTGCTGGGCCTGTCCACGCCGCAGCGCGTGCGCGAAAGCCGCCACATCTTCCTGCTGCTTGTCGTGGCCACCGTTCCGGCGGCCGTGCTTGGCGCGGCGCTGGAACACCAGATACGGCGCCTGTTCGAAACGCCACTCGTGGCAGCCGCGTTTCTCGCCCTGAACGGCATCCTTCTGCTGACCGGCGAACGCCTGCGCCGCCGCGTTCCAGCAAGCACCACCCAGCGCCCGCTGGCCACACTCACTTTGGTCGATGCGTCGGCCATCGGCATCTGGCAGTGCCTTGCCTTGCTGCCCGGCCTCTCGCGCTCTGGCGCCACCATCACCGGCGGCCTGCTGCGCGGCATCGACCATGCGGCGTCGGCGCATTTCTCCTTTCTCATCGCGCTGCCGGTCATCCTGGGTGCGACCGTGCTGGAAGTTCCGAAACTGCTGCATGCCAGCGTGCCGCCCGGCACGTTTGCCGTGGCGTCCGTGGCGGCGATCGTGGCGGGTCTTGTGGCCCTGGCCAGCACCGCATTCCTGATGCGCTACTTCCGCAATCACGATCGCTGGGCGCTGGATCCGTTTGCGTATTACTGCATCGCGGCGGGTTTTGCGTCCGGCATCTATCTCTACTACTACGCATGAAAGCGCGCCTCGCCTGCCTGGCTCTCGCGCTCATGAGCGCCGCCGCCCCGCTGCCGCCGGCGGCACTTCCGTTCAGCCGCATGGACCTGCCCTGGTGGCGCGCGCGGTTCGCGGAGAAACAGGCCGAGTTGCACGCCGGCCGCGTCGATCTGATCTGGCTGGGCGACAGCATCACTCAGGATTTTGAAAAAACCGGTCCGGAGCCGTGGCGAAATTTCAAGCCGGTCTGGGACCGTTTCTACGCCCCACGCTATGCCGTCAATCTCGGGTTCAAGGGCGACGCCACCGCGCACCTGCTCTGGCGCATCGAGCATGGCGAGACGGACGGCATACATCCGCGTCTGGCGATCGTGCTCATCGGCGCCAACAATTTCGGTCATCTGCACTGGCCCGCCGCCCCCACGCTGATCGGCATTGAGACGATTGTGGACACGCTGCGCGCGCGCCTGCCGGAGACGAAGATTTTGCTGCTGAGCGTGCTGCCGAGCATACGCAGCGCATGGGTCGATGCGAACACGGTCGAGCTGAACCGGGCGCTCACCGCGCGCTACGGTGGCACGAAGGGCGATGTGCGCTTTCAGGATTTGACGCCGCTGTTCCACCGTTTGCCCAGTGGCGGTCTTGATCCGGATGATTTTCTTGACCGGCATCTCTCGCCGCCAGACCCGCCGCTGCACCCTTCGGCATACATGCAGGAACGGATTGCTGAAGCGATCGAACCGAATGTCAGCCGGATGATGCGCTAGATTTGTCCAAAGATGACGCGGATGTACGCAGATAGGCTGAGATGCCCCTAGCCACCCTGCCGGTGCGGCTCGCGCCGCGACATCCGTGATGATCTGTATCTTCTGTGGCTGAGGCTTCTGCTCGCGTAACGAACTTCGACGTAGCCATCCTCGGTGCCGGCGCCGCCGGCCTGATGTGCGCGCTGACCGCGGCCCAGCGAAGCAGGCGCGTTATCGTGCTGGACCACGGCCGTCAGGCAGGCGAAAAAATCCTGATTTCCGGCGGCGGCCGCTGCAATTTCACCAACACGCATTGCACACCGGAAAACTTCTTTTCCGCCAATCCCCATTTCTGCCGCTCCGCACTCGCCCGCTACACCCCCCAGGACTTTTTGGCACTCGTTGAACGCCACCGCATCGCTTGGCATGAAAAGACGCTTGGCCAATTATTCTGCGACGGCTCTGCCCGCGCTATCGTGGACATGCTGCTCGGGGAATGTGCCGCGGCAGGGGCCCACATCCGTCTGCGCACACGCATCACGGACGTCTCGCGCGACACACATTTCCGGATTGAAACCGAAGAAGGAACGATCGAGGCAAACGCACTCGTCCTGGCCACCGGCGGGCTGTCGATCCCCAAATTGGGCGCGACAAACTTGTCGTATCGCATTGCCAAAAAATTCGGCCTGAAGCTGACGGACATACGGCCGGCCCTGGTGCCCCTCACCCTCGCACAAGCCGATCTGGATAAGACTCAAACCCTGGCCGGCGTCTCGACTCAGGTGGTCGCACGCTGCGGCGGCGTGGCCTTCCAGGAAGGCATGGTGTTCACCCATCGCGGCCTCTCCGGCCCGGCCGTGCTGCAAATTTCGTCCGCCTGGCGCGAAGGCCAGCCCATCGACCTGGACCTGACCCCATCCGCGCCGCCAAAAGCCCTGGTCGCTCGCAAGGCGGCGCGCCCCAGGGCCGGATTGCGTGCGGCGCTCGGCGAACTCCTTCCGCAACGCCTCGCCGATGCGTTCCTGCCACCCGAGCTCGCATCGGCTCCGTTGGCCGAGTTGCCCGACCGCTCGCTGGACGCACTGGAGAGGCAGCTGCGCCGCTGGACGCTCCACCCCACCGGCACCGAAGGTTTTCAAAAGGCCGAAGTCACCCTGGGCGGCATCGACACGGACGGCTTGGACCAGCGCACCATGGCCGCCCGCGCCGTGCCGGGCCTGTTCGCCATTGGCGAGGCTGTCGATGTCACCGGCTGGCTGGGCGGCTACAATTTCCAATGGGCCTGGGCCAGCGGCGTGTGCGCGGGCGAAGCGGCCTGACGACGGCGCGTTGAGACGATATGTCACGCGCACGCACCTGTCGCGCCACGGCCAACCTATGTAACGGGGTGCGTATAAGGGCGTCGAACGCGGCACCACCGCCCGCGGGGTGGCGTGGCCATGTGACACGTCGTATGGGGCCACGCGTCTGCCATCGCGCGCACCAATGCAAGCCGCCACAGTCACAGGAGGGATTTCTTGCCCACGGCCCTGATTACCGGCGTCACCGGCCAGGATGGCGCATACCTTGCGCGCTTCCTGCTGCAACGCGGCTATCGCGTCGTTGGCCTGCTGCGCCGCTCCGCCTCCTCCGATGTCATCGGGGAAAGACTGCGCTGGCTCGGCATACTTGAGCGTGTGGAGCTGGTCACCGCCGATCTTCTCGACCTGTCCAGCCTGATTCGCGTCATTCAGGAATGCAAGCCGGACGAGGTATACAACCTGGCCGCGCAAAGTTTTGTCGCTGCCTCCTGGCAGCAGCCGATTCTCACGGGCACCATCACCGGCCTTGGCGCCGTCAACGTGCTGGAAGCGGTGCGCATCGCGCGGCCCGAAGCGCGTTTTTACCAAGCCTCGTCATCGGAAATGTTCGGCCGAGCCGCCGAGCCGCGTCAATCCGAACGCACGCCGTTCCACCCGCGCAGCCCATACGCCTGCGCCAAACTGTACGCGCATTCCATGACGATCAACTATCGCGAGAGTTTCGGCATGCACGCCTCCTGCGGCATCCTGTTCAACCACGAAAGCCCGCTGCGCGGCATCGAGTTCGTGACGCGGAAAATCACCGACGGCGTGGCGCGTATCCATCTCGGCCTGGCGCGGGAACTCCAGCTCGGCAACATGGAAGCACGGCGGGACTGGGGTCACGCGCAGGACTACGTGGGCGCCATGTGGACCATGCTGCAGCAGGACATGCCGGACGATTACGTGATCGCCACCGGCAGCAGCATCACGGTGCGGGAGTTCTGCCGCATCGCCTTTTCGCATGTGGGTTTGGCGGCCGAGGAATTCGTGCGCCTGGGTCAGGAGCATATACGACCGGCCGAGGTCGACTTCCTGTTGGGGGACGCCTCCCACGCCCAGCGCACCTTCGGCTGGAAGGCGGCCACCAGTGTCGCCGACATGGCGGCCGAAATGGTCGATGCCGATGTCCACCGCCACAAGGTGCGCCAGGCGGCCTGATGCACGCCAACACGCCGGTATTGGTGACCGGGGGGGACGGGTTCGTCGGCAAGCACCTCATCTCTCATCTGCGTGCCTGTGCCCAGGCTTACGACGTGCACGCAGCCCGGTTCGACCTGACCGACCGGGCCGCCATACGCAACGCGGTGCGGACACTGCGCCCGGCCGGCTGCGTCCATCTGGCAGCCCTGTCCACGGTCGCCCAAGGGCGCGCTGATCCGGACGCGATGTGGCGCGTCAACCTGCACGGCACGCTGAACCTGGCGCTGGCGATCCTGCACGAAGCGCCGGAGTGCCGCCTTGTCTTCGCTTCCACAGCGGAAGCTTATGGCGCGAGTTTTTCCGCCGGCCACGCGCTCGACGAGACGGCCCCCCTCGCGCCCCGCACCACATACGGCGCCAGCAAGGCAGCCGCGGACATTGCGCTCGGCGCCATGGCCGCCGACGGTTTGCAAGTCGTGCGCCTGCGAGCGTTCAATCACACCGGACCGGGCCAGACCGAAGCTTTCGTGGTGCCGGCCTTCGCACGTCAGGTCGCCCGGATAGAAGCCGGGATGCAGCCCGCGCGTATCGAGGTGGGCGACCTGTCTCCCCGACGCGATTTCCTGGACGTCCGCGATGTTTGTCGGGCTTACGCGGCGGTGTTGCAGCTCACGGAAGCGGCACCCGGCTTGATCCTGAACATTGCGTCTGCGGCACCCCGGCGCATCGGCGATGTGCTGGAGGAGCTGCTCGCCATGGCCGGCGTCACGGCGGAGATCGTGCCAGATCCGTCCCGCATGCGCCCAAGCGACATGCCGGTCGCTGCCGGAGACAGCACGCGCGCGCGCGCCACGCTGGGGTGGGCGCCACGCATCCCCTGGGCGCAGACCCTGGCCGATGTGCTGGACGACTGGCGCGCCCGCATTCGCTGAACCATGGCGCTGCATCTTATAAAATTATCGGTGGGGCCCGGCAGCCTGGCCGATCTTCGCGCTCACCAGGCGAGGCTGGCCGCTATCCGGCCACCCTTGCGGCACCTGACCCGCCAGATGCCGCGCCGCGCAGCGGACATCGTGGCCGGCGGCTCGATCTACTGGATTATCGCCGGCCTGCTCACTGCCCGGCAACGCGTGACCGACATCGTGGCCAGCCAACGCGAGGACGGCACGGCGTGCGCGGCGCTTCTGCTTGACCCTGATCTGATCCCGGTGAGGGGCCGCACGATGCGACCGTTCCAAGGCTGGCGATATTTCCCGCCGGCCGACGCGCCCGACGATCTCAGGCCGGGAGAGACGGACGACGACCTGCCCGAGCAATTACGGCGCGAACTGGCCGCCCTGGCATTGATATGACCGCTGCCATCGGACCGGACGGCAGCGGTCATGGAGCAGAGTGTCAGTTGCCGCGGCGATTGCCGGTGAGCTGCAGCAGCAGCATGAACAGGTTGATAAAGTTCAAATACAGGCTGAGCGCGTCATACACGCTGCGCTTCGCCGCGCCGTCCGGGCCCTCGGCATAAGCGAACTGGCTGTAGCTCGCCTTGATGCGCTGCGTGTCGTAGGCGGTCAGTCCAGTGAACACCACGACGCCGATGATGCTGACAGCGAACTGGATGCCGGAGCTGTGCACGAACATGTTGACCAGGCTGGCCAGGATGATGCCCCACAGCCCCATGATCAAAAAGCTGCCCATGCGCGAAAGGTCGGCCCGCGTCGTATAACCCCAGATCGACATGCCCGCGAACATGGCCGCCGAGATGAAGAACACGCGCGCAATACTGTCATGGGCATAGATCAGGAAGATGTTGGTCAGGCTGGCGCCCATCGCGACACAAAACGCCCAGTAGAGCGCCTGCACCGTGGTGCGGCTCATCCGGTTGATGCCGAAGCTCAGCGCCAGCACGAAGCCGAGCGGCGCGAACATCGACAGCGTGCCCAGCCCGGTCGGCGCGATGCGTGTCCCGTATTCGGTCACCACCGGGTGGTAGAACAAGCTGATCAGCTGGGTGTTGGCCACGCCATAGGCCACCGCGCCTGTCAGCAGCAGGCCGGACGCCATCCAGTTATAGACGCGCAGCATGTAGGCGCGCAGGCCCTGGTCCAGCGCGGCGGCGTCGGCCGTGCCGCCGAAACGGGCGGGCAGTGCCGCGGAAATCGGGGGTGTAAGCCATCGTTTGATCCCTTCGCGGGCCGTGCCGCCGAACGCGGCATATCGGACCGACCCGCTTTGCTAGTCAATCTGGCATGCGGCTTCTCTGCTTCAAGCGGGCGTCACTCTCGGGCGGGCGCTTGACCCCAGCGCCCTCCCCGGGGACTCTCCGCCGCATTATGAGATTGTTCGTCGCCCTGGACCTGCCCTGGGCCCTGCGGGAGCGGCTGGCCGATCTGGGGACGGGGCTGCCGGGCGTGCGCTGGGTGCCGCCGGAAAATTTCCACATCACCCTGCGCTTCCTGGGCGAATTGGCCCCCTACCGGGCCGAGGAAATAGACCACGCGCTCGCAGCCCTGCGGGGCCGCGCCTTTCCTCTGGAATTGAGCGGTGTCGGCACGCTGGAGAAAGCGGGGCGGGTGACGGCACTCTGGGCCGGTGTCGCCCGCAACCCGGCGCTGGAACACCTGCGCGCCAAGGTGGAAACGGCCGTGCAGCGCGCCGGTCTGCCTCCCGAACGCCGCCGGTTCTCGCCGCACGTAACGCTCGCCCGCCTCGGCGAGCAGGCTGCCCCCCCGCGCCTGGCCAGCTGGGTGCAGGCGCACAACCTGTTCCGCGCGGCGCCGGTCACCGTCGGGCATTTCACGCTGTTCAGCTCTCTGCTTGGCGCCGATCAGGCGGTCTATACGGCCGAAGTCGAGTATCCACTGGCGTGAACGAGCCTGCTCTGGCGCCGCTGCTGGCCGAGATACGCGCCTGCACTGTCTGCGCCGCCCATCTGCCGCTGGGGCCACGGCCCGTCCTGCACATTTCGACCACCGCCCGGGTGCTGATCGCCAGCCAGGCGCCCGGCACGGCCGTGCACCATGCCGGCATCAGCTTCTGGGACGCGTCCGGCGACCGGCTGCGAGGCTGGCTCGGCATGGACAAGGACGTATTCTACGACGCGTCGCGGGTGGCGATCCTGCCCATGGGCCTGTGCTATCCCGGCCGCCTGCCCAACGGCGGCGACGCGCCGCCGCGGCGGGAATGCGCACCGCTGTGGCGGGCGCGCGTGCTGGCCGCCATGCCGGCGCTACGCCTGACGCTGCTCGTGGGCAGCTACGCCCAGGACGCGGCCGCGCGCGAACACGGCTGGCCGCGCGCGAGCATGACGGAGCGGGTGCGGGATTTCCGTGCGTATCTGCCGCGGTATTTTCCGCTGCCTCATCCGTCCTGGCGCACCGGCGCGTGGCAGCGGCTCAACCCTTGGTTCGATGAGGAGGTGCTTCCGGCCTTGCGGGCCGAGGTGAGGCGGGCGCTCACCTCGTAGTCAGCGATCGCAACACAATCAAGAAAGCACGTAGGATAACGTCGGAGGCGTTGGCGCTGCACGTGGAAGAAATGATCGAGGATGTCGAGGCAATCCCCAAACCATCATTGCTGGACACGATCATGGCTTATTCTAAAAATCGGGACGCGGTCATTCTACTCGTCGAGACACCCACCGAGCAGATTAAATCCCGTGTCGATGTTGTGTTGCCGAGAGCTTTGTACGGCCATCGACCAAGTTACAAGCAACCTCTCGCGTTCCCGACGGGAGCAGGGCGTCGCAGGCTGAAGCAAGCGGTATAGGTTTGCGATAGCCCAGAAATATCTGTTGCTCTTACCAACATAATCTAACAAGCTTTGCCTGAGCAAAGACGTGAAGGACGGACATGACGCTCGGCACTCAGCTACTTGCGCTCGTCGCTGTTGCCTCTCCGATTACCCTATCCTCGCCACTCCAGGCCAGCACCTTCAAGGTTCTTTATACTTTCCCGGATAGCGGAACGTCACCGCTCCCTATGGGCGGGCTTCTATTCAGGGGAGGATATCTGTATGGAACAACCGAAGGCACGGGCAAGATTTTCAAGATTGATCCGGCTACTGGCACCGAGACGAATCTGAACGCCCACAATAATCCCAAGTTGGGTGTTGGTCTTGTCGTGGCTGTGACACCGGTGCACGGTTATCTATATACTTCCACCGAAGCGGGCGGCCCGGGACATGGCGGTGTCGTTTTCAAGGTCAGCACCCAGTTCGGCTATACACGGACAGTGTCGGATTTTTACGAGGGCGAGGATGGTGAATCCCCAGGGCGACTGACTTACGCGAACGGTCGACTTTACGGCAGCACGACATATGGAGGAGCGCCCGTCGGCGGTTCAGGTGCAGGTACTTTGTTCGCCATAGATCCAGTCTCGGGCACGCGGACCAAGTTGTACGATTTCCAAGGCATGGCTGATGGTTCGCAGCCGAACACGGAGCTGACCTACGTCAACGGGAAATTATATGGCACTACACGAGGCACCGTTTTTGCGTTCGACATCGCAACGGGCACGCTAACGACTCTGCACAGTTTCCGCCACGGGGAAGCGTCGCCATCTCCGGGCGTCACGTATCACAACGGATTTCTTTACGGCGCCACACTCTACGGTGGCAAAGTACGTCACGGAACGCTTTTCCGGGTAAACACCGGCACTGGCGGCTTCGACATATTGTATGATTTCGACACGCAGGGAGGCGGCATTGGGCCGAAAGCCACCCCGATTTACAGTCACGGCTACTTGTATGGCACAACCGAGGGCGGCGGTGCGAACGGAGAAGGGACGGTCTATCAATTCGACCCATCTACGAAGTCCGAAACAACGCTCCACAGTTTTGTTCAGTTCAACATCGATGGAGTTACGCCCTCAGACGGAGTAATCGACGTTAACGGAACCCTTTACGGCGAGACATGGGATGGCGGTACAATCTATGCAGTGACCCCGTAGAACGAGGTCACTGCCGCCGAGGGTGTAACGACGCGACTCACACCAGAGGCGCGTCCCGCACCTCGACTACATCCCCGCGCGCGAAACCGTTGAACCCGGTGCGCAAACACGCGCCATACGCGCCCAACTGCCCGATCTCGATCCAGTCTCCCTCCTCGAGATCGGCCGGCAGCAGGAACGGGCCGCGCATGACGTCCGCACTGTCGCAGGTCGGCCCGAAGAAGCTGTAGGGCACGAGCGGAGTTTCATCGGCGTGCAGCGCGCGCACCGGGAAGCGGAAGCCCGGCAGGCCCGCGTCGGACAGGCTGCCATACACGCCGTCGTTCACGTACAGCGCGTCGCCGCGGCGCATCTGCACCTGCACCACCACCGACGTCCCGCACGCCGCGAGCGCACGCCCTGGCTCGGCCCACAGCGCCAGGTCCGGCATGTCCAGCCCATCCACGCTGGCCTCGATCTCGGCGAAGAACGCGGCCAGCGGTGGCGGGGTCTGGTCGGCATAGGCGACGGGAAATCCGCCGCCCACATCCAGCACCTCGACCGCCACGCCGGACGCGCGGATGACGCGGCCGGCCAGCGCGACCGCGGAACGCCAGGCCAGCGGATCCAGGCATTGCGACCCGACATGGAAACTCACGCCGAGCATCTTGGCGAATGGCCGCGCCGCGCGCAGCAGGGCGGCCGCCTCGTCCGGCCAGGCGCCGAACTTTCCCGACAGATCGCATTTCGCGTCGCCCGCCGGCAACGCCAGGCGCACGATCAGGCCCAGGTCGCGCGCGTTGCCCGTCTCCTGCAGGATCTTGTCCAGCTCCTCCGCGCTGTCGAGCACGAAATCGCGGACGCCGTGCAGCGCGTAGGATTGCGCGATCGCATGGCGCGCCTTTACCGGGTGCATGAAGTGAATGTGCGCGAAGGGCAGCAGGCGCGACACCAGCGACACCTCCGGCAGCGACGCACAATCGAAGTGGCGCACGCCGGCCTCCCACAGCGCCTGCAGCACGAACGGCTCGGGGTTGCATTTGACGGCATACATCACCGTGCCTGGAAATCCTGCGACGAATTCGGCGCCGGCCTGGCGCACCGCCCAGGAGCGGTGGCAGTGCAGCGGCATCTCCGGCCGCAACGTCTCGACAATATCGTCAACACAGGGCAGCAGCGCGGGCGCGCCGGCGGGCACGCGGAAAAAATCGGTCATGGCGAAGGCACCTTGCACAGGGCGCGCGTAAAAACGCGGCGTCAGCGGGACAGCGAAATCGGCTCGGAAGGCCGGGCTTGAAAACCCGGCCTAGGGACTGAGCCGGTCCTGTGCGTAGTGGCGGATGGGGCGCGAGGCCCGGCGAGCAGCGAACATAGGCGTATCCCTCAAAGCGTCCGGCCCCTGTGAGAGCAGCCGGGTTGGCGACAAAGGACGCGGTTACGTCGTTGCTTGTGCCCGTTCCGAAAAACAGGCTCGCGGCACGTGCGATAGTGCGTCAGCGGCGATCGCACATGGCGACCGGGGAGCGGCTTATAAAGCCCAGACGCGCCGCGTATCGAAATCTTTTGGCACATCAGCCATGCAAAAGTGCCAGGTACTCCCAAACGATGGTCGCCGCCGCCAGCGCGGTGATCTCGCTTACATCGTAAGCCGGTGCCACCTCGACCACATCCATGCCAATCCAGCGTAGCCCGCCCAGCCGCCGCAGGATGGCCTGCGCCTGCCAGGACGCCAGGCCGCCGATCTCCGGCGTGCCGGTACCGGGCGCGAAGGCCGGGTCCAGCACATCGATATCGAATGTCAGATAGGCCGGCGCATCACCCACGACCTCGATCATTCGCGAAGCGGCCGCGGCCGCACCGATCTCGTGCACGTGTTCGGCCGTCAGGATCGTCACACCTTTCGCCACCGTCCAATCCCAAACGTCCCGCTGCACCGGCGAGCGGATGCCGACCTGCACCATGCGGCGCGGGTCGATTATTTTCTCCTGGATCGCATGGTAGAATGGCGAGCCGTGCCCAAACGCCTGGCCGAAACTGTCCGGCCAGGTGTCGACATGGGCGTCAAAGTGAACGAGCGCCACGGGACCGCCACGCCGTGCCGCCAGCGCGCGCAATAACGGCAAAGACATGCCGTGCTCGCCGCCGAGCGAGATCAGGTGCGGGTGCACGGCCGCCTGCTGCTCGATCAGCGCAAGGCTTTTGCCGATGTCACCAAGAGAAATCTCGAAATCGCCGATATCGGCCACCGGCAGCGTCGTGGGATCGCGCCAGACGCGCGGGTGGTCGCCATCGACCAGCATGCGGCTGGCATGGCGTATCGCGTGCGGGCCGAAGCGCGCGCCGGATCGATTGGTGGTGCCGATGTCGAGCGGCACTCCCGCGATATGCAGTGAAGCATCCGCCGCCGCGCGTCGCAGCCCCATGAAGGCGTGCGGCGTGGCAAAGGTGGGCGTGCCGGCCATCGTGTCAGTGCAGCATCGTCAGATAGGTCACCAGCACGGTATAGCCGCCAATGCCCAGCAGGCCGTGCGTCGCGATCACCGCAAGAGGTACCGCGCGCCGCCGCGCATGCAGCAACAGCACGATGCACGCCACCAGCAGCGCGCCGGCGATCAGGGCGGCCGACATCTGCCCGAACGCGCCTGCTCCCATGCGCACCGCATGCCCCGCGCGCGGGGCCCCGGACAAGGCCACGACCAGCACCGCGAACCCTGCCAGCCCCGCTGCCCCGTGCAGGTAGCCCGGCCAGCGCCGCGTCGGCGGTTCGTCCCGCAAGATGTATTGGCCGCCCAGCCAGGCGCCCGCGACGACAACCAGACCCAGCACGCCAATTGCAATAATCAGCAGCATGGCGGACGGGCTTGCACGAGGCGCTGCATGGTGGCGTGGTTCCAGTCAGGAGATGAAAATGGACAAGCAGCGCTGTCCCTGGGCGCGCCAAGAACCTTCCATCGGCTATCACGACACCGAATGGGGGACCAGACATGACGACGACAGGTCCCTGTTCGAGCTGCTGACCCTGGAAGGCGCGCAAGCCGGCCTCAGCTGGGAGACCATTTTGCGCAAGCGCGAAGGCTATCGCGCGGCCTTTGCCGGTTTCGATCCGAAGGCGGTGGCCGCATTCAGCGGCGCGGACATCGAGGCGCTGGCCCAGAACCCCGGCATCGTGCGTCACCGCGGCAAGATCGCCGCCACGGTCGGCAACGCGCGTGCCTTCCTGGCCGTGCAGCGGGAGGCCGGCAGTTTTGCGGCCTGGCTCTGGGCCCACACGGGCGGACAGCCGGTCGTGACACGGCGCGGCCCGGACGCGCGGCTGCCGGCGCGCACCGCCTTGTCCGATACGGTCAGTGCCGCCTTGAAGGCGCGCGGTTTTTCGTTCGTCGGCTCCACCATCGTCTACGCCTACCTGCAGGCAGCAGGCGTTGTGGACGACCATTACGCGCACTGCTTCCGCGCCGCCGAGCTCTCGCCGCACGCCGGCTGTGACCAATAAGCGGCAGTTCGGGGCGCCCATCTTGCTCGACGCGCTCGTTTCACTCAAAGATCGGTCCGCCAGCCCGACCCGCAACCCCACAGGACACCATGGCCTATACCCGCGGACGCTGCACCAATGTTGACTACTGCTCGCTGGCCGCCGCCAAGCGCGACATCGAAGTCAAGATCGGCCAGGATTTCGTCTGCCCCGAATGCGCCCGCCCGCTGCGCCCGCCGCCTGTCCAGGCCGGCGCCGGCCGTTCTGGTCTGGTGGGAGCCGGCATTGTGGGCGTTCTAGTGCTGGTCGCCGGCGGCCTTTATGCCGGCTACCGCCTGTCTAGCCCCGCCAGGCCGCCGCAGCAGATTGCGCGCGCGACCAAAACTGTCCAGCCCGGGCCCGGTCCGGCGCCAAATGCAGCCGCCCCCGCGCAGGTCGCCGCAGCGCCGCCTAGTGTCACAGCCCCGGCCGCCGCCGCACCCAAGCCGGAGCAGGCGGTGCTGCTGCACCTGACCGGCCCCGCGCTGGCCGCCCCGCTCATGTCCAAGCTGGCCGCCGCCTACCTGAGCAGCCTGGGCGATGGCGAACTCGGCACCGCCCCTGGCGGCAAGCCGGAGGAAACGCTGGTCACCGGCATGCGCGTTGGCCGCCCGGAGGCCATTTCGCTCGCCACTGGCAACCAGGCTAGCGGCGATGGTGTGCTCGGGCTGGCTGCGGGACAAGCGGGTGCCGACGCGGTGGCGCTCAGCCCGACCTACGTCGTGGTCAATGCCCGCAACCCGCTTCCCGCGATGACCGAAACGCAGTTGCGCGGTGTGCAGGGTGGCAGCATTACGCGCTGGTCCCAGCTGGGCGGCCCCGGCGGCGCTATCCACCTGATCCAATCGACCGATGCGGCGGCCCGCGTCGCCGCGGATCCGGACGCGCTGTCGCTGCTGACTACCGTTCCGGCGGCGGGCACCCGCGCGCTGGCCATTGCTTCCCTGGGTGCGCGCCCCGCGTTGCCAACACCGTCCGCGGTTGCCAACGGTCTCTATCCGCTGGTGCACCACATCACGCTGACCACCCCGGCCGGCCATGCCAACCCGTTCGCCGCCCGCTTTGCCGCCTTCGTGCTCTCCCCGGAAGGCCAGGACGCGGTGGCGCAGGCCGGTTTCGTCAAACTGCACGTGGCGCCCGAAGCCCCACCCGCCCCGGCAGCGCCACCTGCCCCGCTCACGCCGAAAGACCGCTACCGCGCGCTCGTCACCGGCGCCACGCGCCTGGCTGCAGACCTGCACTTCGAGCCCAGCTCCAACAAGCTCGATCTGCACAGCGCGCGCGAGGTGGATCGGGTGTGGAATTTCATGATGTCGGACCACACCCCGTCCAGCCACCTGGTCCTCATGGGTTTCGCCGACAATCAGGGCACGCCGGAGGCCAACCTTGCCTTGGCGCAGCAACGGGCGCAGGCCGTGGCCGAAGTGTTCGCACGGCGCGGCCTGCCACCCGGCCAGATCGTCTCGTTCGGCTCGGACCTGCCCGTGGCCGACAACGGTACCGAGGCAGGCCGCGAAAAGAACCGCCGCGTGGAGGTGTTTCTGCGCAACTGAACGGGGCCGAAGCCATGGTGGAGCGCGTGACCGTCACCCAAGAAGCCGAACAGGTGATCGCCCGGCTGCGCGCCCAGCACGGCGACCTGCTGTTCCATCAATCCGGCGGCTGCTGCGACGGCAGCTCGCCCATGTGCTACCCGCTCGGCGAATTCCGGGTCGGCGCGCAGGACGTCTATCTGGGCCGTATCGCCGGCGCGCCGGTCTATATCGGCGCCGCCCAATTCGAGTATTGGGCGCACACCCAGCTGATCATCGACGTGGTGCCCGGCCGCGGCGGCGGGTTTTCGCTGGAAGCACCGCTGGGCGTGCGCTTCCTGACCCGCAGCCGCGTGTTTTCGGATGCGGAGTCGGCCTCGCTCGCGCCGGTCAGGACCGGCGCCGACATGGCTGCCTGACACATACCGGTCGCACGCTTGGCTAGCGCCAAGCGGGCCCAGGCATGATATGTCGCCCGCACCACAGCCAGGATAACCCGCCCAAAGATGAGTGCCTTCAAGGGAAGCCAGTTCACCGACCGCGCGACCGAGTCGGCCAACGCCAAGAAAGCGTTGCTGGAAAAATTCAAGGCCAAGCCGCCACCGGACGACCCGGCGGTGCTGGCCCGCGCGGCCGAGCGCGCCGCCATCGCCGCCGCCCGCGAGCAGCGCGCCGCCGAACGCCGCGTGCAAAAGGAGGCCGAGGCCGCCCGCTTGGCCGCCGAACAGGCAGCGCGGGATCTCGAGGCGCAAAAACGTGCCGCCGAGGAGGCCCAGCGTGCCGCCGAACAAGCAGCGCGAGACCTGGAACTCAAGGCGCAGCGCCAAGCCGCCCGCGACGCGCGCTACGCCGCCCGCAAAGCCCGCAGCCGATGACCTCTCCACGTCAGGAACCAGCCAGAATGCGCATGTTCTTCGCCGGGCTGATCCTGCTCGGTCTGTCCGCCTGCATGATGTCCCCGCGCGCCCCGACCGTTGCCCCGGGCTATATCGTGTTCTTCGCCGAACGCTCCTCGGCACTCGAGCCTTCGGCGACCGATGTCGTCGCCCGTGCCGCTGCCGCCGCCCAGGCGCAGCCATCGGCCGCCGTGACGGTGCTGGGCTGGACCGATAGCGACGGCAGCAAGCAGGCCGACATCGAACTGTCCCGCGCCCGTGCCGCGCGTGTGGCCGACGCGCTCGTGGCCGACGGTGTGGCGCCCGCCCGCATCACCCGCCACGGCCGTGGCCAGACTGGCGACGACCCGGGCGTCGAAAGCCGCCGCGTCGAAATTCGGATCGGCGGCTAGGCGCACCGGCCGCACACGGCGTCAGGGCGGTGCCGGACACCCACCAGGGCCAGGGTTTCCTCGCCTGGCGCCGCCATCACTCCCTGCCGCCCGGCACGCCGTGCGCCAATTGCGGCACTGTCCTGCAAGGCCCCTGGTGCCACGCCTGCGGCCAGTCCGGCTTCGATTTCCATCGCCACGCCAGCCATATGATCGGCGAGACGATTGAGAGCTTCTTTCATGCCGACGGCAGGCTGTGGCGAACCCTTGGCCGCCTGATCGTTCAGCCGGCGCGCCTGACCCGCGACTACCTGGCCGGCAAACGCGCCCCGCAGATCCCGCCGCTGCGCCTGTTCCTGGTTGCCGTATTCCTCGTCTTTGTCGTCAGCGAACACACTGGCCGCATCGTCAAGTTTGACCGCGGCGCGTTCCATTTCGACCAGCTGAGTCCGGAGGACAAGAAGGACGTTGAAGGAGCCAGATCGGCGGTGCTGGGCGCACACGTGCAAGGCCTGGGGACGTCGGCCGATGCCACCATGACGGACTGGCTACGCGTTCATCTCGGCCGCGCCGCCGACCATCCGGAGGAGCTGGCGCGCGCCATGCGCGAGCGGGCGGAAACCTTCGCCGTCTTCATGCTGCCGATCTCCGCGCTGATACTGGCGGCGCTGTTCGTGCGCCGGCGCGGCGTCGTCCTATTCGACCACCTGGTGTTCACCATGCACTCGCTCTCTTTCGCGGCGCTGCTGTTCACGACGGCTACGCTGCTGCGATCGGTGACGTCGCCCTCGGCCTGGCTGCTGTTGCTCGCCGCACCAGTGCACCTCTTCGCTCATATGCGCGGCACCTATCGGACCGGGGTTGCCGGCACGCTTCTCAGGATGAGCTTGCTTTTCGTGCTCTCCTCACTCGGATTCACGCTTCTGCTCCTCGCTCTACTGGGTGTGGGTTTGGCAACACTCGGCGGCTAGTTGCGGCGGCCACACGCAAGTTGCGAACTCTCGCGGTGACGTTACGTTGTGCAAGCATCCGGGCAAGGGCCCGGCTTGCAGGAGATTTTTGGTCATGCCGCGTTCGATCACCGCCGTCTTCACCGCCGCCCTGCTGATGGGTGCGGCCACCCTTCTCAGCGCGTGCAACACGGTGGCCGGAGCCGGCCAGGATGTCTCGAGCGCCGGTCATGCGGTGACGGGCGCGGCGGACAACGCCAAGCACTAAGGCCACATGCGCGGGTGAGCGGTCATACTCAGGCTGCTCACCTTCACGACGCTCTACCCGAGCGCTGCACGTCCGAACCACGGCGTGTTCGTCGAAAATCGATTGCGCCATCTGATTGCCACCGGGCAAGCCAGTGCCACAGTGCTTTCGCCGGCGGCCTGGTTTCCCGGGCGGTCCATACGAACGCCCGTCGAGGAGCGCCGGCACGGCATTCGCCTACTGCATCCGCGCTGGCTGGCCGTTCCCGCCATCGGCATGCATGTCTCGCCTGCCTTGCTCTATCGGTCCGCGGCAAGGGCGCTCGCCCGCCTGCTGGCGTCGGGTGAACGTTTCGACGCGATCGACGCGCATTACTTCTTTCCGGACGGTGTAGCCGCAGTCCGGCTGGGCCAGCGCTTCGGCCTTCCCGTCGTCGTCACCGCCCGGGGTTCCGACATCACGCAGTTCCCGGACTACGCGGCCGCCCGCCGGATGATCCTGCGCGCCGCCGAGGGGGCCGCCGGCCTGATCGCGGTCAGCGACGGCCTGCGCCAGGCCATGGCCCAGCTCGGCATCGCGCAGACCCGGGTGTGCGTTCTGCGCAACGGTGTCGATCTGGAGATGTTTCACCCGCAGGATCGGGCCGAAGCGCGCCACCAATTCGGAATTGAAGGCCGCACCTTGGTGTCGGTAGGGGCGCTGATCGAGCGTAAAGGCCACGCGCTCACGATCGAAGCCCTGACCACGCTGCCAGAATGGCGCTTGCTCATCGCCGGCGAAGGGCCGGAGCGGACGGCCCTGCAAGCCCTCGCGGCCAAGCTCGGGGTCGCCGACCGGGTTCGTCTGCTAGGACCGCTGCCGCATCAGAAACTGGCATCGCTCTACAGCGCTGCCGACCTGTCGGTGCTCGCCTCCTCAAGGGAGGGATGGGCGAACGTCCTGCTCGAATCCATGGCGTGCGGCACACCGGTGATCGCCAGCCCGATACCCGGCAACCCCGAAGTTGTGCAGCGTCCCGAAGCGGGCCTGATCGCCGGCGAAAGGTCGGCCGCTGCGCTCGCCGAGGCCGTTTGCGCTTGGGAGCGCGCGCCGCCTGACCGCGCGGCCACCAGGCGCTATGCGGAAGGTTTCAGCTGGGACGCGGTCAGCGCCGGGCAACTCGAGGTTTTCCGTCAAGTCGTGTCGGATCACGCGAATACCCGAAGGCAGTAGAAAGGCCGATCCCGCTTTCGCCGGACCGGCCCTCCTTTTCATTCAGCTAACCAGATGTCAGTGATGCGGACCGTGCTCGCCGCCGCCCCCATGCGGCGCTGCCGCCGGATGAGGCGCGCCGCCACCACCCGGATGCGGAGCGCCAGCCCCCATCGGACGCGGGCCAGGACCCCCCATCATCGGACGCGGACCGGGCATCCCCATCGGACGCGGCGCCATGCCGCCGGGATGGGCCATGCCCATGGGCCGCGGCGCCGAGACGGGCCGGACCGGCGCGTGCGCCGGACCGTTCGGGTGCACCGGGCTGGACGGCGTGTGCACGGCAGGCCGCGCCTCGCCTACCCGCTCACCTGGCCGGGCGGCGCCCGCTCGCTCAGCCGCAGTGTTGGCCCGAGCCGGTTCACCCGCGCGGGCTGCCTCACCCGGACGCGCCGCCTCGCCCGGACGGGCCGCCGGCGTGCCCGCCGCGCGCGCCGGCACAACGCCCGGCCCCCTGAAGTCCGCGGGACGCGCGGTGGCGGCGATCGCCGGATTGCCATGATTGACCGAGGAGCGCAGCTCCGGGTTCCGCGCCGCAGCTTGCTGGTGCTGCTGCTGCTGTGCTGTCGGTTGCACGTGCTGCTCGTGCGCATAGTTCAACTCCTCGGGCCGCGGGCGCGCATTTATCCCGTTCGGGCCGTTGAAGCTGACGCGGTTGACCGTGGTGTTGTTGATCACCGTGCGATTATACACGTTCGTTATGTGCACGCCCGGTCCGAAGCGGTTCACCGCCGAGTTGTAGAAAAATCCGCCGCCACGCCACTCGCCGCCCTCATAGCCGAAGCCGCCATAGCCGAAGCCGTAGTTGATGCCGCCGTAAAAGCCGACATGCGGCCCCCAGTAACCGGCATTGAACAGGTAGACTCCGTTGTTGAAGCCCCAGTAGCCAGGCGTCCAGAGCAAGCCGACCGAAGGCGGCTCCACCCAGGTTCCGGGTATCCAATAATAGCCGGCTTCGCCGTAGGCCCAGTAGCCCGGTGTCCACAGATAGCCCGGCGCCGGCAAGGGCGGCTGCTCGTAAACCGGCAACGGCGGCGGAGCCACCGTGATGCTGACGCCCACGCCGAATTGGGCCTGGGCAGGATGGGTTGGTGTCAGCACCATGGGCGCGGCCAATACGGCCATGGTCAACGCGGAGGCGGAAAGCAGATGAAGGGTTCGCATGGTCGTAATCCTTGGTGAGACTATCCGAAACTGGGACTGTGGATTGACTGGGACAAGCAAGCAGCGTGCGTCATAGTGTTGCCGGACTGCGGCGAATCTGTGGTGATGTTACTTGCCCGGCGCGACGAGGCGGGCACAAGCGCTCGCTACGCCGCGTTGCGGCGAAAGTTCCTGGCCCCGCGGTTACAATGAAGTCCTGCTCATGCGCCTACCTGCTCAACAGGCCGGCTACGCCGCGGCCGGCGCTCCCGGGCAGGCTGGCGATGGCGCGCTTGGCGCGGCGTTTCGCGGTCATGCGGGGCGCCGGTTCCAGCGCGGCAATGGCCCGCACGGCAGCAAAATCCCGGCGGTCGAACGCACTGTCGAACGCGGCCCCGCGTCTGGTCGAAATACTGTCCCGAAACAGCGGCGCGAGCGGCGCCAGTTCGGGCCGGGTTGCCAGCACGTAAGCCAGCACCTGGGCATCGCCAAGATTCATGCGCTCGACATTGGCCGAGATATTACCGGAATGCTTGCGGATCAGCACGGTTGGCGCGTCGATGAACCCCAGCGCGTGGTTCGCGACCCGCAGGGCGGTCGCCAGGTCGCAGCCAAGTATCCGGCTCACCCCCTCATCGTAGCCGCCCAGCGCCAGGAACGCGGCCCGGTCCACCACCATGCAGGAGGGAAAGAATGGCTGGAACACCAGCAAGCGGTTCACCACCGGCCGATCGAATACGCCCAGCCCCGGGGCAGGCCGCCGCGCGCCCGCGAAAAAATCCCGCGGCGCACCCGAGAACTTGTCGGCCGCCGAGACCGCGCCGTCCTGTAGGATGCGAAAATTGCTGTAGGCCGAGATGAGATCGGGCACCGCGCCCCACAGCCGCGCCATCTCCGCCAAATGGCCGGGCTGCCAAACGTCGTCGCTGTCGCAGAACGCCACGCGCGGGCTGATTGTCGCGCGCAGCCCGACATTGCGCGCCACCATGTCCCCGCTATTGGCAATGCGCAGCACCCGCACCCGGTCGTGCCAAACCGCCAGGCGCGCTTGCGTGTCGTCCGTCGAGCCGTCATCGACCACGATCACCTCCGCCGGCGCCGGCACCTGGCCCAATACTGCGTCCAGCGTCTCGCCAATCAGGGCCGCGCGGTTATAGGCGGGGACGACGACGCTGAAATCGCTCAAGGTCCGCCCCGCCCGGCCAGGGCCATGGCCGGCGCGGCCAGGCGCCGCGCCAGCCCAACCACGTCACGCCGCTCGTCCCGGCGCAAATAGACCAGCCAGGCGGCCGCCAGGAACAGCGCGAAGCATGCGCAGTCGAGCGCCAGCCGCGCTACCGCGCCGTCCGGCGCCAGGACCGCGCGCAAGCCCATCCCGGCTGCGGCCAGCGCCAGTAATCCACCCAGCGCCCCCGGCCCCATCGGCACCCGATGCACGCGCCACGCCGCCACCCAGCACACCACGCAGTAGGCCGCCCAGGTGGCGAACGTCGCCCATGCCGCGCCCCATATGCCGAAACGCGGAATCAGCAGTGCGTTGCAGACGAGGTTGAACACCGCACCGGCCACCGCAATGCGGCCGACCAGCCCCGAGCCGATGCCGATCAACAGCATGCTGTTGAAGAAATCACCAACCTCGCGCAGGAAATAGCCGAACGTCAGCACCGGCAAGATCATCAGCGGCGGAAAATAGCTGGGCGGCACCATGACCGTCAGCACGTCTCGCCCGAATAGCGAAATCCCGATGGCGCCCGTACCCAGAACCAGTATCAGCCATCGCCCGACCTGCACGAAACGCGCCTGCCAACCATCGCCCGACGCGATATCGTAGAACGACACGCCCCAGCTTTTCGAGAAACTGTCACCGATCAGAACGCTCAGCAAAAACGCAAACGTGTAGGCCAGGGAATACACGCCCACCTGCGCCCGGCTGACATGGGCCAGAAACAGCCGGTCGGAAAAATGGATTGCGAAATACGACACGCCTGACGCAATCAGCGGTGCCGCGAACCGCGCCAGCGCGCGCGCGATCGCGCCATCCCAGGAGAAGCCAACCTCGCGCATCGTCCGCCAAACAAGGTAGATGCTTCCGAACGATGTCACGATCAGCTTGCTGGCGACAAAACCGAATACGCCACGGTTCAGCGTGCCGATGAAGAAGATGTTGAGCGACAGTGTGACGACCAGGCTGACCATGCTGTAGCCCAGGAAGAAACGCGCGCGAGCGCGCATACGTTCATAGGTCAACACGATCTCGCCGAGCGTGCTGAAGAACATCGCCGCGAACGCCCAGCGCAGCAGGGCCGCCTGTCCCGGCAGGCTGACCGCCATGCCGATCGGTCCGGCGAATACCCCGGCCAGCACAGCCACGCCGCCCGCCAGCAGGATCGACCCCTGCAGCGCGGTCGATACGGTCGTGTTACGGGCCGCCTGGCCCTGGTGATCGTTGTATACACGCGTCATGGCGGCGGCCATGCTCTGCAGGCCGAAGGCCAGCGCCACGACGGTGGTCGCCAGCTCCAGCAGGTTCAGCACGCCATATTCCTCGGTCGAGAGGTGGCGCGCGTAGAACGGGATCATCACAAAACCCACCACCTTGAAGGCAATGTTGCCCGCGAGATACAGCGTGGAATCCTGCAGAAGCCGCCCCATCGGGCGCGCGGCGGGAAGGTCCGTGTCGTCCTGCATGACACGCGGCATGGCATAATCCATCCGTGCGCGCAAAGATCGACTCGGGCAGAAAGGGGCTATGATGCTGGATGCGAGCGTGGCCGTGTTCTGCGCCAACGAGGCGGCCCATGTCGACGCCTGCATCGCGGGCGTCGCGCGCGCGGCTTCCGGCATGCGCGTGGGGGTCACCATCATCGCCAACGGCAGCACAGATGGCAGTGCCGCCCGCGCGATGGATGCCGCCGCGCGGCACGACCTGCCCGCCCGCGCGGTCAGCATCACGCTGGCTGACAAATCAAACGCCATCAACCACGCGCTGACCACGCTGCGCGAACCGGCCGACCTGCACGTTTTCGTCGATGGCTACGCGGTGATGGGCGATCACGCATTGGTGGCCCTCGGTGCCGCCCTGGACCGGTCGCCCGATGCCCAGGCCGCGACCGGTGTGGCCACAGGCTCTGGCAGCATGGCCGCGCTGACCGGTGCCACGCTGCGCGAAGGCGGCCGGCTGCACGGCCAATTGCATGCGTTGCGCCCCAGCTTCGTGGACCGCCTCACCGCCGCCGGCCTGCGCCTGCCGATCGGGCTGTATCGCGGCGACGGCCTGCTCGGGTCGATGATCTGCCACGACCTCGATCCGCTGGGCACACCCTGGGACCCGCACCGCATTGTGGGCGCGGCGGAGGCAACCTATTGCCTGCCGCGCCTCAAGCCATGGCGCCCAGCCGATGCGCGGCGCGTCTTCCGCCGCCGCGTGCGTCAAATGCGCGGCCGGATGGAGAACGCGGCCATCAAGTCGATCATCTACACGCAGGGATACGAAGGACTACCGGAATTCGCCGATGACATGATCGCGGACTGGTTGGCCCAGGGCGGGCAGGTGGACGGCGAGTGGCCGTTTATGCAGATAGCGGTCAGGGAAGTGAGGAAGCACTTCTTTTCTGAAGAAAAGAAGCAAAACACTTTTCCGAATTTGCTCTAATGGACAAGAGTTTTTTGGTTCTTTTTTGCAAAAAAGAACATCTCTTCTGCCCCCCTGGGCGTGATAACACGACGAAGCCAACGCTCGACCGCGAAAGCGCACACCAGCGAACAGGCGGCAACCGCCAGCACACTACAAGCGGCCAACGGCCAATACAGCTTGCCCGAGGCAAGTCTCAGCCCCACCGCCAGGATCGGCTTGTACAGCAGCGGATGCACCAGATAGACCAGTAGCGAGTACCGCCCCAGCAGTAACAGCCCAGGCACACGCGCCAACCATGGCGAAGCCGCCACCAGGATCGCCAGCATCGACAGATCCTGCACATCCGTCGCCAGCACCCAGAGCGGGCGGGCCAGTGTCGGCACCACCAGAGTCGCCACCTCCACCTCATGCCCGCGCTCGAACGCCCAGGCGGCCAGCAGCATGGGGGCGGCCGCCAGGACCACCCAGACCTGTCCGCGCAACCGCGACACGAACGCCAGGTTGCCCCGCAGCAGCAGGCCGAGCGGGAAGACATAGAGCGCGATCAGCAGCCCGAATGGCACCATGCCCCGCCATTCCTGCGGCACCGCCCCCACGCCCAGGTGCACCGCCAGCGCCAACCCGAGCAGCCAGGGGCGTAGCCTCGCCGCCGTGGCCCAGGCGGCGGCCAGCAACACCACGCTGAGCAGCGCCGGCAGGAACCACAAAACGATGAACCCGGTGGCGTATTGCAGCGACACCGGGTCCGCGAGCAGCAGCCCCCGCGCCAGCCGGGCCAGCATCGCCTGATCGGGGGCGCGGCGCAGGATGATCAGCTGGTAGGCGCAGGCATAGCACAGCACCGCCCACACGAACGGCACCAGGTAGCGCACCGCATGGTCGCGCAGCATCGGCCAGGACAAGCGGCGCGCCGGCACCAGGAACGGCAGCAGCAGGAAGCCCGCGACGTGCCAGGTCATGGGCAGGAACCAGGCGTTCACGGCATGCACGTCGCGCACGATGTCGTTGTGATCGAACATCACCGCCAGGATGAGCACGCCGCGGAGCACAAGGTGGTCCGGCGGGGCGGCCCTGGCGCGCACCGGCGGATCGGTGGCGGCCAACGCCTCAGGCAAGATCGAACCCGCCCAGCCGCGCCGCCATCAGGCCGCCCTGCACCGGCATCAGTTCGGCTTCCGCCCGCGCCTGGGCCATCCGCGCATCGGCGGTCACCGCCGCCCGAACGATGCGCCGCAGGCGGGAGACGAGCGCCAGCATGATGTAGAGCAGCTCGAAATAGCCCATGCTGAGCGCCGCCCCGGTGACGAGGTACAACACCAGGCTGATCTGGGCCATGCCGGCCAGCTCCGCCGCCCAGCGCAGCTCCGGCCGTCCGCGCGCCAGCCGCACCGTCTGCCGGCACTGCCACAGCGCCCCCAGAACGGCGGCCAGGAACAGGGCGAGGCCAACGAAGCCCAGATCGCCCAAAATCTCGAAATAGATGCTGTGCGCCGCGTGCGGCACGGTGTCGGCGGGCGGGGTGGGTATCCAGTCCAGCGCCGGCAGCCCCGGCAGATAGCTCGTCCACACGCTCAGGTATTGGACGGCATGCGGACCGCCGCCGAACCAGGGGCGGTCCATCGCCAGCAGCCAGCTGATCTTCCACGCCACCACCCGGCCCATGAAGAAATCGTCGTTGCTGGCATCGCGGATCGTGTCCAGCCGCTCGAACCAGCTCTCGGGCGCCAGCGCATAGATCGCCCCGCCCACCGCCGCCACCAGCAGGAAGCTGCGCACCCGGTTGCCGGACTTGGCCACCATGAACAGTCCCAGCAGCAGCAACCCCACGAACCCGCCGCGCGAGAACGTCATCACAATTGTAACGACGCTCAATCCCAGCACGCACAACAGCCCGATACGCACCATGCGCACCGCCGATTGCCGGGCCAGGTACCAGGCGAGCGGGATGATCATCAGCAAGGCGGTCGCCAGCGAATTGTTGTCGCCGATGCTGCCGGAGCCGATGATCTTGTGGCCCCCCGCCGTGAGCACGGAGATCAGCCCTTCCTTGACCGCCAGGAATCCCAGCGAGACGACTACAGTGAACACCAGCAGATGCAGGCGATGCCGCGTGGTCATGATTCCCGCGATCATGAACGCCAGCACGATGTCCTTCAGCAGCTTCTCGTAAAGCTCCATCGCCTCGTCGCCGGAGGCGAGACCGGTGGTCCAGGATACGGTGGCCGAGGCCGCCAGCAGCAGCAGGATCGCCAGCGTGCTATCCAGATAAGGCTGCTTGCGTTCGCGGCTGACGAAGAACAGCGCGATCGTCACCAGGGCGACGATCTTGTTGAACGGCACGCCGGCCATGAAACCGTACAACATCTCGTTCGGCGACAGCAGGGCCACCCAGACCCACAGCAATACGCCCACATGCGCCGACACCAGGCTGAGCGGCAGGAGCGCCATCCAGACCAGCGCGAACATCATGTCCCTCACGGGCGCGGGTCCCAGGGGGCGGCAGCGGCGGATGGCGCGGCCGCGGTGCGCGGCGTGTCCTCGTCGCGGGTGCGGAACAGGCTGGTCATCGGCGCCCCGGGCGCACGCCGGTCATCGCGCAGGCCCATGAAGACCAGCGCTACCATCACCAGCGCATCGAACATGAACAGCAGCGCTTCCAACGCATCACCCGCCTGGCCAGGCGTGGATACTACCGCATTGTCCTGATGCGCGCGCTATGCCGCGATGCCGGCCTTATCCAGGCAGCATGCCGGCCAGGACCTGCCTGACGCTGTTCCCGACCACGCTGCCCAGCTCCGGCTCGGACACCATCATGCCCAGAAAGTTTTTCGCGTCCTTGAACGTGATGTGCGGCGGCAGTGGCGGCACGTTCGGATCGGCGTGGATGTTCATGATGACGGGGCGGTCGGCGCGGAACGCCTCGTCCCACGCGGCGCCCAGCTGCTCCGGATCGGTGACCAGTATCCCCTTCAGACCCAGCAATTCGGCGTAGGAATGATAGGCGAAATCGGGGATCGCCTGCGTGGACTCTGTCTTGCCCTGCCCAAGCTGCACACGCTCCTCCCAGGTGACCTGGCTCAGATCCTGGTTGTTGAGCACCATCATGATGAAGGTCGGATTGGACCACTTCCGCCAATATTTCGCGACCGTGATCATCTCGTTCAGGCCGTTCATCTGCATCGCGCCGTCGCCGATGAAACCCAGCACCGCGCGCTCCGGAAACGCCATCTTGGCGGCGAGCGCGTAGGGCGTGGCCGACCCGAGGGAGGCGAGGCTGCCGGAGAGAGAGCCCATCATGCCGCGGCGCATCTTTATGTCGCGGCCATACCAGTTCGCCACCGTGCCGGCATCGCCGGTCATGATCACGTTCTCGGGCAGGCGCTTCGAGCACTCCCAGAAGATGCGCTGCGGATTGATCGGGCGGGCGGCGACCATCGCGCGGTCCTCCAGCAGCGCCCACCATTTCGCCACGTCGCGCGCGATGCCGGCGCGCCAGCCATCCGCCGGCTTCTGCTCCAGCAGCGGCAGCAGGGCGCGCAAAGCCGTGGCACTATCGCCGGCCATGCTGACCTCCATCGGGTAGCGCAGGCTGAGCCGCGTCGGGTCGAGGTCGATCTGCACGCCCCGTGCATGGCCCGGCTTGGGCAGGAACTCGCTATAGGGAAACGAGGAGCCGACCATCAGCAGCGTGTCGCAATCCTGCATGATGTTCCAGGACGGCGCCGTGCCGAGCAGCCCGATGCACCCAGTGACCCAGGGCAGATCGTCGGGCAGCACCGCCTTGCCCAGCAGCGCCTTGGCGCACCCGGCCTGCAGGCGGTCGGCCACGGCCATCACCTCGTCGGTGGCGCCCAGCGCGCCGGCGCCGACCAGCATCGCCACCCGCTGGCCCGCGTTCAGCACCGCGGCGGCGCGCCGGAGCGCGTCCTCGTCCGGCATCCTGGCCGGACCGGCATAGCCGACACCCGTATGGGTCGTGCCATGGGCCACGGGCGGGTCCTTGTAGGGCAGGCCCTGCAGATCGTTGGGGATGATAACGCAGGTCACGCTGCGCGTGGCCGCCGCGATGCGCACGGCCCGGTCGATCAGATGACGCACCTGCTCCGGCACCATGGCGGTCGCGACGAATTCGCCGGCCACGTCCTTGAACAGCGTCTGGAGATCGACCTCCTGCTGGTAGTGGGCGCCGATCGCGGTGCGCGCCTGCTGGCCGACGATGGCGACCACAGGGACGTGATCCATTTTCGCGTCGTACAACCCGTTCAACAGGTGGATGGCGCCGGGGCCGGAGGTGGCGTAGCACAGCCCGACCTGGCCGGTGAACTTGGCATGGGCGGACGCCATGAAGGCGGCCATCTCCTCGTGCCTGACCTGGACATACTCCATCGTGCCGCGCTGCCCGTTCCAGCGCCTCGTCCAGCCCACCCACGCCATCGCCGGGATAGCCATACACTCGCCGCAACCCCCACTCGCCCAGGCGGTGCCAGACGAACTCGCTCACATTCATGCTCATGGCCGGCCCAACGCATGGAGGATGGTCGTGTTTTTCGGTCACGAGAGTTTTTGGCCGCTACGCGGACCGCCGGATGGACGAAACCCGGCGCGGCGCGTTTAACGCGGACGCGCAACAGGACAGCCCACCATGGCCGACGCCCCGTCCCCCGCCGCATCCCAGGTGGCGCCCCCGAAAACAGTGAACCAGACCGCGCCCGGACGCTTCCCGCGCGGTCACGCTATTCGTGATGGTCGTCGCCATCCTGTATTTCGGCCGCGAAGTGCTGCTGCCGGTGGTGCTGGCGCTGCTGCTGGCCTTTTTGCTGGCGCCGCTTTGGTGGGGCTGCTGCGCCGGGCGAGGCTAGGCCGTGTGCCTTCCGTGCTGCTGGGCGTGGTGGTGGCCCTGGGGATTATCGTAGCGATTGGCGGGGTGATCGGATCGCAGATCGCCGAGCTGACGACCGACCTGCCGCGCTATGCTGCGACGATCGAGACCAAGGTCGACAAGGTGCGCAGCTATACGGTCGGCCGGTTGGCGGAGATGGCCGACAAAATCGGGCCGCACGCAGCGCCACCCAGCTGCCCAAGGACCGCAGGGTGGAGCATCGCAAGCCGCCGCCACGACGCAACCCGCGCGGCCGGCTGCCGCCCCGGCGTCGGCAGATCGCCGCTGGCAGTGGCGAAGCGATACCTTTCCACCGTGCTCTCGCCGATCGAGACGCTGGGTATCGTCTTCGTGGTCGCCGTCTTCGCGCTGCTGCAGCGGGAGGATCTGCGGGACCGGCTGATCCGGCTGATGGGATCGGACGACCTGCACCGCACGACGTTGGCCATGGACGATGGCGGGCGCCGACTGAGCCGGTATTTTCTGACCCAGCTCACCATCAACACCCTGTTCGGCGTGGTGATTGGCCTGGGGTTGCTGCTGATCGGCCTGCCGAACCCGGTGCTGTGGGGCATCCTGTCCGCCTTGCTGCGCTTCGTGCCCTATGTCGGCTCGATCATCTCGGCGGTGCTGCCGATGGGACTGGCGGCCGCCGTGGAGCCCGGCTGGTCGATGGTGCTGTGGACCATGGCGCTCTACGTGGCCGTCGAAGGCGCCACCGGCCAGATCATCGAACCCATGGTGTACGGCCATAGCACTGGCCTGTCGCCGTTCTCCGTAGTCGTGGCAGCTATCTTCTGGTCGTGGCTGTGGGGGCCGGTCGGGCTGATCCTGTCCACGCCGTTGACCCTGTGCCTGGTGGTCATGGGCAGGCACGTGAAAAAGCTGGAGTTCTTGGACGTGCTGCTGGGCGATCGGCCGGCGCTCACGCCCGTCGAAAGCTTCTACCAGCGCATCCTGGCGGGCGACGCCGACGAAGCACAGGACCACGCCGAGCACCTGCTCAAGGAAAACTCGTTGTCTGCCTATTATGACGAGGTCGCGTTGAAGGGCCTGCAGCTCGCCGCCAATGACGCGCAGCGCGGCGGGCTTGACCACGCGCAGCTCGATCGGGTGCGCGCGACGGTGGCCGCGTTGGTGGAAGGGCTTGGCCGTCACGACGACAGCAAGCCGCCGCACCACAAAGGCGGCGTGCAACCGCCCGATGACGATGAGGAGGAACTGCCGGAAACGCCTGCGCCGGAAAGTGCTTCACCCGCGCAGGAGGGGGCGCCGCCGGCATGGCGCGGGCCAGGCGCGGTGCTGTGCATCGCCGGGCGCGGACCCCTGGATGAGGCGGCTTCCGTCATCCTGGCGCAGCTACTGGGCAAGCACGGCTTGGGGGCACGTGTCGTGGGTTACGACGAGGTGTCGCGAGAGCGGATCGCATCTCTGGATGTGTCCGGGGCCGCGATGGCCTGCATCTCCTATCTCGATATCAGCGGCAGTCCGGCGCATCTGCGCTACCTGATGCGGCGGCTGCGCGACCGTCTGCCGAGGGGCGCGCCCATTCTGGTCGGGCTGTGGCCATCGGGCGACAGTGCGCTGAGCGACGAGAAGATAAGGGCGGCCATCGGGGCCGATTTCTTCACCAGCTCGCTGACTGAAGCGGTGACGGCCTGCGCCCAGGCGGCACACGCCGCGTCAGGACAGGCGCCGATCCCGTCGCCGGTGTTCAACATAGCGCCAGCGGCATGAACTTACCGCCTCGCCCCCGCTTGTCGGGTGATGGCATCTTCCGACGCGCCCGATCCCACCCACACCATTCTTGTCGTCGAGGACGAGGACCTGCTGCGAATGCTGGCCGTGGATGCCTTGCGCGACGCGAGCTACGACGTGCTGGAAGCAGGCCATGCCGGCGATGCGCTGGAAATACTGCGCGCCAAGGACGGCGACATCCACGCCTTGTTTACCGATGTGCACATGCCCGGCCCGATGAACGGGGTGGCGCTGGCGCACGAGACGCGTCGGTGCTGGCCGTCGGTTCACCTGCTGATCGCGTCGGGCCAGCTTATGCCTCATTCGAGCGAGCTGCCGGAAGGCAGCCGGTTTCTGCCAAAGCCCTACGAGTTGCATCACGTGCTGGGACATCTGAGCGAGATGCTGGCCGGGTGAATGCCCGGTGGCGTCACCCGAAATGACCCACCCCCACCAGTTCGATCTGCGCCCCGCCCGCGAGATGCAGCCAAGTCGAACCGTTGACGACGGCTTGCGAAACCAGATCGGGATCGGCCATGCCGGCCCCGAGCGTGCCGTTCTGCGTCACCATTGTGTCCTGGGCCGTCCAATTATCCACGACCAGCGTCCCCGAAGCGCCCGCCCCGATGATGAAATGCTCGGCGGAGCCGCCCTGCACCTTGATCGCGCCCGACCCCAAGGCGATGCTGTCGCCCGTCCCGCCGTTGAGCGTTACGTTGCCCGCCCCGGCCAGCAGGTCGATGCCGGCCGCGCCCGAGGTGACCAGCAGGCTTCCCGCGCCGCCGTGGATCGTATCGGCCGGACCACCCGGCGCCGTCTGACTGACGACGATGGAAGGCCCGGCGCCGGCGGTAACATTCGCACCGCCACCAACGGTCGCCGCCAGGTAGCCCGCGCCGTCCGCGCAGGCGAACAGGTGAGCGGCGCCCCCTGACAGAGCGAGCGACGACGTGCCGGCAGGCAGGGTCAGGCTGGCCAGCACGAAGCCACCTGCCTGCTTCGCCAAATACACGTCGCCCTGACCACTGGCCGACACCGTGGTGCTTGCCGAACTACCGACCGTCACCGCACCCCCGGCCAGCGTAAGATCGTCCGTGCCCTCCAGGTCGAAACTGCTGAAACCGGAGGCCGACGAGATCGTGGCTGCACCCAGCGCGGTGACCTGGTTATAGGCGCCCTGCACCGACACGCTATCGGCACCGGCACTGGTAACGCTCGACTGGCCGGCGACCGAGATCGTATCGGACGCCCCCTGGGCCGTGGAGATCCTGTTGTAAAGCCCAGCAAGATTGGCCACCACGCCACCAGCGCCGCCCTGAACCGTGTCGCCGCCCGCGGTGTCGGTGACCGTCAGGAGACCGGCACCGCCCTGAACGGAGGCGCCCGCGTTCAGCAAGGTGACGTGCGCAAGCCCCTGCTCGGCTATCACGTCTCCCGTGTTGGTGGCCGTCACCTGGTCGGCACCGGCGCCCTGCACCGTATCATTGCGAGATAGGATTATCTGGTCGGCGGCCCCCGCCTGCGTCGTGATCAGGTCAGACCAGCCGGCATTGGCCGTCAGACCGCCCGCGCCACCGGCGATGGTGTTGCCGCCCGCCGCGTCGTCGACGGTCAGGCGCGCCGCGCCGCCCGCGATATTGTGGCCAGCGCTGGTCAGGACGATGGTGCCGGACCCGCTGACGCCCGATCCGCCGGCGCCGGGGCTGCCGCCGGGCGGCACGATGGGCGCCGGCGTTGGCGACGTGCCACCACCGCTGCTGGGCGGGGCGCCCGCGCCATAACCCGGGAGCGAGACACCGGTGAATTGGATTGTGGTGCCGTCGGTCAGCTTCAGCAGCGTGTTGCCGCCGGTCACCACGCCGCTGGCCACCGCGGCCGCGGAAAACCCGTCGAACTTCAGCAAGTCGGTGCCTGGCTTGAAGCCGGTGATCGTGTCGTGCCCGCCGGCGCCCATGCGGAAGTGATAGGTGTCGACGCCAGCGCCGCCGGTGACGGTCGCGTTGCCGCTACCGAACGTCATCGTGTCGGCACCGCCGCCAAGCACGAAATTACCGTTGCCGGTGCCCGCGGTGAAGTTGTCCGCACCCGCGCCGCCGGTGACGCTCATCTGGCCCGTGCCGGCCAGGATCATGCCCCCCGCATCTCCCGTAGCGAGTGTCAGCGTCCCGTTATTGCCAACCCAGCCGCTGACCGCGCCCGACACCGTGGCGCTGGAGGCCGCCCCTCCCTGGGGCGTCGCCGCCTGGTCGGTGATGAAGACGTGGCTGCCGGCCAGGACCGTCAATTTGATATCGCCCGCCATGTCGGTCAGCCGGACGTTGCCGGTGGCGGCCACGTTGACATACGCGCTGCAGCTGGTCGTGAGCTGTTCGGCGCCGGCGAGATTGTAGGTGTTGAAGCCGGCGCCCGTGATCGTGGCAGCGCCCGTGGCATCGACCTCCTCGTATGCGCCAGCAGCGTTGATGTGGTCGGCGCCCGCGCTGTGCAGCACTTCGTTGCGGCCGGTGAGCGTCACCTGGTTACTGGAATTGGCGGCGGTCGCGAGCTGGTCGTAGCCGCCGGCGGCGTTGATGGTGACGCCGCCCGCGCCGCCGGAGATCGTATTGCTGCCGAAATTGTCGTTGATGGTGAGGTGGGCCGTGCCGCCGCCCACCACGTGCCCGCCATTGTTCAGGTTCAGCAGCTCCGGCCCGGCCGCGATGCTGGCGATCGGCACGGCCCCCCAAGTAACCGGGGCGCCGTAGGAGGGGCGGGTGGCCGGCACGGTGTTGTTGGTCAACGTGCCGGCGCCGATCAGCGCGATGGAGGGATCGAAGCCATACAGCACGTTGTTCGCGATGCTGGCGCCGGTGGTCAGACCGTTGATGTCGTCGTTGTTGATCACCACGCTTCCCAGCGCGCCGTAATCGTTGATGATGGTGTTGCTGGTGACGGAGAGCGAGTTGCTGGCATAGGAATACTGCGTCTCGCCGCCGTAATGGATTGCTTCCCGGTTGGACGCCATCGCGCCTTTTTCGATCAGGTTGCCGCGTATGGTCGCGACACCGCAATTCGGCAGATCGATGTCGTAGCTGGCCGTGCCAACGGGGCCGTCCGCGATGACGTTGTTGAGGATGTTGGTGACGGCGGCACGCGATTTGATCTCATGGCCGACCACCGCGTCGTGAAAATAGCTGTTTGTGACGGTCAGCGTACCGACCGAGCCCACGTACAAATTATGCGTGTAGCCGTCTCCCGTGCCGTTGTGAGAGAATTCACTATGGTCGATCGTGACGCTGGCAGTGGGATCCGGGCCTGCCAGTAGCCCTTCCTGCATGTCGTGGAAATAGCAGTAGGAGACGTTGAGGCTGCCCGCCTGCAGGCGGATGCCGGCAACGTTGCCGTCCCACCCACCATCCGAGCCGCCGGTGAAGGTAAAACCCTGGATCGATGTCGTGGCGTTGATCGTGAGCAGGCCCTTGTCGTTGGGCGGCGGCACCGTCGCGACCTCGTTGACGATGCCGCCCACGGCCACGATGTGGACCGCGGCGTTGACCACACCGAAATCGTTCAGATACGTGCCGGCTTGCACCGCGATGGTCTGACCGTCCACCGCAGCTTTCAGGGCATCGGACAAGGTGGAAAATTCCATGCCGGTGCCGACGGTGAGCACGTTCCCGGAGCCGGCTTGCAGGATCGGCCCCTGAGGCACCGGCGCGACCAGGGTCTGCGCGGCGGGCGTGGGCTTGATCGGGGCTTTGGCGACCATGGGATGCGTTCCTGAAATCTGAGCGGCGGCTCAATCTTCGGGAACGGCCACAACGAAAGATTAAAGCGGGTGGCCACGGGAAATCACAGCGTCGTGAGTCCCAGCAATCGAGCCGCAAGAGCCATGCTCGCCGGCAGGCCGCCACAGGTGCTCAACCATTTGTGATGAATGCGGCCAGTATTGAGGGCGGCTATTGGCTCGTGCCGTCCCCGTGCAGCGGATCAACAGCGCCGCGCAGCACGTTGTGCCGCAGTAAGGCCTCAGTCGCCGTCACGTTGTTGACGAAGGCCGTGTGGTAATCTCCGTCATTGGTGAACCGGTTGCCCTCCACCGTGATCTCGTCGGTCGGCTGGTCCACCCCTTCCATGCCAATCGACACGGCGGAGGTGTGATTGCCGGAATGCGGCCCCTTCTCCAGCGTGTTGCCGCGCATCACCAGCGCGCCGCCATTGGGCAGCTCGACCAGGTAGCTGGCCGTGCCGTCAGGACCGTCGGCGATGTCGCAGCCGGTCACCACCGTCCGCAGCGCGCGGGATTTGATGTCATGCCCATCGCGCGTGTCGCGGAACACGCTGTGATCGACGGTCAGCAATGCGATATGGCCGGCATAGATCGCGTGCGCGCAGGCGGCGCCGCATACCCCGTCATGATCGAACAGGCTGTCGCGCACCGTGAGTGTCATGGCGGGGTTCGGGTTGGTGAGTATGCCGTCCTGGTCGTTGATGAAGCGCACGCCGCGCACGGTCAGGTTGCCGCCCTCGGCCCGGATGCCGGCGCCGTTGCCATCCGGCACGCGGGCGCGGGTGAGCGTGAGATTGGCGACGGTGACATCCTGCCCGTCCACCACCAGCAGCGCCTTGCCCTGGCAGGTCTTGTCGGTGATCACCACGGAGGCGGCATCCCCGACACCCTCGACAGTGAGGTGATCGGCGGTCAGCACCGCGCAATCGAAATACTGGCCGGGGGAGATGAGAATGCGGTCACCCGCGCGCGCCGCGGACGCGGCCGCCGAGGGGGTGGGATAGGCCTGTCCGGCGCCGACCGTCAGGTCGCGGGCAGACGCCGCGCCGGAGTAGGCCAGCGCAGCGGCGGCGAGCGCCAGGAATTTGAGGATGTCAGGCATTGCAACTCCGTTCCGTGTTCGTCACGTTTGGTCCGGCCGGCACTTGCGCTATAAGCACCCAACCCGGCCACGGACAAATCTTTCATGTGCGGCATCGCAGGCATACTGACGCGCGGGCAAGCCAGCCCTCCCCTGGACGAGATCAGGGCCATGACCGACGCCATCGCCCATCGCGGACCGGATGGCGAGGGATTCTACCGCGCGCCCGGCGTGGCGCTCGGGCATCGGCGGTTGGCGGTGATCGATCCGGAGGGCGGACATCAGCCGATGTACAACGAGGACGGCACGGTCGCGATCGTCTTCAATGGCGAGATCTACAATTTCGCCGAACTGCGCACGAAGCTGGAAGCGCTGGGCCACGTCTTTGCCAACCGGTGCGATACCGAAGCCATCGTGCATGCCTGGGAAAGTTTCGGGCCGGAGTGCGTGCAGCACCTGCACGGCATGTTCGCTTTCGCGCTGTGGGATGCGGCGCAACAAATCCTGTTTTGCGCGCGTGACCGGCTGGGCAAGAAACCATTCTACTACAGCACCGATGGCGAACGGCTGATTTTTGCCTCCGAGCTTGCGGCCATGCACGCCGCCGGCGTGCCGCGCCCCCTACGTGCCCGCGCCGTCGACGATTTTTTCGCCTACGGCTACGTGCCCGAACCGGACACGATTTTTGAGGGCATCCTGAAACTGCCCGCCGCGAGCACGATGACCGTGCAGCCGGGTGCGCCCCCCCGGATCGCGCGGTACTGGGCGCCACAGGCCGAAACAGTCGCGTGCGGCCAAGCCGGGGCCGCCGAGATGCTGCGGAACAAGCTGCAAGCGGCGGTGGCCTGCCGGCTGGTGTCCGACGTGCCGCTCGGCGCGTTCCTGTCCGGCGGCGTGGACAGTTCGGCCGTGGTGGCGCTGGCCGCCCCGCTGCGCGCGGAAAAACTGGACACGTTCACCATCGGTTTCGAGGGTGGCGAGGACGAAACCCCCTACGCGCAGATGGTCGCCGAGCGCTACGCCACCCGCCAGCACAACGAGCGGGCAGCCGCGACCGACATGGTGGCCGGCGCCCGCGCGCAGGCCGCCGTGTTCGGCGAGCCGTTCGGCGACAGCTCGTCGGTGCCGACGCTGGCCGTCTGCCGGCTGGCGCGGCGGCATGCGACCGTCGCCCTCTCAGGTGATGGCGGCGACGAGGTGTTCGGCGGCTACCGCCGTTATCGCTGGCACCGCCTGGTCTCCGGCGTGCGGGCGCATCTGCCGGCCGGCGTGCGGCGGCATGCGATCGGCCGGCTGGCATCGCTCTATCCCAAGCTGGACTGGGCGCCGCGCTTCCTGCGGGCGCGGCATACGCTGACCGAGCTCAGCCTGGACGATGCCCAGGGCTACGCGGCGACGGTCGCGCGCAGCACGGCGGCGCAGCGGCGCGCCCTGTTCAGCCCCTCGCTGCGGCGGGAGGTGGAGGGGCACGACCCGTTCGCACGCCTGGCGATGGTGATGGCGGACGCGCACGAGGCGGACCCGCTGCTACAGGCGCAACTGGCCGATCTTGCGACCTGGCTGCCTGGCGACATCCTGACCAAGGTGGATCGGGCAAGCATGGCGGCGTCGCTGGAAGTGCGGGCGCCGTTCCTGGATCACGCGCTCGTCGACTGGGGATTGTCGCTGCCGCCCGACCAGAAAATCGGCGCTGGCGGCGGCAAGCATATTTTGAAACGCGCGTTGGAACCGCTGCTGCCGCGCGACGTGCTCTATCGCCCGAAACAAGGGTTCACGGGCGACATGTCGGGCCTGTTCCGGCGCGAAATGGCGCGGGTGCGCGCGCTGCTGCTAGGGAAGATCATGCTGGACAGCGGGTTGTTCGACGAAGGCGGCATTGCCTGGTTGCTGGACGACCATGCAGGGGGCGGGTCCAACCATGCGCAGCTTATCTGGCTGCTGCTCGCCTTCGAGGGATTCCTGCACGCACTGGCAGCCTCGCCCCTGCCGGCCCGCGAGATGGCCGAGCACACCGCTTGACCGCCCCGCACATCGCCTGGGTGTTCCCGGGTTTTGGGGTGGGCGGCGCGCAGGTCCGGTTCGCTTCGCTCGCCAACCGGTTCGGCGACGCGTGCCGGCACAGCGTCATCGCGCTGAACGGCGACACGGGCTGCCGCGCCAAATTGTCGCACGCGCTGGATGTGACATTTCCGGACGTGGCGCATCCGCCCGGGAAGATGGCCGCGGCCACGCGGAACGCGGCGGCGCGCCTGCGTGCGCTGCGGCCCGACCTGGTCGTGACCAGCAATTGGGGTGCCATCGAGTGGGCAGCCGGCGCGCGTCTCGCCCGTGTGCGGCATGTGCATACCGAGGATGGATTCGGGCCGGAGGAGCGGGACGGGCAGATCACGCGGCGGGTGCTGACGCGGCGGCTGGTTCTGCGTGGTAGCACGGTGGTCCTGCCATCCCGCACGCTGGCCGGAATCGCTACGAATGTGTGGAAGCTGCCGGCGCGGCGGCTGCGCCACGTGGCCAACGGGATCGACCTGCGCCGTTTTTCGGCTGGCGGCGCCGATGCCGATGCTGCCGGGCGAGGGGCCGGTGATCGGCACGGTGGCGGCTCTGCGTCCCGAGAAGAACCTGGCGCGGCTGCTGCGCGCCTTTGCCCAACTGCGTCTGCGCCGGACGGCGCGGCTGCTGATCGTGGGGGATGGGCCGGAGCGGGCCGGGCTGGAAAGGCTGGCCGGCACGCTGGGCATCGCCTCGGACACGGTGTTCGCCGGATACTCGGACCAATCGGAGCGGTGGTACGCGTCGATGGACGCGTTCGCCCTGTCCTCGGACACCGAGCAGATGCCGCTCTCGCTGCTCGAGGCGATGGCGTCCGGCCTGCCTTCCGTGTGCACCGCGGTGGGCGACGTGCGCCTGATGCTGGCCCATGAAAACGCGTCCTACGTCGTGGAGCCGACCGATGAGGCGTTCGCCAGCGGGCTGGCGCGCTTGCTGGACGCCGACGGGCGGGCGATCGGCGCCGCCAACCGGGCGCGCGCCGCGGCCGAGTATGATCAGGAGGACATGTTCGCCGCCTATGCGGGGCTGCTCGGCGTCACCCTTGCCGAGCGTGGGGCGGCAAGGCAGATGGCGCTGCATGGCTGAGCTGTCGGACAAATCCTTCCTGTTCCTGCGCCATGGCGCGACCGACTGGAACACGCGTGGCCTGACCCAGGGCCGCACCGACGTGTCGTTGAACGAGGCGGGATTAGCGCAGGCGCACCAGGCGGCGGCCAGGCTCGCGGGCAGTGGTGTGCGGCGCATCGTCTGTTCCACGCTGGACCGCGCGCGCACCACGGCGGCCATCGTCAGCCAGGCGCTGCACCTCGACCTGCTGGCCGATCCGGACCTGCGGGAGGCCTGCTTCGGCGACCAGGAGGGCAAGCCGATGGGCCACTGGTACGATGATTGGGTGGCAGGGACCTACACGCCGGAGGGCGCCGAGACATTCGCCGATCTCTGCACGCGCGCGGTGGGCGCCGTGGCGCGCGCGCAGTCCGGCCCTGGCCCCGTGCTGATCGTGGCGCATGGCGCATTCTTCCGGGCGATCCGCCAGGCCATGGGCCATTCCCCGCTGGTGCGCACCGATAATGGCATTCCGATACGCTGCGACCCGCCGGCGCAGGCGGGCATGAAGTGGACGCTCACCGAGCTGAGCTGAAGAACAGCTGGTCCACCGTTGTGAAATCCGCGGCGCAAGGGTGGCGTCCCGAGGGCACGGTGCCATCCTCCGGCCGGACCAGCTGGCAGACGCGCAATCCCGCCTCCGTCGCCGCGTCCAGCTCCGCCGGCACGTCCGACAGGAACAGTATCTCGCCAGGGTTCACGCCGCTGGCCTCCGCGATCCGGATATAGCTGCCGGTCTCGCGCTTGTGCCCGATGCCGGTATCGAAAAAATCCTCGAACAGCGGCACCAGATCGCCCGCCTCGGAATGACCGAACAGCAGGCGCTGGGCGGCGACAGAGCCCGAGGAATACACGCCCAGCCGAACGCCCGCCGTGTGCCAGCGCCGCAAGGCAGGGGCCACATCGCCATACAGCCGGCCCCGGACGGCGCCGCTTACATATCCTTCCGCCCAGATCAGCCCCTGCAACGCCTTCAGTGGCGTCGTCTTGGCGTCGGCATCCATCCAGGCCAGCAGGACGTCCAGCACCGGACGCCCCGGCTCCGCCTGACGCACCTGCGCCAGCAGTGGGCCGATCTCCGTATCGTCCATGCCACGCGCCACCACGGCCGGCAGGCGAGCCCGGGCATAGGGGAACAGCACGTCGCGCACGAAGGCGATCGGTGTGGTCGTGCCCTCGATATCGGTCAGGATGGCGGCAGGCGGCGCCCCGGGCGGGTCAGGCCGCGGCAGGGAAGCGCGCGCTGATCGGGTCGCCGGTGTAGTGCGGGGTCCAACCGCTGGTGTCGGTGAAGATGCGCAGGACGGTGGCGCTAGGCTGCTCCCCCGCGTCGAACCAATGCTTCAGGCCGGAGGGCACGCTGATCAGGTCGCCCTGCGTGCACTGCGCGTCGTATACCCGGCCGTTGGCGTGCAGGATGAAGTTGCCCTCACCCTGCACGAAGAACCGCACCTCGTCCTCGGTGTGGGTGTGCTCGTCGAGGAATTTTTGGCGCATCGCCGGATAGGCCTCGTTGCCCGGCCGCAGACGCATCACGTCGGCAGAACCGGCGCCGACCGCCCATCAGCCGGTCGAGATGCGGCCGGTAGGCGTCCAGGATCGCGTCCGATGGTGCCTCCGGATCGACGGCGACGTCGAGCTCCCAGCGCTCGAACCGCACGCCGATCGGCGCCAGCGCCTCGGCGATCGCGGCCGGGTCTTCGGTGCGCAGCTCGGGCCGCCCGGGTGTGGTGTCGGGGGTCACGGTCAGTCGGCTCATGATCTCGTCTCCTCGCGGGCGCCGGCCAATTGGCGCCGCGCCAGTTCGCACTCCAGCAGAAATTCAAGCGCCTCCAGCCGCGCCAGGCAGGCGGGCATGTCAGGCGCCCAGACATAGGCGCCGTGGCCGCGGATATAGTACCCAGCTTTGCGTCCGCGAGATGCGGCCGCATGATTGCCGCCAGGCGCGCGATGTCCTGGTCGTTGTCGAATAGCGGCAGCACCAGGCGGCCTCGTGCGTCGTCTGGCCGGCGAACGCCTTGAACACTTCGTAGCCCTCGAACGCGATGCCGGGGCCAGGCTCGGCCATCGAGAGGACCGTGCCGGCTACCGAGTGGCCGTGCAGCACAGCCGCCGCCTCCGGCACCTCGCGGTAGATCGCGCAATGCAGCAATGTCTCGGCGCTCGGCCGGTCGCCGGGTGTGAGCGCCCGCCCGTCCAGATCGACCGCGATGACGGAAAACCCGTCCAGAAAACCCTTGTGGCCGCCGCTGCGCGTGATGGCCAGGTAATCCGCGCCGGCCGTCATTCGCAGGCTGATGTTGCCGGCGGTGGCCGGCACCCAGCCGCGCCGATCCATGCGCCGGCCCGCCTGAATGATCGCCTCCTGGGCGCGAACCGGGACAGCCACCATCGTCAGGCCTGGCGGACGGTGCCCGTCGTTTGCGGCGGCGCCTGGGTGCTCTGCGCGGCGGCGAGCGGCGCGTTGGGCGCCGCGATCGAGCCGGCCGGTCGCTCGCCGGCCTCCATGGAAACGTCGTCTTCGGCCATGTTCTTCTTGAACGATTTGATGCCCTTGGCGACGTCACCCATCAGCGTGCTGACCTTGCCGGTGCCGAACAGCAGCAGCACGACAGCCAGCACGATCATCCAGTGCCAAATGCTGAAACTACCCATTTTCATCCCTCCGGCCGCGGCCGATGTATAAAGAGGCCGCCCGGTCGAGGTGCGGCTGACTGCGATGCTCACCTGGGCACATGGCGCAGGCGGACAAGCGTTGCAACACCCGGCGCGGTTCACGTCACCTTCACTCCGCGCCGGCAGGATCGGATGCGGGGCACCGGGTCGCGCGGCGTCCTCGGCATGCAGCGGCGTCGCGCGTTCAAAGCGCGGCCCTGAACCCGGCGATCAACGACTCCGCCTCCTCCCGATCATAGGCCAGCGCGCGTCGCGCCACCGCGTGTCCAAAACCAGCACGGGCGAAACTCGCCAGATGGCGCCTGGCATCGTCCGGCCCTGCCTGGCGTGCCGCCCAGGGTCCCATGCGGCGCCGCCGCGCATGGATGAGCGCGGCGGCCAGTTCGACCGTATCGTCCGACGGCGTGGCATCCGACGCCAACGCCTGCGGCACGCCCACCTTGGCCAGTTGCGCGCCGATCGCGCGCCGCGACCGTCCTGCCCTGGCGAGCGATCGCGCGCGCGACTGGGCGAAGGCCACGTCGCTGACGGCGCCCGCCGCGACCAGCCGGGCGACCACGCCGCGCACCTCGGCCCTGGCGACCGCCGCGCGTCTTCCAATGTCCTGCGGGTCGCCATCCGCGAGGCGCGCCCACCGGTCCACACGCCGCCGCAGCACGCGCGCGAGTCCGGCTTCGGTGGCGGCATAACGCGCCAGATGCGCCACCGCCGCCTCATACAGCGCCTGCGCGTCCGGCGGCCTGGACGGTTGTTCTCCACGCCGGCGCATGCCGCTCCCCTCGATCGCGCAAGAGTGGCATGCCCGCCGCCCTCCCGGTCAAGGGAGGGCGGCGCGGACCTCAGCGCGACTTCTTGTAGAGCTTGGTCGAGATCTCGAAAATCTCCTCCGGCGCGTAATCCGGCGCGAAGGCCCCGTAATTGCCCAGCAACTCCGGCATCTTGCCGCCCTCGGGCAACCCGTCGACCACCTCCAGATTGCCCGGAGGGTCGCCGGGCAGGGCCACCTCGTCGTTCGACCACACGCCGGCCGCTTCGGCGTAATCCTCGGGGCTGAAGCGATACAGGCGGCGATGCTTGCCCTCGTCCAGATATTTCTGGCACTCGGGGATGCGGTCCAGATTGATGTTCGGCGTGGGCAGCATCTGCTCGATCGCTACACCCGTGATCTTCTTCAGCGCCAACGCATAAGCATGCGCATGCAGCGAACCGCGCACCAGCAGATACGCGCACACCTCCCGCCCGGTCGGCTCGGTCATCGTCTCATACACACGCAACTTATGTATCCGCGCTCCGCACTCCAGATGAAAATTGTGCAGCAGATCGATGATCAGGTTACCAGTCGTGGTCACCATATCCATGTTCCACGAATTCGCATTTGAATTCATCGGCATGGCGCCGCCGCCGTTGGACAGGAAGCTGCCGGCGAGGCGCACATCCTGCATCTCCTCGAACGGCGCCTTGGAGACGTCCACGTTCTCCTTCGGATTGCCGGGGCCGTTGTTCAGCATGGCGATGCCGTTGCTGACCAGCTCCACGTGCCCCAATTCCTCGGCGAAAATGCTGGAGACCAGGCTGTAGAACGGGCGCAGCTTGGTCTTGTTGCGGAAATTGAAGCTCTGGAACATGTAGTTGCCGAGCGTGGACATCTCGCCGTACTTGCCGCCGAGCAGTTCCTGCAGCGCGGCCGCCGCGTTGGGCTCCGGCTTCTTGGGTTCGGGAAGCTCGGTCAAAAGCCGGTCGATGCGCATGAACATGGGACGTTGCTCCTTCTAGAGCATCATCCGATCGAACGGAAAAGTCCGGTCGGATAAAGATGCTCGCCAAAACAAGACGCTAGAGCTTGGTCATGCGCCGATGCGAACGGCTCAACCTCTAGGGCGGTCGGCAGCGGTTGCCGTTCGCACCTACGAAGCATGCCGTATGCAGTTCCGGCCGATGGCATCACAAACGGGCGTAACGCGATCACAAACCGTGCGTGAGAACCCGGGGGCCGCTGCCGCGTCTTGGCATACGGTGTGGAAGTTTCCCCCGACGTAGCCGCGCGTGTGACCGCGGCGGGAGACCAGCCTTGAGCCGCATCCTGCTTGTCGAAGATCATGAGGAAATCTGGGATTTTTTGTCACGACGGCTGACGCGCCGCGGTCACGACGTGAGCGTGGCTACCGACGGGCAGCAGGGTGTCGACCGCGCCCGCGCCGAGCGGCCCGATATCATCCTGCTCGACATGAACCTGCCCATCATGGACGGATGGACCGCGGCCACCCAGATCAAAGCCAGCCCCGAAAACGCGCACGTGCCGATTATCGCACTGACGGCACACGCCATGTCCGGTGACCGCGAAAAGGCAATCGCGGCGGGGTGCGACGATTACCATCCAAAGCCGGTGGATTTTTCGAAGCTGCTCGAACAAATCGAGGCCTTGGTGCAGACGGTGACGTGAGCAAGGCCCTCGAACATCACCTATTTCGACGCCACACTTCCTCCTGCAGAACAGCGGCAAACAACACCCATCCCAGGAGTGGAACGTCCGCGTAAGCGGCCCGGCGATCGACGGCCGATGCGGTGACAGCCGCCCCCGCCGCCGTGGCCACCATGCCTGCCGTAACACCCAACGCCTCGTCCAGTCGCTTGCGGCCGAACAGGACCCAGGAAAAGCCAGCCACGCCAAGCAGGTTCGCAGCCCACGCTCCCAGCGCCCAGCTTCGGGCCGGTGTGGCGCGCGCAGTCAGCAGGCGGTATCCGGAGTAACCAAGCAGTGCGTCCAGCCCGGTCCAGGCTATGCCAAACACCGGCCCAGGCGGCGTGAACGATGGCTTGCGCAGCGACGCATACCACGCCGCGGTCCTGGGCTGACCCGGCGTCGGCGCCCAACGCGAGCCGACCAGCTGCGCTGCCATCACCGAACATCCGGCAATGGCCAAGGCCGACGACCGTCGCATCAGCGCTGCATCTCCATGATCGCCGATGGCGGCATCATGTTCGCATTCAAATTGGCCATGATCCATAACGAGCCGCTGACAACCAGCGTCACGATCAACACGCCGAATGCCAGCGCCATGATGTTATTGGTGTTGTCAGGTCCCGAGCTGATGTGCAGGAAGAAGACCAGGTGCACGCCCATTTGTGCAATGGCCAGCACCGCCAGCCCGACCGGTATGCCCGGCCCCCACAGCAATCCAGTTTGCGACACCAGGAACGACGCGCCAGTCAGCAGAAGCGCGAACCCCAGCCCGACGGAGTAGGTGAGCAGATCGCCCTCCGGTGCGTCCTCGCCGATACCGGGAGGCCGGTCGGAATGCGCGGGCGCGGGCGTTTTCTGATCCATCATCGCAATCCCATCAAATAGACAAGCGTGAAAACCGCAACCCACACAATGTCCAGCGCGTGCCAGAACAAACCAAAACAATGCAGGCGGCGCAGCACGTAATCCCGACGCCCTTGCACCGCCACCTGCGCCATCATGTAAGCCAGCCACAGCAGCCCGACCGTCACATGCGCGCCGTGCAAGCCGACCAGGCCAAAGAAGGCGGACAGGAAGGCGCTGCGGCCCGGCCCCGCGCCATGCGCGATCATGCCGGCGAATTCGTTCAACTCCAGTGCGAGGAACGTAGCCCCGAGCGCGAATGTCACAGCCGAGCCGATGTAGAAGCCCGCCATGCGCCGCCGCTCGATAGCCAGCGCGGCCAGCCCGCAGGCGTAGCTGGAGAACAGCAGACACAGGGTTTCGATCGCGACCGGACGCAGATGAAACAACTCGCGGCTCGATGGGCCTCCGGCCGTGTTGCCGGACAGCACTGCGTAGCCCGCGAACATCGCGGAGAACATGACAATGTCGCTCAGCAGAAAAATCCAGAAGCCGTAGGCCACCGTAATGCGCACCGGCGCCGGACCACCCGGACCACGCCCGGCCGCCCGCGATGGCTCGCTTGACGTGGCGACGCCGGCTGCGTGCGACGCGCTCACGCGTGGACCGCGGTCCGCGGCCGGGCGCCCTCGATTTGCGCCACCTCCTCGGCCGAGATTTCCTCTTCGCCCCGCTCGATCCAGCCGAACGCAGCCAGGGTTAGCACCGCGCATGCCAGGCCCAGTATCGCCATCCACCAAATATGCCAGATCAGCGCAAAACCCATCACAACGGCGAAAAATGCGGTGATGAACCCGTTGGCGCTTCGCCGCGGCACCTCGATCGCCTCGATAGCGCGGCGCGGGCACGGGGCCGCGCTGCTTCATCATCCAGAACGCGTCGATGCCCTCGACCTTGGGCATCACGGCGAAATTATAGGAAGGCGGCGGCGATGCGGTAGACCATTCCAGCGTGCGCCCGTTCCACGGATCGCCGGTCACATCCATGCGCCGTTCGCGCGTGCGGATGCTGACCACCAATTGCGCGATCGTCGCCACGATTCCGCACAGGATAACGAGCGCGCCCACCTCGGCCACGATCATGTAGGGCTGCCAGGAAAGATTGTTGTAGTGCTGCATGCGGCGCGTCATGCCCAGCAGCCCGACCGCGTAGAGCGGCATGAACGCGAGGTAGAAACCGACGAACCAGCAAGCGAACGAGATGTTGCCCAGCCGCTTGTCGAGCGTGAAGCCGAACGCCTTCGGGAACCAGTAATTGTAGCCGGCCATGCCGCCGAAGAACACGCCACCGATGATCACGTTATGAAAATGGGCCACCAGAAACAGGCTGTTATGCAGCACGAAATCGGCCGGCGGCACCGCCATCAGCACGCCCGTCGCGCCCCCCAGCACAAAGGTGACGATGAACCCCGTCGCCCACCACACCGGCACCTCGAACCGTATGCGGCCGCGGAACATGGTGAACAGCCAGTTGAACACCTTCACGCCCGTCGGCACGGCGATGATCATGGTCATTATGCCAAAAAAGCCGTTGACGTTGGCGCCGGCCCCCATCGTGAAGAAGTGGTGCAGCCACACCATGAACGAGAAGAACGCAGATGGCCATCGTCGCCATGACCATGGAGCGGTAGCCGAACAGGCGCTTGCCCGAGAACGTCGCGAACACTTCCGAGAAGACGCCGAACGCCGGCAGGATCAGGATGTACACCTCCGGATGGCCCCAGGCCCAGATCAGGTTGAAGTACATCATGGCGTTGCCGCCACCATCGTTGGTGAAGAAGTGAAAACCCAGATAGCGGTCGAGCAGCAGCATGCGCGAATGTCGCCGTCAGGATCGGGAAGGCGGCCACGATCAGCAGATTGGAGGCCAGCGCCGTCCAGCAGAACACCGGCATGCGCATGTACAGCATGCCGGGCGCGCGCACTTGCAAAATGGTGGTGACCAGGTTGATGCCGGCCAGCAAGGTGCCGATGCCGGAGATCTGCAGCGCCCAAAGATAATAGTCGACGCCCACCCCGGGCGAGAATTGCAGTTCCGAGAGCGGCGGGTACGCCAGCCAGCCGGTTCGCGCGAATTCGCCCACGACGAGCGAGATGTTGACCAGCAGGGCGCCGGAGGCAGTCAGCCAGAAGCTGACGGCGTTCAAGACGGGAAACGCTACGTCCCGCACGCCCAGTTGCAGAGGCACCGCGAAATTCATCAGCCCGATCATGAACGGCATCGCCATGAAGAAGATCATGATGGTGCCATGCGCAGAAAAGATCTGGTCGTAGTGCTCGGGCGGCAGATAGCCGCGCGCATGCCCGCGGCCAGCGCCTGCTGCGAGCGCATCATGATGGCGTCGGTGAAACCCCGCAGCAGCAGCACCAGCGCCATCAGGATGTACATCACGCCGATGCGCTTGTGGTCCACGCTGGTCAGCCACTCGCGCCACAGATACGGCCACCAGCGCTGATAAGTGATCAGCCCGAGTACGCCGCGCCGCCCAGGATGATCAGCATGGACGCCGCCATCGGGATCGGGTCGTGCAGCGGGATGGCGGCCCAGGTCAGCTTGCCGAACATGTCAGTTCCCTGTGCTGCGCCCGCGTGGCCACGGTGCGTTGCACGATGTCGCCGAACAAATGGTCGTCCACGCCGTGATACGCCGCCGGCGGGACATCGCCGCTCAGCTTGGCCAACTTGGCGTAGTGGCCGGCATCCAGCGTATCGCCCTGGGCCTGCGTGTGCGCCACCCAATCGGCAAAGGCGGTTTGCGGCACGGCGTGCACGATGAAATCCATGTCGGAAAACCCGTCTCCGCTGAAATGCGCGGCCAGGCCGCCATAATCACCAGGCGTGTCGGCCATCAGGTTCAGCCGGGAGGTCATGCCGGGCATGGTGTAGATCTGGCTGCCCAGTTGCGGCACGAAGAAGCGAATTCATCACCGTGGCCGAGGTCAGACTCGAAAGACAGCGGCGATCCAGCGGGGACGACCAGCTGGTTGACGGTGGCCACATGCTGGTCTGGGTAGATGAACAGCCATTTCCAGTCGAGCGAGACCACCTGCACGCGCAGCGGCGGACCGCTTCCGGCGAGCTTGATCGCCGGATCGAGCTGGTGCGAGCTGATCCATGCGACGCCGCCCAGCAGCATGACGATCATCGCCGGGATCGACCACACCACCAGTTCCACCCGGCCCGAATAGTCCCAATCGGGCCGATAGGCGGCGCGCGTATTGGATGCGCGGTACCACCATGCGAACGCGAACGTCATGACAATGACAGGACCTACCACCACCAGCATGATGGCGGTCGCGTCGAACAGGATCAGCCGCTCGGCGGACGCGACCGGCCCGTGCGGATCGAGCACGCCGCCGCACGAGGCAGGCGCCGCGCAGGCCAGCAAAGCCACGCCTCGCTGGCATCCAAGCCACAGCCGGCGCCGGAGCGGATCGATCATCAAGCGCCTCCGCGTGAAAAACCGCACCGCCGCTACCAGCCCGCCATTGTGGCGTCGAGACGCTGCATCGCACAAACCTGTGTGCGTCCCGGCTCATGCCAAGCCGCGGTGTAGACGGGATTTCGTTAGCGCTGCGGCAGCGGGTAGGCTGGCACGCCGCGCCGTCCCTGCGCATCGACCGCGCGCACGCCGAACAGCCAGTTATCCTTGGAATAGGGTAGGGTGAGCGTGGTGGCCGGGCCGGCATCGCTCGAATCCGTCCACTGCGCGGCGTCTGTCGCGCGGCGCACCACCTCGTAACGCGCCGCGCCGGCGACGGGGGCCCAGCCGAGGGTGGTGTCGTTGGTGAGGTCCTTCGTCGTGATCCAGGCGCGGGCGGGGCGACCGGGACCCAGCGCCAGGCTGGCCAGCACAGACACGTTATACCGGGTCACGCAAGCGAGGTAGGCAAAGTCCATGAAACGGCCCAGATCGCCGTACTGCACACCGCCCTCCACACGCACGTTCTGATGCTGGTGGGCGAAGGTCTCGACGGGTTCGACGAAGCGGATGGCGGGGAAACCGGCGGCGGTGAACGACTCCTGGTCGCCGCCACGCAAGAACCGGTCAGCGCGATAGATCAATTGTCCGTGCAGGCCCGGGACGTAGCGATCACCCACCTCGCGCGCGAAGCGGGCCAGCTCACGCGAGGATGAGTTGTTCTCGCTGCCGAGCAGATTGATCTTTTTGGGGTCTGAACCCGCCGGCAGCGCCTCGGAGAATATGCGCACGCTGTCCGGATTGTGCTGGCCCCGGTCGCCGACCGAAGCGCCTACAATGTCGTTGTTGAGATCGCCCTGCACGTCCGCGCCGGCCTGGCTCAGCGTCTGCGCATGGTGGGTGGAGCCGAACAGGCCCTGCTCCTCGGCGTCATAGGTCGCGAACATGATGGTGGCGCGCGGATGAAGCCCTGCCAGAACGCGGGCCGCCTCCAGCACAGCCGCGGTGCCAGACCCATTGTCGTCCGCGCCGGGCGCGTCGGCCGTGCCGTCCGCGTTGTCGGAATTGCGCGAGTTGTAGTGGCTGGACATCACATAGGTGCGGCCGCCCGGCTCCTCGCCGTGCAGGGTGGCGACGACGCTGCTGATGAGCACGTCGCGCGGCACGCGGTGGCCGTCGGCGTGCTGGATGTATTCGTCGAGGGCTACCGTCATGCGCCCGCCGGTAGTGGCGGCGATCTGCCTGAACTGATCCGCGATCCAGTCCCGCGCGGCGAACACGCCACGCCCGGTTGGGGCGTGGTCGGAAAAGGTGCTGCGTGTGCCGAAGGCGACCAGGCGCTCGTCGGTAGCGCGCAGGCGGTCGGGAGAGATCGCCGCCACCGCCCGGGCAATCACGGGATCGCCGCTCGCGCCAGCCTCCGACGGGGGCGCCGCGCCCGCGCATGCGCCAAGCAGCAGAACAGTCGTGGCGGTACGTCGCATGGCAGGAAATCTCACGGCGAACGATCTACGCTCAGTAGCGGTACAGCTCGTGCTTGAACGGCCCGTTGCACGCGAGGCAGGTCCAGATACTCGGCCTGCTTGTCGGAAAGCTTGGTCAGCTTGGCGCCGACCTTTGCGAGATGCAGCGCCGCGACCTTCTCATCGAGATGCTTCGGCAGCGTATAGACCTTCTTTTCGTACTGCCCAGGCTTGGCCTGCCACAGTTCCAGCTGCGCCAGCACCTGGTTGGTGAAGCTGGCCGACATCACGAAGCTCGGGATGGCCCGTGCGCGTTGCCGAGATTCACCAGGCGGCCTTCGGACAGCACGATCAGGCGCTTGTCGTCCGGGAACACCACCTCGTCCACCTGCGGCTTGACGTTCTCCCAGTTGTAGTTGCGCAGCGCCTCGATCTGAATCTCGCTGTCGAAATGGCCGATATTGCAGACGATGGCGCGGTGCTTCATGGCGCGCATGTGGTCGGCGGTGATGACGTCCACGTTGCCGGTGGCGGTGACGAAGATGTCGCCGCGCGGGGCGGCATCGTCCATCGTATCGACCTCGTAGCCTTCCATGGCCGCCTGCAGCGCGCAGATCGGATCGACTTCGGTCACCATCACGCGGCAGCCGGCGTTGCGCAGCGAGGCGGCCGAGCCCTTGCCCACGTCGCCGAAGCCCGCAACGACGGCGATCTTGCCGGCCATCATCACGTCCGTTCCGCGGCGGATGCCGTCCACCAGGCTTTCGCGGCAACCATACAGATTGTCGAATTTCGACTTGGTGACGCTGTCGTTCACGTTGATCGCGGGCGTCAGCAGCTTGCCGGCCTTGCATCTCCCACAGGCGGTGCACGCCGGTGGTGGTCTCCTCCGAGAGGCCGCGCACGTCGGCCAGCATTTCGGGATAGCTTTCGTGCATCAGGTTGGTCAGGTCGCCGCCGTCATCCAGAATCATGTTCGGGCGTCCAGCCATCCCCTGGGCCGCGCACGGTCTGCTCGATGCACCAGTTGAATTCGTCCTCGCTCATGCCCTTCCAGGCGAACACCGGCACGCCGGCCGCGGCCACGGCGGCGGCGGCATGGTCCTGGGTCGAGAAGATGTTGCAGGACGACCAGCGGACGGTGGCGCCGAGCGCCGTCAGCGTCTCGATCAGCACGGCGGTCTGGATCGTCATGTGCAGGCAGCCGGCGATGCGGGCGCCGGCCAGCGGCTTGGCTGTTGCCGTATTCCTCGCGCAGCGCCATCAGGCCGGGCATTTCGTCCTCGGCCATCGAAATCTCCTTTCGGCCCCAGCCGGCCAGCGACATGTCGCGAACTCTAAAATCCTGCTGGGTGACGTGCGTGTCTGGCATGGGGCGCTCCTGCGGCTCGCGCCCTAAGAGCAAAGGGGGCGGAGCTTTGCAAGCAAGGTTACCCGGACGCTGGCGGGTTCAGCGCGCATAGCCGAGCGCGATGTAGAGCCGGGCGGAAGCGGGCCAGGCGCGCATGATCGAGGCGCGCCACGCGACCATGGCCCAGGCCCCCGCGCCGAGCAGCACGAGGCTCAGCAGCCAAGCGGCCAATATCGCGGTGCGCGGCGGCGCGGCGGCGCGTTCACTGCGGCAGCACCGACAGGCCTAGACGATCGTCCGCGGCAACCACCGTTTCGGGCGGGACAACGGCGGGTGTGGCCGGGATGGGGTCGGGGGTCGCGACGTGTGCCGGTGCCCTGGGGAACGGGGCCTGCGGCGTGAACTCGGTGCCGCAACGGGCGCAGCGCATCACCCGCCGCGCGGTCAGGACGCTGGCCGGCACGTCGTAGGCGGCCGCACAGCCGGGACAATCGATACGCATGGGTCGCCACATCCTGGGCAGGCGCGCCACGCTTGGCAATCACGCGGCCGGCGCGGCAAAACGGCCGGACGATCTTGGATGGCAAAAGCGATGATCAGGGCGGAGGGGGTCGGATTACGCTACGGCGCGGGCCCCTATGTGCTGAGGGATCTCGGCTTCACCCTGGGGGCGGGCGCCTTTGGCTGGCTGCTCGGCGCCTCAGGGGCGGGCAAAACCAGCCTGCTTGGCCTGCTCACGCTCGCGGTGCGGCCCACTTCGGGCGTGCTGCATGTTCTCGACACTGATGTCGCGAAGCCGGACCGGCGCGCACTGCCGGGACTAAGGCAGCGGATCGGCACCATCCACCAGGATTTCAGGTTGCTCCCCCACCTCTCGGCGTTCGACAACGTGGCCCTGCCCCTACGCCTGTCACGACGGCCAGAGCCGCAGCTGAGTGCGGACGTCACCGAGATCCTGCGCTGGGTGGGGCTGGACGGCAGGGCCGAGGCACATCCCGGGCAGTTGTCGGGCGGGGAACGGCAGCGTGTCGCCATCGCCCGCGCCGTGATCGCGCGCCCCGCCTTGTTGCTGGCCGACGAGCCCGCCCAAAACCTCGATGACGGCCAGGCTGACCGCCTGATGACCTTGCTGGCAGAGCTGAACCGGCTAGGAACGACGGTACTGGTCGCCACGCGCGACATGGCACTCGTGGCGCGTCACCCGGCTCGCGCATTGCGCCTGGCGCAGGGCAGGCTGGTCGTCGATACGCCGGCAGTGGCACCGCGTGCCGGGTGATGGGGCAGCGCACCGGCCGATGGGCCGCCGACGACTTATTGGCGCTGCGCCAGGCCATGCCCGGCGGCGCACTTCCGGCGCTGGCGGCGGGCGTATCGTTCGGCGTGATCCTGGCCTGGACGGCGGCCCTGACCCTCGTCGAACAGGCCGGCACGTGGCAGGCTCAGGCCAGGCCGCCAGCGATGGTGATGGTGCCGCAACCCGGAGCGCCGGCCGCGCAAGCTCCCGGCACGAGGGGCGAGGTGGTGGCCGCTTCCCTGGCGGGAGTGGCGGGGTTGAACGCGCGCCGTCTGCCGCCCACCGAACTCGGCGGCCTGCTCGCGCCATGGCTGAGTGGTGACACCAGCATTCCGGCGGACCTGCTGCCCGCAACTTTCGAGCTGCGCGGTGAGGCACCTCCTTGGCTGGCGCCGCAATTGGCCCGGTTGGCGCCAGGGACGCAGCTGGAGCCGGCCCCCGAGTGGCTGACGGGCGTAGGGCGTGTCGCTACCCGGTGGCAGGCGGTGGCGTGGGCCGGCGCCGGCCTGGCCGTGGGCTTGGCCGTCTGCCTTTTGGCCGCGGCGGCACGCGGCGCGCTTGCCGGCCAGCATTCGGCCATGGGCATCATACACGGTCTGGGCGCCTCGGAGGGGCTGATCGCGTCCCGCTGGGCTGGCCGTGTCGGCCGGCTGTCGGCGGGCGGGGCGCTACTGGGGGCAGCGCTGGCTGTGCCGGTATTGATAGCCGTCACCTGGCTGGTGACGCCCGCAGCAATCGGACCGGGTTCCCAGGCAGACATCTGGGCCGTGCTTCGTCGTTCTCCCATACTGCCCTGGCTGTTGGCCGCATGCGTTCCCGCCGCCAGCGGTGCATGCGCCTGGTTGACCGCACAGGTGACGATCCGGCTGTGGCTCAGGCGCCCGGCATGAGGCGCCTGCTCTGGGCCTCGGCCTTGCTGGCCGGTGTGCTCGCGGCCATTTGGCTGGCGGGATTCGCGTGGTTCGTGCTGGGAACGGCCGAGCTGGGGGCAGCGCCCGCCGCCGCCACGCCCGATCGCGCGGACGGCATCGTCGTCCTGACCGGCGGGGCCGACCGGATCGCCACCGGCGTGCGTTTGCTCCAAGGCGGGCGGGCGCGGGTGATGCTCATCTCCGGCGTGGGCCATGGAGCGGAACTGGGCGCGCTGCTGCGAGGCACCGGAACTAATGCCGCGTCGCTCGCTGGCCGGATCACGCTGGGGCGAGAGGCCACCAGCACGACCGGCAATGCCGACGAGGCGGCCGACTGGGTCGCGGCCGAGGGCCTGCACTCGCTGCTCGTGGTGACAGCCAGCTATCACATGCGGCGTGCACTCACCGAGCTGCAACGCAGCCTGCCCGGGGTGGCGCTGGTTGCCGTCCCGGTGCTGCCGCCGGCGCTTAGGCGGAACGGGCACCTGCTTCACCTCGGCACGCTGCGCCTGCTGGCGGGCGAGTACACCAAATATCTGGCGGCATCGCTCGACCTAGCCCGGCTGGGGACGGAGGCGGCGCCCGGGCCGGCGGGTCGCGTTGGCCCCGCGCCATGATGGAGCGATTACGGTCCGCCATCTTCGAAGTCTGGCTTCACGGCCTGACGACCGCCTTCGGCCTCGCAGGGCTTCCGGTGCGGCTGTTTGCCCGTCATTTGGCGTTGCCGCTAGCGCAGCGCTGGGCACGCACCATACTCGGGGGACTGCCGGCCATCTGCGGCATCCATGTCGTCGTCAGCGGGATGGAACACATACCGGCGGAGGGCCCGGTCCTGCTCGCCAGCCAGCATCAGTCGGCGTTCGACACGCTGCTATGGATGCAGCTTCTGGACCGGCCAAGCTACGTGATGAAGGAGGAGCTGCGCCGGATTCCGCTATTCGGACCCTTGCTGGAGCCAGCGGGCATGATCCCGGTCGATCGCGCCGCCGGCGCGGCGGCGTTGCGCGGCCTGCTCGCGGCCACCATGCAGGCCGTCGCGCAGTCCCGTCAGATCGTCATATTCCCGGAGGGGACACGCATTCCGCCGGGTGAGCGGGTGGCATTGCAGCCGGGTGTGGCTGCGATCGCCGCACGAACCGGGCTGCCGGTTCTGCCTGTGGCCACCGACTCCGGCCGTTGCTGGCCTCGCAATCCCTTCGGCAAACGGGCCGGGCGGATCCATGTCGCGATCGGCCCACCCCTGGCGCCCGGCAATCGGCAGGCGCTGCTGGCCGGCATCGAGCAGTTCTGGCGGGAGGCGGAGGAAGTCGGCTTCAACATGGTCAAGGGTGTGGGTAACCCTGTGGAAGAGTCCCGATCCGCGCCCCCGCACGTGCCGACCGAAACAGGTTAAGACACTCGCTTCACAGTCTTTTGCCACACCTGACGGCGGGCCGCCCGCGTGCCTCGTCAAGCTGACAGGTTGGGGATGATTTGGTCTTTCATATTGAAAATGCGTGACTTTCGGAATGTGCACGAAATCGTGATGCTGCTGCCCGCACCCTGTCTTGCCGGATGGCGTCGCGCGCGCCTGGCCGGCTGTCCGGGTATGTGGATGAGTTTGCCGTGACGATACGCGACCAGGTCTCAAGGAGACCCGTCCTTTGTGTTGTGATCGTGTTCGCCGGAGCGATGGCGCTGCACGGGCTGATTTGGCTGATCGCCAGCCAAGTGTTGCTCATGCAGGTCGCGTCAGTACTCGCCGCGGCCGCCCAGCATGGCTGGACGGTCACGACAGGGGATCGCACGGTTGGCGGCTGGCCGTTCGCCGCGACGCTGAGTGTTGACCGGCCGGCGATCTCCGGCGGCGAACGGATCATGCCTGGGGGGCTGGCATGGTCCGCCGACCGGCTGCTCGCCCGGATCTCCCTGCGGCATCCGCTGACGCTCGTGCTGTCGGCGCAAGGGCAGCAATTCCTGCGTCTGTCCCACGCACCCGATCTCGGCTTCGTCGCAACGCGGGCGGAGGCGCGGATCAGTGTATCGGCCCCTGCCGGGCAATGGGCGACGTTTCAGGCGGACGGTGTGGCAGGCGGTATCGCGGGGTCGCGCAACCCGCAGGACGTGCAGATCGCGACCTTGCGGCTGACCATGCACCAGCAGCACGTGTCGGCTGGTTTTGGTGGCCAGAAGGTGACGTCTGTCGTCGTCGATGCGCGCGCGCACGACGTCGGCCTGCCGGATGTCGGCCGCTGGCCGCTGGGCGCCACGATCACCGACGCGGGTGCCGAGTTGGCTCTGGTTGGCTTGCCGACCGGGGCGGACGGGGTATCGGCCCTTCCTGGGCGGACCCGGGCCGCGGCGCAGGCCGTTGCGTGGCGGGATGGTGGTGGCCGTGTGCGGATCAACGAGGCAAGATTACGCTGGGGGCCGCTTCTGCTGGACTGGTCGGCGGTGCTCGGGCTGGACGGCGAACTCCAGCCGGTTGGCGATGGCCACGTGCAGGCCGAAGGCACCGATGCCGCGTTGGATGCAGCGTCCAGCGGCGGCCTGATTACGCCCGGTGTGGGATTGACCGCAAAGGCAATGCTTGCGGTCATGCCACATGATGGACGCGGCGCCGTCCGGCTGCCGTTCACTCTGCGTGATCGCACTCTGTCCGTCGGGCACATTCCCCTGGCGCGTCTCGGCACGATCACCTGGTAACCCGTCGGTTTACAAGCGCGCGACAGGTTTACAGGTGGGGGTGTGTACGCCTTTACACCATTCCAGCCGCGCCGAAGCCACCGGCGTGAAACGTTGATCGCCCCGTGCGTAGATGTGACGACGCATCGACCAGGAGCACGCCGTCATGACCTACGCCGCCCCAACCTGCGACTTCTACGATGACGGACTGGTGCATAGCCACCAGTGGGCCCGCAATACGCCCCCCGGTGGCAAGCACGGCGAGGACCGCGGCACACACCAGCATGGCCACCGAACCCACGACCACGACGAGGGTCTTGTGCACGAGCATCGCTGGGCTCGCGGCTGACACAGAGCGCCGACAAGGTTTGGCAGGCGTAGGTTCCGGTCCAGCGACGGCGCGGAGCCGGGATATAGCGCTCAGGCGGTGCCCGCCGCCTCCGCCTGAGCCAATGCCCTGGCCATCTGGCTCAGAGCTTCCTGGTGCTTCAAGTTGTCGATCAAGGCGAAGTTTCGTGCCAGCTCCAAGCACATACGCTGGCGTGGGCTGAGTTCTGCGACGCTGCTCTCCTCGTCCATACCCTCGAAAAACCAGGAGATCGGCACGCTCAGGACGCTAGCGATGTCATAAAGCCGGCCGGCGGAAATACGGTTCAGTCCGCGCTCATATTTGTGCGCTTGTTGATAGGTCACCCCTATCATGCTGGCCAATTGCTGTTGCGATAGGCCCAGCATGATCCGGCGTTCGCGGATCCGGGCGCCAACATGCCGGTCGGCGGTGTTGGCCCGCGGCGAAGGTTTGCCCGGCAAGCTGTCGGGTTCTGGCCTCGGCAAACACGTCAGGCGCAACCAGCTCGGTATCGTTCACGTCGTCACCCCTGTTTCTGGCGCGAGACCTGGCCGCATGCGGCGCGGTTCAGCGCATCGTCCCTAGACCGGTGCCGGCCGACCCGTTGCCGGGCGTAGTCCTACTCTACCCCGGATTGAGGGAACTCCGCACGACAATACGTCGGCGCATTGAAAATCTTTTCAGCCGGGCTCATGGCCGCGCGAACATACTGGAGCGTATGCGAACGAAATGGTCGCGCGACGTCCGAATGCAGTGTAGCCCCTGTCAGTTGGGCTTGAGTGTGTCCGTCTGCTCGGCCAGCTTGGCGCGCAGCATCTCGACTTCATGCTGCAACGCTTCGATCCGCGCCTGATCGGCCGAGGCTCCGGCCGGGTGCGCCTCCACCACGGATAACAGGGCCTCGCCTTCCGAGCCGGGCGGACGGTAGAACGGGCTGAACAGGCTCATCGCCCTTTCCATCATCGCCACGTTCTGCCGGCGCATTTCGTCCAGCCCGGGCGGCAGCAGGCTGCCCATCGTCTGCTGCATGGCCGCGCGCATCTGCTCCTGCTGGCGGGCGATGGCGCCCATGGTGTGCTCAAGATAGCGGGGCACCAGGCCGCCGATGCTGTCGCCATAGAACCCGATGAGCTGCCGCAGGAAGGTGGTGGGCAGCAAGGCGCGGCCCTTGCTCTCCTCTTCAACGATGATCTGCGTCAGCACGCTTCGCGTTATGTCCTCGCCGCTGCGGGCGTCATACACAACGAAATCACGGCCGTGGCGTACCATGTCGGCCAGCGTGTCGAGCGTGATGTAGCTCGAGCTTTCGGTATTGTAGAGGCGTCGATTGGCGTATTTCTTGACGACGACCGGTGCCGCCAAAGGCACCTCCGCCTCCGGGCGTGGTCCTTCGATCTGGGTCATCGGGGCCTCCTCCTCGCATCTTCGTGACCGGCCTAGCACGCATGCGGCACTGCACACCAATCAAGTCGGAGCCGCGACCTTGTGGCCGGCTTTCTTCACGGGCCGGCCAGCGTAGCCTATACCGCGCGTGTAATCACGGTTTGGACTGATGAGGCATGACGCGAGGCCTGGACGACCGCCAGTCCATCCTCGAGGACTGGATCACGATCTGGCACAGCGAACTGAGCGCCGCGGCCACAGATCGGGAGCGTGCAGAAGCTTGGTCGATATCGGTATCGGCATGGGCCGATTGGGCACGGGCCTGGGCGGGTGCGGGGCGCGCTGATGGATCGGCCGGACCTGCCACGGAAGCTGCACCGGCTGGGGCCGCGGCCGCTGCTGATGCACCTGATGCACGCGACAGGGAACTGGCCCGACTGGCAGCGCGCGTGGACGAGCTTGAGCGCAGGCTTGCCAACCCCATCACCGGCTGATCTGCGGAGCGCCTTTCCGGATGCGGCGCTGATCGCCGGAATCGCCGCCTATCGCCGCCACCCATGGCAGCGCACCCTGGCCGACCCGCCGAGCGTCTGGACAGAAGGTTCGTCGCGCCTGCTGGATTACGGCACGTCGGGTGGTCCGCCCGTGCTGGTGGTGCCCAGCCTGGTCAATCGCGCCCATGTGCTGGACCTCATGGAGGGGCACTCCATGCTGCGATTCCTGGGTGCAGGCGGCGTGCGGCCGCTGCTGCTGGATTGGGGGTGGCCGGGCGTGGCCGAACGCCGGTTCACTTTGACCGACTATATCGCCGGCCGGTTGGAACGCGCGATGCTGGCGTTAGGCGGCCCAGTCACGCTGGTCGGCTACTGCATGGGGGGGCTGATGGCGGTGGCCGCAGCCCTTCGACGGCCCGGTCTGGTAGCGCGGGTGGCCTTGCTGGCCACGCCTTGGGACTTTTGGTCCCCCACGGCGGAGGGCCCGCGCCGCCTGGCCGGTTGCCTGCCCGCCCTTGAACCCTTGATGGGCATGTCCGGTGCCCTGCCGGTCGATGCGCTCCAAGCCCTGTTCAGCCTGGCCGACCCGGGCGGCGTGGGCCGTAAATACCGCGACTTTGGCGCCCAGGACCAGCACAGCCCGCGCGCCCGGCAATTCGTGGCCCTGGAAGACTGGCTGAACGACGGCGTGCCGTTGCCAGCACCCGTCGCCCGCGAAGTCCTGGGCGGCTGGTATGGCGCCAATTCGCCCCAGGCGGGCGGCTGGCGGGTGGCAGGCGAGGTGGTGCAGCCCGAAAGGCTGGCCATGGAGAGTTTCGTGGCCGTGCCGGCGCGCGATCGCATCGTGCCGGCGGAGAGCGCCCTCGCCCTGGCCGCGCGCCTGCCAAATGCCTCGGTGCACCGTCCTAGAGCCGGGCACGTGGGCATGGTGGCAGGCGGCAGCGCGCAAACCGAGCTGTGGGCGCCTCTACTGGATTGGCTGCTTCGGCCGTCGCCTGCGCACGCAGTCCAGCAATGCGGCAGCCTGGTTGGCCGTCCTGCGTTGGTCCGGGCAACAGACCCGGAGGGCGGTATGACGGATTTTGACGCGCTGGCGCGGCAATATGGGGTGAGCGCGGAGGCCGTGCGCGTGCTGGCCGACGCGGTGCGACGGGGCGGCGGGCGGATGGCGCAGTTCAGCCACAAGGAGCTGGGCGGCATGGGCCAGTGGTCGGCGGGCGGCATGACCCAGGTCGGCGCGATGGGCGATACTGGTCTGCGCGAGCGGGTCGCCGCTCTGTGCGCTGCCCTGGCCAATTCGCCGCAACCCGCCGCCGAACCCTCGCCGGCCCAGGACGATTGGTGGCCGGCCGGATTGGGCCGCCCCTCCGCCACGGGTGCGCAAGACGGCGTGCGCTACGCCTGTTTTCCGGAGGCGAGGCGCGTCGCCATCGAACAGGGCGGGCATCTGACCATCTACGACAGCGGCGAGCACCGCATCGGCGGTGTATCGCAGTCGCAAGGGGGCGGTCAGGAGCTGGTTTTTGCTAGTCAGCATGGGACCGTGCGGGCACAGGATCTGCCAGTGGTGGAGAAGTAAGCAAGGCGTTCTTTTCTGAGAGAAAAGAACCAAAAGACTTTTGTCAGTGAGTGGGCGACAGCACTGACAAAAGTCTTTTGCTGCTCTTTTGCAAAAAAGCAGACCTTGCTTGTCTTCCTTACTGCGGCCCGTATTTCGCCGCGAACCCCTGGTTGGTCACCGGCTTTGCAGCCACGCACTTGAAGCTGGCCGCACTGTTCGGATCCCCACCCACATACTTGCTATGCGCGGGATACAGGCAGAGCGGCCGCTGGAAGGCGATGCCCTGGCTTTGCGTGTCGTTGACATACTTCGTGGCAATCACCTGGGTCGGGGCCACGCCGTGCTCCGTCCAGGCGATCAACGCCCCCAGCACGTCATCGGCGGGGTTGAGCGGCTGCGGCGGCAACTGTGTGGTCAGATTGCCGAACGCGTTGGCGCCAGGGCCGCCGCCGCAATGCCAGACGCCGGGGGCCAGAAACAGGCGCAGATAGTTTGGCGCGAACGGATCGCTGCCGACCTTGTTGACGTAGTCGATCGCGCTGGCCGTCGGGATCAGCGGGTCGTCGTAGCCGGCATACATCACCATGCGGCCGCCATGCTTGGCGAAGGCGGACAGGTCGGTGCTGACGGCGTTCAGCACGCCGGCAAACGTGCTGTCACCGACAGGCGTGTTGTCGATCAGGGCTATCTCGCTCGCCTTTTCCGGCGCGGGAACCGAGGTGGTGCGGAACATGTCGGTCCAGACCCAGTTCGGGCCGCGCGCCCAGAACATCAGGCTGTCGAAGGCGGGTTCGGAAAACGCCTGCTGCCAGGGCAGGCCCAGATTGCCCTCGTAGCCGTTGGCGGCCGTCAGCGGCACCGGTTCTTCGACGCCGCGCTCGTTGCCCGGATAGAGGCGGGCGTGGTTGGTATCGACGGCGCCGCGCCAATCGGCATTCATGGCGATCGCCTGGTCGGGGGTCAGGCAGGTGCATGCGTTGTTCGGGTCGGTGCAGGGCACTTCGCCGGGCGCGCCGGTGCACATGAGTGCTGTCGCGTCAGCGTGGCACTGGGCGGGCTGGATCGGAAAATCGTCGGTGGGCAGGCCGCCATGGGTGCCGGCGCATTGCTTGATGACCAGCGCGTGCGCCAGCGCCAGCGCCGGGTTGGTCAGGTAGGCGTCCGGCGCGAAATGCGTGGCCTCGTACACGGCCGGGCCGGCCATGTGCAGGTGCGTGCGGTCATAGGCCGGGGCGCCGGCCAGGATGCCGTCGTAATCGTCCGGAAAGCGCTGGCTTTCCATCAGCGCCTGCTGGCCGCCGGTGGAGCAGCCGTTGAAGTAGGAGTAGGCCGGTTTTTGCGCGTAATAGGTGGCGGTGATCTGCTTGGCGGCGACCGTCATCAGGTGGGTCGCGGCATAGCCGAAATCGCGTATGGCGGCGGCGTCGCCATACAGACCGCCGGGAATACCGCCGAAGCCGGTGTGGTTGCCGCAGAACGCGCTATTGCATTTGAAAAGGATGCCGGTGCCCATGTCGGTATTGGCGGCCGCGAACCCCTCCAGAAGGCCCAGTTCCAGTTCGCTGTAGTTGATGCTGCCGGCGAACCCGCCATTGCCGAAGCCTTCGTAGCGGCCGTTCCAGCCGGCCTCCGGCAGCCACATCTCGACCGCCGATTGCGACGTGGCGGGGTTGCCGCTCGACGAGACCACCGTGGCCACCCGGCAGAATGCCGGCAGGCCGGTGATCACCTGGCCGCTGGGGGTGGTGAAAGAGCCGCTGGTCTCGTCCTGCGCGATGAACGACACGAAGGTCGCCGGCGCGGGCAGGGCGGGTGGTGTATTGGCCAGGTCCGTGCAGGTCGAGGCGGCGGCCGGGGCGGCGAGCGCGCAGGCGCCCACCAAGCCAGCAACCGCGCCCGCCGCCAGAGCCGGCGTGCGTGCGATGCGCATTCAGAAAAATCCTCCCAGGTCGCGGTATTATTGGCCGCTTGCCCCTAGGGTAGCGACCCTACATCCGCGTGCAAGAGCCTTGATATGCCGGGCGGCGATCGTCAGCCGGCCATCTCAAGAGCAGCTTCCGCCTCCATCCATTCCATCTCGGCTGCCTCCGTCTCACGTGCGATTGCGGCCAGGCGCGTGTTGGCCGCCGTAATCTCGGCCGTGCGGCCCGGGGCGTAGAGCGCCGGGTCGGCGAGGCGCGCTTCGAGCGCGGCCCTTTCGGCGGCCAGCTTGGCGATACGCGCTTCGGCCGCTTTTGCCTGGCGCCGCAGCGGGGCGGTCTGCTGGCGGGCTTCGGCGCGATCCCGCCGGTCGTCCCGCCGCGTCGGAGCAATCTCGGCCCGGGCAGGGCGTGCGCGCTCGATCAGCAGGGCGCGGTAATCGGCCATGTCGCCGTCGTACGGGCGCACCGTGCCGTCACCCACCAGCCAGAGCCGGTCCGCCACCAGCTCCACCAAATCGGGGTCGTGGGTGATCAGCAGAACGGCGCCTTCGTACTCGCCCAGCGCGCGCACCAGAGCGTCGCGCGCATCGATATCCAAATGATTGGTCGGCTCGTCCAGGATCAGCAGATGCGGCGCCTCACGCGTGGCCAGCGCCAGCAACAGTCGGGCGCGCTCCCCGCCCGACAGCTTCTGCGTCGGTGTCTCGGCCCGGTCGGCATCCAGGCCGAAGCGGGCGAGCTGCGCGCGCACCTGCGGCGGCAACGCATGCGGCAAGGCGCGGGCCATGTGATCGACCGGCGTCTCCTGGGGGATCAGCTCGGCTTCCTGGTGCTGCGCAAAATAACCGACGCGCATTTTTCCTGAGCGCCGCATCTCGCCGGCCATCGGGTCCAGCCGCCCTGCCACGAGTTTGGCGAAGGTGGATTTGCCGTTACCGTTGGCTCCTAGCAGCGCGACGCGGTCGTCCATATCGACGCTCAGCGACAGGTTTTTCAAAATAGGCGCGCCATCATAGCCGACGCTGACTTTTTCGAGCGTCAGGATGGGCGGCGCCAGTTTGGTCGGTTCGGGGAAGGCGAAACGGGTGGGCGCGGCCTCGATGACCGTGTCGATCACCGGCAGTTTTTCCAACGCCTTCAGCCTCGCCTGAGCCTGACGCGCTTTAGTGGCTTTGGCACGAAACCGGTCGACGAAGCTCTGCATGTGAGCGCGTTGCACAGCGACGCGCTCCGCGGCACGCGAAAGCTGCATGGCCTGCTCGGTGCGGATACGCAAAAATTCGGCATAGCCGCCTGGGGTCAGCGAGAGTTTCTCCCGGTCCAGATGCGCGATGCTGTCCACGGCACGGTCCAGCAGCCCACGGTCGTGGCTGACGACGATCGCCGCCCCGGGAAACTTGGCCAGCCAGCCCTCCAGCCACAGGGTTGCTTCAAGGTCGAGATGGTTGGTGGGCTCGTCCAGCAGCAGCAGGTCGGGTGCGGCGAACAGCGCAGTGGCAAGTGCCACGCGCATGCGCCAGCCGCCGGAAAAACTGTCCACCGGGCGCGCCTGCGCGGCCGCGTCGAATCCAAGCCCTGCGAGGATGCTGGCGGCGCGGGCTGGCGCCGCGTCCGCGCCGATGGTGCGCAGGCGCTCATGGATGTCGGCCGCGCGGGAGGGGTCGGGTGCTTCGGCCTCGCGCAGCAAAGCCAGGCGTTCCGGGTCGCCCTCCAGCACGGTGTCTAGCAACGATTGCGGGCCGGACGGTGCCGTCTGCCGCACCTGGGCCATCCGCGCGCGGGCGGAAAACCGGATATCGCCGCCATCCGGCGCCAGCTCGCCGAAGATGGCGCGCAGCAACGTGGACTTGCCCGCCCCATTACGCCCGACCAGGCCCACGCGCCGTCCAGGCTCGACGGAGAGGTCGGCGCTGATCCAGCAAGGTGCGGCCGCCCATGCGCAGGGTCAGGCCGGTGATGGTGAGGAGGGACATGGTTCAGCAGTATTTCAGAACAGGCGAGGGTGCGATGAGTTCGCAATCTTCCAAGGTGGTCCAGAACACGAGGAGGCTTCCCATCCACGCACGAAGTTCCAGCCAAGACATCCAGCTCGATGTATCCATCCGACGTGTGGTCTGCCTCGCCCAAAACGTCGAGACAGAACGTGTTAAGCAAAAAGCTACTACCATCTCCTGTTGAGTCGGCCAGATTGTGCCCGATTGCCCGCAATGTTCCGCATTTCATGTGTTGGACCTATTTCGGCCTATTACAGCGTGACAGTAGGCGGACTAATCGCGACGCTTGCGCGGCCGGCCGCCACGTTTGCCGTTCGCCTGGGATGCCGCAATCTTGGCGCTGCTACGGGCACGACCGCCAGCAGTGCCAAGACGCGCGGCATCCATGCCTTCGACTCCCAGGCGAGGCACCGTCGGCATCTCTGGCCGTAGCCCAACCCAAGCGTTCGGGAAAGCGTCGGCCGCGCCGGCGGGGGCGTTCAAGAGGCATCATGGGTTGCCCACCCACACTGCCTCGTCTAAGGCGCGCGCAACCTAGCAGACGCGAGATTCCAGCCATGGCCACCGAACGCACCTTCTCGATCATCAAGCCCGACGCCACGCGGCGCAACCTGACCGGGCGGATCAACGCCAAGTTCGAGGAAGCGGGGCTGCGGATCGTGGCGCAGAAGCGCGCCATCATCACCAAGGCGCAGGCCGAGGAGTTTTACGGCGTGCACCGCGAGCGCCCGTTCTTCGGTGGGCTGGTCACCTTCATGACCAGCGGACCAGTGGTGCTGCAGGTGCTGGAAGGCGAGGACGCGGTGGCCGCCAACCGGCGCATCATGGGGGCGACCGATCCGAAGAAGGCGGATGCAGGGACGATACGCGCAGAGTTCGCCGAGGATATCGAGGCCAATTCGGTGCACGGCTCGGACAGCCTTGAGAATGCGGCCACCGAAATCGCTTTTTTCTTCAGGCCGGAGGAAATCGTCGGCTGACCCCCATGTAGCTGGCCGGGTAAAGCGAGGTGCCGCGTTGAAAGTTCTTGTGCTCGGCAGCGGCGTCGTGGGTGTGACGTCGGCCTGGTATCTCGCCCAGGCCGGGCACGAGGTGATCGTGATCGACCGGCAGCCGGGCGCCGGGCTGGAGACGAGTTTCGCCAACGCGGGTCAGGTCTCGCCTGGCCTGTCCGCGCCATGGGCCGGGCCGGACACGCCGAAGAAAGCTTTTCTGTGGCTGATGATGCGGCATCGGCCGCTGGTTTTCTGGCCGGTGCCGGACCGGCAGTTGATCGATTGGGTTACTCGCTTTCTGGGCAACTGCAATGCGGAGGCGTATGCGCGCAACAAGCAGCGCATGGTGCGGCTGGCCGAGTACAGCCGCGACCGGCTGCGAGACCTGCGGACCACCACCGGCATCACTTACGACGAGGGGCAGCGCGGGCTGCTCCAGCTGTTTCGAACGCAAAAGCAGGCCGATGGCTCGGGCGACGACACTGCCGTGCTCGACCGGTTGAGTGTGCCCTACACCATACTGGACCAGGCCGGGTGCATCGCGCAGGAACCCGCGCTGGCCCGCGTTTCGGACAAGTTCGTGGGCGGTTTGCGTCTGCCCGGAGATGAAACCGGCGACGCCCACCTGTTTACGCAGCGCCTGGCCGCCTTGGCCGAGGCGGCGGGCGTAGTGTTTCGCTACGGCACGGCCGTGGACCGGCTGATGGTGGAGGCGGGGCGCATTTCTGGCGTCGTCACCTCGGCCGGGGTACTGACGGCCGACAGTTACGTCATGGCGTTGGGCAGCTACTCGCCGGCACTGTTGCGGGCGGCCGGCATCGGCCTGCCTGTCTATCCCGTAAAGGGGTACTCGATCACCATGCCGGTGGCCGACGTGACCGAGGCGCCGGTCAGCACGGTCATGGACGAGACGTTCAAAGTGGCCATTACCCGCCTGGGGGACCGCATCCGCGTAGGCGGCACGGCCGAGTTGGCCGGTTACAGCAACACGCTGCGCGAGCCGCGGCGGCGCACGCTGGTGCATTCGGTCACCGACCTCTTTCCGCACGGCGGCGACGTGGCGCGCGCGCAATTCTGGACCGGGCTGCGGCCGATGACGCCGGACGGGCCGCCTGTGGTGGGTCCGACCAAGGTGGCCAATCTGTGGCTGAACACCGGGCACGGCACGCTCGGCTGGACGATGTCGTGCGGCTCGGGCGCTTTATTGGCCGACCTGATCAGCGGGCGCCGGCCCAATATCGAGCACGAGGACTTGGCTGTAGCGCGTTACGCTGCGTGACCGGTCACGCGACGCGCAGGCGCTCCGGCACGATCAGGCCCAGATGGTCCGGCACGTCCCACAATTCGCGCGCAGTGCGAATGGGCACGAAACCGGCCGCCAGGTAATTCGGCAGGGCGCGCGGATGGTCGGCGGTGCAGGTGTTCACCGTCAGCGCGCGCGGCCCGTGCGCCCAGGCGCGCTGCATGGCCGCCCCGAGTAGCGCCTGGCCCAGGCCCTGGCCGATCGCGTGCGGCATCAAGCCGAAATAGCTGAGGTTGACCGTGTGGCCCTGCCGGGCGTCCAGCTCGAAAAAGCCGGCCGGCTGATGGTCGCGCGTCAGCACGTGCAATGACACCCCGGGGGCGGCCAAAAGGATGGCGATTTCGGTATCAGGCAGTGTGCGCCGCAGCCACCACAAATACTGGGCGCCGACCGTGTTGTAGAGATAGCGATAGAGCGCGACGGTGGGCTGGCGCACGCGGCCCAGCGTGCAGTCGGGCGGCAAGGCAGGTTGCGGCGCGGCCGGCGGCGCATCCTGGCGCAGAAACGTGACATCCACCGCGGCGCGCGTCGTAGTGCCAGGCTCGCCGGCGTGCTGGGCCCTGCGGCCCCAGTATGGCTGCTCCAGCTTCACAACCACCTCGGCCTGCGCAGACACGCGCCCCTGTCATCCGTTTCACCGCCCATGCGCCAGCGTAGTGGCGCGGACTGGCACTCGACAACCCGCGGCGAGCCTCGCTCGTGCGTTTCAGCCGCGCACTACCCGCTCAGGCATCTGGCCGCCGCCTCCGGACCCGCCATGATCTCGATCAGCCGGGCGCGATCCATGTCGGACAGACCCTCCGCCAGACGCACCGCGTCGCCGGCAGTCTGCACCAGCACGTCGAACTTCTGCGTCCCTCCCAGTCTGCGGGCCTCCACTTCGAACCGACGCAGCGTTCGCGCCGTTGCCTCCAGCATGTCCAGCGCGGCGTCGCGCGCGGCCGGATCGCCAGGCATTTGCGCCAAAGAGCCGACTACCTGATCGCGCAGCGACGTCTCGAACCGCGCGAGGCAGCCATCCAGCAGATGGTGGCGTATTTCGGCGACGCGCCCGCGTGCGGCGATACTGCCCGGCTGGGCGGTCAATGCCTCCAGCAAGGCGGTCTGCCGGATCAGCTCGACGGAGGCGGCATCGCACACGGCGCGGCTCTGGTCGGCCGTGTCGGCCTCCACCCAGGCCAGCGCGGCATTGGCCGCAGCCTCGGCGAGCGGGCGCAGGCTTGGCAGCTTCTGGGCCGCCCCCAAAAGCGCGGGAGCAGCGTGCGGCACTCGAATAACCAGCAGGCTCAGCATCATGCCGCAGGCCCGCACCCCGGCCGGCTCTGTTGCCGTCAGCATGTCCAGCAATGCCTCATCCGCAAGCGGCACGCCGGAGTGGTCGTGATCGTGCAGTGCCAAGGCTTGCGTGAGAATGGGAGACAGGGCGGCGGCGACCGGCTGAAGCTCGGCCCGCACCAAACCCTCGGCCTGCCATTCCTTGGCGCATGCCTCCAGCACGGCGGCGGGCGGACCGGCGCCGAGCGTGCACAACGCGGACGCGGCATGGGGCCACAGCATGCCCCCGGCCTGGCGCACGAGTGCAGCCTGGTCGGTGCGCGCACCTTCGATCAGCCGGTCGATCTGGTCCACGCAAGCCTGCTGACCCGATGCAGACATTATCGCCCGCGCGGCGCGGGCCAGCACCAGCAGCGCGGTACGCGGCAGGAACGGCGTGCCGGGGCGCCAGTCCTTCGGCGCCACGATCAGCGGGTCGAGCGGCATGAAGAGCAGGCGGGCGAAACGTAGCGGCCGCGCGGGCTGTATGGCCCGCAGACGTGGCCGCACCGGGTCGAGCACAGCGTCCGTGGCACCACGCTCGGACAGCGCATCGACCATGCGGACTACCTGCAGCACCTGCGCATCTGCCGCCTCCGCCACCCCGCGGCGGACCTCGCGCAGGCTCTGGGCCGCAGTATTCGGCTCCGGTCGCAGGGCGCGTATAGCGCTCACGCCGCCTGCGCCCGGATACGCTCGTTGCGCGCGATCAGCGCCACCAATTGGCTTGGCGGGCGTGGCGAGAGACGGCTGCCCGTGCCCGGCGCCCGCCTCGGCCGGAGCGGCGCCAGCGCCTCCGACGATTTGCCCAGCCACGGCTCCGCCTCCAGCGGCAAGGGGGCCAGAAGGGACATGAGTTCAGCCGCCGCCCCGGCGCGCTGATCGTCGGTCTCGGCAAGCTGCCAGAGCAGGCAGAAATGCTCCCACCCGTCGAGCAACCAATCCACCCGGCCCAGTCTGGCCGCGACCCCGTCGGGATTGGCGGCCCAGGCTTGCAGCAGCGCCGCCTGGTCCACCAGCAACGCCTGCGTTGACGCCAGCAGGCGCTGCCCCGCCGCGTGCATGCAGGAAGCGGCCTGGGTCAAGGCGACCGCCGGACTATCCGGTGCGCCGGCCGACGCCCAGCCCAGTATGCCCGTGCGCATTGCCGCGATCTGGTCCAGCAGGCGGGCGCACCTGCCGCGCATCCCATCCAACCCCGGCATATCCAAACCGGAGCGGGCGAGTGCGTTTGAGAGGCGTGTGATGTCGGCGCGCACGGCATCAGCATCGCGGCCGGTGCGGCGGGCCAGCCTCAGCACCGCCTCCGTCGCGTGAAGATCCGGTGCAATCCCGCCGCTTGCGCCGGTCTGCGCGACTATGGACGTGAATAACGCCGTTTGCGCGCGCGACGCGGCCTCATCCTCCTGAGCGGCAGCCTGTCGCGCAGCAGCGGCTGCAGCCCTTCCCGCCGCGCCCTCGAGCGCCACCGCACGGGCCACTTCGCGCACCGCGGCGGGGCAAAGGGTCCGCAGCGCGGCCAAACGCACCGCAACGCGCTGGTCGTGCAGGGTCGGCACGCAGAATTCACAGAGCGAGCCGATCGCGAAGATATATACGCCGCGCGCGCCGCCCGGGTGCGGCACCACCAGCTCGCACCGCCGTTCCGCATGGCGGATCCGCGCGCCGGCCAGCAGGGGGCTGGTGAAGCCTACGGCAGCCCCGCGTTCACGGAACGTGGCCGGCTGCCAGTTGCGGTCGTCGAGCGGCGTCACCCCGGGGAAAGCTCCGTCAGCCTTGTTGCGGTGGCCGATTTTGAACCGAAAAGATGAAGACGAGGTTGCAGGCGCACGCGCGCTGCGGCAGGCCCGGGCCATGCGCATCGTCACCTGGAACATCAACTCGCTCCGCCTGCGCCAAAACCTGCTGGACCGGCTGGTGGCGGCGCTGGAACCCGATGTGATCTGCCTGCAGGAGACCAAGGTGCCCGACCACCTGTTTCCGGACGACGCACCGGCGCGCCTGGGTTTTCCGCACGTGTCCAGGCGGGGCATGAAGGGCTACAACGGCGTCGCCATCCTGTCGCGGCTGCCGGTTGAGGAGCTGGAATCGCCGGACTGGTGCGCACGTGGCGATTGCCGGCATCTGGCAGTGCGCGTGGACGGCGCTATCGAGCTGCACAATTTCTACGTGCCGGCCGGCGGCGACGTGCCAGACCGCGCCGAAAACCCGAAATTTGCCCACAAACTGGATTTCGTAGCCGAGGCAACCGCCTGGTTTGCCGCGCGTGGCGTGCCGCCGGGCACGGTGCTGGTGGGCGACCTCAACATCGCACCGCTTGAGCACGACGTGTGGAGCCACAAGCAGCTGTTAGGCGTGGTCAGCCACACGCCTGTCGAGGTGGCACGAATGGCCGACTGGCAGGCGGCCGGGTTCCATGACGCGATCCGCCATTTCGTGCCGGCCGACGAGAAACTTTATACCTGGTGGTCATATCGCAACCAGGATTGGCGCCGATCCAACCGCGGCCGCCGGCTGGACCACATCTGGACCAGCCGCGACTTGATCCCCCACCTGCGCCGCTATGAGATCCTGAAGGACGCACGCGACTGGCCGCAAACCAGCGACCACGTCCCGGTCATGCTCGAGCTGGACGCGTGACTTATGCGTTCGCCGCTGGATCCAGCCGGTAGCCACCGCCTTCCGTGACCAGCAGCCGCGCATTGGCCGGATCCGGCTCGATCTTCTGCCTTAATCGATAGATGTGGGTCTCGAGCGTGTGCGTGGTGACCGCCGCGTTGTAACCCCAGACCTCGTTGAGGAGTATTTGGCGGGCTACCGGCTTGGTGCCGGCCCGATACAGGAATTTCAGGATCGCCGCCTCTTTCTCCGTCAACCGGATGCGGCGGTTGCGCAGCGGCTCCTGCAGCAGCTTCGCCGAAGGCCGGAACGTGTAGGGACCGATCGTAAAGACCGCATCTTCGGAGTTCTCGAAAATCCGCAACTGGGCGCGCAACCTGGCCAGCAGCTCGTTCAGCCTGAACGGCTTGGCGATATAGTCGTTGGCGCCGGATTCCAGGCCGCGTACCACGTCGGCCTCCTCATCCGAGCCGGTCAACATAATGATCGGCATGCGCAGACCCTGCTTGCGCAGTTCGGCGCACAGATCGCGCCCGTCACCGTCCGGCAGCCCTACATCCAGGATGATCGCGTCGAACCGCGCCTCGTGCTTGCGTATCTTGGTGCCCGCCTCGCCCAACGTGCCCGCCTCGTCGGCAGTGAACTCGCCGTCCACGCGCAGCTGCGCCGCCAGCTCCTCGCGCAGGGAGCGGTCGTCATCGACGATCAGGATGGGCCGTTCGCCCGACATCTGGTGTTCTCCAAGTGCGCCAGCCGGACTGGCTGCGCGTTCATTGCAAGTGCTAAGCCCTTGCGCGCTATATCGTTGCAAAACTTTTTACGCGACAGCCGCGTGCGCTGCCCGACCTTGTTTACGCCCGCAGATGTCCGACCTATGGCGGACGGATAGCGGATCGCAAGCGGCCACAGGATGAACCACAGTTTTGGGCTGACCGGGCCCGCCGCCGGGATGGGGGCAGGTCCACGCACCGTCGATCGCGCCGTCGGCGATCTGCGCCGCGGCATCGCCGTCGTGCTTCGGTCCGAAGATGCAGCGCCGCTGCTGGTATTGGCGGCCGAGACGGCAAGCCCGGCCACGCTGGAAGAATTCCAGGCCGCCATGGCGCCTGGTGGCGCCCCCGCCCTGCTTGTCGCGTCGTCACGCGCGGCGGGGCTGGATGGAAAGCCGTGGATGGCCGGCGCTGCCGATCGTGATCAGGCGACGGTTGCCCTGGCGCTGCGCTCCGAAGATCTCGATGTCGGTCGCCTGCGCGCCCTGGCCGATCCGACGCGTGGCAAGGTCATGTCCGGCCGGGCGAATGCGTTGGCGTGGCCGGAGGAGAGCGGGCGCGCGGCGCTGCTGCTGGCCAAGCTCGGACGTCTGCTGCCGGCCGTGCTGGTAGCCGACGCAGCGGCCGGGCCAGCCTGCACTGGGCTGCTGCAAGTCGACGGCGCCGACATTCTCACCTACCCGCAGATCACCGCGCTGGGGCTGGTGCAGGCGGCCTCGGCGCACGTGCCGTTGCAGGCCGCCGGGGACGCGCGCGTCGTGGCGTTCCGCCCCGCCGATGGCGGCATAGAGCACCTGGCCGTGCTGATCGGGCGACCGGAGGAGGCGCCCTCCGGCGGCCAGGCGCCGCTGGTCCGCATCCATTCCGAGTGTTTCACCGGCGACCTGCTCGGCAGCCTGCGTTGCGATTGCGGGCCGCAATTACACCAGGCGATCCGCCGCATGGCGGCCGAGGGCGCCGGCGTGCTTCTGTACATGGCGCAGGAAGGGCGCGGCATCGGCCTGGTCAACAAGCTGCGCGCTTACGCGTTGCAGGACGGGCTGGATGGCGGGCCGAAACTGGATACGCTGGATGCCAATCGCGCGTTGGGCTATGGCGCCGACGAGCGCAGCTTTTCGGCTGCCGCTACCATGTTGAAGCGGCTGGGGATCACGCGGGTGCGTTTGCTGACCAACAATCCGGACAAGGTGGCGGGTCTGGCACAGCGTGGCATCGACGTGGTGGGCCGGGTCAGCCACGCCATCGCCGCCAACGGCGTCAACGATTCTTATCTGGAGACCAAGGCCCGCCGCTTGGGGCACCTGCTTGGCTGACTGGGCGACAATCGGTCCGGATCTCCTGCTGCGCTGCGGCCGGGATGTGTTCCGCGCGCAGGTGGGACGAAGCGGGATCACCCGTCACAAGCGGGAGGGGGATGGCGCCACGCCGGCCGGGCGCCTGCCCCTGCGCCGCGTACTCTACCGCGCGGACAGGGTCGCGCGACCGAAAACCATCCTGCCGGCCGAGCCGATCGCGCCCGAGGATGGCTGGTGCGATGACCCCGCCGAGCCGGCCTACAACACGCGCGTCCGCCTGCCCCATCCAGGAAGCCATGAGGAGTTGTGGCGGCGTGACGGCGTCTATGATGTCGTCGGGGTGCTGGGCTGGAACGACCGCCCGGCGGTTCGCGGGGCGGGGTCGGCGATCTTCCTGCATGTATCGGCCGCCGATGGAAGCCCGACGGAGGGCTGCGTGGCGCTGGCGTTGCCCGACCTGCTCCGCCTGCTGGCCAGCGGCCTGGCCGGCATCGAGGTAGTGGCGGGCTGATTGCCCGACTTGCCGGCGCCGGCCAAGCTGCGTCCGTGCAACACCTCTCACCAGAGTTGCTCAGCCTGCCAGGCGGACCGGCCACGGTACGCTGGCGACGCCATGCGCGCGCGCGCCGGATAACCTTGCGCATCGACGCTCAACAGGGCGAAGTGGTGGTGACCCTGCCACTGCGCGCCGGGCGTTCGGCCGGCATCGCGCTTCTGCGGCAACATGCGGATTGGGTGTCTGCGAGGTTGGCCGCCCTGCCACGGCCGGAGCCGTTCGCGCATGGCGCGACGGTCATGATCGACGGCGCTGACCACACGATACGCCATCTGCCCGGCGCTCGCGGTGGGGCGTGGCTGCAGGATGGCGCTCTGCATGTGGCCGGCGACGCCGCCTTCCTGCCGCGCCGTGTAGCCGACTTCCTGCGCGCAGAAGCGCGTCGCCGTTTCGCCGGCCAAGCGATGGCGAAGGCGGCAGGTGCCGGCCTTCCGGTCCGGCGCGTCACGGTCAAGGACACGGCCAGCCGCTGGGGCAGCTGCTCGGCTGACGGCGTGCTGATGTTCTGCTGGCGCCTGCTGATGGCGCCCCCTTACGTGCAGGACTACGTGGTGGCGCATGAGGTGGCGCACCTGCGGCACATGAACCACGGCCCGGCATTCTGGGCACTGACGGAGACGCTGTCGCCGCACCGGGTGCGGGCACAGGCGTGGCTGGCGGCGGAGGGGCCTAGGCTGCTGCGGGTGGGCTAACCCGCTTGCGCGCGAGAACGAGGCCCACTGGCAGCCAGAAAATGAACCACATCGGGCCGGGCCCCTTGGTGATCTGGCCGAGGTCGGTCAGTCCGGAGAGCAGCGTGCTCATCCACAACGCCACCATCCACAGCCAGTCCCGCCGCGCCGCATCATCGCAACCGCGGTCGTGCGCCAGACGCCAGGTGACAATACCGGCCAGCAGCGCAAACAGCAGCAGGCCGATCGCGCCACTATAGAACAGCACCGACAGATACAGGTCGTGCGGGAACGTCATGCCAGGCAGGTCCAGGTTGGCGGCCAGGCCGTTGCCCAGCACCGGATGCTGGGCCACCATCTGAAGCGTTCGGTGCCAGATCTCGAACCGGTGCGAGGCGCCGCGGGCGACCAGCACGTCTGCCTGATGGTGGCGCAGACCGGCCGGCAACAGCAACCAGACACCGGCCAAAGCCGCCAGGCCGCAGAGCGCGCGCCAGCGCCATGGCCCCGCCGCGCATAGGAACAGGGTGGCGGCCGTGCCGGCCAGCAACGGGCCGCGGCTGGCGGTCAGCACCACGAAGCCGGCCATGGCGAGTGCCGCCGCTGCATGCGCTGCGCGCCACCGTTTCACGGTGAGAACACGGCAGAGTGCCGCAAGATAGGCGGCCAGCATGGCGGAGGCGCCCAGGATGGGATGCGAGGTCACCCCCCAGCCATGTAGCCGGTTGCCATCGTGCCGCACCAGAAAACCAAGCGCGACGGACAGGACGGCGTTGGCCGCCCCGGCCCAAATCAGCACATCGGCCAGCCGCGCCCGGTTCGCCGGCTCGCGCAGCACCCACATCATGGCGTCGACGAACAGGGCGGTCATGACCGAATTGACCATGAACCGGACCCAGCGATGCCCGTCATCCCGGCCCCAGAGCAGGGTGGCGGCCGACCAGTAGATCAGAGCCACGGCGACTGCGTAGCCGCGATCCTGCACCGCGCTCCCGTGGCGCGCCCGGGCCAGCGTGCAGGGTACCACGGCCAGATAGAACACCAGGGCGTAGGCCGGCTCGGTGGGCAGCAGGAAAGCAGCGGCCACGAAGGCCAGGAACGCGCCGGCCAGCACAGGCGTGGGGCGCAGGGCGGCCAGGCGTTCGGCGATCGTCACGCGGTGGGCGGTCCTTCAGGCGACCAGGGTTGGCCACGCATAATCGCTTGGGCGGCAGGCCCCTAGCGCGACGTCGATCACATACCGTGCGATCAGCGTCTCGTTGAACAGGGCCATGTAGCGGGCCCGGCCGGCGGTGGCGAGTGCCTGGCGCCAGGCGGGCTCGGCCATCATGCGGCGCAGATGGGCGGCCAGCTCGTCCATGGTGGAGAAGAACGCCATCTCGTCCTCGCCGAACAGATCGCCGTAGCCGGTGGCGGTGTCGATCAGGATGGCCTGGCCGTTACCGACCATGTGGGCCAGGCGGTCGCTGCTGTACAGATAGAAATCCTGGCGGCGGCTGATGTTCAGCCCGGCCGCGCAATGTCCCAACACGTCCTGGTAGGCGGCGCCGGTCAGATGCGGCTGGCCCTCCAGCCCGGCGAGTTTGGCGCGCAGGCCTGGCACAGCGTGGCGCAGGTGGCCGACGAAATCCCCCATGTCCCAGTCGCGGCCGAACAGGCTGCGGCGCGGGCGGCTGGGGTGGCCGCAGGCGAAAAACAGGTCGTGGGGGAGATCGGCCGAGAGATCGGCGCGCCCGCTCTCGATGGAGACGTCGACCGGGTTCGGCAAAAAACCGAGCGCCATGCCCGGTCGGCGCAGCGGGGCCAGCGCCTCGCCGGCGGTCGAGACGAGCGTCGCGTCGACCATGTCGAGCTTGCTGCGTATTCGAAAGATATTATCGGGCTCGAAGAGCGGGTCCACGTTCCATTGCAACACAAGTAGCGCCGGCAGGAAGCGGCGTATCTCGGCCAGAGTGCCGGAGGTGATGGTGTCGGCATGGCCCAGGATCAGCAGGTCGGGCCGCATGTCGTGCGCCAGGCGAAGCAGCATGCGATTGGCGTGGGCGCCGCCCAGCTTGCGGGCGCCGAAGGGTGTGCCGGCGCGAGCCACGTCGCGGTCGGAGAAATCCACGACCTGATGACCGTTGCGGACCATGCCGCGGCTGAGTTTCGGCGCGACCGAGTGCAGGAACGCGCCCTTGGCCCGCGACCCGAAATTGCCCACATGCAGAATCCGCATCAGAGCAGCTATCAGCGATCAGCTCTCAGTGACCAGAGCGGCTTCTATCTTTCCGGGGAGGCCTGCGATAGAACCCGCGGCGGCACGGGGCGTAGCTCAGCCTGGTAGAGCACCTGCTTTGGGAGCAGGGGGCCGGAGGTTCGAATCCTCTCGCCCCGACCATTTTGGCATATGAGGCAGTCATGCGCGCGCGCATCTTCCAGCAGCCCAAGACCGCCATGCAGTCCGGCACCGCTTACACCACGCAATGGGCGCTGGAATGGGAACCGTCCGAACCCCGCCGCCAGGACCCGCTGATGGGCTGGTTCGGCAGCGGTGACACGCAGGCGCAGGTTCACCTGCATTTCCCCACCAAGGAGGAGGCGGTCGCCTATGCCGAGAAGCATGGCCTGGCCTACGATGTAGAGCTGCCGCCGGTGCGGGTGCATGTGCCGAAAGTGTATGCCGACAATTTCAAATACGGCCGCATTGAGAACTGGACGCATTGATCAGTCGTCAGGGATCAGTCTTCAGTCGTCAGATTGGTTGACCGGGCAACGCGCCCTTAGCTCAGTTGGATAGAGCAATAGCCTTCTAAGCTATGGGTCGGTGGTTCGAATCCACCAGGGCGCGCCAGGATTTTGGGGGATGCATGTCGGTGGGGCTATGACCGGGCTGCCTCCCGAGTTTTCCCTGATTGCTCGGCTGCGCGGACTGGCCGGGCCGGGCGCGCTGGGGCTGCTGGACGACGCGGCGGTTTTTTGTCCGCCGGTGGGGCGCGAGCTGGTCATCTCGGCCGACACGTTGGTGGAGGGCGTACACTTCCTGCCGGACGACCCGGTGAAGTCGCTGGGGCGCAAATTGCTGCGCGTGAACCTGTCCGACATGGCGGCGATGGGGGCGGTGCCGCTCGCCTATCTGATGTGCGTGTCGGTGCCGCGCGGCACCGGGGCCGGCTGGTTCGATGCGTTCGCCGCCGGCCTGGCGATCGATCAGGCGGCTTACGGCGTCACCCTGCTCGGCGGCGACACCACGTCCACGCCCGGCCCGATCACGCTTTCGGCCACCATACTGGGCCACGTGGCCCCCGGCCGCGCGCTGCGCCGTGCGGGCGCGCAGGATGGCGACGAACTTTGGGTAACCGGCACCGTGGGCGATGGCGCGCTCGGCCTACTGGCGCTGCGGGGCGAGGTGCACGACGCGGACGGTTTTCTGGCGGACCGCTACCGCCTACCCCAGCCCCGGCTCGGCCTGGCGCTGCACGGCATCGTTTCGGCGGCCATGGATGTATCGGACGGGCTATTGCAGGATGCTGGCCATCTGGCGCGCGCGGCGGGTTTGGGCGTGGCGATCGAGGCCGGGCTTGTGCCGCTCTCCCCAGCGGCGCGCGCCGCTGGGCGCCTGGAGACCTGCCTGTCGGGCGGCGACGATTACGAGCTGCTTCTGGCCGTGCCGTCCGGGCACGGGTCGGCGCTACTGGCGCAGTGTGCCCGCGCAGGGGTTACAGTGACACGGATCGGCGCTTTCGGCCGGGGCGAGGGTGTGCGCTTGCTGGAAGGTGGGCGGGAGCTGGCCCCGCAGCGGACGGGGTGGAGCCACTTTTAGAAACGGTAGCGCTGCCGCCGGCAAAGACACAACGCGGCTGAGTTAACCAGCGAGCAGGATCGTGACACGCGCCGAGGACACCGATTTCGGATGGGAGCTGATTGCCACGATGCAGGAGGCCGCATCCATCATGCGCGGCGAGAAGGAAGCGGCGCGCGTTCACCTGCCCCGGCGAAGTGGCCTGGGTCGGCCAATTCCGTGGTCACCCGCGCGCCGCGAGCCTCATCGCGCGCGGTCGAGTAGACAGGCTGCCGGCGCCCCAGCGCAGGACCAGCGCGGCGGCAAGCGCGCGGTCGACTCCGCGCGTGCCGCCCAGCACGAAGCCGACTTTCGGCTCCATGGCCGAGACCCGTTCTACTTGTGACGCTGCAGGGTGAAGGCGAAGTTTCGGCCCAGCCCCTGAGCGTGGGCGAGCGTGATCCATAGCATGCCGTAGGGCTCGATGAGCCGCGCGGCCCGCAGCGGTCCGGCATCAATGGCTTCGAAGCCAACGTCCGAAACGAGGCGCAGGACGTCGTTCTTGCCGGCCGCGTCGTCGCCGCAGACGAACATCACTGGACGGGCGGCGTAGACCGTTGGGTCGGCCAGGTTTTCGGCGCCGGTCTGATTGAACGCCTTGAACACGGCGGCGTTCGGCGCCCAGTCGGCGACCCGCTCGGCGCCGGAGACGTTGTAGCCGTCCTCCAGCCAGGAGAAATCAGGCTTCAGGGGATTGGTCGCATCAATGACGATCTTGCCGGTAAGGTCGCCTGCCGTGCGCAGCGCGTCTTGAACGGCCGGCCACGGTGTCGCCAGCAGGATCACGGCCGCCCCGGCCGCAGCATCCGCGACGGCCGAAACCGTGGCGCCTGTGTCGCCGACGGCCGCTTGCGCCTTCGGGTCGGCTGGATCCGGGACGCCGAACACCACGCGATGACCTGCCTTGGCCCACGCCCGTCCGATGCCGCCGCCTACGTTGCCAGCGCCAAGCACTGCGATATTCATCACTATCCCTCCTTCCCTGGTCGAAGCACGTCGCCCGCGCCCATCAACGAGCAGCGAAGGGCGGCCGATGTCAGAGCAACTGCGTAACGCAACTTCAAAGGTCCCGCCGCAGTTGCGGCTGCCGTCATCGACTTTCGGGTGGACCTGCCGCGGTGACCCCCATAGCCGGACCGGTGAGCCGTACGGCGATAGGCAGGCGGGAGCGACGCCGTGCGCAATATTCCGGCCGGCTATTTGCCGGATTGAGCAAGCTGCCCGAAGCGCCACAGCGTTGTGTAGTTCATGATCGGCCGCTCAAATGTGGCACCCTCATCGGCGAACCGCTTGCCCGAATCCAACATTGGCTGGAAATGGTCGAGCTGTTTTGCATGCTCCAACGAATCCCATACGCTCGTGTTCGTCAGGGAGTGCGTCGCCTCATCTGCCCCAGCATAGTAGGCCAAAAGTCCAGGCATTGCTTCGATACCCGGCCTTAAGATCACCTCGGATTCGATCATCATTAGCCGTAGCCGCGCGAACTGTGCGGCCTCGCAGCGCAGGATCGAAACACGTATCACAGGACCGGACATCACTCCTCCGAATGCTTTTGACAGGCCAAAGCTACGTCGGCTGCGTCTGCGCCTCAACTTTCGTTGCTGAACGCTGCCGATCTCCCGTCGACGCTGTCCAAAGCTGAAAGGACGGCGAGCTTCTCGCAGCTGTTTGCGTCAGACCTGCCATTCTCCTTACGGCCAGCTCGAGACGGTAAATCACTCGGGTGTTGCAGTGCCTCAGCGCGTTCTCCACTCCGGCCGCCTCATATCGAACCGGCTCTCCGGCCCGATTATCCCGTATGCCGAAGCCCCACCTGCGCGCATCACGATCCCCGCGCCAAACGTGTCGAACACGCCGTCCCGCAGCAGCGCGCGGTCGATGTGCACGCCCACGACCTCGCCCATCACCAGCCAGGCGTCCGCCGCCTCACCCCGATAGCCGCGCAGGGCAAATATGTCGGCAACCTTGCATTCGAAGTTTACCGGGCTTTCGGCCACGCGGGGGGCGGCAACCAGCCGGGAGGGGGCCCGGGTGAGGCCGGCGAGCGCGAATTCGTCGGTGCCATAGGGAGCGGTGGCGCTGGACGCGTTCATCTGTTCGGCGAGCGGGCGGGTGACGAGGTTCCAGACGAATTCGCCGGTCTCGCGCGCGTTCCGCAGACTGTCCTTGGCGGTGACGGAGGAGAAACCGATCAGCGGGGGGTGGTAGTTGAACGCGTTGAAGAAGCTGTAGGGGGCGAGGTTGACCGACCCGTCCGCGCCCCGCGTCGAGATCCAGCCGATCGGGCGGGGGGCGACGATGGCGTTGAACGGGTCGTGTGGCAGGCCGTGGCCGTGCGAGGGCTCGTAAAAATGCATGTCTTCTTGCATGGACGGGCGTGTAGCACGGGATTGGTGCGCCGCCCGCCCGCCCCTCCCCGTGCGGGGGCGAAGCTGGTCAGTAGCGCCTCAGCAGCGCGATCAGCCTTCCCTGCACTTTGACGCGGTCGGGCGGCAGCAGGCGGGTTTCGTATTTCGGGTTGGCCGGTTCCAGCGCGATCGAGGCGCCGCGTTTACGAATGCGCTTCAGCGTCACCTCCGTATCGTCCACCAGGGCCACGATGATCTGGCCGGTCTCGGCCGTCTCGCCCTTGCGGATGATGACCGTGTCGCCGTCCAGGATGCCGGCGTCGATCATCGAGTCGCCGGCTACTTCCAGCGCGAAATGGTCCCCATTGCCCAGCATGGCCATCGGCACCTCGATATGCGCGCCGTCATCGCGCAGCGCCTCGATTGGCTGGCCGGCGGCGATGCGGCCGTAAAGCGGCAGTTGCACGGCGGCCACCTCGTGCGCCGCCCGCACGCCAGGCAGGCGGGCGGAGAAGTCGCCGCGGATGACGTTGGGCGTGAAGCCGGGGGCGGGCGCCGGCTTTTCGCGCCGGGTGGCGGGTTTTTGGGAGGCCACATTTTCCGGCAGCCGCGTCACTTCCAAGGCGCGCGCCCGATGGTGGTGCCGCCTGAGGAACCCACGTTCCTCCAGCGCGGAAATCAGCCGGTGGATGCCGGATTTGGAGCGCAGGGACAGCGCCTCCTTCATCTCCTCGAAGCTGGGGGAGACGCCGGTTTCGCGCAGGCGCGCGTCGATGAACGTCAGCAACTCATGCTGTTTGCGGGTCAACATGGCCTGCGCTTTCCCATCTGTCCGCGATCAGGATGCCGCCGCGGAGTGAACAAATCGGCAACCTGGAAAAACGTTCTAATAAAGTTCCTCAGACTCCGTCAATAACCCATTGAGCCGTCGAGGTCCTATGCCGTCAGATTATCCAGCCGGATGACGTCGACCTCCGCACCCGCCTCCATAGCCGGCGCATGCGGCGCGCGCAGGATCAATGCGCCGGCGGCCGCCAGTGCGCCCAGCATGGCCGAGTCCTGCCGTGCGAACGGGGTGGCGACCAGGCCGCGCGGCGTCTCGTCGAGTGTCGCGCGCAGATGGTCCGCGCGGTGGTCGTTGGCGCGCACGGCGGCGCCCAGCCTGGCGCGCGTGGTCTCCGGCGCGGCGGCTTGCAGGCCGGCCAGGCGGGCGAGGGCCGGACCCAGGAACAGCACGGCGCACACGAAGGCGGAGACCGGGTTGCCGGGCAGGCCGAGGACCGGCATCTCGCCTAGGGCGCCAAAGATCATCGGCTTGCCGGGACGCATCGCGATCTTCCAGAAGTCGAGCGCAAACCCCTGGGCCGCCAGCCCGGCCTGCACCAGATCGTGGTCCCCCACGCTGGCGCCACCAGTGGTCACCAGCAGGTCCATGCCGGCCGCGGCGCGCGCGCCTTCCGCCATGGCGGCCAGGCTGTCGCCGGCGATGGGCAGGATGGTGGGTTGGCCGCCGGCGCCGCGGATCACCCCAGCCAGCATGTGCGAGTTGCTGCTGACGATACCGCCGGGGGGGATCGGCTCGCCTGGCAGGAAAATCTCGTCGCCGGTGGCCAGGATGCCCACGCGCGGGCGGCGATGCACCGGCAGCCAGGGATGGTTGGCGGCCGCTGCCAGGCCGGTGTCGCGCGCCCCCAGCCGGTGGCCGGCCCGCAGCACCGTGTCGCCGTTGGAAAAATCCTGGCCGCGGCGGCGTATGTGCTGGCCGGGGGCGGGCGGATGGTCCACGCGCACCGTGTCGCCCTCGGCCGTCGCGTCTTCCTGCAGCAGCACCGTGTCGGCGCCGGGCGGGATGACGCTGCCGGTGAACAGGCGCACCGCCTCGCCCCATTTCAAAGTGCCGTCGAACGGCCGGCCGGCTGGGGCGGCGCCCACCACGCGCAGCCGCGCACCCTCCGCCGCGTCGGCCGCGCGCAGGGCGTACCCGTCCATGGCGGACACATCGGCCGGCGGCTGCGTCAGGCGCGCGGCCACGTCGGCAGCCAGCACGCGGCCCCAAGCTTCAGGCAAAGCCACCGTCTCGTGCCCGACAGGCTGCATGCGCGCCAGAATGCGGCTGCGGGCTTCCTCGACCGTCAGCATGGTCAGTCCGTACCGCTGACATAGGTGCCGGATTTGCCGCCCGCCTTATGCACCACATGAACACTTTCGATGCGCATGCCACGGTCGATGGCTTTGCACATATCGTAGATGGTCAGGGCGGCCACGGAGGCGGCCGTCAGCGCCTCCATCTCCACCCCGGTGCGTGCCGTGGTGCGGACAGTCGCGGATATCTCCACCCCGGCATCGCCCGCGAGCAGCTCGAGCGAGACGGAGCTGATCGGCAGCGGATGGCAGAGCGGTATCAGTTCGGCCGTCCGCTTTGCCGCCATGATGCCCGCCAGCCGCGCCGTGCCCAGCACATCGCCCTTGGCGGCGGTGCCGGCGCGGACGATGGCCAGCGTTTCCGGCTGCATCGTCACCAGCGCGCGGGCGGTGGCGGTGCGGTCCGTCTCGGGCTTGCACCCGACATCGACCATGTGCGCCGCCCCGTCCGCGCCGAAATGGGTCAGTCCGGACATGTGTGGCCCAGCAGCGCGCGTGTGGCAGCGACCAGATCCGGCTGGCGCAGCAGGCTCTCGCCCACCAGCAGGCAGTGCGCGCCCACCGCCGTCAGGCGCTTGAGGTCCGCGTTGCCGGTGATACCGCTCTCGGTGACCAGGATGCGTCCCGGCGAGACGTGCGGGGCCAGGTCGATGGTGGTTTGTATGTCGGTGCGCAGCGTGCGCAGGTCGCGATTGTTGATGCCGATCAGTGGCGTTTGCAGGCCGAGTGCGCGGTCCAGCTCGCGGCGGTCATGCACTTCCACCAGCACGTCCAGATCCAAGTGGCGCGCCAGCCCCTCCAGCTCGATCGCCTGCGTGTCGGTCAGCGCCGCCATGATCAGCAGGATACAGTCGGCACCCGCGGCGCGGCTTTCGTACACCTGCCAGGGGTCGATGATGAAATCCTTGCGCAGCACGGGCAGGGAGACGGCGGCGCGCGCGTCCGCCAGATCCGCCAGGCTGCCCTGGAAACTCGGCCCTTCGGTCAGCACGGACAGGCAGGTGGCGCCGCCGGCGGCGTAGTCGCGCGCCACGGAGGCCGGATCGAGGCTGCCGCGGATGGGGCCGCCGGAGGGGGAGGCGCGCTTGATTTCGGCGATCAACCCGCATTCGCGGGCGATCAGACGGGCTTTCAGGGCCTCGCCGAAGCCGCGCGGACGGTGTCTTGAGTGGGCGATGCGGGATTTCAGCGCCGAGATCGGGGTAGCCGCGCGGCGCCGCTCCACCTCCTGCGCCGTCTCGGCGCAGATGCGGGCGAGCACGTCCGGTATCTGAGTGTCGGGCATCGGTGTCATCCGGGCAGGGCCATGGCGGCGGAGAGCTGCCCCAGCCGCACCAGCGTATCCAGCACATGCAGCGCGGCTCCGCCATCGACGGCGCCGCGGGCGATTTGAGCGCCCTCCGCCAGATCGGCCGCGCGGTCGGCCACGACAAGGGCGGCCGCCGCATTCAGCAGGACCGTATCGCGGTAGGCGCCCGGCTCGCCGTGCAGCAGCGCGCGCAGGGCGGCGGCATTGGCGGGCGGATCGCCGCCGGCGATGGCGGCGATCGGCGCGCGCCGGAAACCCGCCTGCTCGGGGGTGACGGTGAAGCGGTGCACGGCTTCGTTTCGCCATTCGGCAATCAATGTTTCGCCGGCCAGCGTCAGCTCGTCCAGTCCCTGACCATGTACCAGCCAGGCGCGGTCCGTGCCTAGGCCGCCAAGGACTTCGGCCATCGGTTGCAGCCAGTCGGGGCTATACACGCCGGTGATCTGGCGCCGTACCCGCGCCGGGCTACAGAGCGGGCCGAGCAGGTTGAAGATGGTGCGGAAGCCGAGCTCGGCCCGCGCCGCGGCGGCGTGGCGCAGGGCCGGGTGGTGGCGGGGTGCATACAAGAAGCACAGTCCGGCCTGATCCAGTTGGCGGCTCAGCACCTCGGTCGGCAGGTCGGGTGGGATACCGAGTTCGGACAGCACGTCCGCCCCGCCGCTCCGGGACGACAATGCCCGATTGCCGTGCTTGACGACTTTTTGGCCGCACGCAGCCACCACGAACGCGGCAGCGGTGGACACGTTGAGCGTCCCGTGACCATCGCCGCCCGTGCCGCACACATCCACCGTGTCTGACGGGGCGGCAAACACCGCCATACGGGCGCGCATGGCGCGGACGGCGCCCGCCAATTCATCCGTCGTCTCGTGGCGCAGGTGCATGGCCGTCAGCAACGCGCCGATCTGCGCCTGAGTGGCGGCCCCGTCCATGATCGCGGAAAAGGCCGCTTCGCTGGCTGGCTGCGTCAGGGTGTGACCGGCCGCCAAGGCAGCCAGGACAGGCCGCAGATCATCGCCCAAATCAGGCCGCGCGTTGCTGTGCGGCTGCGCGCGCCAGAGCGACGAAATTGGCCAGGATATCGTGGCCGTGCTCGCTGGCGATGCTTTCCGGGTGGAATTGCACCCCGTAGATCGGCAGCGTGCGGTGGCGCAGGCCCATGATCACCCCGTCTTGCGTGTGCGCGGTCGCGATCAACGCGGCTGGCAGCGCGTCGGGGCTGACGGTCAGGCTGTGGTAGCGGGTGGCGTTGAAAGGGGAGGGCAGGTTCTGGAAAACATCCGTGCCGGCGTGGAAGACGGCACTGACTTTGCCGTGCATCGGTTTGGGTGCGCGCACCACCTGACCGCCAAAAACCTGGCCGATCGCTTGGTGGCCAAGGCAGACACCCAGCACTGGCATGCCTACGCGAGCGGCGGCGTCGATGAGGTCGCAGCAGATGCCCGCTTCGTGGGGAGTGCAGGGTCCGGGGGAGAGCAGGATCGCCTCCGGATTGGTGGCCAATGCCTGCTCCACGGTCAGCGCGTCGTTGCGGCGCACGTCGCATTCGTGGCCGAGCTCGCCCAGATAGTGGACGAGGTTGAAGGTGAAACTGTCGTAATTGTCGATCAGCAGGATCATCGCCCGAGTTGTACGCGGGTCGGGCTGGGATGAAAACCGCCTGTGGCGGGCGCCTGCACGCGCCCGCCTCCGCCGGTCAGCTGAAGAACTGCGAGTGCAGCGCGCGGCTGGCCTCTGCCACCGCGGCCGCGTCGAACAGGCGCGTGGTATGGGCTACGTCGAGCCGGGCCGCCTCTGTCGGAAAATACTCGGTCACGAACAGCCTGGCGTGCTCGACAGTGTCGAAGGCGTAGAACCCGCCTACCGAGCCCGTCTGCACACCGGACAGCCAAGTCTTGTGCAACAAGCCCGGCTGGGTCTTCAGGACCGGGTTCATGCTGCGCCAGGGCGCTGCGTCGAACTCGGACGCGATCTGCGCTTCGGTATAGACGAAAGCGCCGGGCATCTGGCTGACGACGCCGCCGAAATGGACCGAGTTCAGGCCGCGGCTGGCTTCCTCCACCACCTCGCCGTCGAATACGCGCGTGGTCAAAGCCACGCCGAACTTGCGTGCCTCGCCGGGAAAGTAGGCGATGGCGAACGCCTTGGCATGCGCGATCGAGTCAAACTCGTACAGACCGCCGAGCGACTGGTTCTGCACGCCCGAGAGCCAGGTTTTGTTCCGAAAACCGGGTTGGGCCGCGATGATCGGGTTCAGCGCGCGCCAGGGCGCCTGCTCGAACGGGATCGAGATTTGCAGCTCGGTGTAGAGGAATGCCTTTGCCATGACGTGACCCTTTCAAGAGGGATGCCGGTGCACCTTTCCGCGGCATCACGGACGCCGATATAACGACCGTGATGCGGAGATAGATAACGACCGCTATTTTGTCAATGACCGAGTAGCGGTCGTTATGGAGGACGGATTATGGCCCACAAGGCTGGGAAAAAAGAGGAGAGCCACGCCCGGATCCTGGCGAGTGCGGGAAGGGTGTTCCGGCGGCACGGCTATGGTGGTGTGGGCGTGGACGGCCTGGCTAAGGAAGCCGGTGTGACCTCGGGTGCCTTCTACGCGCACTTCACGTCCAAGGCGGCGGCGTTCCGCCAAGCGGTTGTGGCCGGCATGCAGGATTTGCGCGCGGGCATCGAGCAATTGCGTGGCACACGCGCAGATGACTGGCGGCGGGGCCTCGTCGATATCTACATGGGTGACCGCGTCGATTGCGATATGGGCGAGAGCTGCGCGCTGCAAAACCTTGCCGTGGAGGTGGCGCGCTCCGACGAAGCGTCGCGCTCCGCTTTCGAACGCGAGTTGCGCGGCGTGATCGAGGCGGCGGCGTCCGGCATGGAACAGGGAACGGATGCCGACAACCGACGCGACGCGATTGCCCTCTTGTCGCTCCTGACTGGCGGCGTATCCGTCGCCCGCGCGGTGCAGGACGCGGCGCTCAGGGACGAGATCGTGGCGGGGGTCCGTCACGCGGCCGAAGTGTTGATCGACCGGCCCGCCGCTCAGGGTAACGGCTGAAACATCTCCGACACCTGTGCGACCGTGACGCCCAGTTTTCGAATTGTCGTGTGGTTCATCATCGCGCCCGTGTCGTAAAGATACATCCACTGGTCCATGGTGATGTTCTTCAGCGGATTGCCGGGCGAGAGCGCCAGCACCCAGCTCCAGTGGAACACCCGGCCGGCAGCCACCCCCTGCGCCTCGCCCACCATGTCGTTGGCGGTGGCGGTGAACGCGCCAGGCGCGGTGCGGCGCAGGTGCCAGTCCCGGTGCTGCACCGTGCCGTCGCCTAGGGTCAGGGTTTGCACCATGTGCAGCGAGCCATCCGGTTCGGGGGTGCCGACACAATCGGTGACCACGGTATCGGTCGGGGCGCCGCCGCGGTTTTCGATCACCCCAAAACTGCGGTGATGGCCGGTCCAGAAGGTAATGGCGTCGAAGGGTGGCGTGGTGCCGGCAAAGGAGGCGACCGGTTTATGGCCGCAGGCGGCGAGCGCCAGGGCGGCGCAGAGGGCGAGGCGCATGGGTGATCCTGGGGGGCGGGGTTTCGGGGTGTTCGGCGGTCGCCTATGGTCGCACGGATCACGGCCGACGGATGCATGACCGACTATTTGGACACATTGAACGCAGAGCAGCGCCTGGCGGTGGAAACCGTGGATGGGCCGCTGCTGGTGCTGGCCGGCGCCGGCACCGGCAAGACCCGCGTGCTGACCACGCGCTTCGCCCATATCCTGCTGACGCGGCGCGCGTTCCCCAACCAGGTGCTGGCGGTGACCTTCACCAACAAGGCCGCGCGCGAGATGCGCGAGCGGGTGAGCGCGCTGCTGGGACAACCGGCCGAGGGGCTGTGGCTCGGCACGTTTCACGCGCTGTGCGCCCGCATGCTGCGCAGGCATGCGCAGCACGTCGGGCTGACCTCGAATTTTTCCATATTGGACACCGACGACCAGACGCGCCTGCTGAAACAGGTGATGGAAGCGCTGCGCATCGACGCCAAGCGGTGGGTGCCACCGGCCGTCATGGGCATCATCCAGCGCTGGAAGGATCGTGGCTACACGCCGGAGCGCGTGCCGGTTTCGGAAGAGAACGACTTCGCCCATGGCCGCATGCGCGAGATTTTTTCCATGTACCAGCAGCGGCTGCGCGCGCTGAACGCGGCCGATTTCGGCGACCTGCTGCTGCACACGACGGAGATACTGCGCACGCAGCCTGATGTGCTGGCGCAGTATCACCGCGCGTTCCGCTACATTCTGGTTGACGAGTATCAGGACACGAATGTGGTCCAGTACCTTTGGCTGCGGCTGCTGGCACAATCGCACAAGAATATCTGTTGCGTGGGGGATGACGACCAGTCGATCTATTCCTGGCGCGGCGCCGAAGTCGAAAACATCCTGAAATTCGAGCATGATTTCGAGGGTGCGCGGATTGTGCGGCTGGAACAGAATTATCGCTCGACTGCGCCGATCCTGGCGGCGGCGGCGGGCCTGATTGCCAATAATGCGGGGCGGTTGGGGAAAACGTTGCGGTCCGGGTTGCGGGATGCGGCAGGTGAGAAGGTCAGCGTCGTCAGCCTGTGGGACTCCGATGAGGAAGCGCGCATGGTGGGCGAGCGCGTGGAGCGGCTGCACCGGGACAGGCATAAACTGTCGGACATGGCGATACTGGTGCGTGCCGGGTTCCAGACGCGCGCGTTCGAGGAGCGGATGATCACGCTGGCCATCCCGTATCGGGTGGTAGGCGGGCTGCGGTTTTACGAACGCGCGGAGATTCGGGACGCTATCGCGTACGCGCGCGTATTGCGGCAGCCCAGCGACGATTTGGCGTTCGAGCGCATTGTCAATCTGCCGCGTCGCGGCATGGGGGATGCGGCGCTACGCACTGTGCATGCGGCGGCGCGCGAGCAGGGCATCGCATTGTCGATTGCCGCCGCGCAACTGGCATCCTCCGGCGGCTTGAAAGGCAAGCCGCGGGAGGCGATGCGTGAGCTTGCGGCGGGCTTCGAGCGGTGGCGGCGCCTGCTGGAGACGGACGGCCATATCGTGACGATGGCGACCATGCTGGATGAGAGCGGCTACACCGAGATGTGGCGCCAGGACAGGTCCATCGAGGCGCCCGGGCGGCTGGAGAATTTGAAAGAGCTTGTGCGCGCGATGGCTGATTACGAGAACCTGAACGGGTTTTTGGATCACGTGTCATTGGTGATGGAGAACGAGGAGCAGGCGGATGCCGACCGTATCAGCCTGATGACTTTGCACGCCGCGAAGGGGCTGGAATTCGACACGGTGTTTTTGCCCGGTTGGGAGGAGGGGATGTTCCCGAGCCAGCGCACCATGGACGAAAGCGGCACCAAGGGTCTGGAGGAAGAGCGGCGTCTTGCCTATGTCGGGCTGACGCGCGCGCGCAAGCGCGCGATCGTGAGCTACGCGGCCAATCGACGTATCTATGCGAATTGGCAAAGCTCCATTCCCAGCCGTTTCGTCGACGAGTTGCCCGAGGCTCACGTGGAACGCGCGGGATCGGCGGCATTGGCACGGGATGCGCGCATGTTGGCGCCGTCCGTGTTTTCCGGCGGTCCACTGGTGGCGCGGCGCACCGAGGCGTGGGAGCAGGCGGGACGGCCGGCGCGGGTGGAAAAGATCGGCGTGGGTGCGCGCGTGTTCCACGAAAAATTCGGCTATGGCGAGGTGACCGCCAGCGACGACGATAAGCTGGACGTGGTGTTCGAACATGCGGGCCAGAAGCGGGTGATGGACCGTTTCGTGGAAAAAGTGTGAAGCGCCACGCGGGCTTGCTGGAAACGGTCTCGGTCGTGGTTCCGCGCGCCGCCATCGACGCGTATGAGGCGGCGATCTCGCAGGCTTGCTCGGCCGTGGGAATCTTCGAAGCCGAGGATTCCGGGGCGACCTGGCGTGTCGAAGGTGTCAAAGCGGTCGGTGAGGCCGAGGAGGCGTTGGCGTCCGGCTTGGCCGTGGCCGCCGTCATCAGCGGCGTTGCGGTGCCGCTGCAGCGTGCCGCGACCGAGGCGGATGGCTGGCTGGCGCGCGTGTACGATGCGTTTCCGGAACAGTTGGTCGGCCGGCGATTCGCGATACGCGGCGCGCATGTGGGTGCTCGCCGGCGGACGGGGCGCGTGACGCTGACGGTGGATGCCGGGCTGGCCTTCGGGTCCGGCGAACACGGCTCGACACGCGGCTGTTTGCGCGCGCTGGAGGGCGTGGCGTATCGCCGGCCGCGCCGCCTGGTGGATATGGGATGCGGTTCCGGCATTCTGGCGATGGGTGCGGCGGCCTTGCTGCACCGGCGCGTGCTGGCGGTGGATAACGATCCGTGGTCGGTGCGGGTGACGCGTCAGAATGCGGTTCTCAACGGGCTGCGCGGCCGCGTGATGGCAAGGTTGGGCCATGGCTGGCAGGGTGTCGGGCGTGTGGAAAAATTTCATTTGGTAATGGCGAATATCCTGGCGCGGCCGTTGTCTTCGATGGCGCGCGATCTGGCCGCGCATCTGGCGCCGGGCGGGACGGTGATCTTGTCGGGGCTGCTGGTGGGCCAAATGCGCATGGTGCTGGCCGCACACCGGCGGCAGGGATTGCGGCTGGAGCGCGTGCTTCGCGAGGGGGATTGGGCGACGATGGTTCTAAGATCATGAATTTTGCCGAACGGCTCTCCGCGGTGCGTGCCGAAATGCAGCACCTGGGTCTGGACGCTTTCCTTGTGCCGCGCGCGGACGAGCATCTGGGTGAGTACGTTCCACCATCGGCGGAGCGGCTGGCCTGGCTGACGGGTTTTACGGGGAGCGCCGGCTTGGCCTGCGTGTTCGCCGACCATGCAGCCGTGTGGAGCGATGGGCGATATGTGCTGCAATTGGCGAGCGAGACGGATGCCGAGCTGTGGGAGCGTCTGCATCTCGTGGAGCAGCCGCCGCCCGCCTATGTCGCCGCGCGTCTCAAAGACGGCGCGCGCGTCGGCTACGACCCTTGGCTGATGAGCGACGATGCGCTGACGCGCTATCGCGAGGCCGGGCTGACGCTGGTGGCGGCCGACAAGAACCCGATCGACGTGGCATGGCAGGAGGGTCGTCCGCCACCGCCCGCGGCACCCGCCGAACCGTACGATGTGGCCTATGCGGGGGCGACGTCGGAAGAAAAGCGCACGCAGGTCGCAGAGGCGTTACGGGCCGACAGATGCGCGGCCGTGGTGCTGAGCGATCCGGCTTCGTTGGCCTGGCTGCTCAACATCCGTGGTTGCGATATTGCGTCCGTGCCGGTGTCGCTGGGTTTTGCGATCGTGCACGATGATGGTGGCGCCGAGCTGTTCATGGCGCCCGAGAAACTACCGGAAGCGACGCGTGCATGGCTGGGCAACCGCGTCGCGTGCGCGCCCCGCGAGGCTTTGCCGGGCGCGTTGGCCGCGCTTGCCGGTAGGCGCGTGCGGCTGGATGCGGCGGGTGCGCCGGCCTGGTTTTCAGAACGGCTGCGTGACGCGGGCGCAAAACTCGTGGCCGGGCAGGATCCGTGTCTGGTGCTGAAAGCATCGAAGAACGCGGCAGAGCAGGCGGGCGCGCGCGCGGCGCAGGCGCGCGATGCGGTGGCGCTGTGCCGCTTCCTGCATTGGGTGGAAAGTGCGGCGGGGCACGAAACGGAGATGTCGGCGGCCGCGCAGCTTCTGCGTTACCGCGCGGAGGGGGATCTGTTTCGCGGCGAGAGCTTTCCCGCCATCTCGGCCGCCGGCGAGCACGGCGCGATCATGCATTATCGTGTGTCGGCGGCAACGGACCGCGCGATCCTGCCGGACGAAGTGTATCTGATCGATAGCGGCGGCCAGTATCTGGATGGCACGACGGATGTGACGCGCACAATTTGGACCGGGCCCAGCCTGCCGACCGCCGAGCTGCGGGAACGCTATACCCGCGTGCTGAAGGGCCATATCGCAATCGCCGAACTCGTGTTTCCCGAAGGTGTGGCCGGTGTCAGGCTGGACGCGTTTTCGCGTGCCGCCCTGTGGCAGGCGGGGCTGGATTTCGACCACGGCACCGGGCATGGCGTGGGCAGTTTCCTGTCCGTGCATGAAGGCCCAGCCTCGATTTCGCCGCATCTGCGGCCGGCGCCGCTGGCCGAAGGCATGATCATGTCGAACGAACCGGGATTCTATCTGCCCGGAGAGTACGGGATAAGACTGGAGAATCTGGTTCTGGTGCGCGATGCGGGCATTCCCGGCACGGCGAAAAAGTTTTTGCGCTTCGAAACGCTCACCTGGGCGCCGTTCGACCGGGTGCTGATCGAGCCGGCCCTGTTGACCGGCACCGAGCGTGCGTGGCTCGACAACTATCATGCACGCGTGCTGGCGCAGGTCGGGCCACAGCTTGACGTGCCGGTGCGGGACTGGCTGCGCCAGGCCTGTGCGCCGCTGGCCGAGGTGGCAGCGTGAGCAGCGAAATCGATCTCACCCAACGTGCCTCGTTCAGCTACTGGTATCAGGAGAAGCTGCGCTTTTCCGACACGGACATGATCGGCCATATCAACAACGTGGCTTTCGCCGCGTTGTTCGAGGGCGGCCGGGTCAACTACACGCGCAGCGGGGTGATCGCCAACATGCCGGATGACGTTCTGGTCGTGATGCGACGCATAGAAATCGACTACCGCGGCGAGCTGCACTGGCCGGCGGAGGTCGACATCGGGTCACGCCTGCTCCGCATCGGCAACACATCCTTCGCTGTCGGGAGCGCGATCTTCGACGGTGACCGGTGCGCGGCGACGTCTGTCACGACTTTGGTCGTGATCGGCCGGAAGACGCGGCTTGCAGTGGCAATACCGGACGTGGTGCGCGCGGGGATGGAGACGTATGTCCCCTCGGCCGGTTCCAGCGTGCCGGAAAACGCAGGAGCGGGACGTTGAAACGATTCTGGGATCGCCAGCTCGATCACTATCCCTCGCCGTCCGTGCGCCGTGTGCAGCTCGGGCTGGTCGTTCTGATCACGGTGGCACTCTACTATGCGCTGTATGTAGGCGGCGGGGTGACGCCGCTGGTGATGCGCGAGCTGCACATCTCGTTCGGCTATCTTGTGGGGTCGCTGGCGCTGGCCAACGCGCTCGGCGCATTTGCCTCGCTGCTGGCCGGGCTGTCGGACCGGTTCGGCCGGGCCAATCTGGTGGTGGGCGGGCTGCTGGTGGTGGCGCTGCTGATCGCGGTGGGCGTGCCCATGGTGCACACGCGGTTTGAATATGCAGCGCTGGGTGTGGTCATCGGCTTCGTCGAGGGCATCATCCTGGTCGCCACGCCGGCGCTGATCCGCGATTTCTCGCCGCAGGTGGGGCGGGCGACCGCCATGGGGTTCTGGACGGTGGGGCCGGTGCTGGGCAGTCTCGCGACCAGTGCGGTCAACAGCGCCACACTGCCCAGCCATCCGGACTGGCGCAGCCAGTATGTGTTTTGCGGCGTGTTCTGCCTCGCGGTCTGGGCGGTCGCGTTCTTTGTGTTGCGCGAGTTGCGGCCGGCGTTGCGCGACCAGGTGATGGTCAGCGAGCGTGACCGCGCGCTGGTCGAAGCACGGGCGGCGGCGGGCCTGGTCGATACCAATCCGCGCAATCCGTGGCTGCAGATGCTGCGGGCGGACATCGTGGGGTCGGCGCTGGGCGTCTCGCTGTTGCTGCTGGTGTATTACACCACGGTTGCGTTCGGCGTGATCTATCTGGTGACGGTGTTCGGGTTCACGCCCGCGCGCGCCAATTCACTTCTGAATTGGAGCTGGGCGGCCAATGCCGCGGCGCTGATCGTGGCGGGCGTGTGGTCGGACCGCGTGCGTGTGCGCAAACCGTTCATGCTGGCCGGCGGTCTGGGATCGGCCGCGCTGATTTTCGGGTTCATGGGGATGCATATCGGCGGCACGCCGAGCTATTTTGTCATGGCGGTGATCGGTGCCTCGATCGCGGTGCTGATGGGCGGCGGGTACGCCACATGGATGGCGAGTTTTACGGAGACGGTGGAGGCGCATAACCCGGCGCTGACCGCCACCGGCCTGGCGGTGTGGGGCTGGCTGCTGCGCCTGATCGTGACCGCCTCGTTCCTGGCGCTGCCGCATGTGATCGACACGGTAACACCGCTGGTGGAGGCGCCGCCGACTCTGGCGCGCTTCAACGCGCTGCGCGCGGCCGGCGCGGCCATCCCGCCGGAACTGGCGGCTTCTATGCGCGACATCGCCCGCGCGGCAATGATGGCGCCTGGGCAGTGGCAAGCCTGGTATCGGGTGTGCGGGCTGGGAGCGCTAGCGTTCGTTGCCTTGGTGTTCGTGATGAAGGGCCGGTGGAGTCCGGCCCGGGCCCGCGCGGATGAGGCGTTGCACGAGGCAGAGGTGCGGCGGGCAATGTCCGACGCTGCTTGAGTTTTCGTGTGGCCATTCGCCACACCGATCCGGCTTGAGCTTGGTTGGAGCAAATGATGAAAGTCTTGGGTCGTTCTTCTCAAAGAAGGCGTGCCTGCTTTCGGATTCTTCAGCCTCAACGAAGGTTGGTGTCAGAGCGTAAAGCGCTTCAGCGCCAATCACTGGGCAGCGCCATCAGGTGCATGCTCCCTATCGAATGGTCCACCGCCGGAACCTGCCCGCCGCCACCCAGTTTCTGGTCAAGCTGCCCCAGAATATCACCGCCGATCTGCAGGAGCTCGTGCCCGGCCGGCGTCTCCAGAAATCCCAACAGCAAATCGGTAATCGCCGGTTGGGCCGCGGTACCTAGATCGTAAAAACCTTGGGCGTTGGTCTCGAGGTTGGTGGTGAAATTCTGCGTGCTCGAGATCGAGCCGACTGGCGTGTTCTGCGCCTCCGTCACACCCAGCGTCAGCTGGATGCTGATATCCGGCTGATGCACCGAGGACGGGATGGCACCGGCCTTGCCCAGGCCGGAGAAGCCGCCGGCCGCGTCACGGGCGAGCGTTGAGACGTCGCCCACCAGTTGGCTGAGCACGGTCAGGGGTTGCTGCACCGGAGTCTTTCCCGAAAGATCGGCGACTAGCTGCGGGGCGATCTGGGCCAGCAATTTGCCCAGCGCGTAGGCGCCGAACGTGTCGGCGGTGATGTGCACGCCGAGGGTTTCGGCGACTGTCACGGGGCTGCCCAGGGGCAGGGCAAAATCCTGCTCCGCGCCGGTGTTCAGCGTCAGATCCAGCGCCGGGTTGGCGATCGGCGGCAAAACGGGTGGGTTGTGGGGGGCTTGTGCGATCAGCGCGCCGATATCGGTGGCGACGGACGCACCAGAGGCGAGTGTGGCTGCACCTGCCGTCACCGCGCCCAACAGGTTGCCGGCTTCGGCATCCGCCAGCAGCAGCCCCGCATTGGTGACCAGGTTGGCCGTGTCGCCCAGTGTGGTCACTGCCAGCGCGCCGGTCTTGCCGCCCACGGCCAGCGTGCCCGACTGGCTCGTGGTGACCGGCTGACCGAACACGGTCACCGTTTGCGAAGAGCCGATGCCCAGGTTGAGGGCCAGATAGGGTTTTGCCGACAGCGACCCGCCATGGGGCACACCACCATGCTTGTCCAGCGTCGGCAGCAGGCCCTGGCCGAACTTGATCACCGGCGCCAGTTCGGCCCCCAGAGTGGTGCCGGCGAGCGCCGCGCTGAGCGGGCCGAGAATGGCGGACAGGCCGTCCGTGCTGGAGCTGATGCCGATATCGGTGTTGGACGGCGCTTCGTTGATCAGCCCATAGCTTTGGCCAGGCGTGGTGAACGCGAGGTCGACCAGGCTGGTCGCGTTCTGCACCGGCGTCGCCGCCTCGACATGCTGCAAAGGTGCCAATGCGGCCACCGTGGCGGGGATTTCATACGCGGTGGAGCCGAGCGCCAGTGTCAACTGGCCGGTGACGGCTGGGTCGTAACCCTGGAAGGGAGCGGTCAGATAGCCATCCACGCCACCCTGGAACGCGAAGCCCAGAACGACATTGACGACGGGGGGCGGTGGCTCTGTGTTGGCGGTCGGCGCAAGCAGGCGGATGGCGGTCTTGCTGGACATCGTTGCGGTGCTCCCCGTTGGTCGGAGGTATGGACGGGGCTCGACCCACCATCTTCCGTTGACGTTAACGTCAATTCAGGCGGTGCCCGGTGTCAATTCCAACCACGCCTGCTCCCAAGAAGTTGAATGTCCTTGGCTTGCGCGATCCTCACGCGATCAACGGCGCGTGGCGCCTAGTATTGAACGTGCAATCTTAACGCGAGCACGGATACCGGGCCGCGCAGCCGGTCGTAGGCGGGGTTGTTGATGAACTGGTAGTCCGCCGTCACCTGCGCATGGCCGGTCACCGCGCAACGGTAATAGGCCTCGGCCACCTGCTCCGGCCCGGCGCTCGGCAGGCTGCCATCCCCGATCAGTATGCCCAGCCCGCCGGCGGCCAGATATTGTTTGTGGCGGCGCGAGATCGCGTCCACCACCGCACCGAGCCCCACCGTGTCGTCTGGCCGGCCCCAGGCGCGGCCGATCAGGGACAGGCCGGCGGAAAGACTACGGTCCGTGTCGGTGAATTCGTAAGGCTCGCGGCCACCCTCCGCGAGACCGGCGCGGGCAAAGGCGCCGAGCGTGTCGGTAATCCCCTGCTCGACATTCAGGCCGATGCCTGAACGGCTACGATACTGCCGCACGGCGGCCACGCTCGGCGTGGTCTCTGTCGACTGGCCGAGCGCGACCGCATTGCCGTAGTCGCCCATGCGGCCCCGGGTCAGGAAGGCAAGCATCTTCAGCTTGCCGTCGCGCCCGAACAGGGTGTGCCGCTCCTCCGCCTCGCCGATGAACTGCACCTGGCCACCGCTGGTATCGAGCGCGGCGCTGTTGGGCACGCGCGAGAGCGCAAACCCTCCGGCGCGCAGCGACCACCAGGATTTTTGCAGCTCGGCGGCAAACCCGTACGTGTAGCCCCAGGCATCGGCGGCGTAGTCGAACGTGCCCAGATCGACCAGCGCCCAGTTGAAAAAATCCTGACGCGGATCGTGCGCATAGGCGTTCGTGTCGAACACGTCGCCCACGCTGAATTTGCCGATGGTCAGCGTGATGTGGTCGGCGGTCTGGTGCCCGCCCAGCACGGTCGAATCGCTATCGATCTTTTGCGCCGCGCCGCCCAGGTCGATTGTTTGGCGGAAGAACAGGCGCGGCAGGCGGACGTAGGGAGTTGCGGCCCCCACCTTATAGGCTTCGGCGCTGGGGAAAGCGGCAACGCCGAGCGTGTTATCCAGCCCAAAACCCTGGTCGATTTCTGGACTGACCCAGAGCTCGGCGCCGGACCATGGGCGTATGCCGGCGTAGAGCGTCGCGTCGAATGTTTCATCGCCGCGGCTGCCCGGGTCCAGGCTGTTGGGGCCGCGGAGCTCGGAGCGGAAAGCGGGGTGATACTGGTCCAGCAAGGTCGTCTGGCCGTGGATCGCCCACAGCTCCGGCCCGGAATCCTCCGCCGAGGCCGGCTGGTTCGATGTGTTGGGCGTTGGCGCCGGGCTGCTCTGGGCCACGGCTGTCGCCGGAACCAGCCAGGGTGCGCAAACTGCCGCCAATCCCGCCTGCAAAAGCCAACGTCGGACGAAGCGGATCATCTTGATGCTCCAACCAAGCCCGGCGGTAGCGGAAGTGACGGGAATCGGCCGGCGTCGCAACGTCCCCGTCAGGCGGCGGCGAGATGGCGCGCGTGACGTCCGGCGAGCGAGAGGAAGCGGGTCACTTCGTCAGTGCTGGTCTGGAACGAGGTGACGATGCGGATGACCGGTCGCGTCTCGCCGGGGACCTCGATCCATCGGTAGAATTTGGCCCCCTCGGCTTCGAGCGACGCCACCATCGGCTCCGGCATGGCCACGAACAGCTCGTTTGCCTGCACGTCCTGCAGCATCCGCACCTCAGGCAGGGCGGCCAATCCCCCGGCCAAATCCGCCGCCATGGCGTTGGCGTGTCGGGCGTTACGCATCCACACATCGCCGTCCAGATAGGCGGTCAACTGGGCGGAAAGGTAGCGCAGCTTGGACCAGAGCTGGCCGGCCCGTTTGCGCCGGCGCTCGAAGCCTGCGGCCAGGGCCGGATCGAAGAACACGACCGCCTCGGCGGCCATCGCGCCGTTCTTGGTGGCACCGAAGGAGAGCACATCCACACCCGCGCGCCAGGTGAGATCAGCCGGCGCGCAACCCAGATAGGCCAGGGCATTGGCGAACCGTGCGCCATCCATGTGCAGCTTCAAGCCCCGTGCGCGGCAAGCGCCCCCCAACGCGGCCACCTGGTTTGGATCGTATACCGTACCCCACTCGGTCGATTGCGTGATGCTGACCGCCTCGGGCAACACGTGGTGCACGCCGCCATCCACCGCGCGCGCCATGGCGGCTTCGATCTGGGCCGGCGTGATGCGTCCGTCGGGCGCGGGCAAGGTGACCAGCTTTGCACCGCCCATGTAGAATTCGGGAGCGCCGCACTCGTCCGTCGCGATATGCGCCTCCTCGTAGCACAGCACCGCGCCGTACGGGCGCACCAGTGTCGCCAGCGCCAGCGCGTTGGCCGCGGTCCCGGTTGCCACCGGAAACACGCTGACATCGGTCTCGAACACGTCCCGCATCATAGCCGTCAACCGCGCGGTCTCGGCATCTGCGCCGTAAGAGGCCACGCTGCCGTCGTTGACGCGCGCGAGCGCGTGCATGATCTCCGGGCAGACTGGGGCGGTGTTGTCGCTGGCGAAATTCATCGGTCGGCTAGTCCTCAGGGGGAAGGCCGATGACATCGGCCATCGTGTACAAACCTGGCGGGCGGCCGCGTGTCCAGAGCGCGGCGCGGACGGCGCCCTGGGCAAAGATGCGGCGGTCCAGTGCCTTGTGCGTGACGGAGATGTGCTCGCGTGCGCCCGCGAACAACAGCGTGTGCTCACCCACCACCTCACCGCCGCGCAGCGCCGCGAAACCGATAGCGCCGGCCAGCCTTGGCCCGGTCTGGCCGTCGCGCGCGCGCGACGCGACGTCCCCAAGTGCGACGCCCCGGCCAGACGCCACCACCTCGCCCAGCGCCAGCGCGGTGCCGGACGGCGCATCGCGCTTATGGCGGTGATGCATCTCCAAAATTTCGGCATCGTACTCGGCGGCAGGCAGGGCGCGGGCCAGGCGCCGGGCAAGATGCAGCACGAGTGTCATCCCGGGCGAGAAATTGGCGGCCCAGACCACCGGCACCTGCGTGGCCGCCACACGGACTGCCGCCGCGCTGTCCGAGGTCAGGCCAGTCGTCCCGAGAACCCAGGCGCAGTTCGAGCCGGCCAAACCGTCCGCATGGGCCGATGCCGTGTCGGCGTGGCTAAAATCGATGACCGCATCGCTCGCGTGCGCGAGCTCGGCCATACTGCCTGACTGGCGGTTCAGCCCGCCCGACAGAACGGCACGTGTAACGGCCAATTCCGCGGCAACCAGCTGGCCCATGCGGCCGGTGAGGCCCGCAACGCCAATGCGCATGGGCTGCACGATGTCTCCGCTAACGGACGGTGCCACTCAGTGCCGATCCTGCACCGATAATTCCGTGTAAAGCCGGTAGCTGACCGGCGCCAACCCGGCCGCCAGCATCTGCCGCACCCTCCCCGGTCGATATATCTCGGGGACGGCCGGAAAGGGCACGCCGTCCACACCCGCGCCGAATGTCTCGTCCGGGCGGACCCGGTTCAGTATCCGGAACGGCCTATCGTCAATACGAATCGCAATCGGGGCGGCGGTCTCGGCCGGCAGGGCGGCGTCCGTGTCCGGCCCGGGTAGGGTTCGTGCGGGATGCGCATCGGCCCAGCCGCACGGTGTAGCCAGCAGGGCCAAGGCGCCGGCAGTGGCAGTCGCGAACGCCCGATGCATGTGACCCCCAAAAGCAGCGATGGATTAACCCATGCCAGGCGGGCAGGCGAGCCGATCCTTGTCGGGCAGTCGTGCGCCCGTGACACTGTCAGCAAAAGTCAAAATGATGGCGGCGCAGTCGGGGGGGACTGCGCCGCCTAGAAACACCTGCCGTCAGCGCGGGGGGGGGATGCGCCTCGGCTTGGTGCATTCCCGATATTGACTGCCTGCGCCGGATCGCAACCGATGCGTGTTGACCTCACGCATCTGTGTTCCGGCGGTGGTGTGCGCCGAACGCTTGGGCTGGAAAGTTCGCGTCAATCGCGTCCCGCGAGGAATTCCTTCATTTTCGCAAAAAACCCCTCGTGCTCGGGGCTTCCTTTGGCGTGACCACGCGCCTCGGACTCGAACTCCTCCAGGAGTTCGCGCTGCCGCCGCGTCAGGTGCTGCGGCGTTTCCACCTTGGCCTGCACCACCATGTCACCGCGCGCCGCGCTGCGCAGAACCGAAAAACCGCGACCCCGCAGGCGAAACTGCGCGCCCGCCTGGGTGCCTGGCGGGATACGCACTTTCTGACGTGTGCCGTCGATGGCCGGCACCTCGATCTCATCGCCCAACGCCGCCTGGCTCATGCGCAACGGCACCTCGCAGAAGACGTGCGCGCCCTCGCGGTGGAACAGGGGGTGGGGGTGGATGGCGACGTGCACATAGAGGTCGCCATTGGGCGCACCCTGGCCCCCGGCTTCCCCTTCGCCCTGTAGGCGGATGCGCGTTCCGTCCTCTACACCGGGCGGTATCGTCACCTGCAGCGTACGCTCGCGCTGGACGGTGCCCGCGCCCTGACAGATTCGGCATGGGTTGCGGATCACCCGGCCTGCGCCACCGCAGGTGGGGCAGGTCCGCTCGATCAGGAAAAAGCCTTGTTGTGCGCGCACTTTCCCCGCGCCCTGACACGTCGTGCAGGTGTCAGCCGCCGCTTTTCCGTCAGCCGATCCGGTGCCGCGGCACGCCTCGCAGGCGACGCGCGTCGGCACGCGCACGGGCGATTTCGTGCCCGAGAAGGCCTGGGCGAGATCGATCTCCACCTGCACCTGGATGTCGGACCCGGATCTGGTGCGGCTGCGTCCACCCCTTCCGGTGAAATCGCCGAACATCTGGTCGAAAATGTCGCCAAGGCCGCCGGCGCCCGAAAACTCGAACCCGCCCGCGCCTGGGCCACCCTGCTCGAAGGCGGCGTGACCGAAACGATCGTAGGCTGCCCGCTTCTGGTCGTCGCGGAGGATTTCGTAGGCTTCGCTGACTTCCTTGAACCGCGCCTCCGCCGTCTTGTCACCAGGATTGCGGTCGGGATGATATTTCATCGCCAGCTTGCGGTAGGCCTTTTTCAGGTCCTCCCCGCTTGCGTCGCGTGCAACCTCTAGGGTCGCATAAAAATCTGCCTTGGCCATGTGCTACCCTTGGGCGATGCAGGACGGCCTGGACGGATGCGCTCCGTCCAGGCCGCTGCACAGCATTGTCAGCTCAGGCCGACTTCTTCTTGCCCTCGTCGAGTTCTTCGAATTCGGCATCGACCACGTTATCGCCGCCCGCCGTCGAGCCGGCGTCAGGGGCCGCAGCCGACGCATTGGCCGCAGCTTCCGCCTTATAGACGTGCTCGCCGATTTTCATTGCCGCCGCACTCAGCCGCTCACTGGCCGCCTTCAGCGCCTCGGCATCCGTGCCATCCATCGCACTGCGCGTGGCGGCCACCGCCGACTCCGCTTCGCCGCGGTCGCCTGCCGGCATTTTGTCGCCGTGTTCCTTCAGGTTCTTTTCGACCTGGTGGACCATGGCCTCGGCATGGTTGCGCGCCTCCACCATCTCGCGACGCTTCTTGTCGGCCTCGGCATTGGCCTCGGCATCCTTCACCATGCGCTCGATATCGGCGTCCGACAGACCGCCCGACGCCTGGATTTTGATCTGCTGCTCCTTGCCGGTCGCCTTGTCGCGCGCCGAGACGGACACGATGCCGTTGGCGTCGATGTCGAACGTCACCTCGATCTGCGGCATGCCACGAGGCGCCGGTGGGATACCGACCAGGTCGAAATTGCCGAGCATCTTGTTGTCGGCGGCCATTTCGCGCTCGCCCTGGAACACCTTGATAGTGACCGCGCCCTGGTTGTCGTCGGCGGTGGAAAAAATCTGGCTCTTCTTGGTCGGGATAGTCGTGTTGCGGTCGATGAGACGGGTGAACACGCCGCCTAGGGTCTCGATGCCCAGCGACAGCGGCGTCACATCGAGCAGCAGCACGTCCTTGACGTCACCACGCAGCACAGCGCCCTGGATGGCGGCGCCGATGGCGACCACCTCGTCCGGGTTCACGTTGCGGGCGGGGTCGCGACCAAAAAAGGTTTTGACCGCCTCGATCACCTTCGGCATGCGCGTCATGCCGCCGACGAGGATCACCTCATTGATGTCGGACGCCGACACGCCGGCATCCTTAAGTGCCGCGCGGCACGGCTCCATCGTGCGGGTGATGAGGTCATCGACGAGACTCTCGAGCTTCGCACGCGACAGCTTCATCACAAGGTGCTTCGGACCGGACGCATCCGCCGTAATGAACGGCAGGTTGATCTCCGTCTCCTTGGCCGTCGAAAGCTCGATCTTCGCCTTCTCGGCGGCTTCCTTCAGCCGCTGCAGAGCGAGCTTGTCGCTGCGCAGGTCAATGCCCTGCTCGCGCTTGAATTCGCCGGCCAGGTAATCGATCACGCGTGCATCGAAATCCTCGCCGCCGAGGAATGTGTCGCCGTTGGTGCTTTTCACCTCGAACACGCCGTCCCCGATTTCGAGCACGGACACGTCGAACGTGCCGCCGCCCAAGTCATAGACGGCGACGAGGCCACCATTCTTCTTGTCCATGCCGTAGGCCAGGGCGGCGGCCGTGGGCTCGTTGATGATCCGCAACACTTCCAGGCCGGCGATGCGACCCGCGTCCTTGGTCGCCTGCCGCTGCGCGTCGTTGAAGTAGGCCGGCACGGTGATGACCGCCTGGCTCACTTTCTCGCCGAGATAGGCTTCGGCAGTCTCTTTCATCTTTCCGAGAATGTCGGCGCTGATCTTGCCGGGCGCGTATTTCTCGCCGCGCGCTTCGACCCAGGCGTCGCCGTTCTCGGCCTTTACGATGCCGTAAGGAACAAGCCCGCGATCCTTGGCAACCAGCGGATCATCGTAGCGGCGTCCGATCAGGCGCTTGACGGCGTACAGCGTATTGGCGGGGTTGGTCACAGCCTGGCGCTTGGCGGCCTGCCCGACCAGACGCTCGCCGCTTTCGGAAAACGCCACCATGCTGGGCGTAGTGCGTGCGCCCTCGCTGTTTTCGATCACATGGACGTCGCCGCCCTCCATGATCGCGACACACGAGTTCGTCGTGCCGAGGTCGATACCGATCACCTTGCTCATACGCGTAAATCCTCCAAAGCGGCCGGGCGCGGCCCGAAGCACCGCACGCGGCCCTCAAAAACGATGTGCCAGGGATGTATTGAGCGGCTCATCCCAACACAAGGGGCGGCGGCCACCTATCGCTGGCACGATGGCTGAACCCCACTTCATCCTAAGTCGGCCACAAGAACACTTCAAGAACATTTTCGTTGCCTAGATCAGCTTCGCGCCCGTATTTTCCGGCCCAGACGGGAGGTGGCGAAGGCTGCCCCGGCGAAATTTCTTGGGGGAATGACCCGTGCGAACACAATTCATTGCCGCTCTCCTGGGCTGCACGGCTTTTGCCAGCGCGAGGGCGCAAAGCAGCTTCCTGGCGGCCGACGGTCGCAATCGTTATCCTGGCGTTACAATCTTCTGCCCGAACGGCACCGGTGTCCAGCCCTGCAATTTCGGCGCCGGCGGCGGCGGCGCGACCGGCGCCGTGTCCCTGACGCAGGGTGGCGCCGCGGTGTCTGCCACCAACCGCCTGCCGGTGGCCGATACGGGGCTGGACGGCTTGATTGTCGGCGGCGCGCTTAGCGTCTCGGGTATGGTCGGCCTTGTCGGCTCGCCCACGGTCACGCTGGGCGCCGGTGCGAGCGCCGTGGGTTCGGTGTCCGTGTCTAATTTTCCGGCGACGCAGCCGATCAGCGGCAGTGTCGGCCTGACCGGCTCACCTGCCGTGACCCTGGCGACGGGCACCAACGCTGTGGGATCGGTGACCGTGTCCAACTTCCCGCCAACGCAGCCGGTCAGCGGCAACGTTGGTATTTCGGGCACACCGACCGTCACCCTCGGCACCGGCACGAACGCGGTGGGATCGGTGTCGGTGTCGAATTTCCCGGCAACCCAGCCGGTCAGCGGCACCGTCAGCCTGGGCGCCGGCACGGCGGCCCTGGGGTCCGTCTCCGTGACCAATCTTCCGGCAACCCAGCCCGTGTCCGCCGCCAGCCTGCCGCTGCCGTCGGGCGCGGCCACGGCCGCCGGCCAAACGGCGGCCCTGGGCCCGGTGGCGCCGGCCGCGGCGACCGCCACGAACACGGTCGTCATCGGCTGCACGGCCGCCACCGCCCTGCCCAGTTTTTCGGCCGGCCAGCAGGGGGCGGTGCCATGCGACACATCCGGGCGCCCCTACGTGGTCACCGTGCCGAGTGCGAACAATGTGCCGGGCTACCTGCAGGCGGTCAGCAGCGGCGGCGCCACCCCGGTCTCGGTCATCAACGCGGCCGCGTCCGCCATGCCGACGCTGGTGAAGGCGGGTGGCGGGATGATCTACGGCTATTCGGTGTGCAACAATTCGGGTGCCGCGGCCTATTTCCGCCTGTTCAACCAGGCGACGGCCCCGTCGGTGGGCACCAGCACGCCTGTCGTGCGCGAGGTGATCGCGACCGGTTCGTGCGCGCGCTACGAAAGCCCGGTCGGCTTTGCGTTCGGCGCCGGGATCGGGCTGGACATGACGGCCGGCAGCTTGGCCGATAGCGACGCCACCACCATCGCCACGGCCAACACGGTCACGGCACAAGTGTTCTTCAAATAAACCCGAGGCTGCGCTGCGCGAAGCGGGCGGTGAGTGCCACCGCCACGCTCGCCAGACCGGCAAACAGGCCCCACCACAGCCCGACCGCGCCCAGACCCGCCTGTCGCGCCAGGAACCAGCCCGCGGGAAAACCCACTGCCCAATAACCCAGGCTGGCCAGCACCGCCGGCACGCGCACGTCCTGCACCCCGCGCAGCGCGCCGCAGGCGACCACCTGCGTGCCGTCGGCGATCTGGAACAGCCCGGCGACGTGAAGAAGCCGGACCGTCAACACGGCCGTCGCCGCATTGGCCGCCGTCACCGGCCCCAGATACAGCCCGGCGATCGCGCGCGGCGCCAAAGTCAGCAGCAGCGCGCTGCACGCCATGAAGACGACGGCCACGGCGATGGCTGAAAACCCCGCCCGGCGCGCGGCGGCGCGTTGGCCCGCGCCCATGGCGGTCGCCACCCGCACGTTCGCCGTCTGGCTGATCGCGAGCGGCACCATGAAGGCGACGCTGGCCACGCTGAGCGCGATCATATGCGCGGCCAGCACCGTCGGCCCCAGCGCGCCGGCCAATACGCCGGTGGCCAGGAACAGAAGCGATTCCACGGCCACGATTCCGGAGGACGGCAAGCCCAGAGCCACCAGCCGCCAGACATGCTTGCCACGCGGCCGGGCCGGCGAGACATGCACGCCGAAGCGGGGGCCGTGCAGCACGGCCAGCATGCAGACGGCGACTGTGGACAGGCTCGCGACACTGGCCAGCGCCGAGCCTTCAAAACCCAGCGCCGGCACACCGAGGCCGCCACGAATGAACAGAGAGTTGAGTGCGGCATGGAGCAGGACCCCGCACGGCATTACCCAGAGCAGCAGGCGTTGCAGCCCGAGCGCCGGCAGTACGTGGCGCATCATGCCGATGCCGACCACGCCGGCCGGCACCGCCCAGCGCAACACACGCAGATAGACCATGACATCGGCGACCAGCGGTGCCGGCTGACCCAGCGCGCGCAGCACCGGCCCGCACAGGCTGAGCGCGGCGAAGAGCGGCACCGCCAGCCCGATCGCCAGCGCCACGCCCGACCAGTAGATCGCCGGCACCTCGCCCGGGCGGCCCGCCCCCAGCCGGTCGGCCGCCAGCACGCTGACGCCCGAGAGCGCGCCCTGCAAAATCAGCAGCGCGGTGATGAACACGTTGGTGGCGAATGCGCCGGCCGCCAGCGCACGGTCGCTGATGCCGCCCAGCATGAGAGTGGTGATCAACCCCATGCCGATTTCCGACAGCAGGGCCGCCGCGATCGGCGCGCTGATCCAAACGGTCGCGCGCACATGCGACGCATACGTTCCGGCTGACGCCGGTCGGTCGAGATCGGCGGTGGCTGACATGCCGCCTTGTCTCAGGCGCGTGTCATCGTCGCAAGTTCTTGCGTCAGTCGGGCCAGAAATGCGGAGCGACGGCTTGTTCGTAGATCCACGGGCAGACCGCCGGGAAGATTTTTGGGTTCATCCCTGTTCCGATCGCAGCGTCTCGCCGGGCTTGCCGGTGGGCCGACAACAGCACCTCGCCAAGAAGTGTTGCGGTCAGCGTATCCATGCCGTGACGGTATCGGCGAACGGCAATTCGGTTCAACGATTACACACGCGGTGCTTTGATCGCCGTCTTATCGCGCCATGTGAACCCCATGTTGCAAACTCTGCCCCCGCGTCCGCCCTACCCCACGCGCCTGCGTACGCAGTTGGAGTCCTTTCTCGTGCTGCGGCGCAATTTTCTTGAGCTATGGGGGGAGCCGGCCTACGAGCTGGAAGTCATGCCAGGCCGTTTTCTGGGCCGCGCGCAGATGATGCTGAACGCGCCCGAGGCGATCCGCCACGTGCTGGTCGGCAACGCCGAAAACTACCAGCGCAACCCGCAGACAAGACGCGTGCTGCAACCCATTCTGGGCGGCGGCCTGTTCCTGGCCGAAGGCGAGGCCTGGCGGCACCAGCGCCGCACCATCGCGCCCGCACTCGTGCCGCGCACCATGCCGATCCTGGCCCAGCACGTCGTCGCCGCCAGCGCCGCCAAGGAGGATGAACTCGCACGCCTTACCCATCGCCCGTTGGAGCTGCTGCCGCATTTGCAGCATCTGGCGCTGGCCATCGCCGGACAGTCGATGTTCTCGCTCGAAATGTCCGGTTTCGCCGCCGAATTGCGCGGCCTGCTGCTCAGCTACGGCCTGCGCTACGCCCAGCCGGGCATTCTCGACATGCTGCTGCCGGAGCACGTGCCCTCGATCGCCGATCGCGGCCGCGCCGCCTTCCGCACGCAATGGCTGGCGTTTCTCGACCGACTGATCGCGGTGCGCGCCGCCTACCCGCCCGCCCAGGACCGCGCCCGCGACCTGTTCGACCTGCTCTCGGCCGCGCGCGATCCGGAAACCGGCGCCGGTTTCGACCACGCGCAATTGCGCGACGAGGTCAGCACGATGATCCTGGCCGGCCACGAAACGACCGCCGTCACCCTGTTCTGGTCGGTGTATCTGGCGGCGCTTTATCCCGAACAACAGGAAAGGCTGGCGCACGAGGTATCCGGTGTCGAGCTCGACGCGGACCACGCCGCGGCGGCTCTCGCGCACCTGCCTGCAGTGCGCGCGCATGTGGACGAGGCACTGCGGCTCTATCCGCCGGCCTTCCTGATCGTGCGCCAGGCGCTGGCGGCCGACAGCATCATGGGCCACGACGTGGCGTCCGGCACCACCATCACGATCAGCCCCTGGGTGCTGCACCGCCATCGTGCGCGCTGGCACGCACCGGACGCGTTCGATCCGGACCGGTTCGCGCCAGGGGCGCCTGCGCCCGAGCGCTATTCGTATATGCCGTTCGGTGCCGGCCCGCGCATTTGCGTAGGGGCGCAGTTCGCGCTGACGGAGGCGGTGCTCGTTCTGGCCCGGCTGCTTGCCCGCTTCCGTGTGACGCTCGCCGGCACCGGGCAGGTCGTGCCGCGGGGCATCGTCACCACACAACCCGACCGGCCCGTCCGCTTCATCGTCACTGAGCGCTGATCGCATGGCGGGCGGCCCAGATGCCGGAAGCATCCTCGTCGCCGCCCCCGCCGATTGCGAGCAGGCCAAGCGCTATGGTGGCGGTCACCCGGGACTCGACGTCGGGATCCTGCGCGGTGCCCTGCCACATGGCCGCGATCTCCGGCTCGACGCGGCCCGGCACGGGCGGGGCGGAGATCGCCGGCAGCAAAAACGCGGTGCGCCCGGCCCGGCCTGACCACAGATGCGCGGTCACGGGGCGGTGCGGCGTGCGCTCCGCCTCGCCACCGCCGCCCTTCAGCACGAGCAGCCTTGCCCGGCCCAGGCGTTCGGCGGCGGCTAGGTGCACCTCGATATAAGGCGGGTGGAACACGCCATCGACGCCGGCCGGGGCCTGCGCCGGGTTGAGCAGGCGGGCCACCGTGTTGATTGGCGAGCGCAGGCCCAGCAGCCGGCGCAGACCGAGCAACCCGGCCAAAGGCGGGCTCAGCACCTCGATCGGCAAATAAGAAAAATTGTCGCGCGCGAGCTGCGACCGCGCCTCGTCCACCGAGCCGGCCGGTGTGCGGCCAAGCCTGGCCAGGGCGCCGGGCACGGACATACCACTGGAAAACTCGTTGGTGCCATGCATCAGCACGCGCGTGCCGGACGCGGCCAAGGCGAGCGCCGCCAGCAGGAACCAGGGGGCGTCGCGGGTTCGCCCGGCACCATAAGACGGCCAGTCGAGATCAACCTCTGCGCCCAGCACCTGCGTCGCCGGTTGGGCACCCTCGACCAAGCCGGCGATCTCATCGGCATCCTCGCCGCGGTAGCGCAGCAGCATCAGGAACGCGCCGACCTGAAGCCGGTCCGGGATGCCGGCCAGCAGCATGGCCATCGCGTCGCCTGCTTCGGTCCGGGTGAGCGGGCGCGACCGACCGGGGCCACGGCCGAGCGTGGCGACATAACCGGCGAAACGCGCGATGTCCGCCTCGCTCACGCGGCGTTCGCCGACCCTGTCAGAACGCCCGGCTCGCCTTGCCAGTGACCCGCCAGCCAGGTGCCCAGCACCTCAAGCCCGGGCGTGAACAGCACAAGGTCGGCCCGGGCCCCAGGCGCAATACGGCCAAGATACGGCAAGCCCAGAAATGCCGCCGGGGCGGCGCTGGCCATCGCCAGCGCCTGCGCGGGCGGCACGGCACACGTGCGCACCAGGAACCGCACAGCGTCGGCCAGACAGATATCGGCGCCGGCGAGTGTGCCATCCACCGTCACCAGCCGGCCATCGCGGCGCTCGATCCGGCGGCCCTGCAGGACGAAATGGCTGAGCGTGGTGCCGGTGGGCGGCATGGCATCGGAGACCAGCAAGGTCCGGTCCGGCTTGCTGGCGAGCAGCAGACGCAGCATGGCCGGATGCACGTGAATGCCGTCTGCGATGACACCGCACCAGCTCGCCTGGTCCAGCAGGGCGGCCGTCACGATTCCCGGGGCGCGGGCAGCCGAAGGTGGCATGGCATTGTAAAGATGGGTGAAGCCGGTGACGCCGGCTGCCAGCGCCTCTTCCGCGCGTTCGAAGCTGGCTGCGCTGTGCCCCGCCGAGAGGACCACGCCGGCGCACGCAAGCCGGCGCAGGGCCGTATCGTCGACCATCTCGGGTGCGATGGTCAGCAGCACTTGGCCGTCCCAATTCTCAGCGAGGTCCGCGAGCATGGCCAGGTCGGCCTCATCGGGCCGGCGGACCCAGTCGGGGTCGTGCACGCCCGGACGGGCCGGCGACAGGAATGGACCTTCGAAATGAATGCCGGCCAGCGGCCCGTCGCGTGCAGCGATCGCGCGCATGGCGGACGCCGCGGCGCGCATTTTGGCCGGCGTATCCGTAATCAAGGTCGGCAGGATGGAGGTGGTGCCCAGATGCCGGTGGGCGGCGGCAATGGCGAGGGCGGCCTCGTGCGTCGGCGTGTCGTTGAACAGCACCCCGCCGCCGCCGTTGACCTGGATGTCCAGCAGCCCCGGGGCGAGCAGGGTGCCTGACGGCAATCCGATCCGGTGGGCGGCTGGCTGGTCGGTATCCGGCAGAACCGCGACGATCGTTCGACCGCGGATCAGCACGCCGTGGCCGGACAGGACGCCATCGGCCAGGATATCTGCCCCTGTCAGGAACATGGGGCCGCTTGGTTTACAGTGTTCGGCTGCGCCGCTAGCCTCCGGCCGAACATTTCGCGGGAATTTAGCTGATGAGCGTCGCCGACATCGAGACCGCCTTCGCCGGCCGTCTGCCCCAGTTTAGCGAGCTCGGCGCCAAGCTGAAATTCGATTTCGGCACGGACCGGCTGTTCGTCGACGGCACGCAGACACCGGCCGTGATGACCCACGAGGATGACGACGCCGACACCACCATCGTGATCAGCGCCGAGGATCTCGAAAAGATCATGCATGGGCAGCTGGATGCGACAATGGCGTTCATGACCGGCAAGCTGAAGGTCAAGGGTAATACAGCCAACGCGATGAAGCTGGCCAGCGTATTGAAATAGCGGCCCTGGCGAACCGCCGACAATTATTGCGTCGGCGGTTTGAACGTCACCGTCCAGGTTTGAACCCGTGATACCGGATGACCATCGGCAATGATCGGCGCGAACCGGACATGACCGAAACGCAACCAGTTCTGTACAGACTGACCGAACGAAGACCCGCCGGACTGGTGCACCAATTCGCAATCGCTGGGCGCGCCATTCGTTTCGATTTTGCAACGGACGGTCACGCTACCGGGCCGGCTCTCGGTGTAGATCGCCGGATATTCGGGTTGACCCCCCTGCAGGACATGGGTTGAGAAAGGCCGGTCGGCGGGCGTGGCCGAGGCGGCCGGCGCGAGTGGCAGCCGTGCCACCACGGGCTGGATATTGGATCGGGTCGGAATCTGTGCGGCCGGCGGCGCCGGCGGCGGCGGGCGTCGGGTTGGATCGACGGGCGGCGAGTCGGCGGCCACCAGCGCTTGTTGGCGCGCCTGGGCCAGCAGCGCCGCCGGCTCCTCGATCGAGATTGGCCAGCTGCGAATGCCTGCCACCGGCCGGCCGTGCTGCATGAGGGGCCGATAGCGCACCTGCCCGCGGTCGAGCCAGGCGAGCACGGCGGCCGAGAAGGCGGGGCCGCCTTTGGCCGGACCGGCGTGGCAGGATTGCGGTCTTCCGTCGGCCATTATCTGGCAGGTGACCACAACCCGGCCAGGGCGCCCGTCCGCGGCAAGGCTGGCCGGATAGGCCGGGGCGCCACCGGCCAGCGGCACCGGGTTGAAGGGCGGGTCGATTATCGCCGGTGGGGCGGGCTGGCTGGCGGGCGGCGCGCCTAATGCCGAAGTCGGCGGCGTCACGCGCGGCACATGCGGCGCCGCTGTGGCCAAGGCCAATACGGGCGGCGGCGGGGCCTGAACAGCCTGCGCGGGCGGCGAGGTTTGGACAACCGGCACCCCCGCCCCGGCCGCGGGCCTCGGCAGCGCGGCCGGACGGACGT
>CAWKLX010000001.1:0-330684 GCA_963850605.1 uncultured Alphaproteobacteria bacterium | reverse complement strand
TGGCTTACGATTTCTGGCGAGCAGCTATCTAATCGAACGACTCTGTCCGGTAGGATGATGCTCTATGTCGTAATGCAATAGAGTTGCGGCGCGTCGTCAAACCGCTTCGGCTCACATTGTCCTTGGTTATGCCGACTCCGTGATTGCCTCGTGCGCTTCGCGCCTGCGTGGTTGCTAGAGCATGGTCCGTTCGCATTGGCTCACGGACCAAGCTCTAGCTCATTGTTCTGGCGAGCATCTTCATCCGACCGAACGACTCCGTTCGATCGGATGATGCTCTATCTTCTTTCGCGGCAGGGCGAACGATCATGAGAAGGGCTACTCGGACCGCAACACCTCGGCGGCCTGCTCCAACCGCCCTGCTTCGTCCGGCGACAGTTTGGGAATGCGCAAATTGCACCCCTGCAAGGCCTCGATCAACGCCTCGGCCACCAGCAAATGCGCGAATGGCTTGTCGTCGGCCGGCACCACGAACCATGGCGCGTGCGGCGCGGCGGTCGCCTCGATAGCCGCCTGATAGGCGTCCTGGTAATCATCCCAGTGCGCACGTTCGGCCAGATCCCCCGCACTGAATTTCCAGTTCTTGTCAGGATGATCGATGCGCGCCAGGAACCGTCGGCGTTGCTCATCCTTCGACAGGTGCAGAAAGATCTTGATCACCAGCGTACCCTGGCGCGCCAGATACGTCTCGAACGCCGCGATATCCTCCAGCCTGTGCCGCCAGAACTTCTTCCCGCGCACCGCCTCGGGCAAGTTTAAATGCTCGATCATCTCGGGATGCACGCGGCAGACCAGAACGTCCTCGTAATGGCTGCGATTGAAGATCGCGATCCGGCCGCGCGCCGGCGCATGCGGGTGCACGCGCCATAGAAAACCATGCGAGAGCTCCAGCGGACCGGGTTGCTTGAACGCGGTCACATCCACGCCCTGCGGGTTCACCCCGCTCATCACGTGCTTGATCGTGCCGTCCTTGCCCGCCGCATCCATGGCCTGCAGCACGACCAGCATCGACCAGCGATCGTCGGCATACAGAAGCGACTGCAGGTCGGACAGGCGTGCGACGCTGTCGGCCAGCAGCGCGTCCATCTTGTCGTGATCGACATGCGAGCCGCCGCGATCGGCCGGATCGCAGTCTTTCAGCCTGAACTTCTTGCCGTCGGTGACGCGGTAGCGGTCCAGCAGCGCGCGCTGATGGCCCGGCTTCATGCGCCCGTGCGCTTGACGGCCGGTGCCAACGGCGCCTGGCAGGTCGGCATCATCTCGATGCGGTTGATGTTGACGTGGGCAGGCAGGCCCACGACCCAGGCGACCGTCTCCGCGATGTCCTCGGCGGTAATGGGCTGGGTGCCCTGATAGACCGCATCGGCGCGGGCCTGATCGCCGCCGAACCGCACGGTCGAAAACTCCGTGCCGCCGCACAAACCCGGCTCGATATCGGTGACGCGCACGTTCGTGCCGATCAAGTCAGCTTTCAAATTCAGCGTGAATTGCTTCACGAACGCTTTCGTGCCGCCATACACGTGGCCGCCCGGATAGGGGTAGCTGCCGGCGATGCTGCCCAGATTGACCACATGGCCACGGTCGCGCGCCACCATGCCTGGCAGCAACGCGCGGGTCATGTGGATCAGCCCGGTGACATTGGTGGCCACCATCCGGTCCCAATCGGCCAAGTCGGCCTCGTGCGCCGGCCCAAGCCCGATTGCCAGGCCGGCATTGTTGACCAGCAGGTCGATGTTTTCGAAATTTCTCGGCAGCGCACCGGGCAAGGCCGCCAACGCTCGCGTGTCGGTCACATCGAGCGCGAAGGGCAACACCGCGTCGCCCAGCTCGGCCGCCAGCGCGGCCAGCCGGTCCTGCCGGCGCCCCGCCGCCACCACGCGCCAGCCATCGGCGACCAGCCGTCGGGCGATGGCAGCGCCGAACCCGGCCGTCGCACCGGTGACCAGCGCCGTTCCGGGCACAGGCCGCGTCACTGCAGCTCGATCTCGACCGGCACGTTGTTGCGCGTCGCCTTGCTGTAGGGACACACCTGATGCGCCTTGTGCACCAAATCCTCAGCGGTCGCCCGGTCCACCCCATCGATCTTCGGCTTCAGCTTCACGCTCAGGGAATAGTCGTTTCCGTTCACGTTCAGCGTCACCTCGGCCGTCACGTGCACCGCCTCGGGCTTGATCTTGTCAGCACCGGCCACTGCCATGATCGCCGAGCCGAAACATGCGGAGTAGCCGGCGGCGAATAGCTGCTCGGGGTTGGTCGCATCCGGCTTGTGCGACCCTGGCATGGCCAGGTCGTGATGCAGAACCCCGTCCGAGCTATCCACATGGCCCTGGCGGCCGGCCGTCGTCGTGGCAATTGCTGTGTAGGCCATTGTCTTGGCTCCTCGATTGGATGGTGGGCAATAAGCGCCCGAGGCGCGGGCGGTTCAAGTTTCGGCTCAGTGCTGCTTGGCGAGCTGCTGGCCGATTGGCTGGCGCAAGGCCGCGACGATGACGTCGGATAGGGCTTGGGCCAGGCAGGCATAGCCGCGGTTGTTCATGTGGAAACCGTCCACGGCGATGAAATCGTCATAGGGCGCGCCGGCCGCCGCCCAATGGTCCATCAGCAGACCTCGGGAAAACAGGTTCACGCCCGCATCGTGGGCGATCTCTCGCAGCGCTTCGTCCATGACAACGTGCTCGGGTGCCGCCAGGATGCGGGGGGAGCGCTGGTTGTCCATCAGGATGATGTCGGCGCCAGACGCCTTCAGCTTGGCTATCCCCTCCTCGACCAGGTGGCGGAATACGCCCGGGAACTCATCGCGCACCGCACCATTGGCGCCGACCTGCCAGATTACCAGCTGCGGGCGCAGCGCCAGCACGTCCGCATCCAGCCGCGCCAACTCCTCCGGCGCGTCCTGGCCGCCTATGCCGCGGTTGATCACGGCGAAATCGGCCTTTTCCAATTTGTCGTTCAGCTCGCGCTGCAGCAGCGCCGGGTAGGAATGAGCGATGTTGGTCGCCATCCAGCCCCGTGTCGAAGACGACCCAAGGGCCACCACAAGCAGCGGCTGATTGGTCGCCAGCGCCGAGCGGGTGTGGGGCAGCAGCGGGGTCGGCATGTCGCCGGCCGGCGGGCAATCCTCTGCACGCGCCCGGCCCGCCACCAGAACGCAAGCACACAGACCGACGCGCGCGACCTTTCTGATGACTGACGACTGATGCCTGACGACCGATCTCAGGTGGCCGTCCCGCCGACGGTCAACCCCCGCAGTTTCAACGTGGGCTGGCCCACGCCGACGGGCACGCCCTGGCCGTTCTTGCCGCACGTGCCGATGCCGGGGTCGAGCGCCATGTCCCCGCCGATCATCTCGACCTTGGTCAGGCTGTCGGGACCGTTGCCGATCAGGCGTGGCGCCGCGGACCGGCGCGGTCACCCGGCCGTCCTCGATGAGATAGGCCTCGCTGGCGGAGAACACGAATTTGCCGGAGGTGATATCCACCTGGCCGCCGCCGAAATTGACCGCGTAAAGCCCCTTTTTGACCGAGCGTATCATCTCGTCCGGGCTATGCGTCCCGTTCAGCATGACCGTGTTGGTCATGCGCGGCATCGGCGTGTGCGCGTAGCTTTCGCGGCGGCCGTTGCCTGTAGGCCTCACTCCCATCAGACGGGCGTTCAGCCGGTCCTGCAGGTAGCCGGTCAGAATGCCGTCTTCGATCAGCACGGTGCGGTTGGTGGGCGTGCCCTCGTCATCCACGGTCAGCGAGCCGCGGCGGTCGGGCAGGGTGCCGTCATCGACCACGGTGACGCCGGGCGAGGCGATGCGCTGCCCCATCAGCCCGGCAAAGGCGCTGGTCTTCTTGCGGTTGAAGTCGCCTTCCAGCCCGTGGCCGATCGCCTCGTGCAACAGAATGCCGGGCCAGCCATTGCCGAGCACGACCTCCATTTCGCCGGCCGGCGCTGCCACGGCATCCAGCTTGAGCACCGCCTGCCGCAACGCCTCGTCGACCGCGGCGCGCCACGTTTCCGGGGCCAGCATGCGGTCAAAACCCTCACGCCCGCCCAGGCCGTGCGTGCCGGACTCGCGACGGCCATCCCGTTCGACGATGACGGACACGTTCAGCCGCACCAGCGGGCGCAAATCGGCGGTGCGGCTGCCATCGGCGCGCACGATCTGCACGGCCTGCCACTCGCCGTGCAGCGAGGCCATGACCTGTGCCACCCGCGGATCCTTTGCCCGTGCGTAAGCGTCGATTTCGGACAGTACGGCCGCCCGCGCGCCGAAGCCGTCCTGGTTGATCGGGCTGGCATCCGAGTAAAGACGCGCATTCGTGCCGTGCGGACCGGCGGAGGCCGATCCATTCCGTCCACCACGCACGGCCGAAACGGTGCTGGCGGCCCGGCGCAGCGCGCTGTCGGACAACTCGCCGGCATGCGCATAGCCGGTCTCCTCGCCCAGCACCGCGCGCAGGCCGAAACCCAGTGCCGTGTCGTAATTGGCGGCACGTATGCGGCCGTCCTCGAAGGCCAGGCTCTCGGACTCGCGATACTCCAGGAAAAGCTCGCCATCATCGGTCCCGGCCAGCGCGTCGGCGGTAATGCGTTCGGCGATCGAGCGGTCCAGGGTTGCGTCGGCGCGGTTGAAAAACAGGTCGTCCGTGGTGGCCAAAGCCGACATCGACAAGGAATCCAGTTTGCTTGGGCGGCGCTCTAGCGGGCGCCACGCAGGGAGTGGGTCAGAACCAAAGCCGCCGCCAGCAACGCGACCGCAGTCGCCTGGTGCGCGATAGCGAGCGGTACGGCGACGCCGGTAATCAATGTGGTGATGCCCAGCCCGTATTGCGTGACCACCAGCGCGCCCAGCGAGGCCAACGCCATGCCCGCCGTCATGGTCAGCGCGCGGCGGGCCATCACACCGGCCAACACCGTCGCCAGCGCCGCCAGCGCGGTGCAGGTGGCCAGCACGCGGTGATCGAACTGCACGGCGGCCACGTTGGCGACCAGGTTGCGCCAGAACGGGTGCATCTGCGCGTAGTCGGCCGGAACCAGGCGGCCGTCCATCAGCGGAAACGTGTTGTAGATCAGGCCGGCATGCAGCCCGGCGGTCAGTCCCCCGGCCACGATCGTCAGCCCGACCAGCACGGCCGTCGCGCGTGCCAACCGCTTCAGCCAGGCGGCGTCCCGGATCGATGTCGGCACCGGTGTCAATGTGGACAACGCCGTCCACAGCACGGCCGCGAACAGGGTGAGCGCCAGGCTGAGATGCACGACCAGCCGATAGGGCGATACGGCGGTGGCGTCCGCCTCAAACCCGGACGCGACCATGAACCAGCCAACCGCGCCCTGCAGACCGCCCAGCACGAACAGCACCGCCAGGCGGGGGATCAGCCGGCGGGGGATAGCGCCGGTGACCGCGAACCAGACCAGCGGCAGCAGAAAGACGACACCGATCAGCCGGCCCCAGGCGCGATGCGACCACTCCAGCCAGAAAATGGACTTGAACCCGTCCAGACCCATGCCGGGATGCAGCAGCGCATATTGCGGAATCGTCTTGTAAAGGGCGAACAGCCGCTGCCACTCCGTCTCCGACAGCGGCGGCAGCGCGCCCGAGAGCGGTGCCCATTCCATAATGGACAGGCCCGAGCCCGTCAGCCGGGTGGCCCCGCCCAGCACCACCATGCCCCAGATCATGAACGCGACGATGAACAGCCAAGCCGCCACGCGGTGCCGCCGCCGGCGCATGGCGGCGGCTTCGACACTGGGAAAGCTGCGATCGTCGAATGGCATGGGGCGACACGCTACCGGCTGATACGCGCGGTGAACAGGGCGATGTGATCACGCTTTGCCATGGGCTGTGCAGGTGCTACCGCCACCGCCCCATGCAAGACCCACTCCTGTCTGTCGTCGTGCCGGTGCGCAACGAAGCGGCCAACATCGCGCCCCTGATCGCCGAGATACGCGCCGCCCTGGCCGGCGGTCGCGCATGAGATCGTCTATGTCGATGACGGCAGCGACGATGGCACAGCCGAGATGCTGAGTGCGGCGGCGAATGCCGGGCCTTTGACCTTGCTGCGGCATCGTGCGGGGTGCGGGCAGAGCGCGGCCATCATCACCGGCGTGCGCGCCGCGCGCGGGGCATGGATCGCGACGCTGGATGGGGACGGCCAGAACGATCCGGCCGACATCCCCGCGCTCCTCGCCCGCGCCCAGGTGCCGGGCGGTCCGGCCCCGCTGCTCGTCGCGGGTCACCGCACGCGGCGACGGGATAGCCGGGTCAAGAAAATGTCGTCACGCGCGGCCAACGCGATCCGGGCGCGCATGTTGGGGGACGCCACGCCCGATACCGGGTGCGGCCTGAAAGTTTTTCAAAGGGCGGCTTTCTTGGAGCTGCCGGCCTTCGATCACATGCACCGGTTTTTGCCCGCCCTGTTCATCCGCGCCGGCGGCCAGGTGGTCTCCGTGCCGGTCGGCCACCGCCCACGCACCCGCGGCGCCTCCAAATACGGAACGCTGGATCGGCTATGGGTCGGCATCTTCGATCTGATCGGCGTGGCCTGGCTGCAGCGGCGTTGGCGCCGGCCGGAGGTGATGGTGGTCGAGGTTCCGGAGAGCGTGGGACATGAACCTAGAGGAAGTGCCCACGTAGCCAGCAATCCCTGAACGCGCCGGGCACCGCTTCTTGTCACCGCCCGCCGGCTCCGCTATGGACCCCCGCTTGCGCTGCCTCTTTTGGGGGCTGGCGTTTGATGTGTTGGAGCTTGGGCGATGGCCAATTTCGTGACGATCGAGGCGGAGACGCGGGCGCGGCCCGGTAAGGGCGGCGCGCGGGCGACGCGCCGGGCGGGGCGGGTGCCGGCGATCGTGTATGGCGCCAAGCAGGAGCCGACGCTGATCTCGCTCGAGCCGAAGGCGGTGCTGGGGCAGCTCAAGCAGGGCGGCTGGCGGTCTCGCCTGTTCGACCTCAAGATCGGTGGGGAGAGCACGCGCGCGCTGATGCGCGATGTGCAGTTCCATCCTGTGACCGATGTCGCCGAGCATGTCGATTTTCAACGCCTGGCGCCGGGCGAGGAGATCCGCGTGTCGGTCGCGGTGCACTATCTGAACGAGACGACCAGCCCCGGCCTGAAGAAGGGCGGCGTGCTGAACGTGGTGCGGCACACGGTCGAGGTCTGGGCCGATCCGGAGCAGGTGCCCGGCTTTTTCGAGGCCGATCTCGGCACGCTGGATATCAACGACAACATCCGCTGGCACGATCTGAAGGGCACGGAGGGTTTGCGCCCCACTGCCGCCGAGCGCGATTTTGTTGTGGCGACCGTGGCCCCGCCGACGAAATCGGCCGAAGCGGAGCCGGCCGCTGCTGCGGCGGCACAAGCGGCCGCGCCGGCCAAGGGCAAGGCGCCGGCCAAGGGTGCCGCGCCGGCGAAGGCCGCGGCTGCTCCCGCGGCGAAGGCGCCGGCCGCCAAGAAGAAGTAGTCCTTTCGCCGTGCTCTTATGGGTCGGCTTGGGCAACCCCGAGCCGGCCATGGCTCGCCAGCGACACAATATCGGCTTCATGGCGGTGGACCGCGTGGCACATCGCCATGGATTTGGCGCATGGCGGCGGCAGTTCCGCGGCATGACCGCCGATGGCACGCTGGGCGGTGAGCGCGTGACCTTGCTGAAGCCGCTCACCTACATGAACGATAGCGGAGCCAGCGTGCAGGCGGCCGCCTCGTTCTTCAAGCTGGAGCCGGCACAGATCACCGCGTTCCACGACGAGTTGGATCTGGTGCCGGGCAAGGTGCGGGTGAAGCGCGGCGGCGGTGCGGCCGGCCATAACGGGCTGCGCAGCATGGACCGCATGCTCGGCACCGCGGAGTATTGGCGGGTGCGGCTCGGCATCGGCCATCCGGGCGACAAGGCGCGCGTGCTGGGCTGGGTGCTGGGTGATTTTTCGAAATCCGACGCCGTCTGGCTGGATGCTCTGCTGGATGCGGTGGCCGACGCGGCACCGTTGCTGGTCGCGCAAAAGCCGGAGGATTTCATGAACCGCGTGGCGGTGTTGACCGGGGATGTCGCACAAAAATGGGGTTTAACTGCGGCATCGTCGGCCTGCCCAATGTCGGCAAATCCACGCTGTTCAACGCGCTGACGGCGACCGCCGCGGCCCAGGCCGCCAACTACCCGTTCTGCACGATCGAGCCGAATGTGGGCCGGGTCGCCGTGCCCGACCCGCGTTTGGCCGTGCTGGGCGAGATCGGGCGGTCGCAAAAGATCGTGCCGACCAGCCTGGAATTCGTCGACATCGCCGGCCTGGTGCGCGGCGCCAGCCGCGGCGAGGGGCTGGGCAACAAGTTCCTGGGCAACATCCGCGAGGTGGACGCGATCATCCACGTGCTGCGCTGCTTCGAAGACCCCGACGTTACCCATGTGGAGGGGTCGATCGACCCGGTGCGCGATGCCGAGACGATCGAGACCGAGCTGATGCTGGCCGATTTGGACAGCCTGGAAAAGCGCGTGGTTCCGCTGCAAAAAAAGGCGCGCGGCAACGACCGCGAGGCGGCCGCCACCGTGGCACTCATGGAACCCATCATTGCCGCCTTGCAGGCGGGCCGCCCTGCCCGCTCCGCGATACCGCCGGGAGAGGCGCTGGCGGTGGGCCGGCTGGGGCTGATGACCAGCAAGCCGGTTTTATACGTGTGCAATGTGGAGGAAGCGTCCGCCGCCACCGGCAACGTCCAGTCCGAGCGCGTGGCCGCCCTGGCGAAATCCGAGGGGGCGGCGTGCGTCGTGGTCTCGGCGGCGATCGAGGCCGAGGTCAGCACCTTGCCGGAGACCGACCGCGCCGAGTTTTTGGCTGGGCTGGACTTGCACGATAGCGGTCTCGACCGCGTCATCCGCGCCGGCTACGGGCTGCTGGGCCTGATCACCTATTTCACCTGCGGCCCCAAGGAGACGCGCGCCTGGACGATCACCACCGGCACGAAGGCGCCGCAGGCCGCCGCCGTGATCCACAACGATTTCGAACGGGGTTTTATTGCCTGCGAAACGATCGCCTATGACGATTATGTGGCATTGCGGGGCGAGGCGGGGGCCAAGGAGGCGGGGCGGATGCGCGTTGAGGGACGCGATTACGTGGTGAAGGACGGTGACGTGCTGCTGTTCCGGTTCAACGTTTAGGGCGTTATCCGTCCAAGCCATGACCGACCCTGCTCCCGTTCACCCCGCCATCTATCGGTATTCGGCAGGCGAGATTTCCGCGACCAAGGCTGCCGACAGTCTCGGGGGCAACGCCACGGTCGCGGACGTGTTCGTGCTGACCCGGCAAGCCGGACTGCCATTGCCGCGCCCGCCACGCGAACAGGAGCAGGCCGAACTCGCTCATGCACTGAGGGTTCTTGGTTTGGATTAACGCAGGGCTTCGCGTAGAAATGAAGGATGCGTGCTGCTCGCGCTAGCGCCAACCATGGCGGACGGGTGTCCGCCCGGATTTCGCTAACCATCGGCAGAGCGGCACGCAACGTCCTTGAACGGCACGAGCACGGTGGCAGGACTGGTGTGGATCGCCGCCGAGGCTGCCGGGAGCGTGTTGATGAGAGGTGGGTGACCGCTGCCATGAACCAGTGAAGAGAAACACCGACCATAAACCAAACTTACAAGCAAACAGAACTAAATCGCAATGACATCATCAAAAGTCATTGCTATAGAGCCTGGTTTTAGGCAACGCTCGTCAGGCCAGTGAGGCAGACCATTAAATCGGAGGGAAATCTGTGGACGACAAAATCGACCTGAACAAAATCCCTGACTTTCTACGTCGATTTTTCCAAGGCCACGAGGCGAATAAAAAAGGTTCTTCCTTTCAGCAGGTCAACAGCGCGAACTCAGATGTCTTTCGCCGCCCTTCGTGCGATCGGATCTGAGAAACGCCTATCTGTTGCAGAGCATTTGTTAAACGATAACGCCTACTTCATTCGGTGGCAAGCGATGAGGGAAATCATCGCAATAAAAGGCGAGGCAGCACGAGAGGATTTACGACGATTCGAACTGTCGGAAAGTAACCCAAATATCCTGAAAGTCGTGTCGAGAACTAAGATAGCTCTCGGATGGTAGTGAAGGGGGGCAACCGTGGTTAGAGACCTAAAAGTTTCAGATCACCAGATATTCTCGTTGGAAGAAGCCGTTGCGGCGTTTCGAGACGGAAAATTCGATCCTGCTGATGAGCAGGCGATGATTGAAGCCGCATTTGTGCTGAAAAGGTTGAATAACAACAAGAGTTTTTTTGCTGAGATGATTGAGCGAGACATATTGAACGGATTTTCGGAACAAAACATCTTAAATCAATACTCATCCCAGAGTTACGTGCTTTACAAGAGCTCACACGACCAATTTTTCTTTCGAGCAAACTTCTGGCCAGCCTTAGCGGATGACGCTTACAGAAACACAGGGCCGAACGCGTTCTTATATGGTCTCGTGCACGATCACAACTTCAACTTTCTCACCTCGGGTTACGCAGGACCGGGATACGAGAGCGATTTTTTCACCTACGATCATGAGTCAGTCGACGGATATCCAGGAGAACAAGTTGATTACACTTTTTTGGAGCGACGACTGTTGGGCCCAGGAGATGTGTTTCTTTATCGAGCCTATACCGACATCCATTGCCAGCTTCCGCCAGAAAGTCTGTCAATATCTCTGAATATCATGGATACGAATCCACGAACATTCTTTAGAGAGCAGTACATGTTTGACAACAACAACAAAACTATTTCACATATCGTCAATAGAAGGTGTAACCCCCCTTTGTTCGACGCCGCTGCCCAATTGTTGGGAGACCGAATTGTAGAACTGCTGATGCGGCTTTACCGTCAGCACGACAGTGACTTTGTACGCAGCCATGCCCTTCGGGCGGCACACCTTGCTGCGTCAGACAAATCAGCTACCGAAGCTCTGCTTATTGATGCGGGCAAGTCTAAGTCGCTCGTGTTACGGGAGTGGACCAGGGAACGGCTTGGTCCGCAACGAAGCATTTTCATAAGTTGATGTCCATGTGGCAGTCGACTTAAACGGAAAGCAATTACGGTCCGGTTCCTTTGAACCCCAACATTTACCAGATAACTTTAGGTGACCGTGTGAGAGAACCGAGCAGCCGAAAAAAACTTCTAAAGGCGATAGGCAAAGCAGCTCTAACGATTGCTATAGCAGGGGTTTTCATTGAATTCCTACCCATTGACCTTGCATTATTCGTAGCCTCTGCGCTTATTTTGACGATGTTTCACTTCTGGACGCGGCTTATGTTCGCGTGGCGACGAGTGGGGCCATATCGAGCATTATTGTACCCAAGAGCAACGGCAAGTCTCGAGTTACAAGCAGATTACGTTGATCAATTGAATGACGTCGATATCTGTGCATCCGAACTCGACAAGGGTCATGGACCGGACAGCGGCTCTTTTGCAATCCCACGTCAAGACTCAAAACTTTTTTCGATTGAAAATCACTTGATTGACGTCTCGACTAGTGCAAAATCCTATAAGGTCCGAGGCGCGGGGGATTTCTCGACATGGCGGTAATCTTATTCAACATGCTCACTGGATCAGGAAATAGCGTCCGTCAACGTGGTGTAAGTCGGCATCTACTGCTTGAGGCAACCACGCGACCGGCCGCCGCCGGCGTTGCCGCTCGACATTGCGTTCATTCTTTGCGGCCCGGTCAAGAATATGGTCGGATGACTGGATTTGACCGGCAGCCTCCAGTTCATGCAGCAGGTCGCCTGTCGAGAGCACGATGACGCGTTCCGGCAAGGCGCGCACGAAGCGCCGCGCCCCGATGGCGTTGTCCTCGAACACAAGCACCGCCTCAAGGTCGCTGACCCGGTCGAGTTCGGCGTTCAGAACCTCAAGAGCCGCCTGCTCACCTCGGCCCCTCGACCGTGTTCCAGAATCGGCCGCGCGCAGCGTCTGAAACTCCGCAAAAATGGTTGTTGGCGCGATCTGCACCTGCCCGGGATGACGCCTGGACCATTCCACAACGCTGGCCCCGCCGGTGCGCGCGAGGTCTTGCGTCACCTCGAAATACACCATGTCGGGAATCACAACCGGCAAGCCCGGTATCGTCAGGCAGTCGAGCGCATCCGCCGCCGCAAGGGTGATCAGCGGCGAGGCGTCGGTGACCAGCAGGCCAAGCCACGTCATCCCGGCTTGGCAGCCTCAAGCGCCCGGCGCACCACCTCGCGGCCCAGCCGGCGGGCCTCGACGTTCGGCCCTTCCATCGGTGCTACGGGCAAGCGCAATCCAAGTTCGCCCAGCCCGGCCAGAACCTCGCGAAAGCTGTCGATACCCTGGCGCTGCAAGGCGTTCCACGTCACCTCGCCCGCGGCATATCGACGCAGCAGGGCCTCTTTCTCGTTCCGGGTCATGGCGTTCTCCTACCCTGAGTGTCAGCGGATCGCGCAACCCTTTTCGCGGCGGCGGTCCGCCTGTAGGGTCGCGTGCCCCAGCGACGGACACGCCATGACCACCTATAAACGTGTCCTGCTCAAAATCTCCGGCGAGGCGCTGATGGGGCGGCGCGAATACGGCCTGGATACCGAGATGGTGGGCCGGATCGCGGTCGATGTGGGGGACGTCATCAAGCTGGGCGTGGAAGTCTGCCTGGTGATCGGCGGCGGCAATATCTTTCGGGGCGTCTCGGCAGCGGCCAGCGGGATGGATCGGGCGCAGGCGGACCATATGGGCATGCTGGCGACCGTGATGAACGCGCTGGCCATGCAGACGGCGCTGGAAAAGCGCGGCACGCCCACGCGCGTGCAGTCGGCCATCCCGATGGCCAGCGTCTGCGAACCCTATATCCGCCGGCGCGCCGAGCGGCACATGGAGAAGGGCCGGGTGGTGATCTTCGCCGCCGGCACGGGCAACCCGTTCTTCACCACCGACACGGCCGCCGCCCTGCGGGCGGCGGAGATGCGGTGCGACGCGCTGCTCAAGGGCACGCAGGTCGATGGCGTCTATTCCGCCGACCCCAGGCGCGACCCCGAGGCCAGCCGCTACGACGAGCTGACCTACCTGGAGGTGCTCTCGCGCGACCTCGGCGTGATGGACGCGGCCGCCATCTCGCTTGCCCGCGAGAACCGCCTGCCGATCATCGTCTTCAACATCCACGCCCCCGGCGCCTTCGCCGCCGTCATGCGCGGCGAGGGCATGTTCACCAAGATCATGGAGCCTGCTTGATCAGTCGTCAGTCGTCAGTCATCAGTCGGCAGGCACGGCTGACCGCGTTCTTCTGACGACTGACGACTGACGACTGGAAACTGACTTCATGGCCGATTTGAACGCGCTGAAGGAAGACCTGACCCGGCGGATGGATGGGGCGCTGGAGACGCTGCGGCGGGATTTCGCGGGGCTGCGGGCCGGGCGGGCCAGCCCCGGGCTGCTGGAGCCGGTGCGTGTCGAGGCGTACGGCAACGAGGTGCCGATCACCCAGGTCGGCACCATCGGCGTGCCGGAGCCGCGCATGCTGACGGTGCAGGTGTGGGACCGCACGCTGGTGGGCGCCGTCGAGCGCGCCATACGTGATTCCGGGCTGGGGCTGAACCCGGGGTCGGACGGGCAGATGGTGCGCGTGCCGATCCCGCAGTTGACGGCCGAACGCCGCACCGAACTGGCGCGCGCCGCCGGCCGCTACGCCGAAAGCGCGCGCGTGGCCGTGCGCGGGGTCCGGCGCGACGGCATGGACCAGATCAAGGCGGCCGAGAAGAAGCACGAGATCGGCGAGGACGACGTGAAGGACTGGTCCGAGCAGGTCCAGAAACTGACGGATGGCTACATCAAGCGAGTTGACGAGCAGCTCGCGGCCAAAGAAACCGAGATCAAGCAGGTCTGACATAAGAGATGGGGCGGCTGACGATCAGTGCGGCGGAGGTGCGGCCGGTGGAGGCGGCATCCGAACCGCGTCAGCTTCCCGTCCATGTCGCCATCATCATGGATGGCAACGGGCGCTGGGCCGCCGCCCGCCATCTGCCGCGCGTGGCCGGCCACCGCGCCGGCGCCCAGGCGGTGCGCCGGACGATCGAGGCAGCGATCAAGCACGGCATTGCCTGGCTGACCCTGTATGCGTTCAGCAGCGAGAACTGGCATCGGCCGGAGGATGAGGTGTCCGACCTCACCGGCCTGCTACGCCACTACCTGCGCCACGAGGTGGCCGAATTGCACCGCGAGCACGTGCGCCTGCGCGCCATCGGCGACCGCGTGCGCTTCGGGCCGGAGATCGCGCGCGAGCTGGCCCAGGCCGAGGCGCTGACCGCTGGCAATGCAAGGCTGAACCTGACGGTCGCCCTGTCCTATGGCGGCCGGTCCGAGATCGTGGCCGCCGCCCGCGCGGTGGCCGAAGCGGTCGCGGCCGGCCGACTGGCGCCGGACGCGCTGACCGAGGAAGCTTTTTCCGGCTTCCTGTTCACCGCCGGCATGCCGGACCCCGACCTGGTGATCCGCACCAGCGGCGAACGCCGAGTCTCGAACTTTTTGCTGTGGCAGGCGGCCTACGCGGAATACCTGTTCCCCGAAGTGCTGTGGCCCGATTTCGGCGCCGCTCATTTCGAAAGCGCGCTGGCCGATTTCGCGACCCGCGACCGCCGCTACGGCGCACGCCCCGAGTGATGCAGGACCGTCGTTCACGTGCGCGCGGATGACCGCCTCGCCTTGGCGCGACCTGGGCGTGCGCGCCGCCTCCGCGCTTGTTCTGGTGCCGATCGGGGTAGGCTCCATCTGGCTCGGCGGCGCGGTCTGGGTGACCGCGCTGTCGGTGGTGCTGGGGGCGACTGCGGTCGAGTGGGTTTTTCTTTGGCGTGCCCGCCGAATGCGGCGCCCGGCCGACCCGGCGCTGCTGTGGGCGGGCCTGGTCTATGTGGCATTGGCCTATGCCGCATTGCTGGCCATCCGGGCTGGCCCGTTTGGCAGGATTGATGTGCTGTTCGTGATGGCGGTCGTCTGGGCCGGCGATATCGGCGCCTATGCGGCTGGCCGGCAGCTTGGCGGACCCAGGCTGGCGCCGGATATCTCGCCAGGGAAAACCTGGTCTGGCGCGGTGGGCGGCACGTTCTGCGCCGTGCTGGCGGGCGCGGCGATGGCGCATTGGGCGTGGCGCGCGGCCGCGCTGGCGCTGGGGCTGAGCGTGGTGGCGCAGGCGGGCGACCTGTTGGAATCGGCGATCAAGCGGCGGTTGGGGGCGAAGGATTCTTCGAGGTTGATTCCCGGGCACGGCGGCCTGCTCGACCGGCTGGATGGCGTGCTGGCCGCGTCCCCAGCCGCTCTGGCCGTGTGGCTGGCGGCCGGCCCCGGGCTGCTTTGGCGTGGAGACTAGCTTTTTGAAAACCGTCACCGTCCTGGGCAGCACCGGCAGCATCGGCTGCAGCACTGTCGATCTGCTGGCCGCCAACCCGGACCGGTATCGCGTGCTGGCGCTGGTGGCCAACCGCAATGCCGAACGCCTGGCCAGCCAGGCGAGGCTGTTGGGTGCGGCGCTGGCCGTGTGCAGCGATCCCGCGATGCACGGCGAGCTTGCGGCCGGCCTGGCCGGCACCGGGGTGCGCGTCGCCTGCGGTGCCGATGCGGTTCTGGAAGCGGCCCGAATGGGCGCGGACTGGACGATGGCGGCGATCACCGGAGTGGCCGGGCTGGCGCCCACCCTGGCCGCCGCCGAGCGGGGCGGGGCGATTGCGCTGGCCAACAAGGAGGCCATCGTCTCCGCCGGCGACGTGATGCTGCGGGCGGTGCGGGACGCGGGGGCGACCCTGCTGCCTGTCGACTCCGAGCACAACGCCATCTTCCAGGCACTGGCCGGCAGCCCGCGCGAAGCCCTGGAAAAGATCATTCTGACGGCATCTGGTGGCCCGTTCCGCACGGCGACGCTCGACGAGATGGCGCGCGCCACGCCCGAGACGGCGCTGCGTCATCCTGTCTGGTCGATGGGGGCAAAAATCAGCATCGACTCGGCTACCTTGTTCAACAAGGGGCTGGAGGTGATCGAGGCCGCCCGGCTGTTTGCCCTGGCGCCCGATGAGATCGAGGTGCTGGTCCATCCGCAATCGGTCGTGCACGGCATGGTGTGTTACAAGGATGGCAGCGTGTTGGCCCAGTTGGGCGCGCCGGACATGCGCATTCCGATCGCCCACACGTTGGCCTGGCCGGAGCGGCTGGCCACCAGCTCGCCGCGTCTGGACCTGGCGGCCGCCGCGCGGTTGGAGTTTTCGGCCCCCGATCACGCACGCTTTCCGGCGCTGCGCATCTGTGCCGAGGCGTTGCGGGCCGGTGGCGGGGCGCCCACCATCCTGAACGCGGCCAATGAAATTGCCGTCGCCGCTTTTCTGGAGAGGCATATCGGCTTTCTCGACATCGCACGCGTGGTCGAGGGAGTGCTGGACCGCATCGGCACCTGCCGGGCCGAGACGCTGGATGCGGTGGTCGAGCTGGATGCGCGAGCGCGCCACACCGCCGCGGCTTTCGTTGTGACCCGCCAAGCGGCGCGCGCCGCGTAATCACCTGTGACTTATGTCTGGCCCGGTACTATGTATGGGGATTGTGGAGTGGAGAGCGTCGCGTGTCTGGGGTCCTGAATATTTTGCAGATGATCGCCAGCCGCGCGCTCGTGCTGGGCGTCCTCGTCTTCATCCACGAGCTCGGCCACTATTTGGCGGCACGCTGGCGCGGCATCTATGTCGAGGCCTTTTCCATTGGCTTCGGCCCGGCCCTGCTCTCGTGGACCGACCGGCACGGCACTGTGTGGAAGCTGTCGGCGCTGCCGCTGGGCGGCTACGTGCGCATGCACGGCATGGCGATCAACGTGGCCGATGAGGCGGCGCTGGAGCGTGTACCCGGGCGGGAGGGCCAGGCATTCTTCGAGAAATCGGTGCTGTCGCGCTCGATCGCGGTGGCCGCTGGTCCGGCCGCCAATTTCATTCTGGCGGCTGTCCTCTTTAGCGGCCTGTACCTGGCGCTTGGCCGGCAGGTGCCGCTGCCTGTGGTGGGCGACATCTCTCCGGCCAGCTCCGCCGAGGCGGCGGGTCTCAAGGTGGGCGATCAGATACGGGCGGTGGATGGCCGGGTTGTGGCCGACTTTGAAACGTTGCGCCGCATCGTGGCCGCCAGCGCCGGCCACACGCTCAACCTTGCCGTGCATCGCGGCGCCGCCGACCTCACGATTGCCGTCCCGATCAAGCCGGCCACGCCGGGTGACATGTCGGTGGGCCGGCTGGGTGTCACCTCCGGCAAGGTATTGACGGAGCGGCTGGGTCCCTTCACCGCGCTTTGGGCCGGCATCGCCCATACCGGCGATGTCATGTGGCAGACACTGTCCGGGCTGGGCCATATCATTTTCACCGGCCAGGGCGTGCACGATCTGGCCGGGCCGATCGGGGTGATCGTGCTGTCCGGCCAGGTGGCCAAGTTGGGGCTGGCGACCACGATCAGTTTCGTCGCGTTCCTGTCGATCAATCTGGGCCTGGTGAACCTGCTGCCGATTCCCGTGCTGGATGGCGGCCATCTCATGTTCTACGCGGCCGAAGCCTTGCGTGGCCGCCCTTTGCCGCCGAGAGCCCTGGAATATGGCTACCGGATCGGCTTCGCGTTCATCGCCTCGTTCTTCGTGTTTATCTCCTGGAACGACCTGGTCCATACGGGCGCGGTCAGATGGGTCACCCAGCTCTTTGGATGAAAACCCTGCTCGTTTATCAACCAGCTCCGTGTTTGCAACAATAGAAAGGTATTGGAACCACGAAGACGCGAGGCAGCCGGAAAGAGGGCAGGTTGTAGCGCCTCTGGTTCAAACCGCGTGACGCGAGTTCTTGATGATGATCTTAGAGGTCTTCGTGCCTTCGTGGTTTGATCCTCTCCGGCAGCCCACTGGCGCATCGACGCCGGAGCAAAAACCATGATTCCCCGTTACGCACGCCCCGCCATGACGGCCATCTGGTCGCCGGAAAACCGGTTTCGCATCTGGTTTCAGATCGAATCCCTCGCAGCCGATGCGATGGCCGAGCTGGGCGAGATCCCCGATGAAGCTGCCCGCACCATCCGCGAACGTGGCGCGCCGGCGCTGGCGGCCATCAGCCAGGCCGACCTGGACCGCATCGACGAGATCGAGCGCGAGACAAGGCATGATGTGATCGCCTTCCTGACCTGGCTGGCGGAGAAGATCGGGCCGGATAGTCGCTTCGTCCATCTCGGCATGACCAGCAGCGACGTGCTGGACACCTGCCTCGCCGTGCAGCTCACCCAGGCGGCTGACATATTGCTGGCCGATATCGACGCGCTGTTAGCGGCCTTGAAGCGGCGTGCGTTGGAGCACAAGCACACGCCCACCATAGGCCGCAGCCATGGCATCCATGCCGAGCCGACCAGTTTCGGCCTCAAACTCGCCGGCCACTATGCCGAGTTCGCCCGCAACCGCGCCCGCCTGGTTGCCGCCCGCGCGGAGATCGCCACCTGCGCGATCAGTGGGGCGGTCGGCACGTACGCCCATGTCGATCCGCGCGTGGAGGCGCATGTCGCCGAAAAACTCGGGCTGGCCGCCGAGCCAGTGTCCACCCAGGTGATCCCCCGCGACCGCCATGCGGCGTTTTTCTGCGCGCTGGCGGTGGTGGCCAGCGGCATCGAGCGGCTGGCCACCGAAATACGCCACCTGCAGCGAAGCGAGGTGCGCGAGGCGGAGGAGTTTTTCCACGCCGGCCAGAAGGGCAGCAGCGCCATGCCGCACAAGCGCAACCCGGTGCTGAGCGAAAATCTCACCGGCCTGGCGCGCCTGGTGCGCGCGGCCGCCACCCCGGCGCTGGAGAACGTGGCGCTGTGGCACGAGCGCGACATCAGCCATTCCAGCGTCGAGCGCGGCATTGCGCCGGACGCCACGATCACGCTCGATTTTGCGCTCGCCCGCGCGACCAGCCTTATCGACAACCTGCTGATCTACCCCGACCGCATGGCCGCCAACCTCGAATCCCTTGGCGGCGTGGTGCATAGCGGGGAGGTGCTGCTGGCGCTGGCCCGCGCGGGTCTGGCACGCGAGGAGGCGTATCGTGTGGTGCAGCGCAACGCGATGGCGAGCTGGACCACGCTGGGGAAGCCCGGCCACAGGAGTTTCGCCGAGAACCTGGCAGCCGACCCGGAGGTGGCTGGGAAGCTGGACCCGGCAGCGCTAGCCCAAGCCATGGCCACGGAGCCCCATTTACGCCGGATCGACGACGTTTTCAGCCGCGTTTTCGGCGAGCCGGAGCCACGGCCGGCCTGAACGGCCGCTTTAATGGTGGCGCGTCTGGCGTGAAGCCCCATACTCCGCAGGCGTGTGCACCGTCATCCTCACCATTGGCCAGCCGGAATGGCCCCTGCTGCTCGCCGCCAATCGCGACGAGAAGCTGGACCGCCCCTGGCTGCCGCCTGGCCGGCACTGGCCGGACCAGCCGGACGTGCTGGCGGGGCAGGACACGCTGGCTGGCGGCACATGGCTGGGGATCAATCAGGCCGGCGTGGTGGCCGCCGTGCTGAACCGGTTGGGTAGCCTTGGCCCGGCGCCGGGCAAGCGCAGCCGCGGCGAGCTGCCATTACTCGCTTTGCGGCATGACACAGCCGAAGCGGCCTCGCACGCGATCAGCCAGCTCGATGCCGGCCATTGGCGCAGCTTCAATCTGATCCTCGCGGACCGGCAGGGCGCCATCTTCCTGCGCGGCACCGGACAGGGCCGGATCACGCCGCACCATCTTCCGCCAGGCACGCATGTGATTACGGCGCGCGAGCCGAACGACCTGTCCAGCCCAAGGGTGGCGCGCAACCTGCCGCGCTTTCGGGCCGCGCCCCCCCCGAACCCGCCCGACTGGTCCACCTGGCCGGCGCTTCTGGCCGACAACACGCCCCCGTCGGACGCGGCCATCAACATCCCGCCGTTCTCGGGTTTCGGTACCGTCAATAGCGCATTGGTCGCCCTGGGCCACCGGACGGTGTTTCTGAGCACACGCGGTGAGCCGGCCCATTCGCCGTTCGAACCGGTCGACTGGCCAGTCGAATGGAGTTGATGGCCGGGCCATAACGCTCGTTTCGATGGCAAACGTGTCAATGGCCATGATGACATGCCAGCAATATTTCGCGATTGCGCATCGGCTCGAAAGGGTATCAGTTCCGGCCGCTACCAACATCGTGAGGGAATGCACAGTGTCATTGCGCCGGTTTCTTCTTGCTTGCAGCGTGCCGTTCGCGGCAGCCACCTTGTCGCCCGCGGTTGCGGCGAACGCCGATGTATTCGCGCTTTCGGGCGCGCCTGATGGCGTGTCACTCTCTGCCATGCGCGACGACGCGCCGATGCGCGTGATCCTGTCGTTGCCGCTGCGCGACGAAGGCGGCGCACGTGCGTTCGCCAAGGCGGTTTCCACCCCAGGTACCCCGCAGTATGGCCATTTCCTGACGCCGGCCGAGTTCGGCGCACGTTTCGGCGCCGACGCTGCGACCTACGAGGGGTTGCGCAGCTGGGCCGGGCAGCAGGGACTGAGCGTGGGTCCGCGCCTGGATAGCCGGGCTGAGATCTCGCTCGGCGGCACGGCTGGGCAGTTTGCGTCGCTGTTCGGCACGCATTTCGTCAGCTTCGCCACGCCGCACGGCGACGGCTACACGGTGACCAACACGCCGCGCCTGCCGGACGCGCTGGCTGGTCACGTCGAAGGCGTGATCGGGCTGACGAGCCAGGGCAAGCTCGGCCTTCTTTACCGTCGTCCGCAAGTGCATCCCGACGTGGGTACCGGCGTCAACGGTTCGGGCTATGCGCCGGCGGACCTGAAGACCGCTTATGACATCCCGGCGCAGAAAGGCACCAAGACCGAGGTGATCGCGATCTTCGAGCAGGACGGCTACAAGCAGTCTGACCTGACGACGTTTGAAAAGGCCTACAAACTTCCGAACGTGCCGAACCAGCAGGTGGGCATTAACGGCTCCGGCACGGGCGTGAGCGGCAACGGCGCGGAGATCGAGGCCGATCTGGATGTGGAAATGGCGATTGGTCTGAACCCTGCGTTGAGCAACATCATCGTCTATATAGACCAGAACGACAGCTTCCAGACCGCGCTGCTCGACGGCATCAACCTGGTCGCCCAGGACAACAAGGCCAGCGTTTTCAGCATCTCCTACGGCCAGGATGAATCAATGCAGGGCAAGCCGGCGATCAAGGCCGAGGGCAAGGCGCTGATCCAGTTGCAGACCGCAGGGTATCAGCGTGTTCGCCAGCTCCGGCGACCAGGGCGCTTCGGGCCGCACCGGCTCGGGCCTGCATGCCCCCGATCCGGGTTCGCAGCCGCTGCTGACAAGTGTCGGCGGCACCAACCTGCAGACGAAGTCCGGTCAAAAATATGGCAGCGAGGTGGTTTGGAACACCGAAGCGCAGCAGGGCGCGGCCACCGGCGGTGGCGTGTCCAGCGTGTGGAAGATTCCGAGCTGGCAGATCGTCAACGGCGTCTCGGTGGCCAAAGCGAACGGTGGGTCTTCGACCAAACGTAACGTGCCGGATATCGCAGCGGTGGCCGACGACATCAACTCGCCGGTTTCGATCTATTCGGCCGATAACGGCGGTTGGCTCGGGATCGGCGGCACCAGCGTTTCGGCGCCGGTTTGGGCGACCTGGATCACGATCTTCAACGGTGATCGCGTGGCGGCCGGCAAGGCGCGGCTCGGCTTCGTCAACCCGCTGATCTACTCGTTGGGCGAGAAGGGAACGAACTTCCACGACGTGACACAAGGCAACAACAAGGCCCCGGGCGGTCCGGGCTACACCGCCGGCCCGGGCTACGACAACACCACCGGCTGGGGTTCGATCGACGTGGGCAAGGCGCTGCCGTCGTTCACCAACTGACGCGCTGGGGCTTGTGCGGTTGATCCGTACAAGCCCCTTTTGCAGACTTTAAGTTCGATCTTTTAACAACATAAGTGAGTTCCCTCACATGAAAAAACTGCATCTTGCGGCACTCGCCGCACTGCCCTGCGCGGCGCTGCTCGCCAGCGCGGGCGCTCTCGCGGCGACACCGGACGTCGTGATCGACTCCTTCGCCGCACCCGCCGGGGTCACTCTGGCAGCCATGCCCGATTCCACGCCGATGAGCATAATCCTGACGCTGCCGATGCGCGACCGCGCGGGCGCCGAGGCTTATGCGGCCGCCGTTTCGGAGCCGGGTAACAAAATCTACGGCAAATACCTGACGCCCAAAGAGTTCGGCGCGCGTTTCGGTGGCGACCCCGCCGCCTACGCGTTTCTGCGCAACTGGGCGGCGGCTCAAGGCTTCACCGTCGGTGAGCGTGTGGACGCCCGGACGGTCGTGGCCCTCAGCGGCACCGCGGTGCAATTCGCCCGCCTCTTCTCGACGCACTTCGCCGGGTTCACGACTCCCGAGCACGGCGACGGCTATGTGATGTTGAACGCGCCGCGCGTGCCGGACGCGCTAGCTGGCAAGATCGACGGGGTAGTCGGCCTGTCCAGCGCCGCGCATTACGCGCTGCTGCTCAAAAAGCGGCCGGACGGCGTGCAGAACGAGCAGGGTACCGGGCCGGGCGGCGGCTTTGCGCCCAAGGACGTGGAGACCGCGTACGACGTGCCCGCCCAGGTCGGTGGCAAGACGGAGATACTGGGCCTGTTCGAGCAGGGCGGCTTCTTCAAGAAAGACGTCACCTTCTATCAGAAGTTCTTCAAGCTGCCGGCCATCCCGGTGGTGCCGCGTTCGGTCAACGGCGCATCGACCAAGCCGATCGCCAACGGCATCGATATCGAGTCCGCGTTGGATTTCGATTCCTCCAGCGCCATCAACCCGGCACTGGCCAAGATCGTCGTCTATGAAGACGGCAAGGACGGATTCAGCGCCGCCCTGGTCAACTCGTTCAACGCCATGGCGCAGGACAACACCGCCAAGGTGATCAGCGTCTCCTACGGCCTGGATGAAAAGATGCAGGGACAGGCCGGTGCGAACGCCGAGAACACCGCGCTGATGCAGCTTGAAGCGCAGGGCCAGACCGTGTTCGTCAGCTCCGGCGACCAGGGTGCGGCAGGGCGGAGCGGCAGCGGGCTGAACGCGCCCGACCCGGGATCGCAGCCGCTGGTCACCTGCGTTGGCGGTACGTCGCTGTTCACCAACCAGGCGAACCAGGATTGGATGTCGGAGACGACATGGAGCGGCAGCGGCGGCGGCGTCAGCATGTTCTGGACGATCCCGACCTGGCAGGTGGTCAACGGCGTCTCGGTCGCCAAGACAGAATGGCGGCTCGTCCACCCATCGCAACGTGCCGGATATCGCGGCCGTGGCCGACCCCAATACCGGCTACGCGATCTACCTCAGCCATGAAGGCGGCTGGGCGGTCTATGGCGGCACCAGCCTGTCCTCGCCGATCTGGGGCGGATTTGCCACCATCATCAACGCCGCGCGCGTGCAGGCGGGGAAGGCCCGCATCGGCTACTTCAATCCGCTGCTCTACCAGCTGGGCGTGACCGAGACCGGCTTCCACGACATTACCGTGGGTAATAACGGCAACCCCGGCTTCAAGGCCGGCAAGGGCTACGACAACGTCACCGGCTTCGGCTCGCTGGACGTGGCCAAGTTCCTGCCCACCATCACCCAGTAGCCGCACGTCCCCGGGGGTGGGTCGACAGGCCCCCCCCGGTCCCCGGGCATGGCATACCCCCTGTTTGCTGCTATAGGGCGGCTCGTGGCAGGAGACGGTGGATGGCCAGACGACGGCAGCTCTACGAGGGAAAAGCAAAGATCCTGTTCGAGGGGCCGGAGCCGGGAACCCTGGTCCAGTATTTCAAGGACGACGCCACCGCCGGCAACGGCACCAAGAAGGGCATCATCACCGGCAAGGGCGTGCTGAACAACCGCATCAGCGAATACCTGATGATGCGCCTGGCCGAAGTCGGCATCCCCAACCATTTCGTCCGCCGCCTCAACATGCGCGAGCAGCTGATCCGCGAGGTGGAGATCATCCCGCTGGAGGTGGTGGTCCGTAACGTAGCCGCCGGCTCCATCTGCACCCGCCTGGGCATCCCCGAGGGCACGCGCCTGCCACGCAGCATCATCGAGTACTATTACAAGAACGACGCGCTGGGCGACCCGATCGTGGCCGAGGAGCACATAACGGCGTTCGGCTGGGCCAACACGATGGACATGGACGACATCGTCGCCATGACGTTGCGCACCAACGATTTCCTGACCGGCCTGTTCCTGGGCGTCGGCATCACTTTGGTCGATTTCAAGCTGGAGTTCGGCCGCCTGTGGGAGGGGGAGGACATGCGCGTGGTGCTCGCCGACGAGATCAGCCCCGATAATTGCCGCCTGTGGGACGTGAAAACCAACGAGAAGATGGACAAGGACCGGTTCCGCAAGGATTTGGGTCGCGTGGAGGAAGCGTATCAGGAGGTGGCCAAGCGCCTCGGGATCCTCCCGGAAGCGGGGATGCGCGATATGAAGGGCCCGGAGCTCATGCAGTGAAGGCGCGCGTGACCGTCATGCTGAAGGACGGCGTGCTGGACCCGCAGGGACGCGCGATCGGCCACGCGCTCGGCAACCTGGGTTTTTCCGGTATCGGCGAGGTCCGCGCCGGCAAGGTGATCGAGCTTGAGCTGGCCGAGACGGACGAGGCCGCCGCGCGCACGCAGGCCGAGGCGATGTCGCGAAAACTGCTCGCCAACCAGGTGATCGAACGTTTTTCCGTGGAGATTATGCCGACATGATCCGTGCCGTTCTTTGCACCGCCGCCGCCCTCGCTTGGTGTGGCACCGCCCACGCCCAGCGTGTGTCCAACGTCACCGGCCGCACGCTGATGTCCGCCTGCACCGCCAAGCAGGTCGCCGCCTGCGACGCCTACGTGGACGGGTTCGGCGACGCGATCGAAGCGGGCGGAAAAGAGCACGCGCTGGCCTGCATCCCCCGCACCTCAACCGGCACCGAACTGCGCGACGTACTCACCACGTATCTTCGCTCCCATCCCGAGGACCAGTCGCTGAAGGCCGGCACAATCGCCACCCGGGCCTTCGCCGCGGCCTACCCCTGTAAGAAATGACCCGGCGCCGGATCACCTCCGGCTCTACCTTTGAGCGTGACATCGGCTATGCCCGCGCCGTGGTGGATGGCGATTGGGTTTTTGTCAGCGGCACCACCGGCTTCGATTATTCGACCATGACCATCGCCGACGACGTGGTGGCCCAGGCCGAGCAGGCGCTGCGCAACATCGCCGCGGCACTGGCCGAAGCGGGCGCCAGTCTTTTCCGACGTGGTGCGCGTGCGTTATCTGCTGCCAGACCGCGCGGATTTCGAACCATGCTGGCCGGTGCTGCGCGCGTGTTTCGGCGCCCATCCGCCGGCGGCCACGATGATGGTTGCGGGGTTGTCGGACCCGCGCATGCGGATCGAGATCGAGGTAACGGCGCGGCGCGGAAGATAGCTGTAGCCTGGGCAGGAGCCCACCCATTCTCCATGACGGCAACATTACGCGGGAGCTTTTGCCGCTTTGGTTTCAAAAGCAGATATGGCTGAGTTATGTTTATTGAATCTGTGACCGTCGATCGCCTTTAACTTGACTTGTGAGTTGGGCGGCGGAGTATCGTGAATCGACAAGGAGGTTTGACATGTCGAAAGGTTACGCGACCGTACTAACTAGCGCGCGTGAGTCGTATATCAGCAGTGTAGAATTCAAAAGCCATTCGGAAGCAGCAGCCTGGGCCGCAAAACTCATGACTCACCTTGGGCTGACGGCGGCAAGTATGAAAGGCGTCACTTGGCCGGATTCAAATCCCAAGAAAGGGTCTATTTCGTGGCCATAAACCTGCTGATTATGATGCCGTAATATCCGCGTTTAGCCGAACGCCGGCACCGGTCGCATCCTGACCACACGACGTCCAGTTTCATCTCGAATTGCGTATCACGTCAGTTCGCAATGTTATTCGTCACGATACCCGAACAGCCCAAATTCCTACAACACGGGATGATCATCAAACCAACTCCGGGCCAGTGGTGGCGCTCCAATATGATGCTCCGTTGCAATAGCCAGCATCAGCCAAAATGCCGAACAATCGGCTCCAGCCTTTCCGCCGTCTCCACCATCCCATCGACCTTGTCCGCAACCGCCATCTGCGCCGCCTTCCAGAGCGGATACGCATCGGCGAGCACCGCCTCGCCCGCTTGGGTGAGGCTGACGCGGCGGGCGCGGTGACGTGCCTCCGGCCCCACGAACACCAGGCCACGGCGCACCAGCGGGTCGAGGTTTCGGCTCAGCGTGGAACGGTCCATGCCGAGGCGCTCCGCCACCTCGATGATGGTCAGGTTGCCATTCGCCGCGCTGACCGCCGTCAGTACGCTCAGTTGCGACACGCGCAGATCGACCGGCTTCAGCGCGGCGTCATAATGATGGGTGATGGCGCGCGACGCCGTGCGCAGGCGGTTGGCGAAGCACGTGGCGATCATTTCCTCTTCGTGCATCGCGTGTTCCTGCAAGACGCACCGGCCGCACCCGTCGCCGGCCTAGTGTGGTGAGTGGCCGGCCAGCGCCATGCGGGTGGGGCCGGTGTCCTGGATGATCATCTGCTCGAAGGGCGCGTCTCCGCGAAGCCGGGCCAGATCGGGTGGTGTGAAGGATTGCGCGTAGGTTGCGCCACGCGCCGTGGCCACGCCAGTCGGCGTCGGGGCCGCGAGCGGCCAGAGCAGTTTTGCCAGGTCGCGCCCGGTTGCCGCGCCGGCCTCGACAGAGCCGTTTGCCGGCGCAGTAGCGGCAGAAGCGGGCGCTCCGAACGGCCAAACCTGGCGGGCGATGTCCGCCGGGGTCTGTGCCATCGCCGCGGACGGAAGGATGAACAAGAGGGCGGTCGCGAGGTTGCGCATAGAACTCTCCATGGTAGGCTATCTCGTGCATATACATGAGACGCTCGTTTGCTTTTTCAAGCAGCAGCTCAGGCGCTTGCCGCGCCACGGCCCTAGCGCTCTCACCCACCTTTCCCCTAAGAACCCACCCAAACGACCGGGGTCTGGGGCCGACTGGCCCCGGCAGGGTCCAGGGGCAGCGCCCCTGGCCTTTCTTTGAGGAGTCTATCGCATGGCAACCAACTCAGTAGGCCGCGTATCCCAGGTGCTGGGCGCCGTGGTGGACGTGCAGTTCGAGGGCGAACTGCCCTACATCCAGAACGCGCTGACCAGCCGCATCGGCGACCGCACGCTGGTGCTGGAGGTGAGCCAGGAGCTGGGCGAGCGCACCGTGCGCTGCATCGCCATGGACAGCACCGACGGCATGGTCCGTGGGCAGGAAGTGACGGATACCGGCGCGCCGATCACCGTGCCGGTCGGGCCGGAGACGCTGGGGCGCATCCTGAACGTGATCGGCGAGCCGATCGACGAGCGCGGGCCGGTGGGGGCCACGCGCTCGGCGCCGATCCATCGCAGCGCGCCGAGTTTCGAAGACCAGGCGGCGGCCGTCGAGGTTCTGGTCACCGGCATCAAGGTCGTCGACCTGCTGGCGCCTTATCTGAAGGGCGGCAAGATCGGGCTGTTCGGCGGTGCTGGCGTGGGCAAGACGGTGCTGATCCAGGAGCTGATCAACAACATCGCCAAGGGCCATGGCGGCGTATCGGTTTTCGCCGGGGTGGGCGAGCGGACGCGCGAGGGCAACGACCTGTATCACGAGATGATCGACGCCGGCGTCATCAAGCTCGGCGACAACACGACCGAAGGGTCCAAGGTGGCGCTGGTCTATGGCCAGATGAACGAGCCGCCTGGCGCGCGCGCCCGTGTCGGGCTGACCGGGCTGACGCTGGCCGAGTATTTCCGCGATGACGAGGGCCAGGACGTGCTGTTCTTCGTGGACAACATTTTCCGCTTCACCCAGGCGGGCGCCGAAGTCTCGGCCCTGCTGGGGCGCATCCCGTCGGCCGTGGGCTACCAGCCGACGCTGGCCACCGACATGGGGGCGCTGCAGGAGCGCATCACCTCCACCAAGAAGGGGTCGATCACGTCGGTGCAGGCGATCTACGTGCCGGCTGACGATTTGACCGACCCGGCGCCGGCGACCAGCTTCGCGCATCTGGACGCGACCACCGTGCTGAACCGGGCGATTTCCGAAAAGGGGATCTATCCGGCGGTCGATCCGCTGGATTTCGACCTCGCGCTCGCTCGACCCCCGGATCGTGGGCGAGGAGCACTACCAGGTTGCGCGCGACGTGCAGCGCATCCTGCAGACCTACAAGAGCCTGCAGGACATCATCGCTATCCTGGGCATGGACGAGCTGTCCGAAGAGGACAAACTCACGGTCGCGCGTGCGCGAAAGATCGAGCGGTTCATGAGCCAGCCCTTCCACGTGGCCACCGTGTTCACGGGTCTGGAAGGCAAATTCGTGCCGATCGCCGATACGGTGCGCTCGTTCAAGGAGATCGTGGAGGGCAAGCACGACGACCTGCCCGAGGCGGCGTTCCTGATGGTGGGCACGATCGAGGAGGCGCGGGAGAAGGCCGAGAAGATGAAGGTCTCGGCGTGAACCGATGCCGATAAACCTGGAAATCGTCAGCCCCGCACGCCTGGTGTTGAGCCGGACGGTGGATATGGTGGTCATGCCCGGCTACGAGGGTGATCTGGCGGCCATGGAGGCGCATGCGCCGATGATCACGCTGCTGCGTGGCGGGGTGATCTCGCTGTACGAGGGCGGCACGGTCACGGACCGGCTGTTCGTGGCGGGCGGCTTTGCCGAGATCACCGCCGATCGGTGCACCATCCTGGCCGACGATGCCGTGCCGGTGACCGAGATGTCGCTGTCCGCGGCCCAGGAGAGGCTTGGCCGGGCCGAGCAGGCCTGGGCGGAGGTGGACAAGACCGACATCGTCGCGCGCGATGCCGTCCTGGACCGGCTGCAGTCCACGCGGGAAGCGGTGCGGGTCGCCGAACACTGAGTAGTCCCTGCCCTCGAAGGCAAGGGCTGTGTTGTCGCCGCGCCACAGTGTCGCGCCACACTCTTTGCGCATGCGCGCCGCAATGGCATTTTCTCGCATACGCCGCGCCGCTGTCCGCGGCAGGTGCACGGGTATTGGATTGGTAGGGGCCGCGTCGGCATGAAGCATTGGCGGATCGAGGAGGTCTCTTGGGACCGGTTCGACCCCGAAAAGCTTGACCCGGAGATCGTGCCCCTGGTCAAGGCGGCCGCCCTGGTCGAGCGCAACGGCATTGATTACGGCACGTATCTCAATCGCGTGTTCGCCGAAGACCCGGATTTCCGCGCGGCTGCGGATCGTTGGTCGCTGGAGGAGGTGCAGCATGGCGACACGTTGGGCCGCTGGGCGATGCTGGCCGACCCTGGCTGGGATTTCGAGACCGCCTTCCAACGCTACAAGACCGGCTATCACCTGCCGCTGCTGGACGCCGATTTCTCGGTTCGTGGGTCCCGGACCGGCGAGCTGATCGCGCGCTGCATGGTCGAAAGTGGGACGTCCAGCTACTATTCCGCACTGGGCGACGCCACGCGCGAGCCGGTTTTGCAAGAGATCTGCCGGCTGATCGCGGCCGACGAGTTCCGCCACTTCAAACTTTTCTACGATCATCTGCGCCGCTATCTCGGGCGCGAGCGGATCGGCGTGCTGCGCCGGCTGCGCATCGCGCTCGGCCGCATTGGCGAGAGCGAGGATGACGAGCTCGCCTACGCGTTCTACTGCGGCAACATGCCGACAAGCGCCGAGTACCGGCACGGCGAGGCCATCGCGGGCTACATGTCGCGCGCGATGGGCATGTATCGCCGCCGGCATCTGGACCGGGCTGTCGGCATGATCCTCAAGGCGATCGGCCTGCCGCCGCGCGGGCGTCTGTCGGCAGTCGCAGGCCGGGGCGCGTGGTGGCTGATGCGGATGCGCGCCGAAAAATTCCGCCGGGTCGCGGCATCGGCCAACCTCGCCGTGCCCGCCTGACCTCTATGCAGCGCTGCCCAACCGGTTCGCGCCGCATGCACGCAATCGTGGCATCAGATCGGTGATGACCGCGCTCGGCCGATCCTCGCTCTCGAGCACCGTAGCTCCGCCTCGTCGTTCAGACGCGCCCGCCACCCCGAGCACGGCCTCAAACGCTTGCCCGAGTGTGTCGTACTCGCCCTTGTCGGCCCAGGTCAGGCTGCACCAGGCTCGGATTTTGGCGCCGCGACGGGCAAAGCTCCACCGAGACCAAGCCTCACCCCGGCGATACGCGCTGAGGAAATTGCCGACCTCGCTCGCGTCGTCGTCTTCCCGGTCATGCACAACGAGCCGATCGAAGCCGGCTAAGCTGGCCGATTCACGCAAGTCGTTCACGTCCAGCCTGTCTCTGGAAGTGAGACAAGACGCGATATTATGGATGCGTCGATTTTGGTAGGCCGACAAGGCGATGATAGGCGCGGCAACTGTAGGTTGGGACCTGGCCATTTTCTGCGCACCGGCTGGTTGGTTCACGTCTCTTAACCTAAACTCCGCGTGATGTATGTGACAGCGGAGACACACTAGGCGGTATTTTGGCTAAAAATTGAGGTTTCTGCAACCTTAGGTGCAATGCTGTGCAAAACGCCCCAGGTTGCCGTTCAGAGACGGGTCACAACCTCGGCCGCAATTGCCAGACAGGAGGTAAGGCCAGGGCTTTCGATGCCGAACAAGTTGACCAGACCCGTCTGGCCGTGCGTTTCAGGCCCCTGCAACACGAAATCCTGTGTCTGATCAGGGGGCACGATCTTCGGTCGTAAGCCGGCATACCCAGGTCGCAGCCGCTCCCGGGGCAGGGTGGGCCAATACCGGGCGACAGCCTCGGCGAAGATCGGCGCCCGGTCCGGATCGACGGTGTAATCCTCGCGCTCCACGCCTTCGACATCCGGCCCGAACCTGGCCTGCCCGCCCATATCCAGCGTCAGGTGGATGCCGGCGCCCCCCGGGATGGGAACGGGGTAGATCAGGCGGGTGAACGGCACGCGACCATCGAGCACGAAATAGCTGCCCTTTGACAAATAAGCGGGCGGTATGTGCGTCGCTGGCAGTCCGGCGATCGCCCGCGCCAGTTGGACCGCCCCCAGCCCGGCGGCATTGACCAACGCGCGGCACCGCAGGCGCGCGGGATCCCGACCGCCGACCCGCAGCTCGAAACCGTCGGCGATGATCTCCGCGCGCTCGACCGGCGCGCCGCAGACGATGATGGCGCCATGATCGCCGGCCTCGGCCGCCAATGCCAGCATGAGGGCGTGGCTGTCCACGATGCCGGTAGAGGGCGACAGCAGCGCGCCGGTGCAGGCCAACGCCGGCTCCAGTGCGATCGCCTCCGCTCTTGTGAGAAGCCGCAAGCCTGGCACGCCGTTCGCCGTACCGCGCGCCTGAATGCGGGCCAGTTCGTCGCATTCGCCTTCGCTCGTGGCCACGACCAGCTTGCCGCAGAGCCGCGTCGCCACACCTCGGGCCGCGCAATACTCGACCAAAGCGTGTCGCCCGGGCACGCAGAACCGGGCGCGGTTGCTGCCCGGCGTGTAGTAGAGACCGGCGTGAAGCACCTCGCTGCTGCGGGCGGAGATGCCGGTGCCAAGTGCGGACGCGGCGTCCAGCACCAGCACGTCGCGCCCTGTGATGGCCAACGCGCGGGCAATAGCCAGGCCGATCACCCCTGCGCCGGCGACCACGCAGTCTATCTGGTCAGTCACGAGTGCTTCAGGGCGTGCGGGCGCAGTCGTAACCGGGGCCGTTCGGCACGCAGCGCAGCGGCGTAAAGCTGGTGTCGCCTGGTGGGGCCGACGCGATGAAGCCTCGCGGGCCGGGCGGGGTGGCCGCGTGTTGCGGCGGCGGTGCGGCGCCGCAGCCGGCGAGCAGTTCGAGAGCGGCCAGGGCAGCGCAGACAAAGCGGCTGTTCATGATCTCGTGAGCCTCTGGGACACGTTACACAGGCTCACACGATGCGGGCTGGCAGCCGCCAAGCCAAGCCTGTAGGCCATCGCACGCCGCTTCACGAGTGCGGCCGCTTCTCCTAGATGGCCGTCATGAACCCCGTCGCTTCCAGCGTCCACGTCGCATCGCTCCGGACATACGGCCTTGGATGACCAGCGTGTACCACCGAGCGTGATGCCGGATACGCGTACGAAGTCAGGCGCGCGCAGGCTGGTGCCCTGGCTCATCCTGCTGGTGTTGCTGGCCGGCGTGGTGGTGCTGGTCCGGCTGCTCGCGCCCGGGGCAGCGCCGCAAGCTGGTCGCGCGGCGACGCCGCCGCAAACGGTGAGCGTGGCGCCGGCCACCCTGTCGGACATGGAGGCCAGCGATACCGGGCTGGGCACTGTCACTTCGCTGGCCAGCGTGGTGGTGCAAAGCCAGATCAGCGGGGTGCTGCAAACAGTAGGGTTCCGCGAAGGGCAGATCGTCCACCGCGGCGATTTCCTCGCGCAGATCGATCCGCGGCCGTATCAGGCGCTGTTGAACCAGGCGCGCGGCACGCTGGCGCACGACCAGGGGCTGCTGCGCCAGGCGCAGACGGATGCGAAACGATACGCCACCTTGCAGCGCCAGGACAGTATCGGCCGGCAGCAGGCCGAGGACCAGCAATTCGTGGTCCAGCAATACGAAGGATCGGTGGCGGCCGACCAGGGCGCGATCGAGACGCAGCTGGTCAATCTTGCCTTCTGCCACATCGTCTCGCCGATCGATGGTCGCGTTGGCCTGCGCCAGGTCGATGCCGGCAATTACGTGACGCCGGCGCTGACCAACGGGCTGGTGGTGGTGACACAGATCGATCCGATTAGCGTGATCTTCACGCTGCCCGAGGACGATCTGCCACCCATCCAGGCGCAACTTTCGGCCGGGGTGACGCTGCAGGTGATTGCGTTCGACCGCAGCAATACAATGAAGTTGGCGACCGGCACGCTGGAGACGATCGACAACCAGATCGATACCACGACAGGCACGTTCAAGCTGCGCGCATTGTTCGCCAATCCGCAGGCCACCTTGTTCGCCAATCAATTCGTCAATGTGCGCCTGGTGGTCAGCACGGTGCGCGGCGCGGTCACGGTGCCGAATGCCGCCGTGCAGACCGGCGCGCCAGGCAGCTTTGTCTATCTGCTCAAGCCGGACAATACGGTGTCGGTGCGTGCCATCAAAACCGGGTTGGTGGACTCCACACAAACGCAGGTCATGTCCGGGCTGGCCGCGGGGGATCGTGTGGTGATCGACGGCGCCGATCGCCTGCGCGACGGTGCGACGGTGGCCGTTCCTGGCCAGGCCGGCAGCGGTGCGCCCCCAGGCGCGCCGCACGCGCATCACCACAGGACGGCGTCGCAATAGGCATGGGCCCGTCCGCCGTTTTCATCATGCGGCCGGTGGCCACAACGCTGCTGATGCTGGCGCTGCTGCTGGTGGGTATGGTGGCTTACCGCTACCTGCCGCTCTCGGCCTTGCCGGAGGTGGATTACCCCACGATCCAGGTGCAGACATTCTACCCGGGTGCCAGTCCGGAGGTGATGACCAGTTCGGTGACCGCGCCGCTGGAACGGCAGTTCGGCGAAATGCCCGGGCTGAGCCAGATGAGCTCGCAAAGTTCTGCCGGCGCCTCGGTCATCACCCTGCAATTCTCGCTCGACCTGTCGCTCGACGTGGCCGAGCAGGAAGTGCAGGCCGCGATCAATGCCGCAGGCAACCTGCTGCCGTCCGACCTGCCCGCGCCGCCGATTTACGCCAAGGTGAATCCGGCGGACGCACCCATCATCACGCTCGCTTTGACCAGCCACACCATGGCCCTCACGCAGATCGAGGATCTCGCGGAGACACGGCTCGCGCAAAAGATCAGCCAGATCGACGGTGTTGGGCTGGTGTCGATCTCCGGTGGCCACCGGCCCGCGGTCCGCGTGCAGGCCAATCCGCGGGCACTGGCCGCCATCGGGCTGAACATCGACGATCTGCGCACGACAATCGGCAATCTCAACGTCAATACCCCGAAAGGCAATTTCGACGGGCCGGCGCAGGCGACCACCATCAATGCGAACGATCAGCTGCCGGACGCGAAATCCATGGCGGGGGCGATCGTGGCCTATCGCAATGGCGCGCCGGTGCACCTGACGGATGTGGCGACCATCGTTCAGGGATCGGAAAACGACAGGCTCCAGGCGTGGATGAATCGCACGCCGGCGGTGATCCTGAACGTGCAGCGCCAGCCTGGCGCGAACGTCATTGCAGTGGTGGATCGCATCTCCGGCCTGCTGCCGAAATTGCAGGCGTCCCTGCCGGCGGCGTTGCAGGTGACCACGCTGACGGACCGTACCAACACGATCCGCGCCTCCGTGGCCGACGTGGAGTTCGAGCTGGCGCTCGCCATAGGGCTCGTGGTGCTGGTGATCTTCGTGTTCCTGCGACGGCTGTCGGCGACGTTGATCCCCAGCCTGTCGGTGCCGCTCTCGCTGGTGGGCACGCTGGCGGCGATGTATCTGTGGGGGTTCTCGCTCGACAATTTGTCGCTGATGGCATTGACGATCGCGACCGGTTTCGTGGTGGACGATGCGATCGTGATGATCGAGAATATCGACCGCTATATCGAGATGGGTGAGGCGCCGTTGCAGGCGGCGCTGAAGGGATCGGGGGAGATCGGCTTCACCATCATCTCGCTGACCGTCTCTCTGCTGGCCGTGCTGATACCGCTGCTGTTCATGGGGGACGTGGTCGGACGGCTCTTCCACGAATTCGCGATCACGCTTGCCGTCACCATCGTGATTTCCGCCGTGGTGTCGCTGACCCTGGTGCCGATGCTGTGCGCGCGTCTGTTGCGCCACGAACAGCCCGGGCGGCAGGGCCGCTTCGCACGCTGGGCCGAGCGCGCGACCGACCGCGTGATCGACCGATATGGCGCCGCCCTGGACTGGGTGCTGGACCGTCAGGTGATGACGCTGCTGGTGGCCACAGTGACCGTGGCCCTGACGGCCTTCCTGTATGTGGTGATCCCGAAAGGGTTTTTCCCCGTGCAGGATACGGGGTTGATCCAGGGTATCAGCAACGCCGCGCCGACTGCCTCCTACACGTCCGTATCGCGCGGCCAACAGGCGCTGGCCGACGTGATTTTGCGCGATCCCGACGTTGAAAGCCTGTCCTCGTTCATCGGTATCGACGGCAGCAACACGACCCTGAACGCCGGGCGTTTCCTGATCAACCTGCGACCGCGTGCAGAACGAAACGCCAGTTCCAGTGATGTGATTCGCCGGCTGCAACGGGAGGTGGCGGGTGTGCCCGGCATCGCCCTCTACATGCAGCCCGTCCAGGACCTCTCGATCGACACGACGGTGAGCGCCACGCAATACCAGTTCGTGCTGGAGAACGCCGATCTTGGCGCGTTCACCGTGTGGGTTCCAAAACTGCTGGACAAATTACGGTCGATCCCATCGATCACCGACGTGGCCAGCGACATGCAGACCAACGGCCTGGCCGCGGACGTGACCATCGATCGAGCCACCGCGGCGCGGTTCGGCATCACGCCGGCCACCGTGGACAACGCCCTCTACGATGCGTTCGGGCAGCGGATCATCTCGACAATCTACACGCAGTCCAACCAATACCGGATCATCCTTGAAGCCACGCCGGCGGTGCAGACATCGCTCGCCAATCTGAACGCACTCTATCTCCCGTCATCCACGGCCACGAGCGGACAGGTGCCGCTGGGCGCGTTCGTGCATGTGAACACGCGGGCCGCCCCGCTGGTGGTTAGCCATCTGGGACAGTTCCCATCCACGACGATCAGCTTCAACCTGGCCCAAGGCGCCTCGCTGGGTGCGGCGGTCAGCGCGATTGACGCGGCCGAACGCGACCTGCATCTGCCGGACAGTTTTCTGACGGCGTTTCAAGGAGCGGCGGCAGCATTTCAGAACGCGCTGGGTAACGAGCTGTATCTCGTGCTGGCGGCCGTGGCGGCGATGTACATCGTGCTCGGGGTGCTGTACGAGAGCTTCGCGCACCCCGTCACCATCCTGTCCACCCTGCCGTCGGCCGGCATCGGCGCGCTGCTGGCATTGATGGCGGTGGGATCGGATCTCGATATCATCGGCATCATCGGCATCGTGCTGCTGATCGGTATCGTGAAGAAGAATGCGATCATGATCGTGGATTTCGCGCTGGTGGCCGAGCGGCAGGACGGGTTGGCGCCACGCGATGCCATCCACCGCGCCAGCATGCTGCGGTTACGGCCGATCCTGATGACCACGTTCGCCGCGTTGTTCTCCGCGCTGCCGCTGATGCTGGGCTCGGGGACCGGGTCGGAGTTGCGGCGGCCCTTGGGGCTGGCGATTTTCGGCGGCCTGATCGTGAGCCAGGTGCTCACGCTGTTCACGACGCCGGTCATCTACCTGCTGTTCGACCGCATCGCGCTGCGGTTCGGACCGAAGAGCGTCGCCGAAGGACCGGCGCACGCGTGAATATCAGCGCGCCTTTCATCTCCCGGCCAATCGCGACGACATTGCTGACCATCGGCGTGGCGATCGCCGGCATTTTCGCCTATGTGCAATTGCCGGTATCTCCCTTGCCGCAAGTGGATTTCCCGACGATCTCGGTGCAGGCGAGCCTGCCCGGCGCCAGTCCGGACACGGTCGCGACCTCGGTCGCCAGTCCGCTGGAGCGGCATCTGGGTCAGATTGCCGACGTGACGGAGATGACGTCGCAAAGCTCGGTCGGCCAGACGCGCATCACGCTGCAATTCGGGCTGAATCGCAACATCGACGGCGCGGCGCGCGATGTGGAAGCCGCGATCAACGCCGCACGCGCCGATCTGCCGACAGCGCTCCGGCAAAATCCCACATATCGAAAGGTCAACCCCGCAGACGCGCCGGTGATGATCATAGCGCTCACCTCGAAAACCTTGACGCAAGGTCAGCTCTACGATTCCGCAGCCACGGTGCTCGAACAAAAGCTGTCGCAGATGCCCGGTGTGGGTGAAGTCGATGTGAATGGTTCGGCCTTGCCTGCGGTGCGGGTGGAGCTGAACCCGGGTGCGCTTTTCCACTATGGCATCGGTCTGGAAGATGTGCGTGCGGCGCTCGCGTCGGCCAACGCCAACGCGCCGAAAGGTGCGATCGAAGAGGGCGAGAGGCACTTCCAGCTCTATACCAACGACCAGGCGCGCCATGCGGCCGACTACCGCCCTCTCGTCGTGGCCTATCGCAACGGCGCCGCTGTCCGGCTGACGGATGTGGCCGACGTGCTGGACAGCGTCGAGGATCTGCGGAATTCGGGCCTGTTCAACGGGCAGAACACCGTGGTGCTGATCGTGTTCCGCCAGCCGGGCGCCAACATCATTTCCACGGTCAACGGGATACGCGCCGTACTGCCGCGACTGGAGGCCTCGCTGCCTGGCGGCACGAACGTGTCCATCGCGATTGACCGCACACCGACCGTACGCGCGTCGCTGAACGACACGCAACGCACGCTGCTGATCGCGATCGTATTGGTGATCGCCGTGGTTTTCGTGTTCCTGGCCAATGCACGGGCCACCCTGATCCCTGCGGTGGCCGTACCCGTCTCCATCATCGGCACGTTCGCGGCCATGTATCTCCTCGGATTCAGCCTGGACAATCTTTCGCTGATGGCGCTGACGATTTCGACCGGCTTCGTGGTCGACGACGCGATCGTGGTGCTTGAGAACATCGCCCGCCACATGGAGGACGGCATGCCGCGTCTTCAGGCGGCCCTGCTCGGCGCACGCGAGGTTGGGTTTACCGTTCTGTCCATCAGCGCCTCGCTCGTTGCCGTGTTTCTGCCGATCCTGCTGATGGGGGGCATCGTCGGACGCTTGTTCCGGGAATTCGCGCTGACGCTCTCGCTGGCGATTGTCGTCAGCCTGCTGATCTCGCTGACGACCACTCCAATGATGTGCGCGCTGTTCCTGCGCGTGGAGAACAGGCGAAAGCGTGGATGGTTTTTCCGGCGCACGGAAGCCGGGTTCACCCGGATGCAGCACTTCTATGAGCGGACGCTGAACTGGTCGCTGGACCGTTCCCTGCTGGTGATCCTCGTTCTGGCGGCAACTGTCGCGCTGAACGTGTATCTGTTCGTCATCGTGCCGAAGGGTTTCTTTCCCCAGCAGGATACCGGCGCATTGATGGGCATGGTGCAGGCCGACCAGTCCACCAGCTTCCAAGCAATGCGGACGAAGCTGGCCGCGATACAGAACATCGTCCGGCGCGACCCGGCGATCGCCAACGTGGTGGGGTTCACCGGTGGCCGGCAGACGAATACGGCCAATCTGTTCGTGGCGCTGAAACCGCTTGCGCAGCGCGATGCCAGTGCCGACCAGGTGATCGCGCGCCTGCGGCCAAAACTCGCGCGGGTCGCCGGCGCGCGGCTCTATCTGCAAGCCGTGCAGGACATCCGAGTGGGCGGCCGGCAGGCCAACGCGCAGTACCAGTACACACTGCAGGCCGACGACGCGCCGACGCTTTACAAATGGGCGCCGAAGCTGACCGAGGCGCTGCAGAAGGATCCCGCACTCGCCGATGTGAACAGCGATCAGCAGCAGGCCGGTCTGCAGACCGAGCTGGTGATCGATCGCAGCACCGCGGCGCGGCTGAACCTGACGCCGGCCACGATCGACAACACGCTCTACGATGCGTTCGGCCAGCGGCAGGTCAGTACGATCTACAATCCGCTCAACCAATATCACGTGGTCATGGAACTGGCGCCGCGATATTGGCAAAGCCCGCAGACATTGCGGGATGTATGGATCAGCACGTCCGGCGCCAGCGCGCCCGGCACCGGCGCCAGCGGCTTTCCCGCCGGCACGGTGCAGTCGTCGAAAACAACACTGACGGCGGCCAGCGTGGCACAGGATTCAGCGCGTAACGCCAGCAGCAACGCCCTGGCAGCCTCTGGCAAGAGTGGCGCCTCCAGTGGTGCGTCGGTCAGCACCGCAAAGGAAACCATGGTGCCTCTGGCAGCGATCTCCCACTTCGCGCCAAGCCACACGCCGCTCGGCGTCAATCACCAGGGCGCTTTCGTGGCCGCCACGATATCGTTCAATCTGCCGCCCGGCCATTCGCTGGGCCAGGCGACGGCCGCCATCGCACGCGCCACAGCTTCGATCGGCATGCCGGCCAGCATCGTCGGCACGTTCGCCGGCACGGCCGCAACCTTTCAGCAATCGACGAGCAGCGAGCCGATGCTGATTCTGGCGGCGCTGCTGGCAGTGTACATCGTGCTGGGCATCCTCTATGAGAGTGCCGTGCATCCCATCACCATCCTCTCCACCCTGCCCTCGGCCGGCGTCGGCGCGGTGCTGGCGTTGCTGATGACCGGCACGGATTTCACCATCATCGCGCTGATCGGTGTGATCCTGCTGATCGGCATCGTGAAGAAGAATGCCATACTCATGATCGATTTCGCGCTGACCGCGGAGCGTGAGCGCGGACTCTCCACACGCGAGTCGATTTTCGAGGCCTGCCTGCTCAGGTTTCGTCCGATCATGATGACGACATTCGCGGCTTTGCTGGGCGCGGTGCCGCTGGCGCTCGATGTCGGCGAAGGCGCGGAGCTGCGGCGGCCGCTGGGGATTGCCATTGTGGGCGGGCTGATCGTCAGCCAGGTGCTCACGCTTTACACGACACCGGTGGTCTACCTGTATCTGGACCGGTTTCGCTTGTGGTCGCGCGCGGGGTGGCGTCGCGCGTTCCCACAGACCGCGATCTCGGGGCAGCCTGCCGAATGAAGATATCCCGATATGCCGGCCCGCCGGCGATGCTGCTGGTGGCCGGCTGCATGGTCGGCCCGGATTACCACCGTCCGGCGGCACCCATGTCCGCAAGTTTCAAGGAACTGCCGGGGTGGAAGCTGGCCACGCCTCAGGATGCCGCGCCGAAGGGCGCATGGTGGCTCCGCATTCGGAGATCCGCTCCTCGACCGGCTCGAGCAGCAAGTAGCGCACGGCAACCAGACCTTGGCGGCTCAACTCGCGGCCTACGATAACGCGCGCGCCCTGATCGATGAGGCGCGTGCGGGCCTGTTTCCGACCCTGACCGGAACCGCCGGGGTCACCCGTTCGAGCGGCGGCACGGGTGCCGCAGGCGTGGGCGGCGGCGGGTCTGTTGCGCGTACGCAATATAGCGTGCAGGGAACCGCCGATTGGACGATCGATGTGTGGGGCAGCGTGCGCCGGCAGGTGCAAAGCAATGTCGCCGGCGCGCAGGCCGGTGCGGCCACGATCGCCAACGTGCGCTTGTCCCAGCAATCTCTGCTGGCCACGGACTATCTCGATCTGCGCGTGACCGACGCGCTGCAACGCGTGCTGGACGAAACCGTGCGCAACGACACGGCAAATCTGCGCATCACGCAAAACCAATACCAGGCCGGCGTGGCGGCGCGCTCGGACGTGCTGACCGCGCAGGCGCAGTTGGACGCGGCGCAATCGGCGGCGGTAAATGTCGGTGTAGCGCGTGCACAGTATGAACACGCCATCGCCGTCCTCATCGGGCAGCCGCCGTCCTCCCTGTCCATTCTGCCCGTTTCCAGCGTTCCGGATGTACCAAACACCCCCGGCGTTCTGCCATCCGCCCTTCTGGAGCGCCGCCCGGATATCTCGGCGGCCGAGCGCACGATGAAGGCCCAGAACGCGCTGATCGGGGTGGCGGTAGCTGCCTATTACCCGGCGATCACGCTGTCCGCGCTGTTCGGCTACGCCGGTAACCCGCTCGGCTCGTTGATTTCCAGCGCCAACCGCGTGTGGTCGTTGGGCGCCTCCGCCAGCGACGCCATATTCCAGGGTGGCGCGCGCACCGCGGCGGTGCGGGCCGCCCGCGCCACCTACGACCAGGACGTAGCCAATTACCGCCAAACCGTTCTGACGGCGTTTCAGCAGGTGGAGGATGCGCTCTCCACACTGCGCATCCTGCGGCAGCAGAGCGTGGTGCAGGCGCAGGCCGTGACGGACTCGCAACGCGCGGCACAGATCGCGCTGAACGAATATCGCGCGGGCACGCAGGCCTATACCGCCGTCATCACGGCACAAAACACGCTGTTGGCGGCACAACAGACGGCGCTCTCGATCGAACAGCAGCAGCTTGCGGCGGCGGTGGCGCTTATCCAGGCGCTGGGCGGCGGGTGGAGCACCGCCGATTTGCCGAGCCGCAACTCGTTGCAGCAAAACAATCCGTTGCTGCCGTAAGCTCTTGCTCAGCCGCTATCGGTCTCGACGTCGCTGATCTTCGTCATGTCCGCGGTCGGACGCTTTTGTTCGTCAATTGTAATAACGTCGGTATATCGCATGCCGAATAGTACCTCGGCTGGTCCATAATCGTGCAAGTCGTGCACCACGGTGGCCAGGTCTGGATCACGTGCCTCGAGCGAGACGAACATGCGCACGTCCTCCTCCAGAAAACCCGCTGAATTCAGGCCATGCAACGGGCTGTGCTCGTCGATATGGTGCATGATCGTCCAGGTCAGCGCGAAGACCGGGATGGTGCTGCGCGCGAGCGCCAGTTCATGAGTCCGGCGGAACGAGGTGCCCTCGGTTGTCTGCTCGGACATCAGCACGCTCATCTTCACGCGCGCATCGGCCAGCACGGCGGCACGGCCGTTGCCGACGCGTAGCATCAGCGTGGATTGGCCATTATGCGTGGTGACGACGGGATGATCGGCAAAGACGAATTTGGCCTGCGGCTTGGAAAAGCGGACGAACACCAGGCCGGTAAGGATGGCGCTGAAGAATACGCCTGTCAGTATCTCGACGGTCGCCACGCAATGGCCGTAAAATGTGGCGGGGTACATCTCGCCATACCCGACGGTGGCCAGAGTCTCGAGGCTGAAGAAGAAATGATCGGAGAATGCGCCCGGGCGCGAGTTCGCGACCGCGCCCGGAAAAACCATGTACGCGGCCGCAAAGAAACCTGTGAACGCCGCGTAGACAGAAAGCACGACGGCCAGGAAGCGCCGCCAGCCCAGGCGCACTGCCATGCCGTAGGGATCGGCCCAGTCGAACGTGGACACGCCCTTCTTGGCCAGCGAGTAGCTGCCCATGTTGATGAGCGCGGATTTCTCGCGGCGGCGGCGGCGGGTGGGTGGGGCGGAGGTCAACGTCCGGTACTCGTTGATCAGTCCCGGCTCGGGCGTCTCCTGCCCGCTCAAGCGGCTTCGAGCAGGCTGCCGATGGCGTCGATCTGGCGCATGTGGTGATCGGTGTCGCCCAACAGCCCTTCAATCATCGTCATGCGCTTGAAGTAGTGGCCCGCGCGATACTCCATCGTGACACCGATACCGCCATGCAGTTGCACGGCGGTCTGGCCAACGAAACGGCAGGAATTGTTGATTTGCACCTTGGCCGCGGAGATCGCGGCGCGTCGAGTACGCGCGTCGGTCTCGCTCGCCATCATGGCTGCATAGAACTCCATGCTGCGCGCCTGTTCCAGCGCGGTGAACATGTCCACCGCCTTGTGCTGCAGCACCTGGAAGCTGCCGATCGGCACGCCGAACTGCTTTCGCGTCTTCAGGTAATCCAAGGTGAGCGCGTGCAGCGACGTCATGCAGCCGACCGCCTCGGCGCAAACCGCGGCAATGGCGATGTCGCTAACCTGCTCGATCAACTCGCCGCCGTGATCGAGCGTGCCCAGTACCGCGCTGCCTGGCACATCGACGCTGCCGAACGAGATGGCCGCGCCACGCTGGCCATCCTGCGTCGCGAAATCCCGGCGGGAGATGCCCGGCGTGTTGGCGTCCACCAAGAACAAGGTAATGCCGTGCCGGTCCCGGTGGCTGGCCGACGATGTGCGCGCGCTGACGATCAGCTTGTCGGCGCTGTCCCCGTGCACGACGACGCTCTTGTCGCCTTCGATCGTGTAGCCGTTCGCGGTCTTGCGGGCGTGCGTCTTGACATCGAAAAGGTCGTAGCGCGCTTGACGTTCGACATGCGCGAAGGCCAGCTTCAGTGACCCATCGGCGATGGCCGGGATGCAGGTGGCGCGCTGTTCCGGCGTGCCGCCCAGGCGCAGGAAATTGCCGCCAAAGACGACGGTGGCAAGGTAAGGCTCCAAAGCCAAGCCGCGTCCGATCGCTTCCATGACGATCATGGTTTCAACCGGACCGCCGCCGAATCCGCCGTCCTCCTCGGAGAAGTTGACCGCGAGCAGGCCGAGTTCGGCGTATTTCGACCACAGCTCCGCGCTGAATCCGCCAGGCTGCTTTTGTGTGGCGCGGCGGTGGCCCAGATCGTCGTAGGCGGGGCCGACCAGGCGGTCCACGCTGTCCTTGAGCATGCGCTGTTCGTCGGAAAACTCGAAATCCATGTGGTCGCCTTTTCGTCGCTGCCGCGGGCCTTCTTTTCTGAAGAAAAGAAGCAAAAGACCTTTGTCCGGCTGTCGCGAACTCACCAGACAAAAGGTTTTTGGTCCTTTTTGCAAAAAAGGACTGCTTGCCTAGCCTTAGAACCCCAGCACAGCCTTCGCAATGATGTTGCGCTGGATCTCGTTGGACCCACCGTAGATCGAGACCTTCCGATAATTGAAATATTCCGGCGCGGCCGTGTCGGCCCAGCCGAAACCGTCTGGCAGGTCGTTCGTGCCTTCCGGAATGTCATGCTCGGCATCATGGTAAGCGAGCGCGAACGGGCCGGCCATTTCCAAGGCGAGCTCGGTCGTGGCCTGCTGGATCTCCGATCCCTTGATTTTCAGGATCGAGCTGGCGGGGTTCGGTCTGTTGCCGTGATCGCGTTCGGCCGCCACGACGCGCAGCTGGGTCATTTCCAGCGCCTTGAGTTCGACCTCGACGGCGTTGACGCGGTTGCGGAACGCCATGTCGTCCCAAAGCGCGCCATCGCCGGCCGGCACCTGGCGCGCCAACTCGCGGATGCGCTTCAGGCGCGATTTGCTGGCACCGATGCGGGCGATATTGGAACGTTCGTTGCCCAACAGGAATTTGGCGCAATCCCAGCCGCGGTTTTCCTCGCCGACCAGGTTTTCCGCAGGGATGCGCACGTCGTCGAACCACACCTCGTTGACTTCGGCCTCACCGTCGATCAGCTGAATGGGGCGCACCGTCACGCCAGGCGTATTCATGTCGACCAGAAGGAAACTGATCCCCTCTTGCGGCTTGCGCGCCTCCGGGTTGGTGCGGGCCAGCACAAAAATCCAGTTCGCCCATTGCGCGAGGGTCGTCCATGTCTTCTGGCCGTTGATCACCCAGCTATCACCGTCGCGCACCGCCTTGGTTTTGAGGTTCGCGAGATCCGATCCGGCGCCGGGTTCGGAAAACCCCTGGCACCACCAATCGTCCATGTTGGCGATGCGCGGCAGATAATGCGCCTTCTGCGCGTCGGTGCCGAAGGCGATGATGACGGGGCCGACCATGTGCACGCCGAAAGGCAGCGGGCTCGGCACGTTCTCCTTCAGCATTTCCTCGTTATAGATGTAGAGTTGGATCGGACTCCAACCGCGGCCGCCGAACTTTTCCGGCCAGTGCGGCGTGGCCAGCCCCGCCTTGTTCAGAATACGCTGGCACTGCACCCACTCCTCGCGGCCCACATGCCGGCCCGAACCCAGCCGCGCGCGGATGGATTCGGGAATGTTCTCGCGGAAGAACGTGCGCATCTCGTCGCGGAAGGCGTTTTCTTCGGGGGTGAAGCGCAAATCCATGAAACGGTGTCCTTAAGCTGTATGCGCCTTCGCGCGTTCCTCGTCGGCCAACTGCGTCGCCAGCAACTTGCCTACCGGGCTTTTCGGCAGGCTTTCGCGAATTTCAAGGGCGGTGGGCATTTCATGCTTGCCCAGGCGGTCGGCCAGGAACGCGCGCAACGCCTCCAGCGTAAGCTTCTCGGTGCCCGCCCGCTGCTTGATGAACGCCTTGGCGGCCTCGCCGCGATAAGCGTCCGGCACACCGATCACGATCACTTCCTCAACGCAGGAATGTTCGTAGATGCAGTTCTCGATCATCGCGGGATAAACGTTGAAACCCCCCGAAATGATCATCCGCTTCTTACGATCGACCAGTGTGAAAATCCCGGTCTCGTCCATGCTGCCAATGTCGCCGGTCAGGAAGAAACCGTCCGCGAAACTCTGCGCCGTCAGTTCCGGCTGGTTCCAGTAGCCCGAGAACACGTTGGGGCCGCGCACCGCGATTTCCCCCACCTCGCCGGGCGGCAGCACCTTGTGCGGGTCGGCCAGCGACACGATCCGCAGCTCCACGTTCGGCAGCGGCACGCCGATCAGTCCGGGCGCGGGCGCCATGCCGGGCGGGCTGCGTGTGCCGATGGCTGCCGTCTCCGTCATGCCCCAGCCGGTGCGCATGCGCTGATTGAACAGCTTCTCCACGCGTTGAGCGACGTCCGTGGGCAAAGGCGCCCCACCCGAGCCGACCATGGAGAGCGAAGATAGATCGTGGGTGTGGGCCGACGGATCGCTGAGCAGGGCAATCAGCATGGTGGGCACCGCCGGCAGGCTGGTTGCGCGTTTCTGGGCGATATCCTCGAAGGTGGTCGCCACGTCGAAGCGCGGTCGCATCAAGATTTCATTGCCGTCGGCGATGTTGAGCAGCAGCACCACACCCAACGCATAGACGTGGAACATCGGCAGCACCGCGATCACGCGCTGTGTGCCGGAGGGCGGCACGGAAGCGTCACGCCAGCCCAGGTAGCTATGCGTGGCGGCCATCATGTTGGCATGGGTCAGCATCGCACCCTTGGGCATGCCGGTGGTGCCGCCGGTATATTGCAGCAGGGCCAGGTCCTGCGGCCTGATCTCGGGCCATGTGGCTGGCAGGTGATCGGCGAACATCCCGTCCAGCTTCGTCACGCGATCGGTGTAGGTGACCGGGTCGCCCGTGCCGCCCCAATGCAAGTCCTCGCCGATGGCCAGCCGCTGGATCGCACCGGCGTCCACCAGCTTCGCCGCACCCGCGGCCAAGCCGCCCAGATTGGTGGTGATGACAAGGTTGGCGCCGCTATCCTTCAGCTTGAACATGATCTCGCGGGGCGCATCGAGCGGGCTGAGGTGCACGAGTTTCGCCCCCGCCTTGAGGGCCGCGAAGAAACAGACGCTGTGCCAAGGGGTGTTCGGCAGAAACAATGCGATCGTCGCACCGGGCCCGTAGCCGGCGCCGATGAAGCCTGCGGCCAGATGGTCCACCAGGTCGGACAATTTCCGGAAGCCGATCTGCCGGTCGCGATATTCAATGACGGGTTTGTCGCCCCAGCGCGCGGCGGCGTCGGCCAGCAAGCCGGGCAGGGTGCCGGAGACAGCGGGCTGCCGCCAGCTGACATCCGCCGGATAATGGTGCTCCCACGCATGGCGGGTGCGGGAAGGTGCATCCTGGAGATCGGCCAGGCCGTGGTGGTCCATCTTCCTCTCCCGCCGCCGGCGGCACGTTGGCGTGCGGCCGCGATCGACCTCTATTATCGTTGCCGCACAGGTTAGGGTATCTGCCCCAGAGGTCAAATCAAACCGGTCGGATCGCCCGGCCGAACGAGAGGTGGCCAGGATGCTGGACGGTGTGCGCGTGCTGGTGTTCGACGTGTTCGGCACGTTCGTCGATTGGCGCAGCGGGGTGGCCCGAGAGGCTGCCGGGTTTTTGGCCGCGCATGGGGGTGACCCGGCCCGGGCGGCCGCTTTCGCCGATGCCTGGCGCGCACATTACGTGCCGTCGATGCAGCGTGTCAGCCGTGGCGAACGGCCGTTCACGCGGCTGGATGTGCTGCACCGGGAAAACCTGCTGGCCACGCTGCCTGCCTTCGACATCGATCCGGGCAAGGTGCCGGATAGCGAGTTGGACCGGCTGAATCTCGCATGGCATCGGCTCGATCCGTGGCCGGACGTGGTCGGGGGTCTCACCCGGCTGCGCACGCGCTTCATCATCGCGCCGCTGTCCAACGCCAACATTGCCCTGGCGCTCGACATGGCCAAGCGGGCCGGCCTGCCGTGGGACGCGGTGCTGGGGGCCGAGGTGGTGCAGGCCTACAAGCCGATACCGGAAGCCTATCTGCGCACCGCCGAAGTGCTGGGACTACGCCCGCATCAGCTGTGCATGGTCGCGGCACACCCGAGCGACTTGCGTGCGGCCCAGGCCTGCGGGCTGCGGATATGCTAGAGCATCATCCGATCGAACGGAATCGTTCGGTCGGATAAAGATGCTCGCCAAAACAATCAGCTAGAGCTTGGTCCGTGAGCCAATGCGAACGGATCATGCTCTATGTTCCGAGGCCGCTGGAGCAGGGGCCGCCGCCGCGTGCGCCCGATCCGCCGCCTGGCTGCGACCTGGTGGCAAACGATTTCGGGGCGCTCGCCGACATGCTCGGCGTGTGATCGAGGGTACGGAAACTCCTTGCCCGCCGTCCGTTCCCCTCCCCGGAATGCGGAGGAGCGGTCATGGGATTTTCCGGCAAGATAGCGGTCGTCACGGGCGCCGATAGCGGCATCGGGCAGGCCACGGCCGAGGCGCTGGCGCGGCAGGGTGCCGATGTCGCGATAACCTACCACACGGACCAGGCCGGCGCGGAGGAGACCGGCCGGCGCGTGCAGGCACTCGGATGCCGCGCGCATGTGATGCAGGCCGATATAGGCCAGCCAGCGTCGGTGCAGGCGTTGTTCGACGGCGCGGTGCGGGCGCTGGGCACACCGGATCTGCTGGTGGCCAATGCCGGGGTCGGCATGTCCGGCATGCCGGTGGCCGACATGCAGGACGAGAAGTTCGAGCAGGTGCTGCGGACCGATTTGATGGGGCCGCTATTTTGCGCCCGGGCCTTCGTGAAACTGCGCAAGGCGGCCGGTGGCGGCGGGAGGCTCGTCTTCATCGGCTCTGTGGCGGGCCATCTGCCCACCCCGGAAAGCGCGCCCTACGGCATGGCCAAGGCCGGCGTCAATTCGCTGGTGCGCAGCCTGTCGGTCGAGGTAGCGCCGGACCGCATCAACGTGAACGCAGTTGCTCCAGGCCTGATCGCCACGCCGATGACCCAGGCGCGCCTGGACGACCCGGAAAAGCGCGAGAAGAGCATGCAGGCCATCCCGTGGCGCCGGCCAGGCAGGCCGGAGGAGATCGCGGGGCTGGCCGTCTTTCTCCTCTCGGACGCGGCGGACTACGTCACGGGTCAGACCTGGGTGATGGATGGTGGCCTAACCATGCACTGGGGTGGCGCCTGAGGCGACCGCCACGGGGTCGAGATTGCTGGCCACCCATTCCTTGAGCTGGCTCTTGGGTGCGGCGCCCACCTTCGTCGCGGCCGGCTTGCCATCCTTGAACATGATGAGCGTGGGGATGCCGCGCACGCCGAACGTGTTCGGGGTTTGCGGATTCTCGTCGATGTTCACCTTCACCACCCGTACCCGGCCGGCGTACTCGGCGCCGATTTCTTCGAGTGCGGGCGCTATCATCTTGCAAGGGCCGCACCATTCCGCCCAGAAATCGACGAGCACGGGGCCGCTGGCCTTCAGGACATCGGTGTCGAACGTGTCGTCGGTGGCGGCGGTCGTGTTGGCGCCCATCATGGCTCTCCTATTGCTGGTGCGAACACATTGGTCGGTGCCTGGCCCGGATCAAGCCGATCCGGGGTGGAGCCCGGCGCATGGCGGTCCAGCAGCGGACCGGGCAGCTCCATGACGGACGGGCCTGCGGTCCAGACGAGCAGACACACGATCGGGCGGTCCGGATAGAGCCGGGTCAGCACGGCACGATACGCGGCCATCTGCCGCAGATAGAGGATGGGCACGGCATCCGGCGTGGCAGGTGGCGATGCGTGCGACTTGTAGTCGGCGATCAGCACGCGGTCGGGGAGCACGGCCAGTCGGTCCACCTGGCCCGATACGATCGTGTCGCCCAGCACCCCGGTGATGGGCTGTTCGGCGCGGCTGTCCGGGCCGAAAAGCGGCGCGAGATCGGGCGCGTCCAGCACCGCCAGGGCCTCTCCTGCAAGCTGGGCGGGGTGGGCGATGCCGGCGGCGCTGACGTACTGCGTGGCCGCGTGCGCACGCCTGTCGGCCGCCAAGTAAGGCAGGTGTTGCAGCAGCGTGTGTAAGACCTGCCCGCGTGCGCGTGCGCCCGGGCCGGATGCGGCGCGTGGCGACCGTGCGGCCGGCACCGGGCCGAGCGAGACGCCGTCCGGCCGGCTGGGCGCCAGAGGACGCGGCAGCGCCGGTTCAGGCGGCAACGCGCGCGGGCGCCAGTCGGGCGCCGCGCCAGCCCAGTCGGGCACTGCGGCCAGCGGTCCTGATGGGCCGCGCGGTTTTGGGGGCGCAGCACCCGACGCTTCAAAGACGGCCATCTCGCCCGGCCAGGCCGCGAAAGGTTCGCGACGCGCGTCCAGGGTCGCCAGACCTTTTCCAACCAGCTCGTACCAGGTGCCGTCCGGCAGCTTGGCGGGGGACCAGCCGCAAATCACCAGGCGGTCACGGGCGCGGGTGAGCGCCACGTAGAGCAGCCGGTGGTATTCTTGCACCCGCGCCTGCGCCCTTCTGTCGCGCAGCCGTGCAACCGCGTCGCAGCGCAGCTCGGCGCGCGGCTGCCAGAGGGGGAACACGGCCCCGGTGCCCGGATCTTCGACAAATTCCAGCCCGCCAGCGTCGGGGGGCAGGCCGGTAGTGTCGGGCAGGATGACCACCGGCGCCTCCAGCCCCTTGGCGCCGTGCACCGTCATGATGCGCACCGCGTCGCCGGCCGCCTCTGCCTCGCGTTTCACCTCGGCGGCGGATTGACGCAGCCAGTGCACGAAACCCTGCAGCGAGGGCGGACGGGCGGCGGCGTACTGCAGGGCGGCGGCCAGAAACTCGTCCACCGGCTCGGCCGCTTCCGGGCCCAGGCGCGCGAACAGCCGGGCGCGGCCGCCAAGCGGACCCAGCGCCTCGCCAAGCAGCGCGTGCGGCTGGGTGAAATCGACGCGGGCCAGCAGCGCCGTCAGGAACGCATGCGCGCGGCGCCAATCCGGCTGCTCGGCGGCGCGGTCCGCCAGCGTGTGCCAGAGCGAGGCGGTTCGGGTAGCAGCCAGGCGCATCAGGCTCTCATCCGAGAGTCCACCCAGCGGGCTGACCAGCATCTCTGCCAGTGTCAGGTCGTCGGTCGGCAGCAGCAGCGTGCCGCAGAGGGCGAGCAGATCCTGAACGGCGGGCTGTTCGGTCAGCACCATGCGGTCCAGTCCGGCGACGGGGACGCCATGCGCCTTCAACGCGCGGACCAGGGCCCGGTCGAAATCGCCGCGCCGGCGCACCAATACCAGCACGTCGCCAGGCCGCAGCTTGTCCGGGTCCGCCACCTCGCAAGCGATCCAGCGCGCGACTTCCGTGACCAAGGTTTGCGGCGCCGAGCTCTGCGGCTGGTTCTGCGCCGGGATGGTCCAGGGCACGTGCGGCGCCGCCTCGGGCCGGGGCGCGAGTGGCCACAGCTCGATACGGCCGCCTTGGTTATCCCGATGCGGCACGTGGCGCGTGGGCGCGTCGCGCGGGTCATAGACGCCGGGCAGTCCGCCGCCGAACACCGCGTCCGTCAGGGCGAGTACCGGCGCGGTGGAGCGGTAGGAAATATCCAGCACCACATCGCGCCAGCCGCGTCCGGCGCTTTTTGCCCTGGTGGCGAAAATCCCGCGCCAGTGATCGAAGCCCGCGGGGTCGGCGCCCTGGAACGAGTAGATCGACTGTTTCCGGTCGCCTACGGCGAACACGCTGCGTGCGAGGTCCGGGCACTCCAATGGCTCCTGGCGCGTGCCTTCGCCGGCGAAAAAGTCGCCGGTCAGTCGGTCCGCGATGGCCCATTGCGTGGGCGAGGTGTCCTGAACCTCATCCAGCAACAAATGGTCCAGGCCGCCATCCAATTTGTAGAGCACCCAGGCGCTGCCCTCGTCGCGCAACAATTTTTCGGTGCGGCTGATCAGGTCCTCGTAGTCGAGCAGGGCGCGGCGGTCTTTCGCGGCCGCGTAGCTGGCCAGGATTGGGGCGGCCACGCCAACCAGGGCGGCGGAGGCCTGAGCCAGGCGCAGGGCGCGACGGGAGTCCTCGATTCGGAGAATACGAGCCTGCTCGGCTTGCTGGGTGGGCACGATGTCCGGGTAAAGTGCCGCCAGTTTGGGGTTGGCGAGCGAACCGGGCGCGCGCGGCTCGCCCTTTTTGGTCAGGAACTCGCAGGTCCACGACTCCCAGTCGCGGCTGCGAACGGCCGCGGGCTGGGCGAGCCAGTCGAGCAGCTTGAGCGCGCGCACTTTCTGCGGCTCGCTCGCGTGATGGGCGGCCAGCCTCAGCGCGTTGGCAAGCGGCGCTGCGTCCGGCCACGCCACTGCATCGGACATGAGCAGCGCCTCGTCGGCATGGGTGGCACCGGCGATCCGGCGCAGCGCCGCGAACCGGATTTCCGGGGCCAGACCGAGCGCCGTCTCTATCCGGTCCCGCTTCTCCTCCAGCGATTGCACCAGACCGGCAAAACCGTCCGCCGTGACCAGCCCGGCCAGGGTGGCCAGTGCGTCCTGATCCGCATGCGGCAGGGCCGCCTCCCGCGCCTGTTCGAGTTCGGCCCGGGCATCGGCCGGCTCGACAAGGCGGAAATAGGGGCTGGTCCCGGCCTCCAGCGGAAAGCGTTTGAGCAGCGACTGGCAGAAGGCGTGGATAGTGCCGATGCGCATGCCGCCGGGCAGATCGAGCACGCCTGCGAACAGCGCGCGTGCCCTGGCGCGGGTGGCGGCATTGGGTGCGACAGGGAGCGCGTCGAGTGCCGAATTGAGCTGGAGGTCGGGCATGGCGACCCACTCGCCCAGGCGCCGTTGCAGCCGGATCGCCATCTCGGCGGCCGCCGCCTTGGTATAGGTCAGGCACAGGATGCGGCCAGGGTCGGCACCGGCCAGCATAAGGCGCAGCACGCGGTCGATCAGCAGCTTTGTCTTGCCGGTGCCAGCATGCGCGGAGACGAATGCCGAGACGTCCGGGTCGGACGCCTGGCGCTGGGCGGCGCTCACGCCGCCCCCGCCGGTGTGGGGCTAGTGTTCGGGCTCGTCCAGCGCGGCTTCGGCGTCCGGCTCTTCCTCTTCGACCGCCTCGGCATCCTCGTCGACCTCGACCTCGTCCTCATCGACGTCGGCGTCTAGCACGGGTGCGGCCTCGTCATCAGTCTCCCGCGCGACTGGCGGCAGCGGCTTCATCATGCGCCCGCGCTGCGGGCTGCGCCGGATGGGTGGTGGGCGCGGCGCCTCGGGCGGCTGCTCGGTGCCGCATTTCGGGCATACCGGCGGGGTGCGCGCGAGATCGTAGAAACGCGCGGCGCAGGAGACGCAGACACGCTTGCTGCCGACGCCCGGCAGCCGGGTCGCCAGAACTTCGTAAGTCACGCGGCGAAAACGCGTGCGAGGTTCAGCCTGGGGAAATGCGTCACGCCTCAGCGGGCGCCACGGGCGATGCGGCCCGCGAGATATTGCGCGTTGCTGACGCCCTCGTAGCTCATCGAGAAGGGGCGGCCTTTCGTCGGCTCGGCAGGGGCGGCAACTTTCGGCGCCGCCTTGGTGCGCTTGCGGGTGGTTGCGGCCTTGGCCGCTTTGGCCGCGGCGGCGAGGGTAGCGTCGGCTGCGCGGTCGCCGGCATCGGCCTCGCGGGCCGTCCAGGATCGAACATCCTGCTGCAATTGCGCGGCGAAACGGTCGGTGTTCGTGGACTTCAGGTGCGTCGTGCTCGGCTACGCTTGCCGCTTTGTCGCTCATCATGAAACCTCGCAGTGCATGGGGCCGGCGCGGACGCCTGGCGATGTCACGATATGAGCGTTGGGCGCCGCTTTGTAAGGCCCGCCCGCGCCGGCCGATGAACTTTAGCCGCGCTAAAGTTCATGTTGCGGGCTCTGTTTCCGTTTGCTAAAGCAGTCACATGGCAGACCTGAAAGCCCTTCTGCGCGCCTCCGGCAAACGGCAACGTGATGTGGCCGACGCCGTTGGCCGCAGCGAAGGCGCGGTCAGCCAATGGGTGAACGGGGAGCGGGAGATACCGGCCGACCTCGTGCTGCGTATCGAGCAGGCAACCGGCATACCGCGTCACCGGCTGCGGCCGGACCTTTGGGAGAGCAGAATGTCCAGCATACCCGATCCGGCCCATACCGCGCCGGATCTGACGCATCTGCAGCGGCTGGAAGCCGAGAGCATCCACATCATGCGCGAGGTGGCCGCCGAGGCGGAGCGGCCGGTGATGCTGTATTCGGTCGGCAAGGACAGCGCGGTGATGCTGCATCTGGCGCTGAAGGCGTTCGCGCCGGGCAAACCGCCTTTCCCTTTGCTGCACGTGAACACCACGTGGAAATTCTCCGGCATGATCGCGTTTCGCAACGAGATGATGCGCAAGCATGGCCTGACCCTGCACGAATGGATCAACCATGACGGCATCGCGCAGGGCATCAACCCGTTCGACCACGCGCACTATACGGACGTGATGAAAACCGAAGCCTTGAAGGCGGCCCTCGACCATTACGGCTTCGACGTGGCTTTCGGCGGCGCGCGTCGTGATGAGGAGAAAAGCCGCAGCAAGGAGCGCATCTTCTCCTTCCGTTCCGCCCAGCACCGCTGGGACCCGAAACGCCAGCGGCCGGAGCTTTGGCACGTGTACAACGCCCGCAAGACCAAGGGCGAGAGCATCCGCGCTTTTCCGATCAGCAACTGGACCGAACTGGACATCTGGCAGTACATCCACCTGGAGAACATCCCGATCGTGCCGCTGTATTTCTCGGCCGAGCGGCCCGTGGTGCAGTACAACGGCATGACGATCATGGTCGATGACGACCGGATGCGTATTCCGGAGGGTCAGGTGCCGGTGATGAAAAAGGTGCGGTTCCGCACGCTGGGGTGTTATCCGCTGACGGGGGCGGTGGAGAGCGAGGCGGATACGCTGCCGCAGATCATTCAGGAGATGTTGCTGACGACGACGAGCGAGCGGCAGGGGCGGGCGATCGATCATGACGCGGCGGCCAGCATGGAGAAGAAGAAGCAGGAGGGGTATTTCTAGAAGGAAGGAAGCAGTCCTTTTTTGAAAAAAAGGACCAAAAAACTTTTACTCATTGAGTCCGCGACAGCACTGATAGAAGTCTTTTGCTTCTTTTCTTCAGAAAAGAAGGGAGAACCCGTCTCATGGCCCACGTATCCGACCTGATCGCCACCGACATCGACGCCTACCTCAAACAGCACGAAACCAAATCTCTGCTGCGCTTCATCACCTGCGGCTCGGTCGATGATGGCAAATCCACCCTGATCGGCCGCCTGCTCTACGACAGCAAAATGGTGTTCGAGGACCAGCTCGCCGCCCTGGAAGCCGACTCGAAAAAAATGGGCACGCAGGGGCAAAACATCGATTTTGCGCTGCTCGTGGACGGGCTCGCCGCCGAACGCGAGCAAGGCATCACCATTGACGTCGCCTACCGATTCTTCTCGACCGATAAACGCAAATTCATCGTCGCCGATACGCCCGGCCACGAGCAATACACGCGCAACATGGTCACCGGCGCCTCCACCGCCGACCTCGCCATCATCCTGATCGACGCACGGCGCGGTGTGCTGACGCAGACACGCCGCCACTCCTATTTCGTGTCGCTGCTGGGCATTCGGCAGGTGATCCTGGCGATCAACAAGATGGACCTCGTCAACTATTCGCGCGACGTGTTCGACCGAATCCTGGGCGACTACACCGCCTTTTCCTCGCAGCTCGCAATCGAAAAGATCGTGCCCATCCCGATCTCGGCCCTGGCCGGCGATAACATCACCGAGCGCAGCGGCAACACGCCCTGGTATCACGGGCCCACTCTGATGGGGCACCTGGAAAACGTGGAGGTGGCCAGCCTGTCGCGCACCGCGCCGTTCCGCATGCCGGTGCAATGGGTGAACCGGCCGAATCTGGATTTCCGCGGGTTTTCCGGCATGGTGTCGTCCGGCACCGTGCATCCGGGTGATTTGATCAAGATCATGCCGTCGGCGCGACAGACCAGGGTGGCGCGCGTGCTGATCGACGGCGATCTGCCCTATGCTACCGCCGGACAGTCGATCACGGTGACGCTGGAAGATGAGGTGGATTGTTCGCGCGGCGACGTCATCTGCGGCGCCGAACACCCGGCCGAAGTGTCGGACCAGTTCGAAACCACCATCGTGTGGATGAACGACACGCCCATGCTGCCCGGCCGTTCCTATCTGATGAAGCTCGGCACCAAAACCGTCACCGCGTCGATCACCGCACTCAAGCACAAGGTGAATGTCAACACGCTGGAGCAGGTGGCCGCCCGCGCGCTGGAACTGAACGAGATCGGCCTGTGCAACATCAGCCTGGACCAGCCGGTCGCGTTCGATGCGTATACCGAGAACCGCGACACCGGCGGTTTCATCCTGATCGACCGCATGACGAACGAGACGGTGGCGGCCGGTCTCATCCATTTCGCGTTGCGGCGCGCGCAAAACATCCATTGGCAGGCGGTCGATGTCAGCCGCGCCTCTCGCGCCGCGCAAAAAGGGCAGCGCGCCTGCGTGCTGTGGTTCACCGGGCTGTCCGGCGCCGGCAAATCCACCGTCGCCAACCTGGTGGAAAAGCGGTTGTTCGCACTGGGCCGGCACACCACCATGCTGGACGGCGACAATGTGCGTCACGGGCTGAACCGAGACCTCGGTTTTACCGATACCGATCGCGTGGAAAACATCCGTCGCGTGGGCGAGGTGGCGCGGCTGATGGCCGATGCCGGGCTGATCGTGCTCGTCTCGTTCATCTCGCCGTTCCGGTCGGAGCGGCAGATGGCGCGCGATTTGATGCATGAGGGCGAGTTCTTGGAAGTGTTCGTCGATGCGCCGCTGAGCGTGGCCGAGACGCGCGATCCCAAAGGTCTGTACAAGAAGGCACGGCGTGGCGAGATCAAGCATTTTACCGGCATATCGAGCCCTTACGAAGCACCGGAAAACCCCGAGCTGCACATCGACACCACCAAATTGAAACCGGAGGATGCCGCGGAGATGATCGTGCGGCAGATGGAGGAACGTGGCTTGCTGCGCGGTGAGGTATCGTGAGCGGCACGCTTGACCTGCGCGCGCTGCTGGCCGCGGTGCGCCCGATCGCGGAGGAAGCCGGGCGCGCCACCATGCGCTTTTACGGCGTGACCGAAGCGACCGAAAAGGCCGATGGCAGCCCGGTGACCGCGGCCGACCAGGCGGCCGAGGATATCATTCTGCCGGCGCTGCGGCATCTGACGCCAGACATTCCCGTGGTCTCCGAGGAAGAGGCGTCAAAGGGATTGTCGCCGGATGTCACGGGCGAACGCTTCTGGCTGGTGGATCCGCTCGACGGGACAAAGGAGTTTTTAAGCGGCAACGGGGAGTTCACCGTCAACATCGCCCTCATCGAGCACGGCGCGCCCGTGCTGGGCGTGGTGGTCGTGCCGGCTTTGGGCGAGACGTATGCGGGCGCGGAGCCTGGTCGGCGGTGCTGAAGGATGCGTCCGGTGAACGCGACATTCGCGTGCGTTCGGCGCCGGAGGAGGGGCTGACGGTGGTGGGATCGCGCAGCCATGGCGATGCAACGGCGATGGAGTCGTTTCTGGGTGGCCGCAAGGTGGCCAATTTCCGCGCGGCCGGCAGCTCGCTCAAACTATGCCTGATCGCGCGTGGCGAGGCGGATTTGTACCCGCGCCTGGGGACCACGATGGAGTGGGATATCGCGGCCGGCCACGCGGTGCTGCGGGCGGCCGGCGGCTTCGTGCGCACGCTGGATGGCGGGGATTTCAGGTATGGGAAACCAGACTATCGCAACCCGCACTTTGCGGCGTCGGCCGTCTGAACGGGTTGACCAAGGCGCGCCGCGGGAGACGAGGCATCACCCGGGCATGAACCGCGCATACGGATACAGCGAAGATGCCCTCCCGGGTGGGCGCGCCGGTTCACACCCCTGCGCGGCCAGGGCGATGTGTGTCCCGGCCGAAGGTGCACATCGTCTCAGGTACGATGGCCGTCCCTCTCCCACCGAGGATGGACCGCTCCGGGTCGTCTAGACGAGCACGGCCAGCAATCCGGCGCGATAAGGTGTCTTGCGAACGGGCGATATGGCCGGCAGCGGTCGCCTGGCGAATGAACTCTTGCTGGTCGGTGGCTGGCTGCATGCTCACCCGGCAAGACCCTCCTCGGAGGCGCGGTCGACGGCATCGGCGTCCTTACCCAGTCATCGCCCATGGGCTACAACGCCAGCCCCACCCAAGGCCGTGCCATGACCCTTCGCGAAACCATCACTGACGCAATGAAAACCTCAATGCGGGCCGGCGACGCGCCGCGCACGTCCACCATCCGCATGATCATGGCCAAGCTGAAGGATACCGACATTGCCGCCAGGCCGGCGGGGCGGGATCCGGTGCCGGATGAGGATATCACCGCCATGCTCCGCTCCATGGTCAAGCAGAGGCGGGAGGCGGCCGAGCTCTACACCCAGGGCAACCGGCCCGAGCTGGCGGACAAGGAGATGGCCGAGATCGCCGTCATCGAAGGGTTCCTGCCGCAGCAGATGGACGAGACGGCGCTGACATCGGCCATCGACACGGCTATCGCACAGACCGGCGCCACATCTGCAAAGCAGATGGGCCAGGTGATGGCCGCCCTGCGCGCGGCGCACGGGGCGGCGCTGGACATGGGCCGGGCCGGGCCGCTGGTGAAGGCGCGCCTGGGCTGACCTACCCGCCCTCCTTCCTGGACGAGCTGCGGGCGCGCACGCCGCTGGCAGCACTCGTCAGCCGGCGGGTGAAGCTCACCCGCTCCGGCCGGCAGCAGAAAGGGTGCTGCCCGTTCCATAACGAAAAAACGCCGAGTTTTTACGTCTATGAGGACGGCTATCACTGCTTCGGCTGCGGCGCGCATGGCGACGCGATCAGCTTCGTCATGCAGATCGAGGGGCGCGGCTTTCCGGAGGCCGTGCAGTCGCTGGCCGCCGAGGCCGGGCTGGAGCTGCCGCGGGCCAGCCCGACGGCCGAGGCCGCCGAGCGCGCGCGGCTGGACCTGCATGCGGTGCTGGACGCAGCGCAGGCCATGTATCGCAACGCGTTGTTCTCGCCTGGGGGTGCGGCCGCGCTGGCCTATCTGCGCCAGCGCGGCCTGACGGACGCCACCACGGAAAAATTCGGTCTGGGCTGGGCCGGCGAGGGCCGCGGTGCGCTGACCGCCAACCTGGCCGGGAAGGGCATCACTCAGGCGCAGCTGCTGGAAGCGGGTCTGTTGCGCGCCGGCGAGGACGGGGCGGCACGCGGCGAGCTGTTCTTCAATCGTGTGATGTTCCCCATCCGCGACCGCACCGGCCGGCTGATCAGTTTCGGCGGGCGCATTTTGGGGGACGGCCAACCCAAATACCTCAACGGGCCGGAAACTCCGCTGTTTTCCAAGCGGCGCACGCTGTACGGCCTTGATCTCGCGCGGGAGGCGGCCCGCAAAGGCGCGCCAGTGATCGTGGTCGAAGGCTACATGGACGTGATCGCCCTGCATCAGGCGGGGTTTGGCGGGGCCGTGGCGCCGCTGGGCACAGCCCTCACCCCCGAGCAGTTGGCCGAACTCTGGCGCCTCTCGCCCACGCCGACCCTGTGCTTCGACGGGGATGCGGCGGGTGGGCGTGCGGCGGCCCGCGCGGCGCAAACCGCCCTGCCCGAGTTGGCACCCGACCGCACGATCCGCCTGGCGACCCTGCCTGCGTCCGAGGATCCGGACACGCTGGTCCGCCGCCACGGCCCGGGCGCGCTGACCGCCGTGCTGGACGCCGCGCGGCCGCTGGATGCCGCGTTGTTCGACCTGCTGCGCCAGACGGCCGGCGACACGCCGGAGCAGCGAGCCGGGTTCCGGCGCCGCTTGGAAGCCGCCGCCGCCGAGATACGCGACCGCGCGCTGGCCGCCGAATATCGCCGCGCCCTGCTGGACCGCTATTTTGCCTCCATGCGGCGCGGGGCTGCCAAGCCGAATGCGGCGCCGACCCGGCCCGCCCTGGGGCAGGATGCGGCCGATATCGGTCGGGCACACGCCCTGGCCGCCATTCTGCTGCGCCATCCGGAAATCGCGCACGACGTGGAGGAGGCATACGCGTCGCTGCCCCTGCCGGCGCCCCTTCAACCGTTGCGCGATGCGATCCTGAGTTTTTTCTCGCAATCCGATGCGAGTGCCGTTCTTGACTCCGCCGGACTCATCGACCACCTGCACACCCTTGGATTATCGTCGGATGTCGCGTGCGTGATGGAAAACCCGCCATCCTGCGGGCGCCCCGGCGCGCAGCCGGCCGAGGCCGAAGCTGGGTGGTGGCATTTTTATGGTCTCATGCACCGCGACGGTCTCGAGGAATCGCTGGCCACGGCCCAGCGCAGTTTTGCGATGAACGACGATCCCGACGCCTCCGCTCGCCTGAGGGACCGGCTGGATGCGCTGTTTCAGGCGCGCGAAAAGATTTTGACCGATTTGGAGAGTTGAGGCCATGGCAACCAAGCAAGCCGCCAGCGGCGACACCGCGACCGCCGAGGCCGATGCCGAAACCTCGCTGCTCGACACGCAGTCCGCCGCCGTCAAGCGGCTGATCGCGAAAGGGCGCGAGCGCGGCTACATTACGTTTGAAGAACTGAACGCCGTCCTGCCGCCCGAGCAGATGAGCAGCGAGCAGATCGAAGACATCATGTCGATGCTCTCCGAGATGGGCATCCAGGTCGTCGAGAACGAGGACAATGAGGACGGCGAGGCGGTGGCCAAGCCTGAAAAAGCCGAGGGCGAGACCGCCGAGGGCGAGGGCCAGACCGAAGCCGGCGGCAACGTCGACGAGGAAAGCCTGGGCCGCACCGACGACCCGGTGCGCATGTATCTGCGCGAGATGGGGTCGGTCGAACTGCTGTCGCGCGAGGGCGAGATCGCCATCGCCAAGCGTATCGAGGCCGGGCGCGACATGATGATCGGCGGGTTGTGCGAAAGCCCGCTGACCTTCCGCGCCATCATCAGCTGGCACGACGCGCTGAAAGGCGGCCGCATGCTGCTGCGCGACATCATCGACCTTGAAGCGACACAGGGCGCAGGCGCGGCCGTGGAGGCCGAGGCAGCCGAAGCCGCAGCCGCCGCGGCAGCCCCTGGCGAAGCCGGCGCGGAAGGTCTTGAGCCGCCGGCGCCCCCGGAAGAGCCGGAAGACGGCGAGGACGGCGAGGGTGCAGGCCTGTCGCTGTCGGCGCTCGAGGAGAAGCTGAAGCCCGAGGTTTTGGAGACCTTCGAGGAAATCGAAGGCTTTTACAAAAAGCTGCACAAGATGCAGTCCAAGCGGCTGGAGACGCTGACCAGCGGCGAGGAAATGAGCCAGCGCTCCGAAAAGACCTACGAGAAGTTGCGTGAGGAGCTGGTATCCAAGGTGCAGCAGGTGCGGCTGCACAACAATCGCATTGAGGAGCTGGTCACTCAGCTCAAGCAGCTGACACAGCGGCTGAACGGGTTGGAAGGCCAGCTGCTGCGGTTTGCGGAAAGCAGCAAGGTCGCACGCGACGATTTCTTGGCGCGCTATCGCGGCCACGAGCTCGATCCCAACTGGATGGAGACAGTGGCCGCCCTGCCGGGCAAAGGGTGGAAGGCGTTCGCCACGAAGTATTTCGAGCAGGTCGGCGATGTGCGCAACCAGATCGGCGCCATCGCCAACGATGCCGGTCTGCCGATTTCCGAATTCCGCCGCGTGTACGCCACCGTCAGCCGCGGGGAGCGGGACAGCGCGCGGGCGAAAAAGGAGATGATCGAGGCCAACCTTCGTCTCGTCATCTCGATCGCGAAGAAATACACTAATCGCGGCCTGCAGTTCCTGGACCTGATCCAGGAAGGCAATATCGGTCTGATGAAGGCCGTCGACAAATTCGAATACCGCCGCGGCTACAAGTTTTCCACTTACGCCACCTGGTGGATACGTCAGGCCATCACACGGTCGATCGCCGACCAGGCGCGCACCATTCGTATCCCCGTGCACATGATCGAGACGATCAACAAGCTGGTGCGCACCTCACGCCAGATGCTGCACGAGATCGGCCGCGAACCGGCGCCCGAAGAGCTGGCCGAAAAGCTCGGTATGCCGCTCGAAAAAGTCCGCAAGGTGCTCAAGATCGCGAAGGAGCCGATCAGCCTCGAGACGCCCATCGGCGACGAGGAGGATAGCCATCTCGGCGACTTCATCGAGGACAAAGGCGCCGTCATCCCGTTGGACGCAGCCATTCAGGCCAATCTGCGCGAGGCGACCACGCGGGTCCTCTCGAGCCTGACCCCGCGCGAGGAACGCGTGCTGCGCATGCGGTTCGGCATCGGCATGAACACGGACCATACGCTGGAAGAGGTCGGCCAGCAGTTCAACGTGACCCGCGAGCGCATCCGGCAGATCGAGGCCAAGGCGCTGCGAAAATTGAAACACCCGAGCCGCAGCCGGAAGCTGCGGAGTTTCCTTGACGACTAGGCAAGGCCTTCTTTTTTGAAAAAAAGAAGCAAAAAACTTTTCTCAGTGCTGTCGCGAATCAACTGGATAGAAGTTTTCTGGTCCTTTATGTCAAAAAAGGACTGCTTTCTTTCAGACCAGGAACCACCAAAGCGCCACCAGCAGCACGACCAGCGCGATCACCACGCGCGTCATGAACTTGGTGGCCGACGTCCAGAAGCTGAGCCGGTCGGCCAGAAAACCGTCGGCGATGCTGGGCGCCGCAGGGGCGCGATCGATCTCGGCCATGTGTGTGCTCCCAAAAGATGCGGGTCCTGCGGCGTTCTACCCAGCCGCCGCCTTGGCCGGCAAGGGCGCACGCCAAGCCCCGCCTGTTATGTAGTCCGACAGGGCGCGCGGATACAGCGCGTGCTCCTGCGCCAAAACCCGGGCGGCCAGCATGTCTGCATCGTCGCCCGGCAGAACGGGCACGCGCGCCTGGGCCAGGATCGGCCCCTCGTCCATGCCGTCGGTCACCAGGTGCACGGTGCAGCCGTGCCACTTGTGGCCACCGGCAAGCGCACGCGCATGGGTGTCCAACCCGGGCAGCGCGGGAAGCAGGCTGGGGTGGATGTTCAGCATGCGCCCGGCCCAGCGCCCCACCAGCCAGGGGGTCAACAGGCGCATATAGCCGGCCAGGCAGACCAGCTCGGCCCCGTGGGCGCGCAACGCCGCATCCAGCGCACGCTCGTGGGCTGCACGGTCACGGCCGAACGGCCGGTGATCGATGGCTTCGGCCGGCACGCACGCCGCGGTCGCGTGCGCCAGGCCGGCCGCATCCGGGTTGTTCGACAGCACCACGGCCATGCGCGCCGGGTAATCGGGTGCGGCGGCCGCCCGGATCAGCGCCTCCATGTTGCTGCCCCGGCCGCTGATCAGGATGCCGACCGGTATGCGGTCGCTCATTTCGGCCAGCTTGGCGGCAGGTCGATCCGCACGCCGGCCTCACCCTGGGCCGCCTCGACATGGCCGATGGTGAACGCGGTCTCGCCCAGCTCCCCCAGCACGGCGCTGGCCTGTTGCGGGTCGCGCACCACCAGCACCATGCCGATTCCGCAGTTGAACACGCGCAGCAGCTCGTCGGCCGCCACCTTGCCCGCCTGGGCCAGCCAGCCGAACACCGGGGGCACCGGCCAGGCCTTGTCCAACACGGCGCGCAACCCGGCCGGCAGCACGCGCGGCAGGTTGCCGGGCAGGCCGCCGCCGGTGATGTGGGCGGCAGCGGCCAGCAGGCCCGCGCGATGCAGCGCCAGCACCGGTTTGACGTAGAGTTTCGTCGGCACCATCAGCGCCTCGGCCGTACCCTGCCCCGGCGACCAGGGCGCGTCATCCGCCCAGCCAAGCCGCGCGATGCCGCAGATGCGGCGCACCAGCGAAAACCCGTTGGAGTGCACGCCGCTGGACGGCAGCCCCAGCAACGTGTCGCCCGCCCGCACTTCGCCGGGCAGCAGCGCGCCGCGCTCGGCGGCACCGACCGCAAACCCGGCCAGATCGTAATGGCCGGCCGCGTACATCCCGGGCATCTCCGCCGTCTCGCCGCCCACCAGCGCGCAGCCGGACAGCCGGCAGCCCTCCGCGATGCCGCGCACCACGCGCGCGGCGTCGGCCACCGCCAGCTTGCCGGTAGCGAAATAGTCCAGGAAGAATAACGGCTCGGCGCCCTGCACCACCAAATCGTTCACGCACATCGCCACCAGGTCGATGCCCACCCGGTCGTGAAAACCGCTTTCGATCGCCACCATCAGCTTGGTGCCGACCCCGTCCGTGCAGGACACCAGCACCGGGTCGGAAAACCCGGCCGCCCGCAGGTCGAACAGCGCGCCAAACCCGCCCAGGCCGCCCATGACACCGGCGCGCGACGTACTGGCCGCCGCAGGTTTGATGGCATCGACCAGCGCGTCCCCGGCCTCGATGTCCACGCCGGCGTCGCGATAGGTCACCATGGCTTCCTCCGTGCTTCGCCGCGCGGGCTGGATAGGTCATAATGCGCGCATGCGAAACTGCGGATCAGCTGTCAGCCATCAGCCATCAGTGGTCCGACTGGCGGGGCTTCATGCCTGATGGTGGCAGCCTGCGGAGTGGCGGCGATCTGTTTACGCTGCCCAACATCATCAGCTTTGGGCGGTTGTGCGCAGTACCGTTCGCAATCTGGCTGGTGCTGCACCGGCATTTCGGCGCGGCGTTCTGCCTGTTCGTCGCCGCGGGCGTGTCGGACGCGGTGGATGGCTGGCTGGCGCGCCGGCGCGGGGGCTCGGCGCTGGGCGCGGTGCTGGACCCACTGGCCGACAAGGTGCTGATGATCGGCATGTATGTCACCCTGGCCGCGACGGGCGAGTTGCCGGATTGGCTGGCGATCCTGGTGGTGTTCCGTGATCTGGTGATCGTGGGTGGCGTGCTGCTGCTGTGGGTCACCAGCCTTGGGGTGCAGATCAAACCCCTGGAGGTGTCCAAGGCGAACACGGCGTTGCAGATCGCCCTGGTTGCGGTTGTGCTCGGGCTGGATAGCCTGGGCGTGACCCTGTGGCCGGTGCGGCTGGCGCTGGTGTGGCTGGTGGCTGGCAGCACGTTGCTGTCGGGTGCCGCCTATGTGCGGCGGACGGTGCGGGCGTGAACGAGATGCGGCCGCTTCCGGCGTCCCGGCCGGGCGTTGCCGGCCTGCGCATGCAGCATGTGGTGCTGCTCGGTTCGGTGCTCGTCCTTTTCTGGTTTCTGGTAGAACTGTTTTCGTCGATCCTGCTGCCCTTCGTGGCGGCGTGCGGCATCGCCTACGTGCTGGACCCGTTCTGCACCCGTCTGGCGCGCGCGCGCGTGCCGCGGGGTTTTGCCAGCCTGCTGCTGGTCGCCGGGCTGATCTTCTCCATGCTGCTGTTCGCGCTGCTGCTCTATCCGCTGATCCTGCGCCAGATCGGCGTGCTGGTGGGCGAGGTGCCGGCCTATGTGCGGGGCCTCAGCGCCTTCGCCACCCGCATGGTGGGGCGGCTGCAGGAGCATCTGGGGCCGGAATATGTGGACGCCAAATTGTCCGAGCTGGTGTCCGGCCAGGCCGGCGCCATGCTGACGTTTCTGGTCGGCGCGCTCACCCGCGTGGTGGGCGGCGGCTACGCGCTGTTCAACGTGTTGTCGCTGATGGTGGTGACCCCTGTGGTCGCCTTCTACCTGCTGCGCGACTGGCCACGCGTCGTGGCGCTGGTCGATAGCTGGCTGCCCCGCCGCTACCAGGGCGTGCTGCGCGCGCAGGCCCGCGAAGTGGATCGCATCCTCTCCGCCTGGGTGCGCGGCCAGGCGATGTGCTGCATGATACTGGCGCTGTTCTACGCCTCGGGCTTATCCATTGTGGGGCTTGAGCTGGGGCTGGTGGTGGGCCTGTCCGCCGGGTTTCTCAGTTTCATTCCGTATGTGGGCAGCATCGCCGGCTTCGTCGTCGCCATAGGGCTGGCCTTCGCACAGTTCCCGACCTGGGAGGGGGTTTTGCGCGTGGGGGCGGTATTCGTGGTGGGGCAGGTGCTCGAAAACTACATTATTTATCCGCGGTTTCTGGGCGACCGGGTGGAGCTGCCGGCCGTCTGGGTGATTTTTGCGTTGTTCGCGGGCGGGGCGGCGTTCGGGTTTCTGGGTGTGATGCTGGCCGTGCCTGTGGCGGCCACCGTTGGGGTGCTGACGCGATTCTGGTTGCGACGGTATTTGGTGAGTCCGCTGTATCTGGAGCCGCCTGTGTAGCGTTGCGAGGCGGATCCGCGCGCTGCAACCGTAGCGCGGCCCTGCACCGGCCGGAACTCGGGTTTGCGTTGGCCGTCTAGCAATAACGGCCCACTCAGCTGCCCGCGCATTCCGGATGGCGCAATCTGACAGGCACGATCTTAGGCAGGGAGCCGGCATGGCAGGAAGCGAAGGCCAGACTGCATGCCGGTCGCGATGGGCACCGGCTGCGGCAATGACGATGTTGCTGACCGGCGCAGCACACGCCCGCGCTGAGCAGGTGCGCACATTGCACGACATGGTGGCCGACGCCTGGGCACGCCTACCGCAGCGCCAAGAATTCGCGGCACGGCGAACCGTGGCCGCCGCCCGGTTTCGCGCCGGCGGCGCCCTGGTCCCGGACGCCCCGTTCGTCACCGGCAGCTACGTCAACGATAAGATCCTGGGCAGCAACGAGAATTACATCACAACACAGGTGGAGGTCAGCACACCGGTATGGCTGCCGGGTGAAGGCACCGCCACGCAGAGCACGGCCCGGGCGGACGGCGCTGCAGCAGAAGCTGCTGGTGAAGCGGCTCATCTGGCGCTTGCCTCTCAAATCCTCGACCTGGCGACCCGGGCGGCCCTGGCCGAGGATGCGCGCGGCATTGCCGCACGGCGGTTCGCAACCGCTCAGGCGCTGTCAGCCGACCTCGCCAGGCGCTTTCGCGTCGGCGAGTCGGCACAGAGCGACGCACTCGCCGCCGATGCGGACGCAGCCAGCGCGTCGGTCACGCTCAGCAATGCGGAGACGGATCTCGAATCCGTGCGGGCCACGCTGGCCGAGGTCACCGGTAGCGAGGCTCTGGCCCGGCTCGATGGGCCGGAGGCGGTCATCGAGGCCGGGCTGCCTGACGCTCTGGCGCACCACCCACGTGTGGTCGCGGCCGAGCAGGCGGTGGCCGCCGCCGAAGCCAACGAGCATCTGGTCAGGGTGCAAAACCGCGACGACCCGCAAATCGGGTTTCAGGGCATCGACGAGAAGCAGCCAGGCAGCCGCTGGGATACACGTTTCGGTGTCGTCGCCCGCTTTTCCTTCGCCACGGAGGCGCGCAATGCGCCACGCCGCGCCGAGGCCGAGCAGGCCACCACACAGGCCATGGTGCAGCTCGCTGTGGCGCGCCGAGAGGTGCTGACCGGGATCAGGCAGTCGCAGGCAGCACTGGCCGGTGCCGAGCGCGGCAGTGCGGCAGCCGTTCGGGCCGCGGCCGAACTGGAACGCCGGCGCGGCCAGATCGACCGCGCCTGGCGGGCCGGCGAGATGCCGCTGGTCGAGGTGGTGCGCGCCAACGCGCTGGCCTTCGACGCCGCCTATGCCCGCGACAAGGCCTTCACCGAGCTGGGGGCCGCGCGGTTCCGGGTGCAACTGGCCAAGGGCGTGGTGCCATGATGCGGATACGGGCGGGGCTGGCCTTGGTGCTGTCCGTCGGCCTGGCGCACGCCAAGAATGCCAAGCCTGCCACGCCGCAAGACCCGCCGGGCGTGGTCCGCATGAGCGCCGAGCAGCAGCATACGGCCGGCCTGCAGACCGCGCGGGTGACCGCGCGCGAGATCACCGAACCCATGCGCGTGCCTGGCACCGTCGCTTTCGACCAGGGCCATGTCGCCGTGCTGCGCGCCCTGGGCCAGGCCCGCGTGCTCCGGCTGTTGGCGCAACCCGGCGACCGGGTGCGGGCCGGGCAGCCATTGGCCGAAGTCTATATGCCCAGCCTGGCCGACGCTCAGGCCAACCTCATCGCCGCGCACGCCTCGGTGGGTGAAGCGGTCTCCGGCGTGGCCGTCGCCCGCGATGCCCTGCGTCGCGGCCAGCTCCTCGCGGCGGACGGCTCGCTGTCTCGTGCGGAGGCGGAGCGGCGGCGGCTGGCACTGGCCCAAGCGCAGGCGGCGTCGTTGTCCGCGCGCGCGCGTGCGTCGGCCCTGCAGGCGCAGATCCAGCGCATGGGTGCCGGCAGCACGCCCGGGATTGCTGCGCTGTCCTCGCCGCTCGGCGGTGTCGTGGCCTCTGTCGGGATCACCCCTGGCGAACTGATCGACACGGGCGCGGATGCGCTGATGGTGGCCGACCTCTCCGTGGTGCTGGTGCTGGCCCACGTGCCGGAAGCAGGCGTACCCCTGCTGGCGGTGGGCGACCCGGCGCGCGTCACCACACCCGGCGGCACGCGGCAATGGGACGGCACCGTCGTGGCACTCGGTGCCGCGTTGGACACCCAGGCCCGCACCCTGCCGGCCCGGATCAGACTGGCCAACGCAGACGGCGCGTTGCGTGCCGGCATGGCGGTCGAGGTGGTGCTGACCAGCGACCGCGACCGGCGCGAACTGGTAGTGCCGGACGCGGCGGTGCAGATGATCGGCGACAAGCAGGTGGCCTTCACCAAGGCGGGCGACGACCGCTTTCAGAGCCACGAGCTGCAGGTGGGCGTGCAACGCCAGGATTGGACCGAGGTCAAGAGCGGCCTGGCGGCGGGAGACGAGGTGGTCACCGCCGGCAGTTTCGCGCTCAAGGCGATCCTGCAGAAATCCATGCTGGGCGGGGCCGGCTAGGTGCAGGGCTTTTTCGCGCTGCTGGTGGCGCGGCGCTGGCTGGTGATCGTCTTGGCGCTCGGCGTGATGGGCGCCGGGCTGCTCAACCTGCGCGGGCTTGCCATCGATGCGGTGCCGGATATCTCGCCCAAGCAAGTGATGATCCTGACCGAGGCGCAGGGGCTGGGGCCGGCCGAGGTGGAGCGGTTGGTGACCGTGCCGGTCGAGACCGAGATGGCCGGCCTTCCGCTGCTGAAGGACGTGCGCTCCACGTCGCGCTTCGGCCTGTCGGCGGTTTATGTGACGTTCGAAGACGCGGCCGATGTGCAGACGGCGCGCGCCCAGGTCTTCGAGCGGCTGCAGCTGGCGCAGAAGATGATGCCGCCTGGGGTGGCCACGCCCGCAGAGGGGCCGTTCGCCACCGGGCTCGGCGAAGTGCTGGAGTTTGAGCTGCGCGGGCCGGGCTACACGCCGATGCAGCTCTACCAGATGCTGCAATGGAAGATTGTGCCGCAGCTCCGCCTCGTGCCCGGCATTGTCGATGTCAACATCTACGGCGGCGAACTGAAGACATTCGAAATCGAGGTCTCGCCGGACCGGCTGCAGGCCGAACGCATGACCTTGCCGGAGGTGACGGCGGCGCTGGAGGCCAACAATACCACGCGCGGGGGTGCGGCCATCGAGCACGGCGACGAACAGCAGATCGTGCGCGGCATGGCGCTGGCAAAGGATGCACGCGACATCGCCGGCATTGTGCTGCGCACCACCCCGGGCGGCACGCCGGTCACGGTTGGCGACGTCGGCACCGTCAAGCTCGCGCCGCGCGCTCGGCTGGGCGCGGTCACGCATGACGGCATGGGCGAGACCATCGTTGGTGTCGCCGACATGCAGTACGGTCTCAATGCCAGCGAAGTATTGCCAGCGCTCAAGCAAAAAATCGCCGAGGTGCAGAAGACATTGGAGCCGGGGGTGGAGATAAAAATCTTCTACGACCGCTCGGACTTGATACAGCGCGCCATCCACACCGTCACCCACAATCTGGTCGAGGGCGCGTTGCTTGTTGTGGGCATCCTGCTGCTGATGCTGGGCAATCTGCGCGCCGGTCTGATCGTGGCGGCCGTCATTCCGCTGTCCATGATGATGGCGTTCGCGGGCATGCGCGCGCTCGGCATCTCGGGCAATCTGATGAGCTTGGGCGCACTCGATTTCGGGCTGATCGTGGATGGCGCGGTGGTACTGGTCGAGAACGTGCTTCGCCGACAATCGGAGAAGGGTGGCGAGCCCGATCCGGTCAAGGCCGTGCCGGGTGCCGCCGCCGAAGTTGCCCGGCCGGTTATTTTTTCTGTCGCCATTATCACCATGGTCTACCTGCCGGTACTGAGCTTGCAGGATATCGAGGGCAAGACGTTCCGGCCGATGGCGCTGACAGTCATGCTGGCTCTGGTCAGCGCGTTGCTGGTGACGATGCTGGCCGTGCCGGCGCTTTCTGCCACGTTCCTGGCTGGCCGCGCGTCGGCGCGCGACACCTGGGTGGTCCGCACCGCGCGGCGCGGCTACACGCCGGTGCTGCGCCGCACGACGGCGCATCCTTGGATCACCGCTTGCGTTGCGCTCGCATTGTTCGCGGGCTCGGTGGTGCTGGCCCTCAATCTCGGCGGTGAGTTCATTCCGCAGCTGGCCGAGGGAGCTATCGTTGTCACCTCGAACAAGCTCCCCAGCATCAACCTGGATGCTTCGCTGCGCACGGTGCGGGAGATCGAGCGCGTGCTGCGCGCGTTTCCGGACGTGGATCACGTCGTCTCGCAGACCGGCAGTGCGGCCACGCCGACCGATCCGATGGGCGTGCAGAGCACCGACACCTACGTCATTCTCAAGCCGCCGGGCCAGTGGAAGACGGCCAAGACACAGGCCGGCATCTCCTCGGCGATGGAAGAGCGGGTGAAGGCGGCCGTGCCTGGCGTGGCGTTCGAGTTGTCGCAGCCGATCCAGATGCGCATGGACGACCTGCTGCAAGGCGTGCGCTCGGACGTGGCTCTTACTTTCTATGGCCAGGATCTGGCCCAGTTGAAACGTCTGGGCGACCAGGCGGTCGAAGCGGTCCAAGGCATCAAGGGCGCATCCGACGTGCGGGCGGAGCAGCAGGGCGGCCTGCCGGCGCTCACGGTGCGGGTGGACCGCGAGCGGCTGGCCCGCACGGGTGCGACGGCCGAGGACGCACTGGCCGTGGTCGAAGCCGTCGGTGGCAAGAACGTCGGCATGGTCTATGGCCAGGACAATACAGAAACGCCGATCGTGGTGCGGCTGTCGCCCGACGCGCGCGCAGGCTTGGCGACCATACGCGATCTTCCGGTGGGCCTGCCGGGCGGCCAGTCCGTGCCGCTCTCGGCGGTGGCCGATGTGGGCGTGGCGGACGGCCCGGCGCAGATCGAGCACGACAAGCTGCAGCGACGGCTGGACGTCGATATCAACGTGAGCGGCCGCGACGTGCAGAGTTTCGTCACCGAGGCGCAACGTGCGGTCGGGCAAAAGGTGCACTTGCCGACCGGCTACACGCTGGAATGGAGCGGCACATTCAAGAACCTGCAGAGTGCGACGGCGCGCCTGGCCATCGTAGTGCCGGCCGTGCTGATTCTACTTTTTCTAATGCTCTATCTGAATTTTTCGAGTTTACGCGTCGCGGGGCTGATCTTTCTCAACGTGCCGATGGCGGCGACCGGAGGCATCGTGGCGCTGGTGCTGCGTGGCATGCCGTTCAGCGTGTCAGCCGGCATCGGCTTTATCTCGACCTTCGGCGTCGCAATCCTCGACGGGGTGGTGCTGGCCAGCTACATCCAGCAGGAGCGGAGCGCCGGCTGCAATGCCACCGATGCGGCGCGCGGCGCGGCGGAGAAGCGGTTGCGGCCGGTGCTCACCACGGCGCTGGTCGCCTCTATCGGGTTCCTGCCGATGGCGGTGTCCACCAGCGCGGGGTCGGAGGTGCAGCGGCCGCTGGCCACCGTGGTGATCGGCGGCCTGATCACGGCGACGCTGCTGACGCTGCTGGTGTTGCCCTCGCTTTATCCAGTCGTAATGGACGCCAAGCCGCCGAGTTGGGCGCGCGCCAGGCGCGTGTTTTCCCGTGCCGGCGCGGCCCGCACATCGTCCCGCAGCAAGCAGACAGCCTCGTCCTGAACGCCGGAGTATAGGCCCGATATCGATGAGCTTGTCTGCTGATCGGTATCGTGCGCCGGGTGACGGGCGGCGGTGCACCAACAAAGGCTCATACCGGGTCGTCCGCAGGGCTGGCCCGTATGACTCGCAGGCGGGAGTGGCGTAAAGTCCCGTGTGATCCTTGCTCGCCAACTCGCCTTCCCCTTCCCGCAGCAGGCTAACTATGACGCCGCCAATTTCATGCCGGCTCCCGCCAATGCGCAGGCGCTCACATGGCTTCGGCAACCGGGCGAATGGCCCTCCCTCCGGCTGGCGGTCTATGGTGCGGAGGGGTGCGGGAAGACCCATCTGCTGCACGTGTTCGCCGCCCGGCATGGCGCGGTGCTGCTGCCCGGCGAAGCTGTGAGGCACTTCGTGGACGTGCCGGTGAGCGGCGCGCTGGCGGTTGATGATGCGGATGCCGCACCTGAGCCGGAGGCGCTCCTCCACCTTCTGAACGCGGCCGCCGAAGGCAGATCTCCGGTGCTGCTGGCCGGGCGTGTGCCGCCCGCGCACTGGCCCGTGGCCCTGCCGGACCTGGCCAGCCGGTTGCGTGCGACGGTCAGCGTTGGGCTGGGGCAGCCGGACGATGATTTCTTGCGCACGCTGTTCGCCCGGCTGCTGGCGCAGCGGCAGTTGCGGGTCGATGCCACGGTCCAAAGCTACCTGCTCGACCGGCTGCCTCGGCATGGGGCAGCGTTGCGGCAGGCGGCGTATTGCCTGGATCGGCTGTCGCTGGCAAAGGGCCAAGCCGTCGGCCGTGCGCTGGCCGCCGAATTACTGGCGCGCATGGGCACGGCGGACGCCGGCGACGAACCCACCCTGCCGGAGTCGGGCGGTTTGCTGTAGGGTGGCGCCATGCCACGCGCCACCCATCTGCGATCCGTCACTCCCCCGCCCCCCCCGGCCGACCCCGCGCCCACGCCGGCCATCGGGCTGGACAGTCCGGACCGGTTCATCAACCGCGAGCTCTCCTGGCTGGATTTCAACACCCGCGTGGTGGAGGAGGCGGAAAACACGCGCCACCCGCTGCTGGAGCGGCTGCGCTTCGTCTCCATCTCGGCCGCCAACCTCGACGAATTTTTCTCGGTCCGCGTCGCCGGGCTGATCGGCCAGGTGCGGTCCGGCCTCACCCGCCTCTCGCCGGACGGGCGCACCGCCACGCAACAACTGGACGCGGTGCGCGAACGGGCCCGCGAGCTGCTGGAGCGCCAACAGCGCGTGTGGCTGGAACTGCGCGCGGCCCTGGCCCAGGCGGGCATCGAAGTCTGCGACACAGCCACTCTCAGCGACACCGAACGCGGCTGGCTGGATGGCTGGTTCATGGAGAGGGTCTTCCCGATCCTGACCCCGCTGGCGATCGACCCGGCGCACCCTTTCCCGTTCATTCCCAACATGGGCCTGGTCATGGCCCTGCAACTGCGCCGCGAGGACGATTCGGCGAACCCGGCGCTCTCGGGCGGGCACACCATGCGCGGCCTGATTCCCCTGCCGGGCCAGGTCGACCGCTTCATCCGCCTGCCGGCCGAGGCGGGGGGCGCAAAGATCCGGTTCGTGATGCTGGAGGATGTGGTCACCCTGTTCATGGGCCGCCTGTTCCCCGGGTTTTCGGTCGCCGGCCAGGGCCTCTTCCGCCTGATCCGCGACACCGACATCGAATTCGAGGAAGAAGCCGAGGATCTCGTGCGCATGTACGAGACGGCGCTGAAACGCCGCCGCCGCGGCTCGGTCATCCACCTGGCCGTGGGTGCGGCGATGCCAGAGGCGCTGGTGGAACTGGTGGCCGACAACGTAGACGCCGAACGCGGCGAAATCAGCGTGCAGCAAGGGCTGCTGGGCGTAGTGGACCTCAAACAGCTGATCGTGGACGATCGTCCGGACCTGCTGTTCGCCCCCTACACACCACGATTTCCGGAACGCATACGCGATTTCGGCGGGGATTGTTTCGCCGCCATTCGCGCCAAGGACATCATCGTCCACCATCCGTTCGAGAGTTTCGACGTCGTCGTACAATTCCTGCGCCAGGCGGCCGGCGACCCGAATGTGGTGGCCATCAAGCAGACGCTATACCGCACCAGCCGCGACAGCCCGATCGTCAAAGCGCTGGTGGAGGCAGCCGAGTCGGGGAAATCCGTCACCGCGATGGTCGAATTGCGCGCGCGCTTCGACGAGGAAGCCAATATCCGCCTGGCCCGCTCGCTGGAAGCGGCCGGCGTGCAAGTCGTGTTCGGGTTCGCCGAGCTGAAGACGCACGCGAAAATCAGCCTGGTGGTGCGCCGCGAGGGCACCGTCATCCGCAGCTACGCCCATTACGGCACCGGCAATTATCACCCGGTCACCGCGCGCATCTACACCGACCTCAGTTTCTTTACCGCCGACCCCGACCTCACGCGCGATGCGATGCGGCTGTTCAACTACATGACGGGCTATGCGCAGCCGGAGCGTATGGATGCGCTGGCGTTCTCGCCGCTGACGACGCGCTCCACCTTGACCACGCTGATCGACGAGGAAATCGAGTTCGCGCGCGAGGGGCGGCCCGGTAATATCTGGCTGAAGCTGAACAGCCTGGTGGACCCGAAGCTGATCGACAAATTGTACGAGGCTTCGCGCGCCGGCGTGCACATCATGGCAGTGGTGCGCGGCATCTGCTGCCTGCGCCCAGGGGTGACCGGCCTGTCGGACAACATACGCGTCAAATCCATTGTCGGGCGGTTCCTCGAGCACGGGCGAATCTGCGTGTTCGGCCGCGGCCACCGCCTGCCCAGCCGCCACGCGGCGGTGTATATCAGCAGTGCCGACTGGATGGAGCGCAACATGGATTTCCGCGTGGAAACCCTGGTGCCGATCCGCAACGCCACCGTGCACGCGCAGGTGCTGGACCAGATCATGGTCGTGAACCTGAAAGACTCGTTGCAATCATGGGAGTTGCACGCCAACGGAGAATGGCAGCGCCTGCCGCCCGGCGCAAAACCCGTGTCCGCGCATGAGTATTTCATGACCAACCCGTCGCTATCCGGGCGTGGCTCCGCACTGCACGGCCCGGTCGTCCCCGTTCCCCGGCCTCGCCCGATGCGCCCGGATCGCGTCCTGAATGACTAAAAGTTCTTTGCTTCTTTCTTTCAAGAAAGAAGATTCTTCTTTTCTGAAGAAAAGAAGCAAAAGACTTTTATGAATGGGCCGTTGCTGGCGGCACAGGCGGCGCACCGGGCCGGGCGACTTGCAGAGGCGGAGCGGCTCTATCGGCGCATATTGCGCGCCCAGCCGGAGCAATCGGACGCGCTGCATGGGCTGGGCATCGTGCAGCATCAACAGGGTCAGCACGAGCGCGCCCTCGGTTTCTTCGCCCGCGCGCTGCGGGCGGGCGCCGCCACATCACAACTCCACAACAACCGCGCCAACGCGTTAAGCGCGCTCGGCCGCATTGAGGAAGCACTGGGCAGCCTGCACCAGGCTTTGGCGCTGGCGCCCACCGATCCAGCGCTGCACTACAACGTTGGGAACGCGCTGATGACGCTGCGCCGCGATGCCGAAGCGCTCGCGGCTTTTACGCGCGCCGTGTCGCTCGATCCGTCGCTGCTGCCCGCCTGGCAAAACAAGGGTGTCGTCGAAACACGCCTGGGCCTGCACGAGGCGGCGCTGGCCACCTGCGACCATCTCATAGCGCTGCAGCCCAACGCACAAGCGGCCCGCGCGAAGCGGGGCGAGGCATTGCTGGCGCTGCATCGCCCTGCGGACGCCCTGCCCGACCTAGCCGCCGCCGCCGCACAGCCTGGCATGGGAGAGGTGCAGGCCAATCACGCCTACGCGCTCTACGCCACGGGCGAGGGGCAAGCAGCCTTGCGCGCGGCCGATGCGGCCCTGGCGCAAGACCCCGAATTCGCGCTGGCGCATTGGAATGCCGCCTCGATCTGCCTTTCCCTCGGCGATTACACGCGCGGGTGGCGCGAATACGAATGGCGCTGGCAGGATCCAGCGTTCCGCCCCCGCCAGCAGCATTTCGCGCAGCCGCTCTGGCTCGGCGACGCGCCGCTCGCCGGCCGCACCATCCTGCTGCACGCCGAGCAGGGTTTTGGCGACACCATACAGTTTTGCCGCTACGCGCCGATGGTGAAAGCGCTGGGCGCGCGCGTGGTGCTGCAGGCGCCCGCCCCGCTGCGGCCGTTGCTGGCCACGCTGGAGGGCGTGGACCAGTTGTCCGAAACAGGCGCGGCGCTGCCGGATTTCGACACGCACTGCCCGCTGATGTCGCTGCCGTTGGCCTTCGGCACAACGCTGCCAACGGTGCCGGCCGGCACGCCTTATCTGGCCGCTGACCCGGCGCGTGTGGCGCGCTGGCGCGAGCGTCTCGGGCCGGCGCGTGGGCGGCGCGTGGGGCTTGCGTGGTCGGGCCTGGCGAGCTTCAAGGGCGATGTCACGCGGTCGGCACCGCTCGCCGCGCTGGCGGCGCTGATACGGCCGGGCGTCGAGTATGTCGCCGTGCAAAAAGACGTGCGGGACACCGATCTCGTGGCGGCCGAGGCGCTGGGCGTGCGCCTGTTCGGCCCCGAGATCACGGATTTCGCCGAGGCCGCGGCGCTCAGCGTGCTGATGGACCTGGTGGTCAGCGTGGATAGTGCCCCGGCGCACCTGGCGGGCGCGCTCGGCCAGCCCGTGTGGGTGCTGCTGCACGAGCCGGCGGAGTGGCGCTGGCTGCGCGGCCGTACGGACAGCCCATGGTATCCGACCGCCCGCTTGTTCCGCCAGGATAGGCCAGGCGACTGGGCCGGCCTGGCCGCGCGCGTGGGGGATGCACTGGCCGGCTGAGTTGGCCGGCCAAGCTTGTGCTGGCGCGCGCGCCGTGTTTGGAGGCGTGCTCCCAATGGCTTGCCCGGAAACATATGCTTCAGAACCGCCGCATTGTCGTCGTCCTGCCGGCCTACAATGCGGCCCGGACGCTGGAGCGGACAGTCGCCGAAATCCCGGCCGAGATCGTGGACGACATCATCCTGACCGATGACGCGAGCCGTGACGACACGGTGGACGTGGCGCGGGGCTTAGGCCTGCACGTGATCCGGCACGACCGCAACCGGGGGTATGGCGGCAACCAGAAAACCTGTTACCGCGCGGCCCTGGAACGTGGGGCGGACATTGTGGTCATGCTGCACCCCGACTACCAGTACACGCCAAAACTGCTGGCGGCGATGGCCGCGATGCTGGTCTCCGACCAGTACGACGCGGTGCTGGCGTCGCGCATCCTGGGGGGCGGGGCGCTACGGGGTGGGATGCCGGCCTACAAATATGTCGCCAACCGCGCGCTGACCTTCACGCAGAACATGCTGATGGGCGCCAAGCTGTCCGAATACCACACCGGATACCGCGCCTGGACGCGGCAGGTGCTGGAGCGTCTGCCGCTCGAGCGGTGCTCGGACGATTTCGTGTTCGACAATCAGATGCTGGCGCAGACCGTGCGCTGGGGGTTTCGCATTGGCGAAATTTCGTGCCCGACGAAATACTTTGCCGAAGCCTCCTCGATCAATTTCAGCCGCAGCGTCACCTATGGCCTGGGCGTGCTGCGCACGTCGGTGCAATATCGGGGCGACGTGTGGGGACTGCGGCGCGATCCCTTGTTTGATGGCGCGGCTCGTGTCTGAGGCTCAGGCGCCACACCTGGCCTGGCGTCTCGCCGTTGGGGTCGCGCTGCTGGTAGTGGCTGGGCTGGGTGTGGCGGCGGTACGCGTCTGGCCGCACGAGATAGCGGGAGCGCTGGATGCGGCCGTGCATGTCACGCGCGGCATGGGGGTTGCCGGCTGGGCGGTTGCGGCAGGCGCGCAGGTTCTCATCGCGCTGTTGGGCATATTGCCGGCCTCGATCGGAGCGATCACCGCGGGCCTGCTTTATGGCGTCGTGCCCGGTTTCGTGCTCGCGGCACTCGGCACATTGGTCGGTGCAGGGCTGGCGTTCCTGCTGACCCGCTCGCTGTTCCGGCCGCTAGTGGCGCGCGCTCTGGCACGGCACCCACGTATGGACCGGCTGGACGAGGCGGTGGCGCGGGAAGGCTGGCGGCTGGTGTGCCTGCTGCGCATTTCGCCGGTAATGCCGTTCGCGGTCACCAGCTATGCGCTCGGGCTTACCTCGTTGCGGTTCGGGCCCTATCTCGTCGGCACGCTCGCCTCGCTGCCGGCGCTGCTGGGCTACGTGGTGCTGGGTCATTTGGCCGGCTCTGGCGTGGGTGCGCTGACGCATCCAGGCGCGGGACCGCTGCGCTGGGCCTTGCTGGCATTAGCGTTGGGCGCCACCGCACTGCTGACACTACGGCTCGGCCGGATCGTCTCGCGCGTGCTGCGCCTGCCGAACGATTTGGTGCTGCGCGGAGCCGGCGCGGGGTGAGGCGGTGAACGCTGCGGATGTGCCCTCCCCAGCTCCGGGTTTTGGCGACCGGAGGCTCGCACCGGTTCTCGACCGGGCGCACCGGCGATTGGCCGAAATCGAGTATCTGCGTGCCGCCGCGATGCTGCTTGTCATCATTATGCATGCGCCACTGATATGCGTGCCTTACCCGCCGGGTGCGTTGCAGCGTCTGCAGGACTGGATACATCCTGCGGTCGGCGTGGACCTGTTCTTCGTCATCTCCGGCTACCTGATGGGCCGATTTTTCATGGCGCCGTTCGAAGCCCATGAACCTGGTAATCCGGTGCCGTCCATTCTCGCGTTCTGGGTGCGCCGCTTTTATCGCCTGCTGCCCGCTTGCGCTGTGTGGGTCGGTTTCACGCTGGCCTGCTGCGTCGTGTTCGCGGGATCGCCGCTGTGGATCCCGCCGCACTCAATGTATTTCAAGGCGCTTGCCTCGTTGCTTTCGGTCCGCAATTTCGAGGAGAGTTTTGCGCAGACGCGCTTTGGCTACGTCTGGAGCCTGTCGGTCGAGAACCAGTTTTATCTAGCGCTGCCTTTGTTTCTGGTGATCGTGCGACGGCGCTGGCGGATACCGGGCATGGTTGCCCTCTGCGCGTTGAACGCCGTGTGGCGGCCGGGTGGCGAGGCTTGGTGGCTGTTCCGCTACGACGGGCTGATCTACGGGCTGCTGTTGTTCGAGCTGGAGCGGGCGGGGTATGCCGAGATTGCGGGACGCTGCCTGCCGCAAAGCCGGGGCGGGCGCGTCGCGTTCGCGGCCACGGCCGGGATCGCCATGCTGACCGCGCCACTCGTGCTGATCTACCTCCATCCGCTTGCCTGGACGGTGGTGAACTTCGCGGCTTTCGCGCTGGTTTTCGCGGCAAGCCGCGGTCAGGGGGCAATTCCTTTGCCGCGCATGCTGTCCACCATGTTTCTTTGGCTCGGGGCACGGTCCTATTCGCTCTATTTGTGTCACATCCCGGTCTGGACGCTGGTTGTCGAGCTGATGCAGCGCTCAGGTCTCGGCGGGCAAGGCTGGCTCGCGGTTCGGTTCCTGTTCGCCATCAGCGCCAGCTTGATTCTCGCGGACCTGACCTATTTGCGGGTGGAGCTTCCGTTGCAGGCGCGCGGGCGGGTGCGCGCGCAAGCCATCCGCGCCGGTGATTGAAGCCACTTCATTGGTTTTTCCTGAGAATATCAGAGCGCGGATCGCGGACCGGTTACGGTCTGTTTTGTCGCACAAGGCTTACTGGCCGGTCATCGGCGCGCTCGGCTTCGTGCTGCTGACCGCTTATCGATTCCAGATGAGCACAGGCACAGTGCGCAACTCGGACGATACAGGCAATTTCCTGGCCGGCGTCGAAATGGCCGAGGGCAACTGGCGCCTGTCCGGCTGGTTCATGGCGGTGGACAACTATTATCCGACCGACGTGCTCGGGCAGGCGGTATTGCGCAGGTTGTTCGGCTGGCACCCGATCTTCATGCCGTTGTGGGAAGCCGTGGTATGGACAGCAATCGCCATGGCGGGGTGCTGGCTTGCCTGCCGCGCCAAGCCCGGCCGTACTTGGTTCGGAATCGGGCTGCTCGCGTTCGCGCTTCTGGCTTTCAACGTCTTCGATCACCGCTTCGAGGATTATTTCCTGTTCGGCGTGGCATCGCATGGCTGCACCATCCTGCTTACGCTGCTTGTCTTCGCGCTGGCCTGCTCCGAACGGTCCCGGCCCGCAATGTTGGGGCTGATCGTCGTCATCGGATGCTTTTCCGACCCGATTTTCAACACCATCGCCTGCCTACCGATCCTTGCCGCAAGCGTGTTGCGGCTGGGCGAAGGAGGACGACGGCATGGCGCACGCATCGTGGCAACTTTGCTGGGCGCCGCGGCCGCCCGGCTGCTTGTTGCCGCCATGAGCCGATCCGGTGGCTTTCAAAGCGTGCCGATGTCGATCACGCTCGCGAGCTTTGCCGAGCTGCAGCAACATATCGGCTTTTCGGTCGAGAGTATCTTGCGTCTGCTTGGTGCGAATGTCTTCGGCCGTGACCTCGATCATTCCATTGCGGCCAGTCCAGTCATTCAGTTTTTGCGCCTGCCACTGGCCGTCCTGTTTGCCGTTGCGTTATGCCAAACGATGGCGTCGCTTTGGCGGCAGGCCCAACTCTGGCCGTCACACGTCGCATGCGATAGCGCGGCCGGCTTGGACAACCTGCTCGGCCTCAGGACTTTTTGCTGCATCGCGAGCGCCTGCCTGACGACCGTGATCTACGAGGACAGCGGCGCCCGGTTCTTCCTTCCTGCGGCGGTTACGGGCTCGGTGCTCGCCGCGCGCAAATTTGGCCAAGTCAGGCTCGCGGCGTTATATGGGGGCATCGTGCTGCCGGCATCGGCTGCTATGGGTATCGCCGCGCTGCCACGCAATCAGACGCCCGCCGCCACGATGTTCCTGCCGCAGTTCCGCCGGATCGTGGAGGTGCTGCGACAGCATGACCTGTCGCACGGCTATGCCGGCTATTGGGAAGGAACGATGCTGACGGTCATGTCGCATAGGCAGATTACGAGCCTGCCGCTGCTGCCGGACGCGGGGGGGCATCTGCACGCTTTCCGGACGCTGACGAACCATCAATGGTATGCGGATGCCGCGCGCGATTGGCGTGGACGAGTCTTCTTCATATCGGCGCGCCCGCCAGCGGGAGCGGAACTGTCGGACGAAGCCGGCCGGCAGCAGTTTGGATCGCCGCACGAACGTTACGACCTGGGTCAATTCGTGATCGAGGTCTTCGATGCGAGCGCCCCCGGCTATCGCGCGCCGACGGACTGAATCGCCCTACGAAGCCAGCCACCCATGGGCGGTCTGCAGGTCGCGGACCATGGCGGCGAACTCACGTTGCTTGCTGTCCTCATCGGGCAGGCGGAGCAGATACGAGGGGTGGGTAGTGACCATCGCCTGCCCGCCGGCGAGTGGAATCGGGCGGCCGCGCTCACGCGAAATGGTGACGGCCCGGCCCAGCACGGCGCGCGCGGCCGACGCGCCGAGCAGAATGGTCACCGCCGGGCGCACCAGCTCGCGCTCCTGGTCCAGCCAGAAGCGGCACACCTCTATCTCCGCCCGGTCCGGGGTCGCGTGGATACGGCGCTTGCCGCGCGGCTCGAACTTGAAATGCTTGACCGCATTCGTGACATACACCTCGCCGCGCGGAATGCCCGCCTCGGCCAGCGCCCGGTCCAGCATCTGGCCGGCGGGGCCCACGAAGGGTCGGCCGGCCAGATCCTCCTGATCGCCAGGCTGCTCGCCCACCAGCATCAGGCGCGCATCGATCGGACCCTCGCCGAACACGGTCTGGGTTGCGTGGCGATACAGGTCGCACCGCGTGCACCCCGCCGCCTCGGCCGCCAGCGCGCCTACGCCTTCCGGACGGTTGCTGGCGGGTACCGGGCGTGGCCGCGCCGCCCGCTCCGGCGACACGGTGGGCGTTTCGACCATGCTCTGCGTCCTTTCGCGCGATTGGCGGATCAGCTCCGGAATGGCCGCGGCCTCCGGCAGGTTGCGCCAATATTTCTTCGGCATCTCCGACGTCATCGCCGACGTTTTCAAACGCGCCGGATTGAAAATACTCGAGAAATAGGCGCGCCAATACGTCTCAAGCGCATCGTCGTCCGGCACATCGGCCGGTTGCGCGCCAGCACCCAGGCGCAGCGTTTCGCCATCCCAATGCGCACTGCGATAAGGCGTGAGGATGCTCCAGGTCATGGTCGCAAAGCGCCGCACGAAAAACGGCGCATTGGCTTCCACGATGTGATGGTCCGGCTCGAACCAGGCGACATACCGGGTCGCGCCGCCCTCGCTCACCTCGCGAAAGCGGACGAAGGCGCGCATCTTGTGCGTATCGCGCCGCACTGCCTGGGCCAGCCGGTTGACGCGTTGCACGAGCGGATCGGCGGCGTCCTCGAGGATCTGTTTTTCGCCGCGATGGGCGCGCCAGATCAGCGCGTACAGCAGCGCGAACCGTTCGGGATCGTTCGCCTGTATGGCGGTCTCCGCGAGCGCGACCAGGGCGCGCGGCACGGAAAAGCTGCCCGCCGGCGCCGGCATGCCTGCCGGATCGGCGAACAGGTCGCGGGCTTCGGTGACGGACCAGACGGTGCTTTCTGGTGCGATGCCGTCCAGTGCGAGCGAGCGCGCCGCGTTGCGCCAGCCCTCGAAATCCACGACGTGCTTGAGAACGATGCTGCGCACGGGAGCCTAACTGATGGAGCCGCACTCTACGCTGCGACGTAGGCCGGGTTGCGCCTGGGCGGCAGTTGGCACGTTTCGGTGTTCGAATGGCGGATCGCCCAAGCGCAAACCCCTACAGCAACGCCAGTTGCCTCGCCTTCGGCGCCAGCCGCCCCGCCAACTGCGCGCTGTCCAGCGTGGCGCCCGGGTGGTGGTCGGCCGCCGCCACGAACGGCATCAGCTTGGCGACAGGCAGCCGCAGCCGCGCCAGATCATCCATGCGCATGCGGCGATGGCGGCGCGCCGCGATCAGCCGGTCGGCCGTCTTCACGCCCAGGCCGGGAATGCGCAGCAGCATCTCGCGCGGCGCGGTGTTCACATCGACAGGAAACAGCTCGCGGTGCTGCAACGCCCAGGCAAGCTTCGGGTCGATCTCGAGGCTCATGTTGCCCGCCTTGTCCGTCGCAAGCTCATCGACGGAAAAACCGTAAAAGCGCAGCAGCCAGTCGGCCTGATACAGCCGATGTTCGCGCACCAGCGGGGCCGCCTTGGGCGGCAGCGCCGCCGAGGAATCCGGGATCGGGCTGAATGCCGAGTAATAGACGCGCCGCAAGCCATAGGACGCATACAGATTGGTGCTCATCTCCATGATGGACCGGTCGGAACTGGCGTCCGCCCCGACGATCACTTGCGTGCTCTGCCCGGCCGGCGCGAAACGCGGGCTGCGCCGTTCCGCGCGGGCCTCGTCGATCCGCACCCGCATCCGGCCCATGGACCGCCGTATCCCCGGCAAATCCTTCTCCGGCGCCAGCGCCGCCAGGCTGCCCACGGTCGGCAGCTCCACGTTGATGGACAGGCGGTCGGCATACCGTCCGGCTTCCATCAGCAAGGCGGGGTCCGCGTCCGGTATGGTTTTCAGGTGGATATACCCGCGGAATCCATGCTCCTCCCGCAACACCCGGGCAACGCGCACGATCTGCTCCATCGTGTAGTCCGGCGTGCTGATGATGCCCGAGCTGAGGAACAATCCCTCGATGCAGTTCCTCTTGTAGAATCCAAGAGTGAGCTTGACCACCTCCTCTACTGTGAACCGCGCCCGCCTGACATTGGAGGAGCGGCGGTTGATGCAGTAAACGCATTCATAGATGCAGGAATTCGTCAGCAATATTTTCAGCAGGCTGATACACCGCCCATCGGGCGCGTAGGCGTGGCAGATCCCCATCCCCTCGGTCGATCCGATCCCGTCCGCCTTGCCGGCCGATGACCGCCTCTCCGTCCCGGAGGACGCGCAGGACGCATCGTATTTCGCCGCATCGGCCAGTATCTCGAGCTTGGTGAGAAGGTCCATCCCGGACAATGTCTTGTCCCCGCGCGCCTATTCAAGTCGCGCGCGGACAGCCCCGGCCAGGCGCTTGGCCGCAACTTCCGGTCCGCAAACCCGCTCTGAGGCGACACCGCGATGGGGGCAGGGCACAGGCGCCACGCCCGATCCCGCCCATGACGAGGACGGCAGATGCAGGACTGGCCAGGGAACCGGACGGGCTGATGGGCGCGCTGCTCGTCTCCCCGTGGGCCAGTTGGGGCATCGCCGGGCTTGCCACAGCCGGGGTCATCATCCGCCCGTTCTCCTGGCCGGAAGCCGTCTGGGCGGCCGGCGGCGCGGTGCTGCTGGTGGCGCTCGGCCTGCTGAGCCCGGCCGAGGCCCTCTCCGGCGTGGCCCGCGGCACGGACGTCTATCTCTTCCTCACCGGCATGATGCTGCTGTCCGAGCTGGCCCGGCAGGAAGCCCTGTTCGACTGGCTGGCCGCGCACGCCGCCGCGCGCGCGAAAGGCTCCGCCCGGCGCCTGTTCACGCTCGTCTTCGCCGTCGGCACACTGGTCACGATCTTCCTGTCGAACGATGCCACGGCCGTCGTGCTGACTCCGGCGGTCGGCGCCGTCGCGCGCGCGGCCAAAGCGGAAAGACCGCTCCCGTACCTGTTCATCTGCGCCTTCGTCGCCAACGCGGCCAGCTTCGTGCTGCCGATCTCCAACCCGGCGAACCTGGTGATCTACGGCGCCCACATGCCGCCGCTGCTGCAATGGCTGCCGCGCTATGGGCTGCCATCGGCGATGTCCATCCTGGCCACCTATGCCGTGCTGCGCTGGAGCCAGGCGGGCGCCCTCCGGCAGCCTATCTCGGCCGACATCGACATCCCCGTGCTGTCCCCGGCCGGCAAGTTGGCCGCAGCGGGAATTGCGGCCACCGCCGGCGTGCTGCTGGTCTCCTCCAGCCTGGATAGGCAGCTCGGCTTGCCGACCTTCCTGGCCGGGCTGGGCACGGCCATCCTGGTACTGACGCGTTCCCGATCCGGCATCGCACACATCACGAAGAACATCTCCTGGGGCGTGCTGCCTCTGGTGGCCGGCCTGTTCGTCCTGGTGCAATCGCTGGAAAAAACGGGGATCACCCGCGCGCTGTCCGATCTGCTGCGGCACCTCGTTGGGCAATCGGCGACACTGGCCGCCTGGGCATCCGGCGCGATCCTCGCCGCGGGGTGCAACCTCGTCAACAATTTGCCGGCCGGCCTGGTCGCCGGGCGCGTGGTGGAGATGGCGCATGTGCCGGACCACGTGCGCAGCGCGGTGCTGATCGGGGTCGATCTCGGCCCGAACCTGTCGGTCACCGGCTCGCTGGCAACCATCCTGTGGCTCACCGCGCTTCGCCGCGAAGGCCAGAACGTCAGCGCCTGGAGCTTCCTCAAACTCGGCGCGCTGGTCATGCCGCCGGCGCTCCTCCTGGCACTTGCCGGTGCGGCAGCAATCGATTGATTTTCATCGGGAGATCCAGGACATGCAGACGATCGGCGCGGCGACCCTCTATCCGCTCATCCTGATCGCCGGCGCGCTGCAAGCCTGGGGACCGCCGATGAACGGCGCGCTGCGGAAATCGCTGGAAAACCCCTGGCTCGCCAGCACGATCTCCTTCCTGCCGATCGTGGCCTTCCTGCTGGTGCTGTTCTTCTGCCTGCCCAACCCGATGCCGTCCGCAAAAGGCATCGCCTCGATGCCCTGGTGGGCGCCGCTCGGCGGTCTGCTCGGCGCCTTCGCTGTCGTCATGGGCCTGCTGTTCGTGGACAAGATCGGCGCCGGCCCCTTCGCCGGGCTGACCATCACCGCCAACATCCTGATGTCGCTCGCGATCGACCATTTCGGCTGGTTCGGCATCCAGCAGCACAGCCTCAATGTCTGGCGCATCCTCGGCGGCGCACTGATGACCGGTGGCATCGTCCTGATCGCCCTGTTCTAGTGATGGCCGCGGAAACCGGCATCATCCCGCAGGCGCGGCGCGCCGGATTCCGCCCTCGATCCCTCGATGCCGTCAACTTCCTGCTGGCCGACGTCCGCGGTGCGCTCGGACCCTACCTCAACGTCTTTCTGATTACCCAGCGGCACTGGAGCCAGACCGATGTCGGCTGGGTCACAACCGTCAGCGGGCTGCTCGGCCTGGTCGCGCAAACCCCGGCCGGTGCCGCCATCGACGCGACACGCCGCAAGCGCGGCGCGGTCGTCCTGGCCCTCGCCATTCTCGCCATCGGCGCGCTGGCGATCTTTGCCGTGCCCGATTTCTGGCCCGTCCTGGCCGCCAATACCGCCATCGCCGTGGTGGGCGACGTCTTCGGCCCGGCCGTCGCCGCCGTAACCCTGGGTCTCTATGCCCGCAAGCACCTGGCGCGCCGCATGGGCCGCAACTCGGCCTTCGACCATGCCGGCAACGTGGCGATCGCGGCTGCCGCCGGCGGCATTGGTTACCTTTTCTCGCAGCGCGCCGTGTTCCTTCTGGTGCCGGTCTTCTCCGTGCTGGCAGCGATCGCCATGCTGTCCATACCCCCCGGCGCGATCGACCAGGACCGTGCGCGAGGCCTGGGGGACGGGCAGGCGGGGCAGGAAGGACAGGCGGAGGCACCGTCCGGCTACGCGGCACTGCTTCGCTGTCGGCCGCTGGTGGTGTTCGCCTTGTGCGCGGCGCTCTTCCATTTCGCCAATGCGCCGCTGCTCCCGCTCGTCGGCCAGAAGCTGGCGCAGGCCCACCCGAAATGGGCGACCGCCATGATGTCGTCCTGCATCATCGCCGCCCAGCTCATCATGCTGCCCGTGGCCCTGGCCGTGGGGCGCAGCGCGGACCGAATCGGGCGCAAGCCGATATTGCTGGCAGGTTTCGCCGTGCTGCCCGTGCGCGCGTTGCTCTACACCCTGTCGAACAGCGCGCCCTGGCTGATCGGCGTGCAACTGCTCGACGGCATCGGCGCCGGCATATTCGGCGCCATCACGCCTCTGCTCATCGCCGACCTCATGCGCGGCACCGGCCGCTACAATCTGGCCCAAGGCGCGGTGGCCACCGCCCAGGGTATCGGGGCCTCGCTGAGTGGACTGGCCGCGGGCGTCATCGTGGATCATCTGGGGTATTCGCCGGCATTCCTGATCTTTGGCGCGGCAGCCGGCGTGGCGCTTGTCGTGCTGCTCGTTCTGATGCCGGAAACGGCCGATACGACGCCAGTCTCCCCTGAGATCAACTCAGCTTAGCAAAGGCAAGAACTTCTTTTTTGAAAAAAAGAAGCAAAAAACTTCTTTCAGTGCTGTCGCGGAACAAACCGGTAGAAGTTTTTTGGTCCTTTTTTTCAAAAAAGGACTGCTTGCCTTCAAGTGTGTGTCAAAGCTTGGCGCTCTCCAGCATCACCGCCGCACGCTCCGCCAAGATCGGCCCCTCGACCGGTTTGCGCAACAACGTGAACCGGCCGCTCACCGCCCCGCTGATGGCGATTTCCGCCGCGTTGGTGGCGAAGCCCGTCAGCAAAATCGCCGGCAGGCCAGGCTGGCGCCGCTGGATCTCCTGCACGAGCGTAAGGCCGTCCATGCCGGGCATCGACAGATCCGCGATCACCAGATCGACCGCCTCACCGCCATCGAGCTTGTCGAGCGCGTCATGGCCGCTTTCGGCGACAAGAACCGCAAACCCTTCATCCTCCATCTGCTGGGCCAGCGTCTCGCGGACGCTCGGTTCGTCATCGACCATCAGCAACCTCGCACGCGGAGGATGCCACGCGCCGACCAACGAAGGGTCGTCATGCAGGCGGGGCTCCTCCGGCTCATCGGTGGAGACCGGAAACCATAGGCTCACCACCGGTACCGCGACCCACCTCGCTATCGATGTGCAGCCCGCCCCCGCTTTGCTCCGAGAAGCCGCGAGACATGGCAAGGCCCAGGCCCGTGCCCTTGTCCACGCTCTTGGTGGTGAAGAACGGCTCGGAAGCGCGCGCCAGGATGTCGGGCGTCATGCCGATGCCCGTGTCGGACACCGAAAGCCGGATGTACTGGCCAGGCTTGAGAGACGCAGGATGTGGGTGACCGTCGCCCTGCACCGTCTCCAAGGCGGCCGACAGGGCGAGTGTCCCCTTGCCGTCCATCGCGTCGCGGGCGTTCGTGGAAAGGTTCACCAAAACGGTCTCGAGCTGCCCCTTGTCGGCCAAGAGCGCCGGCAGGCTGCCTTCCGTCTCGATTCTGATCGTGATGCCTGCTCCGAGCGTGTGGGCGAGTATCTCGTGCATGTTGCCGAGCAACAGGGCGGGATCGACCGGCTCGGCCCGAAGATCCCCTCTGCGGGAGAAGGCCAGCAGCCGCCGCGTGATCGCCGCCCCCCGCGCCGCCGATTGCGCGATCATCGCGGCCAGGCTGCGAACACGATCGATGTCGTGGGGCCGCCGCTCGATCAACCGGGCGCCGCCCTGCACCGCCTGCACCACATTGTTGAAGTCATGCGCGATACCGCCCGCCAGCTGGCCAAGCGCTTCCATGCGCTGGGCATGGGCAAGCTGCGCCTGTGTCGCCTGGAGTTCGCTGGTGCGCGCGGCCACGATGCGCTCCAGCTCCTGCTTGTCACGCGAGAGAATGATCTTGGCCTGACGAAGCTCGTCGATGTCGGCGCAAACGACGACGGCGCCGGTCACCTCGCCGTAATCGTTGCGTATCGGCGCGCTGCTGATGGCGATCCAGCGCCGAACGTTGTCGCCGCACATGAATTGGAATTCGTCACGGACGGCAGTGCCGGTCTTCAAAGCCTTGGCCAGCGGAAATTCATTCGCCTGAACCCTGCTTCCATCCTCGTGATAAGCCTCCCAATCCTCGTATCCGGCTATGTCGCCGGAGTAGCGCATCGGATACCGGAACACGCGGTCCACGGCCGCATTGCCGAACACCAGACGTCCCGATGGAGCCTCGGCGAACACGATGCTGACAGGCACTGTGTCGAAAATAGCCTGCATGCGCGCGCGGCTTTCCGCGAGCGCGGTCTCGGTCGATTTCCGGTCGGAAATATCCTCAACGACGGAGACGAAATGCTGCGGCGCGCCCGCCCTGTCGCGCAGCATCGAAACGGTGAGGTTGGCCCAGAAGACGTCGCCGTCCCGGCGAAAATAACGTTTTTCCATGCTGTATGTGGAGATGCTGCCCGCGATCATCGCACGAACATTGTCGAGATCCAGGCTGAGATCGTCGGGATGCGTCACAGACTGGAATGTCATGCCTTTCAGCTCTGTTTCGCTGTAGCCGAGCATCCCGCACAGCCGGTCGTTCGCCCTCAGCCACTGCCCGTCGAGGCCGACATGCGCAATGCCGACCGCCGCCTGCTCGAACGTCGACCTGAAAAGTATTTCCCTATGCGCGAGCCGAGCCTCGCTTTCCTCGAGCGCCCGCTTCTGCCGGGCCGACTCCTCCAATTGTGCCCGTGCCTGATACTGCTTCTGCCGGCTGCGCAGGGCGGTCCTGCTCAGCGAGACCAGAGTGAACGGGTGGAACGGCCGCTCGACGAACGACACATTGCCCAGCGTATCGATAAGCCGCCGTTCGCGCCGATTCCGTTCCGGATCTCCGCCGCGTGCCGTCACGATGATGAACGGCAGGTCGGACCATGCAGGCTGCTCGGCAATCCACCCGGAAATCTCGTGAAGGTCGGCGCTGGCGAGCGCCTCCTGCGTGATCAGGACCAGGCCGGCACCCCGTGCAAGCTCGGCCACCAGGCCCGGCAAGTCCGTGCAGACGATGCTCTCGATCTCACCTTCCTGAAGCAGGGATGCGGCCAGTGCTGCATCCCTGCCGATGGGCGCCAATATCAGCGCCCGGTTTTCGCCGCTCCTCGCCCGGGCGGCGTCAGCCTGATCCGTCACTCCGCGGCCATCTCCGCGCGTGCGTCCGATCCGTCGATAAAGATCGGGACACCGCGCATCACACCTTGGAAGCCAGTCAAAGGCGGCCCGAGATGGACGCCCGCCGAGGTCACGCGATATTCCCGAATCGTGTCCTCGTGCGCGCCAGTACGCTTCTTCATGACCGAGATGGCGCGCAACATGCGGCCGCGCGCCTCGAAAAAGCGCAGCAGCAGGACCGAGTCCGCAAGATACGTCATGTCGATGGGGGAACGCATATCGCCCATCAGGCCATGCTGGGCCACGGTGACGAAAGTCGAGACGCCGCGCCGGTTCAGATAGGTCAGCAACTCGTGCATGTGCAGGATGACAAACTGCTCGTCCGGCATCGCCGCCTGATATCCGTTCAGGCTGTCGATCATGATGGTGGTGGCGCCCCGTCCCTCGACACAGTCGCGTACCCTGTGCGTGAACTCGCCCGGCGACAACTCGGCTGCATCGACCTGGATCAAGGTGAGCGCGCCTTTCGCACGCATCTCCTCCAGGTCGACCCCGATGCCGGTTGCCCGCGCCGTAAGCTGGCCGACATCCTCATCGAAGACGAACATCGCTGTGCGCTCACCGCGCAGGACGGTCTGCTTGATGAATTGCAGCATAAGGATCGACTTGCCCACTCCCGACGGCCCGACCACCAGGGTCGACGAGCCCCGCTCCAATCCGCCGCCGATCAGCGCGTCCAACTCGGGAACGCCACTGCCCAGCCGGTCACGCCCGAACGGGTGGCTATGCTCGGCGGCAACCAGCCGCGGATAGACCTCCAATCCGCCGGTCGTCAGCACCAGATCGTGGAAGCCCCCGCGGAACGCCTGTCCACGGCATTTCAGCACGCGCAGCCGGCGGCGCTCGGCGCCGTATTGCGGCGAGGACTCCTCCAGCCTGATCACGCCGTGCGCGACGCTGTGCACGGTGCGTTCCGGCAAGTCCGCCGTCAGGTCGTCCAGAAGCAGCACCAGCGCGCCATGACGCGCAAAATAATGTTTCAGCGCCAATATTTGCCGGCGATACCGCAACGAGGATTGCGACAGCAGCCGCAACTCCGAAAGGCTGTCGAAGACGATGCGCGACGGCTTGACGCGGGCGATCTCGTCGAACGCCAGCCGCGTGGTCTCGCCCAGTTCCAAGTCGGACGAATACAGAAGGCTTTGTTTCTGGCTCTCGTCGAGCAGGCTTTCGGGCGGCACGAGTTCGAACACGTCGATGCCATCCAGCGCCCAGCCATGCGAGGCTGCGCCCGTGCGCAACTCGTCCTCCGTCTCGGACAGGGTGATATACAATCCCCGCTCGCCCCGCCGGGCCCCTTCAATGAGGAACTGCAGCGCAAGCGTCGTCTTGCCCGTGCCGGGGTTGCCCTCCACCAGATACAGGCGGTTCGGAAGCATCCCCCCGGCGAGTATGTCGTCCAGGCCCGCAATGCCCGTACCAACCCGTTCCGACGCGGTACCGGACACCTTCTCTTCCATTACCGCCGCTGCTTTGGTTGGGGATGGATTGGGCATGCGAAGCCGCCCTGCCTCGGGTGAGTCCTCATCCTTGGCCTGGCGCCTCCTTCGTCCCGCCGACTGTGCACGCGCGCAGCAGTCATCGCCAGCCCCGTTCTACTGCGATCGACCCGTCCTCCACCGCCATTCAGGGGCTATGACCGGGGGTTGGCCAGAATGGCGTAACGTGGCCGCGTGCCGGCTGCGGATGCCGGCGCCTCCAGGTCCGCGCCCAGGCCGGGCGCGATGGTCGAAACCGACTGATACAGCATCTCCATGATGGCAAGTCCGGCAGCCTGCGTGGCCTCCGAGCCGGTCAGGCCCTGTGCCACCTGGTAGGTGCGCACCAGCTCGGTGGCGGCGGGGCGGAGCAGCACGAAGATCTGGTCGAAGGCGGCTTTATGGGCGGGGTCGGCCTGGCCCCAGGCGAAAAGCGCGTCGAGCACGGCGTCGTGCCGGTGCCGCAGCCAGGGTGTCCAGGCGCCGCCCGCCTGCTGCACGGCCACCAAAGGCATATTGAACAGAATGAACAACGTATCCTGGGCGAGCGGCGCCTGGTCCCGCGTGGCGGTGGCGCCGATGGACGGCAAGGCGGCGTCGCGCAACCCGGCCAGTGCGGCGCGCAGCCCTGCCAGCTTCGTGTCGGCCTCGAACGGGCCAGGCTCGGCGGGGCGGATGTAGGTGTCGAACAGGCAGGCCGGGGCGGGATGACCGGTCGAGATATCCCACACACCTGCATGGGCCGCCTCGCCCGGCGAGGCCGGCGTGGTCGAGCCCCAGGGATCGGCGGCCAGCACCAGCAATCGGCCGTTCATGGCGAATACGTCGAGGCTGCCGTAATCGCCTGTCTGCGAAGCGAACGCCGAAAACCGGCCGCCCTCATTGGCCGAAGACACGCCTCGCACCAGCCCGGTCAGCGAGATGGGGGTGATCAGTGGCGCGCCATCCAGGCTGACGGTGCGACCGCGATGCTGGAACAGGCCGTAGGCGTTCGCGTCGTAGGCATCGACCCCGATCGTGTGGCCCAGGGCCGTCGCGCCAGCCGGGCCATGCGTGCCGGCCAGTTCGGCCGCCCCCATGGCGGAGGGATCGAGCGAACCCTGGTCGCGCAGCGCGGCCGCAGCACCCCGGGCGAGCGCTTGGCACAAGACCGGGTCGGGCTGCCGGGCGGCGCCGGACGCGGACTGCAGCGAAACGTATTGGGTCAGGGCGGTGCTCGGCGGCGGCGGGGAGACGGGCGCAGCTTCCAGCGCAGCCCGGCGTTGTGCGAGCGAGTTGGCCAGGCAGATCTGCGCCGCACCCATGGCGCTGTCCGATGCGGGCAGTCCGCAGACGTGCGGAAGCGCCGCCAGCCAGGCGCGCTGGCTCGCCAGCAAGGCATCCCGGCCAAACAGGGGCGCGCGGCGCAAACCGGCCTGCAGCGCCTGCACCATGGCGCGGTTGGCCGCTCGCAGCGCGGGAGTGGCGCAGATTGCGGCCGCTTCCGGCGTGTCGGCCTCGGCGCACCCCGTGCTCGCCTCGACGGCGTCCGCCGTCTGCGGCGTGTTGGCGGCGTCCGGCACGTATGGGGTGACGTGATGGATGGCACAGCCGGCCAGCATGTAGGCCGCGAGAAGCACAATCGAGCGCAATTTCGTGGGTTCCGCACCGGCCGCCGACGATTCAGGGCCGGAAAATCAACGATCCATGCACCTCGTAGCTGGCCGCGCCAAGATCGGGCGGTCGGGGAAGGGCGGCGGCCTCTATGGCGGCGCGGGCGGCCGCGTTGATCTCCGGCACCGCGCAGGGGTCGATGCGCATCCCGGCCAAGCCGCCAGAGCTATCCACGCGGACGGCGTAATTGACCACGCAGGTGTCACGCCGATCCCAGGCCAGGGTGGGCTGCCGCTTGCCGGCCAGCACGGCCCGGCGTACCGCGGCCTCGAAGCCCGCCAGCGACCCGCGCGCGCCCGCGCCACCACCCGAGGACGTGCCCACATCCAGGCCCAGGCCGGCATCGGTGGCGGCGCCGAAATGGCTTTGCAGTCGCCCGGCCGACCGGAGAGGCGGGGTGATCGCGGCCGGCAAGGCCGGTGGCTGGCTGGCAATCTGCACGTCCGGCAGCGGCAGGAATGCCGCCGGCGGCATGGCCGCGAGCGGCGTGGGTATGGGTGGCGGCCTTGGCCGCGGCGGGCGCGTCTCCGGGATCAGCCGCGCAGGCTGTACGAAGCGCGTTTGCGGCACCGGAAGGCCACCCCGGCCCAGGAACAGCACGAACACCAGGTGCAACGCCGCGACCAGCCCCAGTGCCAGGGCACGTGCCGCCACGCCCGTTTTCAGGCGATCGCGTGAGGCCGCGCCTAAGCGCGGCGCATCCTGGGGAAACATCCTCGTCGGTGCGTGGCCGCCCGTGTCCCGTCAGGGCGAGGACAGGACCGAAGGGGCCAGCGCCGGCGCCCGCGCGTCGGGATGGCTCGGGTTGCGGAAGCGCAGCTCCGCACTGGGACACCCCTCGGCCTCGTCCGGCCCCAGCAGCTCCAGGCGCGAGGCACAGGTCACCGCGACCACGGCGCGGGCTTCCGGCTTGGTCATGAAATGCCGCGCCTCGCCCTCCAGCCGGAGCTGGGCGCGCAGCGCGCTCCATTCCAGCCGGTCGGTATCCTCCACGAACATGGCCAGTATGCCCGGCCGGGTGCCGGTCAGGCGCTGCGGCGCGATCGCCGCCATGCGGCGGTGCACGGCGGCGGCCACCTCGTCCTCCCGCCCGGCCCGCGCGGCCATCACGAAGATGGCCTGGCCGGCGGCGGTGACGGCCAGATGCGCTTCCGGCCCGAATTCCCGGCGCAGGCGCGGCATCAGGCCAAGCTCGCTCGCCTGGGCAGCGGCCAGCATCAGCGGATCGAGCCGCAGCACCGCCGCCTCGTCATGGTCGGCGCGCCGCTGGTCGGACAGCATGCGGGTGATGCGCGAATGCAGTTCGGCGAGCTTCGTGCAGCCGGGATTCGGCTGCTTCAGGCCCTGTGGCAGGGTCATCTTCAGCAGATACCTGCCGGGATGCGCCGCCAGCCAGCTCTGCAGATCCGGATCGACCCGGTCCATCAGCTGCGACCAGGCGCGGCGGTGCAGGTCCCGCCCGTCCTCGGCCGAGATCACGTCGCAGGCGACCTCCACCTCCAATCCCATGCGGTGCAGCAGCAGGTCGAACGGCGCGTCCTCGGCGAAACCGGCGAACGACACCTCGAACCCGCGGCAGCGCTGCAGCCCGGCGGTGCGCATCATGTGGAACAGCGGCACCAGATTGCCCGGGCCGGTCATGGCGGAGGCGAGCGCGCCGTCCAGCCGGCGCCGGCCGGCATCGGCGAGATCGTCGGCCAAGCCGACCAGGCAAGCGGCCAGGCAGGCGATGCGTCGGTCGATTTCGGAGAAAGGCGCGTTGCGGCCCGGGCGGCGCATGCGCTCGATGGCCAGCTCCAGGGCATGCAGTTGCGCCAGGGCACGGCCGGCATAGGTGGCCGTGCAGCCCCGTTTCAGCCCCGCCATCCGCGCTTGCCACACGCGGCGACCGATACGGTCCACCAGTGCGTCCAGGGCTGCGGCGTAGCCGGAGTCATCCATCGGGTTCATGCGTTCCTGACATTGGGGTTCGGTCCCGCCGGGACCCTAGCAAACTCTGCGTGAGTTGGGGGGTTTTCGATCGGTTTACGATGTTTTTTCGCGCGGCTCGCATTGCGCCCGGTGCCGCAACAGATGATCGGCCAGCACGCAGGCCATCATCGCCTCCCCCACCGGCACCGCGCGTATGCCCACGCAGGGGTCGTGCCGGCCTCGTGTGCTGACATCCACGCTCTCGCCCGCCGTATCGATGCTGCGACGGGGGGTCAGGATCGAGCTGGTGGGTTTGACGGCGAAACGGGCCACGATGGGCTGCCCCGTGGCGATGCCGCCCAGCACCCCGCCCGCATGATTGCTGCCGAAGCGCAGCGTGCCGTCCTGCATCCACATCTCGTCGGCATTGTCCTCGCCGGTCAGCGCGGCGGCGGCGAACCCGTCGCCGATCTCCACGCCCTTCACCGCGTTGATGCCCATCAGTGCCGCGGCGAGATCGGCATCCAGCTTGGCGTAGAGCGGGGCGCCCAGGCCGGCGGTCACGCCCTCGGCCACCAGTTCGATCACCGCGCCCACGGAGGAGCCGGCGCGGCGGATCTCGGACAGATAGCTTTCCCAATGCGCCGCCGCCTGTGCGTCCGGGCAGAAGAACGGATTGTTGGTCACCTCACCCCAATCCCAGCGCGTGCGGTCGATGGCATGCGGCCCCATCTGCACCAAAGCGCCCCGGATGGTGACGGAATGGCCCAGGACCAGGCGCGCGACGGCCCCGGCGGCGACCCGGCAAGCGGTCTCCCGCGCCGAGCTGCGGCCGCCGCCGCGGTAGTCCCGGATGCCGTATTTCTGGTCGTAAGTGAGGTCGGCATGGCCTGGCCGGTATCGCCGGGCGATCTCGCCGTAGTCGCGCGACCGCTGATCGACGTTCTCGATCTGCAACGCGATCGGGGTGCCGGTGGTCCGGCCCTCGAACGTGCCAGACAGGATGCGCACCTGGTCCGGTTCCTGGCGCTGGGTGGTGAACTTGGACTGGCCCGGCCTGCGGCGGTCGAGGAATGGCTGGATGTCGGCTTCCGTGAGCGCGATGCGGGGCGGGCAGCCATCGACGACGCAGCCGATCGCCGGACCGTGGCTTTCGCCCCAGGTGGTCACCCGGAACAGGTGGCCGAAACTGTTGTAACTCATCGGGCGCGCGTCACAGAATCACGTCCCGGCTCAGCGTCGGCCGAACCGTTCTGGCGCGCACGGGCTCCGCATGGGGTTCGCTGGACAGCATGTAGTCGCGCGTCAGCGGCACGGCGGTCTGGTGGCGCGCAAGCTGCATCTGCCAGACCATGTGGTTCAAGTGCCGGAACGAATACTCGCTGCCGGCCAGATACAGGCCGAACAGCCGCGTGAACCGCTCGTCGTACAGCGCCGCGATCGCGTCGCGATTGGCGTCGAACCGCCGGCGCCAGTGGCGTATGGTCTCCGCGTAGTGCAGGCGCAGGATCTCCACGTCCGTCGCGATGAGTTTCGCACGCTCGGCCGCCGAAAAAACTTCCGAGAGCGCCGGCGAGTAGCCGCCCGGAAAGATATGCCGCGTGATCCATGGGTTCGTCACCGACGGCCCGTCGCTGCGGCCGATCGCGTGGATCAGCGCCACGCCATCCGGCGCCAGCAGGCGGCGGACCGCACCAAAAAACGCGCCATAATGCGTAACCCCGACATGCTCGAACATGCCGACCGACACGATCCGGTCGAACACGCCGCGCACCGTACGGAAATCCCGCAACTCGAAGCTGACGCGATCGGCCAACCCCGCCGCCTCGGCGCGCGCGCGCGACGCCTGCAACTGCTCCTCCGACAGGGTTATACCCGTCACCCGCGCCCCGAAATCCTGCGCCAGCGTAAGCGCCATGCCGCCCCAGCCGGAGCCGATGTCGAGCACGTGCAGATCGGACCGGTCGAGCAACAGCTTCTGCGCGATGTGCCGCTTCTTGGCCGCCTGCGCTTCCTCCAGCGTCTCCATCCCGGTGGCAAAATACGCGCAGGAGTATTGCAGGTCGCGATCGAGGAACAGCGAGTATAGACGCCCGTTCAGGTCGTAATGATGCGCCACGTTGCGGCGCGCGCGCGGGATGGGATTGTACTGCGCCGCCCGGCGTATCATGCGCGCCATGGCGCGGCGCAAAGCCAGGCCGGGGTGCCGTCCGCCCACCTCCAGATTGGCGAAGAGCAGGTCGAGCACATCCTCCAGCCCGCAATCGAGCGGCTCCAGATCACCGGCCACATACGCCTCGCCGAACACCAGCGCCGGATTGGTCAGCAGCCCCCTCACAGTGCGCCACGTGGCGATCCCCGCGCCCGCCTCCAGGCCACCGCCCGGGCCATAACTGGCGACCGACCCATCGGGATACCTGACCCTCAGCCGGCCCACGGTGACGAATCGGGTCAGGATGGCGTGCAGGGGGAGGCGCATGAAGCGTCCTAACGCGGGTGTGCGCGGGGGGATAGCTGACAAGCGCGCAAACTTATGAGACAGGATTGCGCACCGATGCCAATGCAGCGAAATGAACAGAAGTCTTTTGCTTCTTTTCTTCAGAAAAGAAGAGCCTTCCTTTGAAACTCTTCCTTCTAACCACCCTGTGCATCATCGCCGCAGGCTTGGCCCTGCTCCTGCGCGACAGCCCACTCGCCGCCCGCCACAATCCGCAAACCGAGAACGCCTATATCGATGGCGACACCACGCCGATCGCCGCCCGGGTCCAGGGCTACCTCAGGCACCTGCCGATCGCCGACAACCAGCCCGTCCGCGCCGGCCAGCTGATCGCCGAGATCGAGGACAGCGACTACCGCGCGCAAATGGCACAGGCCGATGCCCAGGTCGCCACGGCCCGCGCCACGCTGGCCTCCCTGGCCGAGCGCACGCGCGCCACCCGGCTCCAAGTGGCGCAGGCCGCGGCCGCCGTCGATGCGGCACGGGCCGGCACGCTGGACACGGGGCCCGAGGCGCGACGGCAGACGGTGCTGGCGCCCACCGATGCCGGGCTGGGCCGCGCCGTCGATACCGCGCGGGCGATGGCGCGGGTGACGCAGGCCGGCATCGCCAGTGCGGCGGCCCGCTACAACGCCGCAACCAGCCAGCTGGGCGTGCTCGCCGCCCAGACGCGCCAGGCCCAGGCGGCGCTGGACGCGCGGCTGGCCGACGCGAAGCTCGCCGCCATCACGCTGGGCTGGACCCGCGTAGTGGCGCCGCTGGACGGCACGCTGGGCGCCCGCGCGGTGCGTGAAGGCGCGCTGGTCTCGCCGGGAACCACCCTGGTGACCGAGACGCCGCTCGACACCGTCTGGGTCACGGCCAATTTCACCGAACGCCAGATCGCCGGCATCCTGCCCGGCCGCCCGGCCCGGCTGCGCATCGATGCCTATCCGCACCAGGTGCTGGCCGGCCATGTGGTGGGCCTCTCGCCCGGCACCGGCGCCAGCTTCGGCGCCGCCGTGCCCGACAACACGACCGGCAATTTCACCAAAGTGGTGCAGCGCGTGCCGGTGAAGATCGCCATCGACTGGCATGGTAGCCGGCTGCGCGGCCTGCTGCGCCCGGGAATGAGCCTGGTCGCCCTCGTGCTGACCCAGGGAGATGTCCCGGACGCCCTACCGCTGCAAGGCGCGCGATGAAGGGGCTTGTCGTGCGTTCCATCGTGTTGGCGGCAGGCTTGCTGCTGGCGGCCGCCTTCGCCGTCGACTGGAACGCCGTGGTGTGGGAGTTGGCCCGGCGCAGCACCAACGATGCGCAGTTGCGGGGGGACACCACCATGCTCTCGGCACGCGTGTCCGGCTTCGTGGCCCAGGTGGCGGTCACCGACGACCAGCCCGTGCAGGCCGGGCAGCTTCTCTACCAGATCGAGGACGACGATTACCGGGCACGGGTCGATCGCGCCCAGGCCATGGTCGCGGAGGCGCATGCCGCCGTCGAGGTGGCGCAGGCCCAACTGGCCACGCAGCAGGCGCAGGTCGATGCCGCGCGCGCCAACTCGTGGGCCGCAGCCGCGCAATTGGAGCGGGCCAGGCTGGAGCGCGTGCGTCAGGACCGGCTTCTTGGCACCGAATCCGCGCTGCGGCGCGCCTGGGACGCGGCGGTGTCGGAGGAACGGCGGCAGGAGGCGACCCTGGCCGGCGACCGCGACGGGGAAGCGGCGGCGCTGGCCCAGATCCGGGTCCTGGCCGCACAGGTGCACCAGGCGGAGGCGCAGCTTCAGGCCAGCCAGGCGGCGCTGGATCTGTCCCGCGTCGAGCTGGGCTACACGCGCATCACCGCCCCGCGCGACGGTGTCGTCGGCCAGCGCCTGATCCGGACGGGCCAATACGTGGCCCCCGGTACGGCGCTGATCGCGCTCGTGCCGCTGGCCGATGTGTGGGTGCGGGCGAACTTCCGCGAGGAACAGCTGGCCGGCATGGCCGCGGGCCAGCCGGCGGAGATACGCGTCGACGCCTTCCCCGGCATCACCCTGCGCGGCCGCGTGGACAGTCTTGCGCCAGACAGCGAGGCCCGGTCAGGCGCGCTGGTCCCGGACCGCGCGGTCGGCAACTTCACGAAGATCGTCCAGCGCGTGCCCGTCAAGATCACGTTCGATCCGGCCAGCGTGCACGCGCACGGGCTGGACCAGCGCCTGGTGCCCGGCCTGTCGGTCGAAACACTGGTCGATACCGCCCTGGCGACCGCGGCCCCGGCGACCAACCCATGAGCTGGCCCGCGCATGTCCTGGGCGTGCTGGCGCCGCGCCCGCCCGAGCCCCCGCCCGGCGAAAAAGCCCCGCCCGGCCCGGCGCCGATGACCTGGCTGTTGGCGGTGGGGGTGCTGGGCGCGGTGCTGGGCAGCCTGCTGTCCAACTTCAACACGCGGCTTTCCGTCTTCGCCATCGCCGACCTGCGCGGCGGGGTCGGCCTGGGCCAGGACGAAGGCGCCTGGGTGACGGAAGCCTACAATATCGCCGAAATCGCCATCGTGCCGCTGACGCCGTGGCTGGCCAGCATCATTTCGCCGCGTCGCGCCATCGCGTCGGCCGTGGCGCTGCAGGCGCTGGCGGGTGTGGCCGTGCCGAGTGCGACGTCCTACCCCATGCTGCTCACCTTGCGCTTCCTGCAGGGCGTGGGTGGTGGCGCGCTGATACCGCTGCTGCTGGCCACCGTGCTGCGCTTTCTGCCGCTCTATCAGCGCATCTGGGGCTTTGCCGTCTATGCGCTGGTCACCACACTGACGCCGATGCTGTCCGAGACGGTGTCCGGCCTGCTGTCGGAAGATTTCGGCTGGCAGGCGATCTTCTGGTTCAACCTTGTGCCGGGCCCGATCGTGATGTTCATGGTTCTGCTCGGACTGCCGATGGAGCCGGTGAAAACCGAAATCTTCGCCAAGACCGACTATTTCGGCATGCTGTGCGCGGTGCTGACCGTGTCGCTGCTGACGGTCGCGCTGGACGAAGGGCAGCGGCTGGACTGGTTCGATTCCGGCCTGATCACCGGCTTGTTCGCGGGGGCGGCCGCAAGCCTGGGCGTGCTGCTATGGCATTCGCTGGTCACCGAGGCGCCGCTGTTGGAGTTCCGGCTGCTGGCGCGCGCCAATCTCAGCTGCGGCCTGCTGATGATCGTGGCCTTCACGTTCGCGACCTTGGGATCGTTCTACGTGCTGCCCCAGTTCGGCACGCAGGTGCGCGGCTTTCGCGAGTTGCAGGTGGGACAGATACTCAGCGTCGTCGCCATCTCGCAACTTGTGCTGTGCCCGCTGGCGGCCGCCCTGCTGCGGGTGCTGGATGCGCGGTTGCTGCTGGTGGCGGGCCTGACGCTGGCCACGGTCGGCAGCCGGCTGGCCACCTATCTCACCAGCGACTGGATACGCGGGGACTTCCTGGGGCCGCTCTTTCTCCAGGCCAGTTCGCTGCCGTTCATCATGGTGCCGCTACTCATCGTCAGCACCAGCGCGCTGCAGCCCAAGGATGCTCTGGCCGGCGGCACGCTGTTCAACATGGTGCGCACGCTCGCCGGCACGTTCGGCACGGCCGTGATCGGGGCGATCGTGACGGTGCGCGAGCGAGTGCATTCCAACACCATTCTAGACCACGTGGTCGCCGGGGCGCCCGCCACCGTGCAGGCCGGCGGCCCCGCGCGGCTTATGGCCGAGGCGACGGGCCAGGCCTTCACCATGGCCTATGCCGACGCCTATGGCTGGCTGGGCATGATCACGCTGGGCGCGCTCATCATCGTGCTGTTCATTCGCGAGACACGGATCGCCTACCCGCCGCAGCGTCCGAACAACGCGCCGCCCGCGACGCGACCCTGTGGAAGCTCACGCGTGAGATCGCGCCTGCGCTCGTCTTGCGTGTGCGTTATGGCTCTGGCGCCGGCGCGCGCCGCCGGGCGCAATCCTTCGAGGAAGCACTGGCTCAGGCCTACCTGTACAACCCGCAACTCGGCGCCGAGCGCCAGCGGCTGCGCGAGACCGACGAAGGCGTGCCGCGCGCGCTCTCCGGCTGGCGCCCGCGCGTCGATCCTGAACGGCAGCATCGGCCGCTCGATCGTCTCCGGACAGCATCGACCCGCACGGCATCGAGCACCGCGACCCGCAGCAGGCAACCGCCACCCTCACCCAGCCCGTCTACACCGGCGGCCGGGTGCGCGCGCAACTCGATCAGGCGGAGGCGCAGGTGCGCGCCGAACGCGCGCAGTTGCAGGCGGTCGAAGCCCAGGTGCTGCTGGCCGCCGCCACCGCCTATCTGGACGTGGCGCGCGACGCGCAGACGGTCGACCTGGACCGCAACGACGTGGCGATCCTGGACCGCACGCTGCACGCCACCGAACAGCAGGTCGCGGCCGGCGAAGTGACGGAGGCCGACGCGGCCCAGGCGCGCGCACGCGTGGCCGACGCGCGCGCCACCCTCGCCGCGGCGCAGGCCCAGCTTGCCACTTCACGCGCCGCCTTCGAGGCGCAGGTCGGCGAGCCGGCCGGCGACCTGGCCGTGCCGCAGCGTTTCGTTCCCGGCCTGCCGGCGACGCGGGAGAGCGCGGTCGCCGAGGCGCTGGCCTCCAATTTCGACGTGGCCGCCGCGCGAGAGACGCTGGCCGCCGCGCGCGCCGGGGTGGATGTGGCCCGCGCCGGGCTGCACCCGACGATCTCCCTGCAGGGCGAACTGGCCCGCGTGAAGGAGACCGACGTGCAATTGCCGCATCAGCGCGACAACGTCGCCGAGGCGACCGTGCAACTGACCGTGCCGCTCTACCAGGGCGGCCTGGTGGCGGCCGAGACGCGGCAGGCGCGCGAATCGGCCGACCGCAGCGGCCTTCAGCGCGACCTGGCGCTGCGCCAGGCACGCCAGCTGGCCGCCCAGTCCTGGGACGGGCTGGCGGCTGCGCGCGAGCGGGTGCGCGACGCGCAGGATCTGGTCGCGGCCAACCAGGTGGCCGCCCGCGGCATCGCCCGCCAGCAATCGGTGGGCGCCCGTACGCTGATCGAAGTGCTGAACGCGCAGCAGGAACTTTTCTCGGCGCAAGTGGCGCTGGTCTCCGCCCGGCATGACGCGCTGCTGCAGGCGCTGCGCCTGATGGATGCGACCGGCCGGCTGAGTGCGGAGCAGTTGGCCCTGCCAGCGGCGCCCTACGACCCGCTGCGCCACTACCACGAGGTGCGCGACCGCTGGGGCGGCACCGACATCCCGCCATGACCCTGTCCTCGGTGCGCCTGTTCGAACTGGTGCTGGCGATGATGGCACTCGTCATAGCACTTGAACTGCTGGCCCGCCGCCTGCGCCTGCCGCCCGCGGCCGCCTTCATCCTGGGCGGGATGGGCCTGGTCTTCCTGCCGGGGCTGGGCGCGGTGCCGATCGATCCGCAACTGGTGCTGGTTCTGTTCCTGCCCCCGCTGCTGATGGCCAGCGCCTACTTCACCGTCTGGCGCGATTTCCGCGCCAACCTGCGCATCATCCTGCAGCTCGCCGTGGGTGCCGTGGTCTTCACCACGCTGGTGGTGGGCTGGGTGGCCCATATGCTGGTGCCGCATCTGCCCTGGGCGGCGTGTTTCGCACTGGGCGCCATCGTCTCCCCGCCGGACGCGGTGGCGGCCAAGGCGGTGCTGCAGCGCGTGAGCCTGCCGCCGCGCATGATCGTGCTGCTGGAGGGCGAAAGCCTGGTCAACGACGCCACCGGCCTGGTGCTGTTCCGCATGGCGGTGGCCGCCGGCCTGACCGGCACGTTCAGCCTGGGCCAGGCCGGCGGCAGTTTCCTGCGCTCGTCGGCCGGCGGCATCCTGGCCGGGATCGCGTTCGGCTGGGGCGCCACCAGCTTTCTCGCGTTGCTGGAGGACACGCATCTGAGCGTGCTGGGCAGCCTGCTGGCTGCCTGGGCCTCCTATATCGGCGCGGAGGCGCTGGGCGTCTCGGGTGTGCTCTCGACGGTTGCGTGCGGGCTGGTGATCGGATGGCGGCAGCACGCGGTGTTGTCGGCCGCCACGCGCACCCATGCGCGGGCCGTGTGGCGCGTGGTGGTGTTCGTTCTGGAGTCGCTGGTCTTCGTGCTGATCGGCCTCGCGCTGCACGGCGTCCTGCGGCACTCCTGCATGGGGCGGACGCGGCGCCTCGTCCGCTGCTGCCCGCTGTGGCGTCGTCGTGGTATTGGCCGTCATCGTCTCCGCGCTTCGTGTGGATGTTCCCGGCCACCTATCTGCCGCGCCTGCTGGTGCCCGCATTGCGCCGGCGCGACCCTTACCCGCCGGTCGCCGTGCCGCTGATCATGGGCTGGGCCGGCATGCGCGGCGTGGTCAGCCTGGCCGCCGCCCTATCGTTGCCAGCCGCCGTGCCAGGCCGCGACTTCATCCTGATCGCGACCTTCGCGGTGATCCTGGTCACGGTGCTGGGGCAGGGTGCCACGCTGGCACCGCTGATCCGGCTGCTGCGGCTGGAACGGTTCAGCCTGCCGGGGCGACAGTTGATGCCCGAAGCCGAGGCACGGGCGCGTGTCGCCCTCACGCAGCTCGAGACGGTGCGGGCACGCGCCACCGACGGCGACGGGACCGTGCGGCACCCGCGTCTGCTGGAACAATACGAGTATCGGGCCGGCGCCGCCCGCCGGTTCAGCGAGGCCGGCGGCGCGCTGGCGCCTGACCGGCACGCGCATTTCGAGGTGGTCCTGGCCGCCATCGACGCCGGGCGGGCGGCGCTGCTCCGGCTGCACCGGGAGGGCAGGATACATGACGAGGTGCTGCATGCGCTCGAGCAGGAGTTGGACCTGGACGAACTGGCAGCGCGGCGGCATCAGGGGGAGGCGTTTAGTTAAGAAAGGACTTCTTTTCTGAAGAAAAGAAGCAAAAGACTTTTATCAGTTTGGCACGCGTAAATGGACAAAAGTTCTTTGCTTCTTTCTTTCAAGGAAGAAGTCTTTCCACTGCTTCCGCATACTCGCTCTTGAACGCCTGCACCACCGCCGCGGCAGGCCGCACACTCTCCACCAGCCCCACCCCCTGGCCGACAAAATACGTGACCATCGCCCGCGCCCGCGCGCTGCCGCTCTCGGCCGCCCGGTTGATCAGCGCCATGGCCGGTTCGCTGATCGCCGACATCATCGGCATCGGCAGCGGGCGAGGCGCGCCGTCCGCCTCCCACGCATCGTGCCAGGCGGAGCGCAACTGCCGGCTGGGCTTGCCGGTGCGGTGCGCGGAGCGGACCGTATCGCGCGCGCCGGCCGCCACCATCTTCTCGCGGAATACTTCGCTGGTCTCGGCCTCGGCGGTGGCGAGCCACACGGAGCCGGTCCACGCGCCAGCCGCACCCATCGCCATCATGCCCGCCATCTGGCCGCCGGTCATGATCCCGCCGGCCGCCAACACCGGCACGTCGCGCGCGGCCGCCTCCCGCAACACCTCCGGCACCAGCACCAGGGTGGAGACCTCGCCGCAATGGCCGCCGGCCTCCGTGCCTTGTGCCACAAGGATGTCCACGCCGGCGCGGATCTGCCGCGCGGCGTGCTCACGCGCGCCGACCAGGGCGGCGACCGGTAGGCCCAGCGCGTGTCCGCGCGCGATCATCGATGGCGGTGCGATGCCCAGCGCGTTGGCGATCATGCGGATCGGATGGCCGAACGCCACCTCCATCTGCGCCTCGCCCATGGTGGTGCCGATGCCGTGCCCGCGCGTCAGCGCCTCGGGCGGAGCCGCGATACCGGCGCCGGCGAGCAGGTCGCCCACGAAGGCGCGGTGCTGGGCCGGCACCAGTGCCGCGATATCGGTGCCGCTGATCCCCTCGCGCACCGCCTGGTGTTCTGGCACCAGTACATCGACGCCGTATGGTTTGCCGTCGATATGATCGTCGATCCAGCGAAGCTCTTCCTCGAGGCGCTCTGGCGTGAACGCGGTGGCCCCCAGCACGCCAAACCCACCGGCGCGGCTGACGGCGACGACAACGTCGCGGCAATGGCTGAAGGCGAAAAGCGGAAATTCGCAACCGACGAGGTGTGTCATCCGGAAAGGCATCGGTAAACCTCTGTCAGGTGAGCCCGCGACAGCCGAAAAAAAGTTTTTTGCTTCTTTTTTTCAAAAAAGAAGTGCTCGCTCCAACATCCCAAGCCCCTCCTCCAAACACATCATCCTGCACAGTCAACGGCACCAGCACGCGGATCACATTCGAAAACACGCCGCACGACAACAGCACCAAACCGTTCTCCAGCGCGCGCGCCGTCACACGCTTGGTTGCGTCCGCGTCCGGCTCCGTGCCGCCGCGCTCGCGAAAGATCTCGAATCCGATCATGGCACCCGGGCCACGTATGGCGCCGATCGGCAGGGTGTCGTTGCGCTCGGATATCTGATGCAGCCGCGCCTTGATGCGATCGCCCACGACCACCGCGCGTTCCATCAGATGCTCGTCCTCGATCACGTCCAGCACCGCCAACGCCGCGGCACAGGCGATCGGGTTGCCGGCATAGGTGCCGCCCAATCCGCCAGGCTCGGCCGCCTGCATCACCGCGTCACGCCCGATGATGCCCGATAACGGGAAGCCGCCGGCCAGCGATTTGGCTACGGTGACAAGATCGGGCTGCACACCGCTATGCTCGATGGCGAACATTTTTCCAGTGCGCGCGAAGCCCGACTGCACCTCGTCGGCAATGAGCAGAATACCGTGCTGGTCACAGATTTTTCGTAAAGCCACCAGCAGCTCGTGCGGCGCCTCGTAAAAACCGCCTTCGCCCTGCACCGGCTCGATGATGATGGCGGCGACCCGGCTCGGTTCGATATCGGCACGGAACAGGAAGTCCAACGCCTTCAGGCTTTCGGCCACTGTCACGTTGTGGTGCTCGATGGGGAACGGCAGGTGGTAGATTTCCGCTGGGAACGGCCCGAAACCGCGCTTGTAGGGCAGCGTCTTGCCGGTCAGCGCGCTGGTCATGATGGTGCGGCCATGAAAACCGCCGGCGAACGCGATCACGCCGCTGCGCCCTGTCGCGGCGCGCGCGATCTTGATGCTGTTCTCCACAGCCTCGGCGCCCGTCGTGAAAAAGATGGTGCGCGCCGGCCCCTCGAACGGCGCCAGCGCATTCAGCCGCTCGGCGAGCGCAACATACGGCTCGTAGGCCAGCACCTGCACGCAAGTATGGGTGAACCGGCTCATCTGTTCCGTCGCCGCCGCGATCACCCGCGGATGGCAGTGCCCCGTGTTCAGCACCGCGATGCCGCCCGCGAAATCGACGTAGCGCCGCCCTTCCACATCCCACACTTCCGAATTGCGCGCGTGGTGCGCATAGACGGATGTTGCGTGGCTCAGCGCGCGCGGGATGGCGGCCTGGCGGCGGGCGAGCAGATCGATATTGCCCATGGGGCGGCTCCTGAAAATGGACGGCGGGCCGCTGGGCCATGGTGCCGGCAGGGAGAGTCGAACTCCCGACCTACTGATTACGAATCAGTTGCTCTACCACTGAGCTACGCCGGCGCAGGCGCCAGTCTATACGGGCAGCGCGGTGGCCGGGCAACCCGCCGCCATGCTGGCGCGGACGTCCGCCATCGCAGCCGCGCCCCGGGGCGGCGGCTTCTTCAAGGCCGAGAGCAGCGCCCGAACCTCGGCCCGAGCGGCCACGTGGCTCATGCCCAGCGAGATCTGCAACCCCGCCTCGCGCACGTCCATCAAGGTCAGGCCCTGCAAATAGAGCTCGCGAAAAATCACCCGCTCGCCGAACCCCTTCACCGTCCTGAAGCCGATCCGCTTGGCCAGCGTCTCCAGCGTGGTGCCCACGTCGCGCTTGTTGCGCATTTCCGTGCTGCCCATGCGGTTGCGCATCACGATCCAGTCGATCCGGGTGCGGTCGCGCGAAAACCGGGTTTTCCGGGCCTGCCAGACCATCTCGCTGTAGATGCTCGGGTTGATCACCGCGTGGTTGTCCGGATCGACCCGGGCCAGCATGGCGAAATCGACAAAACTGTCGTTGATCGGCGTGATCAGCGTATCGGCCCTGGCATGCGCCAGTCGGGCCAGGTTGGTATCCGCGCCCGGACAGTCGATCACCACGATTTCGCACCCTGCGGACAGACGATCGAGTGCCGCTTCCAGCGCCGCCCGCTCCTCCGCCTCCGCCTCCGCCCGGCTGTCGATCTCGCTGCGGAACACGCTCTCGGCCTGCGGCATGGGCAGCTCCACCCCGTGGCGGGCGGCATAGGCGGTGCGCGCGGCGAAATACCCCGAAAGCGTGCCCTGCCGCGCGTCCAGGTCCACGGCCCCGACCCGATAGCCCTCCCGCAGCAGCCCCACCACCAGGTGCATAGCGGTCGTGGATTTGCCCGAGCCGCCCTTCTCGTTGCCGAGCACGATCAAATGTGGGCGCTGGTCGAGCGAGACGGTGGACACGGTAGAGACTCCGAAGACAAGCCGGGTTATGCCCGGTCCGGCCGCGCCGCGCCAAGCGGGTTGCGGGCGCCCATGCAGTTGGGAGTACGAATGGACGGTGCGGCGGCCGAGCAGGGGCCAGGAGGCGCTCAGCTGGAGGACGCGCAGGACAGTGGCGTGGTGCCGCACGCCATCATGCGCGAATGCCAGGATTGCGGGCTCTTCCAGGGGATACCCGTGCTGCAACTGGGCGAGGCCGCGAACTGCCGGCGTTGCAACGCAACCCTGCGCCGCGGCCGCCGGGACAGCCTGAACCGCGCGTTGTTCTGCTGCCTGGCCGCGCTCGCCCTGCTTCTGCTGGCCACCCAGTTGCCGTTCCTGGAACTGCGCCTGGTCGGGCGGCAGTACTCCGCCGGCCTGTTCACCGGCCCGGTCCAGCTGGAAGGCCACGACATGTGGGAAATCAGCGCCGTCGTCTTCGTCACCCTGGTCGCCGTGCCGATCATCCAGCTCGCTGCTGATCGCCACCGTGCTGCTGGGCTTGCGCGCCGAACACCCGCCGCGCCGGCTGCCCCTCCTGTTCGCCTGGGTGGAGACCTTGCGGCCCTGGTCGATGGTCGAGGTATTCCTGCTGGGCTCCTTCGTCGCCTACACGCGGCTGAAGGCCATCGCCCAGGTGGAGGTGGGACCGGCGCTGATCGCCCTCGGCGGGGTCATGCTGTGCATCATCGCCGCCGACGTGGAGCTGGACCACGAGGATGTGTGGGAGACGATGGAGGCGCGTGGCCTGTGCCTGAAAATCTCGGAGCAGATGCAGTATCCCCTGATCGGCTGCGACACCTGCCGCCTCGTGCTGCACGCCCGCCCAAACTCGCGCTGCCCCCGCTGCTTTTCGCGCCTGCGCCGCCGCAAGCCGCTCAGCCTGACGCGCTGCTGGGCGCTGATGGGGGCGGCAGCCGCGCTCTACGTGCCGGCCAACATCTACCCCATCCTGACCTTGATCCGCTTCGGCCGCGGCGAGCCCAGCACCATCATCGGCGGCGTGATCGAACTGCTCCAGGCCGGCATGATCCCGCTGGCCATCCTCGTCCTGATGGCCAGCATCGTGGTGCCACTGCTGAAACTGGTCAGCCTGGCGACGCTGCTGGTGATGACCGGGGACGGCTCGGCCACGCGGCTGCGCGACCGCACCCGGCTCTACCGTTTCGTTGACAGCATCGGCCGGTGGTCCATGATCGACGTCTTCATGCTGACCATCCTCGTCGCCCTCGTCCGCATGGGCTTTATCGCCACCGTCCTGCCCGGGCCCGGCGCCATCGCCTTCGCGGCGTCGTCGTTTTGACCATGTTCGCAGCGGCCAGTTTCGATCCGCGGCTTGATGTGGGACGCCGCGGCCGAGGCCGGCCACGATCTGGAGGCCGAGGACCTGGAGACCACACAAGCCGCCACCGCCGGCGCACAAGCTGCCGGCGCTGCGAAGCTTGAGCGGCGCCGAACGCGTGCCGGACGCGGTGGTGCGCCGCCGCCGGCGCTTCTCGCTGATCTGGCTGATCCCGATCGTGGCCGGCGCCATCGCCGATCTATCTGGTCATCACCACGCTGGCCGAGCGCGGGCCGCTGATCATCATCACCTTCAAGACCGGCAACGGCATCAGCGCGCAACAGACGCAGGTGACGCACAAGGCCGTCTCGCTCGGCAGGTCGAGGCGTGCAGCTGTCCGACGACATGCGGCAGGTGCGCGTGCATGTGCGCATGAACCGGCAGGGTGCCACCATCCTGACCGACCATGCGCGCTTCTGGGTGGTGCGGCCGCGCCTGTCCACCGGCAATATTTCGGGGCTGGAGACGCTGGTTTCCGGCGCGTATATCGAAGTGGACCCCGGCGACCCCGGCGGCCAGCCCAAGCGCGAGTTCACCGGGCCTGGACGACCCGCCCGGCATGCGCTCCGACGAACCGGGGCGCAGTTTCGTGCTGAAAGCCTCGCGGCTGGGCTCACTTGGGCCAGGCGCGCCGGTGTTCTATCGCGACGTCGAGGTGGGCGAGGTGCTGGGCTACGATCTGGGCGACGGCCTGGGCCTGGTGACGATCAACGTTTTCGTGCGCGATCCATTCGCCAAATTCGTGCACGATAACACGCATTTCTGGAACGCATCTGGCGTCTCGGTCAATTTCGGCAGCCAGGGGCTGCATGTCGAAGTGGAGTCGCTGGCCGCTGTGCTGTCAGGCGGCATAGCGTTCGAGACGCCGCACGTTTATCTGCCACGCGCCGGTCAGCAAGTCAGACGCGACCTTCCCGCTTTACGACAGCAAGGGCGATGCGGACGCGGCCGGGTTCAGCAAGAAGATCCCGTTCGTGACGTATTTCTCCAGCTCCGTCTCCGGCCTGTCGAAGGGCTCGCAGGTGCAGGTGTTCGGCATCCAGATCGGCACGGTGACGGACGTGAAACTGATCATGCTGCCTGGCCACACCGGCGCCCGGGCGCGCGTGGCGTTCGAGCTGCAGCCCGAACGCGTGTTCGCCGGCAACGACCAGGAAATCAATTCCGATCCCGAGCAGGTAACGACCTCCCTGGTCCGCCAGGGCATGCGCGCCGTGCTGGAAAGCAGCAGTCTCATCACCGGCCAAAAGGCCGTCTCGCTGGAATTCGTGCCCAACGCGCCGGACGTGGCGGTGATCGCACGAGGGCGAGGCGCTGGTGCTGCCCAGCCAGGGCGGCGGGATCGACAACATCACCGCGTCGCTGAGCGACATCGCGACCAAGCTGGACACATTCCTTTCGAAGAAATCGGCAAGAATCTGAACGATGCGCTGCGGTCGGTCGCGCAGACGGTCAGCGGGCCGGACGTGAAGAACGCGCTGCACAAACTCAGCGACACGCTGGGCGACGTGCAGCATCTGGTGCGCCATGCCGACCAGGGGCTCGACGCCGGTTCCAGCGCCTGCCGCAGATCAGCGCCGAGCTGCAGCAGGCGGTCTCGCGCGCCAACGCGGCGCTCGGCGAAGGCGGCTACGGCGGCAATTCCGATTTCCAGCGCAGCATCGCGCGCGTGCTGGACCAGGTGAACGACGCGGCGCGCAGCATCCGGCTACTGGTCGACTTTCTGGACCGGCACCCGGAAGCGCTGATCCGCGGCCGCACGGCGCAGGCGGGGGAACGATGAAGCTTTTGCCGTGTTTGGCCGTGCTGCTCTTGGCCGCGTGCGCCTCGCCCGACCCCACCTACTACACGTTGCAGCCTGTAGCGGGCACGGCGCTGCCGGGTGGCCCGGCGACCGTGGAGATGCGCCGCCCTGGGCTGGCAGGCTATCTCGACCGGTCCGACGTGGTGCTGAAAAGTGCGGGCTACCAGCTGGCGGTCAACAGCCAGGACCGTTGGGCGGAACCGCTGGGCGACATGATCGGCCGCGTTCTGACGCAGGACCTGTCGCAACGCCTGCCCGGCAGCAGCGTGTTCTCGCAATCGGGTGCGATCACCGCCGATGCCCAGTTGCGGGTGGAAATCGATGTCCAGGGCTTCGATACGGAGGCGTCCGGCCAGGTGGTGCTGACCGCCGAACTCGCCATCGAGCGCGGCGCCACGCACGTGCCGCTGGCCACGCGGCATCTCATGCTGACAGCCACGCCCGCCGGCCCTGGTGCCGCCAATCTGGCCGCGGCCATGAGCAGCTTGCTGGGGCAACTGGCCGATGCGGCAGCGCAGGAGGTGCGGCAGTCAACAGCACGAGCGTAAGCCACCGCTCACGAATGCGATTTCCTCAGCAGGAACATCGCCTGCTCACCGAATACGTTGGCCAGCCATAACGAACGGCGCCACGGCGACTTGCGGCCGTCATCGTCGATCGCCAGCCACTGCTCCACCTCGTAGCCTTCGCCCACACACAGTTCGCGAAAATCCAGGATCGTGCACGGGTGGATGTTCGGCGTCTCGTACCACGGCCGGCTCCACGTGGACGTCATCGGCATGCGGCCGGTGCGCAGCAACTGCAGCCGCACCTGCCAATGGCCGAAATTGGGAAAACTCACCAGCGCGCGCGTGCCGATGCGCAGCATCTGCCGCAGCACCTCGCGCGGCCGCTCCACCGCCTGCAACGTGCGCGTGAGCACCACGTAATCGAACGCGTTATCCGGATACTGTGCCAGATCGTTATCCGCATCGCCGTGCATCACCGGCAGTCCGTGCTGCACCGCGTGCGTCACCTCCGCCATGTCGATTTCTATGCCGCGCGCATCGCAGCCTTTGGTGCGGAACAAATGTTCGATCAGCGTGCCGTCGCCGCTGCCTATGTCCAGCACACGGGCTCCTGGCGCGATCAGGCTGGCGATGAGTTTTAGGTCTACGCGCATCTAACACCAGCCGGCGATAGAGCATCATCCGATCGAACGAAATCGTTCGGTCCGATAAAGATGCTCGCGAAACAATGCGAGCTTATGGAAGCAGGGTTTTTCAGGCTGCGGGTCGGGGCCTGAATGCCACGTCGAAGCCCATGGCCCTAGCCACTTTCACGACAGTCGCGAATGCCGGATTTCCGTCCGGAGATAGCGCTTTGTAGATGCCTTCTCTGGTCATTCCAGTATCGCGGGCAAGCTGGCTGATATTTCTGGCGCGTGCGACCGTGCCAAGCGCGCGCGTCATGGCGGACGGGTCGCCATCTTCGGCGCTGGCCTGCAAATAGGCCGCCACGTCCTCCTCCGTTCTCAAATAATCGGCCGCATCGAACCGGCTGAACGCCTCAGGCATCGTCTGTCTCCGTTTGTCGCGCGTCCCAGTCTTCCGCAATCGCCTTTGCCCTGGCGATATCGGCTGGCTGTCTTTGTCGCCGCCGGCAAGCAGCACGATCAGCCTGTCCCCAACGGGTTTGAAATAGACCCGGTAACCCGGCCCGAAAACGATACGCAACTCTCTGATACCGCCGCCAACCGGCCTGGCGTCACCGGGATTGCCTGACGCAAGCCGCTCGATACGGACCAGGATGATGGCCCGTCCACGCACATCCCTCAGAGCGTCCAGCCAATGGGTGAACGTTTCCGACGAAACGATTTCAACCACCGATGACTATGACCACGTTATTGGAAACTGTCAACCATGGTTGGCAGGTGCATTCTGACCGGGCAGGCAGCCCGCGTCGGTCAGTCCTGCATGCTCGGCGCATCCCGCCAAAAACCCCGCGACGGTGCGATGAAAATCCGGCTCGTCCAGCAGAAACGCATCATGCCCGCGATCCGTCGCGATCTCGACAAAACTCACATTCGCCGCCGCCCAATTCAACGCCCGCGCCACCGCACGCGACTGTGCGGTCGGGAACAGCCAGTCCGATGAAAACGACACCAGGCAAAACCTGGTCTTCGTCCCGGCGAACGCCGCCGACAAATCGCCATCATGCTCGGCGGCCAGATCGAAAAAATCCATCGCGCGCGTCACGGTCAGGTAGGAATTCGCGTCGAACCGACGCACGAAACTGCTGCCCTGGTGGCGCAGATAACTCTCCACCTCGAACACGTCGCCAAAGAACGTGCCCTTCTGCTCGCTCGAATTGCCGTCGCTCAACTGCCGGGCACGCCCGAACTTTCGCGTCAGCGCCTGCTCGGACAAATAGGTGATGTGCGCCATCATGCGCGCCACCGCCAGGCCGCGCGCCGGGACCCGCCCTTCCTCCCAGTAGCGGCCGCCACGAAAATCCGGATCGGCGGCGATCGCCTGCCGGCTCACCTCGTTGAACGCGATGTTCTGCGCCGAATGGTAGGACGCGGCCGCGATCGGCAGGGCGGCGAACACGCGGTCCGGAAACGTCGCCGCCCATTGCAGCACCTGCATGCCGCCCATCGAACCACCCGCCACTGCGAACAGTTTTTCGACACCCAGCCTGGCCATCAGCATTTGCTGCGCACGCACCATGTCGCGCACCGTCAGCGGCGGAAAATCCGTGCCCCACACCTGGCCGTCCAACCGCCGGCTCCGCGGGCCGGTGCTGCCCATGCACCCGCCCAGCACGTTGCTGCACACGACGAAGAACTTTTCCGTGTCGATCGGCAGCCCCGGCCCCACCAGCGCGCCCCACCACCCTGGCTTGCCAGTCACCGGGTGCGGCTCGGCCACATACTGGTCCCCGGTCAGCGCGTGGCACACCAGCACCGCGTTCGATCTGTCCGCGTTCAGCGACCCGTAGGTGCGGTAAGCCAGCTCGAATTCTTCCAGATGCCGACCGCAATCCAGCGCCAGGCCTTCTGCAAAGGCGGCGCGCTGATGGCCCACCTCGGGAAAATTCGGCACGGTATCCATGATCGGCCACCGAAATAGGCCCCGCCCGGCGCGCGCACAATCCGCCCGCCTTCCCGCACCACCCCGCCTGGCCTACAAGGCGCCCATGATGCCCCAGGCCCGCGCCAGCGTTCTGCAAATCCACCCCTACACCCCCGGCATCTCCGCCGTGCCGGGGGCCACGCGCGTCATCAAACTCTCCTCCAACGAGGGTGCGTTCGGTCCGCCGCCCGGTGTCGCACCCGCTTTGGCCGCACTCGCCGACAAGCTGCACCGCTACCCCGATGGCGGCGCCACCGCGTTGCGCGCCGCCATCGGCGCCCGCTTCGGCCTCGATCCGGAACGCATCGTCTGCGGCGCGGGATCGGACGACCTGCTGTTCCTGCTGTGCCACATCTATGGCGGCCCGGGCACCAGCCTGATCATGACCGAGCACGGTTTTTCCATCTACGAGATCGCCGGCCAGCTTTCGGGCAGCCGCGTGATCAAAGTGCCGGAACACCACCTCACCACCGATGTGGACGCCGTGCTGGCCGCGGTCACCGACGACACAAGACTGGTGTTCATCGCCAACCCCAACAACCCCACCGGCACGGTCCTGCCCGCGTCCGAAACCGCCCGCCTCCGCGCCGGCCTGCCGGACCACGTGCTGCTGGTGCTCGACGCGGCCTATGCCGAGTATCTGGACCGCCCCGATTACGACCCAGGCACCACCCTGGTCGATGCCGGCCAGAACACGGTCATGACCCGTACATTCTCAAAGATGTTCGGCATCGGCGGCCTGCGCCTGGGCTGGGCCTACGCACCGCCCGACGTGATCAAAAACCTCAACCGCGGCCGCTCTCCCTTCAACGTGTCGCTGGCCGCCCACGAAGCAGGGATGGCGGCGCTGGCCGAGCCAGGCTGGGTGGAGCGGTGCCGGGCGCACAACACCGCCGAGCGCGCCCGCATGAGCGGCACGCTCCAACAACTCGGCATCGGTGTCACGCCGTCGGAAGCCAATTTCATCCTTGCCGATTTCGGCACGCCCCAGCGGGCGGATGCCGCCGACGCCGACCTGCGCCAAAACGGCCTGATCGTGCGCCGCGTGGGCGGCTACGGCCTGCCGCATTGCCTGCGCATCACGGTGGGGCTCGCCGACGAGAACACCGCCCTGCTCGACGTCCTGACCGATTTCGCCAACGCAGGATCGTGACACAGCCTCTGTTCCAGCGCCTCACCCTGATCGGCTGCGGCCTGATCGGCGGCTCCATCGCCCGCGCCGCGCGTGCCCTCGGCGACATCGCGGCCGAACTCGTCATCCAGGACATCTCGCCCGCCCACCGCGCCCGCATCGCCGAGCTGGCGCTGGCCGATCGCGTGGAGGCGGACGTAGCGCACGCCGTAGCGGGGGCCGACTGCGTCATCCTGTGCACGCCGGTGGGCACCTACGCTGATGTGGCGGCCCGCATCGCCCCGCATCTGGCGCCGGGCGCCATCCTGTCGGACGTGGGATCGACCAAGCAATCGGTGATCCGAGACATCGGCCCGCTCGTGCCGGCCGGCGTGCACTTCGTGCCTGCCCACCCGCTGGCCGGCACCGAGCATTCCGGCCCTGATGCCGGGTTCGCCACCCTGTTCGAAGGCCGCTGGTGCCTGCTGACCCCCCCGCCCGGCACGGACGCCGACGCCGTGTCGCGCGTCGAGGCGCTGTGGCGGCGCATGGGCAGCATGGTGTCGGTCATGGAGCCTGCGCACCACGACCGCGTGCTGGCCATCGTCAGCCACCTGCCGCATCTGATCGCCTTCACCATCTGCGGCACCGCCGACGACCTGGCCGACGAGACCAGGCAGCAGGTGCTGCAATTCGCCGCCACCGGCTTCCGAGATTTCACCCGCATCGCCGCGTCCGACCCCGACATGTGGCGTGACGTCTTCCTCAACAACCGCGAGGCCCTGCTGGAGATGCTCGCGCGCTTCACCGAGGACGCCCAAGCCATGGCAAGGGCCGTCCGCTGGGGCGACGCCGCCTACATCGAGGACCGCATAGGCCGAGGCCGAAAAATCCGGCGCTCGCTCATAGAACTAAACCAAGCCTAAACGAACAAAAGTTCTTTGCTTCTTTCTTTCAAGAAAGAAGTTCTTCTTTTCTGAAGAAAAGAAGCAAAAGACTTTTATCAATTTAGGCTGGTGGCAGGCGGACGGGTTCCTCCCTATCTTGGCGGGATGCGCGATACGCCTGCCTTTCTGGATACCAACCGGCCCGACGTGCCCGACATCGTGGTGCCGCGTGGCGTCACGCCGTTCCACCTGCCGGGGCGCCCGGTGCGCGGGCGGGTGATCCGGCTCGGGCCGCTGGCCGACGCGCTGCTGGGCCGCCACCAGAACGCGCCGGAAGTCACCCGCCTGGCCGGCGAGGCCCTGGCGCTGGCCGCCGGCCTGTCCAGCGCGCTCAAATACCGCGGCAGTTTTTCGCTCCAGGCCAAAGGCGACGGCCCGGTCGGCATGCTGCTGGCCGATTGCACGCAGGAAGGCGGCTTGCGCGGCTATGCGCGCGCGGACGCGGAACGCCTGGCGCCGCTTCTGGCCGCCGGCGCGCCACCGACCGCCGCGCAACTGCTGGGCGAAGGTTTTTTGGCCTTCACCGTCGACCAGGGCGGGGCCGCCGACCGCTACCAGGGCATCGTCTCCATCGAGGGAAAAACCCTGGCGGAAATGGCGCTGCACTATTTCCGCACCAGCGAGCAGCTTCAATACGACGTCCACCTGGCCTGCGCCCATAAGGACGAGGGCTGGCGCGCGGCCGCCCTGATCCTCGAGCGCGTGGCGGGCGAGGGCGGCATCGACCCGGACCTGGATTCCTCGGCCCAGGACGAGGCCTGGCGGACGGCCAAAACACTTGCCGCCACCCTGACGGAAGCCGAATTGCTGGATGACGCGCTGACGCCCGACCGCCTGCTATGGCGGCTGTTCGGGGCAGAGGGCGTGGCGGTGGACCGGCCCCGCGCGCTCGCCTATGGCTGCCGGTGCTCGCGCGCCAAACTGTCCGGCATATTGGAAAGTTTCCCCGACGAGGATTTGGACGAGATGGTGGTCGGTGAGGACATCGTCATGACGTGCGAATTCTGCAAATACGATTTTCGTTTCGCACGCGCCGAGGTGCGCAGCCAGGCCGGCGCGCAAGGCGGCCGGGCATGAAGCGCGCGGTCTGGGCGCTGCTGGCGCCCCTGGCGCTGGCCGCCTGCGGCGACGACGCACCCGCGCCTTCGCCCCAAGCCTTTGCACCGCTGCACTACGAATATCTGCCCAAACTGCGTCTGAACGTGGGCCAGGTGGAGGTGACGGACCACAGCCTGCCGGTCGGCCCGCAGGATGTGGCGGCCAGCTCCCCCGTCCCGCCGGCGCAGGCCCTGGCCCAGATGGCCCGCGACCGCCTGTTCGCCGCCGGCAGCAGCGGCACGGCCAATTTCATCATCGACCAGGCCAGCATCGTGCGTGAGCCGAACGGCACGCTGGACGGCCAGCTTGCCGTGCACCTGCAAATCGCGTCGGGCACGCCCGGCCAGTCCGGCTTTGCCGAAGCCCGCGTCGCCCGTCAGCACGTGCCCGGCTCCGACCCGGAGAACGACGCCACCAACCTCTACCAGCTCACGCGCGACATGATGGACGCGATGAACGTGGAGCTGGAATATCAGGTGCGTCGGTCGCTGAAGTCCGAGCTGGTCAGCGCCGCCGGCGCGCCGCTGCCGGTGGTGGCCCAGCCCCTGGGCGGCCCCGGCGCGCCGCCGCCTGTCGCATCCCCAGCGCCGCAGATCGCCACCACGCCCGACGACGTCCCCAGCCTCGCGCCCGCCGACGCGGTACCCGCCCCGGCGCCGCCCACTCTGCCCCCCGCCGTGCCCGACGCCCCGCAGGACGGCTACCAGGACCCGGCCCCACCGCCCACGCAAATGTCGCCGCCCCCAGGGTATTTGCAGGCGCCGCCTGGGGTGGCGCCGGTGCAGTAAAACTCCTTGCGGTGTCTCCCGATCGAAACATCGACTTTCCGGCTAAGCGCCCATTCGTAAGTAAATGCTCGGCGGCAAATGGCCCATAGCGGAATGGCGGCTTTTGGACGCTGAAGTCGTTGAAGCGGACATTCGCACCGAACTTTTGCATCAACTAAGCCGTTGCCGACCCTGGCTTTCCGAAGCGGCGCAGATTTCTTGACCTTTGCATCAGCTGTCGCCGTCAGGGCGACCCGCTCCTTGCGGACTTGTCCTGTTCCCGGCGTGCTACCATGATGCTGCCATGCTAGTAAGAAGCTTTGCCAGCCGGCACGTTCACCTATCGCTGTCGAACTTCGAGGCTGATCCGCATGACCTGATTGCTGACCTGCCCGCTCTCGACATCAGAGTCCGGCGAAAGGGTAGCTTAATAGCGCAAGGACGCGGACGCCCCGCCGCACATTCAACCATTACGGTTTTGTATGGGTTTGAAGGCTCCGTGGTCTGGGACGATGCTTTTGCGGGCCTTGTCGACAGTCTCGGAGGGATGAACTCCCTCGAACGGTTTCTGCTGCGCGTGAGCGCCGTCGATCAGCACGTTCACTTCCAGATTCCAGCGCGGGGCTCGGGATATCAGGACAATAACTATCTTTCGCGAACCACTTTGGACGCCCTTCAAGACCTGAAATTATGGGTTGGATTTGACTTTTCCGATTACGATCCGTCCGATCCAACCCATTTGGACCCTCGCGTGTCTCCTGAGTGCGATGAGAAGAGTGGTTCATAATTCTTAAATTATGAACCACAAGTGCGACTGTGCGCTGAACCCTGCTTCAGCTAAGTATCAAAATTCTCGCCGCCGGAATGCTGGTGCCCAAGGAACTTGTCCGTGCGGATTTGAGCCGCTCGCGTCTCGGAAAGAACAGCCCAACACCCTGCCACCGCAAAAAGGGCCCAGCCATATGCTAGAATGCTCCCCCAATGAGCGAGAGACGCCTGTCTCGCTGTGATATAGTTGGTATGTCCCTTGTGATAGTAAGCGAATTGGTAAATGCCGGTTGCCGCATGAGGCTGTTGCCATGCAGCACCCTCCAACCAAACAAAGATGGCCCAGAACGCGGCAAACGAAGCACCTCCGATAGCCATCGCAGCGCGAACTACTCGGTCCAGGGTGCCAATCTCCCGCCAGGGGCGAGGGTCGGGGGTCTTTGCCATTTACGAAGAATACAACCTCTGTCCCGAGTTCGCCAGCCTTCCTAGCTGCTGTGCGAATTTCTTGATTTCTGCACCGCTCGACCGAGCCGCTATAAACCGATAAAACTGCGCAACGTCTTGGAGACGATTGCTGTGCAAATCGCAGCGCTTCGCCAAACGTGTCCAGCTAGCCCGGCGCAATGGGAGGGGCGGCTTGTAGATGGTCGCCCTTTCTCCGTACGATATCGGGGATGCTACCTTTCTATCTCGCTGGGAAAGCAGGGAGCCTCGCTTGAGTCGACGGCCGACGCGCCTGATTGGTTTGGCAAACAGATCGGTGACGAACTGGATGGCAGGATCGAAATCGACGCCGTGTGCGAGGCTAGTAGTCTAGAGATGTCGCCATCAACCGTGGCTCAAAAGTCTAGTATGTCGCACCACACGTAGTGTCCGCTTTCAGGCACAACCCCGCTGCTTCGTGACGACCGAGATTGGCGCGTATGGGCCGGGTGTGGAGAGCAGTTGCGGGTCTGCTTCCTGCCTCGTGCGGGCACTTAAATGAGGAACTGCTTGCTAGGTAAAAATCGAGCGACCAGAGCAATCACAGCCGGTAGCAAGGGAGGCGTCATGCGAAGTCGTGCGTCCAAAGGTCACGCCAGCAACATGGTAGCATGGCCTAAGGGATGCAGCCGCAGCCTGGGTTACTCCCGAGATGTCTCGTGTATCACGCTTCACTCCACACGGACTGCGGTGCTTACGCTACCATAAGGCCGAGATGCTGCGCCATGGGCGCGAAATCGCGATCGTCGTGGAGCAGGATGTGATGGTTCTCGATGCAGAACGTGCCGATGATGATGTCCGCCGTCTTGCGGATCGTAATGCCCAGTCCCCTCAGAGTGCGATAGTTGCGGGCGGCGCGGATGGCGAGGTCCGCGCCCAGAAGCGATGCCATCGTATATCGCCGCAACGCACCCTCAATTCGCCTGGCATGGTCTTCGGTGCGGGCGCCCTGAAGAACTTCGAGCAGTATCAAATCCCCGATCAGCAACGGTTGGCGACGGGCCTCCGTCTCCAATCTGGCGGTGGCCGGCGTCCGGTGGCCCCGGAGATGCGCTATCCAGACCGAACTATCGACGAGCATCACGAATGGTGTGACGGGCGGCCCTGGCGCATGTCGTCCAGATCGCCTTCCCAACCCAACCCGCTGATATCGGCCAACGCCTGTCCCTGCTCGTGAAGACCGACCAACAGACGCAGGCCTTCCTCCACCGTCGCCCGCTTGGTCGATAGGGCGGCAGCCTTCATGGCGCGGGACAACAAAGCGTCGTCGATCTCGATGTTGGTCCGCATCGCTGCGCACTCCCGATGTGTATGAATACCGCTCTTTATACACATCAGGGAGGCGTAGGGGAAGCCTGTGCTACTCCGCCGCCTGCCGCACCACCGGCGCCGCCACCGCCGCATCCGCCTGGAACGCCTGTATCCCCGTCTGCCACCGACCCAAAATCAGCGCATGAATATCGTGCGTGCCCTCGTACGTATTGACCGCCTCCAGATTCATCACATGCCGGATTACATGATACTCGTCGGAAATCCCGTTCCCGCCATGCATATCCCGCGACACACGCGCGATCGCCAAAGCCTTGCCGCAATTGTTGCGCTTCATCAGCGACACCATTTCGGGCACCGACTCGTGCGCATCCATCAGCCGCCCCAGCCGCAACGATCCTTGTAACCCCAGCGCGATCTCCGTCTGCATGTCCGCCAGCTTCAACTGAATAAGCTGGTTCGCCGCCAGCGGCCGGCCAAACTGCTTGCGGTCCATGGTGTACTGCCGCGCCGCCTCCCAGCAGAATTCGGCCGCCCCCATCGCCCCCCACGAAATCCCGTAACGCGCCTTGTTCAGGCAACTGAACGGCCCCTTCAGCCCGCGCACGCCCGGCAAAATGTTCGCGTCGGGCACGAACACGTCGTCCATCGCGATCGACCCGGTGGCGGACGCCCGCAACGAAAACTTGCCTTCGATCTTGGGTGTCTCGAACCCCTTCATGCCGCGCTCGAGCACGAAACCGCGAATCACGCCGTCATCCGTCTTGGCCCAGACCACGGCCACGTCGGCGATCGGCGCATTGGTGATCCACATCTTCGCGCCCGACAGCCGGTATCCGCCGGGTGCCGCGCGGGCGCGCGTGATCATGCTGCCGGGATCGGACCCATGGTCCGGCTCGGTCAAACCAAAACAGCCGACCAGCTCGCCGGACGCCAATCCAGGCAAATATTTCTCCCGCTGCGCCTCGGTCCCGAACGCATGGATGGGGTGCATCACCAGGCTGGACTGCACGCTCATCGCCGAGCGGTACGCGCTATCCACACGCTCCACCTCGCGCGCGATCAGCCCGTAGCTGACATGGTTCACGCCCGCGCAGCCATATCCCTCGATGGTCGGCCCCAGCAGGCCGAGCGCCCCCATCTCCCGGAAAATCTCGCGATCGAAAATCTCGTGGCGGTTAGCCTCGAGGATGCGCGGCATCAACTTGCCCTGGCAGTAATCGCGCGCCGCATCCCGCACCTGGATCTCTTCGGGCGAGAGCTGGCCTTCGAGCGCCAGCGGGTCGGTCCAGCTCATGGTGTTTCCCCTTCTTCGGCGTCCGCGCGCAACCGGCGAAAGCTGCGTACGCTGAACGGCAACATCAACACATAGATAAGCCCCGCCGCCGCCAGCGCCAGCCAGGGGTCGGCCACCAGCAAGGCGGCGAAAAACCCGGTGCCCAACAACAGCAGCAGCACATACTCCGCCGGTATCTTGAAATTCTTGAAACTCCAGACGGGCAGGGTGGAAACCAGCAGCACGGACGTGCCCACCAGCATCAAGGCCACAAAACCCGCGTAATGCGCGGCATCCGCCATGCGCACCCAGCCCTGGTGCACCGCCTCCAGCCACAGGAACAGCGGCAGCAGCACCACCCCGGCCCCGGCCGGCGCCGGCACCCCGGTGAAAAAACTCTGCGCATAGGCGGGCTTGGGCGAGGTCTCCAGCGCCGCGTTGAAGCGGGCCAGGCGCAGGCCCATGCAGACCGCGAACATCAGGCACGGAATGAAGGCGAACCGGTTCGCCCCATGCAGCGCCCAGATGTACAGGATCAGGGCAGGGGCCACGCCGAAACTGCAAAAATCGGCCAGGCTGTCGAATTCCGCGCCAAAACGCGATGTCGCGTGCAGCAGCCGCGCCAGCCGTCCATCCAGCCCGTCGATCACCCCGGCCGCCACCACCGCCAGCGCCGCCATCTCCCACCGCGCATCCAGCGCATAGCGGATGGAGGTCAGCCCCGCGCACAACCCGAGCAGGGTCAATATATTGGGGATCATGCGGTTGAAGGACGGGCCCTTGTAGCGCGGCCGGCGCCGAACGCGCGGCCGACGCCGGAAACGGGGAAGCGACCCCTGATCCACCGCTCAGCCCTCCGCCCGGCCGAGTTCGGCCACCACCGTCTCGCCGCCCACCATCGTCTGCCCGACCGAGACCAGCGGACGCACCCCTGGCGGCAGATAGATGTCGGTGCGGCTGCCGAAACGGATCAGTCCGAACCGCTCCCCCACCCGCACCTCGTCGCCGGCCCGCACCTCGCACAGGATGCGCCGCGCGATCAGGCCGGCGATCTGCACCACGCCCACATCACGCCCATCCTCCAGCCCGATGCGCAGGGCGTTCCGCTCGTTCGCCTCGCTCGCCTTGTCCAGGCTGGCGTTGAGGTAGGCGCCGGCGCGATAAGTCACCGCCTCCACCCGTCCCGTGGCGGGCGTGCGGTTCACGTGCACGTTCAGCACGGACAGGAACGTGGCGACACGCCAGCGCGGCTCTACCCCCAATCCCAGCTCGGCCGCCGGCACGGCGCGCTGCACGGAGACGACCCGCCCATCGGCGGCCGCCACCACCAGCCCCGGGCGGGACGGCGGCACACGGTCCGGATCGCGAAAGAAGTACAGGCAGAACGCGGTCAACAGCAGTCCCGGCCCAGGCCACGCCATAGCCGACAAACAATCCGGCCACGGTGACGGCTGTTCCGATGGCGATAAACGGGTACCCGGCGCGGTGCGGCCGCGCCACAGTAAGACGCAGCGTTTCGATCAGGGCCATGGTGTCCGCCTCTTGGAACCTTCCCCCGCCAGGGTCAAGCATGGCCGCCCTGGCCGCCGCAGGCACCGCACAATGCTTGAATCCTATTCCAAAACAACATAATTCCTGCTTGAAACACCGGAGGCCCACCATGCCCGTGACCACCTTCTCGCTCGACGAGCGTACCCTGGCTGCAGTGCGCGAGCTGCAAGGCATCTTCGGCGTCAAGACCAACGCCGCCGTGCTGCGCAAGGCGATCGCCCTGGCCAAGATCACCGCCTCCAAAGCGACGCCGGACCATACCGTCGTCATCAGCGGCGGCGGCGATCCGATCACCGTGAGCCTGGCCACCTGACCTACGAATCCGGCCCAGTCGCACAACCGGCCACCAGCGGACCGCCCGCCGCGCAGCCGTTGCGCATCGGCGTCGGCTTATATGCCGGGCGCGAGGGACTGACCGTCGGGGAGGAGATCGCACTCACCGACTCCAGGGTTCGCACGCGGGTGACCTACGTGATCGTGGCCGCCTTCGTCCTGGCCAACGCCCTGACACTCGCCGGCGTCGCCTACGTTTTCCGGGCCGACAACGCCAACCTCCTGGCCAAGATCACCACAGCCGACCAGCGGGTGATCACCTCTCAGGTCGTGATCACGCTCCTGGGTGCGACCACAGTCCAACTGGGCGCATTCGCGCTCATCATGGGCAAATATCTTTTCCCGACGCCCGGCCCGGTGGTCGTGGAACGGATCGCCGAGTAGCCCGCCTCACCGCAGCACCCGCACGGCCGCCCAGGCCAAGGCCAAGCCCGCGCCCGCCGCCAGAATGCACGCCCCCGGCCACGCCCACCGCCCGGCGCGGCGTGCCAAAGACGGCACGAGTGCCCACGTCAGCAGCGGCGCCAGGCAGGCCACATCGACCGGCGCCAGCCTGCCCCGGTCGGAGGCGACCAGAGCGGCCAGCGACACGGCCACGATCAGCCCGGCCAGCGCCGGCATCGCCTCCTCCGTGCCGAGAAGGCCGAGCGCGGCCATGGCCGGCACGCCGGCCGCCCTGGCCCAGTGGGGCGAGGCGCCGGTCACCATCAGCCCGCCGGCCAACGCGCCCGCGGACGCCAGCATCGACCAGCCACGATCACCCCGCACCAGGCGGTTGCCGAACGCCAGCGCCGCCCAGAACCCCATAAAAACCGGCAAGCAGTGCAGGATGGCGGGCCTGTCCACCCGCGCCCCGAGCAGCCACCAGGCCGCCAGCAGCGCGGTCAGCGGCAGGAACCAGATCCGCCTGCCTCCAGCGCGCAGCAGCGCGCCTATCGTGATGATGGCCGCCAGCCCCGTCAGCCGCGCCACCGGCGGCAACGGCCAGGCCAGCGGCGGCGCCTCCACACACCACCCGGCCAAGACCGCCGCCCCGGCCACCAGCGCCGCCCCGCGCGGCCGGCGCGCGTGGCCCGACAACCTGCCCGCCAGTGCCACCGCCAGGCACGCGCCCAGCGGACGCCAGACCGGACGCGTTGCGACATGGATCGCATACAGCGCCAGGTGATATACATGGGCCAGCAAGGCGTGCATCGCAGCGCCATGCGGGGTGCCGGCCCCAGCGTCAACGGGCAGGGATTTTCAGTTGCCACAGCAGGACAGGCCACGGAAAAACCGCCCCGACATGACGACCGGCCCAGTCGGGCCGCTGCTGGTCCGCATGACCCTGCCGGTCGCCTGGGGCGTGCTGGCGCTGCTGGCCTACCGCCTGGCGGAGGCCTGGTTCGTGGGCCAGCTGGGCGCCCCGGCGCTCGCCGCCATCACCTTCGCCTTCCCCATCACCATGGTCGTGCTCAGCCTGTCGATCGGGCTGGGCGCCGGCACGTCGTCGGTCATCGCCCGTGCCCTGGGCGCGCGCGAGGAAGGCGTGCCGCGGCTGGTGGCCGATGCCCTGCTGCTGACGTTCGCCATGGGCGCGGTCTGCGCCGTGGCCGGCACGCTGTCCGCCGACTGGTGGGCGCGGCTGCTGGGCGCCGGGCCATCCCTCTCCCCGCTGGTGGCCAGCTACCTGCGCGTGTGGTTCCCCGCCTCCGTCCTGGTGCTGGTCAGCCAGGTCGGGCTGAGCGCCGCGCGCGCGGCCGGCGACACCAGCTTCCAGGGCTTTGCGCTCGTCGCCTCCACGCTGCTGAACGTGGCCATCGCCCCGTTCGCCATCCTGGGTGGGTTCGGCCATGCCGGGCTGGGCCTGGTGGGCGCACCGGTCGCCAGCCTGCTCGCCTGGGCGCCGCTGCTGGCAGCCACGATCTGGCGGCTCCGACATCTGCATCTGCTCTCCTTCGACCAGTTGCGCTGGGACGAGTTTTTGAGCTCCACCCGCCGCATCCTGTCTGTCGGCGCCCCCGCCGCGGCCACGAACACGGTCATCCCGATCGCGAGCGGCATCATCACGCGCCTGCTGGCGCCCTACGGCCACGCGGTGGTGGCGGGCTTCGGGCTGGGCGGCCGCGTGGAGTTGCTGGCCATGGTGCCGTTCTTCGCCCTATCGGCGGTGATGAACCCGTTTGCCGGCCAGAACGCCGGCGCGGGCTGCCCGGCCGCGTCCGCGAGGCGATGCAGGCCACCGCCTGGTTCTGCGGCCTGTCCGGCCTTGTGCTGGCGGCCGGCCTGTATCTCGGCCGAAGCTGGATCGCCGGCCAGTTCACCCAGGATACGGACGCCATCCATGCCGCCATGCTGTATCTGGCCCTGGTTCCGATCAGCTACGGCCCGGCCGGAGTGATCGCCGTGGCCAATGCCGCCTTCAACGGCCTGAACCGCCCGCTCTCGGCCGTCGCCGTCTCGGTCGCCCGCACGCTGCTGGTCAACGTCCCGGTCGCCTGGCTCGGCAGCCGGATGTTCGGCGTGGCCGGGGTGTTCCTGGGGATCTGCGTATCCAACCTGGTGGTCGGCGTGGGCAGCTTTCTGTGGGTGTATCGCACCGCCGGCGCAGGCCCGCTTCCGGCGCCTGGCACAGTGCGCAAGGCGCTGGTGCACGAGGCGAGGCCAGTCGCCGGGCGCTGAAGCACCCGGGCAGGCGCCTTCGTGATGATATGGCGACACGACCTTGCAACGCTTGTGGCTGCACGCCGCCGCGCCCTAACGTCCGCCTCCGCTCAGCAGGGAACGAAAAGATGTCACACATGCCAAGGACCGGGCGTCCGCGTCAGACCCGGGTGCTATGGTGCTTCATGGCCGGCATGGCCGCCGCCACGTTCGCCACGCCCGGCTTTGGGCAGACGCTGACAACCTCGAGCATCCACAATTTCTACCCTGGGTCGTTCCCCCTGGGCGGCACCCTGGTCGACCGCGCGAACCCGAACATCGTCTACGGCGCGACCTCGGCGGGCGGTGCCTATAACGGGGGCGAGGTCTACGAGCTGACCGGCGCGCCGGGCGAGAAACTGGTGGAAACGGTCATCTACAGCTTCAAGGGCGGTCCCGATCTCGGCGCACCGACCGGCCGGTTGTACCAGGATGCGTCCGGCGCGCTGTATGGCGCCGCCGTCGCGGGCGGCACGGCCGGCCCGAACGGGGGGTTCCGCAATAATGGCGGGGTGTTCAAGCTCACCCCGCCGCCGGGCGGCCAGGGCGCGTGGACCGAAACCATCCTGCACACCTTCGGGCATTATCACCGCAAGCAGGGCAGCTCGGACTACAACGCCTCGGGGCTGGTCGCCGACAAATTCGGCAATCTCTACGGCACGGTCTTCATCGGCAGGGGCCACATCTTCCAGATACGCACCGATGACACCTTCCACGACGTCCACGATTTCGAGGGTCCCGATGGTCAGGGCCCCACATCGCCCCTGACCGTGGGGCCGAACGGCGTTCTGTTCGGCGTGACGCAATACGGCGGCACGCATCCTTGCGGACTGTACGGATGCGGCACGGTCTATTCGCTGACGCCCACCGGCCAGAACAGCAAGCCGCGTTTCGCCACCGTGTTCGGATTTGACTCGGGGGCGGGCGGGCACGGACCGGCCGGCCCCGTCGCCTTCGACCCGTCCGGCGCGATCTACGGCACGAACACCGTGACGGGGGGCGTCTACAGCCATGGTACCGTGTTCAGGGTGGCGCCCGCCTCCACAACGTCACCGGCGCGCGAGACGGTGGCATTCGATCTCGGTGGGGCATTGCAGCCCTTTGCCGGCGTGGCGTTCGACCCGGCCGGCGGCATCTACAGCACGTGTTTCCAGGGCCAAAGCGGCTACACCGACGAATTCTACCTGCCGCCCACCGCACCGGGATCGTATCAATACACCACGCTGCTGCCGCTCCTCAAACTGCGTGGCGGCTCGTTTCACACCGACGGCGTGACGCTGACGCCCGACCCCGCGAGCGGCGACGTCGTCGTGGATGATACCCTGTACAACGGTCTTCGCCTGAATAACGGGAACGGGTCGATCTTCCGTCTCCGGGTGAAGCCAATCGCAGCACCTTGAAGCGTGGTTGGATCAGCCTGGCCCATCTGATCCAACCGATATGCTTGCCCAAGGCGCGGCACGGCTGCGCCTGCCGCGCAGGCGAAGGCTCTCGCCGTTGAGCGCGGGCAGCGTTTCCGGGTCGGCCAGTATCCGCTCGGCGACCTCGATCGCGCGCGCCAGCAGCGCATCCGAAGCGTGCCTTATCGCCGGCCGCGCGATCACCTCGTGCCAGGGGCGGCCGCAGGCCATGTCCAGACACACCCGCATGAAGCAATGGTCCAGCCGGATGGGCCAGCCCTGTCCCTCGGCCGCCGCCGGCAGTTGCCGCCGGGTGAGGTCGAGCCATCTGGCCACGAGTGCCTGATCCGGATCTCTCGTCATACCCCGCCCCGCTGATCGTCACCCTGGTGCTGGACGCGGCATCGCAGGCCTGGTTCGACGCGCGGCGCGCGGCGCACTTCCCGTCCGACCGGCTGCTCGTGGGCGCGCACGTGACGATGTTCCATGCGCTGCCGGGCGCACGCGAGGCCGAGGCGGCGGCCTGCCTGGCCGCGCTATGCGCCGGGGCCGCGCCTTTCGGCGTGCGGGTTGCCGGCCTGCGCTCGCTTGGCCGCGGCGTGGCATACCGGATCGATGCGCCCGCGGCGGGCGCCCTGCGCGCACGCATCGCGGCCGCCTTCGCCAGCGACCTCTCGCCCCAGGACCGCGCCGCCTGGTCGCCGCATGTGACCGTGCAGAACAAGGTGACGCCGGAACAGGCACGCCGCACCCTGGCCATGCTGGCGGCCGCGCCCGGCCCCGGCCCAGTGACCGCCACCGGGCTCGCCTTGTGGCACTACCGCGGCGGCCCCTGGACGGCGGCTGGAAGCTGGTCGTTCGCGGGGCCGCCCCGGTGAGCGTCTTGCGGGCTATCGGCGCAGCCGGCACGAAAGGCGCATGATCGGCCTGTCCTCTCGCCTCACCCCTGTGCTGCGCCTGATGGATGCCGAGCGCGCGCATGGGTTGGCGTTGCGCGGATTGCGGGCCGGGGTGGCCGGGCGCGATACAGCGCCGGACCCCGCGCGTCTGGCGGTGCGCGGCATGGGTCTGCACTTCACGAACCCGATCGGCCTGGCCGCCGGCTTCGACAAGGACGCCGTCGCCGTGCTGCCGCTGATGCGGCTGGGGTTTGGCTGTGTCGAGGCCGGCACGGTCACGCCGCGCCCGCAGCCGGGCAACCCGCGGCCGCGCCTGTTCCGCCTGCCGCAGCACCGCGCGGTGATCAACCGGCTCGGGTTCAACAATGCGGGCCTGGAGGCCTACATCGTCCGGCTACGTGCGATGGGACCGCGACCGGCCCGGTTCGGTGCCAATGTGGGCATCAACAAGGAGGGCGCGGACCCGGAGCGGGATTATCCGGCGCTGGTGGCGGCCGTGAGCCCCTTCGCCGACTACGTGACCATCAACATCTCCTCGCCCAACACGCCGGGCTTGCGCGATCTGCAAGGCGAGGCGCGTTTGCGCGGCATATTGCGCGCGATCGCCCGCGAGGTGCCGGTGCGGCCACCGGTCGTCGTGAAAATCGCGCCGGACCTGTCCAATGACGGGCTGGCGGCGGTGGTGGAGACCTGTGTGGAGGAGGGCGTGGCCGGGCTGATCGTCGGCAACACAACCATTTCCCGGCCGCCGGAGCTGTCCGGGCCGAACAGCCTGCAGGTCGGCGGCTTGTCGGGCGCGCCGCTATTCGCGCGCGCCACGGCCATGCTGCGGCAGGCGCATGCGCGGGCCGGCGGACGGCTGGTGCTGATCGGCTGCGGCGGGGTGCGGACCGGCTCGGACGTCCTGGAAAAGCTGCGGGCCGGGGCAAGCCTGGTTCAGCTTTATACGGAATTCGCCTATGCCGGCCCGGCGCTGGTCCCACGCCTGAAGCGCGAGCTTCTGGCGGCCCTGGACGAGGGCGGTTTCGCCAGCGTGGCCGATGCGGTGGGGGCCGGCTGATGCGCCGTCTCACCGGCCTGCGCGAAATCGACGCCGCATACGACGGCTTCATCGTCGATCTGTGGGGTGTGGTGCATGACGGGGTGGCGCCCTACCAAGCGGCACTCGACTGCCTGGCGCATCTGCGCGGCCGGCCCGTGCTGCTGCTGTCCAACGCGCCGCGCCGCGCCGCCTCGACGCAGCGCATGTTGCAGCGCATGGGTGTGGACGGCGCACTCTACACCAACATCCTGACCAGCGGGGAGGCGGTCTGGCTGGCGCTGCGCGACCGCGCCGACCCCTGGTTCGCGGGATTGGGCGAGCGCCCCTATCACCTGGGGCCGCAGCGCGACCGCGGCGTGCTGGAGGGGCTGGGGCTGAGCGTGGTCTCCGAGCCCGCCCGGGCAAGCTTCGTGCTGAACACCGGGCCGGACGACGACGTGGCCGATCCGTACGAGCTCGCCACTTTCATACCCGAGCTGCGCGCCTGCCTGGACGCGAGCCTGCCCATGGTGTGCGCCAATCCGGACCTCGTGGTCATGCGCGCAGGAGTCCGCCTGCTCTGCGCCGGCTCGCTGGCCGCCTGGTATGCCGGGCAGGGCGGCGATGTCCGCACACTCGGCAAGCCCGATCCCGCGATCTACGACATGGCGCTGAAGCTGCTGGGGGTGGACCGCGCCCGCGTATTGGCCATCGGTGACTCACTCCACACCGACATCGCGGGCGCGGCCGGCGCCGGTCTGGACAGTTGCTGGGTCCTGGCCGGCATCCATCAGGAGGAGGTAGCCGAAGGCACCGCCGCCGACCTGGCCCGATCCCGCAGCCTCTTCCCCACCACGGTTATCGATCACCTGACATGGTAAATTCGTAAAAGTCTTTTGCTTCTTTTCTTCAGAAAAGAAGAATCTTCTTTCTTGAAAGAAAGAAGCAAAGAACTTTTACTCATTTAGGCGAAGACTATATTCCAGGCATTTCGCAGTGCGGCTTGCACTTCGCCAATGGTTGTGGGGAGACCCAGCGCATGCAGGCTGGTGACGCCGTGGTCCCGGATGCCGCAGGGAACGATGCCGCCGAAATGGTCCAGGTTCGGGCACACATTCAGTGACACGCCGTGCCAGCTGACCCAGCGCGTGATGCGCACGCCAATGGCCCCGATCTTGTTCTCCGCCCCGGTTGCAGGGTCCACGACCCAGATGCCCACCCGGCCAGCCCTCCGTTCGCCGCGCACGCCGAAGCCGGCCAGGGTAGCGATCAACCATTCCTCCAGCCCGGCGACATAGGCGTGCGTGTCACGCGCCGGCACCGCGCCGTGCCGGCGCGCAAGATCGAGCATGACGTAGCCCACCAGCTGGCCCGGGCCGTGATAGGTCCATTGCCCGCCCCGGCCGGCCGCGAAGGTCTCGAAACGCTCGGGGTCGGAGAGATCCTCGGTGCGCGCGGAAGTGCCGGAGGTGTAGAGCGGCGGGTGTTCCAGCAACCAGACAAGCTCGTCGGCAGTGCCGTCGCGAATGGCGGCGGCGCGCTCACGCATGGCCTGGATGGCCGCCGGGTAGGGAACGGGGCCGGTTCCAATGCGCCACTCCGGCCCGGTTGCTGTCACCTGGTCCATCGGCTATATGCCGCCGCCTACCGGGCGGTCGTGGCGGAATGGTAGACGCGCAAGCTTGAGGTGCTTGTGGGGGAAACCTCGTGGAAGTTCGAGTCTTCTCGACCGCATTGATGACGCGTTTGAGCCGTTCTTAGGGTTGCCGGTTCGCGCCGTCAGAGCCGGCCCCGCTCGTCACGCTCTGGCCCGCGCTCGGTCGGGCCGTTTACGCTGATCGAATCGTCAAGCTGCTCTTCCAGACCGGCGACCTTTTCGACGTCGGTGCCCTTTTCGATGTTCGTGATCGGCTGCTCGACATTCTCGGCGCCGATGCGCGTGCCGCCCGGCGTGGGCGGCGCGGCTTCGGCCGCACGGTGATTGCCGGTATTCTGCTCGCCGTCGGTGTGATCCACGGCGGTTTCCGTGTGTGGCTGTTTCATGTGCGTCTCCTGTCCCGATATGTGGTCCGTAACGCCCGATGTCTCGACGGGATTGATCGGTCGCACGGTCAATCGTCACCCAGGTGAGAAACTCTGCGTCAGGCTGCCGGCGACCAGACGCCAGCCATCGACCATGACGAAGAAGATCAGCTTGAACGGCAACGACACGCCGGCCGGCGGCAGCATCATCATGCCAAGCGACATCAATACGCTTGAGACGACCAGATCGATGATGGTGAACGGCAGATAGAGCAAGAACCCCATCTCGAACGCGCGCCGCAACTCCCCGATCAGGAAAGCCGGGATCAGCGCGCGCCAGGCGGCATGGTCCGCATCCGGTGCCGGCGGCAGGTGGCCAATCTGCTCGAACAGGGCCAGATCGGGCAGGCGCAGGTTGGATGCCATGAAATGGCGGAACGGCTCGGCGGCCAAAACCAGCCCGTCCATCTGCCCGATTTTGCCATCCGCCATCGGACCGATCGCGTGTACCCACGCCGCGTCCAAGGTTGGCTGCATCACGAACAGCGTCAGGAAAAGCGACAGCCCGATCAGCACGATGTTGGGCGGCGTGCCCTGCGCCCCCAGCGCCCCTCGCAGCAGCGACAGCACAACGACGATCCGGGTGAACGCGGTCACCATGACCAGCAGGCTGGGGGCAAGTGAAAGCACGGTGAACAGCGCGGTGATCTGCACGAGCCGCCCGGTCGCACCCGCGTCGCCGGCATGGCCCAGATCGATATTGACCGATTGCGCCAGCGCCGTGTCTGGCAGCAGGACGAGCAACAGGCCCGCCGCCGACAGGACAGGCCACCTCAACATTCCCCCAGTTCCGCGCCAGGCAGCACAACCAGGCTATCCCCCGTGCCCCCGGTCAGCACCACGATGCGATGGCGCCCGACCTGCACCAGTTGCAGCCTGCGCCGCGCGTCCAGCGCCAGCGAGCCGCGCAGCACAAGCTCGCCGCCCGTCTGCGCCGTGGCGCGCACCGACGGCAGCAAGCGGGCGCCGCGTGCCACGGCCAGGATGAGCAGCACCACCGCACCTAGCCAAAACACGGCCTGAACCACCTGGCTGGCGGCCCCGCTCAGCACCGGCACGCGCCGCGCAGCGAAGCGTGCACCGCGGCCGAAACCTGATCCAGTTGCGACAGCAGATCGTGCAGCGCAGGCAGCAACTCGCGCGCATCATCCAAGGGCAAATCCAGTGTCTGCGCGCAGAGCAGACCCACACCGTCCTCCACGCCCGTCAGATCCAGCGTGCGGCCGCTTTGGATCAGCGCGCGCGCCAAGGCCATCGTGCGCGACAGGCGGGATGCGAGGTCGCCGAGCCGGTCGCATGGGCGGGGGCCGCACACCGGCCAAAGCGGGCGATTGGCAGGAGCCATTCGTTCGAGGGGTGTCGCTTGCGCCATACGACAATCCTGAACCGGAACGGTTAGCGGATCGTCAACGGCAGGCTTAACGGTTCCGAAACGCCTTACCCTGCATGTTCCGGCCAACAGACGCCAAACTGGGTTCCGCGCAAATGACAACAACCGCGCCAACGATTGGTATTTTCGCGCTCGCCGAACATAAGCTCGCCTGGCTCGACGCTCGGCAGCGTGTGCTCGCGCAGAACGTGGCCAATGCCGATACGCCCGGCTACAAGCCGCGGGACGTGGCGTCGTTCCCCGACCTGATGGGCACGTTCGGGGTTGAAATGGCGCGCACCAACCCGCTGCATCTGGCGGGCTATGCCGTTGTGTCCTCGCCAAGCCCGACGCAGACCACGGAGCGTGCGCCGGACGGCAACGCCGTCGTGCTCGAAACGGAAATGACCAAGATCGCCGATGACGAGAACGCCCAGGCGCTGACCGGCAATTTGTGGCATAGCTACATGGGCATGTTCATGACGGCCCTGGGCCACGCCGGCTGACGCGCATGGATCTCGCCCAGGCGCTCAGCATATCGGCGGCCGGCATGGATGCGCAAACCAAGCGTCTGCGCGTCATAGCCGAAAATCTCGCCAACCAGGACAGCACCGGTTCGCAACCCGGCGCCACACCCTATCGCCGGAAAACGACAGTGTTCGCCAACGTGCTCGACGAGGCGGCCGGCGCGGAGACGGTGCGGGTTGCCGCCATCGTCGCCGACCCGAGCCAATTCCCGCAAAAATACGATCCATCCAACCCGGCCGCCGACGCGCAAGGCTATGTGCGCATGCCCAACGTCAACAGTTTTGTGGAAATGATGGATATGCGGGAAGCGGAACGCTCCTACAGCGCCAACCTCAATGTCATGCAGGCGTCGCGGTCCATGCTGACCCGCGTGATCGACCTGCTGAAATGACCGCGATGCTTCCACTGCACGCCGTCCAGGCTCTCTCCGCCTATCGGGCCGTCGATAGTGGAGCGGTCTCATTGCCGGCACCTGGCGGTGATTTCGCCGGTCTCCTGACGAAAAGTCTGGAGGGCGCCATCAGCACAGGCCAGCAGGCCGAAACACAGGCCGCTACCGCGATCGGCGGCGGCGGTGATCTGACCTCGGTGGTCACGGCTGTCTCGCGCGCGGAACTAGCCCTGCAGACGACCGTCGCCGTGCGTGACCGGGTGCTGCAAGCCTATCAGGACATCATAAAGATGCCGATCTGAATCGTCTTGCTGGGTCCGTTTAGAAATCAATCCCGAGGGCGTGGTGCATGCAGGAAATCGATGTCGCGGCTATCTTGCACGGTGGAATGCTCGCCACGCTCAAGCTTTGCGCACCTCTGTTGCTCGCGCCTTTGGCCGCCGGTTTGATCGTGGCGGTGGTGCAGGCGATCACCCAAATCAGCAATTCGACCATCTCGTTCCTGCCCAAGCTGTTGGCCACTGGCGCCTCCGCCTGGATCGCGGGTCCATTCATGTTTCATGTCGCGGCCGATTACATGCGCGAGATGGCCGATAAGATCGTGGCGATTGGCGGCCAGTAGCGTGCGCGCATGATCCCGCTTGCCCCGGCATTGTCTGCGCATCCCCTGCCCTTGCCGCCCGAGATATCGGCCCAGGGACTAAGCGCGCTGGCATTCGCCTTCATGCTTGTCCTCTGCCGGACCGCGGCGGCCGTCATGCTGTTGCCTGGGCTGGGTGAAAGCGAGCCACCGGCCGTGTTGCGCGCGGGCTTGGCGGCAGGCGTCGCCATTCTGCTGCTACCCGGGCTTGCCGCCTCGCTGCCCGCAGAACCGGCCAGCTTCTTACGGCTCGGCGGCATGATCGCGACCGAATTGCTGGCCGGCGGCCTGCTCGGCTGGCTGGCTCGCCTGCTTGCCCTGTCGCTTCCCATGGCTGGCCAGATCATGTCGTTGATGACCGGCCTGTCGAGCGTTCTGCAGCCGGATGCGACGCTGGGGGCGCAGTCGGCGGTCATCGGAAAGCTGTTCAATATGCTCGCTCCGGTTCTCGTGCTCTCCACCGGGCTGTATGCGCTGCCGCTCTCGGCCCTCGCGGGCAGCTATGCCGTGTTTCCGGCGGGTGGGGGTGCTATCCTGGCCGGCAGCGCGGGCGCGGGAGACCTGACCGAGGCCGCGGTTCGCGCCGTGAGTATGAGCTTCGCCCTGGCCTTGCGTCTGGCCGCGCCCTTCGTGCTGGTCTCGGCAATCTGGCAGCTCTCCCTCGGCCTGCTGTCCCGCATGGTGCCGCAGATCCAGGTCTATATCGTCTCCCTCCCGGGCCAGGTTCTGGGCGGCCTGCTGCTGCTGGCCCTGCTGGGCGCCCCTATCCTGCACGCGTGGATGCTCGCCATGCGGGACGGGTATTCCGGACTGCCGGGTCTATGATGGGAGCGTGGACAGACGTGCACGTGAGGCCGCGATTTGTCCGGCCATGCCCAGCCGGCCGCGCCTAAATGTCCGAGGACAAGAACCAGGCCCCGACGCCCAGGCGGCTGCAGAAAGCTCGCGAGGAGGGGCAAGTCGCGGTTTCGCGCGAGTTGTCCATGTTCGCGAGCCTGTCTGCCGGCAGTCTGGCGCTCGCCGCGCAGGGGAGCGGTGCCGGGATCGCGCCCTGGCTCGCAGCCAGCCTGCGGCAAAACTCGTACAGCGGCGCGCAGATGTGGGCGCAATCGGTACATGCGCTGCTGCTCGGCATACTTCCCGCGGCCTGTGCTGCGCTGGCCGGATACGCGGCCGCCACCCTGCTGCAGTCGGGCATGCTGCTGCACGTCGCCGCGTTGCAGCCCGATCTCACGCGCCTCAGCCCGCTCGCCGGCCTGAAACGGCTGTTTGGCCCGCAAGCGGCCGTCCAACTCGCCCGCGCCCTGGCCAAACTGGCAGTGCTCGGTTTGGGCCTCACACTCGTCATGCGCGCGCTGCTGCCGATCTTGCCGGCAACATCCTTCACTGCGCCCTCCGGCGTGCTCACCCTGCTGCTCGCGCACGGTCGGCAGATGGTGCTGCTACTCCTCGGAGGGCAGGCGATCATCGCCGCGGCCGATGTGGCATGGGAACGCGTGCGCCACACACGCCGCCTGCGCATGAGCTTTCAGGAGGTGCGTGACGAGCATAAGGAGAGCGAGGGCAATCCCCAGATAAGGCAGCGCCTGCGTCAGTTGGCACGCAGCCGCGCGGGCCGGCGAATGATGCAGGCCGTCCCCAAGGCCGCCGTCGTGATCACCAATCCGACACATTATGCGGTGGCATTAACCTACGAACGGGGTGGGCAGGGCGCGCCCAGGATTGTCGCGAAAGGTGCGGACGACGTAGCGGCTAAGATACGCGAGCTGGCGCAAGCCCATCGCGTGCCGATCGTTGCAAACCCGCCACTCGCCCGCGCATTGTATCGGATCGAGATCGACACGGAAATCCCGGCGGAGCACTTTCGCGCCGTGGCCGAGATCATCGCTTACGTCTGGCGAATGCGCACGCAGGCGCTGCGCCGATGAGGGCACGCGCGGCGGTGCAGCTTGGGCGCTTGCGCGCGGGCCGGCAGCGTATGGGCGGGCTGCACGCGGGCGCAGTCGCCGAAAGCCTGTTCGACGATCAGATCGATGGAGTCGCCCTGATCGACGTCGGCGGGGTGGTGCACCGGGCCAATGCCCGGTTCCTGTCAATGCCGGCGGCAGCCGGCGGGCAACTCGCCTGGTCCGCGCTGCCGGCTACTGCCGCGGGTGCGTTGCGCGCGGCGCTGCGTACGGGCGAGGCGTCGGCCAACACCGTCACTCTCCTGAAAGACGGCGTCCGGCACGTGCTGCGGCTTGCCCTGCTGCCTATCCCGCACCGCGGCGGGCTGCTGCGGGTCAGCGATCACACCCATGAACACGATCTCGAAGATCAGCTGTGCCAGGCCCAGCGGCTGCAGGCGGTTGGCGAACTGGCTGGCGGCATCGCACACGATTTCAATAATCTGCTGACGGCCATTATGGGAGCGACCGACGATCTGCAGGCCCGCGGCGCCGGCGGGCCTGCCGGGCAGGACGATCTCAGCCAGATCCGGCAAAGCGCCGAGCGTGGCGCCGAACTGGTGAGACACCTTTTGGCGTTCAGCCGGCAACAGACCCTGCAACCACGCGTGCTGGCCCTCAACGACGCCGTTCGGAGCACGTGCCAGTTGCTGCGCCGCCTGCTCGGCGCCTCGATCGCTCTCACGCTCGACCTGGAGGAGCCTGGGCGCATGGTCTGTATGGACCCGACGCAACTGGCCCAGGTATTGATGAACCTCGCCGTCAATGCCGGTCATGCCATGCCGACCGGGGGCAACCTGTCGATCGCGACCGGTCATAAACTGATGTTGCGCCCTGAACCGTTCGGCGGCGAATTGGTGCCGGCCGGCCGATACGCCAGCCTCAGCATCGCCGATACCGGCCAGGGCATTCCGCCCGACATCCTGCCCCGCATTTTCGAGCCGTTCTTCACGACCAGGCGGGACAGCGGCGGCACCGGGCTCGGCCTTTCCACCGTGCACGGCATCGTCCGCCAGACGGGCGGCTACATGGCCGTGGACAGTGCCCCGGGCAGGGGCACCCGCTTCGATATCCTTTTGCCACGACACGAAGCGGCGCCGTGGCTGCCCGAACCCGCCGTGCCATCGGCCGCGCTGGCCAGGCGCCCGGCCAGCCTGTACGCTGCTGCTGGTCGATGACGAGGCCCCGGTCCGCCGCCTGGCCGAGCGTGCGTTGACGCGCGCCGGCTGGAACGTCATCGCCGCCCCCAGCGGCCAGGACGCGCTCGACCTCGTCGATGGCGGCGATCTGGGCCCGGCCCTCGGCTGCGTCGTCTCGGACGTCGTCATGCCCGGGCTGGACGGCCCGGCGTTGGTCGCCCGCCTGCGCCAGACATGGCCAGACCTGCCGGCCATCCTGATGTCCGGCTACGCCGACGCAACGCTGCGCAAGTCGCTCGCGTCGGCCGATATCCGGTTTATGGCCAAGCCCTTCGCGATGACGGACCTGACACGCACCTTGACAGAGATCAGCGCGGCAGCCGCCTGACACGGCGAACTGCCCGGAACATAAAGTGAACAATTTGTTAACCCGTCCGATGCCACCAAGGGTTGCGGCTTCGTTCACACCTGTGACACAGTGCCGCAACACGCCGGAAGCGAAACGAAATCGCGAGTCTCGCTTCCCGGTTGCGGCACATGACGCCGAAGCGGGGGCCGCCGGCACGGGAGAGCACAATGGCAGACAAGAACAAGGCGCTGGACGCGGCGGTCATCCAGATCGAACGCGCCTTCGGCAAGGGCTCCATCATGCGCATGGGCGCGCGGAGCGAGGAGCAGATCGAGGTCATCCCGTCCGGCTCGCTGGGCCTGGACATCGCACTCGGCATAGGCGGCCTGCCGCGCGGCCGAATCATCGAGGTGTATGGGCCGGAAAGCTCGGGCAAGACCACGCTGGCGCTGCATGCCATTGCGGAAGCGCAAAAACGTGGCGGCACCTGCGCCTTTATCGACGCCGAGCATGCGCTCGACCCGATCTACGCCCGCAAGCTGGGCGTGGACGTGGATAATCTGCTGATCAGCCAGCCGGACGCCGGCGAGCAGGCACTGGAAATCTGCGACACGCTGGTACGCTCCGGCGCGATCGACGTGCTGGTCATCGACAGTGTGGCCGCACTCGTGCCCCGCGCCGAGCTCGAAGGCGAGATGGGCGACACGCATGTCGGCCTGCATGCGCGGCTGATGAGCCAGGCGCTGCGCAAGCTGACCGGTTCGGTCAGCAAGAGCCACACGATGCTGATTTTCCTCAACCAGATTCGCCTGAAAATCGGCGTCATGTTCGGCAACCCGGAGACGACCACAGGCGGCAACGCGCTGAAATTCTACGCGTCGATCCGCATGGAAATCAGACGCACCGGATCGATCAAGGACCGCGAGAACGTCGTCGGCAACTCGACGCGGGTGAAAGTGGCCAAGAACAAGCTGGCCCCGCCATTCCGCGAGGTCGAATTCGACATCATGTTCGGCGAGGGCATCAGCAAGGTCGGCGAGCTGATCGATCTGGGCGTGAAAGCCGGCATCGTCGAAAAATCCGGCAGCTGGTTCAGCTTCGACAGCACGCGCATCGGCCAGGGCCGCGAAAACGCCAAGCAGTTCTTGCGCGACCACAAGGACGCGGCCGAATTGATCGAACGCCGCATCCGCGAACAAGCCGGCGCGGTGGCCGATAAGATGCTTGTGGGACCGAGGGACGATGAAGAAGCCGAGGCGGCCGACTGAGGCGGCGCCTGCCTCCGTAACCTGGATTACGCCTGAGAATATGCACGAGCTTGGCGTCGCGGCCCCGCCCACACCGGGCGGGGCCGGACCGACACTCACCCTGCCCGCCCTGAAAACCTCGTCGCAGCACGCGTTTCGGCAAACCGGCGCGCGCGATGAGTGACCAGTGGCTCGCCAGCATGGCTCTCACCGAAGCCGACCACGCGCTGGTGGAAGCCGCGCGCGCCACCATCGCCCGCCACTACCGCCCCTTCTGGCACATGGTCGCCGCCGCCCTGCGCAGCCGCGACGGGCGCATCTGGACCGGCCTGCATCTGGGCGCCACCGTGGGCCGCATGCAGGTCTGCGCCGAAGCCATCGCCGTCGGGCGCGTCATCCTCGAGGGCGACGGCACCATCGAGTGCGCGGTCGCCGTGCGCCACCCGAAGGAGCACGAAGCGCTGCAGGACATCGTCGTCGTGCCGCCATGCGGCGCCTGCCGCGAAATGCTGACGGATTTCGACCCGGACGCCGAAATCATCGTGCCAGGCGCGGAGGGGCTGGTGCGGGTGAAACTCCCCTACCTCCTGCCCCTGCCATACCAGCGCTAGAGCATGATCCGTTCGCATTGGCTCACGGACCAAGCTGTAGCCCATTGTTTTGGCGGCCGTCTTCGTCCGACCGAACGAGTCCGGCCGATCGGATGATGCGCTAGCGTGGCGCGGCAGGCCCTGCTCGCGGCGGCGTTCGCCACGGCCCTGTCCGGTCTGTCGTGGCTTCTGTTCCTGCCATTCCCGCGCGACGCGGACATGGCCAGCGTCGCCCTGGCGGGCCTCGACATGGCCCAGGGCAACTGGCGTCTGGCGGGCTGGTGGCTCCCATCCGACAACGTGGTCACGCTCGACCTGCCGCTCTACGCGCTGGCCGGCCGTCTCGGTCTCGCACCTCTGGCCGCCGCCTACGTGGTGCCGGCGGTCCTGTGGGGCGGCACCTGCACCCTGGCCGTCCTGGCCGCCATGCGCGGCCGCTCCTGGATCGCGGTCTGGCCGGCGGCCTGTGTGCTCGCCTGCCTCGCCGTGCCGGCCATGCTGTCGCCGATACCCGGCTTCGAGGTGTCGCTGGCGCCGGACCACATCATGACGGTGGCCGTCCTCCTGCTCGCCATGCTGGGTCTGGACCGCGCCAATGGCCAGCCAGGCAGCCGGGCCGGCGCCTACCTGGCGGGCGCCGGCGCCCTGCTGCTGCTCGCGGTCATCGGCGACCCGATGGCGATCTTCATCGGCGCGCTGCCGATGTTCGCCGCCAGCGCGCTTCACCTGCGCCGCGGCATACGCCCACGCTTCCATGCGGCCGTGTGCGTGGCCAGCGTCTCGGCCGTGGTGCTCGCAAAAATCCTGGTGGCCTGGAACGCCAGCACAGGCGGTTTCACGCCGATGGGGCTGCGCTTCAGCCTGTCGCGGCCGGAGCGCGTGCTCCCCCACCTGCTGCTCACCGCAAGATGGCTGGCGCAATACCTGGGCGCCGATATCGCCGATATCTCGTGGCGGAACCCCGCCAGCGTGCTGGTCCCCCTCCGCGCGCCGCTGGCCCTGCTGTTCGGGTGGGTCTGCCTGGTCACCGCGCGCCGCATAGCCCGGCCCGGCGCCGATCCGCCCGCCTATCTCGACACGGTGCTTTGGTTGGCGCTCGCCGCCGACATCGCCAGCACCGCTCTCAGCGGCCTCATCGTCGATGAAGCGTCGTCGCGCTACGTGATCCCCGCCTACATCTTCGGCAGCATCCTGCTGGCCGGCACCCTGACGGGCCGGATCGTCGAACGTGCGGCTGTCTCGGCCGCCCTGGCGTGCACAGCCCTGGTCGCGGTGGCCGTGCTGGCGCGCGGCATACCACGCCCCGCCGGCGCCCCGCAGGACATCGTGGCGCTCGCCGCGGCCCTCGACCGGAGCGGCGCCGCCGTCGCCTATGCGCCCTATGGCGCCGCATCGCTGTCCACCGCGCTCACGCAGGGCCGGGTGCCGGTCCGCGCGCTATGGACGGGCGAGGGCGGACGTCTGAAGCCGTTCCCCTGGGTCACCAAGGCGGATTTCTACCGCGCCGCCGCAGCCATCCGGGTCGGCCGGATCGCCGTCATCGTGCACGACGTCACCCCGGTCGACGCCTTCACCCAGCACGACGTCGAAACGCTCATGGGGCCGCCGCGTGCGCAGTCGCGGTCCGGCGACTACCTGATCGATCTCTACGACGCAGGCGGCGCAGGGCAGGCCTCGCTCGTGCCATAGTCGCACGGGCGGCGGGGGAAACACCGATGAGATCATGCGCATTATGGCTGGCATTGGTGTCCACCGCCGCGGCGCAGCCCGCTTCGCACGACGTAGGCGCCATCCTCTCGGCCATGCGCGCGGCCTCGGGCGGGGACCGCTGGTCGTCCGTCGCATCCCTCCATCTCACCGCCGCCCTCACCGCAGACGGCCGGCAGACGGTAACCCAGCGTTGGGAGGATGTGCGCACCGGCCGCTACGTCACCCGCAACACCTGGCCCACCTACACGGTCGCCGACGGCTATGACGGCGTCACATCCTGGCATCTGGGCCGCAGCCGCATCCCCATCGCGCTGGGCGACCTGGATTCGGCGCTCGGGGCCGCCGACGAATTGTTCCGCGTCGCCCGCGGCTGGTGGTTCCCCGACCGCCACCCCGCCACCATCGCCTGGGCCGGCACGCGCCAGGAAGCGGCCCGCCGCTTCGATGTGCTGGAGATCACGCCCGAAGGCGGCCGCATGTTCCAGGCCTGGATCGACAGCACCACCCATCGGCTGGACCGCACCATCGAGCAACAGGCCGAGGAGGGTGTGGTCACAAGCTACTCGGATTACCGCACCGCCCAAGGTTTGACGCTGCCGTTCACCATCCGCACCGGAGACGGCGTCGATCCCGCGTTCGACGAGGTCGAAACAATAAAAACCGTCGCCGTGAACGAGGCCGTGCCCGACTCCGCTCTACGATCTGCCGCCACGGCCACCCAGCGACATCACGCTCCCGCCCGGCCGGAGCTCGGTCGAGGTCCCGCTCCGCCTGACCGCCGACAACCGCATCCTCGTGCCGCTCACCCTGAACGGCCAACGCACGGTGGACGCGGAATTCGACAGCGGCGGCAACCTGCTCCTCCAGCCAGCCACCATCGCCGCCCTCAGGCTCGCGGCGGAAGGCGCGGGCAAGAGCAGCGGCGGCGGCGAGGGCGCGACACTCACCACGCTCGGCACCCTGGAAAGCGTGGCCATCGGCGGCGCCTCCATCCACGACGTCAGCTTTCACAGCCACGCCTTCGCGCCGGACGAACCCGACCGCGCCCTGGTCGGCCTGGAAATCCTGCAACGCTTCGTCGTCCGCCTCGATTTCGACCGCGGCATCATGACCCTCACCCGGCCGGAGGCATCCACCCCACCCGCCCACGCCACCACCATCCCCTTCCACATCCAGGACAACCAGCCGGAGGTGACCGGCAGCATCGATGGCATCGCCGGCCGTTTCGCCATCGACACCGGCGACGGCGGCTCGCTGCTGCTGATCGCGCCTTTCGCCCGACGCTACGGCCTGGTCGCCCGCTACCACGCCGACATCCCGTACCAAGGCCAGTCGGTCGGCGCCACCCACGGCGTCTGGGCCCGCCTGCGCGCCGGCACGGTGGCGCTGAACGGCGCGGATGGCCGCCCGGCCGTGCAGGTGCACGCCCCCGTCACCCGCATCTCGCTGCAACACTCCGGCTTCGATGCCAGCCGCACCGTGTCGGCCAATATCGGCCTCGGCATCCTCAAACAGTTCAACCTGACGTTCGACTACGTGCGGCAAACCATCACCTTCGAACCCAACCGCCTCTACGGCCAGAAGGACGTGTTCAACCGCGCCGGCCTGCGCCTCAAACGCGCCGGCGACCACTGGACAGTCACCGCCGTCTACCCCGGCACCCCCGCGAGCGAGGCCGGCCTGCACGCCGGCGACACCGTCTCGCGCATCGACGGCCAGACCACCGCGGCGCTCGACACCGAAGGGCTGTGGCGCAAGATCCTGGCGCCGCTCGGCACCACGCTCCACCTCGAAACAGCCACGCCGCCCCGGCACGTGGCACTCATCCTGCGCGACCTGCTGTAACCCCGCCGCCCGGTCACACCCGCGTCAACCGGGAACGAAGCAAAAACACCAGCGTTGACCGGCCATGAACGACACACCCAGAACCAGCGAAGCGGATGAGCAGGCGAAGCCGTCATCCCCGCCCACAGCCGGCCACCCGCACAACCCCAAACGCACCAGCGAGGCGGACCCGGACAGCCTGCCATCCAACGCCGAAAAGGACCCGGACGACTGGACCACGGGCGGCGAGACCATGACCGGCGCCCAGGCCTCCTACCTGAAAACGCTCAGCGAGGAGGCGGGCGAACCGTTCGACGACACGCTGAACAAGGCGGAGGCGTCAAAGCGCATCGATGCGCTGCAATCCCGTACCGGGCGCGGGCGGAACCATTAGGGGAAGGAAGGCCAGGGGCTCTGCCCCTGGACCCCGTCACGCAGGTGCGTGCTACACACGACGGGGCCAGTCGGCCCCAGACCCCGGCCAGGGGTGGTATCCAGCGGGTTCGGGCGCACATGGATCGTCTGCATGCCCCACTCCCAAGACATACTGGCGTCCGCCCCGCCCACCCCGGCCTTCGACAAGCTCGCCTTCCGGCGTGCGCTCGGCAGCTTCGTCACCGGAGTCACCATAGTAACGACCCTGGACCGGGCACGGCCGCCCCGCCGGCCTGACCGCCAACAGCTTCAACTCCGTCTCGCTCGACCCGCCTATGGTGCTCTGGAGCCTGGCCCTGGACAGCACCAGCCTCGCCGCCTTCCGCGAGGCGGCCTGGTGGGCGGTGCACGTGCTGGCCGCCGGCCAGGAGGATCTGTCCAACCAGTTCGCCCGCCGCGATGTCGAAAAATTCGACGGCGTGGCCACCACGCGCGGACCGGACGGCATCCCGCTGCTCGCCGGCTCGGCCGCCCGCTTCATCTGCCGCGCCGCCTTCGAATACGAGGGCGGCGACCACGCGATCTTCCTGGGCGAAGTCCAGCGAATTCGAACAGGCCGCCCACGCCCCGCTCGTCTACCACGCCGGCCGCTACGGCGGCATCTTCCCCCGCGCCCCGTCCCCCCCGAACGCCAGCGAAGACGCCCTGGCCGAGCTGGAACGCCAGGGCCACGTCACCCGCCAGCACGGCCAGCCCGCGCTCACCGAAACCGGCCGCCGCCTCGCCGAAGGCCTCGCCGGCCTGGCCGACACAAGCACCCTGTCCTCCCACGAAGCCGACGCGCTCCGCTATCTGCTCGGCCGCCTGATGGCCTGATCGCCTCTGAAGCAACCATTCGCCGATGTGCGGCCGCTTCGCCTCCCAACTCCCGCCCGAGCTGCTCCGCCGCGCCTTCGCGGCCCTGGGCGACATCCCCAACACCCCACCCTCGTGGAACATCGCCCCCACCCAACCCGCCCTCGTCCTCCGCCGCCACCCGGCCACCGGCGAGCGCCGCATGCACGCCCTCCACTGGGGCCTGGTCCCGCATTTCACGAAAAACCTGAAAACCTGCAAACGCCCGATCAACGCCCGCTCGGAGACGGCCGCCACCTCCCCCCTCTTCCGCGGCGCGCTCGCCGCCCGCCGCTGCCTCGTCCCCGCCGACGCCTTCTACGAATGGAGGGCTATGCCGGACGGCAAACAACCCTACGCCATCGCCCGCGCAGACGGCGCACCCCTCGCCTTCGCCGGCCTGTGGGAGAGCTGGCGCGACCCGTCCGGCGAGCTCCTGCGCACCTTTACCATCGCCACCACCGCCGCCAACCCGGACATCGAGCACCTGCACCACCGCATGCCGGTCATCCTGGAACCGCAAGCCTGGCCCCTCTGGCTGGGCGAAGCGGAAGGCGACCCCAAAACCCTCCTCCACCCCGCCCCACCCGGCACGCTGCGCCTATGGCCCGTCTCCCGCGCCGTCAACAACGTCCGCAACAACGGACCGGAGCTGCTGACGGAGGCGCTGGACGTAGCCCCGCTCACGCCGGCCGAGGCGGCGGTGGACATCAACCCGGCATAAGTTGAAACGGCCACGCGGGCCGCCCATCACCGGCGATAAACGAGCTGCAGGTGTAGGGCGGAAAAGCGAAGCGCCTTCCGCCATCACTCAAGCCGGAAACGTCGCGCATGCCGGACTGTCAAGGCCACCACGTGACAGGTGGCGCCCACTCTCGCGATTCGCCTGCTCGACACCTTATGGCACTCAAATGACGAAGGCCGGGGAGCGCGGCAAACGTGGCGATAGCGGAAGGCGCTTCGCTTTTCCGCCCTACGCTCGCTGCAACGGCGGCCGGTGAGGCCGACGAAGGGGGTGACGTGCTCCGTGACCTCGATCGGCTGCAGGAGGTCGAGATCTGCAAGGACGGTCAGCAGATCACGCTACGAACGCGCGCTACCAGCGTGATCGGCCCGCTGTTCAAGGCGGCCCGCGTCGCCTTGCCACAGAACCTGCGCGAGACCGCCGAAGCCTGACCTCCTCAACCCGCCCGAGCAGCGTCCTATGTGGTGCTAAGGGCTACATACGTCCGTGTAGGTCTTTGAAACATGTTGCCTTTTCCAAACCCGGTGTTGAAGTCCAGCTCGAGTTCGCGCACGATGCTCTAAGCGGACGGGTCAGCGAGCGCTGCCGAGTATATCTTGCAGCGCGCCGCTCAGCGTGCTCTTGATGCTGAGACTGACGAACGGATTGTCGTCGAGATGCTCGATCAGCGGGTCACCCGCGAGGCGGGCAGCATAGGCCTCGATCTTGCTGCGGACCTTATCGTCGGCGCCCCCTGACGCATTCAAGGCGTGGTCCACCACCGCGCCGATTTCGTTGTTTAGTTTCGCGAGCTGGTCAGAGACCTGCTTTGCCAGCGTCGCCTCCTCCGGCAGTTCCTTGGCGAGGGCGCTCGTGAACTGATCGAACTGAGACCATACTTGCGCCTTCGCCTTGCTGAAACCAAGCAGCGCCTTTCGGTATGCGACGGTGCCGGGCTTCACGCGATTTTGCGCTGCCAGCGCGGCGCGCGGATCGATCCCTAAGACGTTCCGTACCCAGAGGTCCTTGGCATCCGCCTCGGTCGCCATTGTTCGCTTCCCAAATGCGACAATCACAGGTTAAAGTTACACAGACGATTTGTCGCTTGCAACCGCCGGCTACGCCGAGCGCACGCGTCTGATCGGGCGATCTGCGAAGCTCTGACTCGTTTCGGACCTACTGCGGAGTGAGGCATGCCACAGAACCACGACTATCAAGATGACGCCGTCGCGGCGCGGCTCAAGGACGACCCGCAGGCAGAAGAGAAGCTTAAGATGCTGCGCGCGCTCCAGAGTTTCGAGATCATGATCCCGAAAGGCAAGAAATTTCACGATCTGTCCGACAACGCAGAATTCGCGACGCGGTTGAGAATGTTCTGCCGCCCGAGCCAACACCCGGCAAGAAGAAAGGCGCCAAAGCCGAAAATATTGTGCGGTTGTTTACAAGGCCCTACCGCCTGAACCCCGGCACGCACAAGATCAACGTGCGCGGCGGCACGGACCAGGTGTTTCAGCTCAAATGTATCGTGTTTCCGGAGGGCGGGTCGAAGGATGACGCCGACGCCGCCGACCGGGCGTTCGATGCGTTCCTCGACGGGGTCAAGAGCGGGGGCGACATCACACAAATCGCCAGCGATGCGTTCCTGGAAAACCACGTTTTGACAAAGAAGGTGCCGGACTTTGACGGGTTCAGTTTCAACGACATGAACGCAACGATTTGCAGCGTGATGCGCGGGAAGGCCACCTCGGTGATCGTCGTTGACGCGGCGACAAGCAAGGCGTTGTGCAACGAAGTCATCGAAAAGACGAAAAGAGAGGAATACTCGAGTTCTGGTTTATACACCTCGTCGACGATTTGCAGAACTTACAATCTGGATCCGCAAACCGGCAAATTCCAGATCTACGACGCCGCCTTCGACTACTCGGTGTATCACGAGGAAAAGGACGGCTTATGGCGCATCTCGCACTACCAGGGCGTCGCCTCCGGCGGCAAGCTTCTCAAGGAGTGGACCGCGCCCAAGGTAGTACGGACCGCGTCTGACCATACGCAATCGCCGGAGCATAAGGATGCAGAGAAGGAAACCAAGGAAGACCTAACCGCTGCTCAATCGAAACTGCAGGAGCTCGAGAAAAACCTCAAAGACGGGACAAAAGGGATCGAAGAGGCGGATAAAAGGATTGCGAAGTTTCAGGAAACGACCAAGCGCCTCAAGGAGGCTGTCTCGGATTACGACGGCTTTCTCAAGAAACATCGTGAGGAAAATCCCGTATTGGAGGAAGAGAAAGCTGCCGCCAAGGCGGCGGAACTGGAAAAGCGGGTCGAGGCAGCCAATAAGCTTCGCGAGGCCCAAGTTCGCGAGGTCTCAAGGCTTACGAGCGCGCTGCGGAGCCACGGTTCCGACCCGTCGCCAAAGCCCAACGAGGGCGAGGCGCCCAAGGTGACGAAAGAGATGTTGGAGCAAGCCAACAAGGAACGGACCCGGTTAGCCGATGATGCAGGCAAGTTGAAAAAGGAGCATGAATTTTGGAAAAACGTTGTGAGAAACTACAAGAGATATTGCGAGGAGAATGCACCTCCGTCGCACGAGGAGCTCTCAGAGCAGCTTTCCCGGCAGGAAACGGCCCTGAAGGAGGCGCTTGCGGCCAGACAGGCGGCCTCTACGAAGCAGAAGGATGCACTTGAGGGGCTGGCAGCCGAAGGAGATGGTTTGCGAAAGTCCATTGCGGAGCTGAGTGTGAAAGCGGCCGATCGGCCGAACCGGCACAAGGACTGGATCGAGAAACTCCGCAAACTGTCGGACGCCGCCAGCGCAGAGGCCATCAAGGAGCACACCACGTATTCCGAGCCCTTGCCGCCGGTTTGACCCGGCCACAAATAGATTACACGAAAATTGCAAAGCGAGCGAGAGAGGATGTTTGTGGTGCAGCAACCATAGTTAACAGCAAGTAAGGTGCGCTCCAGCCCACCACTTTGTGCGGAGAACGCCAGCAAGTAGCAGCCGTTAGCTTCGTTGGAGCACAGCACCTTTCTCTGCGGCTTATAATGCCGCCGTGCTCGGTCTGGTCAAGCACGCTGCGCGCCGCTGCGCGGTGGCCTTCGGCCATGCTTGACCAGCCCTGCGCGCGACGGCGAGGCTTACGCTGGTCGGGACATAAAGGTGCCGCCCTCTCCGATGCCATGTTGCGGCTGCCAACAGACCGCGGACAGAACCATGACCTCGCAGGACAGTAGCCCCAACCTGATCAAGCGTGGCAACGTGCTCGCGGCCATAAAGGTCCAGTGCTCGCCGTGCTCGCCATGCTCGCCGCAAAGGGGCGGCTGCGCGTGGCTCCGCGCGGCTCCGCGCTTCCCTTGACGGCCACTGCGCGCGACGCCCTATGATCTTGCAGGCCGGGACGGAGAAACGGCGCTCCAACCGAACTGAGAAACAAATTTTCTGCAAATCTTGATCGGTCACAAATGGCGTCTTTTGGGCAATCGATATACAGTGTGGATCGGGCTGCGACTGAACGTGCCTATAGCGAGGCCGAGAAAGGCGGGACTGATACTTGCGATTGTGTCCCTTGCAGAAATTTCCGAGAAGCACGCGCGACCGCATTTCCAACTGCATTTCTTGCACTTCTAGATCAATTAGGAATTGATCCGAACAAGGACGGTGAAGTGTATCACAATGGTCGGATGGCCCCGGGTCGTCACGACTATGCTGGCTGGTTTCACTTTGTAGGCAATCTAACGGAAACAGGAGACTTCTCGCCCATTTCTCTGGGAGAGGGGTTTACCGCCTGGATGTGCGACGCCTCGGCACCACGACTGACAACCCTGGAGGGATTACCAGCGGTCCAACTGGAGTTCCATGCCGAAGGTGTGCCTTGGCTGCTGGATGAGCCAGAGCCGATGTGAGGTCTGGCGCGGGCGACCTGCCCCTCGACCAAGATGCCGCGATTAAAGAACGAAGGAACAGGCGTTGGCAGTCGAACCAAGGAACATGTCTTGGTCCGGTGTGAGCATCAGCAAGCAGCCGTAGCGCAAATCCACGTCATGCAACGGAGCGCGCGGCGGAGCGCAAGCGCACCCCATCCAACAGCCGCCCGCCCAAAAAACTTGCCCAGAACCCCACCTCCATGTTCCTACTACGTTCCCACGCACCCACAAGGCCCGCCCCCTTGAACGCCATCGCCCCCATCCCGAGCACCCAGGCTCAGCGCCACGAACGCCGCCCGCAAAAATGCGAGCGCCTGGCCGACCTCGGTATGGAGCTGGCCGAAGCCGCCCAGCGCGAAGCCCTGCGCGAACTCCAGCCGCCGCCGGTGCGCTTCCCGGTGCCGCCCGGCCAATACATGCCGCCCCTCCCGCCCCACATCCGCGACACAACCTGCGCCGAGCTCTTCGCCACCTTCTCCCGCACCGTCCGCCAGGCCATCCTGCTGGAAGCGCGCCTGGACAGCGGCCTCTACGACCGCCCGCCACCGGTGCGCACCACCCCGTCGGCCACCACCGCCAGACCCGCCCCGTCCCGCCCACGCGAACCCGGCGACGGCACCTATCTCGACCACGAAGCGCTGGAGGACGATCTGGCCGCCGACGCGAACCGCGCGCCCGACGACATCCTGCTCGAAATCAGCGAAACACTCGGCCAGGCCATCGAGCCCCTGCCGCCAGCCATCACCCAAGCCCGTCCCATCACCCGCACCGCCACACCGGCCCAAAATCCCGAACCAGCCCGCCCGGGCCGAATGCTCGCGCCGGAAAAACGCCCGCCACCAAAACCGGGATGATCGCCCGCGCGTCACACAGCGCCGGCCCGTCATCACACGGTTTGCATTCCAAAACTTTTCAGGCCAGGGCACGCGTCGCCCCGATCACCTATGGATCAACGTCCCCGGCCCCGCCTCGGTAAACAGTTCCAGCAGCACCGCATGCGGTATTCGCCCATCCAGGATCACGCACCCCTTCGCACCGAACCCCAACGCCTCGATGCAATTCTCCACCTTCGGGATCATCCCCCCCGAAATCGTGCCGTCCGCGATCCGCGCCCGCGCCTCGGCCACCGACAGATCGGCGATCAGTTTCCCATCCTTGTCGAGCACACCAGGCACGTCCGTCAGCATCAGCAGCCGCGTCGCATGCAGCGCACCCGCGATCGCACCGGCCGCGTCATCCGCATTGATATTGTACGTGGCGCCATCCGCCCCCTGCCCCACGGGGGCGATCACCGGAATCAGCCCGCTGCCCGTCAGCGCGTGGATCACGCGCACATCCACATGTTCCGGCTCACCAACAAAACCGAGATCAAGCACATGCTCGATATGGCTGTCCGGATCGACGATCGTCCGCGTATGTTTCTTCGCCCGGATCAGCCCGCCATCTTTCCCCGAAATCCCCACCGCCAGCGCACCGGCACGGTTGATCAGCTCGGCCACCGATTTGTTGACCGTACCGGCCAGCACCATTTCCACCACCTCGACCATCGCGGCGTCCGTCACCCGCAGGCCGGCCACGAATTCGCTATGGATGCCCAGCCGTTTCAGCATCGCGTTGATCTGCGGCCCGCCGCCATGCACCACCACAGGGTTCACGCCCACCTGTTTCAGCAGCGCGATGTCCCGCCCGAAACCGGCGGCCAGCTCCGGGTCGCCCATCGCGTGCCCACCGTATTTGACCACCACGGTCGCCCCGGCATACCGCCGCAGAAAAGGCAGCGCCTGCGCCAGGATGGACGCCTGCTCGGTGGCACGGCGCAGGGCGTCGTCGAACTCGGTCATACCCCCTGCCGTAACGGCCCGCCGGCCGGCGGGTCAAGCACGGCGGTCAGGGGTGGGCCAAACCCTGCACCTGGCCGATGGACTTGCCGCCCAGCAGCAGAGGCGGCAACGCGGCCGCGACGGGCGGCGGCGGCGGCGGCGGGGCTGGCGGCGGTGTCTCCACGCCCGGCGTCCGCGACGCGGCCACGTGATGATGCGACAGCGAAGCCACCGCGCCCACCGCCGCCGGTCCCGATACGGGATGGGTGTCGATCGTCGCGGTCTGAAACCCGCCCTGCGGCAGCGGCTGCAACACCTTCAGCGCGAACACGATGGGGGAGGTGATCGTCAGGGCGCCGGTGCTGCCCGTGGTACCGCCAGCCGAAAGCTTCACCGGCACGTTGGGCGGCGGCTGCACCGCGATATCGCCACCTGCCGTGGTCTTGAACGTGTAGCTGCCCTCATCGACGATGAACGCTTCCTGCACCACATACACGCCCGGCAAAGCCAGCGCGTGGCCGCAGCTCTGGCTCATGATGGCAGCGTGGCCGGGAGCCGACGCCCAATTTTCGAAGCCGATGAAGTTGAGCGAGCTGTCGGTCGATTTGGACACGATGAAATCGGCCGCCGAACTGGCATTCGCCCCCAGCTTGCCCGACACACCGGCCAGGCTGGCGCCCAGCGACGCGTCGATCGAATACGTGTTGCCGGCGCTGATGGACGGCACGGAAGCATCGCTGACGGCAAGCGCCGTCACCGGCACGCCGCAATCCTCCAGCCGCCCCAGCCAACGTATGTCGAGCTGCGCGGCACTGGCCGCCGAACCCGTCCCCACAGGCATCACCTGAAGGATCGCACCCGGCGACATGCCGGAATTGGGCAGCGGCACCATCGTCCAGGACGGGCCGAGCGCATCGCGCAGATACGGAGCGATCTTGTGCGTGGGCCCAGGACAGCCGGTCAGCGCCAGCAGCACCACCGCGCATAGGGCACGACGAATTCCGTGTGAAGCGTCCAATCCGGCGCCCTCCCGCGATCGACAGGCACGTCGATTTAGACACCAACATACCAGATTGTGCGTGACCCCGCTACGGCATGTCGTTCGTTACAACTTCAGCCCATCGACATACGTGCTGAACGTTTCCCGCGCCCGGTCCAGCGCCTTCTGCGCCGCATCCTGCTGATCGAGCAGCGCGGACAACTCATCCTCCTGCGTCTGCATCTTCGCCAGATAGCGGCGATGCAGCTCGCTATTGGCGGGCACGGACATCAGATTGCTTCGTATCCGCGTCTGGTCGCTCACGATGCTCGCTTGTCGGGCCTGCAACGCTTCCAACGCGGCCTGCTTGCGATCGACATCCTGGCGCAGCGCGGCGGCGCGTTGCACAGCCTGGCGAAGCGCATCGGGCAGTTCCCCGTTGCTCAGCGCCAGAACGCTGGCATCCGGGTCCATGTCGCGCAACGAACGTGTTTCGCTGACAGTCTGCTCGGACACCAGGGTGATCGCCTGCGTCGTGCCGGCCGGTATGTCGCGGCTGACACGATACGCATCCGGCGTGACCTTCACATCCTTGCCCGCCGGCTCGGTCAGTGTGTGGCCGGCGGTACGTGGCTGCTCGATGATGATCGTGCGCCCAGCGTCCTTCGGCGTGGTGACGCGATAGGTCTCCGTATCGCGCAGCTTTTCCGTCAAAATCATCTCGCCGTGCGAAATGCTGCCGCCCACCACGACCTGATCGGCGCGGCCGGTCACATCGACGCTGACGCCCAGATCGAGCGCGAAACTCGCCAGCCGCTCCTCACCTGGCGCGATGGACGGCAGCCGCGCGTCGCCCACGTAGCCGGCGGTCCCATCGGCATGCCGCTCGAACAGGCTCACCACGCCCGGCGGCAGCGCCCCGGTGCTATCATTCGTGATACGCAGCGCCACCAACGGATGCACCCGATCGGCCGAGGGCTGGTACAGCGCCACGCGGGCGGCCGGCATCGGGCGGTCGAGAATCGGCAGCAGCAGCGACTGGCCCGAGCCGGCGGTGACGGGCGCGGCAAGCGAATACTCGACCTGAGCGACCGATTGCGCCACGGCGGACGGCGGCTCGAATGTTCGTCGCGAGCTCGCCTCCACCCATTGCTCCCCCACCCAGCGGATTGTGTCGCCGTCTGGGCGCCTCCATCTGTATCTCTGGCGGCGGAATGAACGGCGGCGCCGGCGCGGCCATCGGCGCCGGTGCGGCACTCTGCATCGCCATCATCGGCGAATGCGCGGCAAACGCATCCACCGCGGGCGCCAGCGTACCCTGCACATCCACCGGCGCCTCCGGCCGGCTGGAAAACACGCTGGCATACAGCGGCGTATGAAACAGCACCGGCTGCCCCGAGGTCAGCGTCACCTGCACATCGTGCCAGTCCCGCCCACTCAAATTCTCCACCACCGCGAACGCCTGCAACTGCGCCGGCCCGTTCCCCCGCGGCAACGTCAGCCGATACGACGTCTTCCAGATCGGCACCGGCACCACGTAGCCGAACCGCACATGCCGCGCCTCGCCAGGCCGCAAACCGATCACCAGCGTACGCCGGTCCTGCACACGCTGCGCCGCAATCGCGGAAAGCGCGGTCGCAATCTGGCCACGCAATGTCTCGGACGAAAACTCGATATCCGGCGTATCCTCCAGCACCACGCTAGCCACACCTTCCGAGGTGGCGATCGTCAGCCGGTGGCGCTGCACGCGCTCCTGACCGGCCGCGCCAGGCTGGTCAAACGTGCTGACGGCCAAAATGGCACCACGCGCCCCAGTGGACGGAATGCGCACCGTCTCACCCACCAGCCCCGCCAGCAGCGCCTCGGCGGAAGAAAACGCCTCCGGCTTGAACGGCAGCGTGCGAAAACTTTCCGACAGCGGCTGCTGGCCCGGCAGCCGCACCCCCAGCATCGGACCCGCCGGATCCTCCACCACCAGGCTTTTTAAAACGTCGTCCACCTGATCGAGCGGCACGTCCAGGCTCAGGCTGGCGGCACCCGCCACATCGCCCTCGAACTCGAACTGACCTACGCCGCCTGAGGAGAGCACGACGCGGCGTAGCTCTGGGGCCGCCTGGGCGACGGAGACGAAACAGCAAAAAAGCAAGCAGTCCTTTTTTGAAAAAAAGGACCAAAAAACTTTTTCCCAGTGAGTCCGCGACAGCCGAACAAAAGTCTTTTGCTTCTTTTCTTCAGAAAAGAAGATCTTCACTGCCGTCTCGTCAACACCGGCAACCCCAATGCCGAAGACAGCGGCGCCGGATCATCCGACAACGTCTTCATCCCAACCGCGCGCGACAGCGGCGCCGCATCATCCGACAACGTTCGCATCCCGGCAGCCTTGGACAGCGGCGCCGCAGACGCCGACAACGTGGCCAGGCCCAGCATCGAGGAAAGCGGGGCGGCCGCCCTCGACAGGGTCGCCAACCCCAGCATGCCGGACAGCGGCGCCGCCTTGTGCGAGAGCGTCGGCAGACCGTGCGACATGTCGCCGGGCGATTGCCGCGCGGACAGCGTGCGCCACCCCAACGCCCTGGAGAGCGGGGCCGGATCGTGCAACAACACCTTCCATCCCATCAGCGCCGAAAGCGGGGCGGCATTGTCGTCCGCGGTGCCATACTCGCCCGCGTGGTCCTCGTGCCGCGCATGCAGGTGCGCCCCGGTCCAATGCGAAATCTCCGCATGGCCGGCCTGGTCCGGATGGAACCGGTCCATGATCTCGACCGCCAGCGCGCCGGTGCCGAAGGCCGCATCCACCGTCAGCCGCGTGCCGCCCCCGTCTTCGTGGGGGGCGACCGCCACGTGCTCATAGCCCGCGCGCCGAAGCTCCTCGGCCGCGCGTTCCGCGTCCTGCGCCGAGGGATAGTGTCTAGAGATCGGCATGGCGTGCGCTCTCCTGCAAAGGGGCCGAAAGCCTCGGCGCCGCGTTGAACATCATCGGCCAGGCAAACACCCAGCGTTCCACAAGCGGGCTCATCGTGCCCAGGGTTGCCAGCAGCAGCACGATTTCCAGCCCATAAACCGCGTGGTAGCCGGCGGCCGCGCCAAACCTGTCCGGCGCGGCCAGGGACGCCACCACGTCGCGCAACACGCCGCCCAGCGCGATCGCCAGCCCGGCGGCCGACGCCTGCACCGCGCCCCAGGCACCAAGGGCCAGGCCCGCCTGATCGCGCGGGGCCGCATGCATGGTCGCCGTCAGCGTGCCATGGCCGAACAGCCCGGCCCCGAACCCGATCAGCAGCGTGCCCACGGCGAACAAAATCGGTGCCGAGAGGGGCGCCGACAGGATGACGGCCGCGAACGCCGGCAAGCCCACCAGCGCGCCGGCCGCCGCCATGCCGAACGGATCGGCGCCCCGCGACAGCACGCGCGAGGCCAGCCCAAAACCCAGCAGCCCACCCAACGCCAGGGTCGCCGTCAACCGTGTCGTGGCACCAACTGTCAGGTGCAGGATCTGCCCGCCATACGGTTCCAGCAGCACGTCCTCCATGCTGAAGGCGGCCGTGCCCAGGCCGATGGCGATGAGGCGCCGCACCGCCCGCCGGCCGGCCACGAACTGGCCCCAGGCATGCTGGAATCGCGGTGTTTCGGCAACCACTCTGCGTGATCGGCTCCGCCCCTCCTGCTTCCAGACCGCCACCGCGTTCAGCACGATGGTCAGCAACGCCGCGGCCTGGATCACCTGCACCAGCCGGCCAGGCGTGAAGTCGGCCAGGAACGCGCCGAACAGCAGCGCGCTCGCGATCATGCCCAGCAGCAGCATCACATACATCAGCCCGACCACCTTCGGGCGCGCGTCGGGCGCGGCCAGATCGGTCGCCAAGGCCAGGCCCACGGTCTGCACTGTGTGCAGGCCGGCGCCCACCAGCAGGAAGGCCAGGCCCGCGCCGACATCGCCGATCCAGCGCGGCGCATGGCTCGCATGGCCCGCGCCGGCCAGCACCAGCAGCGCGAACGGCATGATGGACAGCCCGCCGAACTGCACCATGCTGCCGCGGAAGATGAACGGCACCCGCCGCCAGCCAAGCGCCGAGACATGCATGTCGCTGCGGTATCCGATCACTGCGCGGAAAGGGGCCGCGATCAGCGGCAGCGCCACCATGATGCCGACCAGGGCCGCCGGCACGCCCAGCTCCACGATCATCACCCGGTTCAACGTGCCGACCAGCAGCACCAGCGCCATGCCCACCGAGACCTGGAACAGCGACAGCCGCAGCAGCCGACCCAGCGGCAGATCCGGGGTGGCCGCGTCGGCGAACGGCAGGAAACGTGCCCCCATGCCGACCCAGGATCTCATGGCTGCACGGCTGACACGGTTCATGGCGCAAAGAATCCGTCAACGAAACTTGGCAGACCAGGACCCGCGAGCCCCGGCCGCCAATCTTGTCACTAACAGCCGTCGTCAGTTTGGTACTGGCCGTTCGCACCGGTGCGGTACCCGACAACGCCGCCGCCCGCGTCGCCGGCGCGGGGGCTGGCGACACCGTCACCACGAAGGATGCCGGCGATCCGCCTGCGGCGTCGGTATCCGGCACAACCTTCATCGAGAAGGATGGGCCGGACAGCGATGCCGCCGGCGGCGCCCCTGTCCGGGCGTATTTGCCCATCCAGTAGGTGGACATCCATGTCGTGTGCGTCATGATCGACGCGTGCACGATCAGAGATGTCACAGCGACGCTGCCCAGCAGCAGCGGCAGGCCCACGGTCGGGTGGACGACGCACCAAACTCTACCCTGGTTCATGGTCCGACCCTCCTAATGCAGCCAGGGTGAGTAGATGTAGGCCAGGATATGAGCGATCACGGACAACACGAAGAACACGCGCGCACCGTCTATGACGTGGCGATGCAGTTCCTCGGATTCCGCGATCGTCAGGCCAGTCGGCCAGACGCGGCTGGGATCTTCGTTAATTCTACTCGCTTCCATGGAAACACCTCCTTCATCCGATCCGGATTTCGACACGCTGGGCGGGCATCTTCGTGGAGGTCGGGCAACGTCGATGATTTCAGCAGGTAGGCTTCGGCCGACACTGCACCCCCTGCTGACCCCAGGCGACAATGTCAACCTTGTCTGACACTTGCGGTGTCAAGGTAACGTTACGCCGGGTGCCAAAGCTGTCAAGCGGGATTTCTGGCCATGGTTGGACACGGTCGGACACCCGCCGCACCTCCCCCCCGAGAGCATGGTCCGTTCGCATCGGCTCACGGCCAAGCCCAAGCTCATTGTTTCGTGGAACATCTTCATCCGATCGAATGAGTCCGTTCGATCGGCGATGCCTCTAGATCGTCGTGTCCGCCAATCCCGCGATCGAAGCCCGCAGCGCCTCGATGCCCGCGCCGTCGCGCGCACTCGTGGCGATCACCTCGGGAAACGCCGCCGCATGCGTCTTCACCACTGCCTGCACCTCGGCCAGTTTGCGTGCCAGCCGGTCGGGTTTCAGGCCGTCGGTCTTGGTCAACACGCAGCCGAAATTGACCGCCGCCCGGTCGAACAGCTCCATCACCGCGTGGTCCGACGCCTTCAGCTCGATCCGTGCGTCGAGCAGCAGCACCACCCGGCGCAGCACCACGCGGCCGCGCAGAAAATCGAACATCAGGCCCTGCCAATCCTCCTTCACGGCGCGTGGCAGCCTGGGCGTAGCCGTAGCCAGGCATATCGACCAGCACGAGCCGGCCGCCGAGATCGAAGAAATTGAGCTGCTTGGTGCGCCCCGGCTCGCTCGAGGCGCGGGCCAACGCCTTGTGGCCCGTCAACGCATTGATCAGCGAAGATTTGCCCACGTTCGACCGGCCGGCAAAGGCCACCTCCGGCCCGCGCGGCTCGGGCAGTTGATCGATCCGCTGGGCGGCATAAAAAAACTTGCACTCGGCGGCGAACAGCAGCCGGCCGGCCTCTATCCGGGCCGCCGCGTCGTCGTCCGGCGTCACGCCCGCACAGGCGCGCGGTTGCCCGGGCCAAGCTTCGCCTGCCGCTGGATGTACCATTGCTGCGCCATGGTCAGCAGGTTGTTCCACGTCCAGTAGATCACCAGCCCGGCCGGAAACCGCCCCATGGTGAACATGAAGATCAACGGCATGAATTGCAGCATGCGCTGCTGCGCCGGATCGGGCGCCGGCGGGTTCAGCTTCTGCATGAAATACATGCTGGCGCCCATCACCAGCGGCCACACGCCAAGATGCAGGTAAGGCGAGGCCGCACTCGGGTCGAACGGCAGCAGCCCGAACAGGTTGAACACGTTGGTCGGGTCGGTGGCCGACAGATCCTGGATCCAGCCGAAGAACGGCGCATGCCGCATCTCGATCGTCACCAGAATCACCTTGTACAGCGAGAAAAACACCGGAATCTGCAGCAGCATCGGCGCGCAGCCGCTCACGGGGCTCACGTTTTCCGATTTGTAGACCGACATCATCTCCGATTGCAGCTTTGCCGGGTCGTCCTTGTAACGCTCCCGCACCGCGGTGATCTTCGGCGCCAGCAAGCGCATCTTTCCCATCGAACGGTACGAGCGCGCGGCGATCGGATAGAACAGGCCTTTGACGCACAGCGTGAACAGCAGGATGGCGACGCCGAAATTGCCGACGACCGAGTAGAGGAAGTCGATTGCATAGAAAAAAGGCTTCGTCAGGAAGTAGAACCAGCCCCAATCCACCGCATAGCTCAGCAGCGGCACGTGTCCGGCACTCTCGTAGCGGTCCAGCAGATGCACTTCCTTCGCACCCACGAACACGCGGCTGTCATAGGCTGCTTGGCCGCCAGGTGCCACGGTCTGGGCGTCGGTGGCCACGTAGCTGACCTGGAACCGGTCGGCCCCATCCTCCAGCCAATGGTTCCACGATGTGTGTACGGCCACAGCCTGGTCCGGCACCAGCGCCGTCAGCCAGTATTTGTCCGTGAAACCGGCCCAGCCGCCCGGGCCGGCGTGGTCATACCCCACCCCGTCATGCTTGCCGGCCTCGGTCTTTATCTTGGCATACGTAAAATCCTGCAGCCGGTTGTCGGCCACGCCCAGCACGCCCTCGAACAGCACGCTGTAGCCGGCGGTCTGCGGCAGGTAGTCGCGACGCACCCGCTCCCACGGCCATACCTGCACCGCCGCCGCGCCCGTGTTGCGCACGCTCTGGTGCACCGAGAACATGTAATTCTCGTCGATCGACAAGGCCAGCGAGAACACCAGGCCGGCGCCGTTGTCCCAGGTCAGCGTCACCGGATGGCCCACGCCCACAGCACCGCCGCCGCTGGTCCACAGCGTGTCGTCGCCCGGCACCTTCACGCCGTCGGGCCCGCTCCAGCCGAACTGGGTGTAGCTGGGCTGCGGGTCACCCGCCGGCTCCAGCACCCGCACCAGCGGCGAGGTCTTGGACACCGTCTCCCGGTAATCCCGCAACCGGATATCATCCAGGCGCGCGCCGACCAGGCTGATGCTGCCGGTCACGCGCGGTCCGTCGATACTGACGCGCGGCACGCTGGTCGGGGCCGCCACATGCACCGGCTGCGTGCCGGGCGTGGCCGGATCGTGCGTCGGCCCCGGCGTGCGGTTGGCCGGCGTGCTGCTGGTCACGTGGGCCGCCTGCTGGGCCAGCACGGGCTGCGGCTTGCGGGGCGCCAGATACTGGAACGCCAGCAGGATGGCGATCGACAGCGCGATGAACAGCGGCAGGCGTTTCTGGTCCATGACCGGGCCTTTGTGTCAGGCGGAAGGGGGCGGGCAGGCGTGGCGCCGCGGCGGCACCGGATCGTAGCCGGGCGTGCCGACCGGGTTGCAGCGCACAATCCGCCAGGATGCAAGCGCCAGCCCCCGCGCGGCGCCGTGGGTCCGCAGCGCCTCGATCGCGTAAGCGCTGCAACTCGGCGTAAAGCGGCAGGACGGCGGAAACAGCGGCCGCAATGCGAGTTGGTAGGCGCGCACCAGCCAAGCCAGCGCATGGCCAGCCGGGTTCATGACGCTGGCGCCACGCCCAGCTTGGCGAGCCCGCGCCGCAGATCCTCGATCAGGGACAGGAACGGGCGGGTGCGCGTGGTGTCGCGCCCCACCAGCACCAGATCGGCCCCCACATGCGGCACGTCGCGCAGCAACAGCCGCGCGGCCTCGCGCAGCCGCCGCTTGGTGCGGTTGCGCACCACGGCATTGCCGACCTTCTTCGTCACCGTGAAACCCAGCCGCACGGGCTGATCGTCGTGGCGCGCCAGGGCTTGCAACACCAGACCGGGCGACGGCGCTTTTCGGCCCTTCGCCACGCGCAGGAACTCGGCCCGGCGTTTCAGGCGCGGCGCCCGCACCACACTCTCTAAGCGGACAGCTTCTTGCGGCCCTTGGCCCGGCGGTTGGCGATGACCTTGCGGCCGCCGACCGTTTCCATGCGGGCCCGAAAACCGTGCCGGCGCTTGCGGACGAGTTTGGAAGGTTGATACGTACGCTTCACGGCGAGAAAACTCCGGCACAGGCGGGTGCGCCGCGCAGCCCATGTCCGGGCGCGTCTGCGGCGTTCAAGCGGCGGCCTATAGCTGTGGCGGCCCCTCCGCGTCAAATCCTTGGACAGCCGGCTGATACATTCCTTTACCACCCCAGCGTTACGCGTCCGGTTTGCACGGCACGCCTTATTGTCTAGCGTCCAGGCTGATGAGGCCGCGGCAGCCTGCAGCATCATCCCGATCGAACGGGCTCGTTCGGTCGGATACAGATGCCCGCCAAACAGAAGCGAGAGCTTGGTCCGCGAGCCACTGCGAACGGATCATGCTCTGGCCGGATCACGTCAGGGGAGATGTATGCAAGACGTGCTGAGCGCGTTCGCCGGGTTCCTGGCCGGCGCCCTTCTAGCCGGCCTGTTGCTGGTGCGGCAGCTGCACGGCACGCGCGCGACCGCCGCCCGCCTGGCCCGGGAGCTGGCCGAGGCGGGCGCCGCGCGCGCCACCCTGGCCGATCTGCGCGCGCATCTCTCCGGCCTGCGTCATGACATACGCGGCATTCTCTCGCCCGCCATGCTGGTCTCCGACCGTCTGCTCACCCACGCCGAACCGGGCGTGCGCCGCGCCGGCGAGGTGATGGTGCGTGTGGTCGAACGCGCCATCGCCCGCCTGGCCGAAACCCGGCTGGACGATGGGCGCCCGGATACGAGCATGAGCTCAGACCAGCGGGAGCAGCTCGACGTCCGCACCCCGACGTAGCCCAACCATGGCCGCCTGACGGAACAACCGCGCCAGCACGGCCAGCCGGCGCCGGTCGCCCACCACCAGAAACTGGTCCTCGGCCCAGCCAGTGCCCGCACTGCTCGCCGGCAAGGACGGCGTGCTGCCCAGCCGGTGCCGCAGCGCCGCCATCATCCGTGCGTTCCAGGCGCCCGGCATGCGCCGGCTGGCCGGGTTCCAGGCCGTGATCAGCACCGCGTCGCGCGCCCCCAGGCCGGCCAGCACCCCGTCCAGCGCGCCGGAGCGACGGCCGACCGCCACGTCGAAGCCGGCAACCTTGTAGCGGCTGCGGCGATAGGCGGTGTCGAGGTGCGTGGGCAATGCCATGCGCCATGGATGCGCGCCCCGCCCGGGCCGCACAAGCACTTTGCAATCAGCGGGAGAGCGTGATGGCCGACATGTCCGGCAAGACCGTCATCGTCACAGGCGCCGGCAGCGGAATTGGCGCCGCCACCGCCGCGCGCTTCGGGCGCGACGGCGCCCGCGTGGTGCTGGCCGGGCGCCGCGCAGACCGGCTGGAAGCGGTCGCCACCAAGATCGGCCCCGAACGGGCCCTGGTGTGTCCCACCAACGTCGCCGACCAGGCCGCCTGCGAGGCGCTGGTGGCCGCCGCCATCGCGCGCTTCGGCGCCTTGGACGTGCTGGTCAACAATGCCGGCACCGCGGCCTTCGGCGGTTTTCTCGACGGCGCGCTGGACGATTACCGCCGCACCATGGCGACCAATGTGGACGGTGTCGTCTACATGACCCGGGCGGCCCTGCCGCACCTGCTGGCCAGAAAGGGCAACATCGTCAACGTCTCCTCCGTCTCCGGCATCGGCGGGGATTGGGGGCTGGCCTTCTACAACGCCTCCAAGGGCGCGCTCACCAATCTGACCCGCTCGCTGGCGCTGGAATTCGGCGGGCGCGGCGTGCGGGTGAACGCGGTCAATCCCAGCCTCACCATGACCGACATGTCCGCCGGCCTGACCGCCAACCCGGACCTGATGAAGAAATTCGAGGATCGCATCCCGATGGGCAGGGGCGCCCAGCCGGACGAGATCGCCGACGTGATCGCCTTCCTGGCCAGCGATGACGCGCGTTTCGTGAACGGGGTCAACCTGCCGGTCGATGGCGGCGTCTCGGCGTCCAACGGGCAGCCACGGCTGATGTGACGCTACGCCGCCGCCGCCAACCACGCGCGCACCGTGCCGAAACCCGTGCGGTGATGCGCGCACGGGCCATGCAACTGCACCGCCCGGCGATGCGCCCCGGTGGCGTAGCCGGCATTCGTCTCCCACCCGTATTGCGGAAACCGGGTCGCCAGCCGCGCCATGGCCCGGTCACGCACCACCTTGGCCACGATCGATGCCGCCGCGATCGACAGGCACAGCGCGTCGCCTCCCACCACGCACCGTATGGCGCAGGCGAGCGGAGGCGGCCGGTTGCCATCCACCAAGGCCAGGTCCGGCGGCGCCGGCAGGCGCATCACCGCGCGCGCCATGGCCAGCATCGCCGCATGCAGGATGTTCAGCCGCGCGATCTCGGCCACGGACGCGGCACCCACCGCGATCTCGGCCCCCGCGCACGCCATCAACGCCGCGTAGGCCACCTCGCGCTGCTCGGCCGTCAGTCTTTTCGAATCGTCGATCAGGCCGGCAAGCCCATCCGGCACACCGGCGGTGAAAACCACGGCCGCCGCCAGCACCGGCCCGGCCAGCGGCCCGCGCCCGACCTCGTCCACCCCGGCCACCCGGCCTCCGTGTTGCGACTCTGTGGGTAAAATCCGGCATGCGGTAGTGTAGCCACGGCGCGCCGCTGTGACAGGCCGGTCCGGCCCGCCCGTCACAAATGCCGGATCGCCTGCCCTGTCCTGGCGCGGATGTTGTGCGCCACGATCGCGCGGTGACATGCGTGCGGCGCGCGCTCGAAACATAACAGGCAGACCGGACCGGCGCCGGCCAGGGCCACGGCCGCTTCCAGGCCCGACTGCGCGTCTGCCGTCCGCATATGCGCTTCAAAGATGTGCTGCATCTCGGCTGTCCGACCGCGCCGGGCGGCATCGCGTCCCGGCTTGGGCGTGCCGAGCCGGCGCTCGTGCACATAGGCGATCCCATGCGCGTGCAACGAGGCCGCCAGCACCGATTTCGAAAACCCTGCCTTGCGGGACTGCGGCACGGCCCGGACATCCAGCACCGTCAGCACGCCCGAGGCGCGCAGGATATCCAGCAGCTGAGGCTGAACCAGGCCCTCGTAGCCCACGGTGAAAAGATCGGGTCGGCCTGGGTCCGCGTGCATGGGCCACACATAAGAAAAGGGCGGCGCCGTTCCCAGCGCCGCCCTCCTCTCCCGCGAAGCCGCTTAGCGCGAGCTGAGGCGGCCGATAATGTAGCCCAGCCCCACGGCGCCCAGCACGGCAAGCAGCGGCGTCTCGTGGATGCGGTCGGTCAGTTCCTCCGACAGGCCGCGAAGCTGGTCGGCCGCAGCCCCGTAATACTCCTGCGCCTGGCCGGCCACTTCCTTCAGGCGGCCATCGGCCGACGTCTTGCTGTCGCCCAGCAGGTCACCGGCGGCGCCCTGCGCCTTGCCGGTGAATTCCTTCACGGTGCCCTCAACCTTGTCTTCGTTCATGATGGCTCTCCTCTGTGCGCCGCACCTCGACGCGCCTGCGGGCAGAACAAGGTTTTGCCGTGCGAGTTTCGCGGTCACCGTCAGCTTCTTGGCGCCGCCGCCCGCGCCAGCCGGTCGCGTATCGCCAGGCCGAGCCCCCCGCCCGGCACCTCCATGGCCGCGATGCCCGAAAGGCCCTGCCGCGCCCCCTCCGTATCAAGCCAGCGCAGGCCCGCGAACAGGCGCGACGCCGCCTCGACCAAATCGCCCGCCTCGCTCAAATTCCACGTCAGCGCGGCCGGCGGGGCAGGGCCGAACGCCAGCAGCGCCTCGCCGTCCCGGGCCGATACGGCGCCCAGCCGCACCGGCAGCGCGGGCGCGTAGTGCGAGACGAGCAGGCCGGGCGACCGCAGCGTGGCGCTTGCCTCTGCCTGCGCCCGGCTCAGCGGGCGCGCGAGCGTAGCGCCGAGCGCCGCCTCGATCGCCTCGGCCGCAACCCCGCCAGGGCGCAGCAGCGCCGGGTGCGGCCCCGTCAGGTCGATCACCGTGCTCTCCACGCCCACCGGCGCGGCCCCACATTCCAGGATCGCCGCGATGCGCCCCCCGAGATCGGCCAGCACGTGCGCGGCCGAGGTCGGGCTGACCCCGCCCGACCGGTTGGCGGACGGTGCCGCGACGGGACAGCCGGCCTCACACAGCAAGGCCCGCGCGGCCGGATGGGCAGGCACCCGCACCGCCAGGGAGTCCAGCCCCGCCCCGGCCAGCAGGTCGATCGGCGAACCGGCGCGCCGAGGCAGCACCAGGGTCAGCGGCCCCGGCCAAAATGTTTCCGCCAGGCGCTCGGCCACCGCCGTGGCGTGCACATGCGCGAAAGCGGTCTCGGGCGCCGCGAAATGGCAGATCAGCGGGTTGAAGTGCGGCCGGCCCTTTGCCGCGAAAATCGCCGCCACGGCACGGCCCTGCGTCGCGTCCGCGCCCAGGCCGTACACCGTCTCCGTCCCGAACGCGACCAGCCCGCCGGCGCGCAGCAGCGCGGCCGCGCGGGCAATGCCGCCCGGATCGGATGCCAGTATCTCGGTCATGCACCCGTCCTACGCGGGCGGGGCCAGCCCTGGCAAAGCAGCCGCCGGCTGCTACATTCGCCAGCCTGTCCGCCGCACCGCTAGGAATTTGCCGAATGCTCGATATCACCTTCGCTGACGCAGCCCTGCCGCATGGCGGCGCTTTGGGGCTGCTGGTGGGCGAGGGGGCAGGGGCCTCCGGCCAATGGCACGCTGCCGACGAAGCCACCGGCGGTGCCGTCACCCGCGCCTTCGCCGCCGCCGAGTTCACCGGCAAGGAGGGCACGAGCTGCATCATCCTGGCCCCCGGCGCCGGCCTGACCCGCATCGTCGCCGCGGGCCTTGGCAAGGAGGCCGACTTTTCAGCGCGCCGGGTGGAGGAAGCCGCCGGCGTACTCGCCGCAGCGACTGGCGCGCGAGCAGACCGCAGCCCTGGCCGCCGATGGGCTCGAGGGCAGCCATGCCGCCCACGCGGCGCTCGGCGCCGTGCTGCGCAGCTATCGTTTCGACCTCTACCGCACCAAGCAGAAGCCCGACGAAAAACCGAAGCTGTCGGCACTCACCGTGCTGACAAGCGACCGCGCCGGCGCCGAGGCGGCCTGGCCCGCCCTGCACGCCACCGCGCACGGCATCTTCGTCACCCGCGACCTGGTCAGCGAACCCGCCAACATCCTGAACCCGCCGGAATTCGCCCGCCGGATCGAAAAACTGTCCGAGCTGGGACTGCAGATCGAGGTGTTCGGTCAGGACGAGCTGGAAAAACTCGGTTTCGGATCCCTGCTCGGCGTCAGCCAGGGCAGCGCGCAGCCGCCGCGCATGGTGGTGATGCAGTGGCATGGGGCCAAGAAGACGTTCGATGAGGAGAAGCCGGTCGCCTTCATCGGCAAGGGCGTCACCTTCGATACGGGCGGCATCAGCATCAAACCCGCCGCCGGCATGGAGGACATGAAGTGGGACATGGGCGGCGCCGGCACGGTGACCGGCCTGATGGCCACACTCGCCGGCCGAAAGGCAAAAGTGAACGCGGTGGGCTTGGTCGGTCTGGTCGAAAACATGCCGTCCGGCACGGCGCAACGGCCCGGCGACGTGGTGCGCAGCTATTCCGGCCAGACGATCGAGGTGCTGAACACCGACGCCGAAGGCCGCCTCGTTCTGGCCGACGTGCTCTGGTACGCGCAGGAAAAATTCGATCCGCGCTGCATGGTCGATCTGGCCACGCTGACGGGCGCCATCATCGTCGCCCTCGGCCACGAACATGCAGGCCTGTTCAGCAACGATGACGAGCTGGCCACGCGCCTGATGTCCGCCGGCACGGCGGTCGGCGAGAAACTCTGGCGCATGCCGATGGGCCGTGAATACGACAAGCTGCTGAAATCCGACATCGCCGACATGAAGAACATCACGGGCCGCCCGGGAAGTTCCATTACAGCCGCGCAATTCCTGGCACGCTTCGTCAACGAGAAAAAATGGGCGCATATCGACATCGCCGGTACCGCCTGGGCCACGAAGGATTCCGCGGTCATTCCAAAAGGGGCGACGGCCTTCGGCGTGCGGCTGCTCGACCGGCTGGTGGCCGAGCATTTCGAGGGTTAGGCCGAAGAAATCTGCCCTGTGATGTAATGTGTTGAACGTCTCGATCACCGCCGCGCTACCGGACGACGTGGCGCTGATCGTGCCGGCTTCCGCCAGCGCAATCCCGCAACGATGGCAGGCGCAGGCCGCTGCGGCCAATTTCACCGCCGAACCCGAAACTACCTGCGACATACTCGGCCGAACCCAGCGCATCGTCCTCGCAGGCCTCGGCGACAACCCCGAAGCCACCGCCGCCCGCGCCATCTCCCACCTGCTCCGCTGCGAACGCGCCGCCATCGACGCACGCGGCCTGCCCGCGCGCACCGCGGCGCAGCTCGCCGCCGGCGCCTGCCTGCGCGCCTGGCACGACGACCGCTTCCGCACCCAGCCCGACGAGAACGCCGTCCGGCTGCGCACACTCGACCTCGTCTCCGACGCGCCCGGCATCGCCGCCGAATGGGCGGCCATGTCGGCCGGCGTGGAAGGAAACCTGTTCGCGCGCGACCTGGTGCACGAACCCTCCAACACGCTCACCCCGCAAACCTTCGTGCAACGTCTCGACCTGCTCGTGCGGGCCGGCGTCACGCTGGAGATCATCGACGCGGCGGCGCTCACCCAACTCGGCGCGGGCGGGCTGCTGGCGGTAGGCCAGGGTTCCGCGCACCCGCCTTGCCTGGCCGTGCTGCGCTGGACCGGCACAGCAGGCGCACCACAAGTGGCCTTCGTCGGCAAGGGCATCACCTTCGATACCGGCGGCATCAGCATCAAACCCGCCGACCGCATGTGGGACATGCGCGCCGACATGGCGGGTGCGGCCGCCTGCGCCGGCGCCATGCTGGCGCTCGCACGCCGAAACTCTCCTGCGTCCGCCATCGCCGTTCTGCCGCTGGCCGAAAACGCCGTGGGCGCTGCCAGCTACCGCCCCGGCGACGTGCTGCGCATGCTGGACGGCAGCACCGTGCAGGTCGTCGATACCGACGCGGAAGGCCGCCTCGTGCTGGCCGACGCGCTCGCCTACGCGCGCCGGCAAAATCCCGCCGCCATCATCGACCTGGCCACGCTGACCGGCAGCATCGTCACCGCGCTCGGCCACGTCCAGGCCGGCCTGTTCGCGTCGGACGACACGCTGGCCGCCAATCTCGCCCGCGCCGGCGCGCAAATCGGCGAACCCCTCTGGCGCATGCCGCTGCACGAGGCATATCGCCGCGCCCTCGACAGCGACATTGCCGACGTGAAACATTGCGTGGACGGCAGCGGTCATCCCGATGCCTGCCAGGCCGCCGCATTCCTCAAAGATTTTGCAGGCGACGACATCCCTTGGGCGCATCTCGATATCGCGGGCGTGGAGGAGCGCGCCGAACCCGAGCCGCGCGCGGCCCGCGGCCCAACCGGTTTTGGCGCGCGCCTGCTGGACCGGCTTGTCGCCAACGCATTCGAGCCGCATGGCTGAAATCGGTTTCTACCACCTGACCCGCACGGCGGCCGACCAGGCGCTACCAGCCCTGCTCGGCCGCACGCTCGCGGCCGGCCACCGCGCCGTCGTACTCTGCGGCAGCCCCGAGCACGTGGCCGCGCTGGACGCGGCGCTCTGGGCCTGCACCGACCCGGACTGGCTGCCCCACGGCACCGAAGAGACGGGCGATCCGGACCTGCAACCAATCTGGCTGACCACGCGCGACGAAGCCCCCAACGGCGCGAAATACCTGTTCCTGCTCGACGGCATGCGCAGCGCCCGCCTCGCCGACTATGCGCGCGTCTTCGACCTGTTCGATGGACGGGATGATCAAGCGGTGGCGGCGGCAAGGGAGCGGTGGCGGGACGCCAAAGACCAACATGTGCTGACGTATTGGCAGCAGGGGGACAAAGGGTGGAAGAAGAAGTAAGCGGTTCTTTTTTGCAAAAAAGAACCAAAAAACTCTTATCCATTGACTCCGCGACAGACGAGAAAAAGTCTTTTGCTTCTTTTCTTCAGAAAAGAAGGCGTCAAGCCGCATCCTCCCGCCGATCCCGCGCCTTTACATACGCCCTTGCCGCATGCTCCTCGCAATACGGCTTGCCCCCCACCGAAGCATCATCGCAAAACCGGAAACTCCGCGTCCCAGGCTCGCCGATCGGCCAGCAACACGGCGTCACCCGCCCACCCGGCCGGGCCGCCGGCACGGCCCGCAGCACCGGCGGCGACCGCTCCACCAGATGCGCGTCCAGCCGTGGCGAAAGCCGGGGCGCCTCCGCCGGCATGGGCGCCGCCGACGCGGTCAGCGCCGGCAAGGTCGGCCCCTGCGTGCGGCGTGGCTGCCGCCGGCGCCCGCCCGCGCCATCACGCCGGATCGGCGAGGGGCGGGACGCCAAATTCAGCCGATGCGCCTTGCCCACCACGGCGTTCTTGGACACCCCCATGCGCCGCCCGATCTCGGCCGTGGACAGCCCTTCCGCCCACAAGCACCGCAACTTTCCGATCGTCTCGTCGGTCCACTCCATGTTGCGTCCCCCTCCTGCCCGGCCACTAGATGATGTAGGCAGCCTGACGGGATCGATGCGCACACTCAAGTGGTGAAACGCAGAAAATTGTGGGTAACTCTGCCAACAGACACAAAATGTAGGGGTCGGCCAGCGTCACCTCAGGGATACAGCGTTTGCGTCACCCAAGCGCCATTCGCGCGCGTGAACACGGTGCGATCGTGCAGCCGGAACGGCATGTCGCGCCAGAACTCGAAACGATCCGGGCGCACGCGATACCCGGACCAGTGCGGCGGGCGGGGGATCGCGCTTCCCGGAAACTTTCGCTCCATCTCCGCCACCCGCGCCTCCAGAACGTCGCGGCTCTCCAGCGGGCGAGACTGGTCGGACGCCCACGCCCCCAGGCGGGAGATGCGGGCGCGGCTGGCGTAATAGGCATCCGCCTCCTCCGCACGCACCGGTTCGGCCAGGCCCTCAATGCGCACCTGCCGCGCCAGGCTCTTCCAGTGAAACAGCAGCGCCACCTCAGGGTTGGCGGCCAGCTCGCCGCCCTTGCGGCTCTCCGTATTGGTATAGAAAACGAACCCGTCGCGGTCCGCCCCCTTCAGCAGAACCATCCGCGCGCTCGGCCGGCCATCCGGCGTGGCGGTCGCCAGCGTCATGGCGTTGGGGTCGTTCAGCTCGGTCTGTGTCGCCTCGGCCAGCCAGGCGGCAAACAGCTCGAAAGGATCCTCGTCCGGCATGATCATGCACGTGCCGGAGCCGCCCCGCCTTGACAAGCCTGGGCGGGCAACCCCGCTAGTGCTTGCCTGTGCGCGCCCCCGTGTGTCACCACCCCGCGGCATCCGCCACTTCGGCGCGATCACCACCAGGGACGACCATGCCAGACATGCCTCAGCCTTTGCCCGTGCGCGGAACGCTCATGGCCGGCAAGCGGGGCGTCGTCATGGGTGTGGCCAACGAACGCTCGCTGGCCTGGGGCATCGCCGCCGCCTGCGCCGCCCAGGGTGCGGATATCGCGTTCACCTACCAGGGCGACGCGCTGGGCCGCCGCGTGCGCCCGCTCGCCGAAAGCGTGGGCGCCACCCATGTCCTGCCATGCGACGTCACCGACGAGCAAAGCATCGACACCGTGTTCCGAACGGTCGGAGAGGCCTGGGGCAGCATCGACTTCCTGGTCCATGCCATCGGTTTCGCCGACAAGCAGTTCCTGCGCGGCCGCTACGTGGATACGCCGCGCGAGGCATTCCTGCAGGCGCTCGACATATCCTGCTTTTCCTTCACCGCCGTCAGCCAGCGCGCCGCCGCCCTGATGCCGCAGGGCGGCTCGCTATTGACGCTCACCTATCTGGGCGCCGAGCGCGTGGTGCCGCACTACAACGTCATGGGCGTGGCCAAGGCGGCGCTGGAAGCCTCGGTCCGCTACCTGGCCATGGATCTCGGCGCGTCGGGCATACGCGTGAACGCGCTCAGCGCCGGCCCGGTGAAAACCCTGGCCGCCAGCGGCATCGGCGATTTCCGCTACATCCTGCGCTGGAACCAGTTGAACGCGCCGATGGAGCGCAACGTCAGCGTCGAGGAGGTCGGCGGCGCCGGACTCTACCTGCTGTCCGATCTGTCCACCGCGGTCACCGGCGAAATACACCACGTCGATTGCGGCTACCACATCATCGGCATGAAAAATCCCAAGGCGCCGGACATCGCCGCCGTGGTGGAGTGAGCGCGCCTCCGGGCATGGATGGATGCTGAAACTCCGCATCATCCCCTGCCTCGACGTGAAGGACGGCCGCGTCGTCAAAGGCGTGAACTTCGTCGGCCTGCGCGACGCCGGCGATCCGGTCGAACAGGCCGCCCTCTACGACGCGGCCGGCGCCGACGAGCTCACCTTCCTCGACATCACCGCCAGCCACGAACAGCGCGACACCATCCTCGACGTGGTCAGCCGCACGGCCGAAAAGATCTTCCTCCCGTTCACCGTCGGCGGCGGCATACGCAGCACGGAAGACATGCGCCGCCTCCTGCTGGCCGGCGCCGACAAATGCGGCATCAACTCCGCCGCCATCGCCCGGCCCGGCCTGGTCGCCGAGGCGGCCCAGAAATTCGGCAGCCAATGCGTGGTCGCCGCCGTCGATGCGCGCGCCACCGCGCCGGGCCGGTGGGAGGTGTTCTCGCATGGCGGCCGCACCCCCACCGGCCTCGACGCCGTCGCCTGGTGCGCCCGGCTGGAGCAGCTCGGCGCCGGTGAAATCCTGCTGACCAGCATGGACCGCGACGGCACACGTGGCGGCTTCGATACCGATCTGCTGCGCGCGGTCTGCGCGGCGGTGCGCCTGCCCGTCGTGGCCTCCGGCGGGGTCGGCACGCTCGACCATTTCGTCGCCGGCGCGCGCGCCGGCGCCACCGGGCTGCTGGCCGCCAGCGTGTTCCATTTCGGCGTCTTCTCGATACCCCAGGTCAAGCACGCGCTCGCGGCGGCCGGACTTCCCGTTCGACTACAGGGGCAATCGGCCTACACTGGCGCTCGAATCGGCTGAAAGGGAGGCTGGTGGCGAAAAAGGCCGACAAACCCCGCAAGAACGACCCCGGCCCTCCGATCCCGGTCTCCACGGGCGTGTCCCCCAAAGTGCTGGACCGGCTGTGGGACGTGGTGCAGACGCGCCGCAACGCCGACCCGGCGCTCAGCCATTCCGCGCGCCTGCTGTCCCGCGGCACCGCCAAGGTGGCCCAGAAATTCGGCGAGGAAGCGGTCGAGTGCCTGATCGAGGCGGTGGCCGGCAACCGCGAAGCGCTGGCCGCCGAAAGCGCCGACGTGCTCTACCACCTGCTGGTGCTGTGGGTCTCGGCCGGGCTGCACCCCTCCGAAGTCTGGGCCGAGCTGGAACGGCGCGAAGGCGTGTCCGGCATCGCCGAAAAAGCCGCCCGCCGCGTGCTGCCGCCCGGCCCGCCGACCCGCAAGATTCCATAAAGGGAACACCATGCCTGTGCACGGATTGGGCGAGTACGACCCGAACAACATCTTCGCCAAAATCCTGCGCGGCGACGTGCCGTGCCGGAAAGTCTACGAGGACGAGCACGCGCTGGCCTTCCACGACATCAACCCGCAGGCGCCGGTGCACGTGCTGGTCATCCCGAAAACGTCCTACATATCCCTCGCCGATTTCGCGACCCATGCGCCGCCCGGCACCATCGCCGGATTCTTCGCCGCCGTCGCCCGCGTGGCACGCGAACTGGGTCTGGACGCGCCCGGCTACCGCATCCTGGCCAACATGGGCCACGACGCGCATCAGGAGGTGCCGCATTTCCACGTACACATCTTCGGCGGCCGCCCGCTGGGCGCGATGCTGCCGTGATACTCTGCCGATCGCTGACACATATGAAAGCAAGCAGTCCTTTTTTGAAAAAAAGGACCAAAAAACTTTCATCCATTTGCTTCGCGGACAGCACTGCAAAAGTTTTGGTTGTGTCTCAGTTTGAATTCTTCTGGCACAGGAAGGGTTCGGCCATGCCGGGCATAACGAGATCGGCAGCTGGATTGTGCAGCATAACGGATGGAATGGCGCGTATCTCTAAAACGCGAGAATGATCTGACGGCTAGTTAGGTTATCGGGCGCGCAAAAGCCGTAGCGCGCCGTTCCAATCCACAGCAGGCCATCGATCACGCCGTCGAGGTAAGAAGTGCAGCTTAAGTCTTCCTGAGCGCACCATTCATAGAGGCGATCCGCGCTTATAAGGCGACTGCCTTCAGCGACTGCGGGCATGGGTGACGCGGCGATAACTAGCGCCAACCAGCCGGCCTTCATCGAGCCTCGCCTATTCCATCGAACTTAGCTATGCTTAGCGGTAAGCAGGAGATCATCATGCGTTACGAGCTTAGCTATTGGGCAAAACCTTATCTAGGCCTGACGGGAAAATCAAAGGCCCACCACGACACGGCAGCCGAGGCTTGGAAAAGTTATCAGGGTTTGGTGGCTAGCGACGAGACGGTAGAAATCAGAGACGAAGCCGGGCGCGAGGTCGGGTGGCAGGAACTGAAAGCGGAAGCCGAGCTGGGCGCAGGCAATGCCTAAAAGCCTACTTGGTGAGTCCCCGCCCGGCCAAGGTGTGATCGGCGACGCCGTAAAGGTCATGCGCATCGCCACGGGCGAGAAGGCGAAGGAGCTACCCGCCGTTAGCCCAGGGGCCGCTCTCGGCAAGCTCGGCGGGCAGGCTCGGGCGCGGAACATGACGCCTGAGCAGCGCGCCGACAGGCTAAGAAGGCGGCAGCTAAGCGGTGGGACAGGGGCTAGGTATAGAATTTGTATAATTCGCGTTGATTTTGCAAAACAGACGGAGTAAGTCGTTGGGGCAAATTCAGGATGCCCGGATGTCTGTTCCAAGCAAGGACCAAGCTCGCGACACGCTGACGCCGTTTCATCCAATCATCCACAAGGTCATTCACGAAGCCTGGGCTGAATGGCGGGCCGTTAACGCGTGGCGTGCATCGCAAGGCTTTCCGCCGATGCTATACCACCGGTCTATCTCAAACTACGTTTTTGACGCTATTGCACGTCGGGCGATACTTGCGTTCGGCGCGGAGGATCGAGTCCACGTAGAGATTGAGGCGCAAACCTTTAAATTGTTTTTTCGAGATTTGGTAGCTCGGTGCAAAAAGGGCGGCGACGATAAGCTTGGGTGCAATATTAGGACTTAGGCGGCCCTAGCTTTCATGGACGCAGACGGTGTTCTTCCTGGATTTTCGCGCCAAACTGCGAAGGTAGAAATTATATGGCTTCCCAATGAGCTGTGGACTTAGGTGGACCAGATACTGGTTGTCGCTCGTGACGGGGATGACTTGATATGGGAATACGAGATTAAAGACGCGGCCGAAAGCGGCCAAGTTATTCCGTTCCCACAGCATCCGATTGTGCCGTCGGAAACGGAAGATGCTGGACTGGTTACGCCAAAAACCAACCCCAAGAAACAGACCGAAGCGGGAGAGTAGAGTGTCTTGGCAAGTGTGGGGGAAATGCTGCGTCTAGCGCGGCAGCGAACAGGGTTCACCCAAAAGGATGCGGCATCGCGGCTTGGGATCGTTCAGCCAGTTCTATCCCGTTTCGAGAACGGGCTGTCTGAGCCTGATGCAGATTTCTTAGGAGCTGCATCGCGGGTCTATGACGTTCCACGGGCATTTTTCGATTTAAGGGAACCAGTATACGGACCGCCGGTAAGTGTTCACCCAATGCCCCGCGCGAAGTCGGATGTGACCCAAAGAGACATGGAAATGGTCACAGCGGAGTTAAATATACGCGTGATGCAGATGCGGCGTTTTCTTGAAAACGTTGACTTTGTAGCAAAGAGCCAGTTGCCACAAATGGATGTAGAACAGTACGGTTCGCCAGAGAAGATTGCACAAGTGGTTCGAAATCATTGGGGTATGACATCCGGTCCTGTCGCCAACCTTACCGCTCTTGTTGAGAAAGCAGGAGTTGTTGTCGGTTTTTCTGACTTCGGAGATGCGTCTGTAAGTGGAATGACTTTTCGGGTGCCAGGACAACCCCCGCTGATTTTGGTGAATGAGCACCATCCTTCTGACCGCATGCGCTTCACGTTAGCTCATGAGCTTGGCCATTTAATCATGCACAGGTTTCCCACACCGAGTATGGAAGAGGAGGCCAACCTATTTGCATCCGCTTTTCTAATGCCACAAGACGACATGCGAGCAGCCTTTGAGGGGCGTCGTATCACTTTGGAGCTTTTAGCTGCTTTGAAGCCAGAGTGGCGTGTTGCCATGCAGGCGCTTCTCATGCGAGCGAAAGCACTTGGCCTAATCGACTACAATCAGTCTCGATACCTTTGGCAGCAGATTAGCGCTCGTGGGTGGAAGCTTGCAGAACCCGCTGAACTGAATTTTTCACGGGAAGAGCCGACCGTTCTAAAGTCCATCATCCGCTCTCACATCGACCACCTGGGATACACCCTTGACGATCTGTGCAATTTGGTGCCCGTGCACAAACACTACTTTACGAAGATGTACGGCCCGGTCGCGAACGGGCAGCCAAGCCGCCCGAAGCTTCGCATTGTCTCGTAGCAAGTAAGTCAACCTCAAACCGGATCGGTCTAAGACGGCTTTATACCCAGCGCCCGCAACGCAAATTGCGTTTTCTTGCCATGCGGCGGGCGTAGATACTCGAAGCCGGAAAAGAACCCAGGCTTGTGCACGCCGCGCGCGTGGGAGAATTGATAAAAACCTTCGCGCGCGTGATAGGCGCCCATGCCGCTGGGGCCGATGCCGCCGAACGGCATGTCCTCCTGCGCGCAATGCACCAGCGTGGAGTTGATGGTCACACCGCCCGATACGGTGCGGTCCAGAATGCGCCGTTCGGTGGCGGCATCGTTGGTATAGGCGTACAGCGCCAGCGGGCGCGGGCGCTTGTTGACGAACTCGATCGCCGCGTCGGTGTCCGCGCTCCGCACCACGGGAAGCACCGGCCCAAAAATCTCGTCGCGCATCAGCCGCCCGTCCAGCGGCGGGTCCAGCACCACGGTGGGCGCGAAATGCCGGATATTGCCGCGCGGCGCGTCGGGGTGGCGCAGCACCGTGGCCCCACCCGCCTCCGCTTCCGCCACCAGCTCGGTCAGGCGCGTGTGGTGGCGGTCCGAAATGATGGCGGTGTAGTCGGGGTTGTTGTTGATCGTCGGGAACATCGACTTGCGCCGCGTCCAGCACGCCGTGGGCGAACCCTTCCGCCTGCGCGCTCGGCACCAGCGCATAGTCGGGCGCGATGCAGGTCTGGCCGGCGTTGAAGAATTTGCCCATGGCCACCGAACGGGCCGCGCGGTCGATGGCGAAATCCTCCGCCACGATCACCGGCGACTTGCCGCCCAGCTCCAGCGTCACCGGCACCAGATTGTCGGCCGCCGCGCGCATCACCTCGCGGCCCACCGCGGTCGATCCCGTGAAAATCAAATGGTCGAACGCAAGCGCGGTAAAGGCGCGGCCGACGGAGACGTCGCCCTGCACCACCAGCACCTCGTCCGGCGGGAACGCCTCGCCGATCATGCGCGCCAGCAGCGCCCCGGTCGCCGGTGTCAGCTCGGACGGTTTGATCATCGCGCGGTTGCCGGCCGCCAGAATGTCGATCAGCGGCCCCAGCGTCAGGAAGATCGGATAATTCCAGGGCGAAACGACCCCCACCACGCCGAGCGGCTGGTATTCGACCCGGTTGGTAGCCGGGGAAAAATTCATGCTCACCGTGCGGCGCTGCGGGCGCATCCACCCGGCCAGATGCCGCCGTGCATGGGCGCTGGCCGACAAGGTGGGCAGGATTTCGGACATGATGGTCTCCACGCGGGAGCGGGCGCCGAAATCGGCGGCGATCGCTTCCACGATGGCCTCGCGATGCGTGCGCACCAGCGCCTCCAGCCGCAGCAACCGTGCCTGGCGATCGGCGGCGGTCCAGCGCGGCGCCGCGTCGAAGGCGGCGCGCTGCCGGTCCAGGGCGGCGTGCAGCTCCAGCTCGGCCGTGGTCGCGTTGCGCACGTTCTGGTCCATCGCACGATCCTTGTATCCTGACCCGACGATGGGGGGCCGGGGGGCCGTGCGCAAGCGCCGCCTGCGTCAGATGAAGGCGTCGTTCGTCAGCGCGGCCTGGAAGGCGGCCGGGTGGGTGGGAAGGCCGAACAGCGGACCCTGCGCCGCGTCACAGCCCAGATCGGCCAGGATGTCGCGTTGCGCCGCGCGGCGAACGCCGGTCGCGATCACACAGGCAACGTGAGGGGCGGCTGCGCGCACCGCCTCGCGCACCAGTTGGCGTACGGGCGCCTCGTCCTCCACGCGCTCGGCAACCCAGGCCGGCAGGCGCAGCGCGGTGAAGGGAAGCCGCCCGGCATGACTGGGCAGCCCGGGCGCGGCTGCGTCCGGGGCCACCTCTATCGACAGGCCCAGCCCCATGTCGCGCAACGCGGACCAGGCGAGCAGTTCGCCCGGACCGGCCGGCGCCCCCGCGAGCAGACAGAAGCCGAGTTCGAGCAGACCCGCATCCAGGCCCGTGCGGGCCAGCGCACCGGCCACCTGCTCCACCAGACCCGCGTCGCAGCCCGAGGCCGGAAGGCGGGCCGATACCGTCAGCGGCGAGGCGCCGGGCAGATCACGCCACAGCAGCGCCTCGTCGCAGGCCATGTGCAGCAGCAGCGCGGTCAGCCGGCGGCGGGCGGTAGGTGTCCAGCCATGGCCGCCACGCGCTTCCGCGCCCAGAAGGGCCGGGTCGCGCAGCCCGTGCACCGGCCGGATCTCGAGCGGCCCTGATCCGGACCAGGTGGCGATCGCCTGATCATCACCCCACCCCGGCCATGCAAGGGGTGACCCCGACCGGCGCTGCCCGAACAGTGAGACTGGAAGCCGCATCGGACGAAAACCTTACAGTGTGCGGGTCTCACTTTCCGGGCAGCGCGTGGACAGGGTGTTAACGCGGTGCCCGAGAAATGGCCGAACGCGCCCGCCACACGCGTTGTTGAACGGCGCTGCGGCGGACTGGTTCGGCAAAGGCCGATGGAGCGGCAGCGGATTACGCGATCTCCGCCGTGGGCACGTAGCGCCACACGCTCGCCGGCGGGAAGTTGAGGGGCGTCCAGGCTTCGCGCTTGGGGGTCAGGCGATGCTTCTTCCAGGGCAGCGGCGAGGTGATGCAGTAGCTGTACAGGATGAAGCCGATACCTGGGGCCACCGCCTCGATCGCATCGATGAAGCGGCGCTGCTCCGCGAGCGGCAGCAGAACCAGCGGTATGCCCACGACCACCGTGCCGATACGGCCGTGCAGTTCCTGCGGGATCAGGTCCGGCAGGCGGCGGGCATCGCCTTCGATGACCCGCGCACCGGGCAACGCGCCGCGCAGGTGGTCGGCCATTTCCGGGACGATCTCCACCACGACCAGGCGCTCGGCGGGCAGCCCGCCATCGATCAGGGCGCGGCTGATCACACCGGTGCCGGCGCCGAGTTCGATCACCACCTGGTCGGGCGCGGCACGGGTCTGGGCCGCCACCCGGCGGCACAGCGCCGGCGAGGATGGGACGATGGAGCCCATCTGCAGCGGGTTGGCGAGCCAGCGCTGGAAGAACAGCCGGGCATTGGCCTGTGCCCGCGCCACACCCTCGCTCAGCCCGTCCGAAGTCTTGACTACGCCTGCATCCATCAACCCGGCTCCCCGTTGGAAGCGGCCTGTCTAGCCCGGCATGCGAGCGTTGCGCAGACGATAACAGGCCGGGGACAATGGCATTTTCATGACATTTCCAGCCGCGGCGGACTGCGGCTGCTTACTTGATCTTGGCTTCCTTGAAGACGACGTGCTTCCGTACGACGGGGTCGTATTTCTTCATTTCCATCTTCGTGGTCTTCGTGCGGGCATTCTTCTTCGTGACGTAGAAATACCCGGTTTCCGCGCTCGAGACGAGCCGGATCTGTACCGTGTTGGACTTGGCCATGACGCACCTCTGAACGGGCCAGCCCGCCGGGCAGCCTGAAAAACCGGAAAATGCGTCTGGCCGCCCTCCCGGTCAACCCTTTCCGGCGCTGCTCAGCCGGACGCGGGGAGCAGGGCGGCGCGGTAGGCGGCGGGGTGGGTGGCCAGGAAACGGGCGGCCTCCAGATCCCAGTCGCCGCCCTCGCCGGCCGGGCAGTCGGCGCGGATTTTCAGCGCGCGTTCCACCGGCAGCGGCGCGCGGGCGGCGCGCGAGGCGGCCAGCGCGGCCGCCATGTCCTGCTTGCCGGCGGCCAGGTCGGCCAGCATCCGCCCGGTGTCGAGCGGGCCCGCGCTGGTGCAGAGCTGAGGCACCACGCCGAGCGACTGGATCGGCCAGCCACGCGGCGCCAAGACCCGGCTCCAGGTCACATACAGCTCGCCACCGTCCGGCAGGCGCGTGATCACCTGCACCAGCCCCTTGCCCAGCGTCGAACTGCCCACCACCACGCCGCGGCTCAGATCGGCGAGCGCCGCCGCCATGATTTCGGCGGCACTGGCGGTGCGTCCATCGACCAGCACGATGACGGGCAGGCCATGCGTCAGGTCCCCCCCATCGATGCGCCAGTCATGCGTCGTCTCGGGCGCGCGCCCGGCGGTGCTGGCGATGATGCCGTGGTCGGCCAGCAGGGCGACGCTGGTGACCGCCTGGCGCAGCAGGCCCGCCACGGTTGCCGCGCAGGTCCACGGCGATCGCCGATGGCGGCGGCGTGGCCGACAACCCCGCTTCCAGCGCCTCGCTCAGCCGTTCGGCGGTGTTGCTCGTGAAGGTGGAGATGCGGATCACCAGCAGCGGCCCCTGACGCTCGGAAAACACGGTCTCCGGCGGAATGTCGGCAAGCGTCAGCGTCAGGTCCCGCACCACCCCGTCCAGGCCGCGCACGCGCAGGTCCACCTCCGTGCCTTCTGGGCCGGTCAGGCGCTGGCGGGCGCGGTCCAACTGGCTGCCGCGCACCGCATGGCCGTCGATGGCCAGCAGGCGGTCGCCGACCCGCACGCCGGCCTGCTGGCCTGGCCCGTCGGGCACCAGGTCGTCCACCACCACGGCGTGGTTGGCCACGACCAGGCCAAGCCCCGCGCCGGCATCGACGGAAAGTTTCGTGCGTTCGGCCTCGGCCGGGGCGGGGGGTTCGTAGCGCGAGTAGGGGTCGAGGTGGTTGAACATCTCGTCGAAGAAGTTTTCGACCATATGCTGGGTGCCGGCCGCGCGGAGCGTGGGCGACTGGCCCGCGGCCACCCATTCCAGCTCGGCCGCGGCGGCCCCCCAGCCGGACGCATCGGCTTCGGGCGGCGCCGGCCGGTCCCACACGATACGCCCGGCGGCCAAGAGCTGTAGGCGGCCGTGGTCCAAATTGGCGGTCAGCCGCGGGTCCAGCGCGGTGATGCCGTGCAGGCCCCACAGCGCCAGCATCTGTGGCGTGGTCGGGTCGAGCGTGCGTGGGGCGGCGAAGGCGAGGGCGGCGGAAAACACACGCGAAGCCAGCGGCTTGTCGAAGGCGGCCAGCGCGTGCGCGGGCACGAGCAAAAGCGCCGCGCAGATCAGTGCCGCCGCCGCGAACCTCCCCGTTTGCCAGGCACGGCCTTGCGCGGCGCGCGCCCAGGCCCAGCCCCGAGCGCGAAGATCAGCCCGCCGGTCACCGGGCTCGCTTCGGCCAGGCGGACGGTCACGTCCTGCGTCAATCGGAACGTGAGGCGGGTGTGCCGGCCAGTCAGGGATTGCGTCGCCTCGTCGTGGAGCCAGAAATCGTCGGGGAGGGAGGACATCGGGAGCAAACCCGTTGCACCGTTGCCATGCAGTGTGACGAAAAGGCCAAACCGCGTCACCCCGGAAATGCGCGCTTCGAACACCGCGCCGATTTTGTCTGCCATGTATGCAGCAAGGTAACGGTCGATCGCCTCCCGCTCGGCCAACGCCGCCCGCCGCTCGGTGCCCGAGATGTGCGCGCCCGTATCCTCCATCGCCCGCCGCCTCCGCCTCGGTCAGCGCCCCCAGCCCCAGTTTCAGCCCCGCGATCAGCGCGCGATGCACCAGCAGGTCCGCATACCGCCGGATCGGGCTCGTGAAATGGGCGTAGCGCGGCAAAGCCAGCCCGAAATGGCCGATATTGTCCGGGCTATACGCCGCCTGGCTCTGGCTCCGCAGCATCACCTCGTTGACCAGCGGCGCATGCTCGGTCCCGGCCACGCGTTGCAGCACCCCGTCCAGGTCGCGCGGCGTCACCTGCTTGCCGGGCGCCAGCCGTATGTCGAGCGATCCAAGAAAACTCCGCAGATTGTCCAGCTTCTCGTCCGAAGGCGGCGCGTGCACGCGGTACATGCAGGCCCGGCCCAGCCGCTCCAGCTCCTCGGCCGCGGCCACGTTGGCCAGCACCATGAACTCCTCGATCAGCCGATGGCTGTCCAGGCGCGGCCGGGGCGCGATGCTGGCCACGTGGCCTTCCCCGTCCAGGACCACGCGCCGCTCCGGCAGATCGAGGTCCAGCGTGCCGCGCCGCGCACGCGCCGCCAGCAGCGCGCGGAACGCGGCATACAGCGTCGGCAGCAGTCCGGGGTCCAGGCCCGCCGGGTCGCCCGCATCGTAAGCCGCCTGCACCTGTTCGTAGGTCAGCCGCGCGGCCGACCGCATCAGCCCGCGCCCGAACCGGTGCCGCGTTTTGCGCCCCTCCGAGATCGATGTGCATCTCGACGAACAGGCAGCCGCGGTCCTCGTCGGGCCGCAGGCTGCACCACCCGTTCGACAGCGCCTCCGGCAGCATCGGCACCACCCGGTCCGGGAAATAGCAGCTATTGCCGCGTTGCCGTGCATCCCGGTCGAGCGGCGAATCCGGGCGCACGTAATGGGCGACGTCCGCTATCGCCACCAGCAACCGAAAACCGTCGCCCGCCGGTTCGGCATAGACCGCGTCGTCGAAATCCCGCGCGTCCTCGCCGTCGATGGTGATCAGCGGCGTGTCCCGCAGATCGGTGCGCTCGGCCGAGCGGCGTGGCCGCGCGCGCGTTTCGCTTCGGCCAGCGCTTCGGGCGAGAACTCGGTCGGGATTTCGTGCGTGTGGATGCAGATCAGGCTGACCGAGCGTGGCATCCCCAATGCTGCCCAGCCGCTCCACCACCCCCGCATGTTTGAGCCCGTACGACGGGCTGGGCAGCGGCTCGGCCAGCACGATCTCCCCCTCCAGCGCGCCGGCGCTTTCGCCAGCCGGAATGCGCCACTCCGCCTTGGCGCGCCGGTCGGTCGGCACCAGCCGGTCCGGCGCCCGGAACACGCCCAGGATACGCCCCGGCGCGTCCGACAGGCGTTTGAGGGTGCGCCCCTCGTAGCGGCCCGGCCCGATCGGCTTCAGCCGGGCAAGCACCCGCTCACCCGGCGCCAGCGCCGGCTGGCCACTCGGCTCGCGCGCCATGAAAACGGTGGGCGGCGGGCCATCCCCCTGCCACTCCACCGGCCGGGCCACCGGGTCGCCGTCCGGATCGGTCCCCGTAACGCGGACAACAACAGCATCCGGCAAACGCCCAGGCGCCGAAAAACGCTTGTGCCCGGCCGGGGCCACATCGCCCTTGCCGGACAGGTCGCGCAGCAGATCCCGCAGCGCCGCCCGGTGCTCCGGCCCCAACTTGAACGCCCGCGCGATCTCCCGCTTGCCCGACACGCCCGCCGGCCTCGCGGATGAAGGTGCGAATGTCGTCGCGTGAGGGAAGCTCGGTCGGTGGGCGGTCGGTCAGGCGTGGCACTACCCGCCTATACAGTCTTGCCGGCCCGAGCGTTAGCCCGGCGGGGGCGGCATCTCCCGCGGCGAGCCGCGTCGGCGGTCACGCCGCCGTCCAGGCGCGCGTCGGGCAGGACGGCCTCGCATACACCACCGGGCCTGTGCCGCGCGGCCCCGCTTTGCGACGGGCACCAGGCGCACGATCCGGCGCTCGGCTGCTACAACTCGCGGTCGTAACTTGCGCGCAACTTCTATAGTTACAAACCGAAACAAGAACGCTTAAGCTAGAAACTCCGCAACAAGTGGCTGCCGGCAACAAGACAGGACATGGACATGGTGACGTCAAGACAATGCGCGCTGGTCGGGATGGCCATGGCGTCGTTCGCCGCCTGTCAGGCGCACGGGCAAACCATCACGGTGAACGGGACTGACAACCCCTATCTCGCTGGGCAGCCGGCCGGAACATCGTGCTGCGGCGGTGACATGGCGCCGGCGGAAAGCCCTGTCCTGGCGCGCAAGAATTCAAGGCCGGCCAGGTCCTGACGTTTTCCACGACGGGAGGCGTGGGCTACGAGCCGGGGGGAGCCGCGCCGAACGCGGATGGCTATGCCGATTTCCCCTTCAGCATGACCGCCGATTACGGAACCGGCGTATCGGGGCCGCTGAACGTGTTCGTCTCCGCATTGGTCGGTGTCTTCACCACCGGCAAGCCGCCATCGGGCACGGCGCCGGCGCAACTGGACAGCGGAACGACATTCACGACGCTCTCGCCCGGTCTGGCGCAGACATTCTGGATCGGCGATGGACGTACCGGCACGGGAAAGGGCGCGCGACAGAAATTCATCGTGCCGGCGGGCGCCACGTCCCTGTATCTGGGCGTGGTCGACGGCTCCGGCTGGTACGACAATCCCGGCGCCATCACCGTCAAGATTTATCTGACCAAGTAAGGCGCGGCGGTGTTCGGCCGGAGCGGTCCGCCGAAGGCCCGGACCGCCCGGACACCGCGGCAAACGCATGGCGGAGCCAAGGGCCAAGGCGCTGTGGCACGGGACGGTCAACGAGGACTTTCTGACCGTCGCCGTACAAGTACCGGACGGCCAGTCACCAGCCGCATCGTCAGGCCGAAAACACCCGGCGCGACCTGGCAGCCCGTGTCGCGCCCTCTTCGTAGGCCAACCCCTCTGGCCACCGGCAATCCGCCCGATCCGGTCATGGCCGCCTGCATGGCTAGGCTCGCCCCGTATCAGCTCGCCCAATCGAGTGCGACAGACAAGGAGCGGCTGGCGGCGTTTTACCTCGCCGTATTCATTATTATTTCTGTCCTAAACAGCAGCCAATTTGGGTTTGGGCTTGGGTCCGCTACTATGTTCTTTAAAACCATCAACTGAACTACCGGGATAAAACTCCTTATCCAGACCTCCGCCGGCACTTGGCCATCTGTCATGTTGAAAATCCTTACAGATCGTTCGAAGGCCACTTCGAAACCTAAACCATGCGAAGCCAACAGAAACCCTGATATGGTAACTGTAGCCACTCCGGAGATCATCGTATCAAAGCATAGAAGTAAAACCTGGAGTAGGATAAAAATACTTAGATATCCAAGATTTGCTATAAAACCCCCTCCGAAGATGCGAGCGGAACGTCGAGCTATCGTCTTCGTAATTGAGAGCGATATCGACAAGAATAATACCAACCGCCCAAAAGGCTGACTCGCAACAGTACCCAACGCGCTGGAATTATGATTCCCTAGCCTGGTCGCCCGATTCGGAGGCCAGAGATGAGCAAACCAGTGCCTGTTACTCGTTTGGACAAGTCAGCCATCGACCTGCGCCATGAAGCATCTCGGTGCAGCGACGGCGCGGTGGTCCGGCGCCTGCTGGCGATTGCTCTGGTGCTGGAAGGTCGGCCGCGGACGGAGGCAGCCGAAGCCTGCGGCATGGACCGGCAAACGCTGCGCGACTGGGTGCACCATTACAACAAGGAAGGTATCGACGGCCTGTCCAACCGCCGCAGTCCTGGGCGGCCGGCACAGTTGAACGCCGAACAGCTCGCCGCCTTCAAGGCGCTGGTCGAGCAAGGTCCTGATCCTGAGCGCGACGGTGTTGTTCGTTGGCGGTGCAGCGATCTTCAGACGCGTCTACAATCGGACTTCGCTGTGCATTATCACGAACGCAGCGTGGGCAAGCTGCTGGCAAAGCTGGCGTTCCGCAAGATGACTGCGCGGCCCTTCCATCCCGAGCAGGACGCTGGCGCCCAGCAGACACACAAAAAAACTTCGCCAACCTGATTGCAGCCGCCCTGCCGCCGCATGCTGCCGGCAAACCGCTCGAGATCTGGTGGCAGGACGAAGCCAGGGTCGGCCAACAGGGCACACTGACCCGCATTTGGGCGCAGCGCGGCAGCAGACCCGCTGCCCCGCGCGATCGCCGCTACACCTGGGCCTACATCTTCGGCGCCGTCGGCCCAGCGCGCGGCGTAGGTGCAGGCATCGTCATGCCTTCCGTCAACCTTGAAGCCATGAGCGAGCATCTTGCCGAAGTCAGCCGCCGCGTTGCACCTGGCGCGCACTGCCTGATGCAGGTGGATGGCGCCGGCTGGCATCGGCCGTCCGACCGCCTGATCGTGCCATCAAATATAACGCTCCTGACCCTGCCTCCCTACTCGCCCGAACTCAATCCGGTCGAAAATGTCTGGCAATATCTCCGCAGCAACTGGCTCAGCCATCGCGTCTGGGAGAGCTACGAGGAAATCGTCGATGCCTGCTGCGCAGCCTGGAACGCGCTCATGGCTATGCCGGAACGCATAACCTCAATCGCTACCCGAGATTGGGCACAGGTCAATGTTTAGGGCGGTTGGTATAAGAACTGCACCACGGTGTTAAGCGGATCGACAATGTCGAAAACCATCAAGCCCCGAAAAGGGCTAGGAAAAAGCAGCGCGGTGAAACACGCCAAGATGAAAATGCCGATTAGCGCCTTGACCCTCGCCAGTGAAAAGCACGTGTTACCTACGAGGCGATCCATTACGTCAGCCGCGAACTTGGCTTCCTCGCGTCTAAATTGGCTAATATATAAATGCATACGACGCTTTTGGCGTGTATTCGGCGACGTTTGTGAAGCATGGTGTTGAGACAGTTGTCACCATCTGCGTCACGAATGAACTGCGTGGTGAATTCTACCGATTGTGAATTGGTCAATTACTCACCGGCCAGACCTCTCACTTCGCACGTCCTCAAGCCGGCTCGCTTCGGCTAAATCGGCCATGTGATTATATTCGTGCGCAATATTGCAGGGGTTATTTTGATATATTCGAGACCGTTCTGCGGACTGGCGCTCTCGGCGCGATACTTCTTCGAGCCCCTTTTGCCAAGCCTCTCGACTGATGGCTCCCCGTAGCATCGTCCACTCCTGAATGCGCATTCTCTGCCAATAGACAATACACCCTCGGAAATCACCAGCGTTTTTTTCACTCATAATAGTTGGATCGGATCAAAGGTTAAACTCTGATCGCCGACAACTGTTGTGGCAGGCAGATGATAACATCTTCAACTTTAGGTCGAGTTTTTCTCTGGACTGCTCGCAAACGATCCGGCCGCAGCGAGCGTCTTGGCCGCACAATCAGCGGATTGCGCCGGCGGACCCCTAGGCCCTAATTGACCGAAATGCGCTATCATTCGGGTTGGCGTGCGGCGCATGGCGCGATTCCATTGCAGGTAAATCACAGCGCTGGGGACCTCAGCGGAGCGATCGCCCGCTGGAACGGCCGCTTCTGCAACCTAGTTCGCCACTAGCGGACGGGCGTATTCCGGGTCGTAGCGGAGGTCCGTCTCTAGGCCGTGTTACACACTCCCAGCGTAAGCTTCCGTTCAGGACCGATTTGGTGGAGCACACTATTGAGCGGCGATAGAACTTCTCGTAGCGGCGACGTCAACTCTTCTCCCTCCCCCAACGAAATGGTTGTGCCATCTATGGGGCGGTGGCAGTGTCGCGATCCGAGGACGTTGCCTGGGGGAAGCCATGCTGCCTGCGCCGCAGCGCCGTTTCATTTCCGCGTTGACCGCCTGCCTGCTGCTTCACGCTCAGACAGCAGCTCAGCAAGCAGGCGGAAGAATTTCCGTGGTGTCCGCAAGATACGGGATGAGCGTTTCGCCAGTCTTCGCCCAGAGGGCCACGGGCGATGCTAGGCGGGTATGTGACGGGCAGATCGAGTGTTGGTATGGGATCCGGGCCTCGCGACTGGGTGATCCAGCGCCCGGTTTAAGGAAGGATTACGCTGTTTCCTGGACCTGTGGCACCGAACCCATCAAGTCCGCATATATGCCGGACTCGACCGTCAACGCCGGGATCGTCGAACTCTCCTGTCTGGACAAACCTCTTGGCCCCCCGCCTCCACCGCTGGTACTCACAGAGAACGAGGCCAACAACCAGCCAAACGCAAGATGGGAGTTCCTCGGCCGCGAGGGCTGGGGGGAATGGCCTTACGGTGCGCGGGCGGATCTCACCATTACCCGGCTCGATGGCGATCAGATCGAAATTTGGCGAACCGACGTTACTGGGTCGTCCCAGGGGCTTACCGCCCTTTACAGGGGCAATGTGTCGGACAAGCGTGTCTCAGGCAGTGTAGTTTGGCGATTGGTCCACAGCGGAACCATCCTGCGCGCAACCGGGTCCCAAGCCATCGGCGGAAAACCGCCCCGGATCGCCGTCATCGCCGCCTGCCAGACCGGCTCATACGGGGGCGCGGTGTGAAGCCCGTGCTGCTCCGTGTCGAGCAGCCGCCATATGGTGAACTCGTGCCACAACGTCCCCACCAGATACGAGTGGTAGGATGAAATGAACCATCCTCCGCCGGCAAGCTCATACCCGTGCCACCGGTCGGGTTCAGATACATGCGCAGATCGATCCTGTTACGCCGGCGCCGTCGGCTTGTAGTTCGGCGTTCCCCTCGGGCCAAACCCTCGGCGACAGGAGCTGACGCCCGATGCGCCTGTCGAACCACAATTTGTCATGGACTGTGGCCCGGTCTTGTAGCCAGCACGTAGGGCGGAAAAGCGCAGCGCCTTCCGCCAACACGATGGCAGCGGGCGGCGAACTGATATCCCTTCGCGCCCCAATAATCGCAAAAACTTGCCCAGCTCCCGCCATCCGTGTTCCTAATCCGTTCCCAGCTCCACCGAACGGGCCACACCCTGAACGCCATCGCCGCCCCGCCAGACCGCCAAACCCGCCGCGACCGTCGCCTCATCCGGTGCGACCGACTCGCCGAAATGGCCATGGACCTCACCGAGCTCGCCTATACCCAGGCGCGGCGCGACGCCCAGCCGCCCGAACGCCAGCACCTCATGCCCGGCCCACGGCCCAGCTACATGCCGCCGCCAAAAGCCGCCTACGACAGCACCCTCGCCTCGAATTTCTTCCAGGAATTCTCGCGATGCGCCCGGCAAGCCATCCTGCTCGAAGCCCGGCTCGATAGCGGCGCCTACGACACCGCGCCCGCCGTCCCGCTCACCCCCGAACGCCGCAGCCACGCGCACCAAACACCGCGCCCCGCGCCGGCCGAACCCCGCCCGCCATCGGACGAAACCCGCATCCACCACGAACGCCTCGAAGACGAGTTCTTCGCCTGCGATCTCGGCGACCCCGACGAAACCCTGCGGACCGTCACGAACAACCTCAACACCGCCATCGCGCGCACCCGCGCCGCCGGCCTGGATCTCCGCCGCCAGCCCCACGCCAGCCCGTCACCGGGCAGCCCCGCCACGAACCCGCCAAAACGCGGCCAGATCGCCGAAAAGCCCGTTCCACCGCTCCATCCAGCGCGCAATCCGGCCCGGCATCCCGCCCCCAAAAACGCCCGGCTCCTGGAATGACCGCCACCATCCCGGTCTGACACGGCAAGCCCGCGCCGGTACGCGCCCCGCGCGAACCGTACACGCACGCGGAATGGGCGCCGGCGCTCTCAGGCGCGGGCGGCCACCGGCGGCTTCTTGGCCTTGGCGGCGGGCTTGGCCTTGCCCTTGGGTGTCGTCTTACCCTTGGGCGTCGTCTTGCCCTTGGCGGCTTTGGCGGGTGGTTTCGGAACCGGGGGCGCAGCCAGCGTCTCGGCGGGCTGCGCTTTTGCCTTCGTCTTTTTCGCAGGCAGCTTCTTGCCGTTCTTGCCGCGCGGCGGCAGCACCTTGCCCCGCTCGGCCAGCAAAGCCACCGCTTCGTCGAGCGTAATGTCGTCCATCGTCAGCGACTTCGTCAGGTTCGCCACCACCTGACCATGCTGCAAATACGGCCCGAAACGCCCTTTGCGCACCTGGATATCGGCGCGATCCTTCGGGTGCTGCCCCACAATCCGCACGCTGGCCAGCTTGCGCCCAATCACATCCACCGCGCGATTGATGCCGATCGACAGAATATCGTCATCCTTGTCCAGGCTGGCAAAAATGCTGCCCATCTTGATGTAAGGACCGAAACGCCCCAGCCCGGCCTCCATGTCCTGCCCCGTCTCCGGATGTTTGCCGATCAGGCGCGGCAGCGTCAGCAGGCCCAGCGCCTGATCCAGCGTAATGGTTTCGCCATCCACCCCTTTCGGCAGCGACATGCGGCGCGGTTTGGCTTTCTTGTCGGCAGGATCGGGCTCGCCCTGTTGCACGTAAAGCCCGTACGGGCCGCGCCGCACCGTAACATCCTCGCCAGTATCCGGGTGGTGGCCCAGCGTGCGCATCCCCTCCTTCAGCACCTCGGCATCGCCGTCGCCGCCCTCGATGGCCAGGCGCCGCGTGAACTGGCATTTGGGATAATTCGAGCAGCCGATAAAACTGCCATGCCGCCCAAGTTTCAGGCCCAGCCGCCCATGATGGCAGGCGGGGCAAAGCCGCGGATCCGACCCGTCCTCGCGTGGCGGGAAAAAATGCGGCCCCAAATCGCGATCGAGCGCGTCGATCACATCGGAAATCTTCAGCTCACGCGTCTGCGCGATCGCCCGCGAAAAATCCTCCCAGAAATTGCGCATCAGCACGTGCCAGTCGAGGCGCCCATCCGAAACGTCGTCGAGTTTCTCCTCCAGACCTGCGGTAAAACCGGTATCGACGTACCGCTCGAAAAAACTGGCAAGAAAGGCCGTCACCAGCCGGCCGCGATCCTCCGGCACAAACCGCTTGTTCTCCATCCGGACATAGTTGCGGTCCCGCAACACGGACAGGATGGAGGCATAGGTGGAGGGCCGGCCGATGCCCAGCTCCTCCATCTTCTTCACCAGACTTGCTTCGGAATAGCGCGGCGGGGGCTGCGTAAAATGCTGGTCGGCCGATACCTCGCCGCGCGTCAGCGGATCGCGCTCGGCCATCGGCGGAAGCATGCGGCTTTCTTCGTCTTCGTCCTCGTCCGTGCCTTCGCGGTAAAGTTTCAGGAAACCATCGAAGGCGATGATGGACCCGGTCGCGCGCAATTTGGTGCCACCATGGACCACATCGACAGCCACCTGGTCCAGCTCGGCGGACTGCATCTGGCTGGCCACGGCGCGGCGCCAGATCAGCTCGTAAAGCCGCCGCTGGTCGTCGGTAAGGTAGCGGGCGACGGAGTCCGGTGTGCGGCCCACATCGCTGGGGCGGCAGGCTTCATGCGCCTCCTGCGCATTCTTCGCGCGGGAGGTGTATTCGCGTGGGGCGACGGGCACGTAGGCCTCGCCAAACACCTGGCCTACATGGGCGCGTATGGCGGAAATGGCCTCGCGCGCCATCTGCACCCCGTCGGTCCGCATATAGGTGATAAGACCCACGGTCTCCCCGCCCAGGTCCACGCCCTCATAGAGCTGCTGGGCAGTGCGCATGGCAGCCTGCGCCCCCATGCCGAGCTTTCGCGATGCCTCCTGCTGCAGGGTGGAGGTGGTGAAAGGGGCAGGCGGATTGCGCTTGACCCGCCGGCGCTCGACCGAGCCCACGGTAAAGGCGCCAGCCTCCACCGCCGCCTTGGCCCGGGCGGCCAAAGCGGCGGTGTTGAGGTCGAACTGGTCTAGCCGTTTGCCATCGAGGTGGGAAAGTTTGGCGGTGAAAGGGGCGCCGGCCGGGGTCTGGAAATGGGCTTCCACGGTCCAGTATTCGCGCGGCTTGAACGCCTCGATCTCCGCTTCGCGGTTGCAGATGAGCCGCAGCGAGACGGATTGCACGCGCCCGGCGGAGCGGCTGCCGGGGAGTTTGCGCCACAGCACGGGGGAGAGGGTGAAGCCGACCAGGTAGTCCAGCGCGCGCCGGGCCATATAGGCCTCGATCAACGGCATATCGAGCTGGCGGGGGTGGGCCATGGCCCGCTGGACGGCGGTCTTGGTAATTTCGTTGAAGGTGATGCGCTGAACGTCCACGCCCTTCAGCGCGCGCTTTTCTTCCAGCATGGCGCGAACGTGCCAGGAGATGGCCTCGCCCTCGCGGTCGGGGTCCGTCGCCAGATAAAGGGTTTTGGCGCCCTTCAGGGCGCGGGCGATCGCAGCGACCTGACGGGTGCCGCGCTCGTCGGACTCCCAGTCCATGGCGAAGTTCTCGTCCGGCCGGACGGAGCCGTCCTTCGGCGGCAAGTCGCGGACGTGGCCGAAGCTGGCGAGCACCGTGAAGCGATCGCCCAGGTATTTGTTGATCGTTTTGGCCTTGGCCGGCGATTCTACGACGACGACGTCTGTCATGTGTGTCCTGCGGTCTCGGCCTTGGCTCGGCCCTTAGGGAGCGTGGTCGCAACAAGTCAAGGCTTGGAAGGCCGGTTACAACCCTGGGTGCGGGTTGGGTCGATTGCGCCGGCCGGTGCGCGTCCCTAGCTTCCGGGCCATGCCGCCTTCCCCCACGCTGCGCGTCGCGCTGGCCCAGTTGAACCCGCATGAGGGCCAGATTGCGGCGAACTTGGCCAAGATCCGGGCGGCGCGGGCTGGGGCGGCGGCTTTGGGGGCGGATCTTGTGGTCACCCCGGAATTCTCGATCGCGGGGTATCCGCCCGAGGACCTGGTGCGCAAGGCGGCGTTTGTGGCCGATTGCGAGGCGGCTTTGGCGGTGCTGGCGCGCGAAACCGCCGATGGCGGTCCTGGCCTGGTGGTGGGTGGGCCGTGGCGGGACGGCGCGCGCATCTATAATGCGGCGTATCTGATGGATGAAGGGGCCATCGTGGCGCGCCGCGCCAAGCACGAGCTGCCGAATTACGGCGTGTTCGATGACAAGCGCGTGTTCGACCCTGGGCCGGCGCCTGGGCCCGTGGTGTTTCGCGGGCATCGGCTGGGGCTGATGGTGTGCGAGGACTGGTGGTTTCCGGCAGTCAGCGAAACGCTGGCGGAGACCGGCGCGGAGATCCTGCTCTCGATCAACGGCTCGCCGTTCGAGGACGGCAAGAGCGGCCAGCGCGTGGGGCTGGCGGTGGCGCGGGTGGTCGAGACGGGGCTGCCCTTCGTGTTCGTCAACCAGGTATGCGGGCAGGACGAACTCGTGTTCGACGGAGCGAGCTTCGTGCTGAACGCGGATCGGAGTTTGGCGGTGGTGCTGCCGTCATTCCGGGAAAGCGTGACGGTGACGGAGTGGCGGCGAGAGGCGGGGGGGCTGGTGTGCGTTCAGCAGGCGTTGCCGCCGGAGCCCGACGCGGCGGAGCACACCTATCGCTGCCTGTGCCTGGGGTTGGCGGATTATGTGCGCAAGAACGGGTTTCCGGGGGTGCTGTTGGGATTGTCGGGCGGGATCGACAGCGCGTTGTCGGCGGCCGTGGCGGTGGACGCTCTGGGGGCGGCGCGGGTGCGGGCGGTGATGCTGCCCAGCCCGTATACCAGCCAGGATTCGTTGGACGATGCGGCGGCATGTGCGCGGCTGCTGGGGATACGGCTCGATACCGTTCCGATTACGCCGGCGATGCAGGCGGTGGAGGGGGCGCTGTCGCCGCTGTTTGCGGGGCGTGTGGCGGACACGACGGAGGAGAATATCCAGTCGCGCGCGCGTGGGCTGCTGCTGATGGCGATGAGCAACAAGTTCGGCCACATGGTGCTCACGACCGGCAATAAGAGCGAGATGTCGGTTGGGTATTCCACGCTGTATGGCGATATGTGCGGCGGGTATTCGGTGTTGAAGGATGTGTATAAAACGAGTGTTTTTGCTTTGTCGCGGTGGCGTAATGCGCATCGGCCGGAGGGGTTGCTGGGGCCGGCGGGGCCGGTGATGCCGGAGCGGGTCATCTCCAAAGCACCGAGTGCCGAGCTGAAGGACAATCAGACGGACCAGGATAGTTTGCCGCCGTATGAGGTGCTGGATGCGATTTTGATGGGGTTGGTGGAGGGCGAGCAATCGGTGGATGATCTGGTAGCTCAGGGTTTTGCGCGCGAGACGGTGGTGCGGGTTTGGCGCATGCTGGACCGCGCGGAGTACAAGCGCCGGCAAGCGCCGCCGGGCGTCAAGATTTCGGCGCGGGCGTTTGGGCGTGATCGCCGGTATCCGATCACCAACGGGTATACAGGGCTGGTCGCATGAGCGATTTGTGGGCACCCGAGGGTGGGTGGCGCGTGCGCATCATCGACATGTCGGGCGGGGCGGAGGACTCCATCGTCGAGGAAATCAAGGGATTTCCGACGCTGATGCAGGCCAATGCGTTTGCGCGGGCCTATGTGCGCGACAGTGTTGAACTCTGCCGTGCCGCCGGCATGGGGTCGCGCGAAGTGTTGGCGGCTTGGTTTGCGTTTGGGGAGGATGCGGAGGTGCTGGACGCGCCGGAGGGTGGGTGGAAGTCGGCCAATGAGATGGCGGACTTTTCCGAACGGGTGGCGCAAAAGGGGGAACGGGATTGGCGAGCGTTGGATCCGAGAAAAGTCCTTCCCTGATGCGCGTCCGCTTCGCTCCCAGCCCCACCGGATACCTCCACGTCGGCAACGCGCGTATCGCGCTAGCGAACGCGCTGTTCGCGCGCCGCCACAACGCACGTTTTCTGCTGCGCATAGACGACACCGACGCCGAGCGATCGCGCGCCGAATACGAGCAGGCGATCGAGCACGATCTGCGCTGGCTGGGCATTGGCTGGGACGAGACGTTCCGCCAATCCAGTCGTGTCGCGCTCTACGAAGCCGCGGCGGAGCGGTTGCGCGTGTCCGGGCGGCTGTATCCGTGTTTCGAGAGCGAGGAGGAGTTGCGGTTCAAGCGCGAGCAGCGGCTGCGACGCGGGCTGGCCCCGGTGTACGATCGGGCGATGCTGAAACTGACCGACGCGCAGCGCAAGCAGGCCGAGGCGAACGGCAAGTCGCCCTACTGGCGCTTCAAGCTCTCCGACAGCACTGTGGAATGGAACGACCTGGTGCTGGGGCGCCGGGGCGTCAAACTACCGTCGCTGTCCGATCCGGTGCTGATCCGCGCCGATGGAACGTTCCTGTACACGTTCACAAGCGTGGTGGACGATATCGAAAGCGTGGTCACGCATGTGGTGCGGGGCGAGGACCATGTGACGAATACCGGTGTGCAACTCGATATCTTTTCGGCGTTGGGCAGTAATCCTTCGCGCCTCACATTCGCGCATTTGCCGCTGCTGATCGATTCGGATGGCGGCAAACTGTCGAAGCGGCTGGAGGGTCTTTCGCTGCGTGCGCTGCGTCAGGACGGGGTGGAGCCGGCTTCTATCACGGCGTATCTGGCGCGGCTGGGTACCAGCCTCTCGCCGGAGCCGGCGTCGCTGGAAACGCTTGCGGCGGATTACGATTTTTCGCGCGTGTCACGCTCGCCGGCGCGGTTCGACATGCGGCAGTTGCTGGCGCTCAATCGTCGTGTGCTGCAGGCGGCGTCGTTCGAGCAGGTGCACGAGCGCCTGCCGGGCTCGGCCACGCCGGCGTTCTGGGACGCGGTGCGCGGCAACCTCGATCTGCTGAGCGAGGCGCGGCATTGGTGGGCTGTTGTCTCCGGCGAGGTCGTGCCGCCGGTGCAGGATGGGCAGGCAGAATTTTTTCGCGATGCGCTGGCGCATTTGCCGGCTGAGCCCTGGGATGCCGACACATGGAGTGCATGGACCAATCAACTGAAAACCCTAACCGGGCGGCGTGGACGGGCGTTGTTTCAACCGTTGCGCCTGGCCTTGACGGGCGAGGAGCATGGGCCGGAATTGGCAAACCTTCTGCCGTTGATCGGGCACGACCGTACCGCGACGCGGTTGCGATTGAGCGTTCTTTGATGCAGCCGATTGCTTCGCTCGACCCGTCATGATGAAGTCGAGAATCGTCACATAGAGCATAGGTTAGAGCCGGTTCGCGGCGACATGGTCAGCGTGAACCCGGGCTCGAGCATCAGCCGATCGAACGGGATCGTTCGGTCGGATAAAGATGCTTGCCAACCGATGAGCTAGAGCTTGGTCCGTGAGCCGATGCGAACGGATCGTGCTCTAGCGTCGCAGATCCCCGGCTCTGACGCCGGCGGCCGCGTTTGCCAGCAGTTGCAACACCGCCTCGTCTCCCATCGTGCGCGACATCAGGCACAGCGCACCGCCAAGCAGGGCGGAGGCCACGGCGACGGGACCGAGTCCGCGGTCGAGCATGGTGGCGATCGCACGGTCCACGCCGGCACCGGCCTGCGTGAGCTCGTCCATGAGGGCGGCGTCGGGATGGGCGTCGGTGGCAGGGTGCGAACAGGCCATTGTGACTAATCCGCGTCCACCGAAAGCTGGTCGGAAGCGAGGCCGGCTTCCAATGCCTCCTCCTCCTCGGCCGGCTCGGCTTGGGCCGCCTGCAATTCCCACATGCGGGCGAACACCCCGCCGCTCGCCAGCAACTCGCGGTGGCTGCCGCGTTCGGCGATGCGGCCATCGACCAACACGATGATCTCGTCGGCATCGACGACGGTAGAGAGGCGGTGCGCGATGACCAGCGTGGTGCGCCGCGCGGAGACGGCGCGCAATGCCGCCTCGATGTCGCGTTCGGTGCGGCTGTCGAGCGCGCTTGTCGCCTCATCGAGGATCAAGATGCGCGGGTCTTTCAGCACCGTGCGCGCGATGGCCACGCGCTGCTTTTCGCCGCCCGACAGTTTCAGGCCGCGCTCGCCGACGCGCGTATCGTAGCCGTCCGGCATGCGGAGAACAAAATCGTGCACTTGCGCCACGCGGGCGGCATGCTCGATTTCATCCTGCGTCGCGTCAGGCCGACCGTAGGCGATGTTGTAGCGTATGGTGTCGTTGAACAGCACGGTATCCTGCGGCACCACGCCGATGGCGGCGCGTAAGGACGCCTGGGTGTAGTCGCGCACGTCGCGGCCGTCGATCATGATCGCCCCGCTGGTCACGTCATAGAAACGGAACAGCAGGCGCGCGATGGTGGACTTGCCGGCGCCGGTCGGCCCGACGATGGCAACCTTGCCACCGGCCGGCACCGAAAAACTCACGCCCTTGAGAATTTCCCGCTGCGGGGTGTAGCCGAACTGCACGTCCTCGAAGCTGACGGAGCCGGGCTCGCCTTCGGCCAGATGCGAGGCGAGCTGCACGGCGCCCGCGCTGTCGCGCACCTCCTGGTCGGTGTCGAGCAGACGGAACATCTGCTCCATGTCGACCAGCCCCTGCTTGAACGTGTTATAAGCGAAACCGAGGAAATTGAGCGGCTGATACAGCTGTATAAGATAGGTGTTGGCCAGCACGAACTTGCCGACGCTCATGCGGCCTTCGACAATACCCTTCGCGGCCAGCAGCATGATTGCGGCCGAGCCGGCGGCGATAATGGCGGCCTGACCCAGGTTCAGCATGTTGAGCGTCACCTGGCTTTTCACCGCGGCGCGTTCGTAGGCGGCGAGCGCGCTGTCGAAGCGGCGGGCCTCGTGACGCTCGTTGCCGAAATATTTGACCGTTTCGTAGTTGAGCAGGCTGTCCACCGCCTTGGACTGCGCCTCGGTATCGTTCTCGTTCATGCGGCGGCGGAAGCGCACGCGCCAACTGGCGAAAGCGAGGGTGAAGGCGATGTAGGTGACGACGGCGGCAAAGGTGACGAGCGCGAACTGCCAGTCCAGCACGCGGGCCATGACCAGTGTCACCAGGATCAGCTCGATCAGGGTGGGCACCAGGTTGAACACGGCCAGGCGCAGCGTCTGTTCGATGCCGGCGCTGCCACGCTCGATCGCGCGGGAGACGCCGCCGGTCTGGCGATCGAGGTGGAAGCGAAGCGAGAGGCGGTGCATGTGCTCGAATGTTTGCAGCGCCACCCGGCGGACCGTGCGCTGCTGAACAGCCGCGAACACGGCGTCGCGCAGCTCGCCAAAGCCGGCCGAGGCGAGGCGCATCAGGCCGTAGCCCACGATCAACCCGACCGGCACGGCCAGCACCTGGGCCGTGGGGCCGTGCGCGGACAGGCGGTCTACGGCGCGCGCGTAGAAGATGGGGACGAAGACGGTGGCCACCTTGGCCAGGATCAGAAAGCCCATGGCGACCACCACGCGCAGGCGAGCGCCGGCATCATCCTTCGGCCAGAGATATGGCAGCAGGGATTTGATCGTCTCGCCGCTGGATCGGATACGACCTGGCAGGGCCAGGCGGGAGGAGGCCATCACGCGCATCAGCGGGATGTGGCACTCTGCGGCCAGGTTTCAAAGGACGGGCGGCATGGGCGGCTTCGCGCGGCACTTTCGGGCTGTCCGGAATGTGACACTGCCGGGCGGCTACGTGCCATTCCGGCTGGCGGCCGAGCAGGTGGGATGGGTTGAACCTGGCTCGGCCGGGATCCTAGCTGGCTATGGCTGCGCGCGCCTGGACGATGGGGTGGTGCTGGACAGGGCCGAGCTGTTGCCCAGCCTGGCGCAGAGCCTAGCCGAGGCGGGTTGTTTCGGCTGGCGGGGAGAGGCGTTCGACGTGCGGGCGGCGCGGGACGGACCGGTGCTGGCGACAGTCGATCGCGGCGCGCTCCCCTGGTTTGGGATAGAGGCGGAAGGCGTGCACGTGAACGGGTTGGTGCGCCGCGCGGACGGGCTGCATGTGTGGGTCGGGCGGCGCGCCGCCGACCGGCCGATGGATCCCGGCAAGCTGGATCACATGACAGCGGGTGGCATTCCGGCCGGCATGACGGCGGAGCAGACGCTGATCAAGGAAGGCGCGGAGGAGGCCGGATTGTCGGAAGATGTCATGCGCCGGGCGCGGCATGTGGGTGCGATCAGCTATGCCACCCGTCGCCCGGAAGGGCTGCGACGCGACTGCCTGCACTGCTACGACCTTTTCCTGGACGAAAACGAGCGGCCCAGGCCGTACGACGGCGAGGTGACCGGGTTCGAGCTGTGGCCGATCGAAGACGTCATCGAGACCGTGCGGAATACGGACGATTTCAAGTTCAACGTGAACTTGGTGCTGATCGACTTGTTCGTCCGCCACGGGCTAGCACCTGATGCCAATCCAGAATGAGCTGATGCCCAATCTGCCTCCAGGTTGAACGAGCACTCCTTCGGCGAACGACCAAATATTTTTAGTCGTTGCTCCGCGACAGCACTAAAAAAGTTTTTTGCTTCTTTTTTTTCAAAAAAGAAGGCCTGCCTTTTGCCAGATGAGTCGATCATCAGACGATTTGATAACCAATCGGTTGAGATGCCGTCATTTTATACCAGCATCACATCTCTTCACCTCCTTTAACTTGCGGGCGCACCGCAGCGGGATGCTCTTCGGGGCCGCAGCCGCACGGCGAAGCCGCCGGTTGCGCACAGCAACCCGCATGCAAGGACCCCACCCATGTCAGAAGTCTTGGAACGTCCGGCGACGGTGCCGCAACCCGTTTGCCGAATTGCGAATCCCGTCTATCCGCCCGGCGCACCCCAGTGACAAAACAAGGCGGAATCTTGGCCTGCTGGCCGACCTGGAGGGGAGCTGGCGCGGTCATGGGTTCAACCTGGTCGCCCGCCCGGACAAAGAGGGCACGGCCAACCTGTTCCTGGAGCTGAACCAGACCGACGAGACCCTGAAATTCGACGCGATCGGCTCCTCGGTGCCCAATCGCGGCTTTTTCCAGGACGATATCGAGCTGTTCGGCCTGACCTACCTGCAGAAGATCAGCGATGCCGTCACCGGCGGCGCGCTGCACATCGAGCCCGGCATCTGGGTGACGCAGCCCGACACGACGGCGCCGGCCGAGTCTGCACCGCCAGGCGGCCAGATCGTCGCCCGCATGGGGTCTATCCCGCATGGCAATGTCATCCTGGCGCAGGGTTTTGCGGCCCCGTTCACGGGGGCCCCGACCTTGGCGGCGACGACCGTCCCGTATCACGGTTCGAGCTTCCCATCGTTCAACAGCACGCCGTTCCTGAAAGGCGGCGCGATCTTCGCCGCGGGCACCGCCGAGTTCGACGTGCCGGTGGCGCCGCCCGCGCCAGCGCACGGGTTTGCCGAATACACGCTGGCCAGCCCCGCCCCGACCTCGCGCACGCCGGCCGGCAACGTACCGCCCGTGCCGCTGCCCGGCCACATCCATGGTGTGGCCATGCAGGATGTCGTCAACGACCCGATACGGCTGCTGCAGGCGCATATCGACCGGCAGGTCGCCGAGGGATTCACGTTCGAGGGCGTGGCGATCAATATTTCGTCCCAGGCGACGGTGAATTTCGGCACCGTCAAGAACGCCGCATCGCCGACCGTGCCGGTGTCCGTGGCCGAACTTCAGGCGGCGGTATCGAGAATATGGATTTCTTGAAAACCAACGCGGAGTCGGCACTGATCTATGCGACCTTCTGGATTACCCGCGTCAGCCACCCACACCGGCGCGAGAGTTTCCTGCAACTGCAATATGCACAGATGGTGCTGCTGAACTTCCCGATCCTGAAAGCCGGGCCAGGTTCGCCAGTCCTCAGTTGGCCGCATGTCTCGGTCGCGACGCTGCACAAGGATTTCGGATAATCCGACATCGGCGCCGCGGGAGAAGCACGCCCGTGTCACCGGACCCCGTACAACGCGTCGGCGGTGAGGCCCAACCCCGCGCCGACCGGTGGCGCGGGGTTGTGGTGACGTATTCGAACGGTGATGCCGGTGAGGGTGCGTTGATCACAAGCCGGATGGGATCGTGTTCCGCCAAACCATGATCCGTTCGCATTGGCTCACGGACCATGCTCTAGCCCATTTGTTTGGCGAGCATTTATCTGACCGAACGATTCCGTTCGATCGGATGATGCTCTAACCAGGGCCTGTCCTTGAAGGTGATCGCTCGGCGAGGCGGGCCACCCGGCGCGCATTGCCTGCCCAAGTGTAATCGCGCTGTTCGAGCATGGCCCGGGCCGTGGCGCCGAGGCGCTGGCGCAGCGCCGGGTCGGCGATCAACCGCTCGACTGCCGTCCACATCGCACCAGAGCCGTCCGGCGGGAACAGCAGGGCCGTCTCCTCATGGGCCAGCACCTCGCGAATGTTGGGCTGGTCGGGGGCGGCGATGGCGCATCCAGCCGCCATGTAATCAAATATCTTCAGCGGCGAGGCGTAGGCTGTAGCGCTGGGCTGGAGCGCGATGTCGAACCCAGCGACGACGGACGGCACGTCGTGCGGCTGGACGAGGCCGGTGAAGCGCACGCGGTCCGCCAAACCCAGGCGGTTGGATTGGGCTACCAGGTGGGGCACGGCGGGCCCGTCGCCTACCACGACCAGCCGCACATTGGCCGGTCCGCCCGCCATGCCCTCGATCACCCCGTCCAGGCCGTGCCAAGGGCGCACGAAACCCACGAAGCCGAGGGTGATCGAGCCGGGATCGACGCGCGCTGGCCTGGCGGCGTAGCGCGCCAGGTCCACGCCGTTCGGCACCACGGTGATCTTCCGGCGGTCCACGCCGCTGGCGACGAGAATATCGGCCAGCACGCCGGTAACCGGCAACACGCGCTCGGCACTGCCCCAAGTGTATTCTTTCCAGCCGGTGCGCCAGCGCGGTCAGGCGCAGGTTGCCGTGCCGCCCGCGTTCTTCTGCCAGCGGCGAATTCACTTCAAGGAACAGGCGTGCGCCATGGCGACGCGCGAGCCAAGCGCCGGCCAGGAAATAGAGGTTGCAGCGTTCATAGACGATGTCCGGCTTGAACGCGCGCCACGCCGTTTCGAGCCGGCGGTAGGCGGGGACGTTGTAGGCAAGCTCGGCTACCTCGCTCAGCGGACCGGGTAGCAGGGCGCGCAGGCGCGCGACGAACCGGCTTTCACCGCCGAAATCAGCCGCCTCGTACGCGCCAGGGCCGACCACCAGCACCTCGTGGCCGGCGTCGCGGAAGGCGCGCACCATTTCCTCCAGGTGCACGCTCTGGCCGTCATGGGACTGGATGCGGTGGCTGTAGAGGATGCGCATTCAGCCGGCTTTTGGAAACGGGTTGGCGCCGAGACCGGCCAGCAGCGCCCAGGCGGTGGGCGCCAGATGCGGGCGGCGGAAGTAAAGGAAATCCGGGGCGTGCGTATCCAGCCCGGTGCTGAGGCCGGTGGTCAGCGTGGGGGTGGTGGACGCGTAAATCAGGCCGGACGCGGATGTCTGCGCGCGCAGCGTGCGCATCAGCCGGGCGGCCTGCTCGGTGGCGCCCAGACTGTGCGCCGTCACGGCGGTGATGGCCGTACCTTCCAGCCAGATGCCATCGCGGTCGGTGTTGAAATCCACGCCGCTCACTTGGTCCTGGGGGGCGCCAGCGGGCAAGCCGTGTCGCGCGAGAACCCAGTCGAAGGCGGGGCGCCAGGCAGGTTGGGCACCGGCGCCCAGCAATGGCCAGAGATTCGCATCGACGGCTGAATGATCGTTGAGGCTGCCGTCGGGGCGCAGGCCGGTGGCGAACCTTCGCTCGGCGGGCAGCCACATCTCGGCCACAAAACTTCCCGCATGGGCGGCGGCCTCCGCGCGACCTAGGGCGGTGAAGGCCGCGGCGAGGTCCACATTGTGCTCGGTGCTGACCCAGGTCAGGCGCTGGGGGGAGGGTTCGAACCCCAGGAAACCGCCGTAGAACCCCCGTGGACCCCTGACGGTGTGCTCGACCCAATCGGCGGCGCGCTGGGCGGGGGCAGTGAAGGCGCCACCGAGGCCGATCCACAGCAGCATGGCCCAGGCCACGACCCCGGTCGCCGTGCCGGCCTGATAGGCATCTTCCACCCATTTTCCTTGGCCGGCATCCCACCAGCCAGACAGGGGGTAGAGTCCGTTAGAGACCCGGCCGGGGCGATAGGCATTGCGCAGACGGCCATCGTGCCAGAAACGGTCGTGGGCTTGCGCGGCGGCCAGCGCGGCGCCGATCCGCTCGGCGGCAGGGCGGTCGCCGGCCGCGAGCAGGGCCAGGCCGGCCACCGCGTTGTCGTAGACGTAGGCGCAGCCGGCCTGGGTGCGGTCGAACGGGACGCTGCTGCCGGGTATCACCTCATAACTCTGCAGCAGGCCGAGGCCGGCGGCGCGGTCGGACAGGGTTTTACGCCAGTCCGGCGCGGGGCCGCTGGCCAGCGCGGGCAGTGCGCCCAGCAACAGGGTGCGGCGCGACACGCCATGATCTTCCCTGGCCGGCTCAGTCATAGGATATCTCGCACCCGACCCGCAGAAGCGAGACGACTTTGCCACAGACAGACGCGCGCCGGACCACCCTTGCGGCCGGCGCCGGACTCGCCCTGGTCCTGCTATCCATTCTCTTTCTGGACCGGCCGGTGGCCGATTGGGCGCACGGGCTTGGCAAACCGGAATGGTGCGTGTGGCTGACCTGGATCGGCGATGCGACCTTACCCTCAGCGGTGCTTGGGCTGGTGGGCGCCGGTGTCGCGTTTATGCGCGGCTGGCGGCCGGGTCCGTCCGGCCGCGTGTTTCTGGCGGTCTGTCTGGCGACCCTCGCGGCGGTCGCGGCGAAGGATGTGCTGAAGTTTGTCTTCGGGCGGCCCTGGCCGGAAACCTGGATCATGCACAACCCGTCCTGGATCGGCACCCGCACGTATGGATTTTCGCCGTTCCATGGCGGGCCGGGCTGGGCCTCGTTCCCGTCGGGTCATACGACATCGATCACCGCCCCATGTGCGGTGCTGTGGCCGCACGCGGGCCGGCTGCGCCCCTTGCTGGGTGTTTTGCCCGTGCTGGTGGTGGTGGGCCTGATCGGCGCCAATTTCCATTTCGTGAGCGACTGCCTGGCCGGCGCGCTGCTGGGTATCGCATGGGGCGCCGGGGTCGGCGCACTTATATGTAGTGTTCGGCCAGCGGCTTGAATCCGTTGAAGCCGGTGGAGGCATAGGTCGTCACATACGCACCGGCCGCCAGGATTTCGATTCGGTCGCCGTAGGTCAGCGCCAGCGGCAGCCGGTAATCGGAATGGTCGTACAGCGTGTCCGCACTGTCGCAGGTGGGGCCGGCGATGATGACGGGGCCATCGGGGCCGCCATCGTGGTGTGTGCGAAACACGTAGCGCGTCAGCTCGCCCTCCGTCTCGGACAGGCCGCCGAACTTGCCTATGTCGAGATAGACCCAGCGCAGCGGATCGTTTTTCGCGCGGTGGCTGACCAGCACGACTTCCGCCTGCACGACGCCGGCATCGCCGACCATGAAGCGGCCGGGTTCGACCAGCACCTCCGGCTGCTCGTTCCCGAAGTGGAATTTTAGCGCGCGCACGATGCCATGGGCGAAGGCGCCGATCTCCGGCACATCCTCCTGGTAGCGGGTGGGGAAGCCGCCGCCCAGGTTGATCATGCGCAGTTTAACACCCGCCTGCTCCAGCTCGTCGAACAGCATGGCGACCTGCCCAATCGCCGCCTCATGGGCCTCTGCACTGGTCTGCTGGCTGCCTGCATGGAAGGACAGGCCGTACGGGTCGAGCCCCAAATCGCGGGCGCGCAGCATCAGCTCGGCGGCCAGATCCATGCCCGCGCCGAACTTTTTCGCCAGTGGAAAGACCGAGCCGACCGTACCCACGGCGAGCCGGCAGAAGACGCGCGCGCCCGGCGCATTGGCCGCAATTTTTTCCAATTCCTCAACGCTGTCGAACACGAACAGGTCGATGCCGGCCTGGGCTGCCCGGCGTATGGCGCTGGCCTTCTTGATGGTGTTGCCGAAGGAAATGCGGTCCGCGCTGGCGCCAGCGGCAAAACACATTTCGATCTCCTCCCAGCTCGCCGCGTCGAACCGGCTGCCCAAGGCAACCAACCGCTCGAGCACCGGGCGGGCGGGGTTGGCCTTGACCGCGTAGTAGATGCGTGCGTCCGGGAACGCGGCGCGCATGGACCGGAAATTTTGCTCAACCTGGTCGAGGTCCAGCACCAAGCAGGGGGTTGCCGGCTGCTCGCTCGCCAAAAAACGGTCGATCTTCGGCGTCATCGTCGGGAACCCCTGCGGCGCGTGGCGCATGGAATAGTGATCACATTGGCCGCTGGCAACAGATGGCGGCCGCCGGCGGCAACCAGTAAAGCCCGGGTCACGTTACCGACGCGTGCACCAGGGCGAAGCCGGTGGTGGGCGGGGGGGCATGAGTGATGGACGAAGCAGCGCCAGCCCCGCTTCCCGCGGCGCAAAAGGCGCGCGGCGACATGTTGAGCGCGGAGGCGGTGGCGCGCCGGCCGGATGCGGAGCGGCTGGGACGGCTTGCCCGCGCGCCCGCCGACATCCCCTGGTCTGGCTGGAAGCGGGTGATCGCGCGGACGGCGCGCGAGGTGATTACCGACCGTATTTCCCTGTCCGCGGCCGGCTGCGCGTTTTACGCGACCCTCGCCCTGTTTCCCGCGATTTCCATGCTGGTCGCCATCTACGGCTTGGCGTTCGATCCGGCCACCGTCTCGCCCCAGCTCGCGGTGCTGCGCGACGTCTTACCGCCAACCGCCTACCAGCTGATCGCCGACCGTGTGCAGCTGCTGGTCAGCAAGCCGCCTGGCACGCTGACCTTCAGCCTGGCGGTCAGCATTGGCGTGGCCCTGTGGTCGTCGTCCACGGGCACGAAATCGATTCTGGGCGCGCTCAACCTCGCCTATGAGGAGCGTGAGACGCGTAATTTCGTCACATTCCAGCTGACCGCGCTTGGCATGACACTGGGCGCCATCCTGGCCGCCGTGATGGGCTTGGCGGCCCTGGTGCTGCTGCCGGCGGCCGTCGCCTTCCTGCACATGACCGCTTATGCGGCGCTGATCGCCAAGGCGGGCAGCCTGCTCGCCATGGTTTTTTTCGTCTTGATTGCATTGTCCCTGCTCTACCGGTTCGGTCCCTCGCGCCGGCATGCCGCCGCCTGGCGCTGGGTGACCCCGGGATCGGTCGTCGCGACGCTTCTGTGGCTGATCGCCTCCGCCCTGTTCAGCTTTTATGTGCAGCATCTGGCGAGCTACGACTCGACTTACGGCCCGCTCGGTGCCGTCGTCGGCGTCATGATGTGGTTCTATGTCAGCGCGTTCGCCGTCATGGTCGGGGCCGAGCTGAACGCCGAACTCGAGCTGCAAACGGTGCGCGACAGCACGGCCGGGGAGGAAAAACCTATCGGCGCGCGCGGTGCGTATGTCGCCGACCATGTCGCGCAATAGCGCGCGGCGGCGGGGCGTCTTCCGGCGCTTCGGCCAGTTCTTCGTCCGCGGCTGGCGCGCCCACCTGCGCCAAAGTCACGTCCGCTACGCCGCGGCCGAGGAAGCCGAGGCGAGCGGCGGCAGCGCGTGACAGGTCGATGCAGCGCACGCCATGCGGCGGCTCCCGGTCGTTCACTCGGACCACGATGGATTGGCCAGTCTGTTCCATGGTGACCCGCACGTAGCTGCCCATCGGCAGGGTCGGGTGGGCGGCGGTAAGTCTGCTGCTGTCGAAGCGTTCACCGCTCGTTGTGCGCTGGCCTTCGTGGCGGGGGCCATACCAGCTTGCCTGCCCTTCTTCCGTGTAGGCGGGCGTGGTCCGCTGGGCACCCTGTTCGGCCAGCGCCGGAGCGGCGAAGGTCAGGGTAAAACCGAGGCTTGTGAGCAGGCACAGGCTAGGCCGCATGCAATCTCCATGGGTGACAGGCTGGTTCCGGAGGTATGTTCCGGTCGCGAACCTGTGATGTGCAGCACGCATTCAGACTAGAGACGCGCCGCTTGGCAAGCAAAAATTTCTTTATGCACTGAACTGGGTGATCGGCGTGGTTCACGGCGTATGAAACCATAGAATACTGAATGTATCGTCAATGGCGCCCGCACTATTCAAAAACGCAACGAGTCGCGGGTGCTTGGTTTGCGTGTCGGACGAGCCGCATCCAGCTGCGGCATATCTGTCACACGATGCGGTGTCAGCCAGATGGATTGCTGTTGGATCAGCCAGCCCCGGCCGTCCACGCCGTGACCGGCGATCTTAGTGTCGCGCTCGCAACAACGTGATGTTGCAGCGTGTTACAGGGTAGTTTTGAAGTCGGTCGTGTGCGGCAGGCACTGAGGACAGCGGTTGGGATGCTTGCGGGTCGATGCGCGCCGGTCAAGCGGGCGCCCGGGCGGAGATGCGGCGTATTTGCAACAGCAGCCCCAAGGCGGGCAGGCTGGCCAGAATGGTGCCCGTGAAGAACACCCTGTAGCCAAGCGCTTCCGCCAGGAATCCGGACAGGCCGCCCAACGTGTGGAAGGCTAGCGCCGCCAGGGCGGAGAGGAGTGCATACTGGGTTGCGGTGTAAGCGGTCGAGCAGAGCGCCGAGATGTAGGTAAGGAACGCCATGTCGGCACAAGAACCGGCGAAATTCTCGGTGACGATCTTAAGCGTCAGCGCCCACTCGTGTGGCCCTATCGACATCAGCATGAGATAGAGGCCCAGTGATCCGGCCCGCATCAGCCCGGTTGCCAGCAGCGCCGGCAGTGTGCCCAGTCGCAATACCAGCCAGGCGCCGGCGGCGGCCCCCGCCAGCGTCCCCGCCCAGCCGTACAGATTGGCGTCGCGGATAGCGCCCTGCGAAAACCCCACGCCGTACCGATAAAACGCAGCCGCCGTCCCGTCGGCGAGTACGCCACCCAGCCGAAACAGAATGACGAAGGCAAGGACGGACGCGGCTCCGGGCCGGCCCAGGAAGTCGCGCAGCGGCGCCAAGAAAGCGGCATCCACCCCGGCCAGCCAGCCGGTGACCCGCACTGGCTGCGGACTGGCCCGCGCGGCCCGGGCCAGGAGCGTGACGCCCGTGCCCGCCGCAAGCAGAGCCGCCATGGCCAGCAATGCGGTATGCCAGCCCACAAAGCCCGACAGCCATAACACCCCGGAGACCGACGTGATCATGGCCCCTCGATAACCCCAGACATAGAAGGCGAGCGCTGCGCCTTGCAGCTTCTCGGAAAAGCTTTCGATCCTCCAGGCATCGATGAGGATATCCTGGCTGGCGGAGAAGAAGGCCATCGTCAGGCCGGCGGCCGCGGTCAGCGCCGCGTTCTGGCCGGGATCGCTCAACGCCATGACGCAGGCTGCGGCCGCCAAAAGAGGCTGGACGATCAACAGCCAGCCCCGCCGACGCCCAAGTTTGCGTAACACGGCCGGTGGAGCGCGATCGAACACGCCAGACCACAGGAATTTGAGGGTGTAAGGCAAGCCAAGCCACGCGGTCATGCCGATCGCGTGCACCGACAGGCCGTAGGTGGTGAACCACAGCTGGAGCGTGAACGCGGTCAGTGAGAGCGGCAGGCCGCTCAGGAAACCGAAGGCGCCCATCAGCCACAGCAGGTGTCTCTCGTTCATGGGCACAGATTACATGCGCCTGTGAGTTGCGCATCGGCCGTGCCAGGCGGCTGGCCCGGGTGTATGGGATTGCCATGCGTCCATTGCTCCGCACTGTGTCGGCCTGTCTGCTGCTGGGCGGGGTCGCGCAAGCGCAGACCACGCCGATGCTGCTGGCGCTGCGCCGGCAGGCCTGGGCGGCGGCGCAGGCGTTGGCGGCCGCAAATCCCGATCCGGTGGCCGGGCGCGTCGTCACCTTCGTCCGCCTGCTGAACCAGGGGCAAGGCAGCGCCGGCGAACTGGCGGCGTTCATAACGGCCAATCCGGCCTGGCCCGACCAGGACGTGCTGGAGCGCCGGTTCGGTGAAGCGCTGGCCGCCGAGCCTGACGAGGCGCGCGCCCGGGCGGCGTGCGACGCCCATACACCGTCGGCGGCGTCCGGGCTGCTGCGATGCGCGAAGACGTGGTCGCTCGCGGGGCAGCCCGCGCGCGCCACGCAAGCCGCGCGCCAGGGCTGGGTTTTGCTGGCCGGCGACCCGGATGCAGAGGACGCGGCAGAGGCCAGCTGGCGGGGGACGCTGACGACCGCCGACCAGCAGGACCGGTTCGACCGGCTGGAAACAAGCGACCCGGTGGCCGCCGCACGGCAGGCGGAACGGCTGGAGTCGCCGGCCCGTGCCGCCGCGCTGGCGCGCCTGGCCCTTCGCCGGCGTGCCCCGGATGCGCTCAAGTTTCTGCAGAGCGTGCCGGCCGCGTTGCGGAGCGACCCGCGCCTGGTTCTGGCGCAGTTTCGCTACTTGCGGCGGACGAACGACCCGGTTGCTGCATTGGCGGTGTGGCGGGACGCCGCCTCTCATGCCGAGGCTAACGTGCCGCCGGAGCGGCGCCTGGCATTCTGGACGGAGCGGGACGCGCTGGCGCGCGATATGCTGCGCGCGGGCGACGCGGCCGCCGCCTACGCCCTGGAAGACGACCCGTTCCTCGCGCCCGAACAGGCGGGCGACTCGCATTTTTTTGCCGGCTGGATCGCGCTTCGGCAGTTGCACGATGCGGTGAAGGCACGCGCGCAGTTCCAGGCGCTGGCCGATGGCGCGCATGCCGTTATCACGCAAGCGCGCGCGCTTTACTGGCTGGCACAGGTGCCTGGGATGGACGCCAAGACGCCGCTGAGCGAGGCGGCGTCCTGGCCGACGACTTATTACGGCCAGCTTGCCGCGCGGCAGCTTGGGCAGTCGGACGCCGTCATTCAGTCCCATATCGCGGCGTTGCGCGATCCACCCGTCGCCCCGTCAGACATTGCGGCTCTCCAAAAAGACGAGCTGGCCCGGGCCGCCATCCTGCTTGCCGGGTGGGCCGACCCCCGCCGGGGCGCCGACTTTTTGCGCGCGCTCGCCGGGCGCAAGAGCGCGCCCTCCATCCGGGCCGCGATTGCGCAACTGGCGGTCCGGCTGGGCATGCCCGACGCCGCCGTGCTGGCCGCGCGGCTGGCTGGGCGGGACGGGGTGGTGCTGGGCAGTTCCGGCTGGCCAGTCCCGGTGCAGCCGCCACCAGGTCCGGCAGCGCCCGCTCTGGTGCTGGCCGTCATGCGCCAGGAAAGCAGTTTCGACGCCACCGCCACCAGCCTGACCGGCGCGCGCGGGCTGATGCAGCTGATGCCGGCCACGGCCGCCCAGGTCGCGCGCGGGCTGGGTGCCGCACCCGGGCCGCTGGACGACCCTTCGGTCAACATCCAGCTTGGGGCGGCGTATCTGGGCGGCCTGCTGGCGCAATTTGGCGGGCAGGAGGTTTTCGCGGTGGCCGCCTACAATGCCGGACCGCATCGCGTGCACGACTGGGTCGCGGCCGCGCCGGAGGCCGCGCGCGACGCGGGCGCGATGGTCGATTGGATCGAGCTGATTCCGTTTGCGGAAACCCGAAACTACGTGCAGCGCGTGCTGGAGAACGAGGCCATCTATCGTGCGCGGCTGGTTTCGGCCAAAGGCGCCGGATGACGTTTGCGCGGCTGATCGCGGCGGGCCTGGGCACCGGGTGGGCGCCACGCGCGCCGGGGACGGCCGGCTCGCTGCTTGGCTTGGGGCTTGCCGCCTTGTTGCTCGCCCAATCGTGGCTGCTTCTGCTGGCGGGCACCGTGCTCGCCACAGGCGTTGGATTTTGGGCGATACGCCGGGCCACCGGCCAGGCGTGGCGAGGGGGCGACGCGCATGACGACCCGGGCTGGGTCGTGATCGACGAGGTGGCGGGGCAGATGCTTGCGCTGCTGGCCGTCCCACGTGTCGGGGTTGTCTGGCTGCTGGCCGCCTTCGCGATGTTCCGCATCTTCGACATCGCAAAACCTGGGCCGATCGGCTGGGCGGACCGGCAGGGGGGTGTCTCGGGCATCATGGCAGACGACATCCTGGCTGGCATGGCCGCGGGATTGGTGCTGCTGGCGGCCCGAACCATGCTGCGAGCCGCGTCATGACACGCACAGCCCGTGACCCCGTTGCCATCCTGGCCGCGCAGGCGGTGGGCCGGCTGCCGGACCTGCTGCCGCTGCGTTACGCCCGGATGCGGGTGTCGCCGCTCGCCTTCCTGCGCGGTGCGGCTGCCGTGATGGCGTTCGACCTGGCCGCCACGCCGTCCGAAGCCCCGCGCGTGCAACTGTGTGGGGACGCGCATCTGGCCAACTTCGGCTGCACCGCCTCGCCGGAAGGCACGCCTATTTTCGACGTGAACGATTTCGACGAGACATACCCCGGCCCTTTCGACTGGGACGTCAAGCGCCTGGCCACCAGCCTGGTGCTGAGTGGGCGCGAGCAGGGCGTCTCGCACGCCCAGTGCACCGCCCTGGCTCGCCGCTGCGCGCGGCACTACCGACGTCACATGGACCGGCTGGCCGATCTGCCGCCCCTGGCCGCCTGGCACAGCACGATCGACATGCGCGCTGCCATCGATGCGATCGACGGCCACAAGCTGCGCCGCCGCCTCGAACGGCGGCTGCGTGCGGCGACCGAGGCCAGCCTTGACCACTACGATCTGCTGGCCGGCGCAGGTGACGCGCTGGTCATCCGCGACGATACGCGGGACAACCGGGTGCGGCATATCGGCGCCTACGCGCCCACGATCGACGCGGCCTTCGCCGCCTATCCCGCGACCCTGCAACCGCAATTCGCCGATTTGGCGGGGCGCTATCGGCTCGTCGATCGCGCCTTCAAGGTGGTCGGCGTGGGGTCGGTAGGCACGTTCTGCTCGATTGGGCTGTTCGCCTCCGCCGGAGGCGCGCCGCTGTTGTTGCAGTTGAAGCAGGCACAGCAGTCAGTGGTGGCCGCCGCGCAGACCGCCGAAATCGCGGACCGCGCCAGAGGGCGAGCGAGTGGTCACCGGACAGAGACGCCTGCAAGCCCAAAGCGACATTTTTCTAGGCTGGACACCGACCCCCATTGATGGACGCGACTTTTACGTCCGCCGACTGAAGGATAGCCGTCTGGCGCAGGTGGGGGCGGCGATCGAGGCGGACATGCTGCCCTTCACGGCCTCGCTGTGCGGCCGCACGCTGGCACGCGCCCATGGCCGGGCGGGCGACGCGGCGCTGCTTGCGGCATTCATGGCGGAGAGCCACGGCGAGGCGTTCGACCACGCGATCGCCGATTTTGCGGAACACTATGCCGACCGGACGGAGCAGGACCACGTTGCGTTCTGCCGCGCACTCGATGACGGGAAACTCTGATGCTCGCGCCCAAGACGCTGGACCGGGCGGCCCGCTTGCTGGACATGTTGCGCGCGCGCGGCTGGCGTTTAGCCACCGCCGAAAGCTGCACGGGCGGGCTGATCGCGGCGGCGCTCACCCATGTGGCGGGGTCGTCCGACGTAGTCGATCGCGGCTGGGTTACCTACTCCAATGCGTCCAAGACCGAGCTTCTGGGTGTTCCGGCGGCGCTGATGGAGGCACATGGCGCGGTCAGCGAGGCGGTCGCGCGCGCCATGGCGGAGGGGGCGCTGGCCCGGTCTGGCGCCCAGATCGCCGTGTCCGTCACCGGGATCGCCGGGCCGGGCGGGGGCAGCGCCGAAAAACCGGTGGGCCTGGTGTGGTTCGGGTGCAGCTTGCTCGATGGCCGGACGAGCGCATCGCGACAGATCTTTGCGGGCGACCGTGCCGACGTGCGCGCGAGCGCCGCCTCCTTTGCGCTCGAACTCGTCGCGGAGCAGGTGGCGGGCATCGAAGGCAGGTGATGCATCCCGTCAGGTCGCGCCCCAGGGCAGCAGGACGATCTTGCCGCCCAGCCCGCCGCGGTCGATGCGGGTGTGCACGTCGCGCGCGACCGATAGCGGCAGCCGGTCGATCACCTCGGGGCGGATCGCGCCGGCCTGGATCATTGCGAACAGCTCGGCCATGTCGGCCGCGAACGCGTCCGGATGGGCGGCGCGATGGTCGGTGATGGTGTACCAGCGCGCGGTGCGGCCGCCGAACAGAAAGGGTGCCGCCTGCCAAAGCTTTAGGCGCGCCAGGCCGAGTGCCGCGGCGGGCAAACCGTCTCCGCCTATGGCCATGGTTTGCGAACCGTAGCCGACCAGCATGCCGCCGGGCGCCAGACACGCGAAACTGCGTCGGAAATGGGCGCCGCCGATCGCATCGAACGCGGCGTTGACGCCGGCCGCTCCGCGCGAGGCGGTCAGCGCGCGCACGGCCACCACGAAATCGCCCTCGCGATAGTCGATCGGTGTCGCGCCATGGCGGGCGATTACGGGCAGGTGGGCCGCCGACGCGGTGCCGATCGCCTTCAGCTTGAGGTGGGCCGCCAATTCCAGCAGCGCGGTGCCGACCGTGCCGGACGCGCCAACCACCAGGATGGTATCGCCCTCGGCCAGCCGGCAGCAGCGCGTCAGCATCTGCCATGCCGTCATGTAGGCCAGCGGCACACAGACCGCCACGCCAGGATCGATGCCGTCGGGCACGGGGACAAGCACGTTCGCGGGCCGGACCGCATACTGCGCGTAGCCGCCGGTGATGCACAGATCGGCCACCATCTGGCCGACCTGCAACGACGTGACACCCGGGCCAAGGCGATCGACCGTGCCCACCGCGTCGTAGCCCAGCGTGATCGGAAACGGTTTCTTGCTGGCGCCCGGGTAGCGGCCGCGACGGATGAAGGTGTCGGTGAAGCCTGTGCCCGCGGCGAGCACCTTGATGCGCACCTCGCCTGGTCCCGGCTCGGGAGGTTCGGCGTGCTCGACAAGCTCCAGCACGTCAGGGCCGCCGAACCGGTTGATGACGATGCTCTGACAGGACACCAGACTTGCTCCTAATGGCTGTTTGAAAGCCCCTGCGTGGACCATCTCCGGTGAGCGGGCCAGAGCGGTGATGGCCAGACTACTTTGGCACGCATGCTGCTACACAGTTTGAACATGCCGAACGACGCGGGTACACAACCCACCCTTGCCGACGAGCTTCTGGACCTGACCGAGCGCGCCCGTGCGCGGGCGGAGGAAGATCCGTTCGGCAATCCCGTGCTGGCGGTTGCCTTGTCGATCACCCGGCTGACCGACGAGGGCGAGCTTTCGCCCGCGCGCATTGCTGCCCTGGTGCGGCACCTGCGTGACGAGGCTTTCGCCGCCCGGGCAGCGCGGCTGGCCATCTATGTGGGCGGCACGGATGTCGAGCAGGTCTGCGCCGAACTGGCCACATTTTCGGCCCGGCTCGTGCGGCCGGACCCGGAGGACAGTCCAGTGCCGTTCGGGGTGTTTCGTGCAACGGTCGAGCGCCCCCGTTTTGCCGCCGTGTTCACCGCCCACCCAACCTTCGCGCTACCGCCAGAGGTTTTCCTCGCTTTGGCCGAGGCGGCGAGCGGGCGCTCCGCAAACACCTGTTTCATCAGCCATCGCCCGAACCGTCCGACATTGGCCCAGGAGTTCGAGGCGGCGCGCGTTGCCATCGACCATGGCCGCGACGCGCTGGACACGCTGTGTCGTAGTCTTCTGACGGCGGCGCAGAGAGTCTGGCCAGACCGGTGGTGGGCGGTGCAGCCGCGGCCGATCGTGCTGGCGAGCTGGGTCGGCTACGACACGGACGGGCGCACCGACATCGGCTGGTGGGACACGCTGCGCCTGCGCCTGACGATGAAGCAGGCCCAGCTTTCGCGCACGCGGGCGCAAGTGACCGGGCTGCCGCGCAGCCAGGCGCTGACCCATATACTAGACGCGGCGCTAAGTGCGGTGGGCGCCCAGATCGCCGCTTGTCCGGACACGGCCGACCCCGCGCAGACGGAAGTTTTCGCGGCCTGCCTGATCGGGCGCCAGGCGGAGGCGCTGGTTTCGACGGCGCCGCTGTCTCCCCTGTTCGAGACGGCCATTCGGGACGCCGGGGAAGACGCACGGATGGACTATGCGGTGGCGCGCGCCGGCCTGGCCGCGCATGGGCTGTCGCTGGCCCACACGCATATGCGGCTGAACGCCAGCCAGGTGCACAACGCCGTCCGCCTGCGCCTGGGCCTGGAGAGCGGGCCGGAGGACAGAGCGCGCCGGCGCACCGGCCTGGCCGCGATCAACCTAGCTTTGGACACGGTCGCGTCACAGCCGGTCGATTTCGGCGGCATTCTGGCCGAGCAGGCGTCGGCGGCGCGGCTGCTGATGACCGTGGCACAAATCGCCAAATACATCGATGGCGGCACAAAAATCCGGTTCCTGATCGCCGAGACGGAAAGCGGCTACACCCTGCTCTGCGCGCTGTGGCTGGCCCGGCTGTTCGGCGTGGATGAGTGCATAGAGATCAGCCCGCTATTCGAGACGGAAGCGGCGCTGCAGCACGGCGCCCGCATCCTGGAGGAGGCGCTGCGCAGCGCGCACTTTTCCGCGTATGTGCGCCGCGCCGGGCGCTTGTGCCTGCAATTCGGTTATTCGGATTCCGGCCGCTATGTCGGCCAGCTCGCCGCCAGCTACCTGATCGAGCGGTTGCGTCTGAAAGTGGCCGAGCTGCTGGTGCGCCACGACCTGGCCGGCGTCGAGCTGGTGCTATTCGACACGCATGGCGAAAGCATCGGCCGCGGCGCCCATCCCGGCTCGCTGCTGGATAGGCTGCGCTACCTCTCGCCGAGCGTCGCCCGCCAGGCTTTTGCCAATGCCGGCATCGCCACACGCGACGAGACCGCGTTCCAGGGCGGCGACGGATATTTGCTGTTCGGCACGCCCGAGCTGGCGCTCGCGACAATAGGGCGGATCGCCAAACACGCATTTGCCGGAGTGCCGAAACCCACTGATCCAATTTATCAGGAACCTGATTTCGCGGCCGATTTCTTTACCGGGGCGGGCCTGTCCATGCAGGAGCTGGTGGAGGATCCCGGTTATGCGAGCCTGCTGGGCGCGTTCGGCCCGGCCTTGCTGGACCCGTCCGGCTCGCGCCCCTCCGCGCGGCAATCCGATGGCGGGGGGCCGGCCGTGATCCGTCACCCGCGCGAGCTGCGCGCCATCCCCAACAACGCGATACTTCAGCAGCTCGGCTGGTGCGCCAACACGCTGCAGGGTGTGGGCACCGCCGCCGCCCGCGCCCCCGACCAGTTTTCCGACATGCTGGAGCAGAGCCCGCGCTTCCGCCGCGCCATGCAATTCGCCGAGCACGCGCTGCGTCATTCCGACCTGGACGTGCTGCGCGCCACCGTCGCCATGATCGACCCCGGCTCCTGGCTGGACCGCGCCGGCCACGCGACCCGGCCCGGGCGCGCCCATGGGCTGGTCGAGATTGCGGCCGCGCTCGAAAAACTCGATCTGTGGGCGCCGGCGCAGGCGATGTTCCGCCGCATCCAGGCCGACCATGTTCGATTGCGCGAGGCCTGGCCCGCCGCACCCCGCATGCAGACCTCCGAACTGCTGCTGCATGCGCTGCGCGTGGCCCTGATCGGCCGCATCTGGCTGCTGGCCACCGCCATACCGGAATTCTCGCCGCGACATGGGGTGACCCGCGAGGCGCTGGTGGCCCGGCTGCTGCGGCTTGACGTGCCGGCTGCACTCGTCATTCTCGCCCAGGTGTTCCCGGCTGCAGCAGATCCAGCCGCGGAGCGGGATTTTTACGAGGCACGGGGGGACCGGGCGGCAGTGTCTTACGAGCGGGAACACGAAACGATATTCCGACCGCTCGCGGAGGCGTTCGCATTGGTTCGAGAGATCGGTACGGCGATCACGCATCACGTGGGGGCATTCGGCTGAACCCCGTCGAAGCTAGGCCAGGGGCGTCGTGCGAAGCACGCTGCGCGTGACGCCCCTGGCCCCCGTCACGCCGGGGCGTGCTCCGCCCGACGGAGCTAGCCGGCCCCAGACCGCGGGACTTTTCGCGCTGAAGCCGGTGAGCGCCATGCTTGCCGATTGCGACGGGGATGATGACCCGCATTCCGGTGGTCACCTCAAGCGCACGCTCGGCCTTCGCAACCTCGTCGGCTTCGGCGTGGGATCAGCCGTCGGCGTGTCGCTTTTCGTGCAGACCGGCCCCGAGGCCGCCCTGCACGCGGGACCGGCCGTCGCCCTCTCTTTCGTGCTGGCCAGCTTCGCCTGCCTGCTCGCCGCGCTGTGCTACGCCGAATTCGCCGGCCTCGTGCCCGTTGCCGGCAGCGCCTACTCCTACGCCTACGCCACTATGGGCGAAGGCGTCGCGTGGCTGATCGGCTGGTGCCTGCTGCTGGAGTATCTGATGAGCGGCTCGCTGGTCGCCATCGGCTGGTCGGGCTACGCCACGTCCACCCTGCACCAGTTCGGCATCGACCTGCCCGACGCCATAACCGGCGCCCCCCTGGCCGTGGTATCCGGCCACGTCGTGCGCAGCGGCAAGATCGTCGATCTACCGGCCGTGCTGATCACCCTGTTCACCGCCTATCTGATCATGCGCGGCACCCGCCTTTCGGCCCGCGTCAACGATGTGGTCGTAGCGTTGAAAGTGCTGGCGATCCTGGCGGTCATCGCCGGCGCCGCCCCGTTTATCCAGCTGCATAACTGGGTGCCGTTCGTACCACCCAACACCGGGGTCAGCGGCAGTTTCGGCGTGTCCGGCGTCATGCGGGCCGCCGGCATTTTGTTTTTCGCCTATGTCGGCTTCGATTCGATTTCGACGCTCGGGCAGGAGACCAAGAACCCGCAGCGCACCATCCCGCTGGCGCTGATGATCTCGCTGGCAGTCTGCGTGGTCCTTTACGTCGGCGTAGCCATGGTCATGACCGGAATCGCCGATTATCGCACGCTCAACGTGGCCGACCCCATCGCCGCGGCCATGGCCGCACAGGGACCGCGCCTGGCCTGGGCGCGGTGGTGCGTGAGCGTGGTAGCGGTTTTTGGACTCGTGTCCGTGCTGTTGGTGACTCTGTTGGGCCAGGTCCGCATTTTCTACGCCATGGGCCGGGACGGGCTTCTGCCGCCGGCTTTTGCGCGCATCCACCCGAAATACTGCACGCCGTATGTGGGCAGCATCGTAACGGGTGTCGGTGCCGCGCTATTCGCCGGACTGTTTCCGCTCGATCTGCTGGGTGATCTGGTCTCGATCGGCACGTTGCTCGCATTCGCCGTGGTTTCGGCCGGCGTGCTGGTGCTGCGCCGCACGATGCCCGACGCGAAGCGGCCGTTCCGCACCCCGCTGATGCCGTTCACGCCCATTGCCGCGGTGCTGGCCTGTATCGCGCTGATGTACTCGTTCTCGGGCGACACCTGGGTGCGGCTGGCGTTATGGCTGGTGCTGGGCGGGGCCGTCTATGCCGCCTACGGGTTCCGCCATTCCAAGCTGCGTGCCTGAATAGGCGGCTGCATCGTGGGTCATGCTGATTACGAAGTTCAGCAGCACGTCTGGGTGGTTCTTGGAGGTTTGCTCAAGTCGGTCGTGTGGACACAAACCTTGTCAGTCGCGCTTATTTTCGCCTGCATCACGCTGGTTGCCGCCTGCTGCCGTAAATCGGTCAACCGGACGACCGCCCTTTACATCGCGGTGTTCTTTTCGTTTTTTCTCTGGCCGCAGATGTACGGGGTTTATCTCTCGATAACGGATCCAAAGGATTTCGGTCCGGTCAGCGTGCTGGGATTATCTCGTTTCACCAGCCCGATCGCTGGCCTCTGGGTGGAGTTGTTGGCACTCCCAGTCCTCATGAACGGACTTGGTATCTTTGTTGCGGGCGTCGCCCCGGTGATGTGGCTGGCCACCAGATCATTCAGCGGCAGCAAGCCTTGGACGGTCATGAGTAGTGCCGCCTTATTGTTGCCGCTGGCTTGGGTCGCGGATTTTTTCAACGAGGGCCCGCACTGACGCGTTAGCCGTCGTTCACTGCGGCGGCGGGCCGGGCTGTTCCTGTCCTACCGGCGGCGCTGCGTCCGGCGCGGGTGGCGCACCGGCCGGCGGGTAGGCGCCGGGCTGACCGCCCTGCTGCATCCGGGCTTGCTTGGCTGCTTTCTTCGCTTGGCGCCACGCGCGGATGTCCTGCTTGGTGACGTAGCCTTTGTGGTCGGCGTCAATCTCGATCGAAATGCTTGCGATGGCTTCATCCCGCCCGCCTGCGCCTGGTCACGCGTCAGGCGGCCATCGTGCGTGGTGTTGGCTGCGTCGAAACCGGCGCCGCGCGGACGCTGTGGCATGGGTGCGCCGGGTGGCTGGCCCTGTGTGGAAGTCGGGGGTTGGTACTGGCCGCCCGCATCGGGCGCCGGTTGCGCGGCGGCACAGGTGGCGAACAGCAACATGCCAGTGAGCAGGGTCGAGCGCATGAGGATCACTCCGGCTGGGCCGGCATTCTGCCGACGGGTATTCTGTCAGATAGACGCCGGAACAGCCAATCCGAGATCGGTTTACCGTTCGTTTCACACGATCAGCGCGGCGCCGGTACGGCGGCATGGGGTGGGCCATACACCTCGCGGGCGCGCTTGAGGAAGGCGCCCACCATGCGGCGCACCGCCTCGTTGAACACCACGCCGATCGCCTTCTGCAAGAGCCGGCTCTTGAACTCGAAATCGACCCAGAAATCGACCAGCACGCCCATGCGGGTCGGCAATGAAAACCCATTGGTTGTTGAGATATCGGAATGGCCCGTTCTCGTAGCGCACCTGAATCTTGTGCGGCCGCTCCAGGGTGACGCGGGAGGTAAAGCTTTCGCGGAACGGGCCGAAGCCGATGGTCAGGTCGGCCACCAGTTCCGTTGGCGTCCGGGTTTTGACGCGTGCGCCCGACGCACCAAGGCAAGAAATCCGGGTATTTGTCCACGTCGGCCACCAGGTCGAACAGCTGTTCGGGCGCGTACCCTACCAGCTTGCGGTCGGCGTAGGTCGGCATTCTGTCTCTAGGCCGCCAGCAGGGCGGCGCGGGCGTCGCGAAGAGCGGCGAAATCGGCGTCCGCGTGGTAGGAGCTGCGGGTGAGGGGGGTGGCGGCGACCATCAGGAATCCTTTTGCGCGAGCCATGGACGCCGAGTTCGGCGAACTCGTCGGGGGTCACAAAGCGGTCCACCGCCGCATGTTTCACGGTCGGCTGCAAATACTGGCCCGAGCGTCAGGAAATCGACGCCGGCCATGCGCAGATCGTCCATCACCTGGCCCAGCTCGGCCCGTTGCTCGCCCAGGCCCACCATCAGGCCGGATTTGGTGAAGATGGCGGGTTCTTCCCGCTTCGCCTCGTCCAGCAGGCGCAGCGACTGGTAATAGCGGGCGCCTGGGCGGATGGATGGGTAGAGGCGCGGCACGGTTTCCAGATTGTGGTTGAACACGTCCGGCCGGGCGGCAATCACCGTTTTCAAGGCGCCCGGTTTGCGCAGGAAATCGGGGGTCAAAACTTCGATGGTGGTAGCCGGCGAGGCGCCGCGGATGGCGCGGATCGTGGCGGCGAAATGGGCGGCGCCGCCATCCGGAAGGTCGTCGCGATCGACCGAGGTGATCACGACGTGGCGCAGGCCCAGCTTGGCCACCGCGTCGGCCACGCGCGCCGGGTTCGCCGGCGTCCAGCCTGTTCGGCATGCCGGTGCGGACGTTGCAGAAGGCGCAGGCGCGCGTGCAGGTGTCGCCCATGATCATCATGGTGGCGTGGCGCTGGCTCCAGCACTCGCCGATGTTCGGGCAGGCGGCTTCCTCGCACACCGTGACCAGGCTTTCCGCCCGCATCAGCGCGCGCGGTCTCCTGATAGACCGGGTGGGTGGGCGCGCGGACGCGTATCCAGTCCGGCTTGCGCTGGATGGGGTTGTCCGGCCGCCGCCGCCTTTTCCGGGTGGCGCGCGCGCGGTGACGCCGTGGTCGATTTCGAGACGCGTGGCCATGGCCATCCAAGTGGCGGGAGGTTGCTGAGTGCGTCAAGCCGAGCGAGCGGCGCACTTGTGGTGGGAAGTTTTTTCCCATAGGGTTTGCGCATGCCGTTGCCCGTGGACGACATCATCGATCGCCTGGGTGGCGCGGAAGCGGCCGCCCGCCTGACCGGCGTGGGGTTCGAGGCGGTGCGCAAATGGCGCCAGGCACGGCGCAATCCCGTCAAAACATTGGAGCGCGGTGATTGCCGCCACGGGACTGACGCATGGCCGATCTGCAGGCGGACGGCCCTGTGCAGGAGGCGGTAGCTCCGCCGGGTGCCACGGCGTGCCTGGTGCTGGCCGATGGCGCGGTGTTCTGGGGCCGCGGCTTCGGCGCACACACGCGCCGGCGGCGCATGCCGGTCGGCGAACTGTGTTTCAACACCGGGCATGACCGGCTATCAGGAGACGCTGACCGACCCGTCCTATGCCGGCCAGATGATCACCTTCACCTTCCCGCATATCGGCAACGTGGGCGCCAACCCGGCCGACACCGAGGCGGCGACGCATCGCGGCGCGTGGCCTGGTGGTGCGGGAGGATGTGACGGAGCCATCCAATTGGCGCGCCACCCAGAAGTCTTGACGCGTGGCTGCGGGCGCAGAAGCGTGCCTGGCCTGGCGGGCGTGGACACGCGGGCGCTGACCATGCGCATACGCGATGGCGGCCGCCGCATGGCGTGCTGAGCTTTCCGGCCGATGGCCGGTTCGATCTGGCCGCGCTGCGTGCAGGGCGGCTGCCTGGCCTGGGCTGGACGGGATGGATCTGGCGCGGCGAGGTCAGCTGCACGCAGAGTTTTGCGTGGGACGAGGCTGTCTGGGCCTGGCCGGACGGGTTTGAGCCGGCAGACCGCGCGCACGCCACCACGTGGTGGCCGTCGATTACGGCGCCAAGCGCAACATTTTTCGCAGCCGGTTGCGGCGGGGTGCCGGCTGACCGTGGTGCCGGCCACCAGCACCGCCGACGACATCCTGCGGCACGAGCCGGACGGCGTATTCCTTCGCAACGGGCCGGGCGACCCGGCGGCCACCGGCGTCTATGCGGTGCCGGCGATCCAGGGCGTGCTGGCGGCCGGCGTGCCGGTGTTCGGCATCTGTCTGGGGCATCAGTTGCTGGCGCTGGCACTGGGCGCGCGCACCTACAAGCTGGAGCGCGGGCATCGCGGGGCGAACCAGCCGGTGCGGGAGATGGCGACCGGACGGGTGGAGATCACGTCGCAGAATCATGGGTTCGCGGTGGACGATGCGTCGCTGCCGGCGGGCGTGCGGGTGACGCATACGAGTTTGTTCGATGGCAGCAACGAGGGGATTGCGTGCGACGATGGGCGCGCGTTTTCCGTACAGTATCATCCGGAGGCAAGCCCTGGGCCGAGCGACAGCGCGCATCTGTTTCAGCGGTTTGTGGGGATGATGGAGGGGCGGGGCGCGGGGTAGGCGGCCGGCGCCCGCTAGTCTAGCGCGAAGAGCAAATGACCGTCGCGTCGATGTGGCAAGCGCGCGACTTCGGGACCGTTGAGTTGCTGTGCGACCGCAACATCGTAGAGGCTTTGCAAATTCATCCAAAAGACCGCGCTGGTTCCGAACCATTGCCCAAGCCGCAACGCCGTATCACCAGTGACGGCGCGTTTGCCTTGTATGATCTTCGTGATGCGGTTGGAGCGGCACGCGAATCTGGCGCGCCAGTTCGGTTGGGGCGATGCCGACTTCGGCGAGTTCACCACCGAGGATTTCGCCCAGATGAGTAGGAGTTCGCGCCATGGGTGGCTTCTCGAAAAGGGAAATAGATGATGCCCAAACTAGGAACGGTCTGACCTTCCCGCCTGATCTTATAGAGCTTTTGCAGCACCAGCGAAGCCTGATTTGCCATGATGGAAGGCGCTTCGATTTTACGTGCATGAGCGGACATACGTCTGTTGCGAGGAGTTGCAGATACATCCTTACCGGACATTGCGCTTTGATGTGGAACGAAACGCTCTTGGTGGCCAAGCTGGGGTGAACTGTCCGAGCACTCTGCTTCCGGCAAGAGGCGAGGTTGCGCCAGGTGCTCGAGGCAAGCACCGCCGCTGATATCGCTACAGGGGCACAGGTCTTGCCGGCCCTTCCCTGTGAGGCTGGCAATCCAGTGCATTTCCATGATGGGCATCGACACATTTATCATGGGACCGACATTTGGAGTTGGATGCTCAATGGATAATTTCATCGCAATCGAAATCGCCCCGTAGGACTACGCCCAAATACATCGACTTCTGGTCCAGAGTTGGCTTTGCGATACAGATCGCTTCAACATGAATCGTCCTTTGAGCGACGTAGAGGCGGGCTGACGCATGCCCAAACGCACCGACATCGCCTCCATCCTGATCATCGGCGCCGGGCCGATCGTGATCGGGCAGGCGTGCGAGTTCGATTATTCGGGCGCGCAGGCGTGCAAGGCGCTGCGGGGGAGGGTTTTCGCGTCGTGCTGGTCAATTCCAATCCGGCGACGATCATGACCGATCCTGGGCTGGCGGATGCGACTTATGTCGAGCCGATCACGCCGGAGATGGTGGAAAAGATCATCGCGCGCGAGCGGCCGGATGCGCTGCTGCCGACCATGGGCGGGCAGACGGCGCTGAATACGGCGATGCAGCTCGCCGCCAACGGCGTGCTGGCGAGATACGGGGTCGAGCTGATCGGCGCGCGGGCCGAGGTGATCGACCGCGCGGAGGACCGGCTGAAATTCCGCGACGCGATGAGCGAGATCGGCGTCGAGAGTCCGCGCAGCGTCATTGCGCACAGTCTGGAGGAGGCGCGCGCCGCGCTGAAAACGATCGGGCTGCCCGCGGTGATCCGGCCGAGCTTTACGCTGGGCGGCACGGGCGGCGGCATTGCCTATAATCGCGAAGAATTCGAGGCAGATCTGTCGCGCACCGGCCTCGCTGCCTCGCCCACCACCGAGGTGCTGATCGAGGAATCCGTGCTCGGCTGGAAAGAATATCGAGATGGAGGTCGTGCGCGACAGCGCCGACAACTGCATCATCGTCTGCGCCATCGAGAACGTCGATCCGATGGGCATCCATACCGGCGACAGCATCACGGTGGCACCGGCGCTGACGCTGACCGACCGGGAGTATCAGCGCATGCGCGATGCCTCCATCGCGTGCCTGCGCAAGATCGGGGTGGATACGGGCGGCTCCAACGTGCAGTTCGCGCTCAACCCCGCCGATGGGCGCATGCTGGTGATCGAGATGAACCCGCGCGTCTCGCGCAGTTCTGCGCTGGCATCGAAGGCGACTGGGTTCCCGATCGCGAAAATCGCCGCGAAACTGGCGGTCGGCTACACGCTGGATGAGCTCGCCAACGACATTACCCGCACCACGCCGGCGAGTTTCGAGCCGACGATCGACTACGTGGTGGTGAAAATCCCGCGCTTCACGTTCGAAAAATTCCCGGGCACGCCGGCGCTGCTCTCCACCAGCATGAAATCGGTCGGCGAAGCCATGTCGATCGGCCGCAATTTTGCCGAGGCGCTGCAAAAAGGGCTGCGCAGCCTGGAGACGGGCTTCTCCGGGCTCGACGAGATCGAGCCGCCAGGCGATGGCGGCCATGATGCATTTCGTGCCGCGTTGTCGGCGCCGAAGCCTGGATCGCATCCTGATGGCAGCACAGGCCTTGCGCGCCGGGCTGTCCGTCGCGGACATCCATGGCGCCTGCAAATTCGACCCCTGGTTTTTGCGCGAGTTGGAGAAGCATCGTCGCCGCGGAGCGCGTGTTGACCGCACAAGGCCTGCCGCGAGAGGCCGGTGCATTGCGACGGGTGAAGGCGCTGGGCTTCTCGGACAAACGCCTGGCGGAACTTACCGAAACAGACCGAACGGGATGTGCTCGCCCTGCGCGAAAAGCTTGGCGTTCGCCCTGTTTACAAGCGCATCGATACCTGTGCCGCCGAGTTCGCTTCCGCCACGCCCTATATGTATTCCACCTACGAAGGCGGCTGGGGCGAGCCGGTCTGCGAAGCGGCCCGACCGACCGCAAGAAAGTCGTCATCCTCGGCGGTGGCCCGAACCGCATCGGCCAGGGCATCGAATTCGACTATTGCTGCGTCCATGCCGCCTATGCACTGCGCGAGGCCGGTTTCGAGACCATCATGGTCAACTGCAATCCGGAAACCGTCAGCACGGATTACGACACATCCGACCGGCTGTATTTCGAGCCGCTGACTGCGGAGGACGTGATCGCACTTGTCCGGCGCGAGCAGGAGCAAGGCGAAGTTCTTGGCTGCATCGTGCAGTATGGCGGCCAGACGCCGCTGAAACTGTCAGCCAGGCGCTGCCGGCCGCGGGCATTCCCGTGCTCGGCACCACTGCCGACGCCATCGACATCGCCGAGGATCGCGAGCGCTTCCAGCTGCTGCTGCAGAAACTCGGCCTGCGGCAGCCGGACAACGGGTTGGCGCGCACGGCGGAGGAAGCCGAGGCGATCGCCGAACGCATCGGCTATCCCGTCGTGATCCGCCCCAGCTATGTGCTCGGCGGACGCGCCATGGAAATCGTGTTCGACCGCGCGCAGCTGCACCGCTACATGCGCGAGGCGGTTCGCGTTTCCGGCGACAATCCGGTGCTGATCGACCGCTATCTGAACGACGCGATCGAGGTCGATGTGGACTGCATTGCGATGGCGAGACGGTGTATGTCGCCGGCGTCATGGAGCACATCGAGGAAGCCGGCATCCATTCCGGCGACAGCGCGTGTTCGCTGCCGCCCTACAGCCTGTCGCCGGCCATGGTGCACGGAGCTCAAGACGAGACGGAGTGCCATGGCGCGCGCACTCGGCGTCGTGGGCCTCATGAACGTGCAATACGCGATCAAGGACGGCAGCGATCTATGTGCTTGAGGTCAACCCACGCGCCGTCACGCACGGTGCCGTTCGTGGCCAAGGCGACCGGCGTGCCTGTCGCCAAAATCGGCGCGCTGGTCATGGCCGGGCGCCCAGCTGCCTCGATTTCAAGCTCGACGACACCGCGATCGCGCCGCACGTGGCGGTGAAGGAAGCGGTGTTCCCGTTTGCGCGGTTCCCGGGTGTGGACACCATTCTGGGCCCGGAAATGAAATCCACCGGCGAGGTGATGGGCCTGGACCACAGCTTCGAACGTGCCTTCGCGAAAGCGCAGCTGGGCGCGGGCGTCGTGCTGCCCGGATGCGGAGCGTGTTCCTGTCGGTGCGCGACAGCGACAAGGCCGGGCTGCCCGGCTTGGCACGCCGGCTGACCGAAATGGGCTTCTCCATCGTAGCGACCACGCGGTACGGCGGCGCGCATCCGCGACGCGGGCCTTTCCGTCCGCGTGATCAACAAGGTGTTGGAGGGGCGGCCGCATTGCGTGGACGCCATCCGGAGCGGGGAGATCCAGATGGTGGTCAATACCAGTCAGGGCGCTCAGTCCACGGCGGACAGTTTCGATATTCGGCGCACCGCGTTGACCCACGGTGTGCCGCACTACACCACGCTGGCCGGTGCGCGTGCCGCCGCGCATGCGATCGGCGCCCTACGTTCCGGCACGCTGGAGGTAGCCCCCCTACAATCCTATTTCCGTGGCGCCTATTGAAAGGGGTATGGGGCCGACGGGCCCGAGCGGGTCCAGGGCAGAGCCCTTGCCTTGTCCTTTCGGAGGGTTTGCGATGAACGGTTGGCACTTAGCGCAGATGAACGTCGGCCACATGGTCGATGAAGCCGACAGCCCCGCGCTGGCCGGCTTCATGGCGCAGCTCGACGCGATCAACGCGCTAGCCGATGCGGCGCCTGGTTTTGTCTGGCGCTTGCAGGGCGAGGGCGGCAACGCGACCGGTATTCGGCCCAGGGAAAACAGCCGTTTCATCGTCAACATGTCGGTTTGGACCGACGTCGAATGTCTGTTCACTTACGTGTATCAGACGCGGCATCGCGAGGTGATGGTCGGCCGTCGCGCTTGGTTTGAGCGGCCGGAGGGGGCATATCAGGTGCTGTGGTGGGTGCGGGCCGGCCACGTGCCCACGGTGGAACAGGGGCTGGCCCGGCTGGCGGTGTTGCAGGCGGAAGGGCCCAGTCCGGCTGCGTTCACCTTCAAATCGGTGTTTCCGGCGCCGGCCGAACCCGGGTCGCGCGATATGGAGCCGGAACCCTATTGCGTTGGCTGGAGCTGATCCGGCGCGACGTCCAGCCGCTGCATCACCAGCTGCCGCTGTTCGTCGGTCATGCTTGCCCAGCCGGCAATCTCGTCCAGCGTGCGGCCGCAGCCCAGGCACAGTGTTCGGGCGCTATCGAGCTGGCACACATTGCGGCAGGGCGAGGCGGTCATGCCGCCTCTTCGGCCGGCGGCGTGCCCGGCGCAAGGGCGCGCGGGCCGCATGGCCGCCTGTATGGATGCCCACCTTGCAAGGTCTGGCCGGTCACGTAAGGTAGATGCCGCCTTGCAACGGCGTGTGCCGTCCCGCGCGCTCCGGCTCCCGGCTTGGCACACTCTTCACCCCCAACACCCGGGGCGGCCATGGCGCCGCATCGGTCAGCTTTCTAGGATCCGGCCCTTTGCAGAAATTCCCGATGACCGCCCCTGGCCTGCAGCAGCTGGAGGACGAACTGCGCACGCTGAAGAGTGTTGAGCGGCCGGCCATCATCCTGGCCATCGCCGAAGCGCGCAGCCATGGCGACCTATCCGAAAACGCCGAGTACCATGCCGCTCGCGAGCGCCAGAGCTTCATCGAGGGCCGCATTCAGGAGCTGGAGGAGGTGGTTGGGGCGGCAGAGGTCATCGACCCGTCCTCGCTGTCCGGCGACTGATCAAGTTCGGCGCGGAGGTGACGCTGCTGGACGAGGAGACGGAGAAGGAGGCGACCTATCAGATCGTCGGCGTGTATGAGGCCGACATCAAGGCGAAGCGCCTGTCGATCTCCTCGCCACTGGCCAAGAGCCTGATTGGCAAGAAGAAGGGGGATACCGTGTCGGTGCCAGCGCCCGGCGGCGACCGCAGCTACGAAATCCTCAGTTTCAAGTTCGCCTGACACTCCGCCCATGGACGCCCTGGCCCCCACCCTGACCCTGGCCCCCACCCTGACCCTGGCCGATGTGCGGGCGGCGGCCGAGCGTATCCACGGCCGTATCCTGCGCACGCCGACCGTGCCGGCGCCGATCCTGTCGCGCCAGACCGGGGCGGAGATCACGCTGAAGCTGGACAATCTGCAGGCGGTGGGCTCGTTCAAGGAACGGGGTGCGGCCAACCGCCTGGCGTTGCTGACCGAAGACGAGCGGCGGCGCGGGGTGGTGGCCATGTCGGCCGGCAACCATGCGCAGGGTGTGGCGCGGCACGCGACGCTGCTGGGCGTGGCGAGCACGATCGTCATGCCGCTGTTCACGCCGCTTGCCAAGGTCAGCGGCACGGCGGCCTGGGGCGCACGTGTGGTGATGCACGGTGACACGCTGGCCGAGGCGGCGGCGCATGCGGCGTATCTGGCGGCCGAGCAAGGGCTGCTGTTCATCAGCCCATACGACGATTACGGCATCATGGCCGGGCAGGGCACGCTGGCTTTGGAAATGGTCGAGGATGGGCCGAAGCTGGACGTGCTGCTTGTGCCGATCGGCGGCGGCGGGCTGATTAGCGGGTGCGCGGTCGTTATGGCCGCGCTGTCGCCGGAGACGGAAATGATCGGCGTGCAGGTGGCGCCATATTCGGCGTTGGCGCAGCGCATGGGGGCGCCGGCGCACGAGATCGGCGGGGCGACCATCGCCGAGGGTATAGCGGTGCGCGACGTGGGGGTGGAGACGCGCAAGGTGATCGCGGCCCATGTGGGCGACGTTATTGTCGCCTCCGAGCGATGCGTGGAGGATGCCATATCCATGCTGGCCGAGGGGGCCAAGGTGGTGGCGGAAGGGGCGGGGGCGGCGGCGTTGGCCGGGTTGTTGGCACACCGCGCACGTTTCGTTGGACGTCGCGTGGGCATGCCGGTGTGCGGCGGCAACATCGACGTGCGCATCATGGCGAACGTGCTGCTGCGCGGGTTGCTGCGGGATGGGCGGCTCTTGCGGTTGCGGATGGATATACCGGACCGGCCGGGGGTTTTGGCCGATATTTCGACAAAGATTGGGGCGAGCGGCGGGAATATCATCGAGGTGTCACACCAGCGTTTGTTTGCGTCGCCGAGCGTGCAGTCGGCGCAGTTGGAGGTGATGGTGGAAGCGCGCGATCCGGCGCATGCGGGGGAGATTGAGGCGGCTTTGGCCGAAGGGTACGTGGTGCAGCGGATTTAAGGGCCGAGCGCAAACGATCCGCTTTCAGAAGGCACTCGGCCACATACTTCATATCAGAATATACACTGCTTTGAAATGCACAGCTCGTCGCGGGAAGATGATATTCCAACCTGCAGCGCGATTACGGTCGACGTTTGAGTTACTGATTTAAGCCCACTCGTTTCTACTCTTTGTTTGCTTTCCCTGCCGGGGATCTGTTCAGCTGTCGGCCGGTGGGAGGTCGGCGGCGATGCCGAGAGCTTACTCGATGGATCTTCGTGAGCGCGCTGTCGCTCGGGTAGTGGCTGGGGAGACAGTCCGTTCGGTTGCCGCAGTGCTTGAGGTCAGCGTTGCGAGCGTTGTGAAATGGTCTCAACGGCTCCGGCGGACGGGCAGTGCAGCGCCTGGTCCGATGCATGGCCACGGCCGCGGCTGTTATTGCCGCATCGGGATTGGCTGGTCGCGCGCACCGCCAATGACCAACCTTTCACCCTGCGCGTCTGCAAGCCGAGCTGGCTGAGCGGGGCGTGAAGGTGGACTACCGGACCGTCTGGGCCTTTGTGCATGCGGAGGGTCTCAGCTTCAAAAAAAGCGTGCTGCCAAGCGAGCAGTCGCGGCCTGACATCGCCCGCAAACGTGCCTTCTGGAAAAAGTATCAGGCCAGCGTCGATCCGCGACGATTGGTTTTCATTGATGAGACCTGGACCAAGAATCGTAGGCGTCCTTTGCTGTGTGTAAGCACTTACGTGTGTTACGGGAAGGAGCGTGTTTTTTGCTTGTCTTGCACTGCGTGCGGCGAGCTGCGGCAAAGTAGTGGGAGGTGGACCTGCTCATGACCGGAACGCGCCGCAGGGTAAGCTCGCGTGTCAGCGTCTCCTGAGAAACTGCTTCCAGGAATCCGAACCCAAGCTCGCCATGAACAGTCATTGCAGCGCCGATAATCGAATGAGTTTGTTCGTCTTTATCCATCGCCATCTCCAGTTTGCGCCGATCCTGGGAAGCACAGACGGACGTTGCTCGTGCTAGCCTTTGACGTAATCGGCGATGACTTCATCCAACACATCGAGAGGCAAGCTGCCGGAAAGCAGCCCAGCATCGTGAAACTTTTTGATGTCGAATTTCTCTCCAAGCGCTTTCTGCGCGCGCTCGCGCAGGCGTAACCAGGTCAGCTTGCCGATCATGTAGCTGCACGCCTGGCCTGGCCACACGCAGTAGCGCTCGACCTCGGTGATCGCGGCACTGCGTTTGTCGCCCAGCGTGTCCACATAATAATCGACCGCGTGCTCTCGGCTCCAATTCTGCGCGTGCAGGCCGGAGTTGACGACCAGGCGCACGGCGCGGAACAGTGCCGCCTGGAGCTGGCCGATATGGCCGAGCGGGTCGTCATCATACATGCCCATCTCGACGGCGAGCTGTTCGGCATACAGCGCCCATCCCTCCGCATAACCAGAAAACCCGCCCATCTTGCGGATCAGGGGCAGGCCCGGCGTCTCTTGCGCGAGCGAGATTTGCAAATGGTGGCCGGGGATCGCCTCGTGGTAGGTGAGTGTGGACAATGTCCAGCGCGGCCATTCGGAGGTGTCGCGCAGATTGATGTAATACGCCCCGGGGCGTGAGCCATCGAGCGCGCCGCGCTGATAGTAGCCGCCTGGTGCGCCCGCCTCGATCGCTTTCGGGACACGCCTGATCTGCACGGTCACCTTCGGCAGTGTATCGAACCTGTCCGGCAACCGCGCCTGCATTCTGGCGACACGCGCGTTCAGGTCGGCGATGAGCTGCTCCTTGGCGGCATCGGTGTCGTCGTACACGTAGCGCTTGTCCGCGGCGAGCGAGGCCAGGCGTTGTCCGACGCCGCCTTCCTTCAGGCCCAATTTAGTGAGCGCCGTGTCGATCTGCGCGGACAGGCTTGCGACAAGGTCGAGCCCGGTTTTGTGAATTTCGTCAGGCGAAAGAGACGCCGTGGTGTAGGTCTTTAGCCCCAGCCGATAGAACTCCTGCCCTTTGGGCAGGCGTGCAACGCCCGCATCATGCACCGCGCCAGTGCGGGCGGCCCGCAGCGCGTCCGCCTGCCGCCGCAAAGCCGGAACGACCTTGTCCGTGTAGAGTGCGGCCGCCTTGGTGGCATACGCGCCATCGAGCTTTGCCACGGCAGCGCGCCGAGCGAGGGAGGTGACCAAAGTCGCTTTGTCAGCCGGCGTGGACACAAACACATCCATCTGGACGAGCGCCTTATCCAGGATGAAGTCGGGCGGCACCACGCCCCGGCCGGCATCGTGGTGGAAAACCTCCAGCTCCTGATCCATCAGCCGGACGAACGCCTCCAGGCGGGCCAGGTAAGCGTTCGCATCATCGGCTTTCTTGATCGGATGCTGGGTATCGAGAAAATCGGGCAGCGACTGGTAGGCGCCGGTCAACTGGCTGAGCACGTAGGGGGAGCGCGCGCCGCCGGGGCCATAGTCGAACAGACGGCCCGCCTCGTCATCGACTTGCAGGCTGAACAGCACGGTGTCGTAATTTGCGGCGGGCAGGCCGGTCAGCGCATTGCGGTCGATCGCCTTGAGCTGCCCTAAACGACGTGCGGTGTCGCGCTTGTCCTGCGCGATCGCGTCCAACGATGCTTCGTGCACCTGCGCACGCAAGGGAGCGAGCTTACCCACATCGAGGCCCAGGCTGGTGGCGCGTTCCGGCACGCGCTGCAGCATCTCGTCTGCGAATTGCGTGAACAGGGCATCGAGCGGAGAGGGTGCCTGCGCGTCCGCGTGCGACCGGCGTGCCCCCAGTAATACGGCGAACGCCGATGCCTGGGCGGCGGTCAGGGCCAGGTGTCTCCGTGTCAGCATCTTTTCCGCTCCACCGTCGGTTCGGGTCGCAGCCTGCCGCGCCGAGGGGGTTCTGCAAAGCCCCCGTCGGGCTGGACGCCGCCGCCGGGGCGCATAGGCACGCGGGCGCTCTGCTAAGCTAGAACCAGGCTCCGACTCTGCTTTTCCAGGATAGTGTAGAAATCTTCCGCGTAGGAGCGGGTGACAGCGAGTTCATAGTCGTGATCGGCAAGACGCCACAGCCGTACATCCAAATGGCTGGCACGCGTGAGTGCCAGGTCGCCGATGCCGAATTTCGGTGTGGTGAGATCGACGGGAACCAGCCGCGCCAGCAACTCGCGCACGAGCAGGCCGGAGAGCGCGAATGTCGCCCACATGTCGCTCTGGTCCGTGATGGCGGCCAGCCCGGCGAGCTTGTTGGCGAGCCTGACGGGCAAGCAGGCATCCGCGCTGGCGCTGGCGAGGTAACGCGTGGGGGCCAGGCACGACAGCGTGACGGGGCCTGCCTGGACGAAGCGAGGGGTTATTGGAACGGTCACGCCGAATTCCGCATGCAACGCCGCAAGGCAAGGCGCGCGGTCGCGAAAGACACCGATGCCGGCGATCGTGCGTGGCGCGGTCAAAGTTACGGCGATTCGCGCTTGCTCAGCCATGCAGGGCAGATCCCGTCGGATCGTGAAAGACGCGGGGCACGATCTCGACGTCAGTTTCGGTGTTCTGCAGCGGATTGACGGCGCGATAGACCTGGCCGGTGCAACGCGCTCCGCCGGCGAGCAGTGCCAGGCCTATCCAATGGCCCAAGGTCGGCGAGTAAGCGGCGGAGGTGACGTATCCCCTGTCGTTCGCGGCGGTGGCGTGCGCGCCGGCCGGAATCAAATGCGCACCGGCTTGCAGCGTGCTGTTTTGTGAAATCGGCCGCAGGCCGACAAGGTGTTGACGATCCGGTTCCAGAAAGACTGGGCGTTGCGAGAGTACCCGGCCAACAAAATCCTTCTTTTTCGACAACATCTGGTCCAGCCCAAGATCAGCGGCCGTGGTTTGCCCGTTCAGCTCCGCGCCGACCAGATGACCTTTTTCCAGTCGGAGCACATTCATCGCCTCCATTCCGTAGGGGACGGCACCAGCCGCGTGCAACGCCTTGGCCAGGGCCAAACCATGATTGGCTGCAACGGCAATTTCGTAAGCCAGCTCGCCCGAGAACGACATGCGGAAGAGGCGGGCATTCATGGCGCCGCACAGCGTAACCTGCGTCACCCCCATGAAAGGCAGGGCAGCGTTGCCGACATCGACCCTGCCCTCGACAAGCTTCTCGAGTATTGCTCGCGCGTTCGGTCCCGCAACCGCAAATTGAGACCACTGGTCGGTCACAGGCTCGATGCAGAGGTCGAGCTCGGGTTTGAGACGCTGATGGCAGAAATCGAGATGCCGCAAGACCGCAGCCGCCTTGGCTGTCGTCGTTGTCAGCAAGAAATGCTGGTCCGACAATCGCGAAACCGTGCCGTCATCGAACACAAATCCGTCTTCCCGCAACATCAGCGCATATCGTGCTCGGCCGGGGGCGAGGGTGGAGATCGTGTTGGCGTAGACAAAGTCCAAAAATGTGTCGGCGTCCGAGCCTTGCACGTCGATTTTCCCAAGCGTGGACACGTCACAGAAGCCGCAGGTTTGCCGAACTGCATGCACCTCGCGGGTGATGCTGTCCTGCAGACTTTCTTTTGGCAGCGGAAAGTGGGTTGTCCGTAGCCATTCGCCGGCATCGATGAATTGCGCGCCTTGTTGCTCGGCCCAGCCATGGGTTTGGGTGCGCCGTGTCGGCCGATAATGCGGCCCGCGATGCACTCCCGCAAATGCGCCGATTGCGACGGGCGTGTAGGGTGGACGGAAAACGGTGGTGCCCGTCTCCGCAATCGTGCGGCCGGTCAGTGCGGCCATGATGGCAAGGCCCGTGACATTGGAGGTTTTACCCTGGTCGGTCGCCATGCCAAGCGTGGTGTAACGCTTCAAGTGTTCGACGGCGGTGAAGCCCTCGCGCGCGGCGACCGCAAGATCGGAAGCGGTCACATCGTTCTGAAAATCGACAAACGCCTTTCCGATCGAGTCGGGGACCTGCCATAGTTGCGTCAGAGAAATACCCTCTTCGCCAGTGACGACATCGGGTAGCGCGCCGGGTGTGTGATCCGCGGCGTGTTGGCCTGCCGCATGGCCCGTCAGCAACGCATCGCGGAGACTGTAGCGCCCCATGGCGGCACCGGCGGCTTGCATGCCGGGTGGCATCTGGCCCGGGATGAAGGCGGCAATTGCGTCGTTCCACAAAGGTTTTCCGCCGTGATGTGAGGCGAGGTGCACTGCGGGGTTCCAGCCGCCCGACATGGCGAGCAGGTCGCACTTCAAAGATGTCCCTGCTGCGTCTCCGCCGAGCAGCAGTTTCGCCAGATGCTTACCGCCGGTTGCGCGGCGCACGGTTGCGTTGCAAAATACCTGAATGCGCTGCGCGCGCGCGAATTCGCGCAGCGCCGGCTCTATATCGGGGCGGGTCTCGATCAGCGCCACGACTTCTATACCGGCACCGACCAGATCGGTAACGGTCGAGGCTCCATCGTCGCTGTTCGTGAAGACTGCCGCCCGGGTGCCCGGCTTCGCGGCGAAGCGGTTGAGGTAAGTGCGCACGGCACCAGCCAGCATAATGCCGGGTAGATCGTTGCCGCCGAAAACGAGCGGGCGCTCGATCGCCCCGGTGGCCAACACCGCGCGTCGCGCGACGATACGCCAAAGACGCTGGCGTGGCGCGTTATCCTGCGTCAACAGGTGATCGGTGACGCGTTCGACCGCCGCATAGGTGCCACCATCGTAGACGCCGGTGACCGTGGTGCGGGTAAGGATGCGCACGTTGGGCGCTTGCATCAGCTTCGCGCGTGCGTCGGCAAGCCAGGATGCGGCTGGCTGGCCACCAATCGTGCGGCGATCCGATAGGAGACGGCCACCAAGATGAAAGTCCTGTTCAGCAATCACGATCTCCGCGCCGGTTTGTGACGCTGCCAGCGCGGCGGCCAGACCAGCAGGTCCCGCGCCGATTATGAGCACGTGCGCGAACAGGCTTTGTTTCTCGTAGCAATCCGGGTCGGGCTGTCCGGAAGCGCGCCCTAGTCCCGCGGCACGGCGGATCAGCGGCTCATAGACCCTCTCCCAAAACGCAGCCGGCCACATAAAAGTCTTGTAGTAGAAGCCGGCCGCGAGGATGGGTGCAAGCAGACCGTTGATCGACAGAACATCGAATGCCAGGCTTGGAAAACGATTCTGGCTCCGGGCCACCAAGCCATCGAACAATTCGGCGACGGTGGCGCGTGTGTTGGGTTCCCGCGCTGGGCCGTCGCGCAGCTCGACCAGGGCGTTCGGCTCCTCCGGTCCGGCCGAGAGGATGCCGCGTGGCCGATGGTATTTGAAAGAGCGGGCAACGAGGCTTATACCGTTAGCGAGCATAGCCGACGCGAGCGTGTCGCCCTCGTATCCCTGAAGGTCACGGCCGTCGAAGGTGAAGCGCATAGGGTGGCTACGATCGATCATACCGCCGGTCGCTGATCGGAACGCCTGCATCAGACTGCCGTTGACAGCAGGGCGTGGTTCATGGTGTCGCGTTCCACTGTCAGCAAGCGGCGGCAAGCCGCGTCATGATACCAGAGTTCCGTGTGGCTACCGGCCGGATTGTCACGATAATACACGTAGGCGACCCACTCGGCCTGTGGGGCAGCCGGCTGCGGGCGCGTTGCGGTTGCATCACCAGCATAGGAGAATTCCTCTATGCCGCGCTCACCGCAAAAGGGACAAAGCAGACGCACGTGTCAAACCGCTCGCGGCAGCCAAAGAAAAATCGTTTGTTTCTCTTCTTCAGAAAACAAGGTTGTCCTTTCGCCGGTCAATGAAGCACCACGTCAGCGCCACCGCCCAACTCATCCAGCAAGTGCCCGGTCGCAAACCGGTTCAGCCGATACCCGGCCGCGACCGGATGCGACTCGTTCAGCGCGATGAGGTGGGCAAAGCACAGTCCCGAGGCGGGCGTTGCCTTGAAACCGCCGATGCACCATCCGGCGTTTAAATACAGGCCATCTATTGGCGTGCGGTCGATGATTGGGCTGCCATCCATGGTCATGTCCATCACTCCGCCCCAACTGCGCAACATGCGAAGGCGGCCGATCGCCGGCATCAGTGCCATAGCTTCCTCACACGTTTCCTCAACGCAGGGAAGATTGCCGCGCTGGGCGTAGGAATTATAGCCGTCAACGCTGGCACCGAACACCAACCCCCCCTTGTCGGACTGGCTGATATAGAAATGACCCGCGCCGAAGGTGATGACGGAGTCTATCAGCGGCTTGACGCCTTCGGTAACGAACGCAGTCAGCACGTGACTTTCAATCGGCAAGCGTAGGCCGGCCATAGCGGCTGTGCGCGAAGAGCTGCCAGCGACGGACAGACCAATTTTCTTGGCGCCAATGTATCCGCGCGATGTCTCTGCCCCGACAATCCTACCCGCCTCGATGCGCAGCCCGGTCAGTTCGCAGTTCTGCAGAATTTCAACGCCAAGCTGATCCGCGGCGCGCGCGTAGCCCCAGGCCACAGCATCGTGCCGAACAGTACCACCGCGTCTTTGCAGCAACCCCCCCAGAATCGGAAAACGTGCCGTGTCGAAATCCAGGAAGCCATGGCGCGCGCGGATCTCATCACGACTCAGCAGTTCCGCATCCACGCCATGCAGCCGCATCGAGTTGCCACGCCGAATGGCCGCATCGCGCTGGCTGTCGGAGTGAAACAGGTTCAATACGCCGCGCTGGCTAATCATGGCATTGTAGTTGATTTCCTGCTCCAGTCGCTCCCACAGTTGGAGAGACTTCTCGTAGAACGGGATATTGCCGGGTAGCAGGTAATTCGACCGTATGATGGTGGTATTGCGCCCAACATTGCCGGAGCCCACAAGCCCCTTTTCAATCACTGCGATATTGGCAACGCCGTATTCCTTTGCGAGATAGTAGGCGCATGCGAGGCCATGGCCACCGCCGCCCACGATGACTACGTCATACTCACTGCGCGGTTCCGGTGAACGCCATTGCGGCTTCCATCCCGTCTGTCCGCGCGCAGCTTCGGCCAGTATCGAAAAGATGGAAAAGCGCTTGGTCATGCGGTGCTGGCCAAGGCGGCATCTTTTGGCGGTTGCCAGCCGCGTGTCGTGCGCCAGTCCTCCGGCAGATCGGCAAAACGTGCCAGTCCGAGTTTACTGATGTCAGCGAAACCGCATTTGCCCGTGGTGACTAGATCATGGATCGCACGGCCGCTTGCCGGCGACAAACCGAATCCGACACTGGACAATGTGGCTATCGTCACGTTCGACGGCTCGGTCAGGCGGTCGATCACCGGGCGTCCATCGGGCGTGTTCTCGACAATACCTGCCCAGCTACGCAGCACGCGCGCATGGGCCGCACGTGGAAAGAGGGTGGCAAGCCGTGCCGAAAGGTTGCGCATCAGCGGTGTGGTCGGGCGATAAGGCTGCAGGAACGCGTGTTCGTCAAGCCACTCGTGCGGACCGCCACCATAGGCCAGGTTGCCGCGCAGCGTTTGCCGCCCGTATAATCCGTGACCGTCCACGCCACCAACGGGCTGCAAGGGCAACGGTTCGGTTACGATCATTTCTGCCCGTGCCGAGGCAAGCGGCAAATTGACGCCGAGTTGTTCCGCCAAGAACGCGGTCTGTGGTCCGGCTGCGATCACCACGCTATCGCATCCATGTGTGCGGCCGCGGGCGTGAACCTCCGTCACTTGGCCATTGCGTATCGAAAAACCGTCGACGCTTGTGTGCTGAAAGATGTGTCCGCCGAGATCCTGCAGCGCCCAGGCATAGGCCTGCACTGTGCGTTGCGGGTTGGCATGGCCCCCGAAATGGAAATACTGTGCGCTCAGCGCCTGTTCCGTCGCAAGCGGCGCTAAGGCGTGCAACTGATGGACATCAAGTTCTTCGGACTCAAAGCCCATGGCGCGGGCCAGTCCGGCCATGAAACGATACCGGATCTCATCGGCAGGGGTCATATTGATGACGATGCGTTCGCGACGGTATTCCGTGGGGTAGCCGAGCAAGCCGTCCATCAGCGGCCAAAGACGCTGCTCTTCCTGGAACAGCGGGCTTTGATAATGGGTGGCACCACCTCCATTGCGGCCGGACGCTTCCCAGCCAACAATGAAACGTTCAAACACGGTCACGCTATGTCCGGCACGCGCCAACCACCAAGCCGCGCTCAGGCCGGTAACGCCGCCGCCGATCACCACGATCTCGGATCCGGTGTGTCCGGATTCCATCACGCGTGCATGTTTCCACCGCCGCCCGAGGCAAGCAGCGCAGTCTCCTCGGCCGTTCCGATCATGTTGTAAGGCACCCATTGCGTAGGAATACCGAACCACACGTCCCAGTCGGGCTGCATCGTGGATGCTGCGAGCACGCGTAGGGGCAAAGGCCGGACGGGCGCGCGATAGCTGGCGAGCGGGACCTCCGCGAGGGCGCCGCGTGACTCGATGGCGAGTGTCAGAGCGATCTGCTCACGGCATCTTCTTCCCTGGCACACGCCCATGCCGGCGCGGGTGAGGCGCTTGATCTGGTCCGGATTGAGCGGTCCGTCAGTCAGCAGCGTCTTGCTATCCCGTGTGGCAGTTTGTTGAGATGCACAGCCGAGATAGCGTGGCGGACGGATGCCGAGCAGCTCCGCGCGCGTGATTTCCTCGCACAAACACACCTGCACTTGATCATCGCCGCTTGCCAGCAAGGTGCGCATCCAGGCGAGCGGGTACGTTGTCATGTCAGGGCCGGCGGCGCGCTCAGCTTCGTGACACGGCGGTGTGCAGGCGCTCAGCCAAGCCGCCGCCGCCTCGGCGGCGCTGATGCCTTGTTTTTCGCAAGAAGCCACGGACGACAGGCCACGGCAATCCCCCGCGCAGAAGACACCAGGCACTGATGTTTCACCGTGTGGTGAAGTCAGCGGCACATGTCCGCCCGACGACCCGCTGAACAGCAGATTGCAGCCCAGCGCACCCGCAAGTTCCACGGCGGGAACGGCACCGATCGCAAGGCAGAGTGTGTCGCAAGCTATGCGCTCGGCCCTGTCCACGCCGGCGCGGGTTATGACAGCGGCCGCGACGCCCGCAAATTCCGGCTCCGCGCGCAGGCCCGTCACATCGGTGCGGATCGCGACACCTCGCGCCATCACCGCTTCTACAGCGCCCGGCGCTGCTTGTGGTTCCGGCAAAGTTTCGAGGAGGGCTGCAACATCGAGCCCGCGATCCAGGGCCAGCAAAGCCGTTTCAATTGCAAGATCGCCGGAACCTGCGATGACAAGCCGCCTGCCGTCGAACGCGTCATAACGGGTGAGCAGGCTGTGCAGCGCGCGCGCGCCCATTACACCAGGCAACTCTACACCCGCAAAGCCGAGCACAAGATCGCGGGCGCCGGTTGCCAAGATCATCGTATCGAAACCGCATATCCAGCTTTTCACGCCGTCGGACAGGCCGGCCATTTTGGCTGGCAAGGCGCCGAGTCCGGTGCCGTTGGCAAACACACCCCAGACCGTTTGCGCCAGACGGACATCGACGCCCGCATCAAACGCCGCCTCCAGGCCGGGCGTTGATGCCACCATGCGCTCGATCATGCGGGCCGGTTCCTGAACCGAGGCGGTCATGCGCTGTCCGTAGAACAGGGGTACATCCAAGCCCATCAATCCGGCCGCGACGGGATTTTCATCGACCAGCACCACGTGCAAGCCGAGCTGCGCCCCGCGATTAGCGGCCGCCAAGCCGGTCGGGCCGCCGCCGACCACCAGAAGTTGTGCGTGCTGGTCCGGGGCGGGGAACTTGCCGTCGATCGCAAACCGATCAACGACCCGGCTTGCCGGAGGTGCTGCCTCCATCAGATTGCCGCCAGCGCCTGACGCAGATCTGCGATGAGGTCGTCCTGATGCTCGACGCCCACCGAGATCCGTAATGAATTGTCGTCGATGCCCACGTCGAGACGCCGCTCCGCCGGTACGTTGAAATGTGTGGTGGTGGCGGAGTGGCAGATGAGCGTTTCGGTTCCGCCCAGGCTGACCGCCATCTGAATGACACGCAACCGGTCCAGCATGCGGAAGGCGGCTGGCTCGCCGCCGTGTATCTTGAACGTGAAGGTGGAGCCAGCACCCCTGCACTGGCGGGCAAACACCTCCGCACCGCGTGTGCCCGGCTCGACAAAGCCAATGTAGTTGACCGCGCGAATTGCAGTCTGGTCGCGCAGGAAGCAGGCTATCGCGCGCGCGTTTTCCTCGGCACGTTCGGTCCGAAGGTGCATGGTTTCGAGGGAGCGCAACACCATCCAGCTGGTATGCGCATCCAGCGGACTGCCCAGCAACGTGCGCACCTGCTTGAGCGTGTGTATATAGCCGGCTTCACCGCTGACGCCACCCGCCAACAGATCGCTGTGCCCGCCGGCATATTTCGTGAGCGAGGTCAGACACAAATCGGCGCCGTGGGCGAGAGGACTTTGGAGGAATGGGCCAAGAAAGGTATTGTCCACAACCACAATCGGCCTGCTGCCCTGGGCGGCGCCGATCTCGCTGGCGATGTCGGCGATCATGGAAATGTCGGCTATGCCGCTGGTGGGATTGGCGGGTGTCTCCACCATCACTAGGGCCACGCGCCCGCTCGCCATCGCTGTTCGCGCCGCGGTGCGCACCGAGCCTGAATCAAGCGCGTCGTGAATACCGACCGAGGTGATCCCGAAGCGCGCGAGGTGAGTATAAAGCAACCCATCGGTCCCGCCATAGACCGGCCTGGTGTGCAGCACGCAATCGCCCGGCCGTAGGAACGCCTGGGTGACTGCATTGATGGCGGCCATGCCGCAATTGAACACGGCGGCATCCTCCGCCCCGTCAAGTGCAGCGAGCCGCGCCTGCAGCATCGCCATGTTGGGATGGTCCAAGCGCGCGTAGATGTATCCGGGTTCCGGTTGCACCGACGGTCGCGTTGCGCGGAAATAACCTTCATGCACATTCTTGGCGTGTTGCGCGTTGCGATAGGCGAAGGTGGACGTCATGAACAAAGGCGGTTTTATCGAACCCTGAAACGCCGCCGCATCATAGCCGGCACCGATCGCCAGCGTGTTGCGGTGCAGACCCGTGCGCGTGTGTGCAGCCTCCGCCATGTCAGCCCATTCGCTCCAGCGCGCTTTCCGCTTCCCGACAGTACCAGCTGGTGAAGCGTTCCACCAGCGCTTCGGCCTCTTGCGAATACGGACCGGGAACGTAGCGGGTTGAGTTGACGCCGCGCTGGTTGTTCTCCACCAATTCGATATCCTGGCGATTGGTGGTCAGCCAGAGGGCTACGAGAGTGTCCAGGTGATAATCCACACCTTCGACTGCTTCCTCGTGCACGTACCACCGGGTGGTGACCAGGGTTTCCTGTGGGCTCACTGGTTCGGCAGTGAACACGAACACGTGGTCGGCCAACGCATGGCAAAAGCTGTTCGGCTCGGCGGCAAAACGCACCGATCCGATGTCACCGGCCTCGTGCTTGGCCATCAGACGCTGCACCGCGTGCTTGCCGTCCATCGTCATCGAGACAACGCCGTCGTTGAGCGGGAAGCGAACGGCCTGCCACCAATCGCCCATAGTGGGCCCAATCGGCAGCCCGGCAGCCTGCATCCGCGCCTCGAAGCGGGCAACGCGGCCGTCTTCATCGCCCTCGAAATGCGCGCGCACCTCGGTGGGGAAGGTCAGCGCGAGGTCGGGATGACGGGCGGAGCAGTGGTAGCACTCCCGCGCATTCTCCATTACTAGTTTCCAATTGCCTTTTTCCAAGAACACCGCTTCATGCGCGAGCTTTGCGCGGGGCAGGTCGTGCGGCGCAAGGAGCGGTGACAACCCCGCGGCGAACGCGTCGAAGGGTGGGGGCGAGTTTGCAAGGCTGACATATAGGACCCCAGCAACGTTGCGGACATGGATCGGCATCAGCCCATGCTCGGCCTTGTCAAAGCTTTGTTGCATGCGCCGCGCGCTGACCAGCCTGCCGGTAAGGTCGTAGGTCCACTGGTGGTAGGGGCAGACCAGCACGGGTCGCTGGCTGCGACCGGTCGGGCACACCATCGCGCCCCGGTGCCGGCACGAATTATGAAATCCCCGTATTTCGCCGAGCCGATCGCGCACGATCACGATCGGAGACTGGCCGACAGTGAACGCAAGTGCCGCGCCCGGCTCCGGCAGTTCGCACTCCAATCCGGCGAGCACCCAGGCATGGCCGAAAATCGCCGTGAGATCGAACCGGAAGGCCTCGTCGGACGTGTAGAGGGCCTGCGGCAGCGCGTATCCAGCGCGTCGGGATTGCAGCATCCGGCCTACGTGGCTAAAATCTTGCATTCGTACCTGCCTGGGCGAGGCCGGCCGCGACGACGCCCCATTATGGATGCCATGAAACGACAGGCGCTGGATAATGCCTTATCGGCATCAGGCCATTTGGAATTTAGACCAGCATCCATGAGGCGGATCACCGGACTGTGCGCCCCGACCGTGACCAGACTCTTCAAGGAGGCAGCGTGTGGTGACATTCGATCGGCGATGGTTGCCATTGAACGCCTTGCGGGCTTTCGATGCGGTTGGCCGCCATTTGAGTTTTACCGCGGCCGCCCACGCCTTGAACGTGTCGCAGAGCGCCATTAGCCGCCATGTCATCGGCCTGGAGGAACTGCTGGGACTCCAGCTATTCGAACGCCGGCCGCAATCGCTCGTCCTGACCAAGGCAGGAAGCTCGCTTCTGCCGATGGTGCGCAGCTCATTCGACCGCATCGAACAGGCTTTGAACGATGTCGTGCGCGGCGGTGGCGGATTGCGAACGCTGCGCCTGCAGCTTCCCCCTTCCTTCGCGCAGAAACTCGCGCTGCCAATCCTGCAAGGTTTCAGACGCGAATTTCCGGACATCTTCGTCGATGTCTCCAGCGTCGGGTTCACGGGTGCGCCGCGCACCGAGACCGATGTCGCGGTCATCTACGATCGGTTGCGCACCGGCGTCGTGGTGTCCGACCTGCTCTGGATGTCGCGCGTGACCCCGGCCTGTAGCCCACGCGTGGCGGCCATGCTCGCCGGTAAGGCACTCTGCGAGTTCATTGGGAATAGCGAGTTGTTGCATGTCAAGCTCGACGGGGAGCCGCCTGGGATGATCTGGGATGCATTTTCCAGGCATTATGGCCTTGGATTGCAGACGAGCCGTGGACTGGCCTTTGATACCGCGGCGTTGGCCGCGCAATACGCCGCTGCAAGTGACGGGATTGCCCTACTCGATATTGATCTGTTTGCGCAGGATATCGCATCGGGTGTTCTGGTCACACCGTTCGCCGAGATATTCGAGGATGGTTACGGATATTTTCTGAACTGCGCCGCGGAGGACCTGGCCGATCCGGTGATCTCCGTATTTCGTTCTTGGATGATCCAGAATTTCGCGCGTGGCGAGGCGCCGACTTGATGTGCTGCGACGCGGCCGCGCCGGGTTCGGCGGGTGCGGCAAGCCTGCCGATGTACGATTTGCCGGAGCTTCGCGGCCAAACCGATGCGCTGTGGTCGTTCATCGCTGGGCACTTGCGGCGCGAGGGTATCGCCGCGCCAGAGGTGCTGATCCGCGGCGTGGATCTGGACACCATCTGGACCGACCCGGGCTTGTTGCTTGCGCAGACCTGCGGTTACCCGCTGGTCACGACGTTGAAGGGCCGTGTCGAGCTTTTGACCACACCCAGCTATTCCGCCCCGGGCTGCACGGGGCCGAATTATCGCAGCGCCATAATCGTCCGCGCGGCACAGCGGGCAACGTGCCTGGCGGATATGCGCGGGAGTATCTGCGCGGTGAACGGTTCAGATTCCAATAGCGGCATGAACATATTGCGCGCCGCGATCGCACCCCTTGCTCGCGACGGCCCAGGTTTTTTCCGGAAAGTCACGCGGACCGGCGGTCATGCGGCAAGCGTGAGGGCTGTCGCGCGGGGCGGCGCCGATCTCGCGGCCATCGATTGCGTCACCTGGGCGCACCTGCAGCGCCTGCGGCCAGCCGAAACCGGCGGCCTGCGCGTGCTGTGCTGGAGCGATCCGTCTCCGGGACTGCCGCTTATTACGTCGACCCGCACGGACGCTGCGACCCGGCATGCCGTGACTTCTGCGCTGGACCGTGTTGTCGAAAGTGCCGCGATGGCGCCGGTCCGCGCAGCGCTGTTGCTGACGGGTTTCTGCGCCCTGCCGCTTGCCACGTACGATACGGTTTTCGCCGCCGAGCAGAACGCACGTGAGCTCGGTTACCCGCATCTACGCTGATACGAATCTTGGTCAGCGGCCGCGCGACATCATGCGGTGCAAGTGCGCTGCTATCTCGTTCGGCTGCACGCAGGCGCCGCGGACGATTTGATCGAAGTGCCGGGTCAACGCCCGTATGTGCTCGGTGGAGTGGAACACGAAGTAGGTCTGGCCGAGATAGATGGCGGCGCGCATCGGCCCGAAGACCGTGAGCGGCACCGAGAACAGCATCTTGCGGTCGTACAGGAACAGGCGAAACCGAGGATACAGCTCATCGCACAGAGCGATGATCTGCTCGATCTGGGCACGGCGCAACGCCAGCGACAGGCTGCGCCAGACATCCTCCCCACGCCACAGCGCCTCCAATGTCTGCACGGCCGTACAGCATTCGATCTCGGTTTCCGGCTGTCGAAGGTATTCCAGTCGCGACTGGGTAATCTCGATCCTGCGGCGCGGGCCCACCGCCACGTAATGTCCGTATTCGTTCTCGATCACGGCCTCGGTTTTCAGCAGATCCGGAAAGGTAGTCGAGATGTGGCGAATGCGGTAGCCCGCCGCCTCCCTGTGCCAACGTAACAACCGTTCATCAAGCGGGCTTGGCGCATCCCGTTCGATCTGCAGGCTCTCGGCAAGCACGCTGCCATCGGCCCGTTCACCCTGGCTGAGACCCAGCAGCCAATCGAGCGACGTGTTGCCGACGTTTGCGATGGCGGCAATCGATTCCACGCGCGGCAACCGGTCGGCGCCCGGGGCCAGAAGCTGGGACAGAGTGCTGCGGTCGATGCCGGCCGCTTGGGCGAACTCGGTCTGAACTCAGCTCCGAACGGGCCAATACCTGGCGCAGCCGCTGCTGGAAACGCGGCAGAATGTCCCGGCGATCGAATTTCGGAAGAACGGGCGGCATGGTGTGGAACCAAGAACAATGATGTAGCTAAACAGCAAATTGTGCGGCGATGCAACAGCCGAGGCAGTTTCGACATAAACGCAGCGCTTTCTGCATCAGTGCTGCAGGCCGAAAGAGGTGCGTGACCGTCAATATGCGCCTTCTCGGACATGGGTCCGTTGGCTGGGGGCGGTATTGCGACGGGTTGCCGGGGCATGGAAGTTGGCACGGCACGTAGAGGCGCCAACCTGGGCGCTGGTGTTCACCATATATGGCGGCTGGCTGGTGCTCACCTATTTCTGGCGCGATCTGCCGGTCTGGGTTGTAGCGCCAACCGGCGCCTGGCTGTGCGCATGGCACATGTCGCTTCAGCACGAGCTCATGCATGGCCATCCAACGAGAAACGCCGCGATCAACGATGCCCTTGCCTGGCCGCCGCTCAACCTCTGGCTGCCTTACACGATCTATCGTGAGCAGCATCTGCGCCACCACGCGGCCGAGCATCTGACCGATCCGCTGGAGGATCCGGAAAGCACCTACATGTCGGCGCATGCCTGGGCTCGTGCCAAACGCCCGCGTCGTTGGCTGCATTGCGCATGCAATACGCTCACCGGCAGGATTATGCTCGGCCCTTTGCGTGCCATCACCGGCTTTTGGGTCGGGCAATCACGCATCGCACTAGCTCGTGCGCCCTGGCGTGTGTGGCTGGGCCACGCGGCAGGCGCCGGCCTTGTGCTCGGATGGGTTTGCGGCGTTTGTGGCATCGGTCCCGTCGCCTATGTAGTCTGCTTCATCTATCCGGGGACCGCGTTGATCCTGGTGCGCTCGCTGGCGGAACACCGTGCTGCCGCGTGCCCGCACGATCGTACGGCCGTCGTGGAGCGTGCCGGGTTGCTGGGTGTGTTGTTTCTGAACAACAATCTGCACGCATTGCATCACGCACGGCCGGGAACTCCGTGGTATGACTTGCCAGTCCAGTGGCGGTTGGCACGTCCGGCAATGCTGGCCGGCCACAACTTTCCGATTTACGATGGATATAGGGACGTCGCGGCCCGCTATGCGTGGCGCCCACAGCACGCTGGACCGCATCCTTTGCAGCTCGCCCGAGTCGGATCAGCCGGTAACGGGGCGAAGCTTTAGCCTTGACTCGCCGCAGGCGCGAACCCGCTCTGGATGAAATCCGGCGACAAAAACTCAACTCGAGGTAGCAGACCGGCCCCGACCTTCAATCCGAGGTCGTTACTTCAAGCGGCTATTAGCTTGGCCCAGCCGCGAAATAGATGACCTCATGAAATAAACGATTGCCGAGACGCGCGTCACTCATGCAACGCTACTTCCCAGGTTTGTGATCTGGAGGCCCACCCAATTTCTGCGCTCAACGGCCAGTACGTAAGCGGGATGTCCAACACTCGGCCACCTTGGTTCAACGTATCGGATCGTCCGGATGGTTGCGCGGAAAATCGGGGGGTGCCTTACATAGGCCTGATCGTGCGTTACACGGGCGGGGTTTCGGCATCATGACAGGGTCGGTCCGGGGGTTTGGCAATCCCGTTGCATGGCGAGGTTTAAGGTGGAGCTTGTTATCCGGCGCGGCATTCAGCTTGGCCCTGGCATCGATGGCGTATGCCGATCAGCTTTCGGGTAGTACGGTGCCCACCCGTGTCAACGATGCCAAGCCAGTCGCCGGGCCCGCATCCTCAAAAATACGAAACGAACCCGAAGTGGTCACCGTCACGGCCCAGCGACGCGCGCAGAATTTGCAGGACGTGCCGATTTCAGTGCAGGCCTTGAGTGGCGAGACGTTGAAGCGATTGAACATCGAGAACTTCGACGACCTTATAAAAGAGCTGCCGAATGTGACCTCCAGCGGCTTTGGTCCGGGGCAGGTCAATATCGTCATCCGTGGACTAGCCATTGGCGGGGACGAAGGCGGCCAGGGGGGTGGCGGCGTTGGCTCCTTTCCGAGCGTCGCCGTGTATCTCGATGACCAATCGGCGCAAGTGCCTGGCCGTAATCTGGATATCTACACCGTCGATCTCGCCCGGGTGGAGGTGCTGGAAGGCCCGCAGGGAACGCTGTTCGGCTCGGGGGCCGAGGGCGGCGTGCTGCGCTACATCACCAACAAGCCCGATCTGACGAAGTTCAGCGGCACGGTCGATGCGGGGTTCGCCGGCACGGAGCACGGCGATTTCAGCAAGAACGCCGACATTACGCTGAATATGCCGATCGTGCCGGACAAGCTCGCCATACGGCTGACGGCGTACGACGACCAGCGTGGCGGCTACATCGATAACGTGCCGGGTACTTTCGTCCGGCAGTCGACCGACAAGGGCATTCACTACGCCGGCTATACGAAAAATATACCCGGTCCACCGACGGCCATCAACTCGGCCAACAATTTTAGTCTCGCGGCGAACAACATCAATCCGGTCAATTATGCCGGCGGCCGCGGCGAATTACTGATGAAGTTTGACGACGACTGGAACGCGCTGCTCTCCCAATCCGTTCAGACGCTGGACGCCGACGGCGTATTTTATGAGGAACCTCAGACATCCGGGAGCCGTCCCGTGAAACTGCCCGATCTATCCGTGCAGTTGTTCAATCCAAGCTATGACCACGATTTCTTTGAAAACAGCGCGTTGACGATCAATGGTCGCATCGGCTTCCTGAAACTTGTATACGACGGGGCCTACCTTATCCGAAATACCTCTCAGGTGCAGGACTACACCAATTACGCTCGAGGCCTGTACGCCGATTATTACCAGTGTCAACCTGCAAACCCGTCAAAAGGCTTCCTCAAGCCGCAATGCTACTCGCCGTCCGCGACGTGGCAGGATTTCGAGCACGATACGCATCTTAGCCAGGAGGCTCGCATTAGCACCCCCGACGATTGGCGTCTGCGCGCCGTGGCCGGGTTCTATTACGAAGACTTCGAAATACAAAATCGTACCAACTTCAATTATTTGACTGCCCCGGGCTTTACGCAACTCGGTCCGGCACCTGGATCGACCGTGGCCGACCCTAATCCCCGAAGTTCGAACACGGGATTTTTCAATGACATCACCCGTGGCTACACACAATATGCGATCTTCGGCTCGGCGGATTTCGATATCATTCCAAAGGTCTTGACCGCCACGTTCGGCACTCGGTGGTTCGATTTCCATAATTTCGAGAAAGGGTCTGTAGTCAGCGGGTTTGGCTGCAATGTCTCTTACACAGGTCCGGTTCCATGTACGGCCGGGGCCACAAATCTTGATGCGAAGCATCTGGAGAGTGGCGCCTATGGGTTTCGTAACCGAGCCAACCTGACCTGGAAGATAACGCCCGATATCATGCTGTATTACACGTATTCCGAAGGTTACCGCCCCGGCGGATTCAACCGGCGTGCCCCTAAAGCCGACGGAATACTCGGCCCTATTGCATATCAGTCCGACGGTCTGACAAATAACGAAATCGGCTATAAGACGCAGTTCTTCGATCATCGTCTCACCGTCAACGGCTCGTTCTACCAGGAAGACTGGAACAATGTGCAGGACAGGCTGTTCAACCCGGCCGCTTTCGGTAATTTGGCGTTCACCGTGAACGGGCCGAATTATCGCGTACGCGGGACCGAAATCCAAGTCACCGGCATACCCGCAGACGGGCTGACGCTCAATGCGAGCGTCGCGTTGAACGACAGCAAGCAGCTGAGCTCACCAGCCATCCTGGCGCCGAGCGGCGTCATACTACCTGGATCGGCCGGCACGTTCGGCAACGTCGGTGACACGCTGGCCCAATCGCCCGCATTCAAGGGCGCGTTCCGTGCAAGATACGAGTTCGACCTGGGTGACTACCTCGCCTACTGTCAGATCGGCGTGCAACACTCTTCTCATGAACATTCCGCAGTGGCCAACTTCAACAATTTCTACGAGAAGCCGATTACCACGGCAGACGCATCGGTCGGGATATCGAAGAATGACTGGCGCCTCCAGGCCTACGTGAACAACTTTACCAACGAACGCGGTCAGGAGTTTATCAGCGCGGCCCAGTTCGTTACCTCCATCATCGTGACCAGGCCGCTGACCGCAGGGCTCAAACTGTCATATAGCTTCCGCTGAGAGCGGGGCCGGAGCGGGCAACTCGACGACCCGTCCGGCCCCTCGTATACTGCGGCATGCAGACCGGCTCGGTCACCGATATCGAAGCGGACGTCCTGCGCGTGCGGTCGCTGATGCGCACGGCGAAGTATGCCGAGGCGTTAGAAGCCGCTCGCGGACTGCAGGCAATCGTGCCAGAAAACCGTGACGTTCTCTACATGGTCGCCGTGAACCTGCGCTATCTTGGGCGAACCGCACAGGCGTTGCTAGAATTGCAACGATTGGAGGACGTGCACCCCTCATATAGCCGCCTGTTTCAGGAGCGGGGTCATTGTTGCGTCGCACTGGGAGACCCGGCTTCCGCTCTGAACGCCTATTTGCGCGCTGTCAACCTGAACGCGGCGTTGCCGGCAAGTTGGCAGGCCTTGGCAATCCTGTTCCAATCGGCTGGCCGCCTGGAGGAAGCCACGACCGCCCGCAGCCATGTGACGAAACTGCGGTCCCTGCCGGCTTCGGTCGTGACGGCGTCGAGCATGTTCGCCGATGGCGAGGTGCATGAGGCGGAGCGGATCATCCGCGACTTCTTGAAATCGAACCCGAACGATGTCGAGGCAATGCGTCTGCTGGCCCGCATCGGGATGAAGCTCGAGGTGCTCGATGATGCGGAGTTCCTACTGGAAAGCGTGCTGACGTTTTCACCCCTGTATCATTTGGCCAGGTATGATTATGTGCGGGTGCTGCTTCATCGCCACCGAAACGCCAGGGCGCTGGACGAGGCCAAAATCCTGGTGCAGGCGGAGCCGGAAAACCGTGATTACCGGGCGGTGTACGCTACGGCCTGCCTGGCGCTGTCGGATTTCGAGGAAGCCATTCGCACCTATCGGCAGCTTGCGAACGAGGCGCCGGCGGCCGCGGACTGTACATCTCTCGATAGGACACGCGCTCAAGACGCTTGGACGGCAGCAGGACGCAATCGAGTCGTATCGGCGCGCGGCCCGCATCAATCCCGGCTTTGGGGATGCCTACTGGAGCTTGGCCAACCTGAAAACCTTTCGCTTTTCCGATGAAGACATCCAGGCGATGCGCGTGGAGGAGGCCGCCACAACGAGTCTGATCGATCGCTGCCATCTTTGCTTCGCATTGGGAAAAGCACTGGAAGATGCTGGCGATTACGCCGATTCGTTCGCTTACTACGCGCGCGGCAACGCGTTGAAAAAAGAAGAGATCGCCTACAGGCCCGAAATCATTGAACGCGGCGCGCGACTGCAGGCCGGTATCGTGACGAGAGAGTTCCTCGCCAGCCGCCGCGGCCTTGGCTGCCCGCGCCCGGATCCGATCTTCGTGGTGGGTCTGCCGCGCGCCGGTTCCACGCTCATTGAGCAGATCCTGGCATCGCACTCTCAGGTCGACGGCACGATGGAGCTCGCCGACATCGCCAGGCTGGTTCAGAAGCTGCAAGGCCGCAGCCACGATGAGGTTGATCCGGCCTATCCCCGTGTACTACGGGCGCTTTCGGCCGACCAGCTGCGGGGCATGGGCGAGCAGTATCTGGCAGACACCCAGGTTTACCGCACCGGGCGCCCCTTCTTCGTCGACAAGAACCCAAATAATTTCCGTCATCTCGGGCTCATTCATCTGATCCTGCCGAACTCGCGGATTATAGATGCACGTCGGGAGCCAATGGCCTGCTGCTTCAGCAACTACAAGCAGCTTTTCGCGTCCGGCCAGGAATTCACGTACGATCTGGAGGATATAGGTCGATACTACAGGTCCTACGTTGCCCTGATGGATCATTGGGAGCGTGCCATGCCTGGACGTATCCTGCGGGTGCAGCATGAGGAGTTGGTGACCGATCTGAATGGTGGCGTCCGAAAAATCCTGGATTTCTGTAATCTGCCGTTCGAGGCGCAATGTCTGCGTTTCTACGAGACCGAGCGCAGCGTGCGAACCGCCAGTTCTGAACAGGTGAGGCGGCCAATCACCACGGAGGGCCTTACCCAGTGGCGGCATTTCGAGCCTTGGCTTGACAGGCTGAAGCGGGTCCTGGCCCCAGATGGGTTAGTCTCGCACTGCGTTCCAGCCGCCTTGCCGCCGCGTGCCGTCTGATTGCCTTAGGAGCAACCGTCTGCTTGGCTGATGGCCGCATGACGCCTCTTGAACACCACATCGGCGACGAGTTTCGCGCCGGCCGTCTCGACCGGCGGGCATTCTTACGGCACGCCGCGCGCATAGGCATGTTGTCGGCCGTTCCGATGCGGGCCGGGGCACGGGGGCGGCCAGGGGCCACACTGCGCGTCGCGTCACTTGTGCCCGCCGGTGCAATCGAGCCGTTGACGGTCTCCGAAATCGGGGGACTGACGATGCTGCAACAGACCGGCGAGTTCCTGATCATGGACGGAACCGACCTGATCCTCCGCCCCGCCCTGGCCACACGCTGGCTCCCAGACGCCACGTGTTCCACATGGACTTTCTCGCTTCGTCCTGATGTGAGATTTCATGACGGGCAGCCGTTCGGCGCTGCCGACGTGGTCGCGACGATGGACCGGTTGTGCGACCCAAGACAGGGTTCGAATGCACTATCGGTTTTGCGCGGCGTGCTCTCCCCCGGCGGAACAAAGCGTATCGACGATTTGACGGTCCGGTTCGAGCTCGATGCACCGAACGGGAATTTCCCGTTCTACGTGTCGTCCGATAACTACAATGCCATCATGTTGCCGGCGAACTATGCGGGTGATTTCGAACGCAATTTCAACGGCACAGGGCCTTTTCGGCTGGAGCGGTATGCGGCCAAACAGGGTGCAAGCTTTGTGCGCAATTCCGCCTACTGGGGGCTGGCCGCGCTGCCGGCACGCACTGAGTTCTCCTTCTTCACAGACCAGCAGCCGCAGATCCTGGCCCTGGAAGATGACCAGGTGGATGCGATCGTGCAGATCTCTGTCCAAGGTGCGCAAGGGTTGCTGCGCGATCCCGACGTGCGCATCATCGACATCCCGGCTTCCACGCATCGTCAACTGCATCTGCGTTGCGACGAGGGGCCCGTGGCGGACCGGCGTGTGCGGCAGGCCATTGCGCTGAGTTTGGACAGACCGGGCTTGGTGCACGGGTTGTTCCAGGGCCGGGCAAGGCTGGGAAACGATTCGCCGTTCGACCCGATCTATCCATCCACCGACCGTACCATACCGCAGCGCGCGAAAAACATCGGCCAGGCGCGTGCGCTGATGCAGGCGGCGGGGCATGCAGACGGGTTCGAAACCACGCTCACCACGGAACGGTTGCAGGAAATGCCAGACCTTGCGGTGCTGGTGCAGAATGCCTGCGCGGAGATCGGCATAAAACTCAATCTGCGCATCGAGGATCCAGGCACGTATTACGGGGCTGCACAGTTCGGCCGGTCCGACTGGCTGGACAGTCCTGTGGGTATCACCGATTACGGACATCGCGGTGTGCCCAACGTCACATTGGCGGCACCTTATCTGAGCAACGGTGCATGGAATGCGGCGCATTTCAAAAACGCTGAATACGACCGCCTCGTGGCCGCGTATCTCGCGGCTACCGATCTGCACGCCCAGCGCGACACCGCCAGCAAGATACAAACCCTGCTGCTTGATGAGAGCCCGGTGCTGATCCCGTATTTTTATGACTATATCTGTGCGACCGGCCCCACCGTGACCGGAGTCGCCGTCAGCGGCCTGTCGCAAATCTTCTTGCAGGATGCGGCGCTGGCGTGACGTATCGTGCTACCCTGCAGGCGGCGGCAAAGCGGGCTGCACTGAGTGCGCTGACGCTCCTGCTGCTCAGCGCTGTCGTATTTGCGGCCGGTCAGCTTCTGCCGGGTGATGTCGCGCGGGCGATCCTGGGGCCGCTGGCCGATACACGTGCGGTGGCCGCCCTGAACCATCAGCTCGGCACGGATGCGCCACCGTTGCTGATGTATGCGAGGTGGGTTGGGCGCCTGATGCAGGGCGACATGGGTGTGTCGTACGCATACCGCAGCCCGGTCGCGCCCTTTATCATGGGCGCGCTCAAGAAATCGCTTGTCTTGGCGGCGCTTACCTCCGCAATCGTGATCCCCCTCTCGATCATCGCGGGCGTCATCGCCGCGCTCAATCACGGGAAATGGCAGGACAGGCTGATCACCTTGGGCGGGTTGTCACTGACGGTCGTCCCGGAGTTCGTGTCCAGCATCCTGCTGATCCTTGTGTTCGGCGTATGGCTGCGCTGGCTCCCGATCTCGGCCAACACACGCCCGGGAACCGGCATAGGCGGGCAGTTGCGTCACCTGATCCTGCCAGCGCTGCCACTGGTCCTGATCCTGTTCGGCTACATCTCGCGCATCGCCAGGGCCGGCATGATCGAAGCATTGGAGGCCGACTACACGCGCACGGCCATACTGAAGGGTCTGTCACGCTACCAGGTTCTGCGAACTCATGTGCTGCGAAACGCCTTGCTTCCCACCATCACCGTCATCGCTGCCCAGGCCAGTTATCTGCTCGGCGGCCTGGTGGTGGTGGAAACCTTGTTCCGCTACCAGGGGATCGGCAGCCTGATCCTGACGGCCGCGCGCGGTAAGGACTACCCGATGATGGAGGCGGGCATCCTCACCGTCGGTGCCGCCTATATCGGCTCGGCGATCCTGGCCGATATCCTGATCACCGTGCTCGACCCGCGCAACCGGGCCGCGGGACAATGAGCGTGTTCTTCCGCCGGCTCGCTCGCCCCGGCTTTGCGTGCGGCGCTGCCATCGTGCTGTTCTGGGTCGCCTGCGCGCTGTTCAGCGAACACCTCGTGCCGCAAAATCCTTTCGCCGACGACCTGATGAACCCGCTAGCCCCGCCCTCGGCCGCGCATTGGTTCGGCACCGACCAGATCGGCCGTGACGTGTTCTCGCGCGTGATCGCCGGCGCCCGTTCCATCCTGTCGGTCGCACCCGCGGCAACGCTGCTCTCGGCAGTGTGCGGCACCGCGCTCGGGTTGGTGACCGGCTATGCGGGCGGCTGGCTGGACACGGTGCTCAGCCGTCTGATCGAGGTGATCCTGGCACTTCCGCTGATCGTCGTCGCATTGCTGGTGCTCGTGGCCCTCGGCCCTTCTTCGCTGAACGTCACGCTGGTGATCGCACTTGTCTTTACGCCCATCATCGCGCGGACGGTGCGCAGCGCGGTCATCGCCGAATGCAAGCTGGACTACGTGCCAGCCGCGCAATTGCGCAACGAAGGTGCGCTGCGCATCATGTTCGGTGAGATACTGCCCAACATACTGCCGCCGATCGTGGTCGAGGTAACCGTGCGGCTTGGCTACGCGATTTTCACCGTCGCTTCACTCAGTTTCCTGGGCTTCGGCATACAGCCGCCATCGCCAGATTGGGGACTGACGATCGCCGAGAATTACGGCCTGATTGTCGGCGGCTATGGCTGGACCGTGGCTTTCGCCGCACTCGCCACCGCCTCGCTGGTCGTGGGCGTCAACCTGATTGCGGAAGGCCTGCAGGACGCGCTGCAATGACGGGCCGCGCGCCCGCGCTCAGCGTGTCGAACCTGTCCGTCTCATACAACAACGTCGCGATCCTGCGCGGCGTATCCTTCACCGTCGAGCCAGGAACGTGTTTCGGATTGGTGGGCGAGTTCGGGCTGCGGCAAATCCACCGCCGCCTTCGCCGCCCTGCGTGCCCTGCCGCCCGCGGGCCGCATTACCTGCGGTGATATCAGCATTGCTGGCCAGGACGTGCGCGCGCTCTCGCGCCGTGGCTTGCGCCAGCTCTGGGCCAGGCGAGTGTCGATGGTCTATCAGGACCCCAGCCGCGCGCTCAACCCCACGCTGACCATCGGCGCGCAATTGAAAGAGTCCTTTGCGATCCTGGGGGAGCGCGACACGGGCGGACGAGCGGAAGCCATGTTGGCCAAGGTGCAGGTTCCGCATCCAGCGCGCATCATGTCGGCCTATCCGCACCAGCTCTCGGGCGGCACGCAGCAACGCGTCGTGATCGCGATGGCGCTCGCAAAGGACCCGCCGCTGCTTGTGCTTGACGAGCCGACCACCGGGCTGGATGCAACGGTAGAAGCCGAAATCCTCGATCTGGTGGATGCATTGCGGCGCGAGCACGGCACTGCCGTGCTGCTGATCAGCCATAATCTGCCGATGGTGGCGCGCATGTCCGACCGCATCGGCGTACTCTATGCAGGCACGCTGGTAGAGCAGGGGCCGGCCGCGGACGTGCTGCGTGCGCCACGCCACCCCTACACCGCGCGCCTGATCGCCTGCCTGCCGGCCCAGGGGCGCCGTCGCCAGGACGGTCCGTTGCAAACCATCGAGGGACAGCTGCCCATCCCCGGTGCAGGTTTTGCCGGCTGTGTCTTCGCGCCGCGCTGTGACCGTTCGGAAGCCGTCTGCCTGACCACTCCGCCACCCGAGACCTGGGTGTCGTCGGGGGTGGGCTCGCACATGGCACGATGCCATTTCGCACCGCCATTTCCAGCCGCGGCGTCCATCCCGGAAACGGCTGGTTTCGAGGGTGCTGCGACGATGGCGGCCAAAGAAACCGTCCTGCAGGCCAGGCATCTTTCCAAAACCTATGCCGGCGCGGGCGGCCCGGTGCGCGCCGTCATCGACGTGAACCTCAGCCTGGCCGCGGGCGAGACAATCGGCCTCGTCGGTGAATCCGGCAGTGGCAAGACCACGCTTGGGCGCCTTCTGCTCGGCCTGACCGCCCCCGATCCGGGTGGGGACGTGCTGCTCGACGGCCGCGCCGTTGCACCCATTCTGCGCGGCCGCAGCCGCGCCGAACGCGCCGCCATCCAGATTGTGTTCCAAAACCCGGACTCTGCGCTCAATCGTGCCCATCGCGTTCGGCACATTCTCACCCGTCCGCTGTCGCGGCTGGCCGGGCTGTCCGGCCGCGCTCTCAGCACCGCTTTGGACAATCTGCTGCGGGGCGTGCGCCTCGGCCAGAACCACCTCGCCATGCGGCCACGCGCTTTGTCCGGCGGCCTCAAGCAGCGCGTGGCCATCGCTCGCGCCTTCGCTGGACGGCCCCGCGTGATTATCTGCGACGAACCCACCTCGGCGCTGGACGTCTCGGTCCAGGCGGCCATCCTCAACCTGCTTGCCGGCCTGCAGACCCGCGATGGCGTGGCCTACCTTCTCATCTCTCACGATCTTGCGGTGGTGCGTTACCTCGCCGACCGGATTGCGGTGATGTATCTTGGCCAGTTGGTCGAGATTGGTCCGGCGGAAGACGTCATTGTCGGCCCTCACCATCCCTACACAGCCGCCTTGGTCTCAGCCGCCACAGCCTCGCCGCGGGCGCGTCTGCGTGGGGACATCCCGAGACCGGGCGACCTGTCGGCGGGGTGCATCTTTCAAAAAAACTGTCCACGGAAATTGGGCGAGGTGTGCGAGACGGTGGCGCCGCCATTCGATCCGGCCGATATGCACCCGATACGGTGCCATATACAGGCCTCAGAGCTCCCCGGGGCCGCTTGAAACCCGTCGGCCCAAGCCGCGTGGTTTCGGGCAGAAACACCTCCGCCAACACCTGCCGGTCGCACCCAGGAGACAGTCCCGCATGACGCCTTGCTTCGCCCCGCCCGACCGCCCGATGGCCCCCATCCAGGGCACCGATGAAGGTTTCCCCGTCGGCCGCATCTTCTGCATCGGCCGCAACTACGCCGCCCACGCCCGCGAAATGGGCATGGATGGGCGGGAGGCGCCGTTCTACTTTACCAAATGGGCCCAGGCATTGGTGCCAGGCGGCGGTAGCGTCCCGTATCCGCAGCAAACGGCGGACTTCCAGTTCGAGGGCGAGCTGGTGATCGCGATAGGCCAGGCGGGCGCTGCGGTCGCCGAGGCGGACGCGCTGGGTCTGGTTTTCGGCTATGCGGCCGGCCTGGACATGACCCGCCGCGACCTGCAACTCGCCGCGCGTGACAAAGGGCGCCCATGGGATGCGGCCAAGAACTTTGCCCATTCGGCGCCCCTGGCCCCCATCCGAACGGTCGCGGCCGGCGGTCATGTCTCGAACGCGGCCATCCGTCTCACGCTGAACGGCGAGATCAAGCAAGATGGCCAGGTCTCGGACATGATTTGGAATTGCTCCGAGATCATCTCCTATGTCAGCCGGTTCGAACGGTTGCTGCCTGGCGACCTGATCTACACCGGCACGCCGGCCGGCGTGGGGCCGGTCAAGCCTGGCGATGTCATCGAGGTGACGATCGACGGTCTGGCATCGTTGCGGGTCGTCATCAAGGAGGCGTGAAAGCCTTCTTTTTTGCAGAAAAGGAAGCAAAAAGCTCTTGTCCGGCTGTCGCGGATTACCTGGGAAAGAGAGTTTTTGATCCCCTTACCAAGGGCCCGCTTGTCGTCACGCTTCGGCTAACTTCTCCCGGCTCGCCCGCACCTTGATCACGCGCCGGCCTTCCATCTCCAGCACCTCGAACAGCCACCCCCCGAATACGATCCGGTCACCGGGCTGCGGCACCCGCCGTAGCAGCGCCAGCACCAGCCCCGCCAGCGTGTGATAGCTGCCCTCGGCCGGCAGATCGGGCAGGGCGAGCCTGGCCTTCAGCTCATCGACCGGCGTCATGCCGTCCAGCGACATCTCCCCGCCCACCTGGTCGGCTGCCTGCGCCGGCGTCCCATAACCCGGCTCGGCCGTGTCTCCTATGATGGCTTCCAGCACGTCGGCGGCTGTCACCACACCTTCAAAACTGCCGTACTCGTCCATTACCAGCGCCAGCCCCAGCGCATCCGCCTTCAGCCGCTCAAGCGCCCCCAGCGCACTGACCGTGTCGGGGATCACCATCGGCTGTCGCAGAGCGGCGGCGATTGAAAAATCCTTGCCGTCCAGGATGCGGTCCATGATGTCCTTGGCCTGCACCACGCCCACTACGTTGTCGACCGAGCCGTCGCACACCACGAACCGGCTGTGCGGCGCCGCCTTTAACGTGTCGACGATCTCCCGCCTGGGATCGGTACGGTCGATCCACACCAACTCGGTCCGGGGCGTCATGATGGCGCGCACAGGCTTGTCGGCCAGGCGCAGCACGCGCTCGATCATGTCGCGCTCGCCTGTCTCCAGCACGCCGGCCTGCGTGCCCTCGGCCAGCAGCGCCCGCAATTCGTCTTCGGTGACGTCCTCGCGTGTGTGCTCGCCATGGCCGATCAGGCGCAACACCAGGTCGGATGACCGGCCCAACAGCCAGACGACCGGTGCCGTAATCCGGGCCAGGAGTGCGACCGAGGGAGCCAATCGGGCCGCGATCGCTTCGGGCGAGCGCAGCGCCAGCTGCTTGGGGACTAATTCGCCGAGCACCAAGGTCACGAAGGTGATGCCGAACACCACCAACGTCAGTGCCACACCGGTCGCCGCCTGGCCGATGAACGGGATGCGGGCGATGCCGGGCGCCAATGCGCCGGCGATGCGGGCGCCCCCGAACGTGCCGGACAGGATGCCGACCAGGGTGACCCCCACCTGCACCGTCGGCAGGAACAGCTGCGGGTCCTCGGCCAGCGCGCGCGCGGTAGCAGCCCCCCGCACGTGCTTGCCCTCCAGCACCGACAGCCGAGCCCGGCGGGCGGATACCAACGCCATCTCCCCCATCGCGAACGCCCCATTGACCAGGGCAAGCACGACGATGAGCGCGATCAGCAAGGCTGTTGTCATGCCCGGTCTATAGCATCGCTGGTGCGTTCTGCCGCGCTTTGTCGCCCGCGATGACCGTCCACCGCCGAGGATATCTCCAGCTCGGCGGTGCCAGAGCATCATCCGATCGAACGGGATCGGCCGGTCGGATAAAGACGCTCGCCGAACCAATGAGCCAGAGCTTAATGCGTGAGCCAATGCGAACGGATCGTGCTCTGGTCTATGCGGGAGGTGGGCACGACCAGATTTCTAGACGCGCCCGATCGTCATGGCAGGATTTGGTCAAGCACGTCCGCTGATCGGGAGGGGTGGCTGCCGCTGCTCCACTCGAAAGAGGCAGGAAAGTGGAGACGGGTCCAGTAACGCACGCGCCGGTTGCAAAACACGCTAAGTAACTCTCGAAACAAGAGATAGGCGGCGCGGTCGCACGTCTTGCAGGAACCTTCTTTTACTATATAAAAAGACGTTACTTTTTAACCGTGCTCAGCTAGAACGCGCATGTTCTCACGAAGCGCAAAGCTACACTTATAACGTTTTCGTACCAATGGAGAGTAATTGTGACATTCAAACTGGCCCTGGCTTCTGCGCTCGGGTTCGCCCTGCTGGGCACGGCGGCAAACGCCAACCCGATCAACCTTGTCCACAACGGCGATTTCGCGTCGAGCTACGGTCAAAACAACCAATTCGGCACCGGGTTTGGTGGCCAAGGCGTGACTGATTGGACGGGCAATGGTGGCTACAACCTGTGGTTCAGCAGCGCCGCATCGGCAACGACGCAGTCTGCCGTGACGCAGTATGGCGGCAACGCCGAGGACCTGTATGGTCCGCTAGGTAACAGCCCGACGGGCGGCGCATTCGTTGCACTGGATGGCGATCCAGCCATCAAGGGCGGGATCAGCCAAACGGTCAATGGCCTGACCGCTGGCGATCATTACCAGCTTTCGTTCTCGTGGGGTGCGGGCCAGGTGCAGAGCCGCTCCGGCGCCACGACGGAACAATTGATGGCGTCCCTGGGCAGCCAGTCCTTCCTGACGAACGTCGTCAGCAACCCGTCGCAGAGCTTCACCGGTTGGTTCACCACGACGTTCAACTTCACAGCGACGGGTGCCAGCGAGGTTCTCTCATTCCTCTCGATCGGCACCCCGAGCGGTCTGCCCCCGATCGCGACCCTGGACGGCGTGTCGCTGGTGGACATCCCCGAGCCGATGTCCTTCGGCCTATTCGGATTGGGCGTCGCCAGCTTGTTTCTGCTGCGCCGACGGAACTCCGCCCGCATGGCCTGACAATGGCGTGAATGTTCTAGGGCGCGGTCCGTGTTTGGGCCGCGCCTTTTTAGCCGTGAAGCGACTTACACCGGCTTGCCCGAGAGATTTTATGCACTAAAGCAAGCAGTCCTTTTTTGAAAAAAAGGACCAAAAAACTTTTACTCAGTTATCCGCGACAGCACGGCAAAGTCATTGCTTCTTTTTTACAAACAAGCGCTTGTTAACGTAAGTCAGCTTCAAGACGGGTTTGTATTGGACCGAGCGCAATCGCCTAGTCGGCCGCAACCAAGTCTTTCGGCTGTTGCGCCCGTGCAGCGTCCACCCGGCCAAACGGGTTGAGGAGCTGCCCGGCCAATCCCGTCGGGATAGCTGCATCGATGCCGTAAACCGGCGGCCAGTGCTTCACAGGCAAGTGCAACGTTCCGAACAGCCGGTCGATGACCGGCAGCAGCGTCGCATAGTTGTGGTCGCGGTTGGTGTCGTTCGTATGGTGCCAGTGATGGAACGCAGGCGTGGCCACCAGCCACTCCAATGGCCCAAGCCGCCAACGCAGATTGGCATGAATGAAGAACCCCCACACGGTGCCCAGCAACACCAGCAGCACCGGTCCCAAGTCGGCGTGACCAGGCGCAACCCGGGTCAGCCCAAGCACGTAAATCGGGACGAGGCCGCACAACCGGGTGAAAACCATGTCGATCGGGTGGGCACGGGTGTTGACCAACCAGTCCACATGGTCTGGGCTATGATGCACGGCATGAAAACCCCACAGGAACGGGATTTCATGAACTCCAGCGATGACCCCAGTAGAACCCGATCTCGCCCACGATCAGGGTCAGGGAGAGATGCAACCAGCCGGGCAACGCTGCCACCGCCGCCAGGTAGCCGACCGGCATCAGCCGGTGAAGTCCCCAGGCCAGCACCGCCAGCGGCGCCACCAGCAGCAGGTTCGGTATTAGGCTGTTAAGAAAATAGTAGGCGAGGTCGGTGGCGACCCCGGTCCGAAACACCTTGGCCGGGCGGAGCGCAAAAAGCCGCTCGAGCGGGATGAAAATCAGGCTGAGCAATGCCAACCACACCCCCAGCCGGGCAATATCGATGAGCGTCCCATGAAGCGTGCTGTCCATAATTATAGCTTACTCGATTGGCTGCTATCGGGAAAGCCGCCGGATCATGGCCAGCGCACCTCAGGTGGCAGGCTCATCAGTATCGCCTCGACATTGCCACCCGTCTTCAGCCCGAAGGTCGTTCCCCGGTCGTGCAGCAGGTTGAACTCCACGTAGCGGCCCCGGCGGACAAGCTGATGGTCGCGTTGCGCCTGGGTCCAAACAGCCCCCATGCGGCGGCGCACGATGGCGGGGTAGGCAGCCAGAAAGGCTTCGCCCACGTCGCGGGTAAACGCGAAATCCGCCTGGACGTCGCCGGTATCGAGGTGATCGTAGAAGATGCCGCCGACGCCGCGCGGCTCGCCCCGGTGCGGCAGGTAGAAATAGCGGTCGCACCACGCCTTGAACTTTTCGTAATAGTCGGCGCCATGGGCATCGCAGGCGCGCTGAAACGCCGCGTGAAACAAGGCGGAGTCCTCCGCCGTCTCGGCACTATCCAGGAACATCGGCGTCAGGTCGCCGCCGCCGCCGAACCAGCCGCGCGTGGTGACCAGCATGCGCGTATTCATATGGACCGCTGGCGTCAGCGGGCTGTGCATGTGCGCCACCAGGCTGATACCCGTGGCGTAAAAGCGCGGATCCTCGGCCGCACCCGTGATCTGGCCGCGAAACTCCGGGCTGAACTCGCCGGACACGGTGGAGACGTTCACCCCCACCTTCTCGAAGACGCGCCCGTGCATCAGGCTGATCACGCCGCCGCCGCCCTCCCCATCGACGGTGGGGCGCTGCCAGGGCCGGCGCTCGAAACGTCCCGCCGGGCGGTCCGACAGCGGCCCCTGCGTCTGCTCGTCCTCGATCGCCTCGAAGGCGGCACAGATGCGGTCCCGCAGGCTTTCGAACCAGGCGCGAGCCTCGCCCTTGAGGGCGGCGTGGGGCGGCAGTGAGGGTTCGTTCATATCCATGCCGGCCAATGTAGGGCAGGGACGCAGCTTTTGCCGAGGCCACCAATTGCACCCGCAAAATCCGCCCCCTATTAGGGTGCAACCCCCGGGAGACCTGTGCCCGGATCACGTCATCAGGGACAGACCATCATGGCCGGCCTCCACAAGAGCACCTTTCAGAACCCGGTGATCAACTGGGTCGATACGCGGCTGCCGCTGTTTACCCTGATGAGCAAGGAATACGGCGCGTTTCCGACGCCGAAAAACTTCAACTACTTCTGGAATTTCGGTGCGTTGGCGACGATCAACCTGATGGTGATGATCGCATCGGGCATTTTCTTGTCGATGAACTACAACGCTTCGACCGCTGGCGCCTTCGACAGTGTCGAGCGCATCATGCGCGACGTGAACTACGGCTGGCTGCTGCGATATGCGCACATGAATGGCGCCAGCATGTTCTTCATCATCATCTATGTTCACATTTTCCGCGGCATGTACTACGGCAGCTACAAGGCGCCCCGCGAGTTGCTTTGGATGACCGGCGTTACCCTGTTCCTGCTTCTGATGGCGACCGCGTTCATGGGCTACGTGCTCCCTTGGGGCCAGATGAGCTACTGGGGTGCTACCGTCATCACCAACCTGTTCAGTGCCATCCCCGTGGTGGGCAACTGGATCGTAACGCTGCTCTGGGGCGGCTTCTCGGTCTCCAACCCGACGCTGAACCGGTTCTTCTCACTGCATTATCTGCTGCCGTTCGTGATCACTGGCGTGGTGTTCCTGCACGTGGTGGCCCTGCATATCACGGGGTCCAACAACCCGCTCGGCATCGACGTCAAGAGCGAGCAGGACACGCTGCCTTTCCACCCGTACTACACGGCCAAGGACAGTGTCGGCATGGCCGTCTACTTCCTGGTGTTTGCGACCATCATTTTCTTCGTACCGAACTTGTTCGGCGAAGCTGACAACTACATTCCAGCGAACCCCTTGCAGACGCCCAACGCGATCGTTCCCGAATGGTATTTCTTGCCATTCTACGCGATCCTGCGCTCGATCCCGAGCAAGCTGATTGGCGTGATCGCCATGTTCGGCTCGATTTTGGTTTGGTACGTGTTGCCGTGGCTCGACTCCTCGCCGGTGCGCAGCGCGCGGTTCCGGCCGATCTATCGCTGGTCGCTGCGGCTGATGGTGGTGTCGATGTTCGTGCTGGGCGTGGTCGGCGCGCACCACCCGGTGCAGCCCTATGTGACGCTGGGCCGGGTCGCCACCTTCGTCTACTTCGCGCACTTCTTCCTGCTGCCGTTCTACCGGTTCTTCGAAGTGCCATTGCCGCTGCCCGAGAGCATCAGCCGCCCTGTGCTGCGTCAGGAGTATTCTGGGCGCCATGGCGGGGGCGGGCCGCTGCCGTCCGGTGCGGCCGCCAAGCCGATGGATCGCTCGTGATGCGTCCCGTCCTGTTTGCCGCGGCCGCCCTGGTAGCGATGGGCGCGTCTGGCGCACGCGCTGCCGAGGAAGGCATGCCGCCGCTCCCTCATGTCAACTGGAGTTTTGGCGGGCCGTTTGGCACCTATGACCGCGGCTCGGCCCAGCGCGGCTTCCAGGTCTATAACGAGGTGTGTTCCTCGTGCCACTCGATGAAGCTGATGAGCTATCGCAACCTGGCCGGCATCGGCCTCTCGCCTGCCCAGATACGGGCGATCGCCGCCAGCAAGACGGTGCCGGGCGACCTCAACGATCAAGGCGAGCCCACAACGCGACCTGGCCTGCCGTCGGACACGTTCGCCTCGCCCTATCCGAACGACAAGGCGGCCCGCGCCGCCAATAACGGCGCCCTGCCACCCGACCATTCGCTCATTGAAAAGGCGCGCGAGGGCGGCGCCGACTATATCCGTGCGCTGATGATCGGCTACGTCCAGCCGCCGCCAGACGTGAAGGTGCCGGATGGGCTGTATTATAATAAGTGGTTTCTGGGCCACCAGATCCATATGCCGCCGCCGCTGCAGGACGGCTCCGTCACCTATGCCGATGGCACCAAGGCCACCTTGGACCAGGAGGCGAAGGACGTTGCTACCTTCCTGACCTACGCCAGCAACCCCGAGATGGAACAGCGCAAGCATCTCGGCGTGCGCATGGTAGGCTTCCTGGCGCTGATGTGCGGCGTCACCTACCTGGTGAAAAAGCAGATCTGGTCCGACGTGCACAAGAGCAGCCACGACGAGGAACACTGATTCGTGCTACCCACGATCGGTGTGATCGGCGGGTCAGGCCTCTACGACATCGACGGGCTGGAAGGGCGCGAGTGGCGCCGGCAGCCCTCACCTTGGGGCGAACCGTCCGATGCGCTGCTGCACGGCGTGCTGGACGGGGTGGCGTGCGTGTTCCTGCCGCGGCATGGGCGGGGGCACAAGCTCTCGCCGAGCTACCTGAACTATCGCGCCAACATCGACGCGCTCAAGCGCGCCGGCTGCACCCATGTGATTTCCCTCTCCGCCGTGGGTAGCCTGGCGGAGCGCCTGCCACCCGGGCATTTCGTCATCGTAGATCAGTTCATCGATCGTAGTTTCGCCCGCGAGAAGAGCTTTTTTGGCCAGGGTTGCGTCGCGCACGTGTCGATGGCGCACCCTGTTTGCCCGGCGCTGGGCGGGGTCCTGTATGACGCGGCCGTTGAGCTCGGGCTACCCGTGTCGAGATCAGGCACCTACCTGGTCATGGAGGGACCGCAGTTCTCGACCAAAGCCGAAAGTGAGCTTTACCGAAGTTGGGGCTGCCATGTCGTGGGCATGACCAACATGCCAGAGGCCAAGCTGGCTCGTGAAGCTGAGCTGCATTACGCGACTGTCGCCATGGTCACCGACTACGATTGCTGGCACGAGACCCATGAGCACGTGACGGTGGATGCTGTCGTGGCAGTCATGAGCGAGAACGCCGCACGTGCACGGGCGCTACTGCGGCGGGCGATCCCGAAGCTTGCAGCGGGCGGGCCTGTTTGCACGCTCGCGTGCCACCACGCGCTGGATCACGCGATTATCACCCCAGAGTCCGCCCGCGACCCCGTGCTGATGGACCGGCTGGATGCAGTTGCCGGACGGGTGCTGCGCGTAAGAGATCTAGACGCATGTAACGTTCTGGCAACCATGCCGCCCTTACAACCATCGCATGCGCCTGAAACTCTACCGTGCCGCCACCGTGGCGCAGGCCATGTCGCAGGTCCGCGCGGAACTGGGGCCTGAGGCGCTGATTCTGTCCACCCGCCGCGTGGGCGGAGGCGTTGAGCTCACAGCCGCCATCGATCCGGACGATTCTGCACCCACCCTGCTGCCGTCTCGATCGGCCGCGAGAAATGCAGCGCCCGACCTGCACGCAGACCTTGTCCGGCAGGGCTTGCCCGCCAGCCTCGCCGACAAGCTCGGGGGAGCCGATCTGACGGCCGGCTTAGCTGGGCTTCTGCGCTTCGGTCACCTGCCGTGCGGATTTTCCAACGACCCACCCGAGGGCCGCCTTCTGCTGACCGGGCTTCCGGGTGCCGGCAAGACCCTGTCGGTAGCGCGGCTGGCAACCCAGCTTGTGCTCGCGGGCATACAACCGGCAATCATCACCACGGACGGCCGGCGTGCCGGTGCCGCGGGGGAGTTGGCCGCCTACACTCGCCTGCTCGGCCTCGACCTATTGGTGGCCAGCACACCGGCCAGGGTGAGGCGAGCACTGACCACGCCAGCTTGCCAGACTGGCGGACCGGTGCTGATTGACACGTCCGGGCTGAACCCTTTCACGGCCGCCGAATTGGAGAGCTTGGCCGAGCTTGCGGAAGCCGCGGAGGCAGAACCGGTCCTGGTGATGGCGGCCGGCCAGGACGCCGTCGAATCGGCCGAGCAGGCGGAGGCGTTTTCGCGCGCCGGCGTAGGCTGCCTGATGGTGACGCGGCTCGATCTCGCGCGCCGCGTGGGCGGGATCGTCCTGGCGGCGCAGTCCGGCAACCTGGCGCTTACGCTTGGCTGTGGCGCGTCCTGCGCGACGGTGCCGCCAGAGCCCGTGACGCCAGCCCTCCTCGCCGCACGATTGAGCGCCGCTGTGTCTCCACGAAGTTGCGAGAACCACTCGATAGTTCCGCGCCACCGCTCGCCCGTCTTCCCCACGGCCAGAACGGGCGCTGTCAACACCTGGAGTGCAGACCTGCATGCCTAGCGTTACCGAAACCATGCTGGCCTCTCGCACCGCCGGCCGCGCCCGTCCCGTGCGCGTGGCCGTCGCTTCGGGCAAGGGTGGCGTGGGCAAGACCTGGCTCGCCATCAGCCTCTCGCATGCTTTGGCCGAGGCTGGGCGGCGCGTCTTGCTGGTTGATGGCGACTTCGGGTTGGCGAACCTTGATGTGCAGTTGGGGCTGACTCCCGCCATCGACCTAGCCGCCGTGTTGGCTGGTCGTGCCACGATCGGCCAGGCAATCAGCCGTTTTGTTCCTGGCGGCTTCTCGGTTCTTCCCGGCCGGTCCGGCTCGGGCACGCTTTCCGCGCTCGATCCCGGATTGTTGGAGGGTTTGCTGGGGGGCTTGAAGACCCAGGAACACGATTTTCTGCTGCTGGATCTCGGGGCGGGGGTGGACGGGGGCAACCGGCGCCTGTCCTGCTGGGCGGACCAGCTGCTGGTCGTCGTGACCGATGAGCCGACATCGCTGACCGACGCCTATGCAGTGTTGAAACTGCACGCCGCGGATTGTGCCAGAGCGGCTGCCACGCCGGACGCGCATGTCGTGGTCAACCTGGCCGGCAGCATCGCGGCCGGCCAACGCACCTTCGCCACGCTAGCGCGCGCGTGTGATCAATTCCTGGGTCGCGAGCCGAAGCTGGCCGGCATCATTCGGCGCGACGACCACGTGCGCGAGACTATCCGCCGGCAGATGCCGCTGTTGACCCGCCATCCCACCTGCGCCGCGGCCGAGGATGTGCGTGCCGTCGCCCACCGACTATTTGGACCGGATGTGGCCCTCAATCAGCTGAGTAGGCGCGCGATATAGGGCGGCAGGTTGAAGCTGCCGACATGGATTTCCGGAGTCCAGTATAGGCTGGTTCCCAGCACACCCTGATCGGCCGCGCGCTGCCGGATGATTTCGACCGGCCAGCGCGCAAACGATTCGTCGCGCGATGCGATGCCCAGTGTCATGAATCCGCCCACGTAGGTCGGCACCGCCGCGACGTATGCCGACACGTGCGGGAACACCGCGCGGCGCCGCGCGCTGGTGCGGGTCAGCTCCTCGGGTTGCATGAAGGGCACGCCGCATTGGTTAACGAGCAGACCAACCGGGGTGAGCAGCCGCGCGCAATCCGCATAGAATGCATCGGTGAACAGGATTTCGCCGACCCCAATCGGATCGGTGCTGTCGACGATGATGACGTCGAACGCCGCCGCCGGCGCGGAGGCGACGTAATCGATGCCGTCACCGACCAGGATGGTTGCGCGCGGGTCGGTCCAGGCTTGGCCGCCAATACCGGGCAGGAATTCCTTGGCGAGGCGGATCACCTCGCCATCGATTTCCACCATCACAGCGGACATCACATTCCGGTGCAGCAACACCCGGCGCAGCACGCCGCCATCGCCGGCGCCGATGATCAGCACGCGCTTCGCATCGCCATGCGCGAGCAGCGGCACGTGGCCAAGCATCTCCTGATAGACGAACTCGTCGCCCTCGGTGATCTGGATGCAGCCGTCGAGCACCATGACGCGGCCGTGATCGTGGCTCTCGAACACGGCAATGTCCTGGTAGGCGCTGTGCACGCGTGCGAGTTCGCGCTTAACACGGAAGCGCTGCCCCCAATTCGGGTAAAGGGTCTCGTCGAGCCAAGCTTCCGACATCAGCGCACCTCAAGCACCGCCTGATCGACGAGCGGTTCGTCCGGACTCGGCGGACGGCCCACTGGCATCGATCACCTTAGGCGAACGATGCCGGCTTTGTAACCGGCGCGACTGCCGCGTGATGGGTAGGTCATGTGCGCGCAGCCAACGCCGCGCGCAGACGACAACCAGATCAGCGAATACGGCCGCGTCGCTGTTCGCCCACATCCGTGCGATCCGGATGAAACGCAGCCTGCAGAATCGGGATTGCGCGTCTTGGGTCGCAGACGCCGCACATGAAAATGTCGATCGCCGCGAAATCGCGCTCCGGCCATGTGTGGATCGAGATGTGGCTTTCCGCCAGCACAACCACGCCCGACACGCCGCCATTCGGCGTGAAATGGTGGAAGTGGCTATGCAGTATCGTGGCGCCTGCCACGATTGCACCTTCGCGCAACGCACGATCGATCAGCTCTGGCTGATCAAGGTTACGCGCACCCCAAAGGTCGATCAGAAGGTGCGTGCCGGCAAATTTCATGCCGTCCTTCTCGACGAAGTAATCCGTTCTCTCCTCGCCCGTATGTTCCGGGAAAGAGACAACATTGGACTGGCAATCGCTCGGGAAATCCGAGACCATCCCCAGCTGAGCAAGTGCGTTCATCACGTACCCCCAAACCAGCAGATGACCTGTTGGGCTTTCGCCCCCTTGGGCCGGGAGGCGTCAGATAGGGGGCGCACCCCCCCCATGCAAGCTAAATCTTGAAGACAGCGAGGTTTGTGGCTCACCGGGTTCAGAATGCATGCGGCTGGGCGAGCTTGGTCGGTAAGGTGCGCAGGCTCGCGATCTCGCGCCCAGAGCGCGGCAAATCTGCCGCCGACGTGACTGGATCCGCGGTCAATATGGCGAAAAGCTCGGCGCCGTCGCCCGATGCGAAACGGAGATGCTGGGATTCATGCAATGCGCGCAGCCCGGCCACGTCGCGAGCGGTGTTTTCGTCACGGGCCAGCCGCAATATCAGCGCACGCTGTGCCTGTTCCGGCAACTTTGTGAACTCGTGCTCCTGCGTGGCTGCTTGTAAGACGGCCGAGGCGCCGGTCCAATCGTTAAGTTTTTCAAACAAATTGGCTTGGATGTCACTTGCCTCGGGGCCGTGCCGGCCTTTCAGCAAGGCAAGCGCCTCATCGGCTTTCCCCGCTGCGCCGAGCAGGCGCGCCCGCAGCAATGTCCTGCGTTCAATCAGGCTCGACCCCAAGCCGTCATCGTCCGGCGAGTTCAGCACGTCGAGGGCCGCCTGCGGCTCTCCCCGATCCGCAATCAGGCTTGCTAGGCCGAACCCATACTCGGCCTTGCTGGCGCGGTCTGGCGCGCGATCGAACAACTTGCGTAAAATCGGCTCCGCCCGTTCAGGAAGATCGAGCGCAAGCAGCTTCTCCACCAGGATCGGGCCGAGCCGCCGCTCCACCTCGGCGGAGCTGAACAGGTTGGCAGCTTCCTCGGCTAAACTCACCAAGTCGAAGCTCGCGAGTTTGGTCGGCATGCTCTTCGACGAGGAGGTCGGCGACGGTCTTCTCCTCAGCCTGATGTAAGACCGTGTGCGCCTCCGGAAAGCTCTGCTCGGCATCTCGCAGTCTGGACAGGGCGCCCCGCCAATCCCCCGCCTGCGCCCGCAACGCCGCCGCTTGCATGCGCAACGCCAGCTCGCGACCGTCACCCCGCCATTCGTAGAGTTGGCGGTCGAGTGCGTCCGCGGCTGCCGATGCAGTCAGCCGTTTTGTGGCGAGGCGCAGTTCGACCGCCTGCTGCATCGCCTCGGCGCGCGCCAGGCGATCGGGCCTGGCAGCCACACGATCCAGCAGTGCCAATGCAGCCTCGTCTCTGCCCTGCTGCCGCAACAATGCGGCACGCGATAGGTCGAGTGCCGAGTTGGCGGTCTGGGCCAGCAGCGCGGCCCATGCGGCTGCCTGTCCGCCGCGCTGCAACAGGTCGGATGCGGCCAGCAGCATCGGCCGGCGCAAAGGCGCCGGATAGCTGAAAATCAACGGCCAGACCGGTGCCAAAACCGCGGCCTGCGACGCAGGGTCAGGCGTAGCGGGTTGCAGCAAGGCACGCCACAGAACCGCCTCGTCACTGCCGCCCAGCCGTGCTGGGTCGAAATTCGGGCGAGGCGCCTCCGCGCCGCCTGCCTTGGCGGACAGCCAGTCCGCAATCGCGGACAGTCCTTGCACGTCCGGTTCGCCTAGGTGGGCAGGATCGTCCGCCAAGGCAGTGTGCAGCACGGACGCCGCCTCCACATCCATGCCTTGGGCCAACATGGTTCGAGCCACGGCCAGCCGCGGCCCGAACCGAGCCGGCCTGGGTGCCAGGGCCGCATCGCGCAGCGCTTGGCCAAGTCGGCGGTGCAAGCTTTCGGGTGCCAGATCCGGCAGGTCGAACAGCCGCGTCATCACGCGTCCGTCGGGCCAGCTCACCGCGCCGGCCTTCGACCACGCGAGTACCAATCCCGGCGGCGTTTGCGCCGACAGTTCGAAGCCGGACGGCGACGTTCGCATCACTAAACGATCCGATTTCGGCGCAACGACCAGGCCGAGCCAGCTCGCAAGGATGCTGTATTCCGGAGCGGCATGGGCGGCCGGCATACGCTGGCCGTCACCAGTCTGGGTTCCCGCGAATAGCCGGCTCCCGGTGACGTCGTCGGCCAGTACCGATAACGCGACCCGGGCCCTTGGCGCGCAGGGCGAGTATGCCTCCCTGCGCCTGGCCCTCAAAGTCCGGAAGAGCCGGAAGATGGGCGGAGGTGGTCACGATCAACGCCCAGCCCTCGGCACGGCGCAGCAGCCGCAGCTGACCGGCAGCCGGCAGGTGAAGGCGCAATTCCAGCCCGTCTGTCAGAACCTGTTCGCTTATGTCGCCGAACACCGGATCGTCCTTCAGCGCACTCAGGTCGAGCGCCTTGCCCTCGTCGAACACGATGTGCGCCTGGCCCGCGCGTTCGAAAGCGGCCGCACCCGTCCCGCGCGGGCAGGGCACCAGCACGGCCGGACCGTCTATGTCTCCGTCCCGCGCCAATGGCAGCACCGCCGAGCTTGAAGGTGGCGGCGTGACCTGATCGGGCGTTGCGGGCTGGCCCGGCCTCGCGACTGTCGCCGGAGTGGTGGATGTGAATGTTGCGGCCTCAATGCTGCGGGAGGCGACTTTCCGGCCATCGCCCGCCGGCGGCATACCGGTGGCAACCGGCGGCGGCACTGCCCGGCCTACCGGACCCGACGGTAGGACAGGCGTTGCGATGACGGGAGCGGGCGGCCGTGCAAGCGGGGCCGGGAGTGTGGCGGGAACCCTCGGGCCGGCCGTCGCTAGGGATGCCGGCAGGGCGGCTTCCGTGGCGCGAAGCGGCGTGCCCGCCGGGATGGGGACGGGATTCGCAAGGGACTGGGGTGCCGATACCGCCGCGGCGTTCAGCACATCGACAACCAACCGGTCTCCGAGGCGCCAGGTGCGCACGCGCGCGCCCGGGGCGACTTGCAGTATTGCCTGCCCAGGCACGCCTTGGAGCCCGAGTATCCGCCGCCCCCGGTGGGAAGGCGGCACGACGCGTCCGCAGCGTGGCAGCTGCAACACCACCGTGTCGCCCGATCGGTGCGATGTGGCCTGGGTACCTGGCGGCAACGAGAGCACCAGGCGATCGAACGTATCGTGGACGGCGAAGCGTGCTCCCACGTCCGGCTGTTCCATCGCGCCTGCGGCGGATGCGGTCGGCGGCACGGCCCCATGTGCCGGCAACGCGCATGTGAACGCGACCCACACCAAACATGCCGACATGCCGGTTCGGAAGCGGCGCGGTAGCGCACTATGCGGCGGGTGCATCATCGGCACACAATCCGGATCTGCTCGGCCAACGTCACCGCGCTGAAAGGCTTGACGATGTAGCCGGATACACCGGCACGTTCGACATTCTCTACTCGGTCAAAGGCACATTCCGCGCTGACCATGATGAACGGCAGGTTTGCAAGCACAGAGTCAGCGCGCACGTGGCGCAGCAAGTCGAGCCCGTCCATCGGTTGCATGTGCCAATCGCTGATAATCAGGTCAAAACGGCTGGCACGCAGCTTTTGCAGCGCGTCGAGACCATTCGTTGCTTCTTCGACATCACGAACCTTCATCCGGCCGAGACATGCCCTGAGCAGCCGCAGCATCGTTGTGTCGTCGTCAACGATAAGCACGCGCGCCGGTCTTGGTGCATGCATTTGCCGGTTCAGCTGTGCGAACGTGAGTCGGGCGCGGGTGTTACGGCACGCGTGCGCAACTCGGCCAGCATCTGGGTCGCCAGACGGGCTCGGTCCGGCTGCATCGCTGCGAGCACGGCCGCGGCGCGACGTTCCTGCATGCGGTCGAGCACCTGCAACAGCACCTGCATGTCGAGCACATCGAAGATCGCCGCCGCATCCCGCGCTTTCATCGACTCGTAGACCTTGACCAGTCCCGTCCAATTCTCGGCGTTGTGCTGTTGGCGTGTGCTCTCCAGCGCCTCCAGCCTGGATTGCAAGGCGGCGAGTTGCTGGACGCGATCGGCCAGGCGGCGGTCGGCGGCGGCCAGCTCTGCTTCCCGCTGGTCGAGATCGTGCGCGCGCGCTTCCAGCGCCAGGCGTCGGTGGCGCAGATCGAGCAGAATGCCGCGTTCCGCATCGCTGAGGGGTGGCGGTAGATCCTGGCCGTGATGCTGGTCGGACGGTGCGGCCGCCGACCCGCCGGGTCCCGCCGCCGGCGCCGATTGGCTGCTGGCACGATGTGCGCCCTGTGCCGTCGAGGTTGCCGGATCGGCAATCTGTGCCGGCGGCAGCTGGCCGGCTTCGCCCGCCATCGCTTGGACGAGCACCATGGACTTCACCGCGAGCAGTGCCGACATGGCCAGGATCGTGGCAGGCAACAGGCGTGGGCGGGGAAGGCGGGGGCGGCGGAGCGATCCGCGCGAGAAGTTCACGCTAGCGGCCCCCACGTAGGACGCGGAGCAGGTCGCGCTCAGCCTGACTGCGCAGCCGAGTTGGCTGAGAGGAATCATCGACGACGCCAGCGCTCATCAATGCGAGTTCCGGCTCATTCGCCTCGGCAACCGGGTGCACTGGCGGACCACCAATGCCCGGCCCCGCACCGGACCGTGTCTGCGTCGGCGATTCCCCCGATGACAGCGACATAGCCGTGCGGTCGGTGAACATGCGCGCTGACCGTAATACCGTTTCTAGCCGTTCGGCCACCCGATCGCTTCGGTCGGCAAGGAAGTGCAAGTCGTCACGCAGCTTCTGAGCGGACTCGATCTGGCGCGCCATGTGCCGTCCCGCGCCATCCGCAGCGGCGCGAAGCCGCTCGATGCCGGATTCGGCCTGTCGCGTGCTGTCGTTGAACCCTTCCACCAGTTCCTCCAATACGGCCCGGTCCTGTTTCAGCACACCCAGTGCCCGTTCCAATCGCATGGCATGAAACAGCGTAGCCGCCAGTAACAGCAGCAGCGCCAATTCCAGCAGCCATTGCGCGTTGACCATTCTGCGCGTCCCAGCTTAGCGAAACATGATCTGATGGCAGCCGGCCCGGCCCCCTTCGCCGCTCATGGCGACGCCGGCGCGGGCAGCGGAATACGGTCCACGGGGCCGTCGATGCGAACAGCAACATAGTTTTTGCGCCGGCCGACATGCGCATGGAACAGGCGGACGGTGCCGCAACGTATTTCCACGGGTGCGCCGGCCGATGTGTTGAGCACGATCCTGTCGCCAGGTTTAAGGTCAACCACATCGACCAGGCGCATGATCTGCTCGTCCAGCACTACGTCCAGGTCGATGCGCGTGTTCCACAACTCCTCCGCCAGATGCGTCTCCCAAATCGAATCGCGGCCGAATTTCTCCCCCATGTATTGCTGCAACAACAGCTCGCGCACCGGCTCAAGCGTCGCGTAGGGCAGCAACAGCTCCATCCGGCCGCCCCGGTCTTCCATGTCGATGCGCAATCGGCCCAGCACCGCCGCGTTCGAGAGGCGCGAGATGGCGGCGAATTGCGGGTTGACCTCCAGCCGCTCGAAACGGAACGTCACCGGGCATAGCGGGTCGAAGCTGGCCGACAGGTCGGCCAGCACTACGTGCACCAGCCGTTCGACTAGGTTGCGCTCTATCGTCGTGTAGGGGCGGCCCTCGATGCGCATGGCGGCCGTGCCACGCCTGCCACCCAGCAGCACATCGACAATCGAATAGATCATGGCGCTGTCGATGATCATCAGGCCGTAATTGTCCCACTCCTCCGCCTTGAACACGGCCAGCATGGCCGGCAGCGGGATGGCATCGAGATAGTCACCAAAACGTAACGAGGCGATGTTGTCGATCGACACTTCGACGTTGTCGCTGGTGAAATTACGCAGGCTGGTGGACATGATCCGTATCAGCCGATCGAACACGATCTCTAGCATCGGCAGGCGCTCGTAGGACACCAGGCCGGAGCTGATAATCCGCTGCATGCCGCCCAGCGCTTCACCGCGCCCTGTGCCGTCACCGAGACCGAGCAGGCTGTCGATCTCCGCCTGCTCGAGCACGCGCCCTGGTTCGGCCGATGCTACGGCCGCCGCACCCCCATTCCCGCTCATTCGATGATCAGTTCGACAAACAGGACATCCAGCACGCGCGCGGGGGCAGCCGCGACCGAGGCCCGTCCGATCAATTCCTCGCGCAAGCGGTAGCTGCCTTCGGACCCGCGCAGCTCCTCCGGCCGCATGTCGCGCAGATAGGTCTGAAACAGATCCTGTATGCGTGGCATGGCCCCCGCCACCGCCGCCTCGTCCGATTTGGCCTGCAGCTCGAGCTTGGCATGCATCTTCATGAAACTTGGACGTTTGCCGGGCACGTTCAGATTGCAGATGATCTCCGGCACATCGACATAGACCGGCGGAGCGGCCGCCGCGGTGTCCAGCCTGCTGCCGTCATGCGCGCCTTTGTGCCCCAGCATCTTGGGCAGGATGCCGCTGAACCAGGCGCCCGCGCCGGCGAGCCCAAGCAGCACAGGCACCGCGATGAGCAGCATCTTGCCCTTTTTGCGCGGTTTCTCCGATGCTTCGGTCGTTGCAGGGACGCCATGGTCTGCCATGGCCCAATGTTACGCCGGCGGGGTTAACACAGAGTTGGCGCGGCTGCCTGCCCGCGCAGATCAGATCGCGAAACCCCAGCGTGGTGCATCCTCGCGCAGCCGGGCCACGACGCTGACCGCCACGTGCGCGGCCTGCACGCGAATGTCGGGTACAGCCACGCACTCCCAGAACACGCCGCGCACGATCGGCCCCAACGCCCAGACACGCTCGGCCACCACATCGTCCTGCCGCACCACGTTCAGCCCATCAGTCACGTCGATGCCCAGGCCCTGGCGGTCGACCCGCACCAGACCGCGATCCATCAGCCGCTGCATCAGCGGATCGCGTGTCCGCGAGATGGCCTCCAGCCCGGATGCCATGATCACCCGCTGCACATCCAGCATCGCGTCCTGGCCCCCGTTTCGCGCGCCTGATCCTTTCGGCGTGTAGCGGACCCGCATGCGGTCGGGGGCTTCCTCCATCGCCCGAATGCGGCCAGCCACCACCTTCAGTGTGCCTTCCGCCACCATGGCGTCCAGCATCTCGGCATGGGGCGGCGCCATGCGATGCCGGTGCACGTCCCAAACCCGACGGGCGTGGCGCAAAAAGCGCGCCCGCTCGGCCAGCGGCAGACGGCCCCAGATGCTGGCCGTGACCGGGCGCATGCTGTCGATCACCGCGCGCCAGTCCACCCCGGCTTCCGCCGCAGCGAACACCTCATCGCGCAGGCGGGCCATCAGCAGCGGCAGCGACGTCTCCTCGGCCATGGTGAAATGCGGGGTGGGCCACGCGCCAGCCACGGCGGCGTGCCGGCTGGGCAGCAAGCCGCCGCGCGAGAGCGCCACAATGCCATCGGTGAACCCGCGCCGGCGCAGCGCGATAGCCAAGTCCACCATCGTCAGCCCGGTGCCCACGATCAGCACCGGCAAGCCCGGCTCCAATGGGCGCCATGCCTTCTCGCTCCACGCGTTCCGGCACACCCGGGGCTGGTCGCCTTCCTCGTGCGGCAGGTTGCCGACCGCCAGCACCACGCCTGCCACGGGGAGGCGTTGGCCCCCGCCGCATATCAGCTCGTAACCACCGTCGGCGGGGGCGATGTCCAGCACATCGTCGGGCAGCAGCCGCAGCTGGGCGTGGCCGGCCGTCTCACGCAGCACGTAGTCGAGGATCGAGCGCAGATACTGGCCATACAGCCCGCGCGAGGCGAACAGGCCGGCCGCCGTGTCGTGCAGGCCCTCTACCGGCCGGCTACCCTGCATCCGCTGCCGCAGCCAGTCCTGAAAATGCAGCGGCTCATCGGACAGAGCACTCATGTTGGCGACGCGAACGTTCAGCAGGTGGTCGGCGTCCCCGGTGGAGTACGCCATGCCGCGAGCGAAATCGGGGGAGCGTTCGCACAACAGCACCGGCTGATCGGCCGGCAGCCGACGCACCAACTGCAGTGCCGCGATCGTGCCCGAGAACCCCGCGCCAATGACCGCGATGGGCGGCTTGCCTGCTGGCGGGGCCGAATTGATCGGCTCGGGAAACAAGGGCAACGACATCACCAGATCACCGCCGCCAGGCCGGCCTGGTACGTGCGAACCACGGCGGTGACTGGGTGCAACCACGTTCATCGAAAACCACTTTCCCGGCGGGCCGCGACCGCGCCCGCACACCATAGTCGGCTGACGCTCTGGCAAGACTACCAGGAAGTCGATGGAATTCATAGTACATTTGTAGGAATAGCCTGCGGAAATCGACCGCGCTGTAGCGCTGATACGTGCGCTGCGGTATATGCGCCGGCCATCCTGGATGACAGATGGGCCGGCCCGAAAAGCCGCGCTGACGACGGAGATTTCTGGCGTGCTGACTAGCCGTGCCAAATACGCGTTGCGGGCCTGTCTTGTCATGGCCGACCGAAAGGCAAGCGACGTCTGGAGTAGTGCCGGAAGCCTGGCCGAGGCGGCCGACGTGCCGCGCAAATTCCTCGAGGCCATCCTGACCGAGCTGCGCGAGCATGGCCTGGTCGAAAGCCGGCGCGGACCGGCCGGCGGTCACCGGCTGACGGCGCGCCCCGACACTATTTCCGCGGCCGACGTCATCCGGGCGATCGACGGGCCGCTGGCGATGACCCCTTGCGCCAGCGCCACCGCATTCCGCGCCTGCGACGATTGCGTGGTGGTGGAGGAGTGCCGCCTGCAGCACCTTATGCGTCGCGCACGGGACGCCGTGGCCCACGTGCTGGAGCAATGCTCGCTCGAAAGCCTGGCGCGCGACGGTCACACCAATCTTCTGCAAGCGTCGTAAGCGCGGCCCAGCCTAGCGAACGCCCTGTCCGCCGCCAGGCGTCAGGATGCCATCATCGTTGGCGCGCGCATCCAGCTCCTGAGTGCGGCGGAACATCCAGTCTTCCGCTTCCTGCTCGGTGGCGAACTCGCCATCGGCTTCGGGCAGGGCCGCCTCGCCTTCGGGCACGACGCTGAACCGGCCATTTGCCAGCTTGACGATCTCGAGCTTTACGGATTCCGACGTATCGACCATGTCACCGCTCCGTGACGCCGGCATTCGGCGCGCCTATGCAAACACGCGCGGCGCCGGGCGGTTGCCGCACCACCCGGCGCCGTGGCCAGCCCTTCAGATGGAAAAACTGATCGGCTCCGCAGAAGGGCGCGAGAACCCGGCTGCCTCGGCCCGCCGGACCATCTCGTCCAACGTCACACGGTGCAAGCGTGCGGCGAACTCACCCTCCAGCTCGGACCACAGCGGACCGACGACGCGGTCCAAAAACTCGCCGCGCGGTCCATCCTCGTTGGCTGCCTCGTCCGAGAGCGCCACGCGCATCACCTCGTCCAGGCGGATGTCGCGACGTGGCCGCCCCAGGCGATAGCCGCCACGCGGGCCGCGCACGCTTTCCAGCAGCCCCGAGCGGGCCAGCGCTTGCAGCAGCGGCTCTATCCCCCGCCGCGCCAGACCGGCACGCTCGGCCAGATCCCCGGCGCTGACGGTGCTGGTGCGGCCCGCATGGAACGCGACATCCAGCAGGATCAGCACGGCCAGCATGCCCCGGTCGCGCCTCAGCAGCATGGCGCGGCCTCCCGGCATCCGGCGGCTCCGCCGCTCCCTTGCATCCCGTGTTGCCCCTTAGGCGGAATCCGACAAGACTCCCCGCCGCAAGTTTGCCCCGGGAAGCATGGATGTCCAATACAAACACGCAGCCTCCTGGCGCGGTCCCGCCGGTCGCCGCTCCGCGCGGGCGCATTTACGACACGGTGTTGCAGACCGTCGGCGGCACCCCGCTTGTGCGTGTTCCGCGTCTGTCCGCCGAAGAAGGGCTGGTGGCCGATCTCGCGCTCAAGCTGGAATTCTTCAACCCGCTCGGCTCGGTGAAGGACCGTATCGGCCTCGGCATGATCGATGCCGCCGAGCGCGCCGGCGACATCGAACCCGGGCGCTCCATCCTGGTCGAACCCACCAGCGGCAACACCGGCATCGCGCTCGCCTTCGTCGCCGCCTCGCGCGGCTATCGGCTGATCGTGACGATGCCGGAAAGTGCCTCCATCGAACGGCGGCGCATGTTGCGCCTGATGGACGTGCAGCTTGAACTGACACCGCAGAAACTGGGCATGGCCGGCGCCATCGCCCGCGCCAACCAGATACTTTCCACGACACCCCACGCCTGGATGCCGCGCCAGTTCGACAATCCGGCCAATCCCGACATCCACCAGGCCACGACCGCCGAAGAAATCTGGACCGATACGGAGGGGCGGGTCGATATCGTGGTGGCGGGCGTGGGAACCGGCGGCACGCTGACGGGCATCGGCCGCGCGTTGCGGCCGCGCCGGCCGCGGCTGCGCATGGTGGGCGTCGAACCCTCCGAAAGTGCCGTGCTGTCGGGCGACGAACCCGGGCCGCACGGCATCCAGGGCATCGGCCCCGGCTTCCAGCCCTCCGTGCTCGACATGGACGAGCTGGACCAGATCGCCACCGTCTCCGAACGCGAATCCATCGCCGCCGCCCGGCGCTGCGCGCGTGCCGAGGGCCTGCCGATCGGCATTTCCTCCGGCGGCATGCTGCACGTGGCGATGGACCTGGCGCGCGCGCCGGAGAACGCGGGCAAACTGATCGTGGGGATCGTGCCGTCCTTCGCGGAACGTTATCTTTCCACGGCCCTGTTCAGCGGACTTGGCTGATGCGCGCCGGATACGGCTACGTGCTCGACATCCCGACGCGCTGGATGGACAACGATGTCTATGGCCACGTCAACAACGTCGTTTATTACAGCTATTTCGACACGGTCATAAACGCCTATCTGATCGCGCGTGGCGGTCTCGACATTCATGCCGCGTCCGGACAGATCGGCCTGTGCGTCGAATCGCATTGCCGGTATACGGCACCGCTGAGTTTTCCGGCGACCGTGCAGGCCGGCTTGCGCGTGGTCACGCTGGGCAGGTCGAGCGTCCGCTACGGCATCGGGCTGTTCGACATGGCACGCGACGCGCCTGCCGCGGAAGGCTGGTTCGTGCACGTGTTCGTCGATCGTGCGACGCGCCGCCCGGAACCGATCGGCGATACGCTTCGCGCAGCGCTGGAAGAACTGATGACGGAGACAGTATGAAGACGCGCGCCGCCGTGCTGACGCGCATGGGGCTGCCGCGCCCCTACGCGCACTCCCGTCCATTGCAGGTGCAGGAGATCGAGCTCTCGCCGCCCGGCTTCGGCGAAATCCTGGTGCGCGTCGGCGCCGCCGGCCTGTGCCACTCCGATCTCTCGGTGATCGACGGCACGCGCCCGCGACCGATGCCGATGGTGCTGGGCCACGAGGCGGCGGGCGTCGTGGAGCAGGCTGGCCCGGAGTCCGGTTTTTCCGCGGGCGACCACGTGGTGTTTGCGTTCGTGCCCAGCTGCGGCGCCTGCCTGCCCTGCGCCGAAGGCCGGCCTGCGCTGTGCCAGCCGGGGGCGGCGGCCAACACCGCGGGCGTGCTGCTGGGCGGCGCACGCCATTGGGGGAGTTCCGAGGGCAGCCCCACATATCACCATCTCGGCGTATCCGGTTTCGCAGACCACATCGTCACCAGCGCCCGCTCGGCTGTGCGCATCGACCCTACCCTGCCGATGGAGGTCGCCGCCCTGTTCGGCTGCGCGGTCATGACCGGCGTGGGCGCCGTGGTGAACACGGCCGGTGTGTCGCCAGGAGCGTCGGTCGCCGTGTTCGGTCTGGGCGGGGTGGGGCTAGCCTGCGTGCTAGGCGCCGTTGCGTCCGGCGCGTACCCCATTGCCGTCGTCGATCCGGGTGCCGAAAAACGCGCGCTCGCCCTCTCGCTCGGCGCCACCACCGCCATCGACGCGGGCGAGGCCGCCGTGGCGGACGTGAGGGAAGCCACCGATGGCGGCGCCTCGTATGTATTCGAATCCGTGGGGAGCGAGGTGGTGCTGGCCCAGGCCTACGCCGCCACCCGGCGCGGCGGGACGACAATCGCCACCGGCCTGCCGCACCCGGAGAAAAAATTTTCGGTGCCGGCGGTCAGCCTTGTCGCCGAGGAACGCACGGTGCGGGGCAGCTACATGGGCTCGGCGGTGCCGCGCCGCGATCTGCCGCGCTTCGTCGCCCTCTACCGTGCCGGGCGCCTGCCGGTAGATCGCCTGCTGACGCACCGGCTGACGCTGGACGACATCAACGAGGGTTTCGACAGGCTGGCCGATGGGCATGCGGTGCGGCAGGTCGTCGTGTTCGATCCGGGATGATCTCACGCAAGCCGGTTGCAGCCTCTGTCCCGATGCCTGTCCATGTCCAGCCGCGGGCAATGCGCGTGCTGCGTGCCGAAGGCGTGCTCTCCATCCTGCTGTTCCTCGCGGGAATGCTCAGTCTTTTTCGGCACTGGTTGCCGTGGTTCGGACTGGGCGCATTGGGCGGTGAGGGCGACGGCGCGATTACGCGTGCAACGCTGGAACACTGGTGGCACGTGAGTATTGGCAGCGCCCAGGATTGGAAAACGCCAGGCTGGTTCTGGCCGGCACGAAACACGCTCGGCTTGACCGACACCTACGTGCTGTTTGCTGTGCCGTATGCAATCGCCCGCGGCATCGGATTGAGCATGTCTTGTGCGTTCGACTGCTCGATCGCCGTCTTTGCCGTGGCGGGCTACTGGGGTTTCATCGCGCTGATGCGCGGCCTGGGCGCGCGCCTGGGTGTGGCGGCCGCTTTCGGATTCGTGTTCGCGTTCGGCTCGCTGGTCACCATGAAACTGGGGCACGCCCAGACCTACACCATCATGCTGGCGCCGATCCTCGGTCTGCTGCTGCTCGCGGCGTGGCGGCGTTCGGGGTGGCCGTCCGCCTGTTACACATCGGCCGCCGCGCTGGTGTTCTGCGCGATCACGCTCACCGCCCCGCAGACCGGATGGTTCCTGGCGTTGGAGAGCGCGATCGTCGCGGTGATATTCCGCATGGTGACGCCCCGGCACGCGTGGGTGGAGCAGCGGCGGCGCTTGGCCATGATGGCGGCCGGCGGCGCCGTGGGCTGCCTCCTCGGCGCGATACCCGTCGCGCTCGTTTATGCGGGTACGTCGAAAAACCATCGGTCCTGGCACGAGGTTCAGACTTTCATGCCGCGTCTGACCGACGTGGTGAACGTCCAGTCACGCAACGTGCTCTGGCACCACATCCTCTATCTCACGGGAATATCGAACACCAACGGACGGCCAGTGGCCGAGATCGCCCTTGGATTCACCCCGACTCTCCTTGTCGTCGCCGTTCTCTCTCTCCTCTACGTCTCCTCACGGCAGCGTGCCCGGCCAGACACGCCGATGCTGGACGCGCTCGCCTTGGCGTGCCTTGCGACGCCGTTCATTGCCTGGCTTCTCACCGCGGAGGTCAAGGGCCATTCGCTCTGGTGGTTCATCTACCGGATCGTTCCAGGTGGCAGCGGCATACGCACGCCTTTCCGGATCCAGTTGGCATCCCTGTTCTTCATGTGCTGCGGCGTCAGCTACGCGGTTTCCGCCTGGGCCGCGTCGCGCCGACATGGCTCGGCGCGGTCGCATGTGCTGGTCGCAGGAGCGCTCGCTCTGTGCGTTGTCGAGCAGGCCAATGGTGGCCCGTCATATTATGACGACCGGGCGTCCGCGTCCTGGCTCAGCCGCGCCGGCCATCCTCCTCCCGCATGTCGGGCGTTCTATCTCCTCCCATATTCCGGCACCGATAGGCTGCTCCCCTGGCCAATCCAGCAACCCGACGCGATGTTGCTGTCGCAAGTGACCGGCCTGCCGACGGTCAACGGCAACAGCAGCTGGTATCCGCCTGGCTGGCAGCTTTTCGAGCCCAATAGACCTGAGTATTTCGGACATCTCAGGCATTGGTTGGACGACCACCCCGTTGCGGGAATTTGCGGGGTGGCGCCGCGAGAAGGCCGCTGGACCGTTGGCATACCTGCGACGTGAAATCATGAAGGTCGGCGCTGGTCGACGCGGCCAGCCGTGCCACCCAATAGGATCAGCACCGGCCCGCCTTCCGACCACTCGCCGGCCGAGCGCGCCAGCTCCTCCAGCGGCCCGCGCAGCACCCGGCTGTGCGCCGTTCCGCCATTCTCCACCAGAACCGCCGGCATCGCCGTCGAAAATCCCGCAGCCGCCAGCTCGTCCCGCAAGCGGGGCAGGGTGGCCAGGCCCATGTAGATCGCCAGCGTCACCCCAGGCCGCAACAGGCCGGCGTAATCGATGCCCAGATCCTCGCGCCGGCGATGGGCGGTGACGAATGTTACGGCGTGTGCGGCGGCGCGGTGGGTAAGCGGTATGCGGGCCGAAGCCGCGCAGGCCAGCGCGGCCGTAATGCCGGGAACGACGTCATGTGCCACGCCCGCTTCGGCCAGCGCCTCGACCTCCTCGCCACCGCGCCCGAATATGAACGGATCGCCGCCCTTCAGGCGCACCACGCGGCGGCCCTCGCGCGCTAGGCGCACCAGCAGCGCGTTGATGTCGCGCTGGGGCATGGTGTGATCGCCCTGGCTCTTGCCGACATCGACCCGCTCTGCGTCGCGCCGCGCCAGGTTCAGGACCTCGGCCGTACCAAGGCGGTCGTGCACGATGACATCCGCCTCCCCCAGCAGACGAAGGCCGCGCAGGCTGACCAGGTCGGCCGCTCCCGGCCCAGCCCCCACCAGGTGGACGAACCCCGCGTTCGCGCGTTCGGTCCCCGCCTCCGCCTGTTCGAGCAGGGCGGAGTATTCCCGTCCGGCCCCGCTTTCGTCTCCCGCAAGAACCAGGTCGGCGACGCGGCCGGAAAACACACCCTCCAGAAAACGTCGGCGCCGTATCACGTCCGGCAGACGGCGCCTCGTCTCGTGCTTGAACAAGTCGGCCAGCGCGGCAAGCCGGCCCCAGGCGGGCGCCACGAACGTCTCGATCCGGGCACGCAGCAGCCGCGCCAGCACGGGCGCAGCCCCGCCGCTGGATATGGCGATCATCAGCGGCGCGCGATCCACGATGGCCGGCGTGATGTAGCTGCACAGCTCCGGCCGATCGACCACATTGACCGGCACGCCGGCCGCCTGCGCCGCGGCCGAAAATGCCGCGAGTTCCTCCTCCGGCGCACCGGAGGCCACGGCCAGCGCGCAGCCTGGGATGCGCGCTTCGGCCGCGGTCGTCACCCGCTCGACGAGCGCACCCTCCGCCTCCAGCGAAGCGGCCCGGCGGTTCGCCGCCTCGTCCCGGCCCAGCACGGTCACACGCCGCCCGGCCAGCTGCAGAAAAATCGGATACGCCATGCGCTCGCCGGTCGCCGGAAAAGCCAGTGTTCTCGATGGCCCTTCCGGCAGACGGGCGCAATTGCCCGGCTACTTCATCGCGACGTTCGCCGGCAGTTTCGCCGCCGCCAGCGCCGTTGCGATGCGACGGTCCAACACCGGGCCGGCCTCACCCTGGGCCGGGAGCACGAACACTTCTACGGCCGGATGGCCGTCCCGATGCAGGCGGGCGATCGGCGCGGGCAGGGGCGTGCGCGCGACAAACGCCAGATCACCCAGGCGCATCACATGCTGGCCGGCCTGCACGGGCATGTCCGCCACCACCTCAGGCCCATCCTGCGCCACATCGGCGCGCACGGCGATCACGCCGGGTGACTTGGCCTGGGCAGGCACGGACGCCAGCAAGTCGGCGCGCCGCACCCCCATATCCGCCAGGCGGGAAGGAGAAAAACGCAGTTCCACCCCAGTGGTCTGCAAACCCCGCACCTCTACCGCGCCCACGCCTGGCACGGCGCGCAGCTCGGCCCGCAGCGAATCGGAGGCGATCTGCAAAGAGGCTATCGATTCCCCGGCGGACTGCGTCAATGTCGCGACCGGATGATCGGCCGATACGGCGGGAATGTTCGTCCGGGGCGTGGCGTTCACCAGCATGGCGGCGACCAATCCCGCGCTCGCCAGGGCCAGCGGTGCCACCTGGGCCAGCTGGATACGGCGCGGCAGCGTGGCGGAAAAACGAAAACTTGGGAGCGAGAGGGTGTGGAACACGGCAGGGCTCCTGTTCGAGACCTGACTAACATAGGTTACCGACGTTCAGTTAACAAGGTTTATTTACGCGGATGCGGGTTGCCCGGACGCAGGCCTCAGCAGCCCGGCAATCAGCAGGTCGAGCGACGCCTCGACCAGCGCCTCCTGCTTGGCCAGGATGTTCTCCGCCTGATCGAGCAGCAGGGCGGTCACCCCGTGCAACGTTGCCCATATCGCCTCCGATATCAGCGTTGCATTGCCATCCCTGAACACGCCGGCCGCCATCAGCTCTCTCACCCCGTCTTGCAGGATATGAAACGAGCGGTCCGCCAGCTCCAGGGCGCAAGTCTTGATTTCCGCTCGCCGGAACAGCCTCGTCATGAACGTCAAACGATACTCATCCGGCCGCGCAATGCCGAAATCGATATAGGCGCGCAGCCCGGCCCGGAACCGTTTGAGCGGATCCACTGTCTCGATGCGGCTCTGCTCGAGCCGGTCTACCAACTCGGCGAACGTGTCCTGGGCGATGGCGGCCAGCAACGCGTCCTTGTCTGAAAAGTGCATATAGAGTGCGGTGGGGGACACGCCGACGGCGGCCCCGATGCGGCGCATGGTGACGTGGTCCACCCCCTGCTCGGCGAACAGGTGTTTCGCAGCATCGAGGATTTCTCCACGGCGCGACGCACCCTGGCCACGCGGTTTGCGCGTGCGCACCACCTCGCAAATCTGGTTCATGGATAAACAGTGTTCAGCTATGCGTTGAAAATCAACCCTGTATCTGCGCGCTGCCAATCAACTGGGCGAGCCGCGCTTGGCAGTCCCCTAATTCCGCGACGCAGCCGCCCTCCCGCCACCACGCCCGTACCGTCCGCAATGCCTGACCCACCTCAGGCCCAGGCGACAGGCCGGCCGCCAGCGCATGGCGGCCCTCCAGCGGAAAAACCGGGCGCGGCAGGCCGGCAAGTCGCGCCCGCAGCGAAGCGGCCGCCGGATAGGTGCGCCAAACCCGCCCCGTCAAGACATCGGCCGGGTTGTCCGCCAGCAACCGGCGCAGCGCCGCATCGTCATCGTCCGGCCGGGGCACCGGCCCCGACGTCAGCGCCGCCAGCCGGTCCTGTTCGGCGGCCGAAAGCCGCAGCCGCTCGGCGAGCGGCGTGATATCGCCTCCCAGCATCGCCGACATTCGCAGAACCGGATCGGCCGGCGCACCATGTTCAAGCATACCGTCCAGGGCGCCAATGTCGGAGGCTTCGGGCAACACGGCCGCCATCACGCCCAGCTCGAACATCATGCGGAGCGCGGCGCGCGGGTCGGAAGCGGCGAGGATGCGCTTCAGCTCGCTCCACACCCGCTCCGCCGACAATCTGCGCAGGTCCGCTGCGGCCGCCGCTATGGCCTGCACCGCATCCGCATCCGGCGGCGGCGCGCCGTAGCGCGCGAAGAAGCGAAAGAACCGCAATATGCGCAGCCGGTCCTCGGCGATTCGAACGCCTGCCTCGCCCACGAACCGGACATGCCGAGCCGCTAAATCCGCCTGTCCACCGAACGGGTCGTGCAGCGTGCCCGCCTGATCCAGCGACATGGCATTGATGGTGAAGTCGCGCCTCGCCGCGTCCTCGGTGAAATCGTCGGTCCAGGCGACCTGCGCATGACGCCCATCCGTCTCCACATCGCGCCGCAACGTCGTGATCTCGAAAGGCTGCCCGCCGGACAGGGCGGTGACCGTGCCATGGGCGATCCCTGTCGGCAGCACACGCAGCCCAGCCGCCTTGAGCCTTGTCTGCACGGCATCGGGCGGATCGGGCGTTGCCAGATCGATGTCGGCGACTGGGCAGCCCGCCAGCGTGTCGCGGACGCAGCCACCCACCAGGCGCGCGCGGGGCAGGGCGCGCCAGATAGGCGCCAGAGCAGGCAGATCCAGGATCGCCGGCCGGCTCACTTCGGATGACCGGGCAGGATGGTGCCGTTCTGCAGCCGGGCAGGCACGTAATGCCCGGTAAAGCTGCGCCCCTCGCCCAACCAGAACAGCCCAGCGGCCAAGGCAACAAGCAGGCCGGCCAAGGCGACCATACCCTGCCGGCTCAGCCCACGCACGCCGCATAGCCAAGCCGCCGCCAGGCAGACCGGCACAGCCAACAACGCGTATTCAGCATACCTCATCTAATAGTTAAAAGTCTTTTGTTTCTTTTCTTCAGAAAAGAAGAATCTTCTTTCTTGCAAGAAAGAAGCAAAGAACCTTTCCTCATTTAGAAGGACTTCAGTAGGCGGTCTATGTAGTCCAATTCGCCTTTGGGGCGGGCGCGGTCCGCGCCGCGGCGGCGCAATTCTTCCTGGATGGCGCGGCTGCGGCCTTGCTCCATGTCGTCGGGCACGCGCAGGTGCGGGTCGTCGGCGACCGCGCCGTTGCCGTCCACCGGGCGACCGAACGGGTCACGCTTGGCGCCGCTCTCGCCATCGCCCGAGCCGTCCTCATCTTCCTGGCCCTGGCCGCCGCCCTGGCCCCCCTGCTCTAGCGTCAACTGCAGGCCGGCGCCCGATTGCTGGCCGCCTTGGCGCGCCATGTCCTGCCCGCCCTGCTGCAAAGCGGCGATGGCGCGTGCGATTGCGTCCCTCGCCTGCGGGTCATCCGCACTGGCTAGCGCCTGAGCAGCGTCCTGCATCGCCCGCCCTGCATCGTCCAGGCTTTGCGGTGACTTGCGGCCGGATTGGGCCAGCCCGTCTTTCAGGGCGCCCACCGCGCGATGCAGCGCGCGCTGCGTTCTGGCATCGTCACCACGCGGCGGCGTACCGGGCGACTTGCCTTGGCTTGCCGGCCGCTCCTGCGACGCGGCCGGCGGCATTGGCGCCAGTGGTTGCTGCCCCTCGAACGGTACCTGGTCCATCGGGTCGGCTGTCCCGTTTTGCGGCTGGTTCAACTGTCCCAACGCTTCGGACAGACCCGGCGGGATCGGCGGCGGCGCCTGACTCGCCCCACGCGCCTGGGCGTGGTCCAGCAGCTTGCTCTCCCGCTGCACCATATCCTGCACCGCGCCCATCTGCTGGCGCCCGGTGCGCGCCTGCTCGCGCTGCCGCCGCGCCTCCTCCGGTGTCATGATATGCGCGTCCTTGAGCTGCTCCATCGTGCGCTCCAGCTGCGACATCAGCCGGCGCGCCTCATCGGTGCGGCCGTCCTTCAGCGCCTGCTCCAGGCGCTGGATCAAGCGGTCCATCGAGGGCGCCGACAGATGCTGGCTGTGCGGATCGAATTTTTGCAGCGCCCCCTGCTGCTGCGCCCGCCGCGCCAGATCAGCCAGCCGTGTGTCCAGCGCCTGCCGCAGCGCATCCAGACGTTTCGACAATTCCTTGTCCGACAGCTTGCCCCGCGCATGCTCCTCGATGCCGTGCCGCAATCTGTCCTGCGCCTGGGCCAACGCCTTCGCCGAGGCGTCGGGCAGCGCGCCATCCAGCGCCAGCGCCAGCTCCCAAAGGCGTGCCTGCACACCTGCGACAGCCTCCGCCGACGGACCATGCGCCGTGCGCAGCACGGCCGCGGCAGCCGACAGGTTCAGCGCCGCCCCGGCGGGACTGACGCCATAGGCCGTCCGTTCCAGCGGCGCCTCGCCGAGCGTCGCAAGCTCGTCGGCGATATCGGCCGGCCGGTCCGGATGCAGCGCGAGGCGCCGTCGCAGCTCGGCGACCGCGCGGGCCAGCGGATGATGGAACTCGCGTGCCGGCAGGATGAATTTTTCCGGCGGGCTCTCCCCATGCTGGCCGGACACGTCGGTGCCCGCCAGCCGCGCCGACATCAGCACGCCCGCATAGGGGTCGGCCGACAAATCGGGGGTTGCCTGGCCGCTCGCATGTCGCGGCGTGCCGGGCAGTGGCAGCGGGATGTGCCGCGCGGGCAGCCCTGGCGAGGCACTGGGCACCAGGACCGCTTCAAGCCGCGCCACGCCCCAGCGCTGGGCAGCCTGCCAAGGCAGTCTAGTCGAAAGCGACGTGCCGGCGCGCCCCGGCGCGGCGGTCCAGGCCAGGGCTGGCGGCTCGTTCGGGATCAGGGAAACCGTCCATCTCGCCAGCGAGGACCATCGCCGGTCCAGCCGCAGCCGCCCCGGCACAGTCAACACGGAGACCGCCTGAAAACTGTCCGCCGACAACCGGTCCACCTTCAACGCCTGCCCCGCGAGCGACAGGCGCGGAGGGCTGGTCAAACCGCCCACGCTGACCGTCAGCCGCGACCCGGCCGGCACGTTGACAGGCGCATCCTCCCCGCTGCCGCCTGCCGGCAGAAAGACAGGCGGCAGGCCGGTGTAGGAAGGGGGCTCGATCCAGGCTTGCACGGTTGGCGGCGCGCTCGCCTGCAGCCCAGGCAAACCGGGCAGCATGGCCTGGCGCAGCATGAAACCGGCGCGGGGACCGGCGACGACCACGCCGGCCACCAGCAGCAAGATCACCGCGCCGCGCAGCGCCCGACCATCGTGGTGGGCCAGGTCCGGCCGTGGCGGCGCCAGGCGAAGCCGTTGCAGCCCGGCCCGCGCGCGCGCCTGGTGCAGCGCCCAGAGCGGTGATCCGGCATCGTCCACCGGGCGGTCGCGCAGCGTGGCGAACGGCCGGTGCCGCAGCCCCGAATCCCGCTCGAGCCGGCGTTCGGCGGCCGCCGGTCCTGGCGCGCGGAACGCCGGCGCGGCCCGGCGCAGCAGAACGGCCAACCCGGCCAGCACCGCAAGAAGCACCGCGATGTGAACCGGCCAGGGCAACGGGGCCACGACACCCAGCAACGCCAGCCCGGCGAAACCGCCCAGCAGCGCAGCGACCGGCCAGAGTGCGATACCCAGCGCTTCCGCCCACAGAACGGCCCGGGCCGCCATCAATCGCGCCGCGACCCGCCTGTCGCCATGCGTGGCCGCACCGCCCGCAATCACGTGGTGCGCTCCGGCACGATCTCGCCCACCCAAAGATCCTCCGCTGTCTGCGCCGCGCGGATCAGTGCGGTGCCGCCCGGCAGCGTGCCATCGATCAGCACCTGCGCCGCCAGCGGCCGCGCATTGTAGGTGGAGCTCATGACTGCACCATATGCGCCCGTGTCCATGATCGCCACAATTGCCCCGTCGGCCAGTTCCGGCAAGCTGCGCGCGCGTGCAAAAACATCGGCGCTCTCGCAGACCGGCCCGGCGATGTCGGTCAGCACAGGATCGGCCACCAGGTCGCGCGCACCGACCGGCACGATGCCATGCCACGCGCCATACAGGGACGGGCGCGCCAGATCGTTCATCGCCGCGTCCAGGATAAGCGTCGGCCGCGCCCGCCCCGCGCGCCGCGTGCGCACCACGCGCGCCAGCAGCACCCCCGCCGGCCCGGCCAGCCAGCGGCCCGGCTCGACCGAGAGACGTAAGCCCAGCCCGCCCAGCGCCCCTCGTATCGTGGCCGCCCAGGCTTGCGGCGGGCAGGCTGGCTCACCCGCGTAGGAGATCCCCAGCCCGCCACCGCAATCGACCGTCTCCACGGCCAGCCCGCGCCCTCGCAGGGCTACGACCAACTCGGCCAGGCACCGATAGGCGGCGCCGAACGCAGACATGCGAAAAACCTGGCTCCCGATATGCACCGCCAGTCCCACCGCTTTCACGCCAGGCATCCGGGAGGCCGCTTCATACAGCGGCACCACATCGGCTACCGGAATACCGAACTTGTCCTCCGCCCGCCCCGTGCTGATCTTCTCGTGCGTGCCGGCATCGATGTCCGGGTTCACCCGCAGCGCGACCGGCGCCGTCCGGCCCAACTGTCCGGCCACGCACGCAAGGGCAAGAAGCTCTTCCGCACTTTCGACATTGATCTGCGCCACACCGTGAACGAGCGCCATCGCCAGTTCATCGCGCGTCTTGCCGACGCCGGAAAAGACGATGCGCCCGCCCGGGATCCCGGCCCGCACCGCGCGCCGCAACTCGCCCCCGCTGACCACATCCGCGCCCGCTCCGGCGCGCGCCAGCACATCCAGCACCGCGAGATGGTCGTTGGCTTTCACCGCATAATGGATCGCCATCTCCGGCATCGCCCGGGACAGGTCACGATAGCGGCGCCGCAGCGTATCCGCGCTGGTAACCCAGCACGGCGTGCCGGCCATGCGCGCGACGGCGGCCAACGACACGCCATCGAACAGCAGCCCATCCATTGCGTGCGCAAGCAGCCAGGGCCGCGCGGCCAGCAATTCGGCCTGGTCCGGCGCCCCTGCGTCGGACAGCGCGGGCGCCGGATGGGTCAGAAAACGAGCTTGCCGCCGACCAGGAACAGCACCGATGCCAGCACCGGCCGCAACCCGCCCTCAGGCATGCGCGGCGACAGGTAGCTGCCAATCAGGATGCCGGGGATGGAGCCCATCAGCAGCTGTCCCAGCAGCGCCGTGTTCACATCCCCCATCTGCCAATGCCCCAGCCCGGCGATCAAGGTCAGCGGCACGGCATGCGCGATGTCCGACCCCACGATCGTCGCCAGCTTGATACGCGGATAGAGCAGGATCAGCACGGTCACACCAAGTGCGCCCGCGCCCACCGACGAGATCGAGACCAGCACGCCCAGCACCAACCCGCTGATCGTTGTCAGAACGGAAGCCGTGCGTTCGGAAGGCTCGCCGAACCGGGCGGTGATCGAATCGATGATCCAGGAGCGGAACAGGATGCAGATCGCCGTCAGCAGCAGCGCGATACCCAGGCTGAACGTGATGACGTCGGCGACCCGCTTGCTCTCGGGGCCGAAGAAATACAGCCCCAGCAGCGTCAGCGCAGTGCCCGGGATCGACCCATACGCCAGCCGCCGCACGATGCGCCAATCGACGGTGGCGCTGGCGCTGTGCACCGCAGTGCCGACCGTCTTGGTGATCGCGGCGTACAGCAGGTCGGTGCCCACCGCCTTGGTGGGCTGTATATGAAACAGCAGAACCAGCAGCGGCGTCATCAGTGAGCCGCCGCCTACCCCTGTCAGCCCTACGATCAGGCCAACGAGCAGGCCCAGAAACGGGTAAGCCAGCGGCGAGCTTTGCAACATCAGGAGGTACTCCGCAGGTCGTGCGGCCTCTACCATAGCGCCTTACTAGGCGTCGGCGGAACAGCTAAGTTTTCGCGTGAAATTAGCGCTCATACATCAACGAAAGGTTGTTCTTGGCCAGCTTCCTTGCGGTGCCCCCGTGGCTGATAAAAGACATCGCATGAAGCCGTTGACGATCTTGCAGGTGCTGCCCGCGCTGGAGACGGGCGGGGTGGAGCGCGGCGCTGTCGAGATGGCGCAGGCGGTCGAGGCCAGCGGCGGCCGTGCGTTGGTGGCCAGCGCAGGCGGCCGCATGGTGGCTCAGGTCGAACGCGTCCGGGGCCGCCATTTCGCGCTGCCGCTGATGACCAAGGACCCGGTCAACATCCTGGTCAACGCGGGGCGGCTCGCACACCTCATACGTGCGGAAAGCGTACAGTTGGTGCATGCCCGCTCCCGCGCCCCGGCGTGGTCGGCGTGGTTGGCGGCACGCCACACCGGCATTCCGTTCGTGACCACCTGGCACGGCGTCTACAGCGAGGGCCTCCCCGGCAAACGCCTGTATAACAGCGTCATGGGGCGTGGTGATCGGGTGATCGCCATCAGCCGTTTCGTCGCCCAGCGTGTGGCCGCCGGCTACGGCGTGCCGCACGCGAAGCTGCGCACCATCCCGCGCGGGGTCGATCCCACCGTGTTCGACCCGGGTCAGGTGGTAGGTGAGCGCATGCACCGCCTGGCCCAAGCGTGGCGTCTGCCGACCGGCGCCCGCGTCGTCATGCTGCCGGCGCGGCTTACTCGCTGGAAAGGCGCCGAAATCCTGCTGGACGCGGTGGCCTCTCTGGCCGATGCCGCCGACCTGTTCTGCGTCCTGGTGGGCAGCGACCAGGGCCGCGAACACTTTTCCGATGCGCTCCAGGCACGTGCTGCCCGGCTTGGCGTGTCGGCGCGGCTCAGGCTGGCTGGCCATTGCGACGACATGCCGGCCGCCCTGATGCTGGCCGACGTCGTGGTCAATGCAAGCTTAAAACCGGAACCGTTCGGCCGCACGGTCATCGAGGCGCAGGCCATGGGCCGCCCGGTGGTCGCCTTCGACCATGGCGGTGCCGCCGAAACCATCGCCGACGGCCAGACCGGATTTTTGTGTACGCCCGGCGACCGCGCTGCGTTGGGTGCGGTCATTGCCCGGGCGCTGGCACTACACGATGAGGAGAAGCACATTCTAGGCTGGCAGGCGCGGCAAGCCGTGCTCGCCCATTACACGACGCAGTCAATGCAGGGCGCCACGCTGGACGTCTATCGCGAGCTGCTCGGCTGATGCGCATACTTGTGATCCGGCTGGGCGCGCTGGGCGATTTCGTGCTCTCGTTCCCCGCCTTCGCCGCCATACGCGCCCACCACGCGCGCGACCACGTCACCCTTCTGACCACTGCCCCATTCGCCGGCCTGGCCCGGGACAGCCCGTGGTTCGACGAGGTGCGGCTGGACACCAGGCCAGGCTGGTTCGACATGCCCGGCCTCGTCCGCCTACGGCGGCAACTGACCGGCTTCGACTTGGTCTACGATCTTCAGACTTCCGCCCGCTCCTCCCGCTATTTTCTCCTGGCCGGCCGCCCCCCTTGGTCCGGCATCGCCCGCGGCTGCTCGCTTCCCGACCGCGATCCACGCCGCGATTTCCTGCACACCGTGGCCCGCCAGCGCGGCCAGCTCGCGGCCGCCGGCGTGCCCGACGCCCCGCTGGATCTGGAGTTCCTGCGCCGCCACGGCCCGGTGCTGGACGTCCCTTACGCGTTGCTGGTGCCAGGCACGTCACCTTCCCAGGGCGGCGCCAAGAAATGGCCCATCGAGCGGTTCGCCGCCGTGGCGCGCCACCTATCCCGCCACGAGCTGCGGCCCGCCGTCATCGGCGGCCCTGCCGAGGCCGACGATGCCGCCACCATCCTGCGCGCCTGCCCTGAGGCGCTGAACCTGGTCGGCCGAACCTCACTCCAGGAGCTCGCCGGGTTCGCCAGCCGCGCCGCATTGGCCGTGGGCGGCGACACCGGCCCCATCCACCTGGCCGCCATGATGGGATGCCCGACGATCGCCCTGTTCTCCCGCTTCAGCGACCCGACCCTTGCGACCCCGGTCGGCAACGCGCGCCTGATCAGAGCCGCGCGGCTGGACGAGATCAGCGTGGACGAGGTGGCGGCATGCCTGACCAACACGGCCGCCACCGGCAACTTACTGTAACGCCCCAAGCCTCACAGCCGTTACCCTGGGCCAAAAACGGGGCCGCATGCCCGCGGCCACCGCGTCCAGACTGGGGGAAGGCTCCCGGAACCGCGCCGCGTAGCCCCAGAAATTGGTCAGAGTGCGCGCGACAAAGGCACGCAATTCGTCATTGGGTATGGCTTCGATGAACAGCAGCGGATCGGGCTCGTCGATCGCCCAGCGCTGCACCGCAGCCGGCCCCGCGTTGTAGCTCGCCAGCACGCGCAGCAGGTCGTCGCCGGCCGCCTCCGGCCGCGCGAGAAAGGCGAGATACGCCTGCCCCAGGCGCAAATTCTGTGCAGGGTCGTGCAGCGTCGCTGCCGAGGCTGCCGGGCCAAGCGCGCTGGCGGCCACGGGCATCAATTGCATCAATCCTTGGGCGCCGGCCCCGGAGCAGGCGGTCGCGTCGAAGTTGGATTCGACATGTGCCACGGCATAGACAAGCGCACGCGGCAGGCGGAAACCGCCGCGCGGATGCAGGCGCGGGGTCGGCAGGTCGGCCAGAGTGGCCTCGGCCACGCCAGAGAGGTCGGTCACCAGCCGGTCCAGCCTGGCGGCACCAGCGACAAGATACAGTGCGCGCGAGAGGGCGGGCTGCGATTGGGCGACCGACCAGAGTGCGCGCAGTTCGGCCTCGGCGCGTCCTGCTTCGCCTACCTGGAGCAGTGCGAAAGCACGGTGGCCCTGCGGCGTGGCGGCAATGGCGTCTAGGTCAGCCTCGGCCAGGATGGGATTTGCGGGCGGTGCGGCGGCCGGAAGGCCCAGCATGCGGCGGGCGATCATGCCGTGAAGCGTGTGCGGTTCGGCGGCAGCTCGTTGCATCCAGCGCGACCAGCCGGCCACGTCACCGGTCTGTTCGTGGGCGCGCGCGGCCCAGAAAGCGCCGGCGGCGCGCAACCCAGCGCTGGCGCTTTCGGCCAGCGATGCGTCCTCGAACAGCCGCGCGCCGGCGGCATAGGCTCGGCCGCGCCAGGCCGCCAAGCCCGCTACGTAGGCCGACTCCCCATCAGCGCCGCGGCTGCGGGCGAAGGCGGCCCGGCCCAGGCGCAGGGCCGCCGCAGTTTGGCCGCGTGTGAAGGCGGACCTGGCCGCGCCCGCCCCGTTCGGCTGCCCAATCCCCGCCGCGCCGGAGGCGGCGAGCGAGGCTGAAGCCGGTGCGGGCGGCAGCGATGCGCCCGGCGGTGAGCGCCGGCGCAGCAGGGCGTAGATAGCGCCCGCATCCGGCAGGTCGGCATAACGGCCTAGCCAGTCCGAAAGAGCGGGCGCGCTCGCCCGTGCCGGCCTGGCGAGCAGGCGGTCGGCCAGGATATGGCCCAGCAGCGTGGTGTCGGTCAGTTGCGCGGTTTGGGCGATGGCGGCGGGAATGCGCGCCTGGCGCTGCGCCGCGAAGATGGCGCGAATACGCGCCGCTTCGCTGGGGGGAAGCGGCTGCGGCAGGCCGATACCGCTGGAGCCGGCCGGCGGATGTATCCGCGGCACGGCCATGGCCAGTTCGTCAGACGGTGGCGCCACTCCGCGTGCTTCACCCTGGGTCGGCCGCATCGCGGTGCCTGCCAGGAGTGCTGCCCCGGCCAGAACGGCACGGGCGGCGGAAAGGCGGGGAAGAAACCCGGACCCTCGCATGGCGGCGCCGTAAATAGCATTTTGCGAACCGGCGCAATACCTCAATCAAGGCGGGAATGTGGCAAGGTTAGTTGGAGAAGCGTAAGATGTTGTAATCACGGACGACAACACAGGCGTAAGTAGATGTGGCGTTATGCTGCTATGAGATGTCGTTTCAGTGCGAGCAGGTCTGCCCAGGCTTCTTGCTTGGCTCCATTTACACGCCCAAGGTTGGCCGGGTGTAGCATCGGCAGCGTAGGAATTGGTTGCGGCAATCCCGGCACCGTCACCTCGTGCCAGCGTCCGCGGAGGCGGCGAATGCTGTCGCTCCGCCCGGTCAGCACGCGTGCGGGCATCTGGCCGAGGGTCACGATCCGGCGCGGGCGCAGCAGTGTGAGGTGACGCCAGGTGAACGGCGCGCAGACCGCCACCTCCGCCTCCGTGGGCTGACGGCCGCCCGGGGGCCGCCAGGGCACCAGGTTGGTGAGCAGCGCATCCGCCCGGGTCAGGCCGATGCCGGCCAGCATGCGGTCCAGCAACTGGCCCGCCGGCCCCACGAAGGGGCGGCCCGCCAGATCCTCCTCCGCACCAGCCACCTCGCCCAGGATGACCAGGCCGGAGTCCGGATTGCCGTCGGCCCATGCCATGTGGGTGGCCGTCGTGGCCAGCGCGCAATCGTGAAAACCTGCCACAATGCGGTAGAGCGCCTCCAGCGTGTGGGCCTCGGCCGCGGCGGTCTGTGCGCGGGCGACCGGGCCGGCGCGCGCGACCGCAGGCGAGGCTTCTCGCGGCACGATTTCAGGTGCCTTGGCCGCCGCTTCGGCCTTCGGCAACCGCAGACGATCGATCGGCGCGTCCTCGAGCGCCTCGTCGGCGCCCCACTCGATCTGCAGCCGCAAGGCGGCAAGCGCGTCCATGGCGCGTGTTTTACCGGGCGGGCAGGTTTGCGCAAACCGCGCCCTGCCCTAGGTTGACTGCTGATGCCGCCACCTTATCTGCGGCAACTGGTTACCTAATACGTCAACCAGAAACACGGGAGCGGGGCGGCATGAGCGATCGCGAGGCGATGGAGTTCGACGTGGTCGTCGTGGGCGCTGGCCCAGCCGGCCTGGCCGCCGCCATCAGGCTGAAACAACTGGCGCCAGAGGCATCGGTCTGCGTCGTCGAGAAAGCCGGCGAGGTCGGCGCGCATATCCTGTCCGGCGCCGTCATCGAGCCGCGCGCGCTGGAAGAGCTGCTGCCGAACTGGCGGGAGCTGGACGCGCCGATCCACACCGAAGCGCGCGAAGATCATTTCGTCTATTTGACAAAGCGGTTCGCATTCAAGTCTCCGGTGCTGCCGCCGCAGATGAACAACCACGGCAATTACATCGTCAGCCTGGGCGACGTGACGCGCTGGCTGGGGCGGCAGGCCGAGGCGCTGGGCGTGGAAATCTATCCGGGGTTTTCGGCGGCCGAACTGCTGATCGAGAATGATCGTGTGATCGGCGTTGCCACGGGCGACCTGGGCGTGACGAAGGAGGGCGAGCACGGCCCGAACTACGCGCCCGGCATGGAATTGCGTGCCGCCTACACCCTGTTCGGGGAGGGCTGCCGTGGGTCGCTGACCAAGCAGCTGATGGAGCGGTTCGACCTGCGCAAGGGCGTTGATCCGCAGACCTACGGGTTGGGCATCAAGGAGCTGTGGGAGATCCCGCGGGAGAACCACAAGCCCGGCTTCATCATGCACACCATAGGCTGGCCTGCGGACAACGAGACATATGCCGGCTCCTGGCTATATCATTTCGGGGACGGGCTGGTATCGTTCGGCTACGTCGTCGGGCTGGATTATGCAAACCCCTGGCTGTCGCCGTTCGACGAGATGCAGCGGCTGAAGACGCACCCCCACATGCGCAAGCATTTCGAAGGCGGCCGCCGCATCAGCTACGGCGCCCGCGCGCTGTCCGAAGGCGGATTCCAATCTATTCCGAAACTGACGTTCCCGGGTGGCGCGCTGATCGGCGACGCGGCCGGCTTCCTGAATTTGCCAAAGATCAAGGGCACGCATTGCGCGATGAAAAGCGGCATGCTCGCCGCAGAAGCCGCCGCCGAGGCGTTGGCCGCCGACCGCATGGCGGAGCTGACCGCCTACACGGAGAAATTCAAGTCGAGCTGGCTCTATCCGGAACTGAAATCCGTCCGCAACCTGCGCCCCGCCTTCGCCAAATACGGCCTGTACGGCTTCCTCGCCTATTCCGGTCTCGACACATTCCTACTGCGCGGCAAAGCGCCCTGGACCTTGCACCACAAGCACCGCGACAACGAGGTGCTGACCAAGGCCGCCGACGCGCCAAAGATCGAGTACCCAAAACCCGACGGCGTGCTGACCTTCGACCGTCTGTCCTCCGTCTTCATCAGCAACACGAACCACGAGGAGAACCAGCCGGTTCATCTGAAGCTGCGCGATCCGTCGCGCTGGCTCGGCGTGAATTGGGAGATGTACCGCAGCCCGGAAAGCCGCTACTGCCCGGCTGGCGTCTACGAGGCCGTAGGTGTGGAGGAGGGCCACCCGCGCCTGCAGATCAACGCGCAGAACTGCGTGCACTGCAAGACATGCGACATCAAGGATCCCACACAGAACATTGACTGGTCGGCGCCGGAGGGCGGTGGCGGCCCGGCCTACCCCGGCGGGATGTAGGCAGGCCGGTTCAGCTTCGCCGGCGCGGTCTCCTCGCGTGGACCGGCTCACCTTGTTCGGCCTGTTTGCCGTTTCGGCGATGTTGGTGTGTTACGCATGCGAACGGCGTAGCCCTTGGTTCACCCTCGCGTTTGCTGCCTCCTGCGTGCTCGGGTCGGCTTACGGCTTCCTGCAAGGCGCGTGGCCGTTCGGTCTGGTGGAGGCCGTCTGGTCTGTGGTCGCGACGAACCGCTGGTATCGGACGGTTGCTGGCCGCGCCTGACCCCAGACCGGCTGGGAACCTACCGGACGAGTGCGCAAGCCAATCAATAACCCGATCGCAGGACACCCCCAGCAACCTGCCGCTTGGGGGACGCCACGTGCGACGCCTGGCCGGCAGCGCCTTGCCGGACAGGTCGGCGCCTCGCACTGGCCCCCAAACACCGCCTGGGTTACGCTTTCACGATGAAGTTCCCCGCACGCACCCTGGCTTTCGGCCTCACCCTCGCGGCCCCAGCCGCCCATGCCGCGCGCCCCGCCGACTACCTCGTCAGCCAGTTCGCCGCCCACCAGGGCGACCTGCCGACGGCGGCCATGCGCATGCAGGGGGCGCTGGCCGGCGATCCGTCCAGCGTCGAGTTGCGCGAGGATGCGTTCGTGCTGACCCTGCTGGCAGGGCTGCCGGCGGCACGGGACCTGGCGCGTTCGCTGCCGACCAATCCGCTGGCCCAGCTTCTGCTCGCGGTGGGCGCCGCGCGCGATGGCGATTGGCAGCACGCCGAGCTGGGCTTTGCCGAACTGCCGCACCAGGGCCTGGCGGACGCGCTGCGGCCGTTGCTGGTGGCCTGGGCGCAGGCGGCGCAAGGCATGCCGGACCGGGCGATGGATACGCTGCAACCGGCGCTGGGCGCCTCGCGGCTGGGCGCAATCGCGCTGCTACATGCGGCCCTGGTCGCCGATGCGGCCCACCGCGACGGGCTGGCCCAGCGGCTCTATGATGATCTCGCGCACGCGCAAACGCAGCCCAGCCTGCAATTCGCGCAGATACTCGCGAGCTGGCAGGCACGCAGCGGTGATCTCACGGCCGCCCGCGCCACCATAGGCAAAGCCGTGACCGCCTCCCCGGAACTGGCCATCGCGCAGCCGGCCCTGGTGGCGGCGTTGGCCCATCCGCACGCGCCCGACCCCCTGCACGGCATCGCGCAGGTCCTGGTCGAGGCGGCAGCGACAGGGGAGCAGGGCAATGCGCAGTCGGGACACGAGGCCTCGCACGAGGTGGGCGACCTCCTGGTTCGGGTGGCATTGACCGCGGAGCCGGGCATGACGGAGGGGCGGCTGCTCGCCTCCGAAATCGCCAGCACGCACCGGGAATGGCGCGTGGCGGCGACGGCGCTGGAGGGTGTGCCGGCGACCGACCCGCTGGCGCCGGTCGTGCAGCTGCGATTGGCCAGCCTGTACGATCGCGACGGGCGGCACGCGGCCGCAGAACGCGTTCTGACAAGGCTCGCGGATGCCTTCCCGGACCGGCCCGAGCCGCTCGCGCAGTTGGGCGACACGCTGGCGAGCGAGAAACGCGACAGGGACGCGGTGTCGGCCTATGACCGGGCGGTGGCGCTCATGCCGCACCCGGCGGCCGGCGATTGGGGTCTTTTCTATGCGCGCGGTGCCGAATTGGAACGGCTGCACGAATGGCCCCGCGCGCAGGCGGACATGAACCGGGCGCTGGAACTCTCACCCGACCAGCCGATCGTGCTCAACTTTCTCGGCTATTCGATGGCCGAACGCAACCAGAACCTATCCGCCGCCCAGGACATGATCGAGCGCGCCCTGCATGCGCGCCCGAACGACGGCGCCATTGTGGACAGCCTGGGCTGGGTGAAGCTGCGCTTGGGCGATACGAAGGGGGCGCTGCGACTGCTGGAGCACGCCGCCGAGTTGGAGCCGGAAGACCCGAGCATCACCGGCCATCTGGGCGACGCTTACTGGACCGCCGGCCGGCATGTTGAGGCGGAAGACCAGTGGCGTCGGGCGCTGGTGCTCAAACCCGATCCGGACGATCGGGCACGCATAGAGTCCCGATTGAAGGACGCCGGGAGGTAGCGCCGCCTCGTGCTGATCGAGTGTGCGCCGGCCAAGATCAACCTGTTTCTGCATATCACCGGAATGCGGCCGGACGGCTATCACCTGCTCGACAGCCTGGCCGTGTTCGCCGGGGTCCACGACCGGTTGATGGCCGAGCCTGGCGATCGGCTGAGTCTGACGCTCGCCGGGCCGTTCGCGGCGGGGCTGGGGGCCGGCCCAGACAATCTGGTGGTGCGGGCCGCCAAGGCGTTGGCCCGGGCTGGCGGTGTGGCGAAAGGGGCCGTGCTGACCCTGGAAAAAAATCTGCCGGTCGCCTCCGGCATCGGCGGTGGCTCGGCGGACGCGGCGGCCGCGCTGCGATTGCTGGTCCGGCTGTGGGATATCCATGTGCCGCAGGACAGGCTGTTCTCCCTGGCGGCGGCACTGGGCGCGGACGTGCCCGTGTGCCTGGCAAGCCGGCCCGCCCGCATGGCCGGCATTGGCGAGACTCTCAGTGCCCCGCCGGCCATGCCGCCCTGCGGCATGGTGCTGGTCAATCCTGGCGTGGCAGTCTCCACCGCGGCCGTGTTCGCGGCGCGCACGGGCGCGTTCTCGTCGCCGGCCACGCTTGCCAGCGGCTGGCGTGATGCAGCGTCCATGGCCTCGGATTTGCGCGCAGTGAAGAACGATCTGGAGCCGCCTGCCTTGACACTCTGCCAGGCGGTGGCGGACGCGCTGACCGCGCTGCGGGCCTGCCCGGGTTGTCTTCTGGCCCGGATGAGCGGCTCCGGCGCCACGTGCTTCGCCCTGTTCGCCGACGCGGCCACGGCCCGAGCCGCGGCCGCCGATCTGGCGCGACCTGGCTGGTGGAGCTGGGGCGGCGGGCTTTACGACGCGGCGGTCGCCTCCTAATGACGGTTCGCGCATGGGGCGTCGCCAAGCGGTAAGGCAGCGGATTTTGATTCCGCCATGCGGAGGTTCGAATCCTCCCGCCCCAGCCAAGATTTGGCTCAATGAGAGCCCTGTCCTTGGTAGAGACAAGCCCCGCCGGAATGGCTCGAGTTCTTAGGACGTTAGCTCACGTCCAAAATCGGCTCACGTCCGAGAGACGCCTCAGCCTCGTCAAGTGGGCGCGATCCGGCGGTGGCGTCTCCGCCCGGCCTCTCCGCACTCCGCGATGCGGTTTTCTGCAGGCGCATCAGCGCGGGCGATTGCGGCGCGACCGGCGCCCCTGAACGACGATCCTGGAGCGTGTTGCCTTCGTGGAAGCTCAGGCTTGTGCGGGGAGCCCGAGCGCCTGTCGCTGTTCGCTCCAGGCGAGTGGCAACCGCGTGTCACGCAGCAACTTCGTGGCGGTCAGCCCAACCGGCTGCGACTTACGCCACATGCCGCACAGTGGAGCCGACGTACGTCACTGGCCCAAGGCGTCCCTGACTATGCCCAGCCGGGCGGGCGACGCAATAAGCCGGGACGTGCCCCCCACGTGTGGTGTAGATTGTAGATGCCGGTTGCTTCTCGTCGCCCGGTGAGTGTCAGGCTGTAAGTTTGCCAAGAGATGCCTCTGACTCGATGAGCGTCTACCGGAGACAGTTGCCCGCCACGACCCTAAGCATCGCGCCCGCCGCGATGCAGGTTCGGAGACTACTCACCCCTCCATGACGAGCACTCGGTTGCGAACCCGCCCATCAAGTCATTTGCTGAGTGCGACGCTACGCCGGAAGCGCAACACGGAAATAGAGAAGAATATCGCACCGAGAGCGGCGACCGCGAGGAAGTCACGGAATACCAATGCAAGTCCGGCCCCGCGGAATAGGATGGCTTCGGCAAATGTGACGAAGTGAGTCGATGCGACGCCTTCCATAATGATCTGCAAGATGCGCGGCTCGCTCTCCAGGGGCGTATTGCCCCCCGACAGCATCTGCATAGGCAGGAACACTAGCATGAATAACAAGCCGAATTGCGGCATGGATTGGACCAGGGTGGCCAGGAACAACCCGACGGCCAGAGCATAGAAGAGGTAGAGCGCAACGCCGCACAGGAACAATGGGATGGAACCGGCGATCGGCACTGCGAGCAGCCCGCGCACGACGGCATAGAGCGAGACGGCGGTCGCGACCAGGATGACGAAGCCGTTCGCGAGAACCTTGGCGGACGCGATCTGGACTGGGGAGAGCGGCAAAGTGAGCAGATGATCCATCGTGCCGTGCTCACGCTCACGGATAACGGCTGCACCACTGAGCAGGATGGCCAGCATGGTGATGTTATTGATGATGCCGATAATGCTCATGAACCAGCCTGGTGTCGCATTAGGATTGAACGCCAGGTGAATCGTCAATGTCACCGCGTCCGGCGACACATTGTCGGTGTGCGCCAGACTTCGGTGCATCGCAGACTGGACGATCTGCTGGACATAGCCGGCGCCTATCCCGGCCTGCATCGCCGCAGTTGCATCGATATTGACCTGTAGCGTGGGATGGCGGCCGGCCTGCAGATCGCTCTGGAAACGCGGTGGAATGTCCAGGATAAAGGTGTATTTTGCATGATCGAGCAGAGTGTCGATGTCCTTTGCGGACACAAGCTGCGCCGGCTTAAAGTAGGGTGGAAGGAAGCTATTCGCGATTATTCGAGACAATTGCGATCTGTCCTCGTCGGCGATTCCGATCGATGCATTATGCACCTCCTGCGCCGTGTTCTGTGCCATGGAAACGATCGAAAACGTGAAGCTGAATATGACGAGACCGAGCATGAACCAGTCACTGAGTAAGCTCCTTATTTCCTTGAACGAAAGCCACAGCACGTTCATCAAGGATTGTGGCATTCCGGCTAGCGCTCTTGCTTGCGGAGCATGACGAGGCTCAGCCCAAGGAGCGCCGGGACCAAGAGGGCAAGCAGGAGCATTGTCTGGGCGAGTTCGGCGAAGCCGAGCGATTTGGTGAAGGTGCCTACTGAGATCGGCAAGTAGTAGCTCATCGGGAACACGTCTGCGAATATCTTACCCGTTCCGGACAGGGACGACACCGGCGACATCATGCCCGAGAACTGCGTGGCCGGTATGACGGTCAGCAAAGCGGTGGCGAAGAGTGCCGCAATTTGCGTGCTGGCGAAGGCCGAAATCAGCAATCCGTAGGCCGTGGTTGCATAGACGTAGATCAGCGTGCCCACCACAAGTGCCGGCACGCTGCCCTTGACGGGGACACCGAACAGCAGAGATGCCATTGTCGCGACAATGACGAACCCGGCCATGGCGACGATAACATAGGGAATCTGTTTTCCCAGGATGAATTCAAGTCTAGTAACCGGGGTCACGTATAGATTCGTGATAGAGCCGAACTCCTTTTCGCGCACGACGGCCAGCGCCATGAGAATGGCCGGAATAAGAGCCAGCAGCAACGCAATGACTGATGGTACGAGCGAGTTGACGCTATTAAAGTCCTGATTGTAGCGGAACCGCAAGCCGATCGTGGCAAGTGTTTCGACCGCGTGGCCCCTCTCTGTTGCTAGGTTCGTCAGGTAGACCTGCTGTGCGCCCAGCAGATAGCCGCGCGTCGTCTCCGCACGGAATGGCATGGCGCCGTCAATCCATGCACCCACGTCGGCAAGACGGCCCCGTCGCACATTGCGTCCGAAGCCGGCGGGGATGTCCAACGCCAGCTTCAGCTCGCCGCTCAACAGGCGTTTCTGCAATTGATCCGCGCTTTCGACTCGCGCCTTCTCGGAAAAATAGACCGAGCTACGATATGTTTCGAGGTAGGTCTGGCTTTCCGGCGTCCGATCCTGATCGAAGACTGCGAAAGGCAGGTGATCCACATCCGTGTTCGTGCCGTAGCCGACGACAATCATCAGGAATGCCATGCCGAAGAGAGCAAAGCTCAGCCTGATCGGATCGCGCCGAAGCTCCAGGCTTTCGCGCCGGGCATAGGCCATCACGCGCCGCAGGCTGAAATGCCGCCGTGCTGCGCCTGGGTTCGTCGCCACAGACGAGGCCGACGTTTGTGATGCGTGTGGCGGTGTGGTCGCCGCCTCCAAGCAGCTGATAAATGCCTCCTCCAGTGTCGGGCCACCCCAGCTTGCCACTACCTCCGCCGGCGTGCCGAGTGCCAACACGCGGCCTGCATTCATGAGCAGGACGTGGTCACAGCGCGCGGCCTCTTGCATGAAATGGGTGGAAATGAAGATGGTGACAGCATTCGTGCGGGACAGGTTACCGAGCAGCGCCCAAAATTGGTCACGTGCCAGCGGATCCACGCCGGATGTGGGCTCGTCCAGAATCAGGATGCGCGGTTCGTTGATGACGGCGACGGCCAATGCCAGGCGTTGCCGGATGCCGAGCGGCAGATCGGCCGCAAGCGTATCGAGCCGGTCGGCAAGGTCGAAGTCCGTCGCCAGCTTGGCGATCCGCTGCAGGGCGTGAGCCTGCTCGATGTGATAGAGCCTTGCGTGCAGCACGAGGTTCTGCCGCACAGTCAGTTCCGTGTAGAGCGAGAAGGATTGCGACATGTAACCGACGCGGGCTCGCATGGCGATGTCGGCAGCATCCACCTTACGACCGAACAGCAGAGCAGTGCCGGCGGTAGCGGGCAGCAGGCCGGTCAACATGCGCATCGTTGTTGTCTTTCCGCAACCATTGGCTCCCAGAAAGCCGAAGATTTCGCCACGGCTGATGCGGAAGCTGACGTTGTCCACCGCGGTAAATGCCCCGAAGCGGCGCGTGAGGCCAACCGCGCTGATGGCAATTTCCGAGCCGTCCCCAGCAAGGGGAGGAATGTTCGGGCGCACGCGGGTCGCGCGAACCGCAGCAGGCAGCAGCGCGATGAAGCCTTCGTCCAGCGTGTCGCAGCCGGTCCGCTGCCTGATTTCGGCCGGCGTCCCGCTCGCCAGCACTGCGCCGTCATTCATCGCCAGCAGACGGCCGAACCTTTCGGCCTCTTCCATATAGGCGGTGGCGACGATCACGCTCATCGCCGGCCGGCCGCCGCGGATGCGATCCACCAAGTCCCAGAATTGGCGACGGGAGAGCGGGTCCACGCCGGTGGTCGGCTCGTCGAGGATCAGCAGGTCAGGATCATGTATGAGCGCGCAGCACAGGCCGAGTTTCTGGCGCATCCCGCCGGAGAGCTTGCGGGCTGCACGGTCGGCAAACGGCGCCAGACTGGTTGCGGCGAGCAGGTCAGCAGTACGTTGGGCGCGTTCGGCCCCGCCTTGGCCAAACAGGCTGGAAAAGAAGGCGATGTTTTCCCGCACGGTCAGGTCCGGGTAGAGGTTTCGGCCAAGGCCCTGCGGCATGTAGGCGATGCGCGCGCACACGGCGCTGCGGTGGCTTGCCTGCGTGAAATCACCGCCAAACACCCGCACCTGGCTGGGCCCGTGGCGGCCGCTCTGCACGCGCTTGGCGCCGGCGAGGATGGCCAGCAGGGTGGATTTGCCGACCCCGTCCGGACCGACCAGGCCGACAAGCGCCCCCGTCCGCAACTCGATCGATACGCCGCGCAGCGCCACCTGCTTGCCGTAGCTGTGCCAGACGTTCTCGAGCACGGCGACCGGCTCGCCTCCGCCGCTCATGTGCGTTCGCTCACTTTACGATGACGGGTTGCAAGGCGTCAGGCCAGGGGGTCCCGTCCAGCCGAATATAGGCGAGGCCAGGCAGGCCGGAGCGCACCGCGGCCTCATGCGCGCGCAGCAGCACAGGATCGATCCGCACGCGGACGCGGAACATCAGCTTGTCGCGTTCAGATTGAGTTTCGACCGTCTTGGGCGTGAACTCGTTGGTTGCCGCCAGGAACGTAACTTTGGCGCGGATCGGCTTGGTCGGCAAGGCATCGAGCACGATGCTTGCTTCGTCGCCGATCATCACCCGGCCAGCCGTCCGCGTCGGCAGAAAAATGTCCATGTAGACGTAGGTGACGTCCAGCATCGTGAACACCTTGCCACCGGCCGGCAGGACCTCGCCCACATTGGTCAGGCGGTATTCGATCGGGCCGTCCTTGGGTGCCACCAGTGTATTGTCGGCGATGTTGACCTGGATCAGGTCGGCGCTGTGCGTGGCTGCCACCACGCCCGCCGTTGCGGCGGCAATCTTCGCCTCCGTATTGTGATAGGCTGCAACCGCGACATTGAACTGCGATTGTCGCTGGTCAACCACCTCCTGTGTCTGATCCCCTCGTTCGGAGAGAATTCGGGCGCGCCGCAATTCCTGCACGGTCAGCTTCAACTGGCTGCTCATCTGGACGAGGTCGGCCGCGTTCTGCACCACCATCTGCTGTGCCTGCGCGACCTGGGAACGTGCCTGCGACAACTGCTCCTGCAAGTCGCGCGTGTCGATGCGGGCAACGACCTGGCCCGCTTTTACCATGGTGCCCTCATCAGCCAGTATTTCCGAAATCCGGCCAGCGAACTTCGTATCCACGTCGAGCTCGTCGGCTTCCAACCGGCCATTGGAAACCGCGATGCCGGGCGGCAGGCCGGGCGGGCGATGCAGCCACCAGTAGGCGGTGCCACCGCCGCCGCCGCCGAGCAGAGCACTAAAAATGGCTAGCCGTAGCCAACCAACGTCTAGGGGCAGCCGGCGGCACAGTCGAAAGGGCGACCCTATCCGGGACTGGCGATGCCGCGTCGCCTGCAGCCGGAAGACCCTTGGCTTTGCCTGCCGGAAGCACGCTTTGATCCATCGTCAAGACTGCCTATGCTGGAACAAGCCGGTTTCGCCTGCTTGCACTGCCGCAGCGGCGGTCCGCAAAGTGTGCCGTCAAGACTCGACGATAGGGTCCACCTTGCCCCGCTGGCAGACTCTGGAAACTACTCAGGGGACTTGCGGGCGTGCAGCGCAACCTGCCGCGCTACCCGTTTAGTAGTTTCCGATCCTGATCCCAAGGGCGCGGTCAGAGCACGTTCGCCGCGTATGGGCGGAGACACTGCAGTGACGAATCAACTCAACAATCATTCGGCCCTCAGAAAGCCGGTATGGTTTATAACCGGCTGTTCGACGGGCTTCGGCCGGGAGTTCGTCAAGCAGCTCCTCGCGAATGGCGGTGCAGGACGGAGCCCGGACGTGCTTTCCCGGTGGTGGCAGCCTGTAAGTAGGGCTGGGTGCCGTAGCCGCCGAGCAAGGGAGTTTATGACGTTCACTCAGGCAGCGTCGGAAACAACGTTGGCGCCATGCGGATGGCAAAGTCCTTGAACAACCGCACCGGACGCGGAACATGCCGATTTCGCAAGTGTACGACGGATAGGTCCTGGGCTGGAAAACGCCATTTCGGCATGACTTCAACCAATTTGCCATCACGCAATATATCGGCACCGACGATCGGTGGCAGGTCGCCAATACCGCCTGCGGTGAGCACGGCTGCTGCAACGCCTGCGTAATCGTTCATCGACAAATGCGGCGCGAACGAAAAAGCGAAGGGATCGCCGCCACTGCTTTCAAGGAATTGCCATTGCCGGTCTGGTGTTCCGAGCGAGAAAGCGACGAGGCGGTGCTCGAGCAGGTCGCGCGGATGCTCGGGCCGCCCGGCTTGATCGAGATAGGCTGGGCTGGCGACGAGAAGGTGGCGGTAGCGCAGCAAGCGGCGCGCGACAAGCGACGAGTCCTGCAAGTCGCCGACCCTGAGAATAAGGTCGATGCCATCCGTGATCGGATCGACCATCCGCTGCGTGACAAAGATATGGACCCGCACCTTGGGGTATGAGGCCTGGAACGCTCGGATCAGCGGGACGAGCAGCGTGTCGGCAATATTGGGCGGGGCCGAAAGGCGAAGTATTCCAGACACTTCGGATAGCGTGTTGGACACAATGCTTTCCACGGCGTCACTGAGTTCGGCGCTTCGCTGGGCCTGTGGCAGAATGTCGGTGCCGGTGTCGGTCAGCCGCAGATGGCGGGTCGAGCGCTCCAGCAACTTCACGCCAAGCTGATCTTCGAGCTCAGCGATGCGCCGGCTCACCGTCGAGACGGGCATGTGCAGGCGCCGCGCCGCTTCCGAAAAGCTGTTCGCCTCGACCACCTTGGCAAAAATGACCAGCGCGTTGAGGTCGGCCACGGCTTTCCCAAAATCAGGAAGATGATTTGCGAGCCTAGCCGCTAATGGGCGAATGGGCCAGCCACCACCTCGCTGCCATCGACCTCAACGATGGAGAGTTCACCATGACAACCAACCGCTTCATTGCGTCAACGCTGCTCGCCGCATCGTTCTTCCCGGTGCTGGCGATCGAAGCTGACGGCCACGCCCGGTCACTCGATGTTGCCGCCACGGCCGAAGCCGCGGCTCAGGACATCCGCGCTATCCATGGTGTGCTTGGCCAGTATGAGAGGGCGCTCAACGCCTCCGATACCGGCGCAGTCCTACCGCTCTACGCCGAAGACGGCGTCTTCATGCCCGCCTTCAGCCCCTCGGCCGTGGGCAGACCCGCTGTTCGGCAAGCCTATGACGCGGTGTTCCAGGCGATCAAACTCGACGTCAAATTCGACATCGTCGAGATCGTCCAAGTCGCGCCGGCCTGGGCCTTCGCGCGCACCAATTCGGCGGGCACGGTTACCATTCACGCAACGGGCGCCAAGTCCGCCGAAGCCAATCAGGAGCTGTTCGTCTTCCACAAAGATGCCGACGGAGCCTGGAAGATCGAGCGCTACAGTTTTTCTCCCACCAACCGCCCCAACGCCTGAATCCACGCCCAGAATTCACGCAAGGAAAGGAACCAAAACATGTCCGCTTACACCAAAATGACCGATCTCACCGCCCGCACGCTGATGGCGGCGATCTTCATCCTGTCGGCACTCGGCAAGCTTGGCGCCCCGGGCGCCACTCAGGGCTACATGGCGGCGTTCGGCGTGCCCGGCGCGCTTCTGTGGCCGACCGTTGCCCTCGAACTGGGCGCCGGCTTGCTGTTGCTGGCCGGGTTGTTCACACGCCAGGTGGCGCTGCTGCTGGCGGGTTTCTCGCTGGTGACCGCGTTCGTCTTCCATAACCAGTTCGCCGACCAGGTCCAGATGATCATGTTCTTGAAGAACGTGGCCATGACGGGCGGCTTCCTGCTGCTCGCGAAAGACGGCGCACCTGGCCTTAGCGCCGATGCCTACCTCGCCCGCATCCTTTCGCGCAAAAATGCGCCGGTGCATGCATGAGTGAGACAATGCGGGCGGCGGTCATCCGCGCGGCCGGCGGTCCAGAGGTCTTGAAGGTCGAGACAGTGCCGGTTCCCACGCCGCACGCCGGCGAGGTCCTGATACGCGTCAAGGCGTTTGGCCTCAACCGCTCGGAGCTGTTTACCCGGCAGGGCCACTCGCCCAACGTCTCGTTTCCCCGCGTTTTGGGGATCGAGGCGGCCGGGATCGTCGAAGCGGCGCCGGGGGGCGAGTTCGCCCCCGGCGCCGTCGTCGCCACCGCGATGGGTGGCATGGGCAGGCAGTTTGACGGCGGCTATGCCGAGTTCACGGTGGTTCCAGCAACGCAGGTGCAGGCCATCCAAACCGCGCTCCCCTGGGATGTATTGGGCGCGATCCCGGAAATGCTGCAGACGGCCTGGGGCTCGCTTTTCAAGTCACTTCGGCTCGAAAAAGGCGACCGATTGCTCATCCGTGGCGGCACCACTTCGGTAGGACTGGCGGCGGCGGCAATTGCCAAGAATCATGGTGCCTTTGTTGCATCTACAACGCGAAAGCCTGACCGCGCGGCAATGCTTCGCGCGAACGGTGCCGACCAGGTGTTTATCGACACCGGTGCGATCGCCGACCAGGTGCGTGAGGTGTGTCTCGGAGGCTTCGATAAAGTGCTCGAGCTCGTCGGCACAACGACTCTCAAGGACTCGCTTCAGTGTGCCCGCCCGCGAGGTGATCGTCTGCATGACCGGAATGGTCGGCAATGAATGGACGTTCGAGCAGTTCAGCCCGATGGCGGCAATACCGACAGCGGTGAGCCTGACGACCTATGCAGGCGGCGCAGAGGATTTCATGATGACACCACTCAACGAACTGGCACAGCAGGTCGTCGCCGGAAAGCTACGCATCCAGATTGGTCGGACCTTCATCCTCGACGAGATTGCCGAGGCGCATCGTTGCATGGAAGAAAATGCGGCGGCCGGCAAGATCGTCGTGCTAAATCACTCGTGAAGGCCGATCTCGGATAGTCACTGTAATAGCGGCTTGGAGAAGGTCAGTCTTCCTTTCTTGAAGAAGAACATTCGTCTCCTTTGTTCACGTACTGCCCACCACGTCATCCAATGCCGCAAGTGTCTGGGTTAGACGGGGCACGACGAAGTCGAGAAAGGCGCGCCGTTTCAACGGCTGCACGCGCTGCGGTTGGTGTACGAGATTGACCGGAATCGGATCGGTCGGAAAACCACGCAAGATTGTCGTGACGCGCCCGTCCGAAATCGCGTTTGCGGCTTGATACGACAAGACGCGTGCGATCCCGAGCCCGGCTGCCGCAGCTTCCACGACGGCATCCGCGGTGTTGACTGAGAACCGGGGACGAATGGCGATCGATCGTGCAGCCGCAGCGCTGCCGATTGTCCAACTGCGATAGGTCTGAAGCCCCTCAAAGGCTATGCAATCGTGGTCGGTGAGTGCCTCGGGCGTCGCGGGTTCGCCACGCCGCGCCAGATAGTCGGGACTTGCACAGACGACCCAGCGTATGTGGCCCGCTTGCCGCGCGATCAGATCGCTGTCGGGCAGCCGGCCGGTCCGCACGGCAACATCCACGTGGGCTTCAACAAGGTCGATGACCTGGTCGGACAGCACAAGCCGCACCGTGACATCGGGGTAGGCGGCCAGGAAAGCGTGAATGACTGGCGCTACGTGAAGCTTGCCGAACATGATCGGCGCCGTCACCAGCAATTCACCGCGCGGCGCACGGTATTCGCCGCTGGCGGCACGCTCGGCATCACCCAGATCGTCCAGCAGCCGGCGCGCAACCGCGACGAAGCTCTCGCCGGCTTCGGTCAGGATCAGCTTGCGGTTCGTGCGCACCAGCAACTGCGCTCCTAGATGCGCCTCGAGGTCCGAGACACGCCGGCTGACCGTTGCCAGCGGCGTGTTCATGGCGCGCGAGGCCGCAGAAAGGCTGCCGCCCTCCACCGCCGCCACCAGCGTCTGCATAGCTTCCAGCCGGTCCATTGAACTTCCATAAAACGGATGGTCACCTTCCGCATTTAACGGCTGCTACCGAAAAACGGAAGCGCCTACTTGGGGGGCACCGGCCGAGCTGGCCGCCTCGAAAGGAGCCCAAGACAATGTCCCGCATCGCCACCCCCGCCACCGTCGCCGACGCCCCCGAAGCAAGCCGCCCGCTGCTCAATACAGTTGCCAAGCAGCTCGGCAGCGTCCCCAACATGTTCCGTTCGATCGCGCTCAGCCCGCAGGCGCTCGAAGGTCATCTCGGCCTGTTCGGCGCACTGAGCCACGGCACGTTGTCGCCCGCCACGCGTGAGCGGATCGCGCTCGCCGTCGCTGAGGTGAACGGCTGCAACTACTGCCTGTCCGCACACACCTATCTCGGTCGCAACCTGGCCAAACTGGACGATGCGGAGATCACCGCCAACCGCCACGGTGCCTCGAACGACCCGAAAGCCGATGCCGCCGTTCGCTTCGCTGCAAAGGTCGCCCGCGATCGTGGCCACGTGACGGACGCCGACTTCGGCGCGGTCAAGCTCGCCGGCTACACCGATGCGCAGGTGATCGAGATCGTCCAGCACGTGGCGCTGAACACCTGGACCAATTTGTTCAACGAAGTGTTCCGAACCGACATCGACTTCCCGGTGATCGAGGCCCGCAAAGCCGCCTGAACCGCAGCCAAACACCGAATCTCTCGCGGGCGCCGGGCGGAAGCCCGATCCGGTGCCCGCCTTCACCCAGAAGGCATTTCCCGATGCACCCGACCACCTACAAATTCCTCACCGTCAACGGCCGCCAGGTGTTCTACCGCGAAGCCGGCGACCCCTCGCTGCCTACGATCGTCCTGCTGCACGGCTTCCCAACGAGCAGCCACATGTATCGCAATCTCATTCCGCTGCTCGCCGACCAGTTCCACGTGGTCGCGCCCGACTATGTCGGCTTCGGCCAATCCGATGCGCCGGCAGCTTCCGAGTTCGCCTACAATTTCGATAATCTGACCGCCCATATCGCCGGCCTGATCGATCAGCTCGGCCTGCAATCTTACATCCTCTACATGCAGGATTACGGCGGCCCCATCGGCTTCCGCCTGTTCACCCAGCATCCGGAGCGGGTCCGCGGCTTCGTCATCCAGAACGCCAACGCCTATCTCGAAGGCGTCGGCGACATGCCCAAGCAGATCTTCCTGCCGCTGTGGAACAAGCGTGACGTCACCACCGAAGCAGCCGCCCGCGGCTTTCTCGCTGCCGGCACCACCAAGTTTCAATACCAGGTAGGTGCGGCCAACCCCGAGGCGATCAGCCCCGACAACTGGACGATCGACCAGGCCCTGCTCGACCGTCCGGGCACCGACGCCTACCAGCTCGACCTGCTGGAAGATTACAAATCGAATGTCGCCCTCTACGACACCTGGCACGCGGCTTTCCGCCAGCACCAGCCGAAAACCTTGATCGTGTGGGGCAGGAACGATCCGTTCTTCATCCCCGCCGGTGCGGAAAGCTTTCTGAGAGATTTGCCGAAAGCGAAACTCACCTGGCTCGATGCCGGCCATTTCGTGCTCGACGAAAATGCCTCCGCCGTCGCCGCCGAGATCAAGCACAGCTTCGTGCAGAACTGATCCCCAAAACAATCGCACCCGAGGAGCCTGACATGCTCGCCGCAATCATCAATCACCGCCACCGCATCGTTCCGGCCTCAATGGTATTTCTGATGGCCAGCTACGTCAGGCTCTATCCGCTCGCCGTGCGCCTCACGCGATGAGGCCGGTCTCATCCTTTCCCCAACGCCCGAGCCCACAAAGGAGAAATTCCATGTCCAAGACCATCCTCATCACCGGCGCCGCCACCGGCTTCGGCCGTGACACCGCCGAAACGCTCGCCGCCGCCGGCCATCGCGTGTTCGCCTCGATGCGCGACATCGCCGGCCGCAACGCCAGCCCCGCCGCCGGACTGCGCGGCCGGGGCATTACCGTCGTCGAGCTCGATGTCGCCGACGATGCCTCCGTCGAAGGCGCCGTCGCGGCCGTTCTGAAAGAAGCCGGCAAGATCGACGTGCTGATCAACAACGCAGGCCTCGCCTCCGCGGGCGTGTCCGAAGCCTTCACCGCGGATCAGGCGAAGATCCTGTTCAACACCAATGTGGTCGGATCCTGCGCACCACCCGCGCGGTGCTGCCGGCGATGCGTGCCGCGAATGATGGCCTGATCATCAACATCGGCTCCATCCTTGGCCGTGTCACCTTCCCATTCTTCGGCATCTACGGCGCCACCAAGTTTGCCGTCGAGGCACTGACCGACAGCTACCGTTATGAACTCTCCCAACTTGGGGTGGATGTAGCCCTGGTACAGCCCAGCGCCTACCCGACCAACATGTATGCGGCGATCCAGCACCCCGCCGATCCGGCACGCGGCGAGGCCTATGGCGAGATCGGCGCTATCCCCGGCAAGATGTTCGAGACGTTCACGGGCATGTTCCAGAGTGCGAACGCGCCTGACCCGCACGACGTCGCCGCCGCCATAGCAACGCTGATCGACACCGCAAAAGGCAGCCGCCCCGCGCGCGTCGTCGTCGGCCAGCCCTTCGGTGCGGATGCGGTCAATGACCTCGACCGCCCCCGTCCAGCGTGGCGTGGTTGAGGCGCTAGGCCTCGGCGCCCTCGCCACGATCGCCGCGTAAGCCACGGCGCCGGAGAGACTAAACCTCTCCGGCGTCCTTTTTCGAGTGGAGATCACCATGAACGCAAAACTTGACCTTGTGCGTGCATTCTACGCGGCCCTCGGCCGCGGCGACGTGCCCAGCTTGCTCGGGCTGCTTCATCCAGAGCTCGAATGGACCGAAGCCGAAGGCTTCCCTTACTACAGCGGCACGTGGCGCCAGCCAGAAGATGTGTTGAACAAGCTGATCGTCCCGCTGCTGCGGGACTGGGATAACTTCTCTGCCGTAGCCGACGATTTCATCGCGGAAGGCGACCGTGTGGTCAGCCTGGGTTCCTATGGAGGCGTCAACAAGGCGACCGGAAAGACCATGCGGGCCCCGTTTGCCCATGTCTGGTCGGTTGCCGATGGCAAGCTCAAGCGCTTTGACATGTTTACCGATACGCTGCTGGTAGCGCGGGCGATGCAGAGCTGAGCAACGGACATTCATCAGGTTTAAGCGGGTTATAACGCGACTTGGCTTGGTTCGGGGTGGCAGTTCCACAGTGCGCGCCCCCTACCTGTCCAAGTTGGGGGTCTCCGGACGCCACTCGAATTGCTGGGACGGCATCCTTCTGGCAATCTCTCCAACAGGGGGCGGCGCGTCCTGCGGCGGCCGCGTGGAGTGGCGCAGAATGCATGTCGGACTCATTGTCGGAATTGGACCTGCCGCAACCGATTTCTACTATCGAACGTCCGCTTCGAGGCATATGCGGACAATACCGGCTCCCTGAACGGGATCGCTGCGATGAACAGGCGCTTCACCTTCTGCGAGCTGCACCAGATGCGTTTCGAAGACGGCAAGCTGGTCGAGAATTGGGTCGGCGGGCTGAACCCTCTGATGTACGAAACCTGGCAGGCGCCGGCCATGGCGCCCTTTTTGTTGGAAGGGAAGGCATGAAGATCGGCATCATCGGCGCCGGCAACATCGCCGGCGCGGTCGGCGTGCTGTGGACCCGCGCGGGCCATACCGTGCGGTTCGGCACAAGGCACCCCGAGACGCTGGGTCCGCTGCTCGCGAGAGCTGGCGGCGACGCCACCAGTGGCAGCGTGGCGGAGGCCGCCGGGTTCGGCGAGGTGGTGTTTTGCTCGGTTCCATACGGAGCCTGGCCAACCTTGGCGCCGACGCTCGCGCCGTTGGTCGGCGGAAAGGTTGTCATCAACTCCGCCAACCCCTATCCCGAACGCGACGGGATTTTCGCGAGCGACGCCCTGGCGGCCGGCGAGGGCTCCGGCGTGCCGGTAGCGCGACTGTTGCCCGGTGCCCGCCTCGTTCGGGCGTTTAACTCGGTCTATTTCAAACTGCTCGAGAGCGAGGCCCACCGCGCCGGTGACCGGATCGGCATCCCAATGGCCGGTGACGACGAGGATGCGCTGGCCGTTGCGGGCGCGCTGGTGCGCGAGGCCGGATTCGATCCAGTGGTCGTCGGCGCGCTTGTCCGCGCCCGGGACTTCGACGCCGGAACAGCGGTTTACAACACCGGAATGACTGGCCCCGACCTCGCCCGCGCGCTGGGCGTAACGACTGCGCGGACCTGACGGAAACGGGAGAAAGGCAGGCAGTGGTATTCGGCTGGCGAGGAGGTGGCTCGCGCAGCGCCGGGTGCCCGGGTGGTGAAGGCCGTGCCAACATTTGCCGAGGTGCTGCACTCTGCATCCACACATCTCGGCGGCGGCCGGCCCGCGGATCGGCGCGGCCCTGCTTCGCGATCCCTCGACTTCCGCAGCTGGGAGATGAGCAGATCGGGCCCGATATCGGATTGACCCAGGCAGGCACGGTCTGCTCCTACTGGGCCGCTACCTTGGTCAGATTTTCGCAGGAGTGGCCCCGGCTAACGCTCTGGGAACGCTGGCCCGGCTTAGAAGGTAAGCCGCCCGTCTTAGGTTTGCTCACCAACATAGCTGGACCGGCTATTATCCGGTGCGGAGGAGGGGCTTACAGCCATGAACTTACCGTTTATAGCAAGTCGCGACGAGGCTCCGGCATACTGGATGTATGGCATCCTGTGGGTTCCCTTGGTGGAGGGACACCAGACTGGAGGCAGCTATTCGGTTATCGAGCAGTGGATGCGCAAGGACACTGGCGCGCTGATGCCCCACGTCCACAATTTCTGCGACGAATGGTTCTACATCATGGATGGAACAATCACTTTCACCGTAGACGGCAAGGAGATGCCGGCCAAACCTGGCGACAGCATCTGGGTAGCGCGGGGTGCCGTGCACAGCTTCATCGTCACGAGCGAAGCGCACGTCCTGAACGGCTACACGCCAGCCGGTTTTGAACAAGTCATCAAGCACCTCGCTGTCCCCGCGAAGCGGCGCGAACTGCCGCCGGCAGATCTGCCTCCTCCGGATGAGCGTACGTTACGGTTGATCTTCAACAATTACTGGTGCTGCGAGGCCGGCGTTGGATGGGAGCAGACGAAAGATGATCCGCGCAGCCTCGAGCGGTGAAGCCCCGCGCCGCCGGCGGACACTTTAGATGGTCTGATTACCGTCCTTCCTTGCTTCACAATGAAAGTTCGCGAAGCAAATCGAGACACTAAGCCGTAGACGACCCGGTGCGCGTTAGGTGTTGACCCTCAAACGCCCCGAAGTAGTCGTATGTTCGCCTCTTAATCTCTCGCCATCAACTCCTTTGCTGTATCCAGGAACGCCCGCAGCTTCGGAACTTTGGAAAGCCGTTTCGGGAAATAGACGAAAAGCCCTGGCTCGGTGATCGCCGTGTCGGGCAGCAGCCGCACCAGGCGTTGGGAATGCAACTCCGCCTGAACCAGCGGCTCGAACACATAGGCGATTCCGATCCCTGCCAAGGCGAGGTCGCGCGCGTAGACCGGGTCGGTGACGATGACGCTGCCGCGCACGTCGACAGCGACATCCTTCCCGCCTTCCTGAAGTTCCCAGGCGTAGAGGCCGCCACCTGACACCAGCCTGAACCCAATGCAGTTGTGCCAACGGAGATCCGACATGGCCGCCGGTGTGCCGCGGGTATTTAGATATTCCGGAGATGCGATCATGACGGCCTGGAATGGCGGCGTCAGCCGTACGGCCACCATGTCCTGGGCGATCATCTCGCCCAAGCGGACACCCGCATCAAAGCCTTGCGAGACGATGTCGGTGAGACCGTCATCGCTGGTGACTTCGATGGTCAAATCTGGATATCGCACGGCCAAAGTCGCCAGAATGGGCGTTAGCGCGATCGGCAAGGCGACACGCGGTGCGTTGAGACGCAAGAGACCGCCAACCTGCCCCCGATCCGCTCGGATGCGCTCGGCAGCTTCAGCGAGTTGGGCCAGGGCCGGCTCGACCGAGGACAAGAAGGCGGCGCCAGCCTCCGTCAGGCTCACGCTCCGCGTCGTTCGCGCGAAAAGCGCGGTCCCCAGCCGTTCCTCGATTAACCGGACAGCATGACTGACCGCCGAGGCACCCAGCCCAAGCTCGGCGGCAGCAGCGGCGAAGCTTCGACGGCGCGCAACGGCCAGCACGACGGGAAGATGCGACAGGAGTTCCCGATCCATTCATCGATTGTATCGCATAACCTGCATCATAGGGCTTTGATTATCTTGCGAGACGTCGAGCCTAAATTCAGCCCCGTAACGCCGAACCATCGGCACCTACCGAGGGAGAACAGTTATGGGCACGAACGACACGGTCTGGTTCATCACCGGCGCCTCTTCCGGCTTCGGCCGCGCTTTCGCCGCCTATGCGATCGAGCGCGGCTACAAGGTTGTTGCGACCGCGCGCGACGTTGAGCATTTGGCCACCCTGGTCCAGCAAGCGCCGGCAAGCGTGTTGGCGCTGAAGCTGGATGTCACCCGTCCCGACGAGATCGCGCAGGCGATCCAGGCAGCCGTGGCGCGCTTCGGGCGCATCGACGTGTTGATCAACAACGCCGGGTTTGGCCTCGTCGGGGCCGTCGAGGAGACGCCGATACAGGAGTGGCGGAGTGCGATGGAGACGATGTTCTTCGGTGCGATCGCGGTCACGCAGGCTGCGCTGCCCACCCTGCGCGGGCAGCGCAGCGGCGCGGTGGTGAACATCTCGAGCATGGGCGGGCAGCTCTCGGTTGCGGGGTTTGGCGCCTACTCGGCCGCGAAGTTCGCGCTGGAGGGCGCGTCCGAGGCGCTGGCCCAAGAACTAGCCCCCTTCGGCATCAAGGTGCTGATTGTCGAGCCTGGCGCGTTCCGTACCGGCTTCGCAGGAAGTGCCTTGCGCCACATGCCGGTGCTGGAACCCTATCGCGACATCGTGGGAGGAACGCGCGACTTCGCCCGATCCATGAACGAGACGCAGGAAGGCGATCCGCTCAAGGCTGCGGCGGCAATCGATGAAGCGCTGCGGGCTGAAAAGACGCCATTGCGTCTACAGCTTGGGGCGGACTCGATTGCTGCCGTTCGGTCCCACGCGGAGACGCTGTTGTCGGATCTTGCCGCTTGGGAGGCACGGGGGACGGACGTGAAGGTGGACCCCGTCACAGCACTTTAACGCGGCGGACAATCATACAAGGAAACGCCGAATGGCCGAGGCAAAGAAAACCGCACTTGTGACGGGTGCCAATCGGGGCATCGGGCTGGAGGTCTGTCGGCAGCTCGCCCAAGCCGGGATGCGCGTTCTTCTGGGAGCGCGCGATGTGGCCAAGGGAGAAAGCGCTGCGAAAAGCCTGGCTCTTGAAGGGCTGGAGGTTCGAGCGGTGCGGCTCGACGTTACAAGTCCGGACAGCGTGATGGCGCTCGCGCGCGATCACGCCCCGTGTGTCGATGTCCTCGTGAACAACGCCGGCGTCGACTATGACACACACCAGACCGCGCTGACTGCCGACCTTATTCGCGTGCGCCAAACGTTCGAAACCAATTTGTTTGGCACTTGGGCTGCCGCCCAAGCGTTCGCGCCTGGCATGCACGCACGCGGCTGGGGCCGCATCGTCAACGTAAGCAGTGGGGCTGGCAGCCTGGCGGACATGGGTCATGGGCCGCCCGGCTATATTAGCTCCAAGGCGGCGTTGAACGCACTGACGCGGCTGCTTGCGGCAGAGTTGGCTGGCACCGGCGTGCTCGTGAACAGTGTCTGCCCAAGCTGGGTGGCAACCGACATGGGCGGAAGTGGCGGCCGCCCGTTGCGCGATGGGGCGGCAAGTGTGGTCTGGGCGGTGGTGCTACCCATGACGGGCCAAGCGGTGGTTTCTTTCGTGACGGAAGGCCGATCCCGTGGTGACGCAACGCTCCCCGCTCGGACTGGGAGAAAACGGGCGAGACCACCCTCAGTCGATTTGACGCACGAGGCTGCAGCCGACTCGATGCGCGTGGTCGGCGTGCCGCCGATAGATGCGAGAAGCGTACACCCAGATCCGGCTAAGCCGATCTACTATTCCCGGGTTTGAGTATGCCGCGTCTAGCGTGGCGGAGCCGATCGTCTACCGCGACCCGCTAGCGACGCCTGTGCAAACGTTGCTGGACGCGACACGCCAGCGGCTACGCTAAATGTCGGGCGAAGTGCGAGGATCGGCCTCTCGAAGTAGCGCCAAATCGCGATCGGCACAGTCAGTATGACAGCCATGGCGAGAAGGCAGCAAGTCCAACTTCCCCAATGAAACCGGTAGCGGCCCCAGCCGATCCATTCGAGGATTGAGTAGTGCGTGATGTAGGTCGCGTAGGACTGTGCGGCGAACTGCCGCGTCGGTATGTCCACCCAGCGTGGCGGACGCGGTAGCCGCGCAAGGGCTATGATCAAGAGTGCACACGCGATATCGGTGATGTCGACGCGGAGCGCCCGTCCCACGCGCATGTCAAGCAGCGCGGCACTGTGGGACGCGAGCATGAACTCGGCGAGGAGCAGCCCCGCCCCCGCCGCGAAGGCGAGCATCACTGCCCGTTTCGAGATCAGCCGAAGACGAGAAATGTTGATGGCACCTACACCAAACGCGATGCCGTCCAAGCGAAATACCACTGCCTTATGCAAATACTCGTTCCAGTTTGTGTAGCCAGGCTGCGCCAAGCGAAGGAGCAGCGGCAATCCGATGAATAAAATGATCGAGAAGGCGATCGCGCGCGAGGCTGTGAACACGCTCGCGGCCAGGGCAAGCGTCACCGGGAACAGGACGTAAAACCATTCCTCAATCGACAGCGACCAGGACACCGCAAACCAGTCTGGCTGTGACCAGGCGAGGTTCTGTGATAGCGTCAAATACGAAGGAAGGATGCGGAACAGGAGGCTTCGCTGATCGTGCAGGACCCCCGGCGGCCAGAGGACCATAAGTATTAAGAGCCAAACAAAATAAAGCGGCAACGTGCGAAGCCAGCGTCGCACGACGAAGATGCGCCAGGCGCGAGGTGTCGGTGACGATGCGAGAATGTCGAGCATAATACCTCCGATGAGGTAGCCGCTCAATACAAAAAACATCTCAACGCCGAGATAACCCAGCTCGTCGAGGTAGCCGGGACGCCGTATCAGGAACCAGGCCGTGAAGGAAAGGCCGCAATGGCACGCGAGCACCAAACCGATCGCCACTCCGCGGACGAGATCGAGCCCAAAGAGATGCTCTTGCATCTTGATCGGAGCCTGGCTTAAGGCGAAGTCTGACCGTGCCGTCGTCATGAGCGAGCCGTCCTGTTATCGTTCGCGTCCATTGTTGCGGCGAATGAGTAGCCGTTGCCGCGCCATCTCTGATAGGGTAGCCTCAACGGCCAGACAAGAGAAGCGATCTTGCAATGAAGGTTGAGCCGCGCGAGAAGGGGCGCACGACGAGACCTGGTCCAAACTACGCGGAAATATTGTTCTGCGTGATGCTCGCTGTCGTCTCTCTAATGACCTTCTTCCGCGACGACCTCTATTTCGGGTTCGCGTCGGTATTGGGTGACCGCCTGGACGGCACGATCGAGCTTGCGCTGCTGCAGCATTGGTCGAATGTCGTCGACGGCGCCGAATCCTGGAACACTCCAGTCTTCTTTTATCCGGCCCGGGATGCCTTGGGTTACAACGATGGCTACCTGCTGATGGGTCTGATTTTTGCGTTTCTGCGTATGTTTGGCGTTGGGCTGTACATCGCGTCGGAAGGAACGAACGCGTTGGTGAAGCTGTCCGGATTTATTGGTTTCGCCGTGTTCGCAACCACGGCCTTTCGTTGCCGCTTGTGGATTGCCGCCCTTGGACGGTGTCTTCACTGATGCCTTAAATTCCTACACCCAGAGCGACCACGCTCAATTGTTCACCGTGTCTTTCGCGCCGATACTCGGCACGATCCTCGTCGCCATGGTTCGGGCGATTACCGCACAACGGAGGCGCGAGGTGTTGGCCTACGGAGCCGTCGGCGCGGGTTTTCTCGCCGGTTGGATGCTGACCGCATTCTACGCCGCTTGGTTTTTCGTCCTCTACACCACGCTGGTCGCGACAATCAGCCTGTTTGCGTTTGCGGGTTACCTGACCGAGTTCGCCAACTCAGTTCGCCGCTGCGCAGGGCCGATCGGCCTTTCCACCATTGCGCTGGTCCTGTCGCTTATTCCCTTCCTCGTTGTCTATCTTCCGAAAGCGTCTGAGACGGGAATGCACCAGTTCGGGGAGGTATTCGGCTACTTGTCGACCCCGATCGATATCCTCAATGTCGGCGGTAAAAGCCCGTTCTTTCGGGTATGCAGTTCCGCCTCGCTCCCCTGTTCTCGTCCGGCAGCGAGCATATTACGGGTCTCACGCCCGTTCTCCTTTTAGTGTTCTCGGTCGCGCTCACCGGTTTGGCCTTGCACTTGAGAAGCGCAAGAACGCGGTCGCGTTCTGCATGGGCATCTCCGCGATTGTGTTGTGGTGCATTTCGATCAGGTTTGGACAATTCACGGCGTGGCGGTTGATCTACGACGCCTTTCCAGGTGCGCGCGGCGCTCGAGTGGTCTCCCGCGGTACCGCTTCTGCTGGAGTGGCCGGTGGTGACAATCGTGACCAGATGGCCTCAACGAATTCGGATCATGGGCTTTGCGACGAGACTGGCGTCGCGAGACGTCCACGGCCATCGTTGCCGTCCTCCTAATCCTGATCGTCGAGCAGGCGGGTTCCGCGCCACAGTCAATGGTGAATCGTTCTCGTGAATACACTTATGGAATCGATCCCACAACCACCAGCGGCGTGCAGTAGCTTCTTCGTCACCCGTAATCGGGCGCCACCCCATCTTCGGTCAGCGCCTCTCCAATCCGTCGGGCACGGCATCTCGGCGATGCTGGTTGCGGAATGGCTCCGCCTGCCGACGATTAATGGGTTCGCGACATTCGTGCCGGCGGGTTGGAATCTGATGGGTATTGCTCAGCCGGATTACCTCGCCCGTGTGGAGGCCTATGCCCAAAGTCACCAATTGATCAGGCTCTGCGGCCTCGACCTTCAAACCGGTCGCTGGAGCTATCTCGCGAACCAGAATCCAATCGCAATAGAGCGGACGAAATAGAGATTTAGTCGCAGCGCCTCGTGATGGAGAAACGATGAACCAATCCGCCCGTTTGTTGAACTCTTGAGGGTGAATTCGTGGGGCGTGACGCCTTTGAGCGTCGGCAGGCAACGGTCAAGGTTGTAAGACAAGCAACCGCCAAAGTTGTAAGGATTGAGTAGGTTGTTGTCGCCTCCATTCACCTTCCGGCCGCGCTCTCTCACCGGTCATGAGTCCGAAGCCTAGTTCAGGCGCCTTCTACGGCTGCATTGTCTACTATATCCGATATACGCTGACTCGCGAAACCTAATCGAGGAGGAGCCGAGTATCATTGCCTAAAGCAGGTTCAGACTGACTAAAAACGGGGGCTTCCGAACGCCCCCACCTGTTAATTCCTAGGTGTCCGGTCAGATCACCGGGGCCGCAAATGACTTGGAGCCGCGGAAGATTATAGTCGCAGGATTTGCGGGAGCGCGTGTTTGTACCTGGCTGATGATGGCTACACTGTGGACCAAGTGGCCGAGCAACTGCTTGTCAGCGTCTCCTACGTCTCAAAGGTCCTAAATACCAACCCGCCTAGAGACTGACACACGCCCATTCGCGGTAGCCGATTGACGTTATGCGGGCTGGGTCGGCAATGAGCCAGTTCCAGGCTGTTTTGCATGCCTCGACAATCTCGTCGTAGCCGTCCCAGACCAAGGCACAGAGTTTGTTCTGGCGCAGATAGCCCCAGACATTCTCCATGGGGTTTAGCTCGGGACTATATGGCGGCAGGCGCAGCAAAACGATGTTGTCCGGCACCGTCAATGCGCCCCCACGGCTGGTGCCAGCCCGCACCGTCACAGATTCAGCACGGCCATGGCGTCGGCTGCCACCTGCATGCCAATTTCTGCCAGATGCAGGTTCATCATTTGGTTTTGGCGGCCGGCGTGATCATCGCGGCGCCGACGCTACGCTAAGGGCAAATGGCCCCGAAAATGTAGGCGGAGTTGTGCCGATTGTCGCGTATCATCACCGGCCGCGCGCCGACCGGTGCCCAGATATAGGCATGTGTCCCCTGCTCGCCGACCCTTGCCTCGTCCGGCACCAGATTTCTATGCGCGTGCTCGCCGTGGTGCCGGGGCGCGCTGTTTGCACGACATTCTTGAGTGCCGCGCGCGCCAGGCTGGCGAAGTTTTTTTAATCGTTTCTGCCATTGCATCCTTTTTCGGGTGACGGGACGCGGCTGTAGCCGCGTCAGGCCGAGTTCGCCGAGCCAAGCGCCAATCGTGCTCTCATGCACCTCGACCGACCAGCGGCGGGCCACTTCCGCCCGCAAATCCGCACATCGCCATCGCACGACCTTGTGCACGGCAGGATCAAGTCCCTTTATCACTAAATCGCGCAACTCCGCTTTCTGCGCCTCAGTCAGAAACGGCTCCCGCCCGGGGCTTTTGCGAGCCTTCAGTCCCTCAATCCCATCGCTGTTGTAGCGATGCACCCAATCCCTGAGCGTCTGGCGATTCATGCCATTGAGCGCCGCCGCCTCAGTCCGTGGACGGCCTTTCAATATCAGCGCGATCGCCAAGATGCGGCGAACCTGCGCGCCATCCATGCATTTCCCCGATGCCGCGCGCAAATCCGCCGGCGTCAAATCGCCGCGTGTGACCCTTACTGCCGTGCCCATGCCCAATCTCCTGCCCGTGAATCGCAATCCAGGACATCGAGTACGAAGAGTTCACGCCAAATGGGAGTCCCCAAACAGTCAGCCTTATCCAGGATTGGTATAAGTCGGCGTCGATTGACGGGCGAGATGTCGACTAGGCCGCAACGCTGTCGTCTGGTAAACTGATCTTCCTCGATGAAACCTGGACGACGACCAACATGATGCGCCGATACGGGCGTGCCCCCCGCGGCCAGCGCCTGGTCGAAGCCGTACCGCACGGACACTGGCACATATCCACATTCATCGGCGGATTACAGAAGAGCGGCATGGTAACGCTTTGCGTTATTGATGGCGCTGCCGAGGGCCACATGTTCATGGCCTACATCGAGCAGCCGCTCGTGCCGGTACTCACGCCCGGCGACACGGTCATCATGGACAATCTCAGTTCACACAAAGTGGCCGGCGTCCGCAGCCATCAAAGCGGCAAATGCAAATCTTCTGTGTCTGCCGGCCTACAGTCCAGACCTAAACCCCATCGAGATGGCCTTTGCCAAACTCAAGTCTCTGCGGCGAGCAAAAGCGCTGCGCACGATGGACGAACTATGGAGCGCCATGGGACCAATCTCCGACACCTTCTGCCAAAACGAATGCCGTAATTATCTTAGGCACGCCGGCTACTTGCAGTCAGGGTGAGCACGCTCTGATATTCGCCGTGCAGCGAAGCTTTGCGCGCTCGTATAAGTCCTGCTCGACGGCGAGTATAGCCCCAGTGTCTGGCGCTTTGGACAATGCATGATATTGGGCGCGCATGTCATCGATTTGAGTTTGGTTGGCTGCTGATTTCGGCGCTGCGTTGAGGCGTGGCAGCCGCCTGCCGGTGTCGGCCGTCGTGGCTATCACGGGCACAAAATTATCGAGGTCATCGAGACAACCGACGAAGTCAACGCGATCGAGGAACGCACGAATGGCTGGCACGCGACTGAAGAAACTCTCAGGGGAGTCGACGGGGGCGGCGGACTGTGCGACGTCTAGCGATATCGCTTGGAACACCATCATCTGCCAATGAAGTCTGTGGAACGATAAAAAGTCGTGTGTCTTTGCCGCTACGTGTAGCGTTTGGCCAGGCTCGCGTCGAAGATAAAGATAGTGCGAGATCGCATGGTCTTCCGGCCGGCGTAAGACCGTTATGAGTCGAGCACCCGCCATGTGTGGAAGCGTTCCGTGTTCGCAATGCCCATGTATGAAACATCCGCGTGCTATGTCTTCTGCATGCTTGACCAGTAGGGAGACGGAGATGTTGCCGTTATCGGTAAAACACTGGTCCGGCCTGTAGTGGGCGCTTAATGCCTTCACGACACTGGTGCCCCCCGTCTTGGGAATATGTAGGAAAATTAGTGAATTAGGCGCCCGTCGCGGCCGGGGCATACGGCTGATACGCCGCCGAGTTGCGGCTAGAAGGCTCATAGCATTGCATCCAGTTCCGGCTGAATATCATCTGGGACGGCACGTGCAGCTCCGTAACGAATAGGCTCGGTCTGAGCGCGATGTTGGCGATACGGGCGGGCTAGACCTCTCATGCCGATAAGCCTAACCCGGCACGGCGTCCTCTACCAGCCGCCCTGAGCGTAATACCGCCCTTCATGGACAATCGGCTGTTTCGATCTCAAGAGCCGATGTGCTGCCGTGCCCGCTGCTGATCTACCTGGGCAGGCGCTTCGGGCGCCTGAACGCGCGCCAGAAATGTAGTCACGGCAGCCGGCCAGGCAGCCGAGGTCGCGTAATAGTCGTCACGAAGCCGGTCACGCTCCGCCCCGCCGGGCGACGACTTACCCGGCGATTAAGCTTGGCCCTTCTCACGACCTGCCTAACCTGCCACAAGGCAACCATGCTTGCCAAGATTACTACTCTGGTCTTGAACTGAAACCGTGCCCGACTACTCGAGCAGACGCTTAATTCGTACATCGCCTCCGTGCAGAGTCCTTGGCGTTTGGTAATCGTCGACAATGCCAGCAGCGACGAAAGCCGCGATGTTCTTCAACGCTTCTTGAGCGAGTATACGGCGTTGCCCACGCGGCAGGTACGATCATCGAGTTGCAACTTCTCGACGAGAATCGCGGCGGTGAAGGCCTTAATGAGGCCCTGAGCAAAGTAAGTGATGGGCTTGTGCACATCACTGAGAACGATCAGCTTCTGGAGCAAGGGTGGTGCGAACATGTGCGAAGGAGTTTTTGCGCATTTTCAACTCTTTGGTCAGCTCTCGCTGCACGCTCCTGTCCCGTCCGACAATGAGGCCTGGGTAGTAAAGCCGGCGCGGCCAATTCTTTCCGACGGGGTGCTGCTTTATGCAGCCGTCGGCAACGTCGGGACCACCTCCGTCATCCCCGCAGTCTGTTTGCCGACGGCCTGCGTATCCGTAACTTGCCGGCTGTCGGAGCCAGTACATTTAAATAGCCCGATGATACGAAACTCAGCGCCGACATTTTTCAGAGAAGACGTCTGGTTGCTAGGTCGGATCGATATTGGTCACCAAATCTTGGCCATGAGGCGGTCGAGATTGTCCGCGATCCGGCTTATTACCAGAAAAACTACGCAGCCAAACCTTGGCTTGGTCAGGCCGGTCTGGCGGCCAGGATGGGGGAAGCCGCGCGCAAGCCGCGCCCCTCTCGGCGTTCGCCACTATTGCCCGATGCACTGATCCAGCCCGAGATGAAGCCGGGTTTCACGAATAGTCTGTCGAATCAGCTATGGTCCATGGTGGACGGCGTCACGCCCGAGATTGAGACGCTGGAACTGGTATATGGATTGGTGCGCGCCATAAAACCGCGTCACACCGTTGAAACACATACCTCCTTTGGGCATGGAGCGCTCACGATAGGTCGCGCCCTGAAGGCAAACGGTTTCGGCCATCTGACCGCCTTCAACGCCGAACCTGCACTGACCGGCGTGGCTGATGAGGCAATAAGAACCTCAGAATTCGCAGACCAGGTGACGTTGCTGCCCCGCCGGCCCACGTCAGAGACGATTTCTGTATTAATCGACTTTCTGGTGCTGAATAGTGCGCCCGATCTGCGGGAAGTTGACCTTGTTTCGCTGAGCCCGTGTTTGGCGACGGGTGCCACGCTGGTCTGCCTAGGTTCGCCGCCATCTACGATCGGCAGTATGTCCGTCGCCTGGCAGACTTTTGCCGTTCCAAGACGACTGGCGATTGGCACATTGCGCGATCCGGGTCGCGCGCAGTAGAAGACAATCGCCGTCTTGCTGGAACGGTATGGCGCACATTATACGCCGACAAGCCTTTAGGTGATACCGCGCATGAGCCAGACGACCCACCGGAATAACTTCGACGCTCTCCGTCTGCTGGGTGCCTTCATGGTCGTCGTTGGCCACGGCGAGATGCTAACCGGGCAGCGGATTAGTGTGTTGTGGGGGGTTCAGGCCTCGCATGTCGGGCTGGATATTTTCTTTGCCATAAGCGGCTACCTTGTCACTGACAGCTTCGAGCGGGCGCCTGCGATAGGGGGCTTTTTTGCCAAACGCGCCCTGAGGATTTTTCCTGGCCTTATCGTCTGTGTGCTGGCCAGCATGTTCGTGCTTGGTCCGGTGCTAACTACGCTGCCGCTCAGGACCTATCTAGCAAGCCACAACACTTGGAAATATATTGAGAATATCGCGCTGTGGGCGCAGCTTTACCTGCCCGGCGTGTTTAACGGCGCGCCGCTCGGCGGTGCGGTGAACGGCTCGCTGTGGAGTTTGACGCCGGAGTTCATCTGCTATCTGACGGTTCCGCTCCTTGCGCTGCTGCCGTGGATGCTGCGTATCATCGGCCTCGCTGTAGCGGCCGTGTGCCTCGGTGCACTCAGCCTTTGGTTGTTCACCTATCAACTGAATGTAGGCCATTACGTCTGGAATGCAGATGCGAAGTACATGCTGGCCGAAATGCCCTTTTTCTTCATAGGTGGTTCGTTACGAATACTTCAGGTCGGTCTGCCGGGGCTGTTTCGCGGCGATTTTGCGATGATCGCATTGCTGTCGAACTACGTCGTCTCTTCGATCTGGGGTCCTTGGAACGTGCCGTTCGAATGGTTCACGCTTACCTACGCCGTCATTAGCTTTGGGCTCATGCGAACTCCAATCTTGCAGGATGCCGCGCGGTTTGGCGACCTGTCATACGGTTTGTATATCTACGCCTTTCCGGTACAGCAGTGGATAATTCGTCATTGGCTGGGCCAGGCGCCAATCCTGCGCTGCGTTGCAATTAGTCTCGTGCTCGCGCTGCTCTCGTGGCATGTCGTGGAACGGCCCGCACTTCGATTGAAGGTGCGTGCGGAAGCCAGACGTAAGCCAATGCCGGCCGCCAAATCTGCAAAGGCAGTAGCAATTTGAACGGAGCCCGGCTCCCGCCCAGATCGTTGCCTTACCTCGATACCAGGTTTCAGCTCAGAGCGCATTGTAGGAATCGGCAGCGATGAAGGTGTAAGGTTGACTTCAAGGCAAGCTAGCGACACACAAGCCGTCGATCGGACAAGAGACCAAGCCAGTGAAATTGTTACGTAACACGATCGCCGCAATTCCGCAAATCCGTCGACTGCGCAACGCTCGAGATGCACTGATTGGCGAGCGCGACTACCTTTCCAATAGGCTGGCGCGGTGTCAGGAGCACATGAGGGCACGGGCACCGTTGCTAAGCAGTCCGCTTGAGCACTTCAATGCCAGTTTCGACCCTGTCGAGGTTGTATTACGACATGCAGCAGTAAGCCTGAAGGCCACGCCAGAACGTTTAACGAATTTTCTTGGCGTCGAATTGACCCGATGTTTATTGCCTAATATCCTCACGGGGCGGGCGGCGAAATCGAGCCTGCTCCAATTCCGGTCAGCTGTCACGCGTATGTCTCGGAATGGGGGGCAGCGTTGCGGGCCGTTGATCTGGCACGCCGATGCTTTACAGTCGTCGAGCTCGGTTGCGGGTGGGGATGTTGGATGTTGAATATGGGCCTAGTTGCCCGCAGAAGCGGTATGGATGTCCGATCTCTTGGGCGTTGAAGCTGACGAGGGTCATGTTGAGTTTTCGCATCAAGCTGGTGCAGAGATTGGGTCTGCTTCGGAGCAAATCACTTTGCGGCCCGGTATCACTTCAAACATGCGCCAGCGGTGTAGGCATCCATTCAGGGCAAATCGAAGGTCGCTTGGTGGGCATCCTGTCGCAGGCCGGCTGGTGCTTAAGAAATCGAACGCCCAGCGGTAGCTTCTCTGGTTGGCTGCACGCTACGAATTAGGATTATGGAGTGCAATGGCGGCGTGCTCTAAGTCTGCTACCGAGCTAGTTGTGACGAGCACCAAGCAGCCAGGAACATCCAACGCCGCCTGACACGCGATATCGAATGAAGGAAATGACCCCGAATGTCGTCGGATCGCTGTGCCGCGGTGAAGCACGCGGACTTCCTGGACGATCACGCGGTAGCGGGACGACGCCAAGCACGACTAGTTTTTCATGCCGGAGAATGGCCGCACCGTGGAAGTGCAATGTCCGCCGCTGCACCGTCAGCGATCGAGAACTGAACGGTAGCTTGCCACTCGTCCCATCAACGGTTATGCCGAGCGTCCGATGAGGCCCGAGCCGCAAACGACGTTCGATCCCCGGCCCGAAACGTCACCGATGAGCCAGCTTTTGCGACGTGTTGCGGGCTCGCCGTGGCTTTCGGCCGTCGTATCCGGCCTGTTTCTGCTGGTTTACGCAGGTCAGCTGAACCTCGGCCGCTGGCAGGTCGACGAATTCAGCTATTTCAAGAACCAGCGCCAACTTGGCGTGTATGCGGCAATCAATCGACTATACGTGTCGCCTCGCCCACTTTCCGAGTTGCTCATCTACTTGTATGGCCAGGCTGTACCTGACCTTAGGGAGGCCGCTTGTCACTGAGGTGCTGGCGTTGCTTTGGTCGGGGCTTGTCGCCGGTATGGTGCTAGCCGCGCGCGCAGGCCTCAAGCCGTCACCGCTCCGTCTGGCCACAGCGTTCAGCCTCGCCATGGGACTGATGGTTTTTGTTATGACGACCAACCCCATAACGGAAATGTTCTTCTGGCCGGTTGCATCATTGGCCTATTTACCGACTGTAGGTGGCGCTGTAGCTTTACTGTTCCTGCTAGATGACGAGCCTGAGCCGCAGCGTCGATTGTGGTGCTGCTTCACACTCATGGTGGCGGCAGTCAGTCACGAGATCGGCGCAGCACTCGCCATCGGGGTTGCAATCGCCGGCACGAGCCGTGTCCTGATTGCGTCTCGCGGTTCTGTCGCGTTGCGTCCCCGCCGCCTTATCGCGGGCCTCCCCGGCAACGTGTGGTGGCTTTTACCCGGCCTCGTCGGGCTTGCTGTTATGGCGGGGCTGGTCATGTTCCGGTCAGCAAACATCGACCTTGGTTCGAATACGAAGCCCTATACAGGCCATTTGACATCATCCGCGCTGGCGGCCGCACGGCAACTGGCGATCCACGTCGTGACGACGGGAGATTTCGGCGCGTGGTTTTGAGGATGGTAGGAGCACTCGCGACCAAAGCACTTTTCGCCGTCGGGTTTGCGTTGGTTTGGCTCGGTGTTGGAGCTGCGCGACTTGGCTTTTGGCGAATGGCCTTTGCCTTCGGATTGGTCGTTGCGGCCTTTTTCTCGTTGTTTGCCGCTTTCTACCACTATGGCGATTTGTGTTGCGAGCGGCATTCGACAACCCGACAATGGCTGGTTGACCTGCTCTGGATACTCGCCGCCGTCGGAGTGCTCGGCAGATCGCAGCGCTGGCCGGCTTCCAAGCTATGGTGGCCTCTACTTTCGCCGAATTGGTCCGGGCGTCCTAGCTCTATCATTGTTTCCCTTTATTTTCCAGATTGGAGGTATCCGTAGCGACTTCGGTTTGCTGGCCATGTCACGGCAGGCGCGCGCACGCACCTGGGCGTCCGGTCAACAGTCCAGGACAGACCGGATGGTGTTCTATCTCCCACCGGACTCGCCCCAAATGCTGGTACATGGCACTTCGGAGCGCCTCGGCACCTACACGACGCTAGGCAACGCGCCCGAGCTAATCTCCGCAATCGGACTGTTCTTTGGCAAATCTGTCGTCACGACGTGCCAGCCTTGGCAATCCGATAAGTCATGGCTCTACAATGGACGCTTCATCCCGGCCTGTCCGCCGCATGCCGGACCACCCGACATCGTCTATAATTCGCAGTTAGCACGTCCCTCCAAGGCGTTATCACAAGCGCCCTGAGAGGGGCTACCATCCACTAAGATTTAATCCGGAGCTGGCCTAATGACCGATGACCCCCTGCCGCTTACTGCGCCAAGTGCCTATGCGACGAATATCTGGGACAAGCGCTACGAGGGCGGCGAGCATGTCGGGTCGCAGGCGACGGTTGTAGGCGATCCAGTCGACTACACCCAGCATGAATTCCTCTACCGGCACGCCATTGCAATGCCCACAACGGGCAGAGAGGACGGCTGGGTGGTGGACGATGCCGGTCGGCGGTGGATGACTCCGGCGGCCAGGCGCGTGCTCTCCATCGGTTGCGGCATGGCATTTGTAGAGGAGCATCTGCTGCGTGCAGGCTATGCCGAGCATATCCTTGCCTACGAAATGTCGCGCTCCGCCATCGAGGCAGCTAGGCTGCGCCTTGCCGATTTGGCGGGACGCATCGACCTGCGGTCAGGCGATGTATTGAACGAGAACCTTCCGGACGCGTCGTTCGACGTCGTTTTCGTTCAGGCGGCAATCCATCATTTCATGGATATCGAGGTTATGTTTCGGCTCATGCACCGCGTGCTGGTGCCCGGCGGACTTCTCATCTTCGATGAATATATCGGCCCTGACCACCATATCTACGATGCCCATGTGATGGCGCTGATGAACGAAGTCGATCGCTGCCTCGCCGAGCGCTACCGCTACGACCACCTGGCCAAACAGGTGCGTCCCGGCATCCCTGTGCCGTCGCTCGAGTGGATGATGCAGCACGATCCCTCGGAGGGCGTGCACGCCTCGCAGATCATGCCTCTCACGTATCGCTACTTCGACGTGCTCGATCGGCGAGACTATGGCGGTGCCGTAATGCGGCCGTTCTTCACCGGCATCCTGCCGAACTTCGACTGGCAAGATCCGAAGGACCAGACCATCGCCAGGCTGATCGTGCTAATCGAGCAGCTGATGACCCGGCATGGTGTTATCCCGAGCTATCATAGTCACGTCGTCGCCCGACGGCGCGAGGCGGTCCGGCCTCCGCTCGAGCAGAGCGAGGCCGAACGTATCACCTATGCCGACTGGCCCGGGCTGGCGGCGCAGCAAGCTGAGGCGGGCAGCAATGCGACCAGCAAGCCGTGGTGGGCTCGTTAGCGCGTTTCGCGTTGCTCCCGGTCGCGCCAGGCAGGTTGTCGGCCCGCCGCAGGGCCGCCAACCTGTCGCTAGCACCGCCCTGTGGACGCTTGCGAACGCAGCCACTACACATCGTTCACGTGATCGACGTCAGGGGGTGTGGCAGGATGGAGTTGCGGTATCACGTCGAAGAAGCACCCCGTCCGACTTTAACGTGATCTGTTCGCCATGACGCAGCTGTTTGCTGATGCTGCGGAAGCGGAGCGGCTGGGCGGCCCGATTGCGCGGCTCTACCGCACCGGCCTCGCCCGCAAGCCCGATGCGCACGGCTTGCGCGAGGCGGTGCAGCGGCTACGCCAGGGCGAGTCGCTGCAGGCAATCGCCACCGGCATCGCGAGCAGCGCCGAGTTCCAGGCCCGGCACGGCCCGGATGCGCCGCCCGATGATTTTTTTATACGTGAACTATTCCGCAGCGGCCTCGGACGCGCGGCCGATCCGGAGGCGCTGCAGGATTTCACAGTGCGTGCTGCCAGGGGCGCGACCCGCGTGGAGACGCTGCTCTTCATCTCGGAATCCGCAGAGGCCCGCGCCCGCACGGGCATTGCCGAAATTCTGTTCGAAGATGGCCTGCCGCCCGGCTCCGATCTCGCCTACCAGCTCTGGCTGGCGCGGCAAAAAGCGCCGGATGACCGGGCCTTGGCTGCCGCCGAGCAGCATGTGGCCGAGCTGGAGCAGGCGCAGGATACAACGCCCGTTGGTCTGCTGCTCGCCGTCCCGCCGGTGCGGCCGGACCTACTTAACGAAACGGTTGAAAGCCTTGCGCGACAGCTCTGGACACGGTTCGAGCTGCTGCTGGTCTGTCCGCCCGGCTTGCCACACGCGGCACGGGCTGCGGCCGAAACCCTCGCTGCGCGCGTGCCGCAGGCGCGGCTGGTCGAAGCCTGCTCGAATGATGCGGCAAGTCTGGCCGCTGCGGGCCTGGATGCCGCGGCGGCCGGGCATGTCGGTTTTATCGATGCGGGCGATAGCATGCCTGAGACGGCGCTGGCCCAGCTCGCCGAAGCGCTCGCGGACTGCCCCGAGACGGTGCTCGTCTATGCCGACGAGGATGCGATCGATGGCGCCGGCCGCCGGCGCGAGCCGCGACTGAAGCCCGATTGGAGTCCGGATCTTGCCCTTGCCGGCGATGTCGCTGGCCAGCCCGCTTTGTTCAGCCTGGCCCGGCTGCGTGAAATCGGCGGCATCGATCGCGCATCGGCGCCGCATCACCGCTACGCCCTGCTGCTGCGCGCAACCGCCGGCGTTCCGCGCCATCTCGTGCGCCACGTGTCCGCGGTGCTATATCATCGTGGCCGAATGCGTTCGGAGCGGCCTGCTCCCTTCCCGGCGCTGACGTCCGCCGATCCTTCAGTGGGCCGTGTAGCCAATGCCGAACTTGCGCGCGCCGGCAGCCCCTTGCGCGTGGAACCGGTGGCGCGTGCCGGCGGGCTGTGGCCGCGTCTTGTCGTGCCGGCGCCGGCGCCGCATCCGCTGGTCAGCGTTAT